>CAVQBS010000018.1:0-43124 GCA_963710805.1 uncultured Alphaproteobacteria bacterium | reverse complement strand
TAGCCGGTTTCAGGCGTTGCCTTCGCCACCGTAGTAATAGTTGGCGCGGCGGCCGAACAGCGCGCGGCGGAGCCAGCGGCGCATGCCTTCGCTCCTCCGCAAAGGGTTGATCATGGCCTGGGCGGTGGCGGAGGCGGCGACCTTCATCCCGTCGAGCATCAGGAAGCGCCCGGGACTGGTTGCGGCAGCCGGCCTTCCTCGGCGCCGCATTGGCGAAGTAGAGCCGGTTCATGCGGATATCGCGTGGCGATTTCCAGGTGATCGCCATCGAGATCGTCCAGTCGTCGCCGGTCTCGACCCAGTGCGGCCAGGTGTAGGGCAGGAACAGCCCGTCGCCCGGTTGGAAGCGGAAAACCGTCGCCCGGTCCTCGAATTTCTCCAGGTAGGAGAGATTGCGGTGCTTGCCCGGATAGGTCTCGAGATCGGCCTCGCTCACCAGCGAGCGGTCGCGATTGTCGAAGACGTGCATGGACTTCGCGCCATGGAGATGGACGAAGACGTTTTCCTCATAGTCCACATGGAACGGCGTCACCCCGTTCGCCGAGGAGACGAAGATGAAGCCCTGGAAGTCGGTCATGCCGGCGTCGGCCTCGCCGATGCCGAGGGCGTTCCGGGCATCGGCGAGGGCCGAGCGGATGAGCGCCGCGTATTCAGGGATCGTCTCGACGTTCTTGAGCACCATCCAGGCGCCGCAGGTCTCGATCTGCCGCACGACGTCCTCCGGTGCAAGGTCGATCCCCGGCACCTCGTCGGGGCGCTGGTCGGGCTTGAGCTTGCCGGAGTTGTACTCGACCCGGTCGCGGTCGAGGCGTCCGGCGAGAGCAGCGAGCGCGTCGAGGGTGAGAAGCGGATGGCCGACGAGCTGGTGGCGGATGCGGAACGGTTCGGCCGGGAAGGCGGCCGCCGAATCCCGATCGATCTCGATGAGGCTCATCATCGCACCTCTTTCTTCCCGTGCTGTCCATGAAGAACCGTGCGGAGATGCTTTGCCGACGCGCGCGCTTCGACCTCGGCGCGGAAGGCGGCAAGCGCTGCCCGGTATAGCGCTCCGCCGCCGACGGGACCGACAACGAGGGTGCCGAGCGCCAGCCGGCCGGGCCAGAGGTGGTCGATCATCGGATGGTTGGCGGAGGCGCAGGAATCGATGCGCATGATGGCGGGGTCGCCGAACAGGGCGTCGGCGGTTTCGAGCATCAGCTGGGCGCCGGGCGAGAACCGCGCGAAGGTCTCGTCATAGGCGATCTTCCAGGTGAAGGCGGTCGCTCCGGCGATGAAACAGACGACGATCGCCACCGGATGGTCGCCGAGACGGAGCGAGACGATGCGGGTGGTGCCGCGTTCCGACCGGTTGAAGACGATGTCGCGGGCAAAGCCGGCGGTCGCCGCCAGCGAGGCGAGCGCGGTGCCTTTTGCACCCTTCCAGCCGGCCGCCTCTAGTGTCAGGAACTCCTCGAACCGGGCGCGCACGCGATCCGGGTCGATCGCTGTCTCGACAGTGACGGGACCGAGTTCGGCGAGCCGCCGCATCTGGCGGGCAAACTCCTTGCGCCGCCGGTGCGGCAAGGTGGCACGGATCGTGGCCGGTCCCTCCGGGCGAGCGAGGATCGCCCGCTGATATTCGTCGACCAGGCTGCATGGTCGCCGCGTCCGCCCCGCCGCGCGGCAGAGCGCTGCGGCAGCGCCTCCTTCGACCGGGAGGCAGGGAACGATCAGGGAAGTCTTCTTCGAGGCGGCGCTGACCACGGCTGTGGCGGCCTGATCGATCGCCTCGGCGTCGAGGAGCGGGGCACCGAGCGGGCCATAGTCGTGCGACCAGATCCGAATGGCCGGCGCGATGCGGCCGAGTCGCCGCCGCTCCGTTGGCGCCAGCCCGATGAGCCGTCCGGTGGGGTCGCGCAGCGTCGCGACGGTGACGCTCTGGTCGAGATGATCGATGGCCGGCAGCAGAATGCCCGGATGAAAGAAGACATTGGCCTCGATGCTGCGCACCGCCAGATCGCGCCATTCGGTGATGATTGAGGCTGCCTGCGGCGCGCTCAAGAAGGACACGCTGCCGCTTGGTCCGGGTTCGGTCGCCTGTCTCCGGCGCCGATCGACGCTGCCTTTGGCAAGGGTTCCGGCGGTCAGTCCGATCTGCGCCATCTATCCGGCCTCCGATGCGCGGCGGATCGGGCGGAACGCGAACAGAACGAAGCAGCGCAGGTCGAGGCGGATGCGCGTCGCCGTGTAAAGCGCGATCGTCTCGAGGATGAGCGCAACCGAGGTGGCGGTGGCGGCGCCGAAGAGCCCCATCCGGGGAACGAGGACGATATTCAACACGACGTTCAGAATGAAGGCACCGGTATAGATGGCAGCGCAGATGCCCTGCTGCCCCGCCATGGTGAGAAGGCTCTCGGCCGGGCCGATCGAGGCGCGGACCAGAATCCCGGCCGACAGAATGAACAGCAGCGGATAGCCGCTGCCGAACGCCGGACCAAACAGCAGCAGGAGCTCGCGGCCGACCAGGAAGATCAGAAGGACAAGAGCCAGCGACGGCCAGAACGTCCAGTGCAACGTGTCGCGGACGAACGCGCCGAGGCGCTGATGATCGCCGTTGGTGTAGTATTTGGAGAAGCGCTGGGCGCCACCGGCGCGGACGGCAAAATAGACGAAGTGGACCAGCGCCAGCGTCTTCGCCGCAGCGAAGTAGATCGCGACCTGATCGGGCGCCATGAAATAGCCGACGATCAGGATGTCGACATTGGTCAGGAGATTGAAGAAGCCCTCGACGATGAAGATCGGCAGGGCGATGGCGGCCCACAGCATCGGCTGGAACAGTCGCGGCCCGGCGGCCACCGTCCGGCCGAGCCGCCGTTCGAGCGCGATCATCTGGCCGATGGATGTGAGATAGGTGGCGATGATGACCGACGCCATGGCGGTGACCGCGTTCGGCGCCCAGCCGAGATCGAGGGCCGCCCACATGACGAGGAGGATGACGATCGGCCGGACGATGTAGGTCGGCCACAGGCTGAGATCCGGCCAGCTGAAGGCGCGCGAGATGCCGTCCTGGATCTCGCCGATTGCCAGCATCGGCAAGGTAACGGCGCCGAGATAGAGCGGGATCAGGTAGTAGCTGGAAAGGTTGCCGCCGAAGGCGAAAAGTCCGAGCAGCCCGAGGACGGCAATGGCGGTCGCGGCTGCGAAGCCGTACAGCCGGCTGCCGAGCAGGACGCCCCGCAGGAGGTCGTTTTCGCCCCGCTCCAGATATTCAGGCACGAAGCGGACAACGGCGGTCTGGAAGCCGAAGCAGGCGAGGCCGCCGAGGATGACCGCGCCGACCCAGACAACGACGAAGATGCCGTATTCGAAGTCGCCCATCCAGCGGGCAAGCAGGACCTGGCTGATATAGGCGATGGCGGCGCTGACGATGCGGACGGCGAAGGCTATGAGTGCGATCCGCTGCGACACGGAGCGGTCGTCCGAGCCGTAGAGGATCGAATCCAGCGCGTCGGCGAGCGGCAACAGCCGGCGACCGGTGCGGCCTCCGAAGGCCTTCTCGACGGCACCGGCAAACGATACGCGCACCTGGCTTCTCCGGGTGGTCATGCGCAACCGCAAACCTATCGGCTCGAATTTTACAAAAACTGAACCGACCGGCTATGTGAAGGGAATTAAGAGCGGAGCAGTTTCTTTACAATTCAAGAATAATTCACCCGCTCGTCAAGGTTAATTATTCGTAATAGATGACGGCTGCTCGTTCAGAGGCGAATTGCTCCGGAGTTGATCTGCTTGTACAGCGCCGCGTCGATCCGCACCAGGCGGCCGGCCGCCGGATCGTCGAAGTAGACGGGATCCGACGTCCGTGCGGGGTCGAAGCCGTCGCGCTCCAGATCGAGCTTGCGCAGCTTGAAGGTCGATGTAACGGCGATGGTCTGCTGGAGGCGGATGAAACGCGGTCTGGCATGCGCGCTGAGCGTCCGGTGCATGTGCTGGCGAAAGACAGCGAGCGAGAAATCGGCATTGGTGGCGACCGCTGCCATCCCCGCACGACCCTCGATGCCGGCGACCTCGACCCCATAGACGTTGACCTCGTCGACCCCCTGGCAGACCGTCAGGGTCTCGGCGACCTCCGATGTCGACACGTTCTCGCCCTTCCAACGGAAGGTGTCGCCGATGCGATCGACAAAATAGAAGTAGCCGCGACGGTCGCGCCGCAGGAGATCGCCGGTGCGGAACCACGTGTCGCCCCTGGCGAACACGTCGCGCAGGATCTTCTTCTCCGTTTCCGCCTTGTCGGCGTAGCCGTCGAAGCGCTGGCCGGGCTTCAGCGGATCGACGACGATCTGCGAGATCATCTCACCGGCTTCATCCTCGGCACATTCGATGCACAGCCCGTTCTTGCCGCGCACCGGCGCCTCGTGCTCGACATCGAAGCGGATGTTGGTGATCGGGAAGAAGGTCCGCGCCCAGCGCGGGAATCCGACCCACCGCGCCGGCCGTGTCGTCCCAGTTGAAGAGGATGGCGTTGCCCTCGGTCGCCGCGTAGAACTCGCGGATCGACTTGATACCGAACCGATTCTGGAAGCGCTCCCAGATGTCCGGCCGAAGCCCGTTGCCGCAGCACAGCGTCACCTTGTGCATCCGTTCCTTCGGGTGCGGCGGAGCCGTCACCAGGTAGCGGCAGAGCTCGCCGATATACTGGAAGCGCGTGCAGTCGTGATCGACGATGTCGCCCCAGAACTGGCTGGCCGAGAACCGCTCGCGAATGAAGGTCGAGCCGCCGACCACCAGGCAGCAGCCGATGGCAAGGATGCCGCCGGAGGTGTGATACATCGGCAGGCAGTTGTAGTTGCGGTCGTTCTCCGTGGTTTCCATGACGCAGGCATAGGCCAGCATCGCCGCATAGACGCGGTAGTGATTGACGTTGGCTGCCTTGGGAAGGCCGGTGGTGCCGGAGGTGTAGATAAAGAGGCAGCGGTCGTCGAGGGTGAGCTGCGGCCGTCCCGATTTCGGGATCGGCCGGTCGCTGAACTCCATCAGGGCGACGTCGAGCCGCGGCCGGCCGTCGTCCGGGGGTCCGTGACGCCAGACAATCGGCGTCCCTTCGATCATCGGGGCGGCGCTGTCGAAGGAGTCGGCCAGCTCCGCCGCGACGATGATATGCATCGGCGACACCAGATTGATGCAGCGCGCCAGGGCCGATCCGCTGAGATTGGTGTTGAGAAGCGCCGTGACGCCGCCCGCCCGGGCGATGCCAAGCCAAACGGACGCGTATTCCGGGCGGTTCGGCATCAGCAGGCAGACGACGTCGCCCTTGCCGACGCCGTTGGCCATCGCCCAGCGGGCGTAGCGGTTGCCGCGCGCGTTGTAGGCGGCGTAGCTCAGCGTCTCGCGATCGGAGATCAGGGCTGGCCGGTCCCCGTAGCGTCGGGCGAGGTCCTCGGCGGCGTCGGGGAATGTCCGGTCGCGGTGCCGGGCCATCGGCGTGACGACCCGCAACGCTCTGTACACGCCGAGGACGAAGAGCCAATCCTTCCTGAGGTTCGCGAAAAAACCCATTTCCTGCCCGGACCGCCGGGATTCTTTCGCCACGGCGTCGATCAGCCTAACATCGGCTGGTTTGCGGGCAAACGATGACGCGAAGCCACGACTGGAGCCATGACCTCAGCCTCGACCGGCGCGGGCCTGCCTGCCCGCTTCCGGTGCTGAAGACGCGCAAGGCTTTGCAGCGGCTCGCTCCCGGCCAACGGCTTCTCGTCGAGGCGAGCGATCCGCTAGCGACCATCGACATTCCCCATTTCGTCAGCCGGTCGAGCGGCAGGCTTGTGGTCGAGGCTATGGAGGATGGGCGCTAACGCTGCGTCATCGAGCGCGCCGTCGGCGCCTGATTCGAGGCGGGCCGGCAGGCCGCTACTGGGCAACCAGTTCGGTCTGCGGCCGCGGTCGCGGCAGCGGAATGTCGACGGTCCGTCGCGCTGCTGCGGCTACCGGCCGGCCGGGGACGGGATCGGCGTTGCCGGTGTATACCCTGACCGGGGCCATCAGCACGAACCGCGGCTCGAGCGCCGAGTTGGCGGTCTTGGCGGTTCGCGCCCGCTTCCTGCCACAGATCTCATCGCGAAGATCGACGGCCGGCGTCGGGGCGGGGCGGGTCTCAAAGCTGGCAAGGCTCTTGCCAAGAACCCCGGTGAGCAGGCCGTTGAACCCGCGATCGAGCAACTGGGCGGCTGTTTCGGCCCGCGCGTCTGCCGAGGTCTCACCGAGAACGACCGCCATCAGAGTGCGGCCGTTGCGGGTGGCGGTGGCGACGATGTTGAAGCCGGACGCGCAGATGAAGCCCGTCTTCATGCCGTTCGTGCCGTGATAGTGCTCCAGCAGCGTGTTGTAGGAGCGCAGCACCTTGGCGCCGACACGAATGGCAGAAATGCGGAAATATTCGCGGTACTGCGGATAGTCCATCCATACCGCGCGGGCGAGCACGGCGAGATCGCGGGCGGTGGTCACCTGGCCGGCGGCGGGCAGTCCGTTGGGATTGACGAAGTGCGTCGAGTTCATCCCCAGCCGGCTGGCCTCCTGGTTCATCAGCGCGACGAACCTCGCTTCGCTGCCGCCGACGGTTTCGGCGATCGCCATCGCGATGTCGTTCGACGAGTGCACGATCATCATCTTCAACGCATTATCGAGGTTGATGACAGTGCCGACCTTGTAGCCCATCTTCGATGGGGGCTGAGCGAGCGCGTGGGCGGACACGACCACCGGCGATGTCAGCTTGAGCTGGCCGGATTGGAGCGCCTTGAAGGTCAGATAGCTGGTCATCAGCTTGGTCAGCGACGCCGGCGGCCATCGCAGGTTCGAGTCGCGATAGCCGATGACCGTCCCACGCCCGACGTCGACGACGATATAGGCGGGATCCTGGTCTGCGCGCACCGGCAAGCCGGACAACGAAACAAACAGGATGGCAATCAGAAGCGTCAGTCTCAAAGGTCCAGCCCCAAATCCGCAGCGGTCGCGACGCCCCCGACCGCCTCAACGGTCTCTTCTATCTGTTGCGCGGCAATTTGGCAAAGTCTGGCCGCGCGGCAAGTGCCGATTCAGTTTGCACTTGCCGCATATTTCGGCTGATTGCCTCTGAGCCGGTGCCGCCGCCATCGCCGGCGTGGATTGGTCGCCTTTGGCTTCAAGCTTGCATGAGCGGGCCGGGTCGAAAAAGATGTATTGATGAACGCCCTTGAGCCGATAACCATTGCCGAAGGTTCGCTGCGACGGCGGGCTTTGCGTGCCGAGACGCCGGGAATGGAGCGGGCGCGCGGCCGGGCGGAGCTTGCCATCGGCCGGGGCAGCCGCCTCGTGCGGCTCAAGCAATCCGGTTCGGCTAAAGTCCGCCTGCCGCGGGTCGCCACCGGGGCGCCGCTCGAAGCCATCCTCCTCAACACGGCCGGAGGCGTCACGGGAGGAGACCGCTTGCGCTATGAGGTGACGGTGGCGGCCTCGGCCGCAGCAGTCATCAGCGCGCAGGCAGCGGAGCGTGCCTACAAGTCGGCCGGGGGCCTGGCGGCAATCGAAACGCGGCTGCAGGTTGCCGGCAACGGCCGGCTCGACTGGCTGCCGCAGGAGACCATTCTTTTCGAGCGAAGCGCGCTCTCACGCCGGCTCGAGGCGGATGTCGACGGCGCTGCCACCCTGCTCGCCGCCGAAACCGTGGTGCTTGGCCGGGCGGCGCATGGCGAGACCCTCCACGACA
This sequence comes from uncultured Alphaproteobacteria bacterium, assembly GCA_963710805.1. Taxonomy (GTDB): domain Bacteria; phylum Pseudomonadota; class Alphaproteobacteria; order Rhizobiales; family Kaistiaceae; genus Bauldia. Next base: position 35,404 of record CAVQBS010000018.1, on the reverse strand, counting down.
TCTTTTTCAATGACACGTGGCGGATTCGGCGCAATGGTCGGCTGGTATTCGCCGATGCGGTACGGGTCGACGGCGATTTTGCCGAGGTGATGGCGGGCAAGGCCACGGGCGGAGGTGCCGCCGCGTTCGCGACGATCGTCCTTGTTGCGCCGGCCGCCGAAGCATGGATAGAAACCGCTCGTGACAGCCTTGGCGGAGACTGCTTGCGAGGGCGGGGCGAGTGGCTGGAACGGAGTGCTGCTGGTGCGTATTCTGGCGCCCGGCGGCCAGAAGCTGAGGGCAGGCGTGATACGGGTCGTCGAGGCCCTGCGCGGGGCCGCCATGCCGCGCGTGTGGAATTGCTGAAGGGGGGCACATGAACCTGACGCCACGGGAAAAGGACAAGCTGTTGGTCGCCACGGCGGCGATGGTGGCGCGGCGACGACTGGAGCGCGGCGTCAAGCTGAACCACCCGGAAGCGATCGCGCTCATCAGCGACTTCGTGGTCGAAGGCGCCCGCGACGGCCGCTCCGTCGCCGACCTGATGGATGCGGGCGCCACCGTCATCACCCGCGACCAGGTCATGGACGGAATCGCAGAGATGATCGACGAGGTGCAGGTGGAGGCGACCTTCCCCGACGGCACCAAGCTGGTCACCGTCCATCATCCAATCCGCTAGACTGCCCAAATTCACTCGAGGGGAATCATTTCATGCTCAAGCGACTCGCCATTACAGCAGGTGTCATCCTTGCCGCTACCGCACCGGCCTTCGCGCATGTCAGCGCGGTCGACAACGGTTCGTTTCTGGCCGGGTTTACCCATCCGCTCCTCGGCCTCGATCACATCGTCGTGATGGTCGCGGTCGGGCTGTGGGCGGCGACCATCGGGGGCCGCGCCGTGTGGGCGGTTCCGGCTGCCTTCGTCGGCGCGATGGCGATCGGCTATTTCCTCGCGCTCACCGGATTGGCGCTGCCCTTTGCCGAGCCGATGATTCTTGCCTCGGTCGTTGCACTCGGGCTGCTGATCGCCGCAGCGGTCAGACTTCCCGTCATGGTTGGCGCGCTGCTGGTAGGCCTCTTTGCGGTCTTCCATGGCCACGCCCATGGCAGCGAGCTCGGTGTCGCGGCTGCGGTTCCCTTCGGGTTCGGCTTCGCCCTGGCGACGGCGCTGTTGCACGGTGCCGGCATCGCCGCCGGCCTCTTCCTCGGCTCCGGCAAGGGGCTCGGCCAGGCGACGGGGGCCATCGTTGCCCGCCTCCTCGGCGGTGTCGCCGCCGCCACCGGTGTCGTCCTGGCCCTGAGTTCCTGAGCCGGAGGGCGCGTCATGATCCCCGGAGAAGTCCTTCCCGCCGAAGGCGAGATCGAGCTCAACGCCGGCCAGCCGACGGTCACCGTCGACGTCGCCAATACCGGCGACCGCCCGGTCCAGGTCGGCTCCCACTATCATTTCTACGAGACCAATCCGGCGCTGTCTTTCGATCGGGAAAAGACCAAAGGGCACCGTCTCGACATCCCGGCCGGCACCGCGGTCCGTTTCGAGCCGGGGCAGACCCGCAGCGTCACGCTGGTGCCCTATCGTGGGGAGCGCCTGGTGTTCGGCTTCAATCAGAAAGTGATGGGGGCGCTCTGACGTGGCGGCATGACTGATGGGTGAGACCCGGGTTCATCAAGGCGGCTGTCATTGCGGGGCGGTGCGCTACGAAGCAGCCGTCGATCTCGACCGCATTGCAACCTGCAACTGTTCGCGGTGCTCGAAGCTTGGCTGGATCATGACCTTCACGCCGGCCGGGCATTTCAAGCTGCTTTCGGGAGAGGATCGGCTGACCGAGTACCGGTTCAATCACAAGACGATCCGTCACTTGTTCTGCCGGGTGTGTGGCATCGAATCCTTCGCCCTCGGCGTGCCGCCCAACGGCAGCGGCGAGATGGCCGCGGTGAACGTGCGCTGCCTCGACGATGTCGATCCCGCGGCCCTTCAGCCGAAGATGTTCGACGGGAAGAGCCTCTAGCCATGCCGGCCTCCCGCAAATCGAAGCCGGCGACGGCAAAACGGAAGACCGGCGACACCCGCTGGGGGCTTGTGCTGCAGGGTGGCGGCGCACTCGGCGCCTACGAGCTCGGCGTGCTCCAGCGGCTCTACAAGGAGCCGGGTTTCCAGCTCCACTACGTCTCCGGCGTGTCGATCGGCGCGATAACCGCGGCGGTGCTGGTGGGCGCCCGCAATGGCGACCCTGTCGGCACGCTGGAAGCCATGTGGGACGCCTTCGTCATCCCCGATTCGCCGGTCGTGCCGCAGGTCTTCGAACCGGGGCGGTCGCTGTTCGGCAACCCGGCCTTCTACCGGATGCGGCGCGACTATCTGGCGATGCCCTTCTGGACAAGCTTCTACGAACTCGGCCCGATCCGCGAGAAGCTCACCGAATTGGTCGATTTCGACGCCATCATGAAAAGCCCGACCCGGCTGGTCGTCACCGCGACAGACGTCGAGAAAGGCAGCATCGAAGAGTTCGACAATACCGGGAAAACGGGAGCGCTGACGCTCGACCATGTGCTCGCCAGCGGCAGCCTGCCGCCCGGCTTCCCGATGACCCCGATCGGCGACAGGCTCTATTGGGACGGCGGGCTGTTCGACAACACGCCGCTATCGGCACTCCTCAAACGCATCGACTTCATCGACGCGCCGCATACGAAGCTGTTGGTGGTGAACCTCTTCCCGAGGACCGGCCAGGTGCCGAAGGATATGATGGGTGTGTCTGACCGCATGGTCGAGATCATCTTTGCCAACAAGACGCACAACGACGTCGACATGGCGCATACGATCAACCGCTTCGTCGCCCTGATCGACGACATGGTCGCCGCCCACCCGGAGGTGCGTCACCTGCTTGACCGTCCGAAGTTCGAGGATCTTCGTCGCTTCAAGGCGCTGGACGACATCATCGAAATCACCAACACCCGCGAAGAGCCTGTCAACGCCGCGTCCGACTTCACGCGTGCATCCATCGATGCGCGGATCGAAGCCGGCCGTCGTGACGCTAACGAGGCGCTGAAGACCGCCAAGGCTGCCGCTGACGTCTCCACTTCGCAATGATTTCCGCTGAACTCGCCATGAAAGCGCGACCGTCCATTCCATTCGAAGCCCGGGTCTGACGCCATGCCGCACCGAATCTCCCGTTTCGCCTATGCCGAGATGTTCGGCCCCACCGTCGGCGACAGGGTCCGCCTTGCCGATACCGACCTCGTCATCGAGGTGGAGAAGGACTTCGCCACCTATGGCGACGAGGTCAAATTCGGTGGCGGCAAGGTCATCCGCGACGGCATGGGCCAGAGCCAGACCGCCAATTCCGAGGGCGCGGTCGACACCGTCATCACCAATGCGCTGATCGTCGACCACTGGGGAATCGTCAAGGCCGATATCGGCATCAAGGACGGCAAGATCGCGGGAATCGGCAAGGCCGGCAACCAGGACGTCCAGCCGAATGTCGACATCGTCGTCGGACCCGGCACTGAGGCGATCGCCGGCGAGGGCAAGATCGTCACGGCCGGCGGCCTCGACGTCCATATCCACTTCATCAGCCCGCAGCAGATCGACGAGGCGCTGATGTCGGGCGTCACCACCATGCTCGGCGGCGGCACCGGCCCGGCGACAGGCACCAACGCCACCACCTGCACGCCGGGCCCGTTCCACCTCGCCCGCATGATCCAGGCGGCGGAAGGCTTCCCGATGAACCTCGCCTTTGCCGGCAAGGGCAACGCCTCTGTCCCCAACGCTCTGGAGGAGCAGGTGCGTGCGGGCGCCGCTGCGCTGAAGCTTCACGAGGACTGGGGGACGACGCCGGGCGCCATCGACTGCTGCCTGTCGGTCGCCGACGATTTCGACGTGCAGGTGATGATCCACACCGACACGCTGAACGAGTCCGGCTTCGTCGAGAACACCATCGCGGCGTTCAAGGACCGCACCATCCACGCCTTCCATACCGAAGGGGCGGGCGGCGGCCACGCGCCGGACATCATCAAGGTCTGCGGCCTGCCCAACGTCCTGCCGTCGTCGACCAACCCGACCCGGCCCTACACCGTCAACACCATCGACGAGCATCTCGACATGCTGATGGTGTGCCACCACCTCGACCCGTCGATCCCCGAGGACGTCGCCTTTGCCGAGAGCCGCATCCGCAAGGAGACGATCGCCGCCGAGGACATCCTGCACGACATCGGCGCCTTCTCGATGATGGCGTCCGACAGCCAGGCGATGGGCCGCGTCGGCGAGGTTCTGATCCGCACCTGGCAGACCGCCCACAAGATGAAGGTGCAGCGCGGCAGCCTGCCGGAGGATGCCGCCCGCAACGACAATTTCCGCGTCAAGCGCTACATCGCCAAGTACACGATCAACCCGGCCATCGCCCACGGCATCGACGAGTGGGTCGGCTCGGTCGAGATCGGCAAGCTCGCCGACCTGGTGCTGTGGTCGCCGGCCTTCTTCGGCGTGAAGCCCGACATGGTGATCAAGATGGGCACCATCGCCGCGGCGCAGATGGGCGACCCCAACGCCTCGATCCCCACGCCGCAGCCGGTGCACTACCGGCCGATGTTCGGCGGCTTCGGCCAGTCGATGACCCATTCGGCGGTGACCTTCGTCAGCCAGGCGGCGGTCGCCGAGGGGATCGGCGAGCGGCTCGAGCCTCCGCCGCGGCGTGCTGCCGGTTCGCCATACGCGCGAGATCAACAAGGAATCGATGATCCACAATTCGGCGATGCCGGCGATGGAGGTCGATCCGGAGACCTACGAGGTGAGGGCCGACGGTGAGTTGCTCACCTGTCCGCCGGCCGAGTTCCTGCCGATGGCGCAGCGCTATTTCCTGTTTTGACCTGCCGTTCTCGCCTAGACTTCAGGCGTCAGGAGGCTCGCATGAAACCGGGGTCTGTCGCCTTCTGGATTCTGTTTGCCGTGACGGTGATCGTCTACGGTGTCATGGTTCTGTGGTCGCTTCCGAGAATTGCTGCAGCAGCTGGCGGCCTTGCCGCGTTCGACATGCGGCCGACGGGCTACACCTTCGACGAGGCGAAAGCCTTCCTTGCCGCGCTGTCGCCGGAGGGTGCCGCCTTCTATCTCGGCGTCCAGGAGAAGCTCGATTCTGTCTACCCGGCGCTTCTCGGCGCCACGCTGTTCTTCGCCATCGCGGCGCTGGCGCCGGCGAGGCTCGGCATCTGGCGCTGGGTGCTGGCGCTGATCGCCATCCCCGGCGCCGTCTTCGACTATCTCGAGAACGCCGCGGTATCGGTGATGCTCACGGTCGGCGTCGACGGCCTGACCCCGGCGGCGGTCGAGGCTGCCGACCGCTGGACGGTGCTGAAGAGCGCCTTCACGGCGGTCGCCATGGTCACCCTGGTGCTTCTTCTGGTCGCCCGCCTTGTCCGCCGACTCCTGTGGCGTCGGACGTCCGAGACATGATCCGCGCGACAACAGTCCTCTCCGCCGGGGGATGGCAGCCACCCGCTGCCGAAACGGTGATCCTCGACCACGACCACCGTCACCGCCGCCGCCTCGCCATGCGTGGCGAGGGCGGGCTCGACTTCCTGCTCGACCTTGCCGAGGCGACGACGTTGCATCACGGCGACGGGCTGGTGCTCGAGGACGGCCGCATCGTCGCGGTCAAGGCCGCCGCCGAGCTGCTCGCCGAGATCACCGCCACGGACGCCGACCATCTGGTCCGCATCGCCTGGCACCTCGGCAACCGGCACCTTCCAACCCAGCTCGCCGGAAACCACCTGCTCATCCGCCGCGACCACGTGATCGAGGAGATGCTGACCGGGCTCGGGGCGTCGGTCGCCCATGTCGAGGCACCATTCGATCCCGAAGGGGGCGCCTACGCCCATGGTCACGGGGCGCACCACCACAGCCATGCTTGAGCGCACGCTCCTCGAGACCGCCGCGGCCGGGGCCGAAGCGGAGCTGACGCCGCCGGCCCTGCAGCATCTGCTCGCCTGGCTTTCGCCGGCCTTCCCGATCGGCGCCTACACCTACAGCCACGGCCTGGAATGGGCGATCGAGGACGGCACGGTCGGCAATGCCGCTGACCTTGTCGCGTGGCTCGGCGAGGTGCTGGTCCATGGCGGCGGGCGGAACGACGCCGTGCTCTTCGCCCATGCCTGGCGAGGTGGGGTGGGCGACGAACCTGGTCGTCTGCGCGAGGTGGCGGAGCTTGCTGTGGCCCTCCAGCCGTCGAAGGAGCGCCATCTCGAAACCACGGCCCAGGGCAGCGCCTTTCTTCGCGCGGTCGTTGCCGCCTGGCCGAACGACCGGCTGGCGACGCTGGCTGGAGCTTTTGGTGCCGACGCCGAACTCCCCTATCCGGTCGCCGTCGCCATGGCGGCGGCGGCGCACGACATTCCGCTGGCGCCGTCGCTGGTCGCCTATCTCAACGGGTTCGTCGCGAACATCGTCTCGGCCGGGGTGAGGGCGATCCCGATCGGCCAGACCGACGGCCTGAAGATCATTGCCGCGCTCGGACCGGTCTCGGAGGCTGTTGCGATGTTCGCCGTCACGGCGGGACTCGACGATCTCGGCGGCGTGGCGCTCCGCGCCGATATCGCCAGCATGAAGCACGAAACCCAGTATACGAGGCTATTCCGCTCATGAGGCTTTCATCCCACGGTCCGCTCCGCGTCGGCATCGGCGGCCCGGTCGGCTCCGGCAAGACCGCGCTGATGGATGCGCTCTGCAAGCGTCTCGCCGGCGACTACGACATCGCGGCAATCACCAACGACATCTACACGCGGGAGGACGCCGAGTTCCTCATCCGCTCCGGGGCGCTGGCGGCCGAGCGCATCCTCGGCGTCGAGACCGGGGGCTGTCCGCACACGGCGATCCGCGAGGACGCATCGATCAATCTCGCCGCGGTGGCCGATCTCAGGTCTCGCTATCCAGGCCTTGACGTGATCCTCATCGAATCCGGCGGCGACAACCTTGCCGCCACCTTCTCGCCGGAGCTTGCCGACCTCACCATCTACGTCATCGACGTCGCGGCGGGCGACAAGATACCGCGGAAGGGCGGGCCGGGAATCGTCCGCTCCGACCTCCTGGTCATCAACAAGATCGACCTGGCGCCGATGGTCGGCGCCTCGCTGGAGGTGATGGACCGCGATGCCCGCCGCATGCGCGGCGACCGGCCATTCGTCTTCGCCAACATGAAGGCCGGGACCGGATTGGCGGAAATCTTGGATTTTCTGGAAGCACAGGGCGGCCTCCGCGACGCTGCGTGAGTACCGCGCAACACTCGCGGAAAAGCCGCATTGCCGGCTCGGATACCCCCTCGCTTTCGGCCTTGCCTGGGGCTATTGTCCGGCCGAGATCGGTGGAGTCTGTATGCCAGTCGTCAACCGTTTCGCGGACTTCCAGGACGATATCGTCGCCTGGCGCCACGAATTTCATCGCCACCCGGAAATCCTCTACGACGTGCAGCGGACAGCAGCGTCGGTGGCTGACAAGCTGCGCGCGTTCGGCGTCGACGAGGTGACGACGGGTATCGGCCGCACCGGCGTCGTCGGCGTGATCCGCGGGCGCGGCAACGGCGGTGGCCGCGTCATCGGCCTGCGCGCCGATATGGACGCCCTGCCGATTCGGGAGGCGACGGGCAAGCCCTATGCATCGACGATCGACGGCCGCATGCATGCCTGCGGTCATGACGGGCATACGGCGATGTTGCTCGGCGCGGCCCGCTACCTGGCGGAGACCCGCAATTTCGACGGCACCGCGGTGGTCATCTTCCAGCCGGCCGAGGAGGGCGGTGGCGGCGGCAAGGCGATGGTCGAGGACGGGCTGATCGACCGGTGGGGCATTCAGGAGGTTTACGGCATGCACAACATGCCGGGTGTGCCGGTCGGCGAATTCGCCATCCGGCCGGGCCCGATCATGGCGGCGACTGACGAGTTCACGATCGAGATTTCCGGTGTCGGCGGCCACGCCGCGCGGCCGCACGCCACCGTCGATCCGGTGGTTGTCGGTGCCGCGATCGTCCAGGCCCTGCAGACCGTGGTCTCCCGTTCGGTCGATCCGGTGAAGTCAGCCGTCGTCTCGGTGACCAAGTTCCATGTCGGTGAGGCGCACAACATCATCGCCGAGACGGCCGACCTTGGCGGCACCACGCGCACGCTCGAACCCGAGATTCGCGATCTTGCCGAGAAGCGGATCCGCCAGATCGTCCAGGGAACGGCCGAGGCCTACGGCGCCACCGCCCGGCTCGACTATGTCCGCAACTACCCGGTGACGCGCAATCACCCGGAGGCGACCGCTTTCGCTGCGGCGGTGGCGGGCGAGGTTGCCGGTGCCGAGCGGGTGAATGCCGAGACACAGCCGCTGATGGGTGGCGAGGACTTCTCGTACATGCTGGAGGAGCGGCCGGGCGCCTTCATCTTCGTCGGCAACGGCGACAGCGCCGGGCTTCACAATCCCGCCTACGATTTCAACGATGCTGTGATTCCAATTGGGTGCTCGTACTGGGTGCGTCTGGTCGAAACGGCGCAGCCTGCCTCGCGGCAGACAGCGTGAGAGGGTCGCATTGACCGCGGCTGATCGTGTATATGACCATCCATCGGTACGCTTGAGGTAACATTCTCGATGAAGGTTTCGTCGTTTATTCCGGCCTTTCTTATGCCTGACAAGAGAGGACCTTGGCAGGTTATTTCGCGGCTTTTCCGCGACGGATGGCGGAAATATCTTCCAGGATACGGAATCGCTTCATTCTTCATGCTTTTCGTGGCGGGATCGACGGCTCTCACCGCGTGGATCATTGGCGACGTCGTCGATCAGGTCTTCATCGACCGCAGCGTGACCAAGCTGATCCTGCTGGCGGCAGGCGTCGTTACGATATCCTTGGTCCGGGGGGTTTCGCTCTACGGATCGGCCGTCGCGCTCGCCCGCACCGGTAACGCGCTCGTCGCCGACATGCAAAAGCGACTTTACGATCACGTTCTCAGTCTCGGCATCAGCTATTTCGACCGTACCCATTCCAGCCTGCTCATTGCGGGTCTGTCGCAACGAGCCAGTTCCGCCAGTTCGGTCATGAGCACGGTTCTCACCAGCTTTGTCCGCGACCTGTTGTCGGTGGTCGGGCTGGTGGCGGTGATGATCATTAAGAACCCCTGGATGACGTTCATCGTCGTTATCATCGGCCCGATCGCCCTGTTCGGCGTCGGCAGGCTGGTCGAGCGCACCCGTACGATCGCCCGCGCCGAATTTGCCGGCATGGCCAAGATCATTGCCTCCATGCAGGAGACCGCTACCGGCATCCGCGTGGTCAAGGCCTTCAATCTCGAAGGCGCCATGCAGGCGCGGATGAACTATTCGATCGAGGGTGTGCAGCGGCGCGGCAACAAGATTGCAACGATCCGGGCGCGGACGTCGCCGCTGATGGAAACGCTCGGCGGCTTAGCGGTTGCCGGCGTGATTCTGGCGGCAGGCTACGCCACGATCTATGAGGGCGCGGCCCCTGGCTCGTTCATGTCGTTCATCACCGCCATCCTGCTTGCCTACGAGCCGGCCAAGCGTCTTGCCAACACGCGCGTCTCGCTGGAGCGGTCGGTGATCGGGGTGCGCTTCGTCTATGAAATCCTCGATACCAAGATCACGATGGACCCCAATCTGGACGGTCCCGATCTGAAGGTGACCGAAGGCGACATCCAATTCAAAAAGGTCGATTTCGGTTATCGCAAGAAGGCATCGGTACTGCGCCATTTCGATTTTCGCGCCTCGCCGGGCAAGGTCACCGCCCTCGTCGGGCCTTCGGGCTCTGGCAAGAGCACGATCATGAACCTTATCGAACGCTTCTACGACGTCTCCGGCGGCACGATCACCATCGACGACCAGGACATCTCGAAGGTTCGGCTTGCCTCGCTTCGCGACCAGATCGCCCTGGTCAGCCAGCACACGTCGATCTTCCGCGGCACGATTCGCGAGAATATCCGGTTCGGGCGGCCGAGTGCCACCGACGAGGAGGTCGAAGAGGCGGCGCGGAATGCCATGGCGTATGACTTCATCATGGCGACGTCGGATGGTTTCGATACCCAGCTCGAGGAAGGACAGGGTCTGCTTTCGGGCGGCCAGCTCCAGCGGATTGCGATCGCACGCGCCATGATCCGCAATGCCCCGATCATTCTTCTCGACGAGGCCACATCCTCGCTCAATTCGGAATCGGAGCATCAGGTCCAGATCGCCTTCGATCGGCTCATGGCGGGCCGCACGACCATCGTCATCGCTCACCGTCTGTCGACCATCCTCGGCGCCGACAAGATCTGCGTGCTCGTCAAGGGCAAGATCGTCGAGAGCGGCCGGCACGCAGAGCTCCTTGCCAAGGACAAGCACTACGCCCGGCTCTACCACCTCCAGTTTGCCAAGCTTGAGGAGGTGGAGGCGGAAGACCAGGCTGACGACGAAACCGAAGACGAAGACAAGAAGGTGGCGAGCGTAGGCTGACTCCCGCGAGCGCCGGCCGAGTGCACCGTCCTGTCGTCTCAGTGACGGGTTCGGCCGGACAGGCAAGGGGCCAAAACCGCACCAGGTCAGCCCTGTCCTCAGCCGCGGACAACGCGGAGATAACGAGCATGCAGAAACTTCAGGTCCAGGGCGTCCATCACATCACGCTGGTGGGGGCGGATCGACAGACCTCGATCGACTTCTGGGAGGGCGTCCTCGGGATGCCGTTCGTGTTCGAACAGCCCAATCTCGACGTTCCCGAGGAAAGCCATCTCTATTTCGATCCCGGTGACGGGCGGCTGATCACGGTTTTCACCAACCAGGACCGCAAGCCCGATCCGACCCGGACGTCGACCGATATCGGCGCCGTGCACCATATCGCCTTCTGCGGTCTCGCGGGCGACGTTCTCGCAGGCGGTGACGCGGCTTGACGAGCGCGGCATCAGGCATAGCGGCGTCGAAGGATCGCGGTTTCATGGATTCGATCTATTTCGAGGATCCGCTCGGTCTTCTCATCGAGCTCGCCGCCTACCGCTTCTTCCCGCCGGACGGCGTGTCGCATGGCGAAGTCCTGCTCGAGGCCCACAAGATCAGGGTGGCGCGCGGCGACTACAACATTGCCGAGGTTCACCTGGCCGACGCCATCGAGGGCTCACCGCGCGAGCGCGAGAGCCTGTCCGACGACCGCTCGCCGAAGAACCCGTATTGAGCGACGCGGAGGTGGTGTTGCTCGGCGGCAATGTCGCGCCAGATCGCGCATGCAAGATCGCGGCGGAGATCGGTCAAAAGCGGAGGAAACGACATGAAGCTCTACATGCACCCGGTCTCGAACACGAGCCGGCCGATTCGTCCTGTTCATCGCCGAGAACGAGCCTACCGGTCGACGAGCAGATCGTCGACTCTGATGACCGGCGAGCACCTCCAGGAACCTTATCTCTCGGTCAATCCTAACGGGCTCGTGCCGACGCTGGTCGACGACGATTTCACGCTCACCGAAAGCTCGTCGATCATCAAATACCTCGCCGACAAGTTCGACCTGCCCGCTCTATCCGAAGGACCTGAAGAAGCGGGCCAAGGTCAACGAGATGATGGACTGGTTCAATACCGGCTTCTATCGCGACTACGGCTACGACGTCGTCTACCCGCAGATCTATCCGCATCACAAGCGGCCGAGCGACGAGGTCCAGAAGGGCACCATCGAATGGGGCAAGGAGCTCACCAAGAAATGGCTGAAGGTGCTCAACGACCATTGGCTCGGCCACGGCAACAAGTATCTGACCGGCGATACAATGACGATCGCCGACATCTTCGGCGCCGGGCTGCTCACCTGCGGCCATGTGATCCGCACCGACTTCAAGGACTATCCCAATGTCGAGGCGTGGCTGAAGCGGATGGAGGAGCTGCCGAACTGGAAGGACGTCAACGAGGCGATGGAAGGTTTCCGCGAGGCGATCAAGGGACAGAGCTTCGAGACGGTCTGACCGTCGGACGGCCATTGACGAAGAAGAGGTGCCCCGCCCGGTGCCTTTTCTTTTCAGACGGTGCCGCCGGCCTCGGACCAGTCGACCAGCCTCGACTTGTACTCGCTCCGCGGTAGCGTCTCGTCCGGCACCAGCTCGATGTCGGTGGTGACGAGGAGCGCCTCGCGGATTCGCTTCCTGATGCGGTCGGCAAGATCGCCCGGCGCCTCGCCGCCCTGCTCGACGACGACCTTGAGCGGCGGGTTCTGGCGGAAGCCCTTGTCGCGCGGGCGCACGGAGATCACGCCGGTGACGGCCGGGGCGAACTCGGCGACCACCTCGCGGAGCGCCGAGGGGAAGACGTTGACGCCGCGCACGATCAGCATGTCGTCGGTGCGGCCGATGCAGCGGACCCGCGGCGCCGTCCGGCCGCAGGCGCAGGGTCCGGTCCAGACGCGGACGTGGTCGCGGCTGCGGAAGCGCAGACAGCGGCACGCCTTCGCTGGCAGAGATGGGTATAGACCAGCTCGCCCTCGGCGCCGTCCTCGATGCGGCAGCGCCGCGCCGCTGTCCGGGTCGATCAGCTCGACATGGACGAAGCCGCGGCCGCTGAAATGCATGCCGTGCCTGCGCGTCGCACTCGCCCCACAGCGAGGCGGCGATGTCGCCGATGCCCATGGTCTCGGTGACCTTGGCGCCCCAGGCCGCCTCGAGCCGGGCGCGCATCGCCGGCTCGCCGCCGCCCGGCTCGCCGGCGACGAGCAGGCGGCTGACGCCGGAGGCGGCCGGTCGATGCCCCGGCTCGCGCGCCCATTCGGCCAGGTGGAGCGCGTAGGACGGCGTGAGCGCGCATGGCCGACAGCTTGCGGATGCCGGCGACGTCATCAGCCGCTCGGTGTTGCCCGAGCCGACCGGGATATGGCTGACGCCGAGCGGGTCGAAGGCGTCGAGTCAACGCGCCGGCGACGAACGGCCCGGCGCCGTAGGTGGAGACCAGCCCTCGCCGGCCGTGCAGGCCCGCAGGCGGCGTAGCAGCGCGCCGATATCCGCGTCCAGTTGGCGAGGTCGTTGGGGGTGAGCGGGATGAAGCTCGGCATGCCGGTGGTGCCGCTGGTCGAGAAGATGCGGACGACCTCGTCCGAGGTCGGCACGCGACGATGGCTGCCCACGCGGATTGGTCGTCGTTGCGGGCGGCGCGAGCTCGTCCTTCTCGGTGAAGCGGCAGGCGCCGCGATCGCGTCGAGCCCGCCGACCGCGGCCGCATCCTCGAATCCGGCCGCGGTCAGCTTGTCGCGGTAGAAGGCGAGTTGCTCGAACAGATAGGCGATCTGGCGGCGATAGACGCGTCGTCGGTCGCGCCGGCGCTCGGCGCCAGGGTCGCGGTCTCGACCGCCGGGATCGATGCATGCCTCAGCGGTCTCGCCGCCATCATATTCGATCGCGCGCTTCGGCGTGCTGGGCCATGCAGGAAGCCGATCGGCCGCTCCCGCTCTTCGGCGAGATGGGCGAGCAGACCCGGCGGTGCGGGCCAGCATCGGGATCGCCTCGATCATCGTCGCGCGGGAAGTCGAGGTCGAGCAGGCAGGCGGCGATCGGCCATCGATACGTTCATCGGCAGCGCCGGCCCCAGATCTCGCCGACCGCGGGCGCGAAGCGGCGGGCAGATCGATGTGGCGGCCGGCGACGCCTTCGTTCTCGGCCAGTGCGAGCATGCCGCTCGGCGCGCGGATCGACCGGCCGGTGCATCGGGTGGCCGAAGCCGGGCACCGCTTGTCGCCGCGCGCGTGGACTTCCGGCGGCGACCGTCTCCATGGCCTCGTCGGGCGTCCCACCGGCATCGACGCCGCCGCGGCTTCGACCAGCAGCTTGCCGCAGCAGTCCCCGAGGCGCCGAGCATCACCGTGCCGCAGCCGAGAATGCCGGCAGCGACGCGCCCCTGCAGCGATCCGGGATCGGCGTCATAGGTCATCCGCGAGGCGATGGCCGTCGGGGTCAGCCCGTGCTCGGCGATGGCGACCAGCAGGAGATCGAGAAAGAAGCGCTGGTTCTCGCTCGCTTCCTGTCCGGTCATCAGGAAGAAGAAGAACTCGGTGAAGGTCTGCCTGCCCATCAGATCGGTGACGAGATCACGCCCCCGGATCTCGATCCGGTCGGCCTCGGCGTGGCAAAGCGCCGATCTGGCTACTCCGGCCTTTCCTATCAGCACGCGTCTTCTCCCCTTGCCACCGAATCGTCCGAATATTCAACTTGCTGCAACATAGCGTGGATCGTCGCTAGCCCCAGGGTCCGTGAGCCGGAGGCGGCGGCCCCTGTTGCGTGTCGGGCTCGCCCCACGGCTCGGCCCGGCTCTCGACCTCCTTCGGCGGGCCGAGGTCGATGCCCCCCGCGTACTTGACTAGCGCGGCGATGCGGTCCTCGATCGGCGGATGGCTGGAAAACAGGCCCGACAGCCCGGCAGACCGCGGCAGATCGATGAACATCGGCCGGACCTGCGAGGGCGCGTCGATCTCGGAGTGTCCCTCGATCCTGCGGAGCGCGCCGATCATTGCGTCGGGGTTCTTGGTGAGCTCGACGGCGCCGGCATCGGCCAGATATTCCCGCCGCCGCGACACGGCGAAGCGGAGCGCAATCGCCAGAAACCGGGCGAGGATGAAGATGGCGACGGCGACGAGGATGAGGACGATGGCGCCGCCGCCGCCCTTGCCGCCGCTCGACCGGCCGTAGCGTCTGCGACCGGAGGTGGAGTAGATAAGCGCCCGCGGGCTCTGGATCAGGAGATCGCCGACCAGCGAGATGATGCCGACAAAGACGGCGGCGATGACGAGCAACTGAACGTCGCGGTTGCGGATGTGGGTGAGCTCGTGGGCGAGCACCGCCTCGAGCTCGGCGTCATTGAGCGAATCCACCAGCCCCCGGGTCACCGTGATCGAGTAGTGGTTCTCGCGGATGCCGCTGGCGAAGGCGTTGCGGGCGTCGGTGTCGATGATCCTCAGCGTCGGCATGGTGATGCCGCGGCTGATGCAGAGAGTCTCGAGAAGGTTCCAGACCCGGGGATTTTCGGCCCGGCTGAGCGTATGGGCGCCGGTCACCGCATCGATGATGCCCTGATTGGCGAAGAAGGCGATACCCCACCAGAGGACCGAAGCCACCGCCGCGATCGGGACCAGCGCCGGAAGGAGATCGACGGCATTCGCGAAACCCTGCGCGACGTCCGGGTTGTCGAAGGCGGAGATGACCAGCGCGAAGCCGAAGCTGATGAGAAGGAGCAGGACCGGGAAGCCGGCGAGCAGCAGCACCGTCCTCAACCGGTTGTTCCAGATGTGTGTCCTGAGCCCGTAGCTGCCCATCTGCGTCGGTCATCCGTAGGTTCCGCAACTGCGAGACTCTTGCGGATGGAGCCCCGTCAGAACTTGACCTCGGGCGGCGTGGCGACGGCCGCCGCCTCGCCTTCGTCGAGCTCGAAGAAGTCGCGGGGCATGAAACCGAACTGGCGAGCGATCAACGCCGCCGGCATCTGCTGGGTCGCCGTGTTGTACTCCTGCACCGCGTTGTTGAAGAAGCGCCGCGAGGCGGCGATCTTGTTCTCGAGGTCGGAGAGGTCGGACTGGAGCCGGAGGAAGTTTTCGTTGGCCTTGAGATTCGGATAGGCCTCGGCGAGGGCGAAGAGCTGGCGGAGCGCGCCGGTCAGCATGTTCTCGGCCTTGGCCTGCGCCTCGGGGCCGCTGGCGGCGACGGCGGCATTCCGCGCCTCGGTCACCGCCTCCAGCGTGCCGCGCTCGTGGGCGGCATAGCCCTTCACCGTCTCGACCAGATTGGGCACGAGGTCGTGCCGCTGCTTGAGCTGGACCGAGATGTCGGACCACGCCTGGTTCACCGTCTGCCTCAGGCTGACCAGACGGTTGTAGAGGAATATCAGGAACAGAACGATGAGGACGATGACGCCCAGGATGATCCAGCCGGTGATGCCCATCGCGTTTTCCTTCCGTCAGACTTGGCCAGGCTCGACCTTATCAGGGGCGGCCGCAGCGGGCCACCGGCCGTTGAGCAGCTTGTCCCAGGCCTCGCTGGTGTTGGGCCATTCGGGCATCGGCGTGCCGTCGAGGCGGGCGCGCAGTGCCGGTAGCACCACGGCGTTGAGCTCTTCGCGGAGCATCTGGTAGCAAATCACCTGTGCAGTCGCGCAACGCCGCGTGCGGCGACAGGCCTTGAAAGGGCAGTAGGCGGCCAGGCCAATCTCGGTGCAAAGCCGCCGGAACAGGTCGGCCGCCTGAGGCGTCATCGGCCGGAGCTCGACCTCTTCGCCTTTGATCAAAACCGTCTTCCCCATACGCACACCTCTTCGTTTCCGCGACCGGCGCCGGCCCGGATGGTTGACATCTTTCTCCCCGGCAATGCCGAGGGTGGCGGGCGACGGACGCCGCCATCCAAGTATTCAAGTCGGCGGCTTCCGCCGCCCGCCCGGCGACTTGTCGCCGTCCGGTCCATACTCCGGCCGCGCAGATCCATGCTTGCGCGCCTTAAGGCGGGTCATATCCCGCAGACCCCTCGTATTGGGGGTCGGACTTTCCGGACAGCACCCCGGGACGGCCGCCGGAACGACCAGCGCGGGCGCCGACCCCTCCACGTCAGGCCGGTGCCGGTACCGGGCAACGTCCCTCGGCGGGAGAGGCGGGAGACCGATTTTACAGGAGGGTTTTGGGGGGGGGATAAGTCGATGGAGTTATGCCCCGTAGGCGGCGGCAGGCTCGGCGCAGCATTCCATTTGGGCCATTTTTCTAGGTTGTGTAATTCGTGCTAATAATGAAGCCTGTGAGCGGCGACGCCGTCAAGTATTTCTCGTGGCATCGCCCTGAACAAAGAAATCAGCATGGTTTCGACCGCAACCATTAACTCCTGGCTGATCATGCGAAAACTCTTTAGTACTTTAAATTCTTCCGGCTTGAGTACAGCTTACTGCGTCGTATCTCTCGATCCGCGTTGCAACGTGTGGGTGGGTGTCCCGCATTTTTTTCGTATTTCTTTCAATAATAGCAGTAAGCCTCCGTAGAGTGTGTAAAGCACTAAGCAAGATGACACCACCAGCACCAGACGAAAGGTAGGGATTTGGCATGATCACCGGCTTTCTCTCGACTTCATAGCAAACGCGCAGGGGAAATTGGTCAGCCTCGAACTCCTCATGGAAGCTGTTGTCTGCAATTTGTTTGCCGTGATTTAAATGATGATGCCCATATTCATGTGCAATTGAAAAGAGTTCCATTGCTCTGGCGACCTGTTCGCATAGAACAACTTCGTATTTTGTCGATGGAAGAAATTCCACCATAATATTCGTTCCCGTAGCGATATAGGAAAAATAGAGTTCCATCCAATATTTTAATACTGACGGATTTTTTTTCAATATTGATATGGCTGCATGACGCTCCAAACCGTGTGATTCCCAAAAGAAAGGATTGATATTCAATGTTCTGACGAATGCTTTTGAGACGAGGCCGCAAAAACGAAACATGTGGGCCCCTACTGTGACGATACTCTCGTCAGTCATGATTACGTTAGTCTTGGCAGCATACGGTCCCAGGCGCGGCTCGATTCCGCGAGCAACACGATCATGGGCATCTAGATCGAGACGCTCCATCGCCCTCTACATCGTTACAGAGTTCATTCAAAAATGCTTCAGCCGTTGGATTGACTCCGGGGCTCGTAGTTGGCGCCTGTGCAATAATTCTTTGCTCTACATTGATCCGGCGTTGTGTTTCGTCCTCCGACCAGCCGGCTCTCAACAACGCCGCTCGAAGCTTGCTTTCATCCTCCGCGGGGTCATACTCTGGGTCCCACATCGCTGCGTGTTCTTGCTGTGCGAGATTGTTGAAGACCTGATCCCATAGCTGGATCGCTGTCTTGTTCTTTTTTTCAGAAGCCATTTGCCCGCGCCTCGACAGCCGGCGGAACCTTCGCTTCGACTAGCGAATGGGCCTCTCTCGGAAGAGGGTGAACTGGGCTCAATTCGGGGGTCAATTTTTTTCGCTATCGGCGCCGGCAGGAGCTCGGGGCGGTATTCGAAGTGCATGGTGTCGTAGTGGTACCACTTGCCGCCCCAGATGAAGCCGTGGCGCTCGAAGGCCTCGACGATCTCGATCGGAATGCGGTTGCGGTAGGGGTAGCGGCCGTCGACCGGCTTCGCCCACCGCCAGTAGTCGGCGTATTTCGTGCTGATGTCGATGGCGGCGCCGAAAGCGTGCACGCTCTTGCGGTCGGTGCCGGCGATGGTTCGGCAATTGTAGGTGCCGGCTGAGGGCACGAGATATTTGGTCATCGACGGCGGTAGCGTCTTCAGGTCGGCGACGACGGCGGCGAGGTGGTCGGCGGCGCCATTGACGGTGGTGAAGCGGACCGAGCCGGACAGCCAAGCGACCTTGCGCATATGTTTGGCGACCTCGCCCTTGGCGCAGTCGCCGTACATCTTTTCGAAGAGCGGCTCGTAGCGGATGCGGCCGGGGTCCTCGTCGAGGCTCGGCTCGGCGGCGGGCGGACCCGGCCGGTAGGGCATCGCGAACATGTCGTCGATGTCGGGGTGATTGAGGAGGGTGTCGAAGTCCTTGCCGGTGACGCCGTCGGAGATCGGCATGCGAGTGCCGTCGCGCCAGACGAGATCGTTGCCCTCGATGGCGCTGAACTGGTCGGGATAGGCGGTGACGAGATCGGCGACGGACGGGTCGGCGAGCGCCGCGGGAGAAGCGAGGACGAGGAGGAGAAGGGTTGCGGGGGCGAGGGTGCGCATGGGCGATTGGTAGCAGGAAATGCGTTGGGCGGCTCAGTGGAAGTTGCGGCCCTTGGGCATGACCTTGCCGGCCGACAGCGACGCGAGGTCGGCGGCGAGCGCCGGCTCCTCGCGGAAGAAGCGGACCGTGCGCGGGTGGCGGAGGCCGATCTTCTCGCGCATGTCGACCTGGGGGCGGCGGACCTCGTCGGCGCGGGCAAGGGACTCCAGATCACGGCCGTCCGGCGCGCCGGCCTCCGCCGACAGCGCCTCCAGCATCGGCGTCAGGTCCTCGAGCTTCTCGGTGACCACGTGGATCACTCCGCTCTCGCTCTGCACCTTGCCGGTGACGGCGACGAGGCGGGCGCCGAGCACGACCGGACGGAATTGTTCGAACACCTTCGGCCAGACGATGACGTTGGCGATGTCGGTCTCGTCCTCGATGGTCATGAAGATGACGCCGCTCGCCGTGCCCGGCCGCTGGCGGACGAGGACGAGGCCCGAAACGGTGACGCGATTCCTTGCTTCTCTGTCGCGGCTCCGCCGCTCCTCGCCTCTTCTCTTTTCTTCCCGGTCGGACCTCCGGTCCTCCTCGCCTCTTGAAGGAACATCGCGCAGGCGCTCGTTGGCGAGGATGCGGCGGGCGGCAAGCTGCGGCCTGAGGAAGGACAACGGATGCGCCTTCAGGGACAGGCTGAGATAGCGGTAGTCGTTGACCACGTGCTCGCCGATGGGCATCCGCGGCAGGGCGACGTCGGGCTCCCTGCGGATATCGCCGAGGGCGGCGTGGTCGAAGAGGGGGAGCCGGCTGCCGGGCTTGTCGGCGCTCGCAGCGCTGCCGAGGCCGCGCGCCGCCCACAGGGCGTCGCGCCGGTCGAGGCCGAGGGAGCGGAAGGCGTCGGCATCGGCGAGCCGCTCAATGGCGGCGCGCGACAGGCCGGAGCGCAGCCACAGGTCGCGGACCGAATCGTAGCCGGTGCCCCTTGCGGCAACCAGCGCCCGCGCATCCTCCTCGCGGAACCCCTTGATCTGGCGGAAGCCGAGGCGGACGGCATGGACGGACCGGATGTCGCCGGCCATGTCGGCATTGACGGAGTGGAGGCTGGAAGGGTGAGGGATAGTGCCCTCGCGGGCGCCGCCCGCCTTTGCAACGGTCGTGTCCGAATTTACGACGGGGCACCCCTCTCCCCGTTTCTCTAAGCTCGCCTGCTCGCCAAGAGAAACGGCCCTCCCCCGCAAGGGGGGAGGGGAAGTTTCCGGAGGAGAATGGGTCGCCCCAGCCTCCAGCCCCGAATCCCAGTCGGAGCGGTTGATGTCGGGAGGGTGGACGGCGACGCCGTGGCGGATCGCATCGCGGACGATCTGGGCCGGGGCGTAGAAGCCCATCGGCTGGGAATTGAGGAGAGCGGCGCAGAAGACGTCGGGATAGTGGCACTTGAGCCAGGCCGAGGCGTAGACGAGAAGGGCGAAGCTCGCCGCGTGGCTCTCGGGGAAGCCGTATTCGCCGAAGCCCTCAATCTGGTGGAAGCAGCGCTCGGCGAAATCGCGGTCGTAGCCGCGGGCGACCATGCCCTCGACCATCTTGTCCTGGAAGGTCTTGATGGTGCCGACCCGCTTGAAGGTCGCCATGGCGCGGCGGAGCCGGTCTGCCTCGCCCGGCGTGAAGCCGGCGGCGACGATGGCGATCTTCATCGCCTGCTCCTGGAAGAGGGGCACGCCAAGGGTGCGGCCGAGCACCTGCTCCAGCTCGTCGGGGGCGCCATGACCCGGCGCGGGCGACGGGTAGACCACCTGCTCCAGCCCCTGCCGGCGGCGCAGATACGGATGGACCATGTCGCCCTGGATCGGCCCCGGGCGGACGATCGCCACCTCGATGACGAGGTCGTAGAAATTGGCGGGCTTCAGCCTGGGCAGCATGGTCATCTGCGCCCGGCTCTCGACCTGGAAGACGCCGAGCGAATCGGCGCGTTGCAGCATGCGGTAGACGGCGGGGTCCTCGGACGGGATGGTGGCGAGGGTCAGCGCTTCGCCATAGTGCCTGTCGAGGAACTCGAAGGCACGGCGGATGCAGGAGAGCATGCCGAGCGCCAGCACGTCGACCTTCAGCATGCGCAGCGCATCGAGGTCGTCCTTGTCCCATTCGACGGTGGTGCGGTCCTCCATGGCGGCGTTCATCACCGGCACCATCTCGTCGAGCCGGTCCCGCGTCATCACGAAGCCGCCGACATGCTGGGAGAGGTGGCGGGGGAAGCCGATCAGCTCCTGTGACAGGGCCATCACCCGTTGCATGGTGCGGTCGGCCGGATCGAGGCCGACGCGGCGGACGCCGGCCGAGGACCAGCCCCAGATGGTGCCGGAGAGGGCGCCGATGGTGTCGTCCGACAGGCCGAAGGCCTTGCCGACCTCGCGCACCGCCGAGCGGGTGCGGTAGGTGATGACGGTGGCCGCCAGCCCGGCGCGGTGGCGGCCGTACTTCTCGTAGATGTACTGCATCACCTCCTCGCGCCGCTCGTGCTCGAAATCGACGTCGATGTCGGGCGGCTCGTTGCGCTCGGGCGAGATGAAGCGCTCGAAGAGAAGGTCGGAGCGCTCGGGGTCGACCTCGGTGATGCCGAGGACGAAGCAGACGGCGGAGTTCGCCGCCGAGCCGCGCCCCTGGGCGAGGATGCCCTTCCTCCGCGCATAACGGACGATGTCGTGGACGGTGAGGAAATAGGGGGCGTAGTCGAGCTGGCCGATCAGGGCGAGCTCATGCGCGAGATGGGCCCGGACCTTTTGTGGGACACCCGCAGGATAGCGGAAGCGGGCGCCTTCCTCCGTGAGCCGCTCCAGCGCTTCCTGCGGGTTCGCCGCATCGCCGGTCGGCTCGTCGGGATACTGATAGCGAAGCTCGTCGAGGGAGAAGGTGAGACGCTCCAGCACCGCGCGGGATTCGGCGATCGCTTCCGGATAGTCGCCGAAGAGCCGCGCCATCTCGGCGGCGTCCTTGAGGTGCCGCTCGGCATTTTGGACGAGCAGCCGGCCGGCGGTGGCGAGCGTCCGATGCTCGCGGATCGCGGTGATGACGTCCTGCAGCGGCCGGCGGGCGGGCGTGTGGTAGAGTACGTCGTTGGTGGCGAGAAGCGGCACGCCGGTGCGGCAGGCGATGCGGTCGAGGGCGGCGAGGCGGCGATGGTCGGCCGGACCGTAAAGACGGCTCGCCATCAGCCGGACATTGCCGGGAAAGGCGTCGGAGAGGACGGCGAGGGTGGCGGTGAGGGGATCGTCGCCGGATGCCGCGTGGCTGTTCACCCCCTCACCCGACGCAGCGCTTCGCACTGCGCCACCCTCTCCCACAAGGGGAGAGGGACAGACGCGCTCACCCAACCGCTTGCCCGGAACGACGCCAAGCATCAGGCCCTCGCCCCAGGCGAGAAGGTCGGCGAGGTCGAGGTGGCATTCGCCCTTCGGGGCGCGGCGGTTGCCGAGGGTGAGGAGCCGGCAGAGCCGGCCATAAGCGGCGCGATCGGTCGGCCAGGCGAGGATGTCGGGCGTGTGGTCGCGGAACACCAGACGGCAGCCGACGGCGTAGCGGAAGCCGGCCTCCTTCGCCGCCACATGGCCGCGGACGACGCCGGCGAGCGTGTTGCGGTCGGCGACGGCGATGCCGGCAAGCCCGAGACTGCCCGCCGCCGCGACCAGCTCCTCCGGATGGGAACCGCCGCAGAGGAACGAGAAATTGGTGGTGACGGCAAGCTCGGCGAAGGGGATCATTGGATTGACTCTATGCGCACTATAATACATACAAATATCCATCTCCCGGCATCGTGCTGACCACCAAGGAGGGTGAGGAGAGCCCGCGCGAGGCTTGTTCTCGCTAGCCCTTGGAGGAAGGAATGGAACACAACAGCCGGAAGCTGATTCAGATGCTGAAACAGGACGGTTGGGAGCTTGTTCGCGTGAAGGGCGATCATCACACCTTCAAGCATCCCAAATTGCCCAAGGTGATATCGCTTATGCATCCCCAGAGAGACCTGTCGATCGGGGTGGTGAGGAGCATTTACAAGATTGCCGGATGGAAGCCTTGAGCGAGGAACGTAATGGCTACGAAGTACTATCTCGGCGTTATCGAGAAAGAGGGGGATAGCGCCTGGGGCATGTGGTTCCCGGATATGCCAGGCTGTTTCCCGGCAACGGACGAATTCGATGATCTTCCGCGAGCGGCGGCCGAGCTTCTCCGTCAGCATGTCGAGGCGATGGAGAGCCATGGAATCGCTGTTCCCGAGCCTCATCTCGCCATCGAGGCAATGGCGGATAAAGAGGTGCGTCGATCCTTGAAGGCTGGCGCGACCACCATGCTTGTTCCCTTGCTCGCCGACCCCGGACGGACCGTGCGCGTCAACGTCACGGTGGAGCGCGGGCTGCTCGAACAGATCGACGAGGCGGCGGAGACGCGCGGCCTCACCCGTTCGGCCTTTCTGGCGCAGGCGGCGCGCGAGAAGATCGCGAGCTGAGACGAACCCACCAACTGTCATCCCTGCAAAAGCAGGGATCCAGTAAGACTCCGTCGATGCCTGACGAGTTCGCGACGGCGTTTGCTGGATGCCCTCTCCAGCGGGCATGACAGAAAGCGCAAGGGGCGAGGAGGCTGCCATCGGCGAGCGCCGCCGATCCGGAACCTCGTGTCGGCGTGACCCAGAATCGCGGTCCCGTGTCTGCGCAGCACCACTCCGTGTCGCAGCGCGTACGGGACGACATTATACCTGATCCCAAGCGTTTTCATCCGAACACCCCGTGCAGGTACCAGCGCGGGGCGGCGGTCTCGCGACCGTAGAGGCCCTCGCGGAAGAGCCAGAAGCGGTGACCGGCGGCGTCCTCGACGCGGAAATAGTCGCGGGTGAGGTCCTCGTCGTTCCGCCACCATTCTGGCGCGATGCGCTCCGGCCCCTCGACGCGGGCGACGCGGTAGAGCGCCCGCCGCCAGCGGAAATGGACAGGCGGCCCGTCGGGCACCGCGGCGGTCGCCTCCACCGGCTCGGGCCGGGCGAAGAGGCGAAGCGGCCGGTCGATGAGGGGCTCCTCCGCATCCAAAGGCACTGAGAGACACGCGGCAGTGATGGCAAAGTCCGGCTCACCGACCCGCGACGCCCCCTCACCCGCTCGCCCGGCTTGACGCCCGGCTCGCGACCTCTCCCCACCGGGGAGAGGTGAATGCGTGGCATCGCCGTGCGTCATTCTCACAGAATTCGCAGCGTCCCGGTTCCACGCCAACGAGGCCTGTTCGTCACCTCTCCCCGGTGGGGAGAGGTCGGATCGAGACGGACACAGTCCGGGTCGATCCGGGTGAGGGGGAGCCCTGCGAACGACGCGGTCGACTCCAACCGCTTCGCTATGCCCGCTCCCATGCCCGTCATCGATCTCTTCCAGTGCCTCGGCGCGCTCGGGGATGTGGCTGTCGCGGGGGACGATGCGTTTCACCCGCTCCGGGCCGAGCCGGGCGCCGATGCGGTCGACGAGCTGGCCGAGATCGGCCTCGCCCGCGGCGGCGCCGGAAAGGTCGATCTGG
Source organism: uncultured Alphaproteobacteria bacterium (assembly GCA_963710805.1). Classification (GTDB taxonomy): domain Bacteria; phylum Pseudomonadota; class Alphaproteobacteria; order Rhizobiales; family Kaistiaceae; genus Bauldia. Next base: position 11,205 of record CAVQBS010000018.1, on the reverse strand, counting down.
GCCGGCGCATCGGGCGCCGTGACCGGCACCGACAGCCGCGCCATGTCGAAGCCGAAGCCGGCGTCGAGCTCCTCGGCGAGGCCGGCGAATTTCTCGGCGAACAGGCCGAGCACCAGCTTCGGCGCGCGGACCGGCCGGCTGGTGCCGACGGCAAGCCGCGCGACGGCGCCGTCGACCCGGAAGAGGGCGAGCTCGAAGCGGCGCGCCCCCTCGCCCCGCGCCTCAAGGCTGCTGGCAAGGGTGGCGGCGAGCGAGGCGATGGTGCCGGCAATGTCCTCCTCGCGGCCGATCGGCTCGGCGAAGCGGCGCTCGGCGATCAGCGCGGCAACCGGCCGGCGCGGGTCGATCGCCTCCTCCTCCCGCCCGAGCGCCTGGTCGAGCCGGCGGATGAGGAGCGCGCCGAAGCGGGCGGCGAGCGGCGCCCGCGGCGCGTCGATAATCTGGCCGATCCGCTTGAGGCCGACCCGGTCAAGAGCTGCGACGGTGTCGCCGTCGAGGCGGAGGGCAGCGAGCGGCAGGTCGGCAAGCACGTCCCGCGCTCCGCCCGGCGGCACCCATGACACGGGGCTGAAGCGCGCTGCCGCGAAGGCGGCGCCCGGCGTATCGGCAATCGCGGCGCGGGCGGCGAAGCCCTGACCGGCGAGGCGGGCGGAGAGATCGGCGACCAGCGCCGCCTCGCCGTCGAAGAGATGGGCGCAGCCGGTGATGTCGAGCATCAGGCCGTCGGGTGGATCGAGGGCGACGAGCGGAGTGTAGCGCTCGGCCCAGTCGGCGATGGCGGACAGGAGCGCCGCGTCGGCGGCGGTGTCGGCGTCGACCGCGTCGAGGGCGGGGATCATGGCGCGGGCGTCGGCGAGTGCCTGGCCACGGCGGAGGCCGAGCCGCTCGGCGGCCTCGTCGAGGGCGACGAGGCGGAGCGCGCTCTTCACCTTGGCGACGACGACGAGGGGGGGCTTTGGGGAATTTCGGGTGTCGGCGTCGAAAATGGAAGCGACCGCATCGTCCTGCGGGCTCCCCCTCACCCTGTCCCTCTCCCCACCGGGGAGAGGGAACCCAGATTGTTCCGTTACGACCTCGTTGCCCAATGGTGGTGGACGTGACGCAGCCGTATCATCACCTCTCCCCACTGGGGAGAGGTCGGATCGAGACGGACCAGATCCGGATCGATCCGGGTGAGGGGGAACGACCTTTACCGATGTTGGCTCAGCCCGCCCGGCGGTGCGCCACGACCGTCCCAGACACTCCCGCCAGATCCGGTCGGTCGAAAGGCGCGGAAGCGCGAGGGCGAGGTAGCGCCGGGGCAGCGGGGCGGGCGAGGACGAAGCTCCGTGTGCCATGATCCCACTCCAGGTCGAACCGGCCGGTCATGCCGGCCCGGTTGCGTTCGAGGTGAAGCCGCCAGATGGGGCGGCCGATGCCGACGGGAAAATCGCCGAGGGTAGCGGCGGGCTCAGGCTCGACCAGCCAGCGGGTGGTGGCGGTGCCCGGCTCGGCCAAGGCGGCCTGGCGCAGAAGCAGCCCCATGACGCCGCCGTCGCGGGCCCTGAGCGCCAGCCGCCGGCTGGCGGTAAGGTCGAGGGCACGGGGATGACCGCGGAGCTCGGCGAGCACGGCGGCAAGGCCGGCGCAGCGAAGCCCCTCCTCGAATACCCACAGAACCTCCTCCGACCGCCGGGTGATAACGACGACCAGACGGTCAGCGGCGAGGCCAAAGCGGTCGAGCCCCGGACCGTGCGGCAGCCCGCCCTCGCGGATCGCGGCTTCCTCCATCACCCACAGCACCGGACGCCCGTCCTCGGTCATGAGGCGGGCGAGCACCGCGGCGGCGAAGCCGGTGGCGGCCGCAGCGTCGCGGGTCGTCGCGGCCCGCACTTCGTGCAGCGCATTGCGGCGAAGACCGCCGCCGAGCAGGCGGTCGAGCGGTGGGATGCCGAAAGGCAGCAGCGCTTCGCCGCAGCGATGAGCGGGGCCGAATGCCGGGCGTCCGGAAGCGGAGTGACCCTCCGCTCCCTTTGAGGTGCCGGCTGCTCCGGATCCCACCCACCGCTCCCCGGCCCGGGGAGGGATGACATCCTCGCCTTGCGATTCAACCTGCTGGACAGGGGCAGTGCCTTCGAGCAGTGCCGTATCGGAAAGGGGAATCCCTGACGGCCGGCCCTCGATCTCGGCGATCCGCCGGCGCAACCGGGTAAAAGTCTCCCGTGCCATGAAAGCGCTGGCGCGCATGGCTTTTCAGGCCTTCCGCTATGAATATGTTCCTGTTTTGTTCTATTGATTCCGGAGATTGGAACAAGAGTCAAGCGGGCTTAACCTGATTACCCACTTCGCGCCCATGCCGGACGGATCGGCACCTGACAGGGAGGATCAATGGACGCCCAGCTCTGGAACATCGGCGTGAAGGTCAAGGACGTCGCGGCCGAGATCGCCTATTTCGTCGGGCTCGGCGCCACGCTTCGCCTCCACGAGCAGCTGACGACGCCGGACGGCGTCTTCGAATACGCGCTTCTCGATTTCGGCGGCACGCGGCTCTTCCTCACTCCGAAGACGGTGTTCGAGGACCGGCTGCCCGCCCCGCCGCCGGAGGGTCTGACCCACGCCGTCTTCGAGGTGGACGACCTCGAAGCGGAGATGGAGAAGCTGACGGCGCAGGGCTCGGAAGTGCTGATCCCGCCGACCGAGATCAGCGCCGCCCTCGGCGAGCGCCGCATCGCCTTCTTCCGCTCGCCGGGCGGCCTCGTCTTCGAGGTCATGCAGATCCACCGGTCGCTGGTCTAGATGCTCCAACTCAGGGGTCGAACCGTCATCCGCACCGTGCCATAAGGCCCGCACTCTTTTCACTCACGGAGGCCCTCGATGACGATTGCCAGAGCCGCGACCCTTGCCGTCTCTCTCCTTTCGCCGCTCGTCGCACCGGCCCTGGCCGGCGAATCGGAGCAATACCAGAACCTGCTGACGCCGCTCTACGAGGGCAACCAGACGATCATCGGCCAGGAGATCGCCTATCCGCAAGGCACGCCGAAGGTGACCGCGGCGATCGTCACCATCCCACCCGGCCAGGACACCGGCTGGCACACCCATCAGGTGCCGCTCTTCGTCTACATCCTCGAGGGCGAGATCTCCGTCGACTACGGCGACAAGGGCGTCAAGGTTTACAAGGCCGGCGACAGCCTGCTCGAGGCGATGAACTGGCCGCATAACGCCACCAACAAGACGGACAAGCCGGTGAAGATCATGGCGGTCTATCTGGGTGCCACGGACAAGCCGAACGCCGAGCCGGTGGCGGCGCCGAAGTAGCTGGCGAAGCCTGGATTGCGCCTTCCCTGCCGTTTTGACGCCACATGGCGACGCTATCAGGCACGGGTGATGTCCGACCGATCCTTCGCCATCATCCTTCTTCCCGCCATGATCGCCGCGCCGGGCGCGGCGATCGCCCAGGAGGCGGACGTCGTCGATCCGCTGACGCTCGGCACAGTCATCGGCAAGGCGATCCTGATCGTTCTCGCCGTGCTTGCCGGGCTCTCGGTCGTCGCCAAGCTTTCCATCATCTTCGGCGTCGTGCCGCGCGAGCCGGAGACCCGCTTCCAGGCGCTGGTCCACGGCGCCGCCAACTTCGTCGGGCGGCTTCGCCCGGCCCGCTCGATCCGCGACCAGCGACGGGACGGCCGCTCCACCGAGGGCGAGCGGCGGCCCTGACAATCCCCTGCCAGCGCCGGATTTGTTACAACCCCGCAGCTGACGCACAGGGATAAGGGCGGCGGCGATTGCTTGCCGCCCGGAGGAAACGCATGGATCTCGGAGACGCCGAACGCACCCGCCTGATCGGCGCCACCCGCGGGCTGCTGTCGCGGGGGGAAAGCGACGAGGGTGACAAGCAACGCCTCTCGGCGCTTGCCGGCGACCTGTTCGGCCTCGTCGCCCTCGAGGACCTGGAGCGCTACCCGGCGCGCGCGCTGGCGGACTTCGTCCGCTCCGCCGATTCATTGCTGGCGGTGCGCAAGCCCGGCGAAACCGTCGTCCGGATCACCGATCCGACGCCAGGCGAGGGCGAGACCCCCGACCACGCAATCACGCTGGTCGAGATCCTCAACGACGACATGCCGTTCCTCGTCAACTCCACCTTGCTGGAGCTTCAGGCGGCCGGTGTCGAGATACGGCTGATCGCCCATCCGATCGTCAGCGTCGACCGCGACCGCGCCGGCAGGCTCGTCGCCTATCACGGGCGCGAGGGCGGCGCGCGGGGATCGATCCGCGAGAGCCTGATCCAGATCCACCTCGCCCGCATCGCCCGAAGAAGAACCGCGAGCATCTGGACGGGCGGCTCCGCTCGCTGTTTGCCGAGGTGCGCGGCGCGGTGAGCGACTGGCGGCCGATGGTCGACCGGCTCTACGAGATCATCGACGCCTACAAGATCGAGCCGCCGCCGCTGCCGACGGCGGACATCGCCGAGGCGATCGCCTTCCTCGAATGGCTGGCCGACAACAACTTCACCTTCCTCGGCGTGCGCGACTACGCCTACGCCGGCGGCGCCCGCCGCGGGGCGCTCAGGCGGGAGAAGAAGAAGGGCCTCGGCATCCTCGCCGACCCGCGCGTGCGCGTCCTCAGCCGCGGCGGCCACGGGGTGATCACAACCCCGGCGATCCGCGAGTTCCTGATGCGGCCGGAGCCGCTGATCGTCACCAAGTCGAACCTCAGGTCGCGCATCCATCGCCGCGCCTATGCCGACTATATCGGCGTCAAGCGCTACGGGACGGACGGCAAGCTCGTCGGCGAGCTGCGCTTCGTCGGCCTGTTCACCTCGACCGCCTATACTCGCTCGGTGCTGACCATCCCGTTTCTGCGCCGGAAGGTCGAGGGGATCATCCGCCGCGCCGGATTCAGCCCCGACAGCCATTCCGGCAAGGCGCTGGTCAACGTCCTGGAAATCCTATCCGCGCGACGAACTGTTCCAGGTCGACGAGGAGACCCTGTTCTCCTTCGTCATGACGATCATGGCGCTCGACGACCGGCCGCGGGTGCGCGTTCTGGCACGCCGCGACAAGTTCGACCGCTTCGTCTCGGTCCTCGTCTTCGTTCCGCGCGACCGCTACGACAGCGACGTCCGCCAGCGGATCGGCGCCTACCTCGCCGAGGTCTTTGACGGGCGCGTCTCGGCCTACTATCCGACCTTCCCCGAAGGGACGCTGGCCCGCGTCCACTTCATCATCGGCCGCTCCGGCGGCGAGACCCCGGACCCCGGCCAGGCGACGCTGGAAGCAGCGGTCGCCCGGATCGTCGAGCGGTGGCCGGACGCGCTGGAGAAGGCGATCCGCCGTCGCTTCGGGCCGAGCCGAGCCGAGGTGCTCGCCAACCACTACCGCGACGCCTTTCCGGTCGGCTATCGGCATGCGACGTCGCCGGAAGGGGCCGTTCGCGACATCGAGACCTTCGCCCGGCTCACCGCCGAACGCCCGCTCGCCGGCAGCTTCCATCGCGACAGCTGGACGCCGCCGCACGCGGTGGCGCTGAAACTGATCCATTTCGGGGAGCCGATCGCGCTGTCGACGCGGGTGCCGATGCTCGAGAACATGGGGCTCAGGGTCATCGACGAGCAGACCTTCGAGGTCGCGCCGTTCGGCAAGCATCCCGAGATCTACGTCCATGAGATGGCGCTCGAGCGCGCCGACGGAAATCCGGTGGTGCTCGACAAGGCGGCCGGTCCGCTGATCGACTGCTTCATGGCGGTGTGGTACGGGCGCACCGCCGATGACGGCTACAACGCGCTCGTCGTGAATGGCGGCCTCGCCTGGCGCGACGTGACGATCCTGAGCGCCGTGTCGCGCTACATCCGGCAGGCCGGGACGCCGCTACCCAGCACTACATGTGGGAGACGCTCAACCGGCATGCCGGAATCGCCGCGGCGCTGGTGGCGCTGTTCCATGCCCGTTTCGATCCCGAGAACGCCGACGAGCGCCGAGCCCGCCGCCAGGTCGGCGCGCATCGAGGCGGCGCTGGAGGAGGTCGACAGCCTCGACGAGGACCGCATCATCCGCCGCTTCCTCAACGTCATCGAGGCGACGCTGCGGACCAATTTCTTCCAGCGCGACGCGGCCGGCGAGCCGCATGCCGGAGATTGCCTTCAAGCTCGATTCGGCGCGGGTCGAGGAGCTGCCGGCGCCGCGGCCGTTCCGCGAGATCTTCGTCTACAGCCCGCGGGTCGAAGGCGTCCATCTGCGCTTCGGCAAGGTGGCGCGCGGCGGCATCCGCTGGTCCGACCGGCCGCACGATTTCCGCACCGAGGTGCTCGGCCTCGTCAAGGCGCAGCAGGTCAAGAACGCGGTCATCGTGCCGGTCGGCGCCAAGGGCGGCTTCGTGCCGAAGCAGCTGCCCGCCGCCGGCGACCGCGCGGCGATCTTCGCGGAAGGCAAGCGCCGCCTATCGCGTCTTCATCTCCAGCCTGCTCGACATCACCGACAATCTCGACGGCGACGACGCGGTGCCGCCGGCGGAGGTGGTGCGCCACGACGGCGACGATCCCTATCTCGTCGTCGCCGCCGACAAGGGCACGGCGACCTTCTCCGACACCGCCAACGCCATCGCCGAGGAGCACGACTTCTGGCTCGGCGACGCCTTCGCCTGCGGCGGCTCGCACGGCTACGACCACAAGAAGATGGGCATCACCGCGCGCGGCGCCTGGGAGGCGGTCAAGCGCCACTTCCGCGAGATGGACATCGACATCCAGACGACGCCGTTCACCGTCGTCGGCGTCGGCGACATGTCGGGCGACGTGTTCGGCAACGGCATGCTGCTGTCGACGCAGACGCGGCTGGTCGCCGCCTTCGACCATCGCGACATCTTCATCGATCCCGATCCCGATCCGGCGGCGAGCTTCGCCGAACGCCAGCGGCTGTTCGCGCTGCCGCGGTCGAGCTGGCAGGACTATGACCGCGACACGATCTCGCCCGGCGGCGGCGTGTTCTCGCGCGGGAGAAGTCGATCCCGCTCAGCGCCGAGATGCAGCGCGCTGCTCGGCCTCGCCGCGCGACAGGGCGACGCCGCAACGAGATCATCCGCGCCATCCTCAAGGCGCGCGCCGACCTTCTCTGGTTCGGCGGCATCGGCACCTTCGTGCGCGGCAGCGGACGAGGGGCCGGAGAAGGTCGGCGACCGCGCCAATGACGCGATCCGCATCACCGGCGGCCGAGCTGCGGGCCAAGGTGATCGGCGAGGGCGCCAATCTCGGCATGACCCAGACGGCGCGGATCGAATACGGCCTCGCCGGCGGCCGCTGCAATTCCGACGCGATCGACAATTCGGCCGGGGTCAACACCTCCGACGTCGAGGTCAACATCAAGATCGCGCTCGGCCGGGCCATGCGCGACGGGCGGCTCGACCGGAAGCGGCGCGACCGCCTGCTCGCCGCCATGACCGACGAGGTGGCGGCGCTGGTGCTTGCGCAACAACTACCTGCAGACGCTGGCCATCTCGCTCGCCGAGAGCCGCGGCTTCGAATATTTCGGCTACCAGCGGCGGCTGATGCAGGACCTCGAGCGGCGCGGCATTGCTCGACCGCGACGGTCGAGATCGCTGCCCGACGAGGCGGCGATGGCCGAGCGCGCAGGCGGCGGGCAAGCCGCTGACCCGGCCGGAGATCGCGGTGCTTCTGGCCTATGCCAAGATCGTTCTCTTCGACGCGCTGCTCGACGGCAAAGTCGCCGACGACACCACGCTCGACGACGAGCTGTTTCGCTATTTCCCGTCGAAAATGCAGGCAGCCCACCCCGAGGCGATCGAGAGCTCATCGGCTCCGCGCCGAGATCATCGCGACGATGGTGGCGAACGCGATGATCAATCATGGCGGACCGACCTATGTCATCCTGGTCGGCGACCGCACCGGCGCTGCGCCGGTCGATATCGCCCGCGCCTTCATGACCGTGCGTCGAGTCCTTCGGGCTCCGCGATCTCGGCGAGGCCATCGACGCGCTCGACAACACGGTGACCGGGGCGACCCAGATCGAGCTCTACCAGGCGATCCAGAACCTCACCATCGGCAAGAGCATCTGGTTCCTGCGGAACGTTGTCTTCGATAGCGGCATCGGGCCGATCGCGGACGGCTACGGGCGCTCGGTGGCGGCCATCGACGGCATGCTCGACCGGTTGCTGCCCGAACAGCTTGCCGGCCGGGTGAGCGAGGCAGTCGACCGGTACCGGGCGGCCGGGGTGCCGGACAGGCTCGCCCGGTCGATCGCGCACTTGCCGGTGCTCGCCGACGCCACCGACATCCACCTTGTCGCCGAAGCGACCGGCGAACCGCTGGAGAAAGCGGCAGCGGTCTTCTATGCGATCGGCGAGCGGTTCCGAAATCGCCGGGGCGACGCGCCTCGCCATGACCATTCCGGTGAACGACTATTATGACGGCCTCGCCCGCGACCGGGCGCTGGAGACGATCAAGGCGGCGCATCGCGAGATCGCCATCGCGGTGATCAGGGCGGGCAGCATCGAGGCGTGGCGGGAGGCCCATCGCGCCGCGGTCGAGCGGGGCCGCGACATCGTCGGCGGCATGATCGAGGCGGAGGAGATGACCCTGTCGCGCCTGACGGTCGCGGCCAACCTGCTCGCCGACCTCGCGCGCGACTGACAGAGCTGTAGTGCGTCGATGTCGAAGATGCGGTCCGGCTCCTATATCCTCGTATGCTCGGCGGCGCCTGAGGAAGCATGAGCCGAACTCTCGCCCTTGTTGCTGTTTTGGCGGTCGCGGCCAGCGTCCGCGCTGCATCGGCCATGGCCGACAAGTCGGAAGATCGGGCCAAATGGTTCGACGGCCTCCTGCAGCCGGGCACCCAGGCGCCGTGCTGCTCGCTCTCCGACTGCACGCGGACCGTCGCCGACTGGCATGACGGCCAGTGGTGGGCAATCGTCGTCGGCGAGTGGACACCGATCCCGCCACAGGCGGTGCTCAATAACACCCGCTCGATCGACGGCGACGCCTATGTCTGCGCCACCCATTACCGCAAGATCTACTGCTTCGTGAAGCCGGATATGGGGATGTGACAGGAGGGCGGCGGTTACTGGTCAGACGTCGCCGATATGGAAGGTATCGATGGTGGCGGCGACCGCCTTGCCAAGCGCGGCGTGGCACTCGGGGTCGAGGTGGAAGCCGTCGTGGAGGCTCGAACTCGATGACCTTGCCAGCATCGAGGAAATCGACGCCACGCTCCTCCGCCATGGCGCGGTAGAAGCCGGCGAGGTGCTTGGACTTCTCCTGGGCGCCGATGAACATCTCCGCGTGGAGCGGGATGTTGTCGCGGGTCGGCGGCGGCGAGACGACGAGGATTTCGCGGCATGCCGCCGTTCCGGCCGACCGCCGACGTCTTGACCATGTCGACCAGCACGCCCATGCCGGCGGCGATCTCCCAGGCGACTTGTTGAACCGCGCCTTGAGGTCGTTGGTGCCGAGCATGATGACGACGACGTCGAGCGGGCGGTGGGTGAGCAGGCAGGGCAGCAGATAGGTCTTGCCGTTCGCTCGGCGCCCTCGATCGGATCGTCGCTGACGGTGGTGCGGCCGTTGAGCCCCTCCTCGATCACCAGCCAGTCCGACCCGAGCTGGCGCGGAGCACGCCCGGCCACCGCTCTTCCGGCCCGTAGCGCTCGTCGGGCCGGGCGACGGTAGCCGCCCCCAAGGTGTTGGAATCGCCGTAGCAGAGAACGGTTCTGGTCATGGGTGTCATCCTCGTATGGCGGGTACCGGGATGCCGCCGCCCTTGCGGGCGGCCCGCGCTTCCGGCGCAACGTAGCGCCATGTCAATGCCAGCACGGCCAGCGTCAGGCAAGCCGGCGCGAGGAATACGTCGAAGAAGTTGCTACCGGACACCAGGAGGGCGCCACAGACCGCCAAGCCGAGCGTGCCGCCGAGCAGCGCTGCAAGGTCATCAGGATGCCGCCGGCCAACGTTGGAGCGTTGGGGCTTGCGATTTCGCGGTCAACTCCAGTCTCGCCGCGCCTGAGGTGCCAGTGCCTCGTTCCAGTCAGTGAAAAGCACGGTCGAGGCTTTGGTCAAATGCAGAGCTCAGCCAAAGTTGCGGGCTTGCTAATTTGCATCAATGCCGCTCGCGCTCATTAGCCGTATGCGATTGGGGTAGGGCGGGGAGCACTCGTGAAAACAGGGAGGCTCCTTCCAATGCATACTCACAGTCTCAATCACAATCAAAGGCGTGATCACGTCCGGCGTCGTGCAGCGGGGCGGTCACTTGTTCTTGCAGTGTTTGGCGCAGCTTCGTTCGCGCTCAGCGCGTCAGGTGCCGTCGCCGGTTCTGTCGAGAAAGCATCCTACGGTACGACCAAGGACGGAGAGCAGGTCGACATCTACACGATGAAGAACGACAACGGGATGATCGTCAAGTTCCTCTCCTATGGCGGCATCATCACGGAAATGGACGTGCCGGACCGGAGCGGGCAGAACGGTGATGCCGTGCTCGGCTTCAACAACCTCGCCGACTACGAGACCAAGAGTCCCCTATTTCGGCGCCATCATCGGCCGCTATGCCAACCGCATCGGCGGTGCGAAATTCACCCTGGACGGCGTCGAGTACAAGCTCCCCGCCATGACGGAGCCGAATTCACCTGCACGGCGGCGACAAGGGCTTCGACAAGCAAGGTCTGGGCAGTCCAAGCCGGTGCACAGCCGGCGCCGGATCGAGCCGCCGCCGAACTCACCCTATGTGAGCAAGGACGGCGAAGAGGGCTATCCTGGCACCTCACAGGTCCACGTCACCTATACGTTGACCAACACCAACGAGTTCAGGATCGACTACGCGGCGACCACCGACAAGCCGACGGTCATCAACCTGACAACACAGCCTACTTCAACCTGGCGGGGACGGGTCCGGCGACTCGTGGGTCAGCTCATGACGATCGACGCCGAATCGATCACGCCCATCGACTCGACGATGATTCCCACGGGCGAGATCGAGGCGGTCGCCGGCACGCCGTTCGACTTCCGCGCCCCGACCGCCATCGGCGCGCCACATCCACGACGACGACGAGCAGCTCGCGCTCGCGCGGGGCTACGACCACAACTTCGTGCTCAACCGCAAGGATTCCACCGGTCTCGTGCACGCGGCGCGCGTCGTCGAACCGACCACCGGGCGCACGCTCGACGTGTACACCACCGAACCCGGGATCCAGTTCTACACCGGCAACTTCCTGGATTCGGCGTTTACTAGGCAC
>CAVQBS010000017.1:0-85495 GCA_963710805.1 uncultured Alphaproteobacteria bacterium | reverse complement strand
ACGCATTGCTCAGCCAAGACGGTCACCGAGATTCTTGCCATTGCGCGGAAGCTGAAGCTCGCTGCGCGGTCTGATGCGTACGAGCGATGCCTCGACCTCTGCTATCCTCTTCTTGAGAGGTTCAAGAAGGAGCCGGGAGCTGACTTCAACGAGTTTGACTTTCATAAATGCATGAACGCGTGTCTGGAGAGGTGAGCGGAATGAACAAGGAGCTTGCGCGACATCTCGTTCGCGTCGCCTTTCGCAGCGGACGCGAGCTCGAAGCTGTTCTCGGCATTCTGAAAGAGGCATGCGAGCCCGACGAGTATAGGGAGTATGCTAAAGGCATCGCCGCCGCCATCGATGGCATTCATGTTGCCTTGCTCAACAAGGCCATCGCCGCATACCCGGAACTCGAGGCCGAGATCGAGGCGGATATCCGAACCTACGGGCGGTATCTTTGACGGCCGTCGAGCAGCACAATACGCAGGAATATATTCCTTGACAGCGTAACGCTGCTCTGGCATGATCGGGCTATCGTCAAAGAGGTGCGGGCGACAACGCCGGATGCTCCGGCGAGATTGGTTTCGGGACACGGCCGGGTTCCTGCCCGGCCGTTTTCGTTTCGGCTCCACTCTCACCACTGTCGTCCTCCGGCTTGACCGGAGAACTGCTCGGCGAGGGCGACTCCTCCGGAAAGGGAGCGGCGGTTGCGAAGGGTCCTCCGCCTCCTTCCGTTCGAGTAGCGCGTCCCGCCCGATGTCTCGCCTCGGAAACACGAGCCTGTCATGCCCGATCTGGTCGGGCATCCAGTAAACGGCGGCTCGCCTGGTTCTGCACCGACGGTGTCTACTGGTTCCCCTCCCCTCGCGCCTTCGGCGCTCGCCGGGGATGACAGGGAAGCAAGCGGCGCTCGCCGCGGATGAAGGGCGAGGAAGCGGCGCTCGCCGGGGATGGCAGGGAGGGTTGGGGACCCTGCGAATCTTCCGCGGATGTCGGCCAGCCCACCGCCGCAGCAATGCAGACATGACCATCCACAGCAAAGGACGAACCACATGACCCATGCCCCCGAACCGGCGCCGGAGGTGAAGTCCGGCGATGCCGAGCTTGCCCAGGCGTTCGACGCCTTCCGCCGTACCTTCGAGGCCTTCAAGGACGGTAACGATGACCGCCTCGGCCAGCTCGAGCAGAAGCTCACCGCCGACGTGGTGACGGTCGACAAGGTCGACCGCATCAACCGGGCGCTCGACGAGCAGAAGCGGGCCTTCGACCAACTCGTCCTCAAAGGGCGGCGGCCGCCGCTCGGCCTCGACGGGGCGCGGGCAATCGCCTCGCCCGAGCACAAGGCCGCCGTCGAGGCCTATGTGCGGACCGGCGACGAGGAGATCGCTCAGGAAGTACGAGCGGAAGTCGCTGGCGGTCGGTTCCGACGGCGGCTACCTGGTGCCGGAAGAGACCGAGCGCGAGATCGGCCGCCGGCTGGCGAGCGTCTCGCCGATCCGGGCGATCGCCGGGCTCCGCCAGGTGTCGTCCAACGTCTACAAGAAACCGTTCGCCATCACTGGGGCCGCCACCGGCTGGGTCGGCGAGACCGACTCCCGCACCGAGACCACCGCGCCGACGCTGGCCGAGCTCGAGTTCCCGGCGATGGAGCTCTACGCCATGCCGGCGGCAACCGCGACGCTCCTCGACGACGCCGCCGTCGACATCGACGCATGGATCGCCGACGAGGTGGAGACCGCCTTCGCCACCCAGGAAGGCACGGCCTTCGTCACCGGCGACGGCGACAAGAAGCCGACCGGCTTCCTCGCCTACACCACGGTGGCGGAAGCCGCTTGGGCGTGGACGAAGATCGGCTACCTGGTGACCGGCGTCTCCGGCGCCTTCGCCGCCTCCGATCCGGTCGACGACCTGATCGACCTCGTCTACGCGCTGAAGTCCGGCTACCGGCAGAACGCCCACTTCGTCATGAATTGCACGACGCAAGGGGCGGTGCGCAAGCTGAAGGACGCCGACGGCAACTATATCTGGCAGCCGGGCGACGTCGGCCGGCGGCCCGTCGACGCTGATGAACTTCCCGATCGCCGAATCCGAGGACATGCCGGACATCGGCGCCGACACCTTCGCCATCGCCTTCGGCGACTTTCGCCGCGGCTACCTGGTGGTCGACCGGCGTCGGGGTGCGGGTGCTCCGCGATCCCTATTCCGCCAAGCCCTACGTGCTCTTCTACACCACCAAGCGGGTCGGCGGCGGCGTCCAGGACTTCGACGCCATCAAGCTCCTCAAATTCGGCACGGCCTGAGCCCCCCGCGTCCCTCCCAGGACGTGTCGATAGGGCGGTCCCGCTTCGCTCGCGGGGCCGCCTGCTTCGCGGCAAACGGCAATCGTCAGTGGGCGGAGCAGTACGTTTAGCGCCTGCTTTCCTCCCACTCCTTTCCCTCTCGAATGGCAGACTTGCCATGACCGCAGCCCTGATCACCGGGCCGGCGCTGGAGCCGGTTTCGCTCGCCGACGTCAAGGCGCATCTCCGCGTCGACACCGACGATGAGGACGCGCTGTTGATCGCGGCGATCGTCTCGGCCCGCGTCCACGTCGAGGCGGTCACCAGGCGGGTGCTGATCGAGCAGAGCTGGCGGGTCTATCTCGACGCTGGCCGCGAAGCGGATCGTCACCACTGCCGGTGGCGCCGCTGATCGTCGGTCGACACTGTCACCGTTTACGACGCCGATGGTACGCCGCAGGTCGGTCGACCCCGACGACTACGAGGCGGACGTCGTCGCCGTGCCGGCCCGGCTGGTGCTGGCAGCGACCGCGCCGATGCCGGTCGGCCGCGCGGTGAACGGCATCGAGATCGACGTGACCGCCGGCTATGGCGCCTCGTCAGTGGACGTGCCGGCCCCACTCCGCCACGCGGTGCTGATGCTGGTGGCGCACTGGTATGAGCATCGCGGCGCGGTCGGGCATGACTTGGCCGGCTGGTGGCGCCGCTCGGCTTCGAGGCGCTGGTCGCGCCCTACCGGCTCTTGTCGCTGTGACTGCCGTATCGGTACGATCCGGGGCGGTTGCAACACCGCGTCGTCGTCGAAGTCGGCGGCGGCATCCGCCGACGGGGCCGGCGGCGAAACGGTCGCCTGGGACACGCTGGCGACGCGTGTGGGCGCGGATCGAGCCGGCCAGTGCGGCCGAGCGGATCGTCGCCGGCCACCTGTCGGGCGTGGTGACCCACCTGATCACCATGCGATATCGCGAGGATATCGCCGGCGGCATGCGGATCGTCTATCGCGGCCGCATCTTCCGGCTGCTGGCGGTGTTCGATCCCGCCGAGACAACCCGCACGATCGTTGCCAAGGCGGAGGAGGAAAGGCCATGAGAGCGCTCGACCTGACGCGGGGCGATCTGATCCGGACCCTCAAGCGGATCGGCAGGCGACCCGCCATCGACGGCGCCGTCAGGGCGAAGGCCGAGGCGCTCGCAGCGCGGATCGCCGAGACGGGCGGGGTGGCGGCCCAAGCGAGCCGGCGCGGGGACGGCGACTACGTCGTCGCCGTGTCGGGACCGGGCCTCTTCGCCCGCGAGTTCGGCGGGGTCGATCGTGCGCCGAGCCCGGTCATCGGGCCGGCGATCGATGCCGAGACGGACCGCTGAGGCGGAACGACGATGACCCATCCTTCACTCGCCCTGCAGAAGGCGGTCTTCGCCGCGCTCGTCGCCGATAGCGGCGTCGACGCACTGATCGGCGACCGCATCTACGACGCGTCGCCGCGCGACCCGGCCTATCCCTATGCGAGCTTCGGCGCGGCGCGCGATCCTCGACTGGAGCACCGGCACCGAGACTGGCGCGGAGCACCGCCTGACGCTCCACGTCTGGTCGCGCGAGCGCGGCAAGAGCGAATGCCTCGCCGTGATGGAGGCGGTCGAAGCCGTGCTCCACGACGCCGCGCTGATGCTCGACGGGCATGCGTTGATCAATCTTCGCTTCGAGACCGCCGACGCCGGCCGCGACCCGGACGGCATCACCTGGCACGGGGTGATGCGGTTCCGCGCGGTGACGGAGGTGACCGCGTAGTGGCACCCGACCACTAGCCCTACGGGAACCCAGGAAAGGAACGGACCATGGTTGCCCAGAAGGGGAAGGATCCTCCTCCTCAAGATCGACGCCGACCGGCGCCGGCGGCTTCACCACCGTCGCCGGACTGCGCTCGCGGCAGATCGCCTTCAACGCCGAGAGCGTCGACGTGACCGACGCCGAGTTCGAGCGGCCGCTGGCGCGAGCTTCTCGAAGGCGCCGGCGTCAAGCGCGCCGCGGTGTCCGGCTCCGGCATCTTCAAGG
Source organism: uncultured Alphaproteobacteria bacterium (assembly GCA_963710805.1). Lineage (GTDB taxonomy): Bacteria > Pseudomonadota > Alphaproteobacteria > Rhizobiales > Kaistiaceae > Bauldia. The sequence goes on along the minus strand of CAVQBS010000017.1, from coordinate 81,185 downwards.
ATGCCAGCACCGATGAGACGGTCCGCCAGACCTTCTTCGACGGGACGATCCGTCGACTGGCAAGTGATCGTGCCCGACTTCGGCACGCTGGAAGGACCGTTCCAGGTGACGGCGCTCGAATATTCCGGCGAGCACAACGGCGAGCTCGCCTACGACCTTTCGCTGGAATCGGCCGGCGCCATCGCCTTCACGGCGGCCTGACCATGGTGAACCGGCAGCGCGGCGAGGTGGAGGCGGTCCTCGACGGCAGGAGCTGGACGCTGTGCCTGACGCTCGGGGCGCTCGCCGAGCTCGAAGCGGCGCTCGGCGCCCTCGACCTGATGGCGCTGGCACGCCGCTTCGAGGCAGGCAGGCTCTCGGCCGGCGATGCGATCCGGGTGATCGGCGCGGGGCTGCGCGGTGCCGGCCACGACGTCGACGACGCGGCGGTGGCGCGGATGAAGGCCGAGGACGGCGCCGCCGGCTTCGTGGGAATCGTTGCCGAGCTGCTCGCCGCGACGTTCGGGGGCGGGGAGGGGACATAGAGGGGACCGGCGCTCAGGGACGAGCGGTGGAAGGGAGAAGCACGTGACCCCCGGCGACAGAGACCGTTTTCCCTGGCAGCAGGTGATGGCGGTCGGCTTCGGCCGGCTCGGCCTGTCGAGCCGGGACTTCTGGGCGATGACGCCGCGCGAACTGGCGGCAGCCGTCGAGGGCGCGTTCGGCACGGCGCGGGAGCCGCCCGACCGCGCCACGCTTGAGACATTGATGACGCGATACCCCGACAGAAGGGACCGAAGCGATGCCGACACCGATCGACGAGCTGACGATTGACGTCAAGGCAAACACCCGGCCGTTCCTCGACAGCCTGACCGACCTGAGCCGGCAGGCCTCGACCTTCTCGACCGCCATCACCGGTGCGTTCAGGTCGGCGGTCGCCGGCGGCCGGAGCTTCGAGAGCGTCTTGAATGCGCTCGCCCTGAAGCTCGCGGGCATCGCCTTCGACCGGGCCGTGCAGCCGCTCAGCAACATCATCGGCGGCGCCATCAACGCCGCCTTTGCCGGGCTTGGCCTCGCCGACGGCGGGATCATTGCGGGCGGACGGCTGAAGCCTTTCGCTCGCGGCGGGATCATAGCGACCCCGACGGTCTTCCCGCTGGCGCGCGGGCTGGGACTGGCGGGGGAGGCGGGACCCGAGGCGGTGCTGCCGCTCGCTCGCGGCAGCGACGGCCGCCTCGGTGTCGCCAGCGAAGCGACCCGGCCGGTGGTGGTGACAGTCAACGTGACGACGCCCGACGCTGACAGTTTCCGCAAGTCCGAGGCGCAGGTGACCGCGATGCTCGCCCGCGCCGTCGGCCGTGGGCGGAGAGGGCTTTGACATGCCGGCGCTGGCGGCCTTCCACGAGATCCGCTTTCCGACCGCGATCGCCTTCGGCTCGGCCGGCGGGCCCGAGCGGCTGACCGAGGTGGTGACGCTGGGCTCCGGCGAGGAGGAACGGAACAGCCGCTGGGCCGATTCGCGCCGGCGCTACAATGCCGGCTACGGCGTCCGCTCGATCGACGATCTTCACGCCGTCATCGCTTTCTTCGAGGAGCGCCGCGGGCGTCTCTACGGGTTCCGCTGGCGCGACCGGATCGACTTCAACTCTGCCACGCCGGGGACACCGGTGACACCGACCGACCAGGCAATCGGCACCGGCGACGGCGCGACGGATGCGTTCCAGCTCGTCAAGGGCTACGGCCTCCTCCACGCGCCCTACAGTCGGGCGATCAGGAAGCCGGTGTCGGGCACGGTGCGGGTGGCGGTCGATGGAGTCGAGCTGACTGAGATCGCCGACTGGACCTGCGACGTGACGACTGGGGTAGTCACTTTCGAGGCCGCCTCGGTCCCGGGCGCCGGGGCGGCGGTGACGGCAGGCTTCGAGTTCGACGTGCCGGTGCGCTTCGACACCGACCGCCTCGACATCAACCTCACCAGCTTCGCCGCTGGGGAAATTCCGGCGATCCCTCTGGTGGAGATCCGGCTGTAGGCCGGCGGAGAAAAGACCATGAGAGAGATCGATCCGGACCTCGCCGCGCATATCGCCGGCGGCGTGACGACGCTCTGCCGGTGCTGGCGCGTGACGCGGAGCGACGGGGTCGTGCTCGGCTTCACCGACCACGACCGGACGCTCTCCTTCGGCGGTGACGACTACGAGCCGACCTCGGGCTTTGACGCCAGCGAGGACGTGAGCGCCACCGGCTTCGCGGTCGGCGGCATGGAGGTGTCGGGGGCGCTGTCGTCGGACCGCCTCGACGCCGACGATCTCGCCTCCGGCCGCTACGACAACGCGGAGGTCAGGATCTACCTGGTCAACTGGTCGACGCCGTCGGAACGACAATTGCTCCGCGTCGGCCACATCGGCGAGGTGACCCGCGAGGACGGCGCGTTCCGCGCCGAGGTGCGCGGACTGGCGGCAAGCCTCGACGAGACGAAGGGGCGCGCCTTTCGCCCGGCCTGCGACGCCGATGTCGGCGACGCGCGCTGCGGCGTCGACCTCGACGATCCCGCCTTCAAGGCGACCGGCGCGGTGACCGCCGTCGGCGATCGCCGCCAGTTCACCGCGAGCGGTCTCGGCGGCTTCGATGCCGGCTGGTTCGATCGCGGCCGGTTCACCTGGACGAGCGGCGCCAATGCCGGCCGCGGGGCGGAGGTGCGCAGCCACCGCAAACAGGCAGAGCGTGACGGTCGAGCTGTGGCAGCCGATGTATTTCGCCATCGAAGTCGGCGATGCCTTCACCATCCAGGCCGGCTGCGACAAGCGCTTCGAGACCTGTCTCCAGAAGTTCGACAACACCATCAACTTCCGTGGCTTTCCCCACATGCCGGGGAACGATTTCGCCCTGTCCTACGTGCACGCCGGCGATGAGAACAACGGCAAGCCGGTGGTGCCGTGAGGCCGAGTGGGAGCGCGCCTCCCATCCCGTGGCGGATGCTGACGATACGAATTTTGGCCGTGACCAATCCGCCACTGCGTCCTTCGAGTCGGCTCCGCCCGAGCCTCCTCGGGGGGGTCCAATGAACAAACGTCCTCATGCTGAGGTGCGCGCGAAGCGCGCCTCGAAGCACGATGACTCCGCGCGGCGATCGTCGCCGAGGTACGGAGCTGGATCGGCACGCCGTACCGGCACCAGGCGTCGCTGAAGGGCGTCGCCTGCGACTGCCTCGGTCTCGTCCGCGGCGTCTGGCGGGCATTCTACGGCACGGAGCCGGAACCGATGATCGCCTACACGCCGGACTGGGCGGAGGCGAGCGGCGCCGAGACCTTCGCCGGGACCGCGGCGCGTCACCTGACGGCCGTCCGCGTCGGTGAAGCCGGGGCGGGCGACGTGATCCTCTTTCGCTGGCGGGACAACCTGCCGGCCAAGCACGCGGCGATCCTCGTCGCGGCCGACCGCATGGTCCACGCCCAGCAGGGCGCGGTGGTGGCGACCGCCGCGCTGACGCCCTGGTGGCGGCGGCGGGCGGCCTTCGCGTTTTCGTTTCCGGGAGTGAGCGACTAGTGGCGACCCTCGTTCTTTCGGCAGCCGGCGCGGTGGTCGGCGGGCTGTTCGGCCCGGTCGGCGTGGCGATCGGCCGGGCGGTCGGCGCGATCGCGGGCTATGCGATCGACCAGTCGCTGTTCGCCGAACACCAGACGGTCAAGACCGGCGCGCCTCGCCGACCTCGACATCCAGACCTCGCGCGAGGGCGCCCCGATGCCGCGCGTCTACGGCCGGGTGCGGATCGCCGGCCAGATCATCTGGGCGACCCGCTTCGAGGAAGAGGTCTCCAAGGAGAAGCAGGGCGGCAAGGGCGGATCGAGCGGCACGACGGTCAAGCGCTACAGCTACTACGGCAACTTCGCGATCGGGCTCTCGCGAAGGTCCGATCGACCGCATCGGGCGGGTGTGGGCCGACGGCCAGCCGTTCAACATGGCCGCCGCGACCTACCGCATCTACACCGGCTCGACCGGCCAGGATCGCGACAGCCTGATCGAGGCCAAGCAGAGCCCGGGCGACACGCCGGCCTACCGCGGACACCGCCTATATCGTCTTCGAGCGGCTGCCGCTCGAGGACTTCGGCAACCGCATTCCGCTGTTCTCCTTCGAGGTCGTCCGCGCCGTCGGGAAGCTGGAGGAAAAGGTCCGGGCGGTGACGATGATCCCCGGCGCCACCGAGTACGAGTACTCGCCGACGCCGGTGAAGGAGATCAGAGTCCCGGCAACAAGGAGTCGCTGATCCGCCACACGGATCGGGCGCCGCACCGACTGGGAGGCATCGGTCGACGAGCTGCAGGCGGTCTGCCCCAACCTCGAAAGCGTGGCGCTCGTCGTGGCCTGGTTCGGCGACGATCTTCGCGCCGACCACTGCAGCCTCCAGCCCGCCGTGACCACGCACAACATCGATACGACCCGAACCCTGGCTGGCCGGCGGGCTCTCTCGCGGCACCGCGCCGCTGGTCAGCCAGTACGACGGCAAGCCGGCCTTCGGCGGCACGCCGAGCGATGCGTCGGTGATTGCGGCCATCCGCGACCTCAGCGACCGTGGCCTCAAGGTGACGCTCTATCCCTTCATCATGATGGACATTCCGGCGGGGAACGGCCTCAGCGATCCCTATGGCGGAGCCGAGCAGGCGGCCTATCCGTGGCGGGGCAGCATCACCGCCTCGATCGGCGCCGGGCGAGCCCGGCTCGCCGGACAAGACGGCGGCCGCAGCGGACGAGATCGCCGCGTTTGTCGGCACGGCTGCGCCGGAGGATTTCCTGCAAGCCGGCGACCTGGTGCGTCTATTTCGGGCCAAGCGAGTGGTCGTTCCGCCGGCATGATCCTCCACTACGCGCATCTCTGCAAAGCGGCGGGCGGGGTCGACGCCTTCCTGATCGGCTCGGAACTGCGCGGCCTGACGACGCTGCGGTCGCGGCGCGTCCACCTATCCCTTCGTCGATGCCCTGGTCGACCTCGCCGCCGACGTACGCGCCGTCCTCGGTGCCTTCGGTCAAGCTCTCCTACGGCGCCGACTGGAGCGAGTATTTCGGCCATCAGCCGGCCGACGGCTCCGGCGACGTCCACTTCCATCTCGATCCGCTGTGGGCGAGCGCCGACATCGATGCGGTCGCCATCGACAACTACATGCCGCTTGCCGACTGGCGGGACGGCAGCGACCACCTCGATGCGGCCGACTGGGACTCGGGGAGAAACGCCGCTTATCTCCGCTCCAATGTCGCCGGCGGCGAAGGCTTCGACTGGTACTACGCCAGCGCCGCCGACCGCGACGCCCAGACGCGGACGCCGATCACCGACGGCGCCTATGGCAAGCCGTGGGTCTACCGCTACAAGGACCTCAAGGGTTGGTGGCAGCACCAGCACTACGACCGGCCGGGCGGGATCGAATCGGGGAGCCCGACCGCCTGGGTGCCGGAGTCGAAGCCGTTCTGGTTCACCGAAGTCGGCTGTCCGGCGGTCGACAAGGGCGCCAACCAGCCGAACGTCTTTCCCGACCCGAAGTCCTCCGCAAGCGCCATCCCCTACTACTCGACCGGGGTGCGCGACGACCTGGTGCAGCGGCGCTTCCTGGAGGCGGTGCTCGCCTTCTTCGACTCGAACGACCCCGATTATGTGAGCGGCAGCAATCCGAGCGCCTCCGGCTACAGCGGCCGGATGGTCGACCTAGACATGACGCACCTGTGGACCTGGGACGCGCGACCCTATCCGGCGTTTCCCTATCTCATTGACGTGTGGTCGGACGGGGCGAACTGGGAGACCGGGCACTGGCTGACCGGCCGGCTCGGCTCGGCACCGGCCTCGGATCTCGTCGCGGAGATCCTGGCGGATTACGGGATCGCCGGCGCGGTGGTCGAGGAACTCGACGGCGCGGTCGACGGCTATCTGATCGACGACATTGTCTCCGCCCGGCAGGCGCTGGAGCCGCTCGCCGCACTCCTCCTCTTCGAGGCGTTCGAGGCGACCGACACGGTCCGCTTCGTCCGCCGCGGGCGGCCGGCGACGTCTTCCTTTGCCGATGCCGACCTCGCCGAGGATGCCGGCCGGCCGCTGATCGCGGTCAAGCGGGCGCAGGAGACCGAGCTTCCCGCCGAGATCGCGGTCGGCTTCGACGACCCGCTCGCCGATTTCAGGGCGACCTCGGCCGCCGCCCGCCGGCTCGTCACCGGCAGCGGGCGCAGCCAGTCGAGCACCACCGGCGCGACGATGACCCACGCCGTGGCGACCGGTCTCGCCGAGGCGATGCTGCAGGATATCTGGGCCGGCCGCGAATCCTATGCCTTCTCGCTGACCGGCAAGGGGCTGTCGCTGGAGCCGGCCGATGTCTGCGACGTCACCGCCGACGGCGTCACCCGCACCGTGCTGGTCACCCGGATCGAGGAGGCCGACGTCCGGCGGATCGAGGCGCGCAGCATCGAGCCGGCGCTGCTGTCGCCGCCGCCGGTCGAGCCGCGGGCGGTGCTGCCGCCGATCGCGCCGGTCGCCTCGGCGCCCGAGGTCATGTTCCTCGACCTGCCGCTCCTCACCGGCGACGAGCCGCCATTCGCGCCGCGCGTTGCCGCCTTCGCCAAGCCGTGGACGGGTGCGCTGGCGATCTCGATCGGCACGCCCGACGCCGGCTACGTGGCGCGCCAGGCGATCGAGCAGCCGGCGGTGATGGGCGAGCTGACCACAGCGCTTGACGCCGGACCGATCGGCCGCTGGGATCGGGCGAACGCCATCGAGGTCAGCCTCTATGGCGGGACACTGGCCAGCCTTCCGGAAGCTGCCGTGCTGAACGGCGGCAACGCGGTGGCGATCGGCGACGCCGCGACGGGCTTCGAGGTGGTGCAGTTCCAGAGCGCCACAATGATCGACGCCACCACCTGGCGGCTGGAAGGACTGCTGCGCGGGCAGGGCGGCACGGCGGATATCGCCGGGGCAGGCCATGCCGCCGGCGCCCGGTTCGTGCTTCTCGACGGGGCGATCGAGCCGCTCGATATCAGCGAGGCGGAATCGGGCCTTGGCCTGACGGCGCGATGCGGCGCGGCCGGCGCGGTGTGCGATCCCGACGATTTCGTCGACGTCGTCCTGACCCCCGCCCGACGCGGCCTGCAATGCCTGGCGCCGGTGCACCTCGGCGCGGTGCGCGATGCCGGCAGCGGCGACGTCACCATCGCCTGGATCCGCCAGACCCGGATCGGCGGCGATGCGTGGGAGCCGGTCGAGGTGCCGCTGGGCGAGACCAGCGAGGCCTACCAGGCTCGAGATTCTCGACGCCGGCGACCCGGTTCGCAGCTTCACGGTCTCCGCGCCATCGGCCGTCTACACCGCCGCCGACCAGACTGCCGACTTCGGCAGCCTGCCGTCGACGCTGCACATCCGCGCCAGCCAGGTGAGCCCGACCGAGGGACCGGGCCTCGCCGCCGAGAGCATGCTCGATGTCTGATCCACTCGTGACAACCCACCTTGGCCTGCCCTACCTTTCGGCGGCGCAGGCCCAGAAGCACGTCACCCACAACGAGGCGCTCCGCAGTCTCGACGCGCTGGTCCAGATCGCCGTTCTCGATACGAGCGAGACTGACCCGCCCGCCACGCCGACCGAGGGCGACCGCTACATCGTGGCGACGTCGGCGACCGGTGCATGGTCGGGCCATGACGGCGCGCTCGCAGCCTATGTCGACGGCGCCTGGGCGTTCTTCACGCCGGTGGACGGCTGGATCGTTTTCGACCTCGCCAGCGAGGCGCTCCTCGTCTTCCATGACGCCGCCTGGACACCGGTCGGCTCGTTTCTCGGGGCCATCGACCAGCTCGGCGTCAACACGACGGCCGACGCGAGCAACCGGCTGGCGGTGCACTCCAACGCCGTGTTGTTCACCGGGATCACGGCGGGCGAAGGCGGCACCGGCGACGTCCGCTTCACCGTCAACAAGGAGGCGGACGCCGACACCGCCTCGCTCCTCTTCCAGAGCGGCTTCTCCGGACGGGCCGAATTGGGGCTCACCGGCGACACCGATTTGGTCTTCAAGGCTTCCGCCAACGGCGCCGACTGGGTCGAGGCGATCCGCATCGACAAGGACAGCGGACTGGCGTCGATCCTCTACGACAACACCACCTCCGGACTGACCGCCGACACGGTTCAGGACGCCATCGACGAAGTGACGGGGACCGTCGGCGCCGTCGCCAGCGTTTTCGGACGGACAGGCGCGGTCGCGGCCACGGCGAGCGACTACGACGCGGACCAGATCGATTTGACGCCCGCCGGCAATGTTTCGACGACGGATGTCCAGGCAGCGATCGAGGAACTGGACGACGAGAAGCTCCCCAAGAAGCCGTTCCAGACGACGCTGGCGGATGACACGGCGACGTCGTTTACCCCGGAATCCGATCGCGGGATCGTCTTCGTCATGTCATCCCACCCCTCCCACTCCGGGCTGGTGGCCTTGCGGTGCGATGGCAGTCCGGTATCGAGCCTCCTCAGCAACGGCGGCAGTCTCGCTGCGTTTGCCATCCCGCTGACCGGGACCGACGGCACCGACGGCAAGGTGAATATCGGCAGCCACAGCGACGGGAAGATCTATGTCGAGAACCGGCTCGGGTTCGGGGTCACTTTGACCATCTGCTTTATGCCGAGGTGAGGTCGCGATGACATACGCCATCAAGGAATTTCGTCCCGATCCGGACAGTGGCCCTGACCATTACCGGCATCCGACGCTCGGCCTTTGCGTCCTGCGGCAAGGGCAAAGTCTCGAACAGTTCATCGCCGAACTCTCCGGTCCCGAGGCCGACGCCGCAGCCGACGAGGTCCTGGCGCGCCAGGCCGATCGCGAAACGCTTCTCGATGCTCTGATTGCCGAGATGGCGGCGCAGCTCGCCGGTCGTGACGACATCGACGTCGGGCTGAAGGAGGCTGCCGCTCGCGAAGCGGCACGACGCGCCACCCAAGGCACGGTCACACAAGGCTGACCGACCCGGCCTGCGGCCGTCGTCGCCTGTTGGTCGGATCCCGGTTCGGCCTTCGGCCGTCCTCGCCTCTTGATCTGGTCCCCGTCCGGCCGCCGGGCGTCCTCGCCTCTTGTTGGTCTGAAGGAGCATTCCCATGCGCGTGAGCGACAAGGGGCTGGCGTTCATCGCCGGCCACGAAGGCGTCGTGACCAGGGCCTATCGCGACGTCGCCGGCGTCTGGACGGTGGGCGTCGGGCATACCGCGTCCGCTGGCGCACCGACGCCGCGCGCCGGGCTCGCCATCACCCGGGCGCAGGCATTCGAGATCCTGGCGCGCGACGTCATCCGCTTCGAGCGGCGTGTTGACGCCGCCCTCGGCCCGGTTCCCCAGCAGGCCTTCGACGGCGCCGTGTCGTTCGACTTCAATACCGGCGCCATCGAGCGCGCTTCCTGGGTGAAGGCCTACCGCGCCAGCAACATGACCGCAGCGCGCCTCGGGTTGATGAAGTGGGCGAAGGCCGGCGGTCGGACGGTCCGCGGCCTAGTCCGGCGGCGGGAGGCCGAGGCGCGCCTGATCTTCGACGGCAACTACGGGACTTCGGGCAGGGATGTGCTGCCCAGCGACCAGATCACGGCGTATCAGCGCGAACTTGCCGCGCTCGGCTTCGCGGTCGGTGCGATCGACGGCATCGCCGGGCCGAAGACCAGGGCGGCGGTGCTCGCCTATCAGCGAAGCCACGAGGACCTCGTTGCCGACGGCATCGTCGGCCCGGCGACGCTGGCGAGCCTCGCGCGGGACATCGCCGCCCGCAAGCGCGTCGGCCAGGTTGCCGGCGCCGTCCTCGGATCGGCGGCCGCCGGCGCGGCGGGCGGTGTCGCCGAAGGCGGTCATCCTCTCACCTGGGCGGTTGGCTTCGGCCTCCTCGTCCTGATCCTGCTCGGCGGCATCTTCGCCTTCCGCTATCGGGGCGAACTCCGCCGGCTCATCTTCCGACCGAAAAAAGGAGTGTGACATGCTGTCCCGGCTCACCGGCGCCTGGCGCCTGCTCAAAGGCTGGAAAACCGTTGGCGTCTCAGTGGCGATCGCCGTCGCCGGCGTCCTGCAAAGCACGGATTGGGCAACCATCGTCGGGCCCAAACAGGTCGGCCCGACGCTTCTGTTCATCGGGGTTCTGGTCGCCGCCTTGCGGGCGGTTACCAATACGCCGCTCGGCAAGAAATGATACTGTGCGCCCCACGTTCTTTCCCGCAGATGCGGAATTCGCTCGCGAGTTCCGCGCTTCACCGGCGCGAGAAACATTCAGCGGCTATTCATATTGGGGCACCTATCTAGGCGGCATGATAAAGACAACACTGCTCACACTCATGCTCGGAATGGCCTTGCTGATTGCAGGCGTGACCGGTCCGGACGGCAACGCCCGGGCGGCGAACTGCCTGTCGTCGGGACAGGCGCGCGCCGCGGTCCAGTCGGGTCAGGCCATCTCGCTGTCGCAGATGCTTGGCCGGATCCGCTCGGCGGCAGGCGGCGAGATCGTGCCGCCGCCCCAGCTCTGCAACCAGGGCGGACGCCTCGTTTACATCGTCAACGTTCTGTCGGGGGGCAAGGTTACGAAACTGACCGTCGACGCCAGAAGCGGTAGTATCCTCAGCCGCTAGGGAGAGTCTCAAGGAGGCGGCCATGCGGGTCCTGGTCATAGAGGACGACACCGATCTCAACCGGCAGCTGGTGACGGCGCTGAAGGAAGCCGGCTATGCGGTCGACTCCGCCACCGATGGCGAGGAGGGCCACTTCCTCGGCGATACCGAGCCCTATGACGCGGTGGTTCTCGATATCGGCCTGCCGCAGCTCGACGGGATCAGTGTCCTCGAGCAATGGCGGCGGGCCGGCCGGATGATGCCGGTCCTCATCCTGACCGCCCGCGACCGCTGGAGCGACAAGGTGCAGGGCATCGACGCCGGCGCCGACGACTATGTCGCCAAGCCCTTCCACATCGAGGAGGTGCTGGCTCGCGTCCGCGCGCTGGTCCGCCGCGCCGCCGGCCACGCCTCGAACGAGATCGAATGCGGGCCGGTCCGCCTCGACGCGCGGTCGGGCCGGGTAACGGTCGACGGCAATCCGATCAAGCTCACCTCGCACGAGTACAAGGTGCTGGAGTATCTGATGCTCCATCGCGAGCGCGTGGTGTCGCGCACCGAGCTGATCGAGCACCTCTACGACCAGGATTTCGACCGCGACTCGAACACGATCGAGGTCTTCGTCGGACGCCTCAGAAAGAAGGTGTCGAGCGACCTGATCGAGACGGTGCGCGGCCTCGGCTACCGGATCATCGCCCCGGGTGATGCGCCGTAACTCCCTTTCCTTCCGCCTCATCGCCGCGGCGTCGCTGTGGAGTGTCGTCGCACTTGTCGCGGCCGGCCTGATCCTCACCTCCCTCTACCGGCGGACCGTCGAGCAGGCGTTCGACGAGCGGCTGAGCGTCTATCTGCGCACCCTCGTCGGCAGCCTCGCGGCGGAGGACAACCCCGCGCACCTGACCGACCCCGGCAACCTTGGCGAGCCGCGGTTCGAGCTCACCTATTCCGGATGGTACTGGCAGGTCCGCCACGGCGATCGCGGTCCGGTAATCCTCTCGTCGGGTTCGCTGTTCACCGATGTGCTCAACATCGACAACGCCACCAATCGCCGGTCCGTCAACGGCATGACGGCCGGTGCGCTGAGCGGTCCCGACAACCAGTCCCTCCGCGCCATCAGCCTCTCCGTCGATCTCGCTCCCGACCATCGCTACAACGTGCTGGTCGCCGGCGACGCCGGCGAGATGGCCGACCAGATCAACTCCTTCCAGCGCAGCGTCTTCCTCACCCTCGCGGTCTTCGGGGCGGGACTGATCCTCGCGACCACCTTCCAGATTCGCTGGGGGCTCCGGCCGCTCGACAATGTCCGTCGCGGTCTTGCCGCGCTCAGAAGCGGCAAGGAGACGCGCTTCGAGGGACCGTTCCCCGCCGAAATCGAGCCGCTTGCCAAGGAGTTGAACGCACTTCTTAAATCAAATCAGCAGATCATCGAGCGCGCCCGTACCCAGGTCGGGAACCTGGCGCACGCCCTGAAGACACCGCTCAGCGTGATTCTCAACGAAGCGCGGGCGACGCAGGGACCGCTCGCCGAGAAAGTCGCCGAGCAGGCCGAGATCATGCGGCTGCAGATCAACCACTATCTCGAACGGGCGCAGATCGCCGCGCGCTCCAAGGTAATCGGCGCGGTCACCGACGTCGAGCCGGTGGTCGGAAGCATGGTGCGGGCGATGGGCCGCATTCACGGCGATCGCGGCATCGCGGTGACCGCCGCAGTGCCTGCCGAGGCGCGCTTCAAGGGGGAGAAGCAGGATCTGGAGGAGATTCTCGGCAATCTGGTCGACAATGCCTGCAAATGGGCGAAGTCGGCCGTGGCCGTGACGGTCGCCTATCAGAAGCCCAAGGACGAGGACGCCTCCAGCGGCCTGATCCTCCGGATCGACGACGACGGACCTGGCCTGACCGCCGAGCAGCGGGGCGAGGCGACCCGCCGGGGCCGCCGGCTCGACGAGAGCAAGCCGGGATCAGGCCTCGGCCTTTCCATCGTCACCGACCTGGTGCAGCTCTACGAAGGCTCGTTCCGCCTCGCCCGGTCGCCGGCGGGCGGGCTGAGGGCCGAGGTCGAGCTCCCCGCCGCATGAGACGAAAAATCTCATTTCCGCCATCGTGACATGGGACGAGCCAGCCCCTAAAGGATGATCCTGCGGGGTTTGGCGGAGGCGTGGCGTATGGTGCGCGCGAATGCGCTGGTGATGCTGGGCGCATTGGCGCTCGTCGGCTGCAGCCAGACGGCAACGGGGCCAGGTCAGGCTTACGGCCCCACGGACGGTGCGGTTGCGGGTGCTGGCCGTGAAGCCACCAGCACCGTCCTGGCTGGCGGTGTCATCGGCAATGTTGCCGGACGCAACCTCGACCCGACGGCCCGCCGCAAGGCACAGGAGGCGGAGTACCAGGCGCTTGAATTCGGAAAGACAGGATCGCCGATTGCGTGGAAAAGCGGTGCCTATCACGGAGAGGTGGTGCCCGGCCCGCCCTATCAGGTCAACGCCTACAGTTGCCGTGACTACACGCACACGATCTATGGATCGGGCCAGCCGCAAAAGGCGCGGGCAACGGCCTGTCGACCGCCGAGCGGCCGATGGCAGCCGGTCAGCTGACGGCGGGTTGCGTCCGGTGACACGCCACGCCGGCCGCCGATGATGGGCAGAGTTGTGCGATGATCTTCTGGGTGATTCTGGCGATCCTGGCGGCTCTGGCATCGCTCTCGGTGCTGATACCGCTCTATCGCACCAGGCAGATCGAGCGCCGCCTGGCCGGACAGGAGGTTTCCGTCTATCGCGACCAGCTCCGCGAGATCGAGCGGGATGTCGAGCGCGGCGTCATCCCCAAGAGCGAGGCGGAGGCGGCGCGTACAGAGATCGCTCGGCGTCTCATCAAGGCCGATGCATCGAAATCCGACGGTGCCCTCGACGCCGCCTCGAAACGGCCGCGCCAGATCGCCGCACTGCTGGCGGTGGTCGGTATGCCGCTCCTCGCCGTCGGGCTCTACCTCTTCGTCGGCTCGCCGAACCTCCCCGATGATCCGCTCGAAGCGCGCCTGACGGCGCCACCCGAGAAATCGGATACGGCGGCGCTGATCGCGCGGGTCGAGGACCACCTCGCCGCCCACCCCGACGACGGACAGGGCTGGGCGGTGCTCGCTCCCGTCTATGTTCGCCTTGGCCGCTATGAGGACGCGGTCAAGGCATACGGCAACGCCGTCCGGCTGCTCGGCAGCACGGCCGAGCGGGAGGCTGCGCTCGGCGAGGCGATTGTGCAGGCCAATCAGGGCGTTGTGACGAAGGACGCTCAGGCGGCCTTTCGCCGGGCCGAAGCCCTCGACGGCAGCCTGATCGCTCCGCGTTTCTACATGGCGCTGGCCTTCGGCCAGCAGGGCCATACCCAGGAGGCCATCGAGGCCCTGCAGGCGTTGCTTGCCGACGCGCCGTCGGGGGCGCCTTGGATCGCGCCGGTCCAAGCCACCCTGAAGCGACTGCAATCGGTTGCCTCGACCGCTCCGGGTCCCACCGCCGGCGACGTTGAGGCCGCCGGCAATCTCGCGCCTGAGGACCGGCTGGCAATGATCGAGGGCATGGTGGCCCGGCTCGCCGATCGCCTGAAGACGCAACCCGACGACGCAGAGGGTTGGGCGAGACTGGTGCGGTCCTATATGGTTCTCGGCCGGACGGACGATGCGCGGACCGCTCTCGCCGATGCGCGCACGGCGTTGGCCGGCGAGCCCGACAAGCTGGCGACGGTCGAGTCCGAAGCCAAGGCCGCCGGCCTTCAGGACACACCCGGCGAATGACGGAGGACGCATGACCCGCAAGCAACGCCGGCTCTCGCTGATCGGCATCGCCGGGGCCGTCCTTGTCTGCGCGGCGGGGCTCGTCCTCTACGCCATGTCCGACCGCATTATCTTTTTCAACTCGCCGAGCGACCTCGCCTCCAAGCCCGAGCCGCCCGGCACGCGGATTCGCCTCGGCGGACTGGTCGCTGTCGGCAGCGTCCACAAGGGCGACAACGGCAGCGTCACCTTCGAGGTCACCGACGGTTCGGCCAGCGTGCCGGTTTCCTATCACGGCATCCTCCCCGATCTCTTCAGCGAAGGGCAGGGCGTGGTTGCCGAGGGTGTCGTTGCCAGCAACGGGGTCTTCGCGGCGGACACCGTTCTTGCCAAGCACGATGAACGGTATATGCCGAAGGAGGTCGTCGAGGCGCTGAAGGCGCAAGGGGTGTGGGAGGAGACCAGCTCGCCCGCCACCGCTAGTCGATAGGGACGGGAACATGATCGCCGAGCTTGGGCATTTCGCGCTTGTGCTGGCCTTCGTCCTGTCGCTCGCCCAGTCGACCATCCCCTTCTGGGGTGCAATGCGCGGCGACCGCCAGATGATCGCCGTGGCGACGCCAGCCGCACTGACACAGTTCCTGCTCGTCGGCATTGCCTTCGGGGCGCTGGTCCACGCCTACGTGGTGTCCGACTTCTCGCTGCTCAACGTCGTCGAGAACTCCCACTCCCAGAAGCCGCTCCTTTTCAAGATCACCGGCACCTGGGGGAACCACGAGGGGTCGATGCTCCTCTGGGTTCTGATCCTGGCCCTGTTCGGCGCCCTGGTGGCCGCCTTCGGGCGGAACCTTCCCGATCGGCTGAAAGCGCTGGTGCTGTCGGTCCAGGCCTGGGTCGCCTCCGCCTTCCTCCTCTTCATCCTTCTCACCTCCAATCCCTTCCTCCGCATCAACCCGCCGCCGATCGAGGGCCAGGACCTCAATCCGGTCCTGCAGGACATCGGCCTGGCGATCCATCCGCCGCTTCTCTATCTCGGCTATGTCGGCTGCTCGATCTCCTTCGCCTTCGCCATCGCCGCGCTGATCGACGGCCGCATCGACGCGGCCTGGGCGCGATGGGTGCGGCCGTGGACGCTTGCCGCGTGGACGTTCCTCACCCTCGGCATCGCCATGGGTTCGTACTGGGCCTATTACGAGCTCGGCTGGGGCGGCTTCTGGTTCTGGGACCCGGTCGAGAACGCCTCGCTGATGCCGTGGCTCGCCGCTACCGCACTCCTCCATTCGGCGATTGTCATGGAGAAGCGGGACGCGCTGAAGATCTGGACCGTGCTGCTGGCCATCCTCGCCTTCAGCCTGAGCCTGCTCGGCACCTTCCTGGTCCGCTCCGGCGTGCTCACCTCGGTCCACGCCTTCGCCTCCGACCCAACCCGCGGCGTCTTCATCCTCGTCATCCTCTGCCTGTTCATCGGCGGCGGGCTGACGATGTTCGCGTTCCGCGCCGGCAAGCTGGCGCCGGGCGGCATGTTCGCGCCGATCAGCCGCGAAGGGGCGCTCATCCTCAACAACCTGTTTCTCACCGTGCTGGCTGCCGTGGTGCTGACCGGCACGCTTTATCCGCTGGTGCTCGAGGCACTGACCGGCACGCGCATCTCGGTCGGTGCGCCGTTCTTCAACCTCATCTTCGTGCCGCTCGCCGTGCCGCTCCTGATCCTCGTGCCCTTCGGGCCGATGCTGGCGTGGAAGCGGGGCGACCTTCGCGCGGCGTCCGAGCGCCTGTTCTTCGCCTTCGGCGCGGCGATCCTCGCGGGAATCGCCTCGGCGGCGCTCGCCGGCACCTCGAACGTGCTCGCCCTGTTCGGTATCGGCCTTGCCTTTTGGCTGATCGTCGGCGCGCTGTCGGAATTGGCGTTTCGGGTGAAGCTCGGCACGGTGCCGCCTGGCGACAGCCTCCGCCGATTTGCAGGGATGCCGCGCTCGGCGATCGGCACGACGCTCGCCCATGCCGGCCTCGGCATCAGCGTCCTCGGCCTCGTCGCCGCGACTACATGGTCGAGCGAGAACATCCTCACAATGAAAGCGGGCGACAGCATCACAGTCGCCTCGCGCACGGTCACGCTTGAAGGCTTGCCTGCCGCGCCAGGGGCCCAACTACAGCGAGACGGTGGTTCGCTTCCTGGTTGGCGAAGGCGGCCGCACCGTCGCCGCAATGGATCCCTCGAAGCGCTTCTTCGCCACCCGCCAGATGCAGACCACCGAGGCGGCGATCAAGACGTTCTGGCCCTCCCAGCTCTACATCTCGCTCGGCGACATCACACCGGACAGCAGCGTCACGGTGCGCATCTACTGGAAGCCGCTGGTGACGCTGATCTGGCTCGGCGCCGTGGTCATGGCGATCGGCGGCCTCTTGTCGCTGAGCGACCGGCGGCTGCGCGTCGGGGCGCCGCGACCGGCCCGCCGTGCCGTGCCGGCGCCGGCGGAGTAGCGTGATGCGCCTCCGGTTCGGCCTCGGCCTCGTCTTCCTGATTCTTGGCTCTGTCGCCAGCCGGCGCGGTGACTCCCGACGAAATGCTCAAGGACCCGGTGCTGGAGGCGCGGGCCCGGGCGCTCTCCGAGCAGCTGCGCTGCATGGTCTGCCAGAACGAATCGATCGACGATTCCGATGCATCGCTGGCTCACGACCTGCGGGTGCTCTTGCGCGAGCGCATCAAGGCCGGCGACAGCGATCAGCAGGTGCTCGACTTCCTTGTCGCCCGCTATGGCGAGTTCATTCTCCTCAAGCCGCGCTTCAACGCCCATACGGCGCTGCTGTGGCTGGCGCCGGGGATCGTGCTGATCGTCGGCGGCGCCATCGCCTTCGGCGTTCTGCGCCGGCGACGGCCGGGCGGCGAGGCCGCGCGGCTGACGGGCGAGGAGGAAGCGGCGTTGAAGCACATCATGGCGGACGACCGGTAGCGCTGGCGAGGGGAGGCGGCCGATGCCCGGCAGCACCGAACGGCTGACTTTCCCGGGACATGCCGGCGCCGAGCTGGCGGCCCGCCTCGACAGGCCGGACGGTGCCGTGCGCGGCTTCGCGCTGTTCGCTCACTGCTTCACCTGCTCCAAGGATGTCCTGGCTGCGAGGCGGATCGCTGCCGGCCTCGCCGATCACGGTTTTGCCGTCCTCCGCTTCGACTTTACCGGCCTCGGCTCCTCGGAAGGCGAGTTCGCCAGCACCAACTTCTCCTCCAATGTCGCCGATCTCGTGGCCGCTGCCGACTGTCTCCGCCGCGACCATGAAGCGCCGGCGATCCTGATCGGCCATTCGCTGGGCGGCGCCGCAATCCTGTCGGTAGCTGCCGACGTGCCGGAGGCGAAAGCCGTCGCGGTCATCGGCGCACCCGCCGACGCCCAGCACGTGATCCACAATTTCGGCGCTCATCTCGATCAGATCGAAGCCACTGGTGAGGCCGAGGTGACGCTTGGCGGCCGCTCGTTCACGATCCGCAAGCAGCTCATCGACGATCTGGCGGCCCAGACGGTTGTCGATTGCGTCGCCAACCTCCGCCGGCCACTGATGATCCTCCACTCCCCGGTCGATGAGACGGTCGGGATCGACAACGCTGCCCGACTCTATGCCGCAGCGAGGCATCCCAAGAGCTTCATATCGCTCGACACCGCCGATCATCTGCTGACCAGCCCGGCCGATGCGCAGTTCGCGGCCGACGTGATCGCGGCGTGGGCGAGCCGATACGTCTGAGCGGCCGGAGCCGAATCAGGTCCGCGACCGATTCGGCAAGATTTCCGGGTGCGTGTCGACGGACTCGCAAACCTGTGGAAGCGGCGACAGACTTTTTGTTGTCGAAAGACCTCAAAAACAGCCGAACATTACCGAAGTTTAATCCGCCTGACAGTGGCCAGTAATGTTGGGTTTCCCATATTTCCGGGCGAAAGGCGCGGCGCCGCATCTGGTGGCTACCGGCGCCCAGCAGAAAGCCTGGAGAGAACATCAATGGCAGAAAAGACAAAGTCCGAAGCAGCCAAGCGCCGCTCTATCCGCAACCGCGCCCTGCTTGGCACGGTGGCCGCCATCTTCCTCGGCGGTGCGGTGGTCGGCGAGGCTGTCATCATCCCGAGGACGCCTGCCTATGCCGATGCCGTGCACGTGGAAGGCGTGCAGCCGGTCAGCTTCGCCGACGTAGTGGACAAGGTCCGGCCGGCGGTGGTGAGCGTCAGGGTGAAGGAGCCGGCGCGGGACGTGGCGGGCGTCGACCAGAACATGTTCCAGTTCCAGTTCCCCAAGGGCTCGCCGATGGAACGCTTCTTCAAGCAGTTCCGCAATGACCAGAAGAATCAGCCGTTCCAGCAGCGTCAGCCGTTCTCGATGAGCCTCGGTTCGGGCTTTCTGATTTCCGACGATGGCTACGTCGTGACCAACGATCACGTCGTCGACAACGGTCAGTCGGTCACCGTCATCATGAACGACGGTACCGAGTATGCCGCGGACGTGGTCGGCACGGACAAGAAGACCGATCTGGCCCTCCTCAAGATCAAGAATCCCGACCAGAAGTTCACTTATGTGAAGTTTTCCGAGGATCCGGTGCGGGTCGGCGACTGGGTGGTTGCCGTCGGCAATCCGTTCGGCCTTGGCGGCAGCGTGACCGCCGGCATCGTTTCGGCGAGCGATCGCAACATCGGCGCCGGTCCGTATGACGACTTCATCCAGATCGACGCGGCGGTGAACCGCGGTAACTCCGGTGGACCGGCGTTCAACCTCAAGGGCGAAGTGATCGGCGTCAACACTGCGATCTTCTCGCCGTCGGGCGGCAATGTCGGTATTGCCTTCGCGATCCCGGCGCACGAGGCGGAGCAGATCATCGCCGACCTCAAGGATAACGGGCAGGTCGTTCGCGGCTGGCTTGGCGTCCAGATCCAGGGGATCAACCGCGACATCGCCGACGGACTGCAGCTGCCCAATGCAAAGGGCTCGCTGGTGACCGAGGCTCAGCCCGACAGCCCGGCCAAGGCAGCCGGTCTGAAGTCCGGCGACGCCATCCTCGCGGTGAATGACCAGCCGGTCGCCGGGCCGCACGAGCTTGCGACCATGATCGCCGGCTTCGCACCAGGGACCACCGTCAAGGTCACCTACTGGCGTGACGGAGCGAAGCATGACGTCGACGTCAAGCTGGGCACCCTGCCCGGTGAGGAGCAGGTGGCCTCGGCCGGGAACGGCCAGGACATGCCGAAGCAGACCTCCATGCTCGATGATTTCGGGCTGGCGGTCGGCCCTGGTGACAAGGATCAGGGCGTGGTGGTGACCAATGTCGATCCGAATGGCCAGGCCGCCGAGCGCGGTTTGCAGCCTGGCGACGTCATCCTGTCGGTCGGCGATTCGGACGTCACCAAGCCGGGCGATGTCGAGAAGTTGGTGCAAACCGCCAAGGCCGACGGCCTCAAGGCGGTGCTCCTGAGGATCAAGTCGGGCGATCAGACGCGGTTCATCGCGCTGACCTTCGCCCGGGCCTGATCCCGAGAATCGAAGCGGAAGCGCTCGATCGTCGCCCCGAGACTTCCGTTTCGTGGACGGCAGGCCGGTTCGCCGGCCTGCCGCTCTTTATTCAAAGGGTCCAATCTGGCAAAGCAGCAGCGGACTCTGACCAAACAGCGGTGACCCCTCATGCGGATTCTGCTCATCGAGGATGACAAGGAGGCCGCAGTCTATCTCTGCAAGGCCTTGCGCGAAGCCGGTCACGTTGCCGACCAAGCCTCGGATGGCGATACCGGCGCTGCCATGGCCCTCGAGGGCGGCTACGACGTTCTCGTCGTCGACCGGATGCTGCCCAAGCGCGACGGCCTGTCGATCATCGAGGATCTGAGGGCGCGCGGCGACGAGACCCCAGCCCTGATTCTGTCCGCCCTGGGTCAGGTGGACGATCGCGTGACCGGCCTGCGCGCCGGCGGTGATGACTACTTGGCCAAGCCCTATGCATTCTCCGAACTGCTCGCCCGGGTCGAGGCGCTGGCGCGCCGCCGTCGGCCGGGCGAGGCCGAGACCGTCTACCGGGTCGGCGACCTGGAACTCGATCGTCTCGGCCATACCGTTGTCCGCGCCGGCCAGAATGTGCCGCTGCAGCCCCGCGAGTTCCGGCTGCTCGAATATCTGATGAAGCACGCCGGGCAGGTCGTCACTCGCACGATGCTGCTCGAGAACGTCTGGGACTATCATTTCGATCCGCAGACGAATGTCATCGACGTTCACATCTCGCGACTGCGCGGCAAGATCGACAAGGGATTCGGCGAGCCGCTTCTTCACACGGTGCGGGGCGCCGGATACATGATCCGTGACAGCGCTCGGTAAGGTCGTCCGAACGACCGCCTTCAAGCTTTCCGCTATCTACATCGCGGTATTCTCCGCCTTCGCGGTCGCTTTCGTCCTCTATATCTCCTACAGCGCCAACGCCCTTCTCACCAATCAGCTCCGCGCGACGATAGCGGCGGAAATCCGAGGTCTCGCCGAGCAGGGCCGCACCGGCGGCATCGCGGCGATCTTCCGCGTCATCCAGGAGCGCAGCCACCAGCCGGGAGCAAGTCTCTATCTCATCACCGACCTCAACGGCCGTATCCTCGCCGGCAACATCAGCCAGGTCCCGGCCGACCTGTTCCAGCGCTCCGGGATGGGGCCGATCACCGTCTCGTACGAACGCAATCTCGGCGAGGGGTCGAAGCACTTCGCCATGGTCCAAGTGCTGAGGCTGCCGGGCGGCTTCTGGATGCTGGTCGGACGCGACATCGGCGAGCGTGAGCAGTTTCGCGAGATCATCGGCCGGGCGCTCGCCTGGGCGGTGGCGCTGATGATCGCGCTTGCCTTGCTGAGCTGGTTCTTTGTCAGCCGCCGCGTGCTGCAGCGGATCGATTCCGTTGCCGACACCAGCCGCCGGATCGTGGCCGGAGACCTGTCCGGGCGGCTCGAGGTGACCGGCACCGGCGACGAGTTCGATCGCCTCGCCGACAGCCTGAACACCATGCTCGAGCGGATCGAGCACCTCCTCTACGGCCTGAAGGACGTCTCCGACAATATCGCCCACGACCTCAAGACGCCGCTGACGCGGCTGAGGAACCGCGTCGAGGCGGTCTTGTCCGGTCCCGTCGATGTCGAGGCGTATCGGACAACGCTGGAAAGCACGATCGAGGAATCGGACCGGCTGATCCAGACATTCAACGCCCTCCTGATGATCGCCCGCGTCGAGGCCGGCTCGCCCGACGGCGCGATGAGCGAGGTCGAAGTCGGCGCCATCGTCCGCGACGTTGCCGAATTGTACGAGCCGATGGCGGAGGAGGAGGGCGCCGAGCTCTCCGTGTCGGTCCCGGAGCCGATCACCCTGAAAGCCAGCCGCGAACTGCTCGGCCAGGCGCTCGCCAACCTGATCGACAATGCCCTCAAATACGCGCTGCCCGACGGCGGCCGGCCGCTGAAGCTCGCCGTTTCGGCCGCGCGCGAGGGCGACTACCTCGCTCTCCGCGTCGCCGACAATGGCGTCGGCGTGCCGGAAAAGGACCGCGAACGCGTGTTGCAGCGCTTCGTCCGGCTGGAAGAAAGCCGTTCGCAATCCGGCAGCGGGCTCGGACTCAGTCTTGTCGCCGCGGTCGCCAGGCTTCACGATGGGACGATCGAGCTCGGCGACAACCAGCCGGGCCTCGTCGTGACGGTTCGCCTGCCGATCAAAACCGGGTGACATGGCAGCAGCAAGGGGCAAACGCCGCACCGCATCGTCCAGTCTTGCCGCCGCGATCAAGCCGCGCTTGCGCCTCGCAAAGGCCGCGGCGCGGAAGCAGCGGCTCGCCGAGCTTCGCGAGGCGGCGGCGGCCGCGGGCATGGCAAAGAAGCTCGACGCGATCTTCGACAAGCACGAGAAGCTCGCGCCGTTCGTCACGAGCGTGCTCGACTATGCGCCGTTCCTGCGCACGCTGATCCTGAGCGACCCCGAACGCCTCATCGCCCTCCTTTCCGCCGAGCCTTCGGCTTCGCTTGAACATACCGTCGCCGAGGCGGCGGATGCGTGGCGGTCGGACAGCCGGGAGGAGGTGATGACAGCGCTGCGAGGGGCGCGGCAGTCCGTTGCCCTTCTCGTGGCGCTCGCCGATCTTGGCGGCATCTGGGACGTGGTCGCCGTAACGGGCGCACTGACGCGCCTTCGCCGACGCCGCGGTCGGTGCTGCTGCCAGGTTCGCGCTCGCCGAGGCTCAACGGGAGGGACGCATCGCCTTGCCTGATCCACAGCGAGCCGGAACGCGGCTCGGGCTGGATCCTTCTCGGCATGGGCAAGTTCGGGGCGGGCGAGCTCAACTATTCGAGCGACATCGACCTGATCGTTCTCTTCGACCGCGACGTCGCGCAGCTCGCCGATCCGGACGAAGCCGCATCGTTCTTTGTGCGGCTGACCAAGGCGCTCGTGCACATCCTCAGCGAGTACACGGAAGACGGCTATGTCTTCCGCACCGACCTCAGGCTTCGCCCGGACCCCGGCGCCACCAACATCGCGATGTCGACAGAAGCGGCGCTCCAGTACT
This sequence comes from uncultured Alphaproteobacteria bacterium, assembly GCA_963710805.1. Lineage (GTDB taxonomy): Bacteria > Pseudomonadota > Alphaproteobacteria > Rhizobiales > Kaistiaceae > Bauldia. Next base: position 58,320 of record CAVQBS010000017.1, on the reverse strand, counting down.
ATGAGAGCCTCGGCCAGAACTGGGAACGCGCCGCGCTGATCAAGGCGCGACCGGTGGCCGGCGACGTTGCCGCCGGTGAGGCGTTTCTCAAGGAGCTCACCCCCTACATCTGGCGGAAATATCTCGACTATGCGGCGATTGCCGACATCCACTCGATCAAGCGCCAGATCCACGATTTCCGCGGCCACGAGCAGATCGCGGTCGGCGGCCACAACATCAAGCTCGGTCGCGGCGGCATTCGCGAGATCGAGTTCTTCGTCCAGACCCAGCAGCTGATCGCCGGCGGTCGCAACCCGGAACTGCGGAAGCGGGCGACTCTCGACGTCCTCGGGGCCCTCGCCGAAGGCGGGTGGATCGATGCAGCGGCCCGCGACGACCTCGCAGAGAGCTACGTCACGCTACGGGAGATCGAGCACTGCCTGCAGATGATCGAGGACGAGCAGACCCATACGCTGCCGGCCGACGACGAGGGACTCGACATCGTTGCCCGCATGGCAGGCGCCCGCAGCATCGCAGCTTTCAAGAAGACGCTGCCGGCCACTCTCGCCAAGGTCCGCGACCACTACGCCGAACTGTTCGAAGCCGCCCCGTCGCTGACCTCGACGCTGGGCAGCCTCGTCTTCACCGGCGACGAAGACGACCCGGATACCCTGTCGACCCTCTCGAAGCTCGGCTACGCCGATCCGCAGCAGGTGAGTCGGACGATCCGCGGCTGGCATTTCGGCCGCTACCCGGCGACCCGTTCGGCCACGGCACGCGAGCGCCTGACCGAGTTCGTGCCGGCCCTGATCGAGACGCTGGCAACGACCGACAATGCGAGTGCGGCACTTGCCGCGTTCGACCGCTTCCTGTCGCGACTGCCGGCGGGCGTCCAGCTCTTCTCCATGCTCAACTCCAACCCCGGCCTGCTCGGACTGCTCGCGACCATGATGGGGGCCGCACCGCGGATGACCGAGACCGTGATCCATCGCGCCCATGTTCTCGACGCCCTCATCGAGCCGGCCTTTTTTGGTCGTGTTCCGACCCGAAAGGAGCTGGACGAACGGCTCGCCGCAACCCTGGCGCAGGCGAGCGGCTACGAGGACGTCCTCGACCGCGCCCGCATCTTCGGGCAGGAACAGGCCTTCCTGATCGGGGTGCGGGTGCTTGCCGGAACGCTGGACGCGCGCCAGGCGGGCTTCGCCTTCACCGATCTTGCCGACGTCATTGTTGCGGCGCTGGTCGGCGCGGTGCGGCGCGAGTTCGAAGCCGCCCACGGCCGCATTGCCGGCGGTCGCGTCGCCATCGTCGCGATGGGCAAGCTCGGCGGCCGCGAGATGACCGCCGGCTCCGACCTCGACCTGATCCTCCTTTACGACTTCAACGAGAAGAAGCCCAATTCCGACGGAGACCGGCCGCTGTCCGGCAGCCATTACTTCACCCGCCTGACCCAGAGACTGCTGGCGGCACTCTCGGCGCCGACCGCCGAAGGCACTTTGTACGAAGTCGATTTCCGGCTGCGGCCGTCGGGCAAGTCCGGGCCGCTGGCCACCCACATCGACGCCTTTGTTGCCTACCAGGCCAAGAGCGCGTGGACCTGGGAGCGGATGGCCCTGACGCGCGCACGACTGATTGCCGGTGACAAGAGCCTGATGGAACGGGCGAGGAAGGAGATCGCCAGCGTTCTTGCCGGGAACCGCAACGCCAAGAAGACCCGCGCCGACATCCTCGAGATGCGGGCGATCGTCGAAGAGGAGAAAGGCGGCGAGGGCGCCTGGGACCTCAAGCAGGCACCGGGCGGGCTGGTCGACGTCGAGTTCATCGCCCAATACCTGCAATTGACCCACGGCGCCGACCATCCGGAGATCCTGTCCACCGAAGCGGAAGCGGCGCTGATCAACGCCAACCGGGCGGGCTTGCTGTCGGTCGGCGATTTCGAGATCGTGGTGCCGGCGCTTCGGCTCTATCAGGCCCTGATCCAGATCGTGCGGCTGTGCGTTGACGGCCCGTTCGATCCGGAAGCCGCGCCGCGCGGTCTGCTGGAGCTGCTGGCGCGTGCCGGCGCGATGCCGGATTTCGCGACGCTCGACCGCGCGCTGCGCGAGACACAAGCGGCGGTGCGCGCGGCGTTCGAGCGGCTGATCGGCAAGCTGCCGGAATAGGGGACGGCGGCCGGGATCAGGCGGCTTCCACGGCTTCCACCGGAGGATCGACCGGCAGGCGGACCGAAACAATGGTGCCTTGACCCTCGCGGGAGCGGATGCGCATGGCGCCGCCGTGAAGCTCGGCCAGTGACGAGGTAATCGCCAGTCCGAGCCCCGACCCGCGATGGCTCTTGGTGAACTGGTTGCCGACCTGCTCGAACGGGCGGCCGAGCTTCTTCAACGCTTCGGCGGGAATCCCGATGCCGGTGTCCTCGACCGAGAAGGTGACCGCCGTGCCGGTGGTCCGGGCGCGTACGGTGATCTCGCCGCCTTCCGGCGTGAACTTCACCGCATTGGACAAGAGGTTGAGCATGATCTGCTTCAGCGCCTTGCGGTCGCCGCGCATCTTCAGGTTCTTGCCGAGATCGGTGATCACCCGCGTGCCCTGCGCCTCGGCCTGGGCGCGGACGATGCGAACCGACTCTTCGACAAGGTCGTCGAGCACCAGATCATCAAGCTCGAGGATCATCCGGCCGGCCTCGATCCGCGACATGTCGAGGATGTCGTTGATCACCCCGAGCAGATACGTGCCGCTTTGATTGATGTCGTGGCAGTATTCGCCATATTTCGCCGAGCCGAGCTCGCCGAACATTCCCGACTGCATGATCTCGGAGAAGCCGATGATGGCGTTGAGCGGCGTCCGGAGTTCGTGGCTGATGTTGGCGAGGAACTCAGACTTGGCCCGGTTGGCATCCTCGGCGCGGTTCTTCTCCTCGGCGTACTTCTCGGCGAGCTCGACCATCTGCTGTGCCTGCATCTCGAGCTTCTGGCGCGATTGCCGGAGGTCGGCGATGGTGGCCATCAGCCGCCGCTCGCCGTCGATCAGCTTCGCCTCGTGGCGCTTCAACTGCGTGATGTCGGTGCCGACCGAGACGAAGCCGCCGTCCTTGGTGCGGCGCTCGTTGATCTGCAGCCAGCGGCCGTCCTCGAGCTGCAGCTCGAAGCTCCGCGCCCCCTCCTCGGGCCGGCCGTCGGCGACGACCTGCGCCCGCACCAGCGGCTTGCGGCCCGCCGCGATCACCTCCGCATAGGGCGTTCCCGGAACCAGCGCCGCGTCCGGCATCCCGTGCAGCTGCTGGTACTTCGAATTGCACATGACGAGGCGATTGTCGGCATCCCACAGCACGAACGCCTCGGAGATCGTCTCGATCGCATCGCGGAGACGGATATCGGCGGTCTTGGAGCGCTCGACCAGCCGCATCTGCTCGGTGACGTCGACCGCGATGCCGATCAGGTGCGGCTCGCCGCTGTCGCGATCGACGAGCTCGGCGCGGGCGCGGAGCCAGATCCAGCGCCCGTCTGAATGGCGCATGCGGAACATCTGGTCGACGGTCGCTTCGCCCTTCTCGTAGAGCGACTCCGCCAGTGCCATCAGGTCCCCGTCATCGGGATGGATCAACTCGGCAACCTCGCCGAAGCCGATCAGGGCATCCCGCGGCTCCAGGCCGACGATCTCGAACATCGACCGCGACCAGAACATCCGTCCGCGGGCGAGGTCCCAATCCCATAATCCACACCGCCCGCGCATCAGTGCTGTCTCGAACCGCTCCTGCGTTTCCGAATAGATCTTGTCGGCTTCGACCGCACGGCTCGACTGAGCGAAATAGCCGTAGAGGATCACCAGCAGGATGGCGCTGGTACCGATGAAGATGGCAACGTTGAGCGAGACGTCGACGCGCCAGTCCTTGTAGACATTGGCGGTGGGCTCGACGATGGCGATCGAGCCGACGCCGCCGTTCAGCTGATGCACCGTGGCAAGCGCCGAGGTGCCGTCGGGAAGCTCGATCGCCAGAACGCCGGCCCGCTCTCCGAAGATGGTCAGCGGCTGCGACTCGCCGAGGATGCGGATGAGCGGCACGCCTTCGAGGTCGGCGCTGCGGGGCGCCGAGGCGATGACGAGGCCATCGGGATCGGTGACGTAGACCTGACGACCGTCGGCGGTCGCCATGGCCGGCATTGCCGACGTCAGCGTCTTCATCACGTCGGCCGAGGCAGCGGGAGAGCCACCGGCGGGATAAGCCTTCTCAAGCGCCGCGGAGAGCACGGTCGCGACCAGGCCGATCGTCTCGCGGGCATCATATTCCCGGTCCGTCTTGAGCTGGTAGAGCTGGACGAAACGCGCGGCTCCGACGATCAGCAGGAATATGACGATGAGGATCGGGATGAGGCGGCGGAGGAAAGGCTCTGCCGCCAAAAGCTTCTGATAGGCGGGGCGGGCGAGAAGCTTCGCGTGTCCGGAGATGGCGACCCGCCGGGGGAGCCGAATCCCCGATAACAGTGAACGCTTCGCGACAGACGGCTGGACTGCCTCTGCCCGCGCCATGCGAGGCCCCCTTGCTTGTATTCCCGCAATCTTTCGGGAGACGCCACGCCCGAATCAGTTTCATTTGAATCGAGGCGAATCGGCTTGTCCAGAGTCGCTGACAAAAAAGTTAAAATCCTTCGCTTCATCGCTCCGGGCATCGGCTGGAGGCCGTGCGTCGAACCGGTGATCGCCCGTTCGGGGGCTGTCTTGTTCGTGATATCGTTCGTCCCGATCCGAAACCGATTGAAAGCGGCGAATGATGACCAGGCTATCGCGGCGAGACGTCCTCACCAGGCTTGCGGTCGGAGCTGCCGGCGTCGGTGCATTCGGTCGACAGCGGCAGGCTTTTGCTGCCGAAACCGCGACTGCCGATGCCGTTCCGGGGCTCACAGGCAAGGTCGTCTTTGCCGACAGTCCGGATTACGACGAGGCGCGGCAGCTCTGGGACCGACTGTTCGTCAGCTACCCCTACGCCATCATCTTTTGCGAGAACGCTGACGACGTGGTCAACGCCGTTGCCTGGTCGCGGCGGAACGGCATCAAGCTTCGCGCCCGCGGCGGCCGGCATGCGCTGGAAGGCTGGTCATCGATCGACGGCGGCGTCGTCATTGATGTCGGCCGCCTCAAAGAGATATCCATCGATGTCGCATCCGGCACCGCCACGGTCGGGACCGGACTGACCCAGGGCGAGCTGGTTGCCGGCCTGGCCGACAGCGGCCACACGGTGCCGACGGGATCGGAGGCGAGCGTCGGCATCGCCGGGGTGACGCTCGGTGGTGGCATCGGTCCTCTTTCCCGCAGCCTCGGGCTGACTTGCGATAATCTGCTCGCCGTCGAAATCGTCGTGCCCGAGGGACGGCACGGCGCGCGTCTCATTCACGCCGATGCCGAAAATCACGCCAACCTGCTCTGGGCCTGCCGCGGCGGGGGTGGCGGCAATTTCGGGATTGCCACCGCCTACACCTTCCGCATCCAGCCGATCGGCCCCATCGCCCATTTCAAGGTGACGTGGAACTGGACGGATCCGGCGGCGGCCTTGAACGCCTGGCAGGGCTGGGCGCCGAACGTCGACCAAAAGCTCGGTTCGACCTTCGTCTTCCTGCCGCGGAGCTCGAACGCCATCGAGGCCGAAGGCATCTTCCAGGGGACGGCCGACAGGCTGAAGGCACTGTTGCAGCCGCTCCTCGCAGTGGGGAGTCCGACGGTCAAGATCGAAACCAACTCGTGGCCACAGCACTTCAAGGACTCGAACGCCGGACCGCGCCAGTTCCTCAACTGGCGCTTCTCATCCTCCTGGGTGTATCAGCCGCTTCCTTCCGGCGCGCTCGAAGCGATCGATCATTTCATGACGACCGCCCCGGCCCCCGCTTGCAACTACTGGTGCCTCAACTGGGGCGGGGCGACGAGGGACGAGCCGCCGGGCGGCTCCGCTTTCTTCCATCGTGATCCGCTCTATTACGCCGAGCCGGGCGCCGGCTGGAACGATCCGGCCCAGACCGGTCCGGTGGCGGTGTGGATCGCCCAGTTCCGGCAGGCCATGCGGCCATTCGTCAGTGGAGCCTATGTCAACGTGCCGGATGCCGCCTTCGATAACTGGGGGGTCGCCTACTACGGCAGCAGTAACTTCGCACGGCTTCGCCAGATCAAGCGCGCCTACGATCCGTCGAACGTCTTCAGCTTCCCCCAGAGCATTCCTGTGGGTTAGACCGGTTTGCCGATTACGCCAGCGTGCGCGTGACGATGTCGCTGGTGTCGGACGACAGGCCCTGCGCCGCTTCGATACGGCGGAGCGCCTTGCGGGCGAGCGCTCGCCGCCCTTCTTCCAGCGCCTTCCATGAGCGGAAATTGACGAGCAGCCGCGCCGCGGTCTGCGGGTTTCGCTTGTCGAGATCAAGGACGAAGTCGGCGAGGAACGCATAGCCGGCGCCGTCCTTGCGGTTGAACTGGGTCTGGTTGCCCCCGGCGAAGCCGCCGACGAGCGATCGGATTCGGTTGGGGTTCGTCACCGAAAACGCCGGATGGCCCATCAGCTCCTTGACCCGGCCGAGGGTCGCCTCGGCGGGCACCATGGCCTCCAGCGCCAGCCACTTGTCGAGGACCAGATGATCGGCGCTGAATCGCCGGTAGAACGCGTCGAAGGCCTCGATCCGTTCCTCGAGGGCGTTGCCGGCGAGGATCGCCAACGCCGCCAGGCGGTCGGTCATGTTGTCGGCCTGGTTGAAGCGAGCGACGACGCGGGCGATGGCCTCGGGTGCCCGGTTGCCGACCGTCAGCGCCAAAGCCGCATTGGCAAGCGCCCGACGTCCCGCCGAAGCAGCGTCGGGACTGAAGTCTCCCCTGTTGCTCATGCCGTCAGCCACCGACGCGAGGCGGTCGCCGATCCGGTCGGCGATCATCGCTGTCAGTCGGTTGCGAGCGGCGGCGATCGCGTCCGGATCGACGTCGTGGCCAATCTCCCGGGCAATGTCCGCCTCGCCGGGGAGCTGCAGCACCTGGGCGCGGTAGGCCGGCTCAAGCTTCTCATCCTCGGCGACCTCGCCGAGCGCGTCGGCAAAGGACGGATCGAGGCCCGACGATCCGCCAGAGCGGATCGCCGCCGTCTCCGCGATCAGCGCCGCGATCGCGATCTGCTGCGATGCCCGCCAGCGGTTGAAGTCATCGGAGTCGGTGCGGAGCAGGAAGAGGAGATCGCTCTCCGACTGGCCGGACGACAGCTTGATCGGTGCGGAGAAACCGCGAAGCAGCGACGGCACCGGCGGCGTCGACACGCCCTCGAAGACGATGGTCTGCTCCGGCGCGGTGAGGTGGATCACGTCGTCGTCGATTGTGCCCCCCACGGCCGAGGCGAATGCGAGGTCGGCGCCGTTGGGGCCGACCAGTCCGAAGCGGATCGGAATGTGCATGGGCTTCTTGACGGCCTGGCCGGGGGTAGGCGGGCAGGACTGTCTCAACGACAGCGAATAGGTCTGCGCCCCGGCGTCGTACCGCCCCTCCGCCGTGACCTCCGGCGTGCCCGCCTGGGAATACCAGAGCTTGAACTGCGAAAGGTCCTTGCCGGTCGCATCGGTGAAGGCGGCGAGGAAATCCTCGATGGTCACCGCCTGCCCGTCGTGGCGGTCGAAGTAGAGATCCATGCCGGCGCGGAAGCCGTCGTCACCGAGCACCGACTTCAGCATGCGGATCACCTCCGCGCCCTTGTCGTAGACGGTCGCCGTGTAGAAGTTGTTGATCTCGTGGTAGAGCTCGGGCCTGACGGGGTGGGCGAGGGGACCGGCGTCCTCGGGGAACTGCCGGGCAAGCAGGGTCCTGACGTCGGCGATGCGCTTGACGCCGCGGGAGCGCATGTCGGACGAGAATTCCTGGTCGCGGAAGACGGTCAGCCCTTCCTTGAGACAGAGCTGGAACCAGTCCCGGCAGGTGATGCGGTCACCGGTCCAGTTGTGAAAGTACTCGTGGGCAATGACCGTCTCGATGCCGGCATAGTCGGCGTCGGTGGCGGTGTCCGGATCGGCCAGCACGTACTTGTCGTTGAAGACGTTGAGGCCCTTGTTCTCCATCGCCCCCATGTTGAAGTCGGAGACGGCGACGATCATGAAGATGTCGAGGTCGTATTCCCGGCCGAACGCCGTCTCGTCCCAGCGCATGGAGCGCTTGAGCGCGTCCATGGCATAGACGCAGCGCTGCTCCTTACCGTGTTCGCAATAGACATGGAGCGCCACCTTGCGGCCGGACATCGTGGTGAAGGTGTCCTCGATCCGGGCGAGATCGCCGGCGACCATGGCAAAGAGATAGGATGGCTTGGGAAACGGATCGTGCCAGACGGCGAAGTGGCGGTCGGTGCCCGGGATGTCGCCACCGTCGATGCGATTGCCGTTGGCCAAGAGCACCGGCGCGTCCGCTTTCGGCGCCTCGATCCGGGTCGTGTAGACGGCGAGCACGTCGGGGCGGTCGAGGAAATAGGTGATGCGGCGGAAGCCCTCCGCCTCGCACTGGGTGCAATAGGTGCCGTTCGAGCGGTAGAGGCCCATCAGCTTGGTGTTGGCCGACGGATTGATCCCGGTGACGATCTCAAGGTCGAACGGCATCGTCGGCACCGCCTTGATGACGAGCCTCGGCGGGCAAACCTCAAGCGCGTCGTCGGCAAGTGTTTCGCCGTCGAGCGATACGGAGATGAGCGTCAGGTCGTCGCCATCGAGCACCAGCGGCGCGCCCGGGCTTTGAGGGAGCAGGCGAAGTCGCGCCGAGACCCGGGTCTGCTCGGGATGCAGATTGACGTCGAGCGCCACGGTCTCGATGGCGAAGTCGGGCGGCCGGTAGTTCTCAAGGCGAATGGGCGACGTCTCAGTCTTCATCGTAAAAGGCACCATCTGAGGGGAGCGAAGTGCGAGTGTTCTAGAGCTTTTGTCGCGCACGTGCCATGCCTTCGGAACGGTGTCGGAAAATGCTTTGTCGGAAGGATGGCTGGCGGAAAAATGATGTGCGCCCCTCGGATTCCGGAGGCCCCGCCTTCAAAGGCGCAGCCGCCGACGGCTTGACAGCTTCGAAGGCTTTCCAGCGGTGGGTCATCGGCAGAATGCATTGATTCGTTTGGGATTTTCGCTCGGAGCGGGAAACAGCCAACCGCCGATTGGCGTCGCGCTGACGGTGCGCGGCAGGCAAAATTGCTTTCCCCGCAGCGGCGCGATATCAGGAATGTGAAGAGGGCATGTCAGTGGGCCGCACCACACTTCAGGATGTCGCGAGGACCGCCGGGGTCAGCCTGGCGACGGTCGACCGCGTCCTCAATCGCCGGCCGGGCGTCCACGCCGACACCGCCGAGCGCGTGCAGCAGGCGATCGAGCGGCTCAAATATCGCCCGGACCGCCTCGCGGCGCGGCTGGCGCGGGGTCGCGATCATCGCTTTCAGTTCATACTGCCGACCGGCACCAATGCCTTCATGCGGGCGCTGGAGGAGCGGGTGCGGGCCACGGCCGACCATGTCGCCGACGAGCACGTGCGGATCGGGCTGACCCACGTCGACGTTTTCGATGGTGACGTTCTGGCCGCCGCGCTCGACAGCCTCAACGGCGAAGTCGACGGTGCCGCCGTGGTCGCCCTCGACCATCCTTCGGTGCGCGAGGCGATCGACGACCTGACCAATTCCGGCGTGACGGTGGTGACGCTGGTTTCCGACGCGCCGCGCTCACGCCGGGCCCACTATGTCGGGGTCGACAATTCCGCCGCCGGGCGGACTGCCGCGACCCTGCTCGGGCGGTTCCTTGCCGACCGCGAGGGCAAGGTCGGGCTGATCGCCGGGTCGATCGCCCTTCGCGATCACATCGAGCGGCAGATCGGCTTCGAGCAGGTGATCGCGCGCGACTTCCCCAGGCTGGCGCTGCTGCCCGTTCGCGAGGGCCGCGATGACGACGACCGTGTCGAGGAACTGGCGACAGCACTCCTCAGCGAGCACGACGACCTGGTCGGCATCTATAATGTCGGCGCCGGCAATGGCGGCATTGTCGCCGCGCTGGAAGCTTCCGGACGGAGCCGCGACGTTGTGTTCATCGCCCACGAACTGACGGCGTTTTCCCGTCGGCACCTGATCCGCGGAACGATCGACGCTATCATCAACCAGGATGCCGGCCACGAAGTCCGCAGCGCCACCCGGCTGTTGATTGCCGAACGCGAAGGCATCCCGATCGACGCTGGCCAGGAGCGCATCAGGATAGACATATTCATTCGCGACAACGTTCCCTAGGGTTCAAGAAAGAGGGAAGGGGAGGAATGTATCTCGGGATCGACATCGGAACGTCTTCATTGAAGGCGGTCCTGATCGATGACGCGCAGCGTATCGTCGGAAGCCGGACGGTGTCGCTTGATGTCTCGCGACCGCACGCCGGCTGGTCCGAGCAGGACCCTGAAAGCTGGTGGGAGGCCTGCCAGGCGGTTCTTGACGGGCTCGCCGCGGATTACCGAACCGAACTCGCCGCGGTGAAGGGCATCGGCCTCTCAGGACAGATGCACGGCGCCACGCTGCTCGACGAGGCGGATGCGGTGCTCCGCCCCTGCATCCTGTGGAATGACGGCCGCTCCGCCGCCGAGGCCGCCGAGATCAGCGCGGTCAGCGAGCGGGTCACCGGCAACATCGCCATGCCGGGCTTCACCGCGCCGAAGCTGATGTGGGTGAAGAACCACGAGCCGGAGATCTTCGCCAAGGTTCGCACCGTGCTCCTGCCCAAGGACTATGTCCGGCTGATGCTGACCGGCGACAAGGCAAGCGACATGTCGGATTCGGCCGGCACGCTGTGGCTGGAGACCGCCAAGCGAGCCTGGTCGGACGAGATGCTTGTACTCACCGGCATGGATCGTTCCCAGATGCCGGAGCTCTACGAGGGAAGCGCCGCCACCGGCACCCTGAGGGCCGAGCTCGCCAGCCGGTGGGGCATGTCCGCCAGTGTCGTCGTTGCCGGCGGCGGTGGCGACAATGCCGCCTCGGCCTGCGGAGTGGGCGCGGTCGCGGCTGGCACCGGGTTCATTTCGATCGGCACCTCCGGCGTCATCTTCGTCACCGCCGATCGCTACCGCGGCAATCCGGCCGGGGCCGTCCATGCCTTCTGCCATGCGGTGCCCGGCACCTGGCACCAGATGGGCGTGGCGCTTTCCTCCGCCGGGTCGCTCGACTGGCTGGCGAACGTCCTCAATGCCCCGGCCGGCGATCTGGTCGATGCGCTGGGCGAGCGGCCGACCGGACCGTCGTCGATCCTGTTCCTGCCTTACCTCTCCGGCGAGCGGACGCCGCACAACGATGTCGCCATCCGTGGCGCCTTTGTCGGGCTCGACCAGGCCGATGGGCGGCGGGAGCTGACCCAGGCAGTGCTGGAAGGCGTCGCCTTCGCCTTCAAGGACTGCCTCGACGTGCTCACCATGCCGCTCGCCGACCCGCGCCGGCTGATCGCCGTCGGCGGTGGCAGTCGGTCCCGCTACTGGCTGTCGGTGATCGCCACCGTGCTCGGCCTGCCGATCGCAGTGCCGGAGGACGGCGACTTCGGCGCCGCCTTCGGGGCGGCGCGCCTCGGCCTTGTCGCCGCCGAGGACGCCGACCCGTTCGCCGTGTGTGCGCCGCCGGCCATCCGCGAGGTGATCGAGCCGATCGCCGAACTGTCGGAAGCCTATGGCGCCGCCCACGCCGCCTATTGCGACCTTTACCCAGCCATCAAGGAGGCCATGCCGCGATGACCGCCCGCTTCTTCACCCAGAAACAGCCGATCCAATACAAGAAGGGCAAGTCCAAGGGGCTGAGCTACCGGTGGTACGACCCCGACAAGAAGGTTCTCGGCAAGCGGATGGAGGACCAGCTCCGCTTCGCCGTCTGTTACTGGCACTCCTTCACCTGGCCAGGCACCGACCCCTTCGGCGGTGAGACTTTCATGCGTCCGTGGATGCACATGGACGACGAGATGGAAGCGGCGCGGATGAAGGCTGATGTCGCCTTCGAGATGTTCCGCCTCCTCGATGTACCGTTTTTCACCTTCCATGACCGCGACATCGCGCCGGAAGGAGCGACGCTGGCGGAATCGAACAGGAACGTCCGCGCTATCGGCGAGGTGTTCGCCAAGAAGATGGAAAAGGCCAAGGTCCGCCTCCTGTGGGGCACCGCCAACCTTTTCTCCAACCGCCGCTACATGGGCGGCGCCGCCACCAATCCCGATCCGGAAGTCTTCGCCTACGCGGCGGCGCAGGTGAAGAACGTGCTCGAACTCACCCACGAACTCGGCGGCGCGAACTATGTGCTGTGGGGCGGGCGCGAGGGTTACGAGACGCTGCTCAACACCGACATCAAGCGGGAGCTGGACCAGCTCGGCCGGTTCCTCACCATGGTCGTCGAGCACAAGCACAAGATCGGTTTCAAGGGCACGATCCTCATCGAGCCGAAGCCGCAGGAGCCGACCAAGCACCAGTACGACTACGACGTCGGCACCATCTACGGCATGCTGAAGGCGTTCGATCTCGAGCAACAAGTCAAGATCAATATCGAGCAGAACCACGCCATTCTCGCCGGCCACACCTACGAGCACGAGTTGGCGCTGGCGTCCGGGCTCGGCATTCTCGGCTCGATCGACATCAACCGCGGCGACTACCAGTCGGGCTGGGACACCGACCAGTTCGCGATGAACATCCCCGAGATGGCGCTTGCCTGCTACTACATTTTCCGCGCCGGCGGGCTTGGCACCGGCGGCTTCAACTTCGATGCCAAGATCCGCCGCCAGTCGATCGATCCGGACGATCTGCTCGAGGCCCATGTCGGCTCGATGGACGCCTGCGCCCGCGGGCTGATGATCGCCGAGAAGATCATCGAGGACGGGGCGCTCGACGATTTTGTTGCCGAACGCTACGCCGGATGGAACGGCAAGGAGGGACGGGCGATCCTCGCCGGCAAGCGGTCACTGGACGACCTTTCCGCATATGTGTTGAAAAACGGCATCGAGCCGCAGCCGCGCAGCGGCAAGCAGGAGCACCTCGAGCGGCTGATCAACAGCTATATCTGACGAGCGCGCCGCAGAGTGCGTGCCGACAAGGGAGAGAGACGAATGAAAACGATGAAGGGGCCGGCGATTTTCCTCGCGCAGTTTGCCGGCGATGCGGCGCCGTTCAACTCACTCGAGGGGATGGCCGAATGGGCTTCCTCGCTGGGCTACAAGGGGATCCAGATACCGAGCTGGGACGGCCGGCTGTTCGACCTCAAGAAGGCAGCGTCGAGCAAGACCTATTGCGACGAGGTCAGGGGCATCGTCGAGGAGCACGGCCTCGAGATCACCGAGCTGTCGACCCACCTGCAGGGCCAGCTGGTCGCGGTCAATCCGGTCTACGACCAGGCGTTCGATGCCTTCGCCGCGCCGGAAGTGCGCGGCAATCCGAAGGCGCGGACCAAGTGGGCGATCAACCAGGTCAAGCTCGCCGCCAAGGCCTGCCGCAATCTCGGCCTCGACACCCAGGTGAGCTTCACCGGCGCTTTTGCCTGGCCGTTCCTCTATCCCTGGCCGCAGCGGCCGCCGGGACTGATCGACACCTCCTTCGACGAGCTGGCCAGGCGCTGGCGGCCGATCTTCGATGCCTGCGACGAGCAGGGCGTCGACATCGGCTTCGAGCTGCATCCGGGCGAGGACGTCTTCGACGGCGAGACCTTCGAGATGCTGCTTGATCGCGTCGACGATCATCCGCGCTGCGGCATCAACTACGACCCGTCGCACTTCGTGCTGCAGTGTCTCGATTATCTCGACTTCATCGACATCTACCACGAGCGGATCGTCGCCTTTCACGTCAAGGACGCCGAGTTCAATCCGACCGGCAAGCAGGGCGTCTATAGCGGCTTCCAGTCGTGGGTGAACCGCGCCGGCCGCTTCCGCTCGCTCGGCGACGGCCAGGTCGACTTCAGCGGCATCTTCTCCAAGCTCGCCCAGTATGACTACGACAGCTGGGCGGTGCTGGAGTGGGAGTGCTGCCTGAAGCACCCCGAGGACGGGGCGCGCGAGGGCGCCGAGTTCATCAAGTCGCACATCATCCGGGTGACCGAGCGCGCCTTCGACGACTTCGCCGATGCCGGCACCGACGAGAAGGCCAACCGGAAGATGCTGGGGATTTGAGGTCGTCCGAGGACACGCGTAACGCGTCCTTCGAGGCTCCGCTGCGCGGAGCACCTCAGGATGAGGAGGTCAGTGCTCTCGCGGGCGCCTTTTGCAGACTCGACGAGACCAGACCCCAGTCCTCATCCTGAGGAGCGAGGGCGAACAGCCCGAGCCTCGAAGGACGCACGGGAGCACTCATGAACAAGGGGGAGGACATCATGGTTGAAGGACGCAGCGACAAGGTGGAAGGCGGCCGGATTCGGCTGGGGATGGTCGGTGGCGGGCAGGGCGCCTTCATCGGCGCCGTGCATCGGCTCGCCGCGCGGATGGACGACCACTACGTGCTGGTCGCCGGCGCCCTGTCGTCGAACAAGGCGCGGGCGCTCGCCTCGGCGAAGGAGCTGGGGCTCGATCCCGACCGCTCCTACGGCTCCTACGCGGAGATGGCCAAGGCGGAAGCCAAGCGGCCGGACGGCATCGAGGCGGTGGCGATCGTCACCCCCAACCACATGCACGCGCCGATCGCCAAGGCTTTCCTCAAGGCCGGCATCAACGTCATCTGCGACAAGCCGCTGACCACGACGGTCAAGGACGCCAAGGACCTTGTTCAGCTCGTCAAGAAGACCGGGCTCGTCTTCGGCGTCACCCACAACTACACCGGCTATCCGATGATCCGGCAGGCGCGGGCGATGGTGGCGGCCGGCCAGCTTGGCGACATCCGTGTCGTCCAGGCCGAATACGCCCAGGACTGGCTGACCGAGAGGCTGGAGGCGACCGGCCAGAAGCAGGCCAAGTGGCGGACCGACCCGAAGCAGTCGGGGGCCGGCGGCTCCATCGGCGACATTGGCACCCACGCCTACAATCTCGCCTGCTTCGTCACCGGGCTGACGCTCGACTCGCTCTGCGCCGACCTCACCGCCTTCGTCAAGGGACGCAGGCTCGACGACAACGACAACATCCTTCTGCGCTGGAAAGGCGGCGCCAAGGGCATGCTGTGGGCGAGCCAGGTTGCCGTCGGTAACGAGAACGGGCTGATGCTGCGGGTCTACGGCACCAAGGGCGGTCTGGAATGGCGCCAGGAGGATCCGAACTATCTGTGGTTCTCGGCCTATGGCCAGCCCCCGCAACTGATCACCAGAGGCGGTGCGGGTTCGGGTCATGAGGCCGGGCGGCGTCACCCGCGTCCCGCCCGGCCATCCCGAAGGCTATCTCGAGGGCTTCGCCAACATCTACTCGGAAATCGCCCGCGCCATCCGTGCCCAGCGCGAAGGCAGGAAAGTCGATTCCGAGGTGATCTTCCCCACCGTCGCCGACGGGCTCGCCGGCATGCAGTTCGTCGAGGCGGCAGTCAAATCCTCGCAGAAGGGCGCGACCTGGGTGAAGGTCTAGCCGCCCGGTCCGACCCTCAGGCGGTTCGCCGCGGCATTCAGCCGAGCGCCGCCCGGCGGCGCTCCAGGCTGGCGGCGGGCCAGAGCGCCTTGGTGCTGTAATAGGCCTCGAAGCTCGGCACGCCTTCGGGCAGTACGACCCACGGCAGCTTCGACCGGGTGTAGATGTGCACGTCCGGCGTCAGCGCGGCCGGATCGTCGAGCGTGCCGATCCGCACGAAGCGGAGGCCGGGCCGCCGGCCATAGTCGCTCCACACCGCGGTCTGGCAGGCCGGGCAGCGGTAGATGTCATGCGGCCGGCCGCTGTCGGTCGGCACCGACACCGGCTGCGGATCGCCGCTGAGGAGCGCGATGCGGTCGGTCTCGATGATCGCGTTCAGCACGAAGGCGCTGCCCGTCTGCCGCTGGCAGTCTCGGCAATGGCAGCAATGCACGAACATCGGCTCCGAGCCGAGCCGGTAGCGGACCGCGGCGCAGGCACAGCCACCTTCGAGTTCGTAAGCCATCGTTTTCTCCGTGGTTTCACTGATGCCAAGATTGCTTTACGCGGCAGGCCGGCCAGGCGTCATTGGCTGTCAGGACTATTGGGGGAAAGTGGCCAGCGGCGCGTCGGGCAGCACCGACTGGTCGATATCGGATCGGAGCTGGTAGTCGACCTTCTGCAGTTCTGTGCCGTCCGAGCCGATGACCCGGACGGTGACGGCATAGTCGCGGCCGCCCTTGATGCCGGACAGCGGCGGCGTATCGAAGGAGTAGCGCTTGCGGCCATGTGTCGTCAGCTTGGCAATGACGATCGGGTCGCCGCCCGCCGGGTTCTCGAAACTGGCTTCAATCTTTGATCCATCAGGCAGGTCGCGCTGAGGCTCGGCGATCACGCCGGCCGTCGCTTCCGCGATGCGATAGTTGAAGATGAAGCCGCCGCCGCCGACCTTGATGTAGTCGCCGGAGTCGTCGGAGCATCCGCCAACAATCGCCGCCGCGACCACGCCGATGCCGAGGCACAAGACACGCAGACTTGGCATGGGAGGCCTCCCCGAGACGTGCCAAACCATCTTTGAGATTATGCTCCCTCGCGCATCAACGGAAGCGCAGCTTGCGCTATCGGTGCGACGACACGATGGCTAGACTGGGGCCATGACGGTTGAGGCCCTGCTGCCCCGTTTCGATGCGCCTTATGCGCCGGACGACGGCCCTCTGGTGCGCCGATTTCTGGGCGAGACGGGGCTTTCTGACGCCGCCGAAGAGAGCATCGACCGCCGCGCAAGGCGCTTCGTTGCAGCAATCCGCGGCCAGTCCGGCGTGATCGGCGGGCTTGAGGATTTCCTCCGCGAATACAGCCTGTCGACGCGGGAGGGCCTGGCGCTGATGGTGCTCGCCGAGGCGCTGCTCCGCGTTCCCGACGCCGCGACCCAGGACCGGCTGATCGAAGATAAGCTCCGTGGCGGCGACTGGGCCGACCATGCTGCCCACGCGGAGACCTGGCTGGTTCTCGCCTCGACCTGGGCGCTCGGACTGTCGAACCAGATCGTCCGGCCGGGCGAGACCCCGGACGGCATCATTGCCGGACTGGTCAAGCGTCTCGGCCAACCGGCCATCCGCACCGCGACCCGGCAGGCGATGCGCGTCCTCGGCCATCATTTCGTCCTCGGCGAAACGATCGGCGAGGCGCTCCGCCGGGCTCGTTCACGCGAGGAGCGCGGCTTCCGCCATTCCTACGACATGCTCGGCGAGGGCGCCCGCACCGGTGAGGATGCCGAGCGCTATTTCAGGGCCTACACCGCGGCGATCGCGGCGATCGGCAAGTCTGCCGGCGAAGCCGCTCTTCCCGACCGGCCGGGCATCTCGGTGAAACTGTCGGCGCTCCATCCGCGCTACGAGGCGGTGAAGCGGGATCGGGTACTGAACGAGCTTTGCCCGCGACTCCTCGACCTCGCCCGCGCGGCGAAAGACCACGACCTCAACTTCACGGTCGACGCGGAAGAAGCCGACCGGCTGGAGCTTTCGACCGAGGTCATCGCCCGGGTGCTCGCCGACCCCTCTCTCTCCGGCTGGGATGGTTTCGGCCTTGCGGTGCAGGCCTATCAGAAGCGGGCGCCGGCGGTGATCGACTGGATCGGCGAGCTTGCCACGGCGCTCGACCGGCGGGTGATGGTGCGGCTCGTCAAGGGCGCCTATTGGGACACCGAGGTGAAGCGCGCGCAGGAGCGCGGGCTCGCCGACTATCCGGTCTTCACCCGCAAGGTCGGCGACCGACCTTTGCTATCTCGCCTGCGCCGCCAGGCTGCTCGCCGCCCGGCCGCGCATCTATCCGCAGTTTGCCAGCCATAACGCGCTGACGGTCGCGACCATTATCGAGATGGCGGGAGACAAGTCCGGCTTCGAGTTCCAGCGCCTGCATGGCATGGGGGAGGCGCTCTATGATGCGGTGCAGACCGGGGAGGGCATTCCGTGCCGCATTTATGCGCCGGTCGGCGGCCACCGGGAGCTGCTCGCCTATCTGGTCCGGCGGCTCCTTGAGAACGGCGCAAACTCATCGTTCGTCGCCATTGCCGGCGACCGCTCCGTGCCGGTGGAGGACTTGCTTGTCCGACCGGCGGCGAGCCTCGCCGATGGCGCGTCGGTCCGTCACAGCCGCATCCCGCTGCCGCGCGATCTCTATGCGCCGACCCGGCGGAATTCCGCCGGAATGGAGTTCGGCTCGGCCCATGACCTCGAGGCGCTCTTGTCCGGCATGAGACAGGCGCGGACGGCCGTAGACGGCCGGCGGACAGCGAAAAGACAGCACGGAAACGAGCGGACCATCGTCAGTCCCGCCGATAAAAAGACCATTGTCGGCAAGGTGTTGGAGGTATCGCCTGAATCGATAGACGAGATGGTGCGGCGGGCCGCGGAAGGGTTCCGGACGTGGTCGGAGACGCCGGCGGACGGGCGCGCGACGGCGCTGGAACGGCTGTCGGACATCATCGAGACGGAGCGCGACGCGCTTGTCTCGCTGCTCGCGCTGGAGGCCGGCAAGACGCTCAACGACGGCGTCGCGGAGGTGCGCGAGGCGGTCGACTTCTGCCGCTACTACGCGGCGGAGGCGCGCCGTCTGTTCGCCGACGAGCACGTCATGCCGGGGCCGACCGGCGAGCGGGATGTCCTCCGCTACCGCGGGCGGGGCGTCTTCGTCGGCATCTCGCCAGTGGAATTTCCCGCTGGCGATCTTCCTCGGCCAGGTCGACGGCGGCGCTTGCCGCCGGCAATGCGGTGATCGCCAAGCCGGCCGAGCAGACGCCGCTCATCGCGGTGAAAGCCGTTCGAACTGCTCCACGAGGCAGGCGTGCCGAAGACGGTGCTGCAGCTCGCTGCCCGGCGACGGTGCCGTTCGGCGCGGCGCTGGTCGCCGATCCGCCGTCGGCGGCGTCGCCTTCACCGGCTCGACCGAGGTCGCCTGCGTCGATCAACCGCGCGCTCGCCGGCAAAGACGGGCCGATCGTCCCGCTGATCGCCGAGACCGGCGGCATCAACGCCATGATCGTCGACGCCACGGCGCTGCCCGAGCAGGTGACCGACGACGTCATCGCCTCGGCGTTCCGCTCGGCCGGCCAGCGCTGCTCGGCGCTGCGGATCTTATGCCTTCAGGAGGAGGTGGCGGACCATATGCTCGCGATGATCGCCGGCGCGGCGGCCGAACTGACGCTCGGCGACCCGGCCGACCCCGCCACCGATGTCGGCCCGGTCATCGACGCGGACGCGCCAAGGCGCTCGAGGCGCACGTTGCGGCTCTCCGCAGGAAACCTTCGGCGACCATCCGTTACGCAGGCAAGAGCCGCCAAGGAAGGCACCTTCGTCGCGCCGCCATATCATCGAACTCGACGCGCCGTCGCGGCTCGACCGCGAGGTATTCGGGCCGATCCTCCATGTCGTGCGCTGGAAGGCGAGGGAGCTCGACAAGCTCGTCGATGCCATCGCGGCGACCGGCTACGGCCTGACGCTCGGCATCCATACGCGCATCGAGGCGACAGCCCGGCGAATTGCCGACCGCCTTCCCGTCGGCAACGTCTACGTCAACCGCAACATGATCGGCGCCGTGGTCGGCACCCAGCCCTTCGGCGGCTCGGGCCTTTCCGGCACCGGGCCGAAGGCCGGCGGGCCGGGCTATCTGCCGCGCTTTGCCGAAGAGCAGGTGATCTCGGTCAACACCGCCGCCGCCGGCGGCAACGCTTCGTTGATCGCGATGGAAGACATGTGACGTCCGGCACAGCCACGGGCTTCCGCCTCGGCTATGATCGCGCCGTCGCAACGGTCGTCGGAGGCGGTGGTGTCGCGGCTTATCCCTTTGTTTGTCTTCGTAGCTTGGCTCGCAATCCCGGTCACGGCGCTGGCCGAGACCGAGGCCGAGAAGGCGGCCCGCATCCAGGCGGCGGTCGCTGCCTGCGACAAGGGCGCCGCGGTGCCGCTCGATCCCGAGGCCACGGAGCCGCCGGTCCAGTTCCCCGAATTCTTCATCCCCTTCAATCCCGATCGTCTGCGCAAGCTGGTTGCCGACTGCAAGACGGCGATGGACGGCGCGCCCGACCAGAAGAGGCTCAAGCTTCAGCACATCCGGGCAGCGATCGCCGCCAAGGACGGAGCGCTCTCCCGCTTCGTTCCGGACGTCCGGGCGCTGGCGGCGTCGGGCAATGCCGAGGCCAACGATCTGCTCTTCGCGCTCTTCGGCAGCCGCGGCAGCGACCCCGAGATCGACGTCAGCCGGGAAGAGGCGGTGGCAGGGCTGATTGCTGCCGCCGACGCCGGGATACAGGCGGCGATCGAGGCGGTCATCGAGGAGTACCGGTTCGGCCCCGACGTCGCGAGGGACGCCCGCACGGTCGCGCATTACGCCGAGCGGCTGATGGACCTCCCGCAGCAGGGGGTGAATTTCAAGGGCGCCACCGAGGACGAGGCGCGCGCTCGCGGCCGGCCGCTGCTCGGCGGCACGCTGATCATGGGCGACGGCTTCACCGACGACGAGCGGGCCAAAGGGTTTGCCATCGTCAAGGAGCTCTATGAGGGCGGCGATGAGGACCTGCTCGTCCCCTATGTGACCGCCTTCCGCTACGGCCGGGGCACGGCAGGGGATGCGGAAATGGCGCGCCAGCTCGCCGAGACGGCGGTCGCCGACAACAATGCGCGGATGGTCGCGATCCTCGCCGACATGCTGGCGAACGGCGAGGGCGGGCCCGTCGACGGCAAGCGGGCGCTCACCCTCCTCACCAGCGACCTCGGCCGCGACAGCGCCTATTCCAATCCGGTCCTCGCCGGTCTCTATCTCGACAACCGGTTCACCGGGCGGCGTCCGCGCAATGCGGCGATGCTCCTCGCAACGTCCCCCGACCTCGATTCGATCATCAAGGCCGCGGCGCTCTTCGCGGACTACGATGTCCACCTGAAATATCCGCTGTCCTACGGGTTGCGGCTGGAGGATGCCGCCGAGGTCGGCGAGCCCGGGGCGGCCTGGGCTCTCGTCCGGCTGAAATTCTCGAACCATCCCAACTACGGCAATGACGACAATGGCGCGCGCGCCATCCTTACCCGGCTTGCTGAGGGCGATGACCGCGAGGCGGCGCTCGCTCTTGCCGAGACGCAGTTTGGCGATCTCGGCACGTCGAGCTTCAATCCGAGGCCCAAGACGGGCGCGATGAGCGACGCGGAGGTCCGCAACCTGATCGAGGGCGCGATCGCCGACGGCGTGGCGAGCGCTTACCGGGTGAAGGCACGCATCCAGCGGGTCGGCGTCGTCTACCGCCAAGACGACGCGGCGGCCACCCAGTCGCTGATCGAGGCGGCCAACCGCGGCGACGTCGAGGCGATGCTGCTTCTCGGCGACGCCTATGACGACGGCCTCGGCATCTCCGAGGACCATCGCGAGCGGCTCCGCTGGTGGCGCGAGGCGGCAAACCACGGTTCGCTCGCGGCGCGCGAGAAGATCGCCAACGCCTTCACCTTCGACACCTTCGACAAGCTGATCACCCTGCGCGAGGGCGTGACCGAACGGGTGGCCCTCTACAACAACAGCGGCAGCGCCGGCGGATTTGGCGGCATCGGCGCCGGGATGGACCTGATCGGCCTCTATTCCGGTGGCCGGGCGATGGACGCCGGGCCGGCGGCCCTCGCCGAGGCGACGATGGACGGCTTCCGCGTTGCCCCCGCCGGTCTCGACGAGACGATGCTGGTGCCGCTGGTCCGGGTGCTGCCCGGCGAGATCCGCATCGAGATCGAAAAGGCGCTGCAGCGCGACGGTTTCTACGACGGGCAGCCGACCGGCAATTTCGGGCCGGACGTACGGAAGGCGCTAGCCGCCTGGGTCGATGCCAAGGGACCGCTTCCCGACGAGGGCGAAGCCCCGGCCAAACCGCCGCCGGCGAACCCGACGACGGCAGAGCTGCCCCCGGAACTGGTCGCCCGCGTGCGCGATCGCGTGTTCACGGCGGCGACCGGGAAGATCGCCAGCGAGGCGGAGCGCGTCACCCTGGTGGAGCAGCTGAACGCACTCGCCCGCTACGGGGATATGCCGTCGCGATGGGCGCTTGTCAGGAACTACCACCAGGCTCAGGTCATCCGCGACGGGGTCACGCCGGCCGAGATCACCCGCTATGGGCTCGACATCCTGGTCACCCGTCCCGAGGGCGTCGAGAAGCCCGATTTCGAATTCATCTTCGACGTGACGGCGATGACCGAGGAGGGCACGGTCGACGCATTCGGCGATGCGGTGGTGGCGGTAGTTCGCGACGACCCGCGCATGCAGGACCCCCTGACGCTCGGCTCGATCATGCAGCAGCTCATCTTCGCGCCCGGCGCCTGCGACGCCATCCTCACGGCGACGGCGGCGGCCGGCATCGCGGATGTCGGCGACGACGGATGCGGCGAGGATGCCAAACAGGCGCTGATTGCGTTCGCCAAGGTCATGGGCCCTGCGGGTGTCGAGGAGAAGGCCCGTGCGGAGGCAGCGACGGAGCTTGCCCGACTGGACGCCGAGGCCCATTGATCGCTAGGCTCCCGCCGAGACTGTGACGGCGCCGATCGCGACGCCGGCCGTCGCTCAAAAGGGGCTGCCATGATCGATAAAGCGTTTCTGGCTCGCGCGATCCAGGCGGGTCGGGGGAGCCAGCCGGCCGATCTCGTCGTCAAGGATGTCGGCCTGCTCGATCTGGTCTCCGGCGGCGTCACCACGACCGACATTGCGGTCTGCGGCGACCGCATCGTCGGCACCTATCAGAGCTACTCCGGCGCCAGTGAGGTCGACGGGCGGGGGCTGTTCGCCGTCCCCGGTTTCATCGACACGCATCTCCACATCGAATCCTCGCTGGTCTCGCCGGCCGAGTTCGATCGCTGCGTCCTGCCGCACGGCGTCACCACGGCGATCTGCGATCCCCATGAGATCGCCAACGTCCTCGGCGCCGAAGGCATCCGCTACTTCCTCGCTTCCGCCGAGGCGACGGCGATGGACCTGCGGGTCCAGCTTTCCTCCTGCGTGCCGTCATCGAGGTTCGAGACCTCGGGCGCGACACTGCTTGCCGAGGAACTCTTGCCGTTCCGCAATCATCCCAAGGTGATCGGCCTCGCCGAGTTCATGAACTTCCCTGGCGTGCTGGCCGCCGACCCGGTGGTCCTCGACAAGCTGGCGCCGTTCCAGGACGGCCACATCGACGGCCATGCGCCGCTGGTCCGCGGCTACGACCTCAACGGCTACCTCGCAGCGCGCATCCTTACCGACCACGAGACGACGACCGCCGACGAAGCGCGCGAGAAGCTCCGCAAGGGGATGACGATCCTCATCCGCGAGGGCTCGGTCTCCAAGGATCTGCACCGCCTCGCCGAGGTGCTCGACGAGAACACCTCGAGCTTCATGTGCCTGTGCACCGATGACCGCAATCCGCTCGACATCGGCGAAGAGGGGCATCTCGATTACATGATCCGCACGCTGATCGGGCTCGGCCGGCCGCTCCATCACGTCTATCGGGCGGCGAGCTGGTCGGCGGCCCGCGCCTTCGGGCTGCGCGATCGCGGCATGATCGCGCCCGGCCGCCGTGCCGACATCGTGCTGGTCAACGACCTTGCCGACTGCTCGGTGCGCACGGTGATCTCGGCCGGCCGGATCGTCGAGCCTGCCCTGTTCGAGAACCGGCCGGAGATCGAGCCTGTCGGGCTCGACAGCATGAAGGCCGAGAGGGTAAGCGCCGCCGATTTCGAGATCGCCGGCGGGGCGGCCGAACTGCCGGTGATCGGAGTCGAGGCGGGCCTGATCATCACCCAGAACCGGCCGATGGCGGTGCGATCGAAGGGCAATGTCCGCATCGCCGACCCGGCAGCCGATATCGCCAAGGTGGCGGTCGTCGCGCGTCACGGCCACAACCGCAACATCGGCAAGGGATTTGTCACCGGTTTCGGCCTGCAGCGCGGGGCGATCGCGTCGTCGGTGGCCCATGACGCCCACAACATCTGCGTCGTCGGTGTCGACGACGACGACATGGCGACCGCCGTCAATCGGCTGATCGAACTCAAGGGCGGCTTTGTCGTCGCCTCAGGCGGCGAAGTTCTTGCGGACCTTGCCCTGCCGCTTGCCGGTCTGATGAGCCTCGGTTCTTTCGAGGCGGTGCGCAGCGGCCTCGTGACGCTCCGCGGCGCGGCGCGCGGTCTCGGATGCACGCTGGAGGAACCATTCCTCCAGGTCGCGTTCCTTGCGCTCCCGGTCATCCCGCACCTGAAGATCACCGATTTCGGCCTCTTCGACGTCGACCGTTTCGCTCTGGTGGACGGCGGGTAGCGGCGCCCGGTTGTCCTGAGCGACCGTGCCAAGCGGCGCGCTGACGACGGCGGCCTGGCCGCGGCCGAGGACGAAATAGGCGAGCAGAACGAGGCTGACGGCGATGGCGATCGGCAGGGCGCTCGGCCCGAAGACGTCGATGAGATAGCCGATCGGGGTCGAGCCGACCACGGCACCGGCCGAGTAGGCCATCGCGAAGCCGGTGGAGACGACGGCGAGCATCCGGCCGCGAAAATCCTGGCCGATGAGAATGAGGCCGAGCGTGTACACCGCGCCAAGCGTGCCGCCGGCGACGAACAGGGCGACGACGAGAATGCCGGTGTTGTTGGCCACGAAGGGCAACGCGGCGGCGACGATCAGGGCGGGGATGGCGCAGAGGCGGAAAAGGCGCCACCGCCCGTAGCGGTCGGCGACCAGCCCGACCACGCCGACGAGGATCACTTCGCCCAGGCCGAAGACCGCGACAAGCGTTGAGGCGCCTGCGTCGGAAAGCCCCCGGGCCACGGCAAACAACGGCAGCAGGCTCTGGATGACGGTCGAGGCGAGGCCGATGAGGAACGAGGCGACGATCAGCGAGCGGGCGAGCGAGAACGCGGCCCGGAAGCCAAAGCCGCCCTCCATCGGGCCGAGCGCGCTCGATCCGCCGCCGGCATCGTCACCGATGGTAAAGGCAACAACGACGCCGAGGGCAAGCGGGGTCATCGCCACGATGAAGGGCAGCGGACCACCCACCCCGGTGAAGCTGACCAGGAGCGGGCCGAGAAATTGTGCGCCAGTATAAAGGATCATCGCCAGCGACATGATCCGGCCCCGGCGGTCGTCGCTGACGACGCCGTTCAGCCAGATCTCCGTGGTTGCCCACAGGGCGGCGAAGCATGCCCCCATGATGAAGCGCGCCGCAAACCACATGAAGACGCTGTCGAAGGTAAGGATCGCGCCGAAGCAGAGGAACGACAGGGCATACATGGCAGCGGCGAGCCGGGCGACGCCAAAGCGCGCCAGCAGCCCGGGCAGGAAGGGCCCGACGAACAGGATACCGGCTCCGGCCAGAGACGCATTGAGCCCGATCGCCCAGTTCGACAAGCCGTGTTTTTCGAGCGCCAGCGAGAAATAGGGATAAGCGAAGGCCGAGATCACGGCCTCGCTGGTCAGCAGAAAGAGGATGCCGATGATCGGCCACGCCGTTGCGATACCCGGCTGACGGACGCCGGCGAGGGGATAGTCCTCGTTGGCGACGACCCGCGTCCTTGCCGGCCGATCCGCCGGCGCGACCGGCTCGTAGCGCTCGACATCATGGCGAGCGGCGAAGGTCACGACGCGAGCCCTCCGAGATGGAGCGGGGAGGGGGCAGGAAAGCGGCCTCCTGCACTTGGCGGCAAAGGCGCCAGGGTGATAAGGGGCCGGCACCCATCCTTCGCCGGGGATTCGCTTCCGCCATGATGCTCGTGCCGACCTACCTCGACAAAAGCCCGGTGCACGGGATCGGCATCTTCGCCGGCGACTTCATTCCCAAGGGCACCCGGGTCTGGGAGTTCACGCCGGGATGCGACCAGGTCTACAGCGAGGAAGACCTTGCCGCGCTGCTGCCGCTCCAGCGCGACACGATTTCTGTTTTACGGCTATGTCGAGCCGGAACGCGACGGCGTCGTGCTGTGCTGTGACAATGCCAGGCACTTCAACCTGCTGCGGGACGCCAACTGCGGTTCCGGTGACCATGTGGTTGACGGCTACATCTCGACGCTGGCCCTCCGCGACATCGCCGCGGGCGAGGAACTTACCTACCCGTTCGAGGAAGACGCCGATGCGCGGCGCAAGCTCGGCGACGCCGAGTTCGCGCGGCAGACAGCCGGCAGATAGACAGCCCGCCGCGGCCCCTGAGCCGTGTGTCCGGGAGTGCATGGACCGGCCTCCACTCGGCAGCGTCAGATCTCGCAGCGTCCTTCCGGGCACCAGCACTGGATGCCCTCGGGGATCAGATTGAAGGTACGATAGTCGACGGTGATCTCCTCGCCCGCCTCGATGTCGCGGTCGGCATAGACGTAGAGCTTGTCCTCGACCCGGGCGCTCGGCCGGCAGCTGTGGTTGAGGAAGTCGACGCCGTCCGGCTCCCACTGGGGGAGCAGGCACAACAGCTTGGAACCTTCGCGCTTCAGATGCAGCGACTGCCGCCACCAGAAAACGTCGAGTTCATCCTTGCGGTCGAGGTCGACGATGACGGCCTTGCCGTCGAAGAAGCCGATCAGCTCATCCTTGCGGATCTTGGCCTTTGCAAAGACGCCCTTGTGCTCAGCGCTGAAGTTGCGAACCTCGACTAGCTGGGTATTGGTGTAACTCATGGCCTCTATTCACCCTGTCCCTCTCTCCGCGAGCAGCATTCACGCCGACCGCCTGAGCGCCTCCTGGACCGGGACCATCGCCGCCGAACCGAGATGGACGCATCACCGCCGCCGAAACCGCGCCGCTTGCGGTATCCGCGCTGTACATATGTGGGTTGTTTTCTAGCGTTAACAATTCCTTACCGCATCCGTAACAAAACTAAGCGCCCCGGTTAACCCGATGTCAACCTTAGTCGGCATCGCAAGCGGGCCGAACAGGCCTTTTCCAGGAAGAAAATCACCAGCAATTACCAAGCATTAACCATAACAATAGATAAACTGGTCCAGCGCGGCGGCATGGGGTGCGGCAGCCAGCCCAAGTCTGCGCCAACCAAAAGTTGAAAAATAAGAGAATGATATACTTGGTGCGCGCGTTCGTACGCAAGCGCCCGATGACATCGACGAAGTTCAGGGGACAAAACCCTCCTTGGCTTCAGCCTTCACCGTTCCACGGTCGGCGCAATTACTTGCGCCAGAACGGTAATTTACGGGGCGAAAGCGACCCTTAAACATATGGAAATTGTTTTCACCCAACCTGCGCTCGTTTTTGGGCCAAGAAAGCGTACGCCGAGATGGAAAAAGCAATCACCGGCCGGATTACCCTCAATCTCATCGCCGGGATCGTCATCACCGTCGTCACAGTCTTCGTTGCCATCTTCTGGATGGCGGCGCGCCAGAACCAGCAGGCCGCGGAGTTGACCGAGACGATGGTCGTCGGCGGCGTCAAGGCGATCGCCCGAAAGGCCGAATCGCTTGCCAGTGACTACGGGTGGTGGGATGACGCTTATACGGCTTATGTCAAGAAAGACGCGGACTGGTTCGAGACGAACTTTGGCGAAAGCGTTCAGGAAACCGAAGTCGCGGACCTGTTCGCGGTGGTCTCGACCAAGGGAACGATCGACTACAGCTGGGTGCTCGGCGACGAACTGGTAGCTGACAAGATCCTGTCGCCGCAGGTGATCGAGCGCGTCGAGGGCATCGCCAAGGAGTTGCCGACCGACAACCTCTCGGCGCGCCGGGCTTTCGTCGATGCCGGCACCGAGCCGATGGTGATTGCGGTCTCGCGCATTACGCCTTTCCTCAGCGACCCCAATATCGATCCGAATGTGCTCCCGCTGCTAGTCGTCGGTCTCTCCTTGAACGACCAGCGCCTCTCTGATCTCGGCAAGACCTTCCTCATCGACGACCTCCACTTCGAACCGGCCACCCCGGCCACGACGGATGTCTATGCCAATTTCCCGTCCGTGCTGGATGTCTTCGGCAACCCGCTCGGCCACTATGTGTGGACGCAGCCGACGCCGGGTTATGCGGTTCTCCGCAACGTTCTGCTTCCTATCACCGTTGCGCTGGCGCTGTTCTGCGTCGTCGCTTTCGCAACCGCCTTCCGGGCACGCCGCATCGCGATCGCCCTGACCGAAAGCGAAAAGGAAGCGGTCATCGCGGCGCGCACCGACAGCATGACCAATCTGATAAACCGCACCGGCTTTACCGAGCTGCTCGACTCGAGCCGACTACCAGGACGCCTGCGCCGACGGCAAGCTTGCCGTCGTCTACATGGATATCAACGGCTTCAAGGCCGTCAACGACTTCGATCGGCCACCACGGCGGCGACGAACTCGTGAAGGCGCTCGCGGCGCGCGTGACATCCGTGCTTCCGACGGAGGCACGCTTCGCCCGGATCGGTGGCGACGAGTTCGCCGTGGCGATGGTCGGGCAGTCCGTCAGGGAAACCTCGGCCGATGTGGCGCGGAAGGTGGTCCATTGTCTCGACCAGCCCTTCACGGTTCACGGCTTCGAGTTCCACGTGACAGTAGCGGTCGGATACGCGGTTACGGGCGGCACCGGGCTGACCCCGAGCGAGATCGTGCGCCGCGCCGACATCGCGATGTACCACGCCAAGAACGGCGCCGAGCGTGAGGCCGTTCTTTACAACTCGACGATGGAGACGGGCGCGCTGGAGAAGAAGCAGGTCGAGACCTCCCTCCGGCGGGCCCTTGAGGTCGGCGAGCTCCGCGTCTTCTATCAGCCGGTGGTGCGGGCGAGCGACTTGTCGGTGGTCGGTCTCGAGGCGTTGGTGCGCTGGACCTCGAAGGAGCTCGGAACGGTTTCGCCCGGGATTTTCGTGCCGGTGGCCGAGGAGACCGGCCTGATCCACGATCTTGGCCGCTTCGTCATGGATCGCGTTTGCGAGGATGCGCTGAAGTGGCCGCAACTCAGGATGGCGGTCAACATTTCGCCGGTGCAGCTTCGCGATCCCGATTTCACCAAGGAATTGCTCGCGATGGTGATGAAGCACGGTCTCAAGCCCGAGCGGTTCGAGCTGGAACTCACCGAGGGCATCCTGGTGAGCAACCCCACCATCGCCAAGCGGAAGCTCGCCGAGCTCAAGGAAATGGGCTTCACCCTTTCGTTGGACGATTTCGGCACCGGGTTCTCGTCGATCGGCTACCTGCGCCAGTTCCCGTTCGATATCCTCAAGGTCGACCGTTCCTTCGTTCGCGATATCGGGCTGAATGCAACCGCCAATGCGCTGATCCAGTCGCTGGTGTCTCTCGGTGACGCGATGGACCTCTCGGTGATCGCCGAAGGCATCGAGAACGAGGACCAGCTGAAGCTCCTGCGCCTTGTGCAATGCGAATATGTACAGGGCTTCCTGATCAGCCGACCGGTGCCGGCCGAGGAGATCTCGGCGCTGCTCGTGGGAGCCGGCGAGCATCGGCGGATCGTTCTGGATCGGGAAGGCGAGCGTCGGGTCGCGGCCGGACAGGCGTGACCGGCTACCGACCAACGCCGCAGCCCGGGAAATTCCGGGCGGCGCCAACCGACAGCCACCGTGTTCGCTTGCCTCAATGCCGAAGGGGAACGCGTGCATCGCAGGCGGGGGCCGTGCCGCAAGCCCCGGATAATGAAAATTCATTGGGGAATGCTGATCGGAGCTTAACCATCAATGTGTTGAATTGATCAGTTTCATTTCTCTTTAAGACCGATCGACCGACATTTTCGGCCGTGCGGTCGCCGGGACGGCGCTCCGCCGCGAACAGACGGCAATGCCGAAACTAGACGAGATCATTGCGCGCTTTGGCCTTCGCGTTGTCCTGCCTGCGGTCATCGTACTTGTCGGCGCGCTGGCGATCGTCATCATTTCACTCAGCGAGATGGCCAATGAGGTCAACCGCATCGAAGACAGGTTGACCACGCGTTCAGCCGAAGCGGCGGTGCAGGCTGTGCTGCGCCGGATCAGCGAAACCCACCACGACTACGCTGTGTGGGACGATGCGGTACGCGGCCTCTACGGGAAGGTCGATCAGGCCTTCGTCGACACCGGCTACGTCTCGTCGACGACCGAGGCCATATTCTTCGACACCTTCTTCCTGCTCGATGAGTCGGGCAAGGAAGTGCTCGGCTATCACGACGGCAAGCGCGTGGATGAGACCGCGGCGCAGATATACGGTCCACAGCTCGCCGAGATGATCGCCTCCCTGCCGCACGACGGCACGACATACGCAGTCAAAACGGGAATCCTGAAGACCAAATGGGGACTGGCGGCCGTTGCGGTCGGACCGATTGTCGCCTTTTCCGAAGACTACCAGCCCCGCCCGACCGCAGCGCGCATGCTGGTGATCAGTCAGGTCTTTAATCAACAGACTGTCGCGAAATTGGGCGCCGATTTCCAGATCGACGGTCTCCGGCTGGTGGATGCCGCGAGTGCCGGACCGCTTTCGGTGCCGATCACCGACCCGTCAGGACAGCCGGTAGGCGCCCTGACATGGGTCGCGCGCGGGCTCGGCAATCAGGCGCAGGCGCGCGTCAGCCCGACGGTCTTCGTCATGCTGGCGCTGGTCTGCGCGACGATGATCTTTCTCCTGGTGATTGCGCGGCGCAGCATCGGCGAGATCCGACGGCGCGAGAGCGAAGCCAGGCACACAGCCACCCATGACAATCTGACCGGCCTGCCCAACCGCGCCGCTGCCGTTGCCGCCATCGACAACGCGATCGCCAAACGAGAACCCGGGGTGCAGGTAGCGGTCATCTATGTCGACCTCGACCGGTTCAAGGAGGTCGACGACGCCTACGGTCACGATGCCGGCGACCGGCTGTTGAGAAGGATCGCCCTGCTCTTCGAGCAGTGCGCCACCGGGCATATGCTGGCGAAGGTCGGGGGCGACGAATTCGTCATCATGGTCGAGGATCGCAAAGCCACGAAGGTCGCCTGCGACATCGCCTGGAAGCTGATCGAATCCCTGGCCCAGCCGTTCGATCTCGAAGGGCGCGTGATCCCGATATCCGCCAGCATCGGGATCGCCGTGGCCGACACGATCGATCCCTCGGCCGAGGAACTTCTGCGGCGCGCCGACGTGGCCATGTATCAGGCCAAGCAGCAGGGTTCGAACCGGTTCTTCGTCTACGACCCGCTTGTCGACACCGTACGGCACGAGCGCATCGAGGCCGCCGATGATTTGCGTCGCGCCCTGCAGGGCGGCGAAGGCCTGTCGCTGGCCTACCAGCCGATCTTCGATGCGGATACCCGGACGGTTGTCGGCGTCGAGGCGCTCTTGAGATGGGATCGGCCGCTGTTCGGCGCGGTCCCACCCGAGCTGTTCGTGCCGATCGCGGAGGAGGCGGGGCTGATCGACGAACTGACCAAGTGGGCCCTGCGACGGGCATGCGCGGCGGCGGGCGAGTGGGCCGGCATCAGGTTGTCGGTGAACGTATCGCCGGTGCAGTTCCGCAATCCGAACTTCGATCACGAGGTCACGACGATCCTGAAAGAAACCGGGTTTCCGGCCGAGCACCTGGAATTCGAGATCATCGAGAGCGATATTCTGGTCCGGCCGGATCAAGCACGCCGGACCATGGAGGCGATTCACGGCCAAGGCATTTCGATTACGCTCGACGATTTCGGATCCGGCTATTCAAGCATCGGCTATCTGCGGAGCTATGCCTTTGACAAAATCAAGCTCGACCGTTCGATGATCGCTGACATCGTTCGCGACGAGAAGTCCCGTGAATTCGTCGGCGCGACGATCGCGCTGGCGCACGCGCTCGGCATCGCGGTCACCGCCGAGGGGGTGGAGAACGAAAGTCAGGCAAGACTGCTTGCCCTTGCCGGGTGCCGCGAGGTGCAGGGCCGCTTCCTAGCAGAGCCGTGCCCGTCTTCCGATATCGCCGCCTTGCTCGAATCCCTCAAACGGAGACGGACGCTGGCGCCAATCGCCTGACCCTGGCTAGAGGGAAACGCCCAGCTTCCGCACCCAGCCGAGACCGTCGTCGGTGCCGCCGCGCGGTATGTATTCGCAGCCCACCCAGCCATCGTAGCCGAGCGCGTCCAGCTCCTTGAAGATCGCGCCATAGGCGATCTCGCCTTCGTCAGGCTCCGCCCGGCTCGGCACGGCGGCGATCTGCACATGGCCGATCCGACCCAATTGCGCCCTGAGCCGGGTGAGAACGTCACCCTGGCTGACGCCCACGTGATAGACGTCGAACATCAGCTTGACGTTCAGCGCCCCGACCCGGTCGATGATCGCGATGGCCTCCTCGACCTTCGAATAGAAATAGCCGGGCATATCCCGCTGGTTGAGCGGTTCAAGCAGAATTGTCAGGTCGTGCTCCACCGCTTTGGCTGCGGTCTTCTTCAGGTTGGCGACGAAGATTTCGGCCGCGGCCGCGCGATCGGCTTCCGGCACGAGGCCGGCCATGACGTGGACCGCCGTGCCGCCGGCGTCATCGCAGTAGGTGAGGGCCTGGTCGGCGAGCGCCTCGAACTCGGCCTCGCGGCCAGGCACCGCCGCCAGCCCGCGGTGTCCGTCAGCGCCTGCGCCGATATTGGTGTTGACGCCGAGCAAGGTAATTCCGTTGTCCTTGCAGGCTTTCCTGACGTCCGAGGCCGGGACGTCGTAGGGGTAGTGCAGTTCCACGGCTTTGAAGCCCGCTCGCGCCGCAGCGTCGATGCGATCGAGAAGGGGACGATCGGACCAGAGGAAGCCGAGATTGGCTGAAAAACGGGGCATGGCGAAGGAGGAACCGTTTTCGGAGGGACGCGCGGGCCGGAGAGTATCAGGCAGGAGATGGGCTTTCATGCCCTGCCGTCTCTGTGTTGACAAGCCTTGGTGCGATAGTCGGGTCGGGATCCGCAGACCCGCCGTGGCCGGGCCGCGTCCCAGCCGATTCCCATTGATGGCAGGCGATGCTAGGTTGCCAGTCTTCAGGGCCAGCGCGATGCCGACCAACAAGATTGACATCTCTTACGGCCGAGGGCTGCTGCCGATCTCCGTGCCGGATGGCGGCGAAGCCACCGTTATCCGCAAGGCGACGCTGCCGGTACTCGCCGATGCTCGCGCCGCGATCCATGACGCGTTCGACCATCCTGTGAGCGCCGGGCCGCTCCCGGAGCTGGCGAAGGGGCGCCACAGCGCCTGCATCCTGATTTGCGATATCACCCGTCCGGTGCCGAACTGGCTGTTCTTGCGGCCGATGATCGAGATCATGGTCGGCGCGGGGATTCCATCGGGGCGGATCACGATCCTTGTCGCCACCGGCCTCCACCGGCCCAACGAGGGCGCCGAGCTCGCGGAGCTGGTCGGCGATCCGTGGGTGCTCGAAAACGTCCGGGTCGAAAACCACTTCGCCCGTCAACGACGCGGACCACGTCGACCTCGGGCCGACGGCGACGCGGCGGCACGCCCGTCAAAATCGACCGGCGCTTCGCTCGAGGCCGACCTGAAGATCGCGACCGGCCTGGTCGAGCCGCATTTCATGGCCGGCTGGTCGGGCGGGCGGAAGGTGGTCGCGCCCGGCGTCGCCGGTCACGAGACGATCCGCACCTTCCACTCGGCGCGCTTCATGGAGGACCCGCTGGCGGTCCAGTGCAATCTCGCCGGCAATCCGCTGCACGAGGAGCAGCTCGAAATCGTCCGCAAGATCGGCCCGATCTACGCGCTGAACACGGTCATCGACGAGGAGCGCGACCTGGTCTTGCGTCACCTTCGGCGAGATCGTCGCGAGCCACCTGCCGCCGTCGCCTTCGTCTCCGACGCAACGCGGATCGCGGTGCCGACGCCGCTTCCGCACGGTCGTCACCTCGTCGGCCGGCTACCCGCTCGACAAGACCTACTACCAGACGGTCAAGGGCATGGTGACGCCGATGGACATCCTCGCGCCGGGCGGCACGCTGATCATCGCTTCAGAATGCTCCGAAGGGTTCGGCTCGCGCCGATTCCGGCGACGCCCAGGCGCCGGCTGGTCGAGCTCGGCAGCGAGCGCTTCCTCGGCGACGCTCACCGCCAAGTCGCTCGCCGACATCGACGAGTGGCAGACCGAGATGCAGCTGAAGCCGATGCGCGTCGGCCGCATCCAGCTCTACACCACCGGCCTCGATGCGGAGGAGCGGCGGCTGACCGGCGTCGACGTGGTCCGCTCGCTCGATCAGGCCATCGCCGAAAGCGTCGCCCGCCATGGCGATCCGGCCATCGCAGTCATTCCGGAGGGACCGTACGTGGTTCCGGTCTATCAGAGGCCGGCGACGTGAGGCTGATCCACCTCGATGCCGTTGGCGGCGTTGCCGGCGACATGTTCGTCGCGGCGCTCCTCGATGCCTTCCCCGAACTGAAGGAGCGGGTTCTCGCCGACGCCGCCGCGGTTCTCGGCTGTCACGGCGAGATGCGGCTGGAGCAGGCACCGAGCGGCGGGCTGCGTGCCCTGCGGTTCAGTCTGGCGGTGCTGGCAGGGCAGGGCGGCGACCATGGCGAGACCAGCTTCCCCGCTCTCGTGGCGCGCATCGAGGCGGCGCCGCTTTCGCCGGGCACGGGTGCTGCGGCGGTCCGGCTGCTCGCCATCCTCGCCGAGGCGGAAGCGGAGATTCACGGCGTCCCCGTGGGACAGGTGCACTTCCACGAAATTGCCGACTGGGATTCGCTGGTCGACATGGTGGCGGCGGGCAGCATCGTCGCCGCCCTCGACGACACTCGCTGGACCGTCTCGCCCCTGCCGCGCGGCGGCGGGCTGGTGAAGACCGCTCACGGCCTCTTACCGGTGCCGGCCCCGGCGACCGCCCTCATTCTTCAGGGATTCGAATGGCGGGACGACGGCGTCGACGGCGAACGCGTGACGCCGACCGGGGCGGCCATCCTCAAGCATCTGGTGACGGGCGGCGCCCATGGCGGCGGACGGCTGGTCGGCTCGGGGACGGGGGCGGGCACCCGGACGCTGCCCGGCATGCCCAACGTACTACGGGCGCTGGTGTTCGAGGAGGCGATGTCCTTCGCCAACGACCGGGTGACGGTGATTGCCTTCGAGATCGACGACATGACCGGCGAGGAGGTCGGCGTCGCGGCCGAGCGCCTGCGGGCCGAAGCCGGCGTGCTCGACGTCTCCCTTGCCGAGCGCTGGGGCAAGAAGGGCCGGCCGATGCAATCCTTCCAACTCGTGATGCGGCCGGAGGCCGCCGAGGCCGTCATCCACCGCTGCTTCGAGGAGACCTCGACCATCGGCCTTCGGGTCAGCAGCGAAGCGCGGGTGGTGCTGCCGCGCGAGGCGGCCACCATTGCCGGCGTCGGGGTCAAGTCGGTGACGCGGCCGGCGTCCGGCCCGACCCGCAAGGCCGAAAGCGATGATCTCGCCGGGGACAGTCTGGTCGCGCGGCGCGCCGCGAAGGCGCGCGCGGAGAACGACAGCCAATGATCGGCCATCTCGAAAACGAGAGGCTCGGCGCCGTCCTCGACACCTTCGGCGATCTCGCCATCGCGGTGAGCGGCGGCGTCGACAGCATGACGCTCGCCACGTTCGCCCACCGCCGCGCACCGCAGCGGATCAGCGTCGTCCACGCGGTCTCCCCAGCCGTGCCGGCGGCGGCGACTCGCCGCGTTAGCGATCTCGCGGCCGAGGAGGGCTGGGACCTGACGGTCACCGGCGCCGGTGAGTTCGAGGATCGCCGCTATCGCGACAATCCGGCCGATCGCTGCTATTTCTGCAAGGTCAATCTCTACGATCGGATTCGCGCCCTGACCTCGCGCCGGATCGCCTCCGGCGCCAATCTCGACGACCTCGCCGACTATCGCCCCGGGCTCAACGCCGCTGCCGAGCGCGACGTGGTGCACCCGTTTGTCGAAGCAGGCATGAGCAAGCCGGCGGTGCGGGCACTGGCGCGGTCGATCGGCCTTCCGGCGATTGCGGAACTGCCCGCACAGCCCTGCCTCGCCAGCCGGGTCCAGACCGGCATCGCCATCGATGCCGGCGACCTCGCCTTCGTCGAGCGGGTCGAGGCCCGGCTTGCAGAGCAGGCCCCGGCGGGTGCCATCGTGCGCTGTCGGATCACCCGCGACGGTGTCGTTGTCGAGATCGGAGACGAAATGGCGCAAGCGACCGAGGCCCTCGCCGCCGAGGTCGGTGCGCTTTGCCGGGCCGAACGGCGCCCGTTCGTCGGCGTCCGTCCGTACCGGCGGGGGGCCATGTTCGAGCGTGGCTGACATGGTGGTCATGGACTGGGACCGCGAACAGCGGACCGGCGTCGCCGAGGCGGTGCTTGCCGCCAACAAGTCGGCGGCCCAGGTCGACGCGATTGTCGAGGCTGCGATCGACAAGGGGAGGCGTCTCCTGCTGACGCGCCTCGAGGCGGATGTCTTTTCGGCGCTTGATGCGCCAGCCCGGGCCGCTCTCGACTATGATGCGATCTCGCGGACAGCGTTCGCCGGCGGCAATGTCCCGCTGAAGGCGACCGGGGTTGGTATCGTGGCGGCGGGTACCTCGGATGTATCGGTTGCGCTGGAGGCCAGCCGGACGCTTGCCTTTGCCGGGCACGAGTCGACGATGATCGCCGACGTCGGCGTCGCCGGCCTCTGGCGGCTGATCGATCGGCGCGACGAACTCGTTCGTTTCCGGATCGTCATCGCCGTGGCCGGGATGGAAGGGGCGCTGTTCAGCGTCGTCGCCGGGCTGGTGCCGGCGCCGGTCATCGCGGTGCCGACCTCGGTCGGCTACGGCGTCGCGGAGGGCGGAGCCGCCGCCCTCCATGCCGCGCTGGCGAGCTGCGCGCCGGGGGTGACGGTCGTCAACATCGACAACGGCTTCGGCGCCGCGACGGCGGCGATAAAGATGCTCCGCCTCGCCTGATGGCCGGCCCGCTGCCGTCGGTGACGGCCCGTATGCCCGCACCCAATCTTTGCCGCGACTGCGGGATAGGCCATGCTATCGTCCCGCGCCGCGGACTCGGTCGCGAACAACAATGGAAGAAGCGTGGGAGCCGCTGAGGTTCCGCCGCGCCATCAGTCAAGGGAGGATCGTGAATGCTGCTCGGTTTCAACATGCTGCTCTGGTCGACTCACGTCACCGACGAGCACTTTCCCCTCCTCGGCAAGATCAAGGCGACCGGCTACGATGGCGTCGAGATTCCCCTGTTCGAGGGAACGCCGGAGATCTACGAGCGGGTCGGCCGGGAGATCAGGAACGCCGGCCTGCGCACGCTTGGCGTCTGCGTGATCCCCGACGAGGCACACGACTGCACCAGCTCCGATCCGAAGGTCCGCGCCGCCGGTCTCGATCATCTCAAATGGGCGATCGACTGCCTCGAGGCGATGAACGGCGAGGTGCTGTGCGGGCCGTTCTATCAGCCGCTCGCCGTCTTCTCCGGCGAGCCACCGACCCGGGCGGAGCTCGACAACATCGCCGAAGTTCACAAGCAGGCAGCCAAATATGCTGCCCGCGCCAACATCAAGCTGGCGGTGGAGCCACTGAACCGTTTCGAGTGCTACGCCCTCAACACCGTTGCCGCAGCGGCTTCGCTTGTCGGCAAGGTGGACGAACCGAACTACGGCCTGCTCTATGACACCTTCCACGTCAATATCGAGGAGAAGGACCCGGTTGGCGTGATTGCGCCGCATCTGAAGTCGATCGCTCACGTGCATACCTCAGAAAACGATCGCGGTACGCCGGGCAAGGGTCATGTGCCGTGGGCGGCGACGATGAAGGCGTTGAAAGAAGGAGGCTATGACGGCTGGTACGTGATCGAGGCGTTCGGCCGGGCGCTGCCGGGGCTCGCCGCCGCGACCCGGGTGTGGCGCGACTTCTTCCCGCACCGCGACGAGGTCTACCAGTTCGGCCACGACTTCCTGCGCGAGCAGTGGGCGAAGGCCTGAGCGACGCGGCTTGCCAAAAAAACAGAAAACGGAGTTTCGGGGATGAAATCGATCAAGGGGCCGGGGATCTTTCTAGCGCAGTTCGTCGGCGACGAGCCGCCGTTCGACAACTTTGACGGCATCTGCGGCTGGGCCGCCTCGCTTGGCTACAAGGGCGTTCAGATCGCCGCCTGGGACAGCCGGCTGATCGACCTCGCCAAGGCCGCCGAGAGTCAGACCTACTGCGACGAGCTGAAGGGGACCGCCGCGGCGCACGGCGTCGAGATCACCGAGCTTGCCACCCACCTCCAGGGCCAGCTTGTCGCGGTCAATCCGGTCTTCGACGATGCGTTGGATGCCTTCGCCGCGCCGGAGGTGCGAGGCAACCCGAAGGCGCGACAGGAATGGGCGGTCGATCAGGTGAAGCTCGCCGCGCGGGCGAGCCGCAATCTCGACCTCGATGCGCATGTGACCTTCTCAGGCGCGCTCGCCTGGCCGTTCCTCTATCCGTGGCCGCCGCGCCCCGCCGGCCTGATCCAGGCGGCATTCGAGGAGCTGGCCAGCCGGTGGAAGCCGATCCTCGACCTGCATGACGAGCTTGGTGTCGATGTCTGCTTCGAGCTGCATCCGGGCGAGGACCTTTTCGACGGGACCACCTTCGAACGTTTCCTCGACAAGGTCGGCGGCCACCCGAGGTGCTGCATCAACTACGACCCGTCGCACTTCCGGCTGCAGAACCTCGACTATGTCGGCTTCATCGACGTCTACCACGAGCGGATCAAGGCGTTTCACGTCAAGGACGCCGAGCTGCGGTCGACGCCGAAGCAGGGCGTCTATTCCGGCTTCTCCGACTGGCCCGACCGCGCCGGCCGCTTCCGCTCGCTCGGCGACGGCGACGTCGACTTCGGCGCGATCTTCACCCAGCTGTCGGTGCACAATTACGACAGTTGGGCGGTGCTCGAATGGGAGTGCGCGGTCAAGCATCGCGAACAGGGTGCGAAGGAAGGGGCCGAGTTCATCGCCTCCCACCTCATCCGGGTCAGCGATACCACCTTCGACGACTTCATCGACCAGGGGGCCGATCGCACTGCCGTGCAGCGCGCCCTGGGGCTCGGCTGAAGTCAGGCGGGAATCATCAGCTCGTTGACCACCGCCAGAGCGAGAAAGCCGACGAAGAACATCGCAGCGCTCCAGTGCGGGTGCGGCTTCTGGTGGGCTTCCACCAG
Organism: uncultured Alphaproteobacteria bacterium; assembly: GCA_963710805.1. Classification (GTDB taxonomy): domain Bacteria; phylum Pseudomonadota; class Alphaproteobacteria; order Rhizobiales; family Kaistiaceae; genus Bauldia. The sequence goes on along the minus strand of CAVQBS010000017.1, from coordinate 19,348 downwards.
CAGCTCCTCGGTGACGAGATAGAGGAGCGCCACGAGGCCGAAAGCGAACGCGACCGCCTGCCATGTCTCCGGCAGCGTCCCGATCGGACCGGCGATCAGCACCCCGACAGGCACGGCAAGCGACACGGCGGTCGCGACGACTATGATCTTGAGGCGCGACTCGCGTGCTTGAAAAGCGCCGGCGATGGAGAGGCCGAGAAACAGGAACTCGATGGCAAGGGCGATTGCGAGCAGGATCCCCTGGCTCTGTCCCGCATTGAACGCCAGGCCGAGCACCAGCCCGTCAACCAGGGCGTCGAGCGCCGATGTGGCGGTCAGGCCGACCGGCCCCTCCGAGCGCTCGGTCAGGTGGTCGAGCAGGAGCATCGCCGCGATGCCCAGCGCACCGCCGAGCACCACGGGCCATATAGCGCCCTGGTGGATCGTGTCCGGCAGCAACTCGCCCGCTGCCGCATAGAACACGACACCGGCCGCGAAATGCTGGATGGCGCCGACGACGACCGGAGTCGGACGGCGGAACGACGTCCAGATAGCTCCGGCCGCCGTGACCAGCACCGGGATGAACGCATAAAGCCACATACCGCCCTTTGCCCCGATTCCACTTGTCGTCGGTCAATGATGCCTCAGCCGCTGCGCCCGGGCGACCCTTCGTCTGGTTAAGCTCGCGGGGCGCACCGGCAGTTCGGGAGAGCTACGCCCATCTTGCATGTTGAATGCGGCCGCCGGAATACCACGTGAGGGTCTGTCGGCCAGCGAAAGCATCGCAAAAGACAGAGTGATCGCGTAGAAACGGACCAAGCCGAACCGAAGCGTGAGTGACCGCCTGGAGATGCCAGAGTATCAGGGACATACGATCGCCGTTGCGCCGATGATGGAGTGGACCGACCGGCACTGCCGCTTCTTCCATCGGCAGCTCACGCGCCGTGCCGCTGCTCTACACGGAGATGGTGGTGGCCGATGCGATCCTCCATGGCGACCGCGACCGGCTGCTTGGCTTCTCCCCTGAAGAGCATCCGGTTGCGCTCCAACTCGGTGGCTCCGATCCCGGCAAGCTGGCGGCGGCGGCGACCATCGGCGAGGCGTTCGGCTACGACGAGATCAACCTCAATGTTGGATGTCCGTCCGACCGTGTCCTGAGCGGCACCTTCGGCGCCTGCCTGATGCAGACCCCGGCAGCTGGTCGGCGACTGCGTCGCCGCGATGAAGGCGGCGGTCGCGGTGCCGGTGACGGTGAAGTGCCGGCTCGGCGTCGACGATCAGGACGCCGGGCCCGCCCTCGATGCGCTGGCCGACGCAGTGTTCGCCGCCGGCTGCGATGCGCTCTGGGTGCATGCCCGCAAGGCATGGCTGTCGGGGCTCAGCCCCAAGCAGAACCGCGAGGTGCCGCCGCTCGATTACGGCCGCGTTTACGACCTGAAGCGCCGGCTGCCGGACGGGTTCATCGGCATCAACGGCGGCATCGATTCGCTGGATGCGGCGGCGGCGCACCTTGCTCATGTCGATGGGGTGATGCTCGGCCGCGTCGCCTACCGGTCGCCCGCCATCCTGACCAACGTCGAGCGCCGGTTCTATGGCGGGAATAGGGCTACCCACCTCCGCGAGGTCGCTGAGGCGATGGTGCCCTATGTCGAGGGTGAGCTCGCCAGGGGTGTCCGGTTGCCCGAGATCACCCGGCACATGCTGGGGCTCTTCCACGGCGCCCCCGGGGCGCGCCGCTGGCGCCGGCTCCTGTCGGTCGATGCAGCCCGGCAGGGCGCCGGCATTGCCGTCTTGCGGGCAGCGCTCGCCGCAGTCGAGGCCGACGCGCTGGACATCTCGCGGAAAACGTCCCACACGAACCCGCCGGAGTTGCAGCCGGCGTAGAGTATTTGTCGATTCCGGCGTCGGGGAAGCCATGGACATTGCGGCCACGCCGACCGAGCTGATCGAGCTCGGTGTCGCCCTGCTTGTGTCCGGGCTTCTTTCGGGCCTGCTGGCCGGCATTTTCGGCATCGGCGGCGGCGCGGTCATCGTGCCCGTGATCTATCAGGGACTTACCTTCCTCGGCGTCGACGATTCGGTGCGCATGCACATCGCGGTCGGCACCTCGCTGGCGATCATCGTGCCCACGTCGCTGCGCTCGTTTCTTGCCCATAAGCGACGCGGGGCCGTGGACATGGACGTGTTCCGGAGCTTCATCGTGCCGGTGCCGCTGGGCGTCATCGCCGCCTCGCTGGTCGCAGCAGTGATCTCGGGCGCGGCACTCCGCGGCGTCTTCGCCGTCATCGCATTGGGCGTGGCGCTGAGGCTGATCTTCAATCGCGACAGCTGGCGTCTGGGGACGGAACTGCCCGGCAATCCGCTCCGCGGTATCGTCGGCGCCCTGATTGGCTTCTTCTCGACCCTGATGGGCATTGGCGGCGGTGTCATCACCAACACCTTCATGACCCTCTACGGGCGGCCGATCCACCAGGCGGTCGCGACCTCGGCCGGGGTGGGCGTGCTGATCTCCATTCCGGGCATGCTTGGCTACATGTGGGCCGGGTGGGGCGACCCGCTGCTGCCGCCGTTCTCGCTCGGCTTCGTCAACGTGCTCGGCGTCCTCATCGTCATCCCGGCGAGCGTGCTCGTCGCGCCGCTCGGGGTGCGGATCGCTCACGCCCTGTCGCGTCGCCAGCTCGAGATCGGCTTCGGGATATTCCTCGTCGTTGTCGCCGCCCGCTTTGCCGCGACGCTGTTCTGACCGTCAGGGCGACAGGACGAGGCGGTCGCCGGTGATCGAATAGCCGTGCAGGTCGTTGAGGAAGGAGAGCCCGAGCAGGCTTTGCTCCAGCGAGCCGGGTGGGGCGACGAGCGCATGGATGTTGCGCTCCTCGATCGGGCCGACATCGAGCCGGTCGAGCCGGATGGAGGCGGCTCTCATCACCCCGTTGGCGGTGCGGATTGGGACCGAATAGTTGAGCGCGCTCGGGTCGATCCCGACGCGTTGGGCGTCGCGGCTGGTCAGCGTGACGAAACTCGCGCCGGTGTCGAAGAGCATGACGACGGGCACGTCGTTGACGGTGGCGCGGACGGCGAAGTGTCCGTCCGCCGAACGGATGAAGGAGACGCTGTCCGGGTTGGCGTTGCCGGCGAGCGAACCGCTGATCGGCATGCCGGGCGCCAGCGCGCCGAGCAGCCGCCCGGCAAATCCGGCCAGCTGGTCCCGGCTGGCATAGAGGCCGGCAGCAAAGAGGATGATCACGGCCCAAACCACCATCGAGCGCAGTACCTGCCAGGCTCCGAGCGGGCGGGTAAACAGCCCGGCGCCGAGAAAGAGCAGGATCGCCAAGAGCGCGACCAGCCGGGGAAGTTCGATGTCGGCAAGCGTGATTCCGGCATCCGCCACGAAGAGCGCGACGACAAGCACCAGCCCCGCCACGGCCAGGCCGAGCAGAAGCCGGGGGAGCAGGGAATTCTCTCTGCGGGTCGCTCACGACGTCAGGTGCCTCCGCACGACCATGGCTCAGGCCACGCTCGCCACGCCGACGAGAAACGAGACGGCGGCAATCTGCTGGCAGGCGCCAAGCGTATCGCCGGTCCGCCCGCCGATCTGGGTTCGCGAGACCGCGATGAAGATATAGGTTGCCGCAACGGCAAGGAGAATGCCCACGATCGCGGCCGCAAGCCCGGCGGTCGGCCAGACGGCAGCAAGCGCGACCAGAAGAGCGAGAGCCTGCGCCATCAGCAGGGCCTCGGCCTCGGGCGGTCCGGTGTCGTGGGCGAGGCCCAGGGGTCTTGCCGCCGGGAGATCATGCCAGACGCGCATCATCGCGGTTCGCGACACCGCCTCGGCGGCGACCAGCGCCAGCCCGGCGCGCCACGGGCTGGCGATCGCCAGGTTCCACAATGTGCCTGTGCGGATGAGGATCGAGAAGAGCAGGGCGGCCGCGCCGTAGGTGCCGATCCGGCTGTCGCGCATGATGTCGAGCTTGCGCTCCGGCGTTGTGCCGCCGCCGAAGCCGTCGAATGTGTCGGCAAGGCCGTCCTCGTGCAGGGCGCCGGTCAAAAGCATCGTGGTGGCGACGGCGAAGGCCGCGGCAACGAACAGCGGCACATCGAGGAGTGCCGCGACCACGAGCACCAGTCCGCCGGCGAGCCCGATCGCGGCGCCGACAAGTGGAAACATCCGCGACGCCTCGGCGAGGTTCGGCCGCGCGGCTTCATCTCCACCGAGCCACCTGGCCGGCACCCGGGTGAGGAACCCGGCCGACACCCGGACGTCGGCGACGAGCCCCGCCATCCTGCTGTGAAAGGAATTCTGCTGTGGTCATCGCGACAGGTACCGCCGGGTTCGCTTGCGATCGGTCCGCTGTGGTTTATAGAACCAGCCTTTCACCCCGTCCAAGCAAAGCCGTCAATCAGGGATTTCACATCATGTCGACGTCGGAATTGGCCCTGCCTTTCGACGATATCCGCGCATTGGTCGCGAGCATGCCGGGGCCGGACACCGTCGCCGTCGCCGCGGTGCGCGCGCGCGATGCGACGCTGACGAAACCGCCGGGCTCGCTCGGCCGCCTCGAGGAGATCGTCGAATGGCTGGCCGCCTGGCAGGCCAAGGCGCCGCCCACCGTAAACCGTCCGCTGGTGGCGATCTTTGCTGGCAACCACGGCGTCGTCGCCCACGGGGTCTCGGCCTACCCGGCGGAGGTGACCCGGCAGATGGTCGACAACTTCGCCGCCGGCGGCGCCGCAATCAACCAGATTCTGCCTGACCCTCGATCTCGGTCTCAAGGTCTTCGACCTCGCTCTCGATCGGCCGACCGGAGACATCACGCGAGAGGCCGCTATGGCGGAGGCGGCCTGCGCCGGGACGATGGCCTTCGGCATGGAGGCCACGGCCGACGGCCCCGATCTCCTTTGCATCGGCGAGATGGGAATCGGCAATACAACGATCGCGGCCGCCATCTTCGCTGCCCTCTACGGGGGGCCTACGGCGGATTGGGTGGGACCGGGCACCGGGCTCGACGATCCCGGGCTTGAGCGGAAACGGGCTGCAGTCGAACAGGCCCTGTCGTGCCATCGCGGCCGGCTCGACGACCCGCTGGAGGTGCTTCGCCGTCTGGGCGGCAGGGAGATTGCCGCGATGGCCGGGGCGATCCTGGCCGCCCGCCATGGCCATATCCCGGTGATCGTCGACGGCTACGTTGCGACGGCGGCGGCCGCCGTCCTCCATGCTCTCGATGCGCGGGCCGTCGATCATTGCCTCTTTGGCCATGTGTCTGCCGAGCCGGGGCACATCCGGGCGCTCGAGCGGATGGCAAAGAAGCCGCTTCTCGATCTCGACATGCGGCTCGGCGAAGGCACCGGTGCGGCGCTTGCGGTCGGAATTGTCAGGTCGGCGGCCCGAGTTCACGCCGGCATGACGACGTTTGCTGAAGCCGGCGTCACCGACAAGGAGCCGGGCGCCTAGCCGGCGTCAGCTCGCCCTCAGCCAGCGGCTGCGGCGGCGTTCGTGATCGTCGTTGATTGGCGGCAGGGCTTCCATCACCCGCGATTGGGGGAAAAAAGCGATCGCCTCCGTACCCTCGCGGAGCCTCGACCTCAGCGCGAAGGTTCCCTCATGCATCTGGACCAGCGCCTGGACAATTGGCAGGCCAAGCCCGGCTCCCTGCTCGGCGCCCTTGATGGCGAGCGACCCCTGCCCGAAGGAGGAGAGCACGATGGGGATCTCTTCCTCGGGAATCCCCGGTCCGTTGTCGCGAACCGAAAGGAACTGCCCGCCGTCGCCCGAAGTCCCGACCTGAACCGTGATCTCGCCGCCCGACGGGGTGAACTTGATGGCGTTCGAGACGAGATTGAGAGCGATCTGCCGGATGGCCCGGTCATCGGCCCAGATCCGCGGCAGCTCACGCTGGTACTTCTCGCTGATCGTCAGGCCTTTGCCGCGTGCTTTGAGCTGCAGGAGGTGGCAGCATTCCTCGACCACGGCGACCAGATTGACGGGTTCTTCATAGAGCTCGTAGCGGCCGGCCTCGATGCGCGACAGGTCGAGGATCTCGTTGATGAGATTGAGCAGATGCTGGCCGCTCGAATGGATATTGGCGGCGTAGTCGCGATAGCTCTCGTTTCCGATCGGGCCGAGCACGCCGTTCTTCATCACCTCCGAGAAACCGAGGATCGCGTTGAGCGGCGTCCTGAGCTCGTGGCTCATGGTCGCCAGGAAGCGCGATTTCGCCAGATTAGCCTCCTCGGCGCGGCGGCGGGATTCGTCGGAGAACGCCTTGGCGGTCTCAAGTTCGGCGATCAGAAGGTCCTTCTCGGCGCGGTATTCGTGCATGGTGAGCGTCGCGGAATACAGCCTGGAGGCCAGGATCAGGAAGAAGACCTGTGCACCGATCGCCATCACCGCCAGGGCGACGTAGAGCAGCTCGCCGCGGCTGAGATAGATTGCCGTCAGCATCAGCGTTACCGGAATCGTGCCGGCAACGGCAGCGGACGGAATTGTCGACGCCAGCATGGTCGTTGCGGATACTGCAATGAGCGTCGTGGCAAAGAGAAAGATGTCGATGCCGTTGTCGAGATCGGTCCCGGTCGGCGCCAGCAGGAAGACCGACGCCCAGGCGATGCCGCCGACGAAGTCCGCGGAAATGAAACGGATCGTCCACTCCCGGACGGAGACGGCGGCCATCGGCAGTTTGGAGAACCTCAGGCAGAACAGGATCATGCCGAAATGCACCGCCAGCATCAGCGCCGCCCAGGCCAGCACCTTGACGAGGTCGATCCACAGCAACGCGGCACTGGACACCACGGCGACGAGGAGGGGAACGACAAGCGTGGCGCTGAGACGGTTCCGGGAGAAGGTGAGCAGCAACTCATAGTCGAAGGCCGGTTTTGTGCCGGTCATCGACATCAGACGTTCCCGCTGCGCGCGCACAGTGCCGCTGACCTTGCGACGATAGGCCGCCCGCTCGCGGTTCAATGCCGTCTTGCGATCTGTCGCCGATGCGCGATCGACCGTCACGCCCGTCAACCCTCTGGTCTGCTTCACGTTGCCGCCCGTTGGGGCAGGGCTCGTGCCAAAGTCGGACGGAAGGCTTAATTTCACGCTCAACAGCGTGGTTAATGGGAACGAAATGGCAACTGTGACCGAAACAACCTCCGCCAGCACGAGACAAGGCCGATCGCCGCCTGTGCCCGCCGGGGAGCGGGCGGAGCCGCTCGGCCGGCTTGTTCGCGAAATCGGCGCCTGCCGGATCTGCCGCGATCGGCCGTCAGGCCCGGTCCTGCCCCATGAGCCGAGGCCTGTCCTGCGGGTTTCGGCCACCGCGACGATCTGCGTGGCGGGACAGGCGCCGGGAACCCGCGTCCACGCGTCGGGCATGCCGTTCACCGACCCGTCCGGCGACCGCCTGCGCGAATGGATGGGCGTCGATGCCGAGACATTCTACGACAAACGCCGGATCGCCATCGTTCCCATGGGCTTCTGCTTCCCCGGCCAGGATGAACGGGGCGCCGACCTCCCGCCAAGGCGGGAGTGCGCGCCGGCCTGGCGGGCCCGCCTTCTCGGCCGGCTTCCCCGCATCAGTCTCGTTCTTGCCGTCGGCTCTTATGCCCAGCGCTGGCACCTCGGCGCTTTGGCCGCCAAGTCCCTGACGGAGACCGTCGCCGGCTGGCGCGCAATCGTCGCGTCGACCGACCCGATCGTCGTGCCGTTGCCGCACCCGTCATGGCGTAACAATGCGTGGCTGAAGAAGCACCCCTGGTTCGAGGCGGAGCTGCTGCCGTTCCTCAGGGCCGAGATCGCCCACCGGCTTGCCTGATCGTCAGTTGCTTTCCGGCTGACCCGTCTCGACCGGGTGCGAAGGATCGCGCGTCCACGCCGCCATCGAGCCGTCGTAGAGCCGGGTGTTCTCGTAGCCGAGGAGTTCGTGGAGGACGAACCAGTCGATCGAGCTCCAGTGGCCGGTGTTGCAGTAGGCGATGATCTTTGTGTCCTTGCCGGTCACCGCCGCCGGCACCAGCGCAGCGAGCTCGGCCCGAGGCTTCAGCCGATGCGTCGCGTCATCGAAAACGGTGAAGTAGGGGAGATTGATCGCCCCGGGGATCCGGCCGGCGCGGCTGACGAGGCGGCTCTTGGACTTGCCCAGATACTGCTCCGGCGAGCGGGCGTCGATCAAAACCGTGTCCGTCCCGATTTGCCGGGCCACCTGGTCCGTCGTTGCCCGAATGCCCGGCTGCGGGTTGGCGGTGAACTGCGCCGGCATCGGCGCCGCAGCGCCGCTCACAACCGGAGCCGCCGCGTCCGCCTTCCAGGCGTCCCAGCCGCCGTCGAGCACCGCGACGTTCTCGTGGCCGAGATACTTGAGCACCCAGTACGCGAAGGTGGCGCCGCCGAGCTCGGTGGCGTCCGTGCCGGCCGGGAGGAGCACGACGGTCGTCGTATCGCCGATGCCGAGGGCGGAGAGGTTGTGGACCAGCGTGTCGACCGGCAGCAGTTGCCAGTCGGGGTTTCGCCAGAGAGCAGGGTAGACGCCGTTGACCGCCCCGGGAGCGTGGCCCGCCTCGAAAGCCCGCGGCGGACGAAGATCGACAACCAGAGTTGAGGAGTTCGTCAGCCGGGATTTCAGCCAGTCGACCGAAACCAAGGGAGTGGTCGCGGCCACCGCCGATGAAGCGGCAACCGTGAGCGCGACCAATGCCGCCGATAACAATGCGAACAGACGAGCCATCAGGGTCTCCTTTGTCGGCGTAGCCTAGTTCATCGTGACCACACAATCAGATCACGGTCGCGAGACCGAGCGCCGGCGTTGACTTGCGGCGGCAACGCGCCTAGAGGCGTCTTGAGAAATAAATTTCCGTATCGGAGCCAAAGGAGCCGGATTGGTGGCAACTCATTCCGGATTTTGGCGAAACGGATAGGTCGTGTTGCAAAGGAGGTCGTGAATGATCGACCGTCTCGATCGCAAGATTTTGCAGATTCTTCAAGAAGACGCGACCGTGCCGGTGGCCGAGATCGGCCGCCGTATCGGGCTCTCGACGACCCCCTGCTGGCGACGCATCCAGAAGCTCGAGGAGGATGGCGTCATCACCGGGCGGGTAGCCCTCCTCGACCCGAAAAAGGTCAACACCCGCGTCACCGCCTTTGTCGCCATCACCACCAACCAGCACAACGACGAATGGCTTCGCCGCTTCGCTGAAGTCATCCGCGACATGCCGGAGGTGGCGGAGTTCTATCGGATGGCCGGTCAGGTCGACTATCTGCTGCGGGTGGTGGTGCCCGACATCGACGCTTACGACGCTTTCTACAAGCGGCTGATATCGAAGATCGACATCGCTGACGTCTCGACCACCTTCGCCATGGAGCAGATCAAGTACACGACGATGCTGCCTCTGAACTACATCGTCCTCGACAAGGAAAAGGCGAGCGCATGAGCATTCTCCGGCTTCCTGCCGCCCTCGGTCTGCTGACGCTTGTTCTTGCCGCACCGGCGTCAGCCGGCGGCGCGACATGGACCGCGGTCAGCACCACGGCGATGTCCATTACCGGCGACATCGAGGTGGCTGACGACAGCATCACGTTCCAGAACGGCGAGCGCATAGGTCTGAAGCCCGTGCGGGACGCGGCCGGCGTCTTCACCCTCGATCCACCGACCGCTAATCCCGTCCTCCTCAACGGCAACTACCTCTGCGGTTCGAACGCGCCACCGAAATACCTTGCGCTCCCGTCCGAGGGGACGACCGCCTATCTCCTCGCCTTCGACGGCCCGGACGTGCCGACGCTGGCGGCCGACCCGCTCGACCAGACCGGCATCTGCGCGCTCTACACCTACCAGCGTTGACAGCAGTCAGCCGGAGCGCGCCCTGATCCGCTCCATCTGCACGGGGTCGGTCAGTTCCTTGACGGCGTCGCGGCCGATCCACCGCGCGGTCTTGTCGTTTGACGAAGCGAGGCGCTCGGCGAGGGCGAGGGCAGGGCGGTGCGGCACCATCGAGTGCTTGCCGATCTGGCGGAGCGCCCAGTTCACCGCCTTCTTGACGAAGTTGCGCGGATCGGTGGCATGGCGTTCGACAAGGTCGAGGAACCCGGCAAAGCGGTCGTCCGGCACTTGCTTTCCGTGCACCGTGTACGCGGCAAGCAGGGCAAACCCAGCGCGGCGAACGAATTCGCGGTCGTCGTCCGCCCACTGCGCGATCTTCTCTTCGACAAACGGCGTCTTGACGAAGAGCTTGAGGCAGGTCTGATCGCAGAGATCCCAGGAATTCGAGGTCTCCCACCCAAGCGTCCATCTGCTCGGGTGTCACCTTCTTCGGCTCGTCGATGAGGGCGGCGAGGAGCCGCGCTTCGTGGAAGCCGCTTGCCCATAGGGCCAGCGCCAGCTCGTGGTTGGGCTTGAGCCGGCGGGCGATCGGACGGAGCTGTGCGATCGAGATGCCGAAGGCGCGCTTGGTGTTGATGCCGTAGCGCGCCATTCCGGCCCGGTTCTTCTCCGCGCCGAGTGCCCGCAGTTCGTCGAGGACGGCGGCAGCGTCGCCGATTACTGCCTTTGGACTGTTGCGCGGCGCCATCGCGGCGTGCACCGACCGACGCGAGGCTCTTTCAGGTCGGCTCCTGCACCACGCCGATGATGTTGCCCTCGGAATCCTTGAACCACGCCCCCCGCGTCGAGCCTATCGTGGCGATCGAGTTCGACTGTCTTGATGCCGGGAAGGTCGTACTCCTCGAAGACGACGCCGCGCGCCTTGAGATCCCGAACCTCGGTGTCGACGTCGGGCGTCATGAAACTCATCACCGTCTGTGGCGCCAATCCGGCGTGAGTGGTCGGGTAAAGGAAGAAGTGTGTTCCGCCGCCCGCCTCGTACATTGCACCGCCCTCGATCCGCGACACCGGCTTGAAGCCGAGCTTCTCCTCATACCAGCGCATCGCCCGGTCGATGTCGGCGGCCGGAATTGTTGCCTGAACCATTCGTTCAGTCAGCATGTCACCCTCCCTGTTCAACTCGGCTCGACACTACGCGCGTCGGGACGGCCGGCAAAGCAGGCCGCTACTCGCCCGGCGTCAGTCCCGCATCAGGCGTGCCATCAGACTCGACGTGTCCCAGCGGCCGCCACCCATCGCCTGCACCTCGGCGTAGAACTGATCGACCAGCGCGGCGACCGGCAGCTTGGCGTGGTTGCCCCGCGCTTCCTCGATAGCGATGCCGAGGTCCTTGCGCATCCAGTTGACGGCGAAGCCATGGTCGTAGTGGCCGGCGTCCATGGTCTTCCAGCGGTTCTCCATCTGCCAGGACTGGGCCGCCCCCTTGGAGATGACGCCGATCACCTGCTCGACGTCGAGCCCGGCACGCTTGGCGAAATGCATACCTTCGGCGAGACCCTGCAGCGACGCCGGCAATGCAGATCTGGTTGACCATCTTGGTGAGCTGGCCAGCGCCGGCCGGCCCCATCAGGCCGACCATCTTCGCATAACAGTCGATCACCGGCTTCGCGGTGTCGAAGGTCGCCGGCTCGCCGCCGACCATGACCGTCAGCTGCCCGTTCTCGGCGCCCGCCTGGCCGCCGGAGACCGGCGCGTCGAGGAAGCCGCAACCCTTTGCCTTGGCCGCCGCCTCGAGCTCGCGGGCGACGATGGCGGACGCGGTTGTGTTGTCGATGAGGATCGCGCCCCGCTTCATCCCGGCGAGAGCGCCATCGTCGGTGACCGTGACGGAACGCAGGTCGTCGTCATTGCCGACACAGATGAAGACGAGGTCGGCGCCCTCGGCGGCGGCCTTCGGGGTCGGGGCGGACTGGCCGCCGTGCTCGGCGACCCATTTCTCCGCCTTCGCGCCGGTCCGGTTGTAGACCGTCACCTCGTGCTTGCCGCGCCCCTTGATGTGACCGGCCATCGGATAGCCCATGACACCAAGGCCGATGAAGGCAACTTTCGCCATTGTCCCTGTCTTTCCTCATGAATTGCTGATCGAAGTGGATGCGCCGGACGGCGCTGCCCCGGTTTTACCCCATGATCGCCGTCGCGTCAGGGGCCGCCCGGTCAGCCGCCGGTCGGGGCCAGATGCCGGGTGAGGCGCCGCTCGAAGAGGTTCCATGCCCGGCGCAACGCCTCGACGAGCAAGAGATAAAGAACCGCCGCATAGAAGTAGACCGAGATATCGAACGAGCGGGCGAAGGCAAGCCGCGTCGCACCCATCAGGTCGAACACGGTGACGATCGCCGCGACCGCCGAGCCCTTGATCATCAGGATGACCTCGTTACCGAGCGGACGAAGCCCGATGATAAGCGCCTGGGGGAGGACGATCATGAACAGGATGATGCTGGGCCTTAGTCCCAGCGACATCGCTGCCTCGCTCTGACCGCGCGGCACCGCCCGGATGGCCCCCCGCAGGATCTCCGCCTGGTAGGCGCCGGTGTTGAGGGTGAAGGTGAGGAGGCAGCAAAGAAACGCGTCACGGAAGAACCACCACAGACCGATCGACTGGAGCTCGGGGCGGAACTGGCCGCTGCCATAGTAGACCAGGAAGACCTGCGCCAGCAACGGCGTGCCGCGGAAGAAGTAGACGTAAGCGAACGAGACGGCGCGGAGGATCGGGGCGCCGGAGACGCGCGCCAGCGAGACCGGCAGCGCCAGCAGCGCCCCGAGCGAGACCGAGATGGCGACCAGCTCGATGGTGACTACCAGCCCTTGCAGCATGCGCGGGCCGTAGCGGGCGAGGAGATCGAAGTCGATCATCGCCGGAGCCCCTTCTCGGACCAGCGTTCGACGCCGGCGATCCCGAGCGAGGAGATGATCGACATCGCCAGATAGAGGAGACAGGCGACGAGGTAGAACAGGAACGGCTCCTTGGTCGCCCGCACGGCCACCGAGGTCTCGCGCAACAGGTCGTTGAGCGCGATCACCGACACCAGCGAGGTGTCCTTGAGGAGAACCAGCCAGAGATTGGCAAGGCCGGGCAACGCCAGCCGCAGGAGTTGCGGCAGGATGATCCGCCGCATGGTCGTCGACCAGCGCAGGCCGAGCGCGAAACCGGCTTCGTATTGGCCGAGGCCGATGGCACGCAACGCGCCGAGGAAGACTTCGCTGGCGTAGGCGGCGAAGACGAGGCCCAGCGCCACGAATCCGGCGACGAAGGCGCTGACCTCGACACGAGTGTCGGATACCGCCGACATCATCGACTGCAGGAGAACCTGCCCGCCGTAGTAGACGATGAACAGGGTGAGGAGCTCCGGCAGGCCGCGGAAGACGGTCGTGAAAACGTCGCCCGGGACGGACAGCCACCGCCGCGGCAAGTCCTTGGCGAGGGCGACAATGAACCCGACCGCCAGACCGAAGGGAAGGGTGGCCAGCGCCAGTTGGATCGTCAGCCACGCGCCCGAGGCGATCTGGTCGCCCCATCCTTCAGGGCCGAAGCTGAGCAGCCCGATGAGATGTTCCAAGCGACGCCCGCCCCCCGGCTAGGCTGGTGCGCAGCGAGGCGGTGCTCGGGCCGCCGCGCTGCACGAACCGGGTTCAGTAGATCGAGAAGGGGAAATACTTCTCGTTGATCTGGGCGTAGGTGCCGTCGGCGACGATCTCGGCGATGGCCTTGTTGAACATCGCCTTCAGGTCCGGACTGTCCTTGCGGATGGTGATGCCGATCTGGTCGTCCTTGACCACCGCCTCGCCGGCGAAGGCGCAGCATTGACCGTCGTCCGACGCGAGCCACAAGTTGGACGGACCGACGTCGGCGAGTACCGCATCGAGCCGGCCCGAGGCGAGATCGAGATAGGCATCATCCTGGGTCGGATAGAGCTTGATATCCGAGTCCTTGTAGTGCTCCTCGAGATAGGCGGCGGAGATCGTCGAGCTTTGCGCCCCGAGCGTCTTGCCGGCCAGCCCGCTCGGCGAAACGTCGGTGATGCCGGCGTCCTTCGGCGCCACGAAGGTCAGCGCATTGGTGTAATATTTGTCGGTGAAGTCGACCACCTTCTTGCGCTCCTCGGTGATCGACATGGAGGAGACGATGGCATCGTACTTGCCGGCGAGCAGCGCCGGAATGATGCCGTCCCAGTCCTGCGCCACGAAGGTACATTTCACCTCCATCTTGGCGCAGAGCGCGTTGGCAATGTCGACGTCGAAGCCGACCAGTTCGTTGGCGGCGTTGTAGCCGTTGAACGGCGGATAGGCCGCTTCGATCCCGATGCGGACGGTGGTCCAGTCCTTCGCCGCTGCCGGCGCTCCGGCTGTCGCGATGGCCAGAAGGCCGACGCCCAGATAAAGAATTCGATCGTGTCCCGTTGAGTGGTGTAGCTGACGGCGTTGGTCGCCGTGTTCGCCGGCGAACCATCGATGACCACCGCAAGCCGCTTGCTGCAGCGCTATCAGACGCGCTCCGCTCGCGGCTTGCTCCGCCGAGCTACACCACCACCGGGGACACGACCAAGAATTCCCCGCATGACAACTCCCTCAAGTGTGCATGTCACCGTGAGCCGGGAAGGTCGGCCCCGTTTGAATACAGTCATTCTCACACCAAGCTTAGTCTTGCCGCAAGTCTGAGCGGGAGAGAAGCGCCTTCGCCTTCTCCAGATCGTCGGGCGTGTTGATGTTGAAAAAGGGATCGACCCCGCCAGGAGTTCTCATCGTCGAAGTCGACGGCTGTGTAGCCTTCCTCGCGGAGCCAGTCGCCAACCGACAACGATCTCGACGTGCTGATGAATCGATCCAGGCTTTCCGCGCAAGCCGCCGGAAAAACTCCGAAAACGCGATGCTCACGTCCGTCGGTTCGTGCGACCACAATGGACAGATCGCCCGCCGCGTCGAGAAGCCGTGTCGCCAGGTCGGCAGGAAAGAACGGCGTATCGGTGGCCGCGGTGATGACCCGTTCGGCCTCGGGCAGGTTGGCGCGTGTCCACTGCATCCCGGCGAGGATGCCGGCCAGCGGGCCGGCGAAGCCCGGTGAGGGATCGGCGACCACCGGCAGACCGAATTGGGCGAAACGCGCCGGGTCGTCGTTTGCGCTAAGCACCATGGCGTCGACCTGCGGTGCGAGACGGGCGATGGCGTGAGCGATCAGCGGGTGCCCGCCGAGCGGGATCATCGCCTTGTCGATGCCACCCATGCGGCGCGCCCGCCCGCCGGCGAGCAGCACGCCAACGAGCGGACGGGCTCCGTGGATGGGCAAGGCCCTATGCGCTACTGGCCGACGATGAGCGTCTTGCGGATTGCGTCGAACTCCGCCGTCAGCGTCGCCTTGTCGAATTCGGTCACAGTGCCGGGATCGTAGTTGGCGATGTTGGTGGAGTGGATGAAATAGCGGACGGCTCGGCAGGGCGATGTGCCGACCAAGGCATAGACCTTCTCTTCGTAAAGATTGCCCGCGCCGGCGTCCTCGAGCGACGCCACCGAATACTCGGTGCCGTTCTCTGTCACCAAGGTCGGCGTACTCGCCCCGGCTGGCAGGAAGAGGTCGGCCGTGCAGGCCGAGGCATCGGGAAGCGTTTCGACGCTGAGCCGCGTGTCGTCCGACAGGTTGGTGCCAGTCGTCATCGACGCCGGGATGGTGAACGAGGCGCCGGTGATATCATGGCCGGGCCCGAGACCTTGATAGACGTATCCGCCGTTCACCGTGTAGCCGGGCGGATAGCGCAGCGAGAATCCGTACTCCGAGCTGGCGAAGGCGAGCCAGTTCGAATTCGGGACCATGTCGCTCAGCTGGATGCAGCCACTGAAGGTCTGCGTGGCCGTGGCTGGCCATATTCTCCTGGTTGTCGGCCAGTTGGGTCTCCCGCAGGTTGCTCTGGTACTGAAGTTCCAGGCTTCCCCCCTCATTGAGGACCCAGATGGCGCCACCGATGGCCGCCAGAGCCGATACCACCCGGTCGAGGAACGCAGCATAAAACTCGCGGGCGCCGATGTCCTGCTTGGAAAGCTGGGCAATTTCGACGACCAGGCTGCGAATCTGCTGCTTGGTTTGCTCGATCAAGTGGGGATCGACAGACTGTTCTGTGCTCATGCAAATACCAGTTTAGGCCAAGCGCGGGCGCCGAGAATTGAGAAGAGGAGGCGACGCCGGATACCACATCGTTACGATGCTTGTCTCGTTCAGATGTTATTCAGCGTAGCCACGTTTACCCCATTGGTCCAGGACTTAGAGAACGCTTAAACGTAGCTCAAGCCTGAGCCTAGGGCCACTATTCCTCTTCCTCGGCGAAATCGTTCCGATACGGTCGCTGTAGTTCTTACGATCCTCAAATTGATTCGGACGAGACCACCGTTTTTTGACTAAGAAATTCCGCATTTTATCCATCCGGCCCGAGTGCAATTTGCCCAAACCGCCCTTGTTTGCCCGCACCGCCTGTGAAACAGTACACTGACTGCCATGCGGATTTTGTTAGCCAATCATACGCCGTTTCACGGCAGCGGGGCCAATGTCGCAGACTTGGCGAGATCGCTGGCGTCTGCGGGCCATCAGGTGCGGTGCCTGATTGTCGACGAGCGGGCGCAACGACGACGCCGTTCCCGTGCGTCGAATCGTCAGCCGCGTAGGCGATGCAGCGGCGAATTCCCCTTTCGATTTCCCCAGCTTTGACGAACATCCGTTCAGCAGCCAGACATTTCAGCAGTTGACGGACAACCAACTGGCTTGCTACCGCGACGTCCTGCGGCAGGCCATGGACGCCGAAGTCGCAGGTTTCGACCCGGATGTTATTCACGTGCAGGACATTTGGGTCATGGGCCATTTGGTGCGAGGCCGGGGCCCCGTATGTCCTGACGACGTCAGGGCGAGAGTTCCCGTTGCCTGCCGTTTGGATTCGCGGTTTCGCCGTTGGGTGGAAGAAACGGCGGAGAACGCCGGCCGCATTCTGGCTGCAGACGAAGCTACGCGGCGTGAGGTAATTGCCCTGTTTGGCGAATTGGACGGGCGGGTTCTGACGCCGCCGAGCGATTATCGGGCCTCGGCGGCCGGCGCGGCACAGTGGCTGGGCGGCGTCTATCGCGATGTCCGACAGGAGCGCTTCGGCACGTTGCCGGAAGGGTAGGCGCCGTCGTCCGTTCGCGCCCCGTTTACGTCAAGCAACCACCAGCCCCCCGCGCCTTGAAAGCCCCTTGGGCCGCGCTGAGCAAGCCATGAAGAAACACAAACCCGACGACATTTGCCCGCGCCTGAGTTTTTGCCGCCGCAGCCGACGCAACCGGCCGCCGCGCCCCCTTTACACCGCCTCAGTTTATCGTTGCGATTCGCCGGATCAGGCCTCGAAGCTGTTGGCCGGGGAATTGCCTGGCTACGTCTATAGCCGGGACGGGCATCCGAACGCGGATCTGCTGGCCGAGAAGTGCCGCGAGCTGCATGGGGCGGAGCGAGCCGCCATTTGCGGATCGGGAATGGCGGCGATGGCCGCCGCCGTGCTGTCACAGGCGGCGCAAGGGGATCACCTGCTAGTCAGCAATCAGCTATATGGTCGCAGCATTCAGTTGCTTTCCGCTGAGGCCGCAAGGCTTGGCGTCGTCAGTACGCTGGTCGATGCCTGCGACCTGGAGGCCGTGGAAGTGGCCCTGCGTCCGAACACTCGGTTATTGGTCGTCGAGACCATCGCGAATCCATTGTTGCGAGTTGCGGATCTGGAGGCTTTGGCCGCGTTGACCGCAAAACGGGGCGCCTTGTTGCTGGTCGACAATACGTTTGCCAGCCCTGCCGTCTGCCGGCCGCTCGAGTTCGGCGCCGATCTGGTCTGGAAAGTCTGACGAAAATCATGAGCGGCCACAGCGACGTGCTGCTCGGTCTGCTGTGCGGTTGGGAGCAGTGCTGGCAGCGAGTTCCGCTCGTTCTGTCGGCTTGGGGTTTGTCGAGCAGCCCGTTCGATTGCTGGATGGCGTCGCGCGGACTGGGAACGATGGCGCTGCGCGTCGAACGAGCCGCCACGAATGCGATGGCTGCGGCCCGCTTTCTGGCGAAGCGTCCAGACATCGAGTCCGTATCGTTTCCGGGGCTTGCTTCGCATCCCGATCATTCGCTGGCCGTTCGCCAGTTCGGGAACCGCTTTGGCACGGTGGTCACGTTCAGCCTGCGCGGCGGGCAAGCGGCGGCGGAGGCGTTTATTGCTTCGGCGCATCAGACCCTTTTGTCCCTCGCTGGGCGATTTGAACACCACGCTCAGCCACCCGGCCTCGACCAGCCATCGCCTGCTGTCGCCAGAAGCACGAGAGGCGCAGGGGATCCGGGAATCAACGATCCGGCTGTCCGTTGGAATTGAAGCCGAGGAGTCGGTTCTGGACGCCCTGGGCGAGGCTCTCGACGGCATGCAGGCGACACTTTCCTTGGCAAGTTGAGCGTTGGCGCCGGCGATTGAATTGCGAGCGGTCGCTGCCGGCATTGGGCGGCCCCCCTGCCACTCCCTTTCGAACGCCGATAGCGCAGCGGCAGCTTGGGATCCGCGCTCTGCGAACAACAGGGCGTCCTTTCGCGAGCGCCTGCCGGGAAGCAGCTGTGGCCCGGGAATAAGCTACGAAACGTCTGGACGCCGCAAACGTAAATGATAAGATATTCAGATGTTAGAATCAGCAGGAATGGCCGTGCTGGAGTGGATGTCTCTGGGAGACCTATATGGCAGAAAAAGAAGAAGCGTTAGAAGTTGAAGGGGTCGTTACGCAGGCGCTGGCCAATACGCGCTTCCGCGTGACGCTCGAAGGCGGGCATACGGTCATTGCCCACGTCGCAGGTCGCATGCGCAAGAATTTCATTCGTATTGTTCCGGGCGACAAGGTGCGCAGTGGAGCTTTCTCCCTACGACCTGACCAAAGGTCGCATCACGTTCCGCGAGCGTTAATTCGCGCCGCCGCCATTCCGCCCGTCGGCCCTCATCTTGTTAGCGGGCCGAGGTCTTTTGCTGGGGGCGGCTGTTGCGGGGCGCCGCTTTCTGTAGCGGCGGGATCTGGCCCTGCGCTTGCCCGAAGCCGCCGCGTCGTTTTGGCGCATCGCAGTGGTGCTATGCGTCAATTTCCCGTAAAACTTAAACGCGCGGCAAGGGGTATATCCGTTGGAAGCGGCCGTATGCCGCCCTTCTTGATTTGCCGCGACCCAGAACCATTACGTTCCCTACCCGGAATGCTGCGAAGGAGTGTCGACCGTGAAGAAGACCCTGTTGTCCGCTTTGGCCATTGCCATCGTGCTTGGCACGTCGGCGCTCGCCAAAACGCAGGAGACAGAAGCCGCCGAAGCGAAGCCTGTGCTCGTGGTTTCCTTTGGAGGTTATGCAGAGCTGAAACGCGATCTGCAGTATTTGGGCACGGTATCCGGCAATCCTGACATGGCGAACTACCTGGAAGGGCTGCTGTCGTTCTTCACGCAGGGGCAAGGGCTGGCCGGGCTCGATCAGGATCGCCCCTGGCCGCCCGTGCAAGCCTCGGCGACGGCG
>CAVQBS010000016.1:0-46503 GCA_963710805.1 uncultured Alphaproteobacteria bacterium | reverse complement strand
CCTGCGTGTCCTCGGCGCTCATGCGCTGCATCTCGTCCGACTCGGCGGCCTCGCCGTCCTCGCCGGATTCCTGCTTGCGGCGGTCCTCCTCGCCTTCCTCCTCTTCCTCCTCGGAATCGGAGGAGCGGTCGTCGCCCATTTCGAGCGAATCGAGCAGGTCGTGCACGGCGTCGCCGAACTGGCGCTGGTCTTCGACCAGCTCTTCGAGCCGGTCGAGATCGCTGCCGGCGCGGTCCTCGATCAGCGGGCGCCAGAGATCGACCAGTTTCTTGGCGGCCGCCGGCGGCGCCAGGCCGGTCAGGCGCTCGCGCACCATCAGCGACAGCGCCTCCTCGATCGGCGCCTCGGAGCGCTCGCTGATCTCGTCGAACTTGCCGCGGTGGAAGCGGTCGTCGAGCATGGCGGTCAGGTTCTGCGCGACGCCGTCCATGCGGCGCGCGCCGATCGCCTCCACGCGCGCCTGCTCGACCGCCTCGAACACCGCGCGCGCCTGCTGGCCGGCCGGCTGCAGGCGGCGATGCACGCCGGCGTCGTGGCAGGCGAGGCGCAACGCGATCGAATCGGCATTGCCGCGCACGATGGCCGCTTCCGCCTTGGAGAGCTTGCGCGCCGGCTCCGGCAGCCGCGCCTTGCCGCCCATCAGGCCGGGCCGCTCGGCGGCGAAGGAGACTTCCAGCTCGGGCTTGCGCGCGAGCGCGCGCAGGCAGCCGGTGACCGCCCGCTTGAACGGCTCGGTCGGGGATTCCTTGGCCGCGGGCTTGGTTTTGACGTTGGAGGCCATGGGCCGTCCCTGACGCGCTACGTCAGCTCAGCGCCACGTTCACCGCCGACTCCGGCAGTTCCAGGCCGAAGCAGCGCTGATAGAACTCGGCGACGATCGGCCGCTCCAGCTCGTCGCATTTGTTGAGGAAGGTGAGCCGGAAGGCGAAGCCGATATCGTTGAAGATCTCGGCGTTCTCCGCCCAGGTGATCACCGTGCGCGGGCTCATCACGGTCGAGATGTCGCCGTTCATGAAGGCGTTGCGCGTCAGATCGGCGACGCGCACCATCTTGTTGACGATGTCGCGGCCCTGCTCGTTCTGATAATGCTTGGCCTTGGCCAGCACGATCTCGACCTCGTTGTCGTGCGGCAGATAGTTGAGCGTGGTGACGATCGACCAGCGGTCCATCTGGCCCTGGTTGATCTGCTGGGTGCCGTGATAGAGGCCGCGAGGTGTCGCCCAGGCCCACCGTGTTGGCGGTGGCGAACAGGCGGAACGCCGGGTGCGGCTTGATCACCTTGCTCTGGTCGAGCAGCGTCAGACGGCCGGAAGCTTCCAGCACGCGCTGGATCACGAACATCACGTCCGGGCGGCCGGCGTCGTATTCGTCGAAGCAGAGCGCGACGTTGTTCTGCAGCGCCCACGGCAGAATGCCCTCGCGGAACTCGGTGACCTGCTGGCCGTCCCTGATGACGATGGCGTCCTTGCCGATCAGGTCGATGCGGCTGATGTGGCTGTCGAGATTGACGCGCACGCAGGGCCAGTTGAGCCGCGCCGCCACCTGCTCGATATGGGTGGACTTGCCGGTGCCGTGATAGCCGGTGACCATGACGCGGCGGTTCTTGGAGAAGCCGGCGAGAATGGCGAGCGTGGTCGGCCGGTCGAAGCGGTAATCCGGATCGAATTCGGGCACGTGCTCATCGGCCTTCGAATAAGCCGGAACTTCCAAATCGCTGTCGATGCCGAACACCTGCCGGATCGACACCTTCATGTCGGGCAGGCCGGCTGTTTCTTGAACTGCGGCAGTCATTGATCCTCCGTGGCTTCAGAACGCCCGAAGCCCTCAAATGCGGTCCGACGCTTACGGTCCGGCTGATACGGGCGGCAACTTAGCAGACGGCGCTCGGGCCGAAAAACCCGGCCGCCTCGAATAGCCCCATCAATGTTTTCAATAAGATAGGGAGGCCGACCCCTGCGCGGAAGGCGGGGCTGGGTTGCCCGGCCGCAAAATTCCGCCGCTCAAGCGAAACCCACCGATTTCAAGTAGTTGTAGGACTGGATGATCTCGACCAGGCGGTCCTCGGTCGAGCGGTCGCCGCCATTGGCATCGGGATGGTGGCGCTTGACCAGTTCCTTGAAGCGCATCTTGACCTGCTGCGCGGTGGCGCCGACGTCCAGGCCGAGCGTGTCGAGCGCCTTGCGCTCGGCATTGCGCACGGGCCGCGTTTCGGCGCGCGCCTGCTGCTCGGCGCGCATGCCCTCGCCGAACAGGCTCGAAGGGATCCGTCTGGCCGCCGAACGCCTGGAAGTCCGGCCGCATGGTTCCCTTGCCGGTTCCCATCTTCCAGGTCGGCCGGTGCCCGGTGAGGGCGTCCTTTTGATAGGCCATCACCGCGGCGTCGCTCATGCCTTTGAAGTAATTGTAGGACTGATTGTATTCGCGCACGTGGTGCAGGCAGAAGCGCCAATAATCTTTCTCGCGGCCGCGGCCCTTGGGCGCGCGGTGGCTGGCTTTCTCCTTGCAGCCGGCCCATTGGCAATCGGGACCGTCGGTTTTGATCCGGCGATCCTTGTCCGGCTTGACGCGGACCTTGTCGAACAGGGGCGAGTTGAATTTCATGACCGAATATTATGCGCTCTTGGTGGTGACGCGTTCAAGACTTGACAAAGACCATTGACCGGTCCGCCGGGCGTCCTTAAGTCGAACGCCATGCAAACCGCCGATGTGATCACAAAGAAGTTGACCGAGGCTTTCACGCCGCAAAGCCTGCAGGTGATGGACGAATCCCATCAGCATGAAGGCCATGCCGGTCACCGGCCGGGCGGGCAAACTCACTTCCGCGTTTATATCGTGTCGGATGCGTTCAAAGGGAAGACCCGGCTGGAGCGCCACCGCATGATCAACGCGACGCTTTCGGGCGAGCTGGCGGGCGGCGTACACGCGCTCGCCATCCACGCGGCGGCGCCGGGGGAAAGCGGGGTTTCCTAGCGCATCATCCTTGAGACCGCGCGGCACCTCAATTCAGCACGGCCTCGAACAAGCGCCATTCGTTCGGCACGCCTTTAAGGGCGTGGACACCGCGGTCCTCGAGAGACGAGGCCGGAGCCCGCCACCAAATCGCGTACGGTTTGCGAGACCAGCATTTCGCTCGGCGCCGCAAGGCCCGCAACGCGTGCGCCAGTATGTACCGCGATCCCGGCAAATCGTCGCCGACGAGCTTCGCATTCCCCGGTATGCAGCCCGCAACGCACCTCGAGTTTGAGCGCGCGCAGCGCCTCGCGGATCGCGGCGGCGCAACGGATCGCCCGCGCCGGCCCGTCAAAGGCGGCAAGAAAGCCGTCACCCGCGGTGTTGATCTCGCGTCCGCGGTATTGCGCCAGCACTTCGCGCACCTTGGCGTAAAATGCCTCGAGCAATTCGCGCCAGGCGCGGTCGCCGAGCGCGGCGGCGCGTTCCGTCGAGCCCACGATATCGGTAAACAAAACGGTAGCCAGCACCCGCTCGGGCTCGATCACTTGGTGCTTACCGGTGAGGAATTTCTCGACCTCGTTGAGCACCGCATCGCGATCGGCCTAACCATGGCTGCATGGTCCTCGCCGGCAAGCTCGACAAGCTTCGCGCCAGGGATATGCTGCGCCATGTAACGGGCATGCCCCACTTCGAGGGTAAGGTCGCCGGTACGATGCAGGATGAGCGTCGGCACGCGCGTGGCGGGTAGAACGTTGCGGACATCGATGTCACGATTCATTTTCATGATGGCAACCGCCGCGCCAGGGCTGGCCGCGGCCCGAAAATAAGACGCCATGCGCTCCGCAGTTTGCGGGTCATCGGTAATGCGCGGCGGACGCATGAAAATACTCAGCGATTGCGGCGAACCCCAGTGGCCCTCGATGTCATCGACCACGGTATCCCATTTTTCGTTGTTCCATCCGAACGGGTAGTCGGGAGCCCAGGAACGTTTGGCGTAAGATCCATACAATACGAGCGCGGAAGTGCGTTCCGGATGAGTGGCGGCGTAAAGCAGGGACATCGGGCCGCCCTCGGAAATGCCGAACAGCGCCGCCCGTTTCGAACCGACGGCGTCCATAATTGCTTGCACGTCGTGCATGCGCTGCTCGATCGTGAAAACCTGCGAGCTGCGGTCGGACATGCCCGTGCCGCGCTTATCGAACAGGATCAAACGCGAAAACGACGCGAGCCGCCGAAAAAATGCAGTCTGTTCCGGCGACCGCCAGATCGCCTCGACATTGGACACAAAGCCCGGAACGAACAAGAGATCGAACGGGCCCTCGCCGATGACCTGATAGGCGATGTGTACGTCATCGCTCTTGACATAGTGCGTTTCAGGTATTTGGGCCATCGCTCAGCGTAACATGCGGCCGCACAGAAATCCCACCGGCTGTTGCGGCTGAGCAGACGGCAGCAAGCCCCGCCCATCCCCGCTCAACGCCGCGCTTTCAAATCGGTAAATCCGGCGGCGGACTTGGTCTTTCTTGCCTCGACCGCCGCGGCAATATCCTTTGGCTCCCAAATGCCGCCCTGCAGCAGCGCGGCCTGCTCCAGCGCGTCGGCGACCGAATGATCGCGGGCAAAATTGATGGCGCGTTTGGATCCGGCGACGGCGAGCGGCGCGCGCTGCGCGATCTCGCCGGCGGTCGGCGAGCGCCTGCGCGATTGCATCTTCGGCGATAGCATTGACGAAACCGCATTCCTTGGCGCGCGCCGCGGTCAAGGTGGCGCCGGTAAAGGCCATCTCGCGCAGAATCGCGTCGGGCAATTTGTGCGGCAGGCGCTGCAGGCTGCCGACATCCGCCATCATACCGATGTTGATTTCCTCGATGCGGAAATAAGCGTCCGCTTGCGCGTAGCGCAGATCGCAGGCGGCGACGAGATCGAGCCCGGCGCCGATGCAGGCGCCCTGCACCGCGGCGATGACCGGAAAACGAGCTTCCTCGACGACGCTCAAGGCGCGCTGCAGTTCGAGGATCGTCTGCGACGAACGCCTCGCGGTCGGCCGCGGCGTTGCCGGCTTGCAGCTCCGGCCGACTGAAAGACCGAAAGGTCCATGCCGCTGCAAAAGTGCTTTCCCTGACCGGAAATGACCAGCGCGCGGGTTTTTCCGGAGCCGTCGAGCTGCCGCACGGCCTCGGGAAATTCCCGCCAGAACGCCATCGTCATCGAATTGGCGGCTTGCGGGCGCGCGAATTGCAGGTGAGCGACGCCATCGGCCTCGGCAACGCGTGAAAGGAGTTTCGCTCATCTGTCCTTGCGCCGCCTACCCCGCCCTACTCCGCCGCCGCGCGCGGCAGCGGCTGGATGCGCAGCGCGGTGATGCGGTTGCGCGCGCTTGCCGCAGGACCCGGAAACGGAAGCCGTGGAAGGTGAAGCTCTGCCCCACTTCGGGGATCGAGCGCGCCTCGTGGATGACCAGCCCCGCGATGGTGGTCGCCTCCTCGTCCGGCAGGTTCCAGTCCATCACGCGGTTCAAGTCGCGGATCGACACCGCGCCGTCGACATTGACCGAGCCGTCGGGCTGGCGCCGCACGCCCGGCACGGCGACGTCGTGCTCGTCGGTGATGTCGCCGACGATCTCCTCCAGAATGTCCTCGAGCGTGACCAGGCCCTCGACCTCGCCGTATTCGTCGACCACCAGCGCGAACGGCGTCTTGCGGCGGCGGAAGGCCTTGAGCTGCTCCGACACCGAGCGGGTGTCGGGCACGAACCAGGGCGGCGTCAGCAGCGCGGCGATGTCGACCTTGGCGGCGTCGCCGTCGACCGCGTGCAGCGCGCGCAGCAGGTCCTTCACGTGCAGAATGCCGATGATGTTCTCCGGATTGCCGCGCCAGAGCGGAATGCGCGTCACCGGCGAGGCGATCACCGCATTGACCATTTCGTCGGCCGGATCGTCGGCATTCAGGCTGATCAAGTTGGTGCGGTGGACCATGACGTCCGAGAGCGCCAGTTCGCGCAGGTCGAGCACGCCGCCGAACATGTCGCGGTCGAGCTTTTCCACGCCGCCCTCGCGGTGGAACAGGTCGACGGCGCCGCGCAGTTCCTCGTGCGCCGACAGCACCGCCTGGTTCTCGCCGACAGTCATGCCGACGTCAGCCGCAGCAGCCAGCGCACCAGCGCCTCGATGCCCATCAGCACGGGCCCGAGCAGCATGACGATCCATTTCATCGGCCGCGCGACCAGCAGCGCGATGCGGTCGGGCGCGTTGAAGGCCGCGGTCTTCGGCAGTATTTCGGAGAAGATCACGATGACGGTGGTCATCCCCACCGTCGCGTAGACGATGCCCGCCTTGCCGAACCAGACCAGCAAAATGCCGGTGGCGAGCGCGGAGGCCGCGATGTTGACCGCGTTGTTGCCGAGCAGCAGCGCGCCGAGCAGGCGCTCGCGGTTGTAGCAGCAGGCGGTTGACGATGGCCGCGCGCCTGTTGCCGTGCTTTTCCAGCCGCGCCATGCTGGCGCGCGAAGAGGCCGTGAGCGCGGTCTCGCTGCCGGCGAAGAAGGCCGACAGCAGCAGGCAGACGATGACGATACCGAGAGAAAGCCAGTCGTTCGCGGTCATCAGCAATTTCTCAGACAAGAAAGGCGCGCACCTCGGCGGCGTCGACGTCGTTTGCGACGAAGGCGCGGCCGATGCCGCGCACCAGAATGAAGGTGAGCTTGCCGCGCTTGACTTTCTTGTCTTGGGCGATCAGGTCCATCAATTCGTCGACGCCCGGCATGCTCGCCGGGCACGTCCCTCACATGGGTGGGCAGCCCGACCGCCGCAAGGTGAGCGGCGGCGCGCGCGGCCTCCGCCGGCGTCGATCAGGCCCTTGGCGGAGGAGAATTCGAAGGCCAGCGCCATGCCGAGCGCCACCGCCTCGCCGTGCAGCAGCCGGTCGGAGAAGCCGGCGGCCGCTTCGAAGGCGTGGCCGAAAGTGTGGCCGAGATTGAGCAGCGCGCGCTCGCCGCTCTCGCGCTCGTCGCGCGCCACCACGCCGGCCTTGGCGCGGCAGCACACCGCGATGGCGTGCTCGCGCGCAAAATTTCCGGAAGATTGGCCGCCGGCGAACATTTCCTGCCAGTTCGCTTCCAGCCAGGAGAAGAAGGCGGCGTCGCCGAGCAGCCCGTATTTGGCGACTTCGGCATAGCCGGCGCGGAACTGGCGCTTCGGCAGCGTGTCGAGCAGCGCCGTGTCGGCGATCACCATGGCCGGCTGATGGAAGGCGCCGATCAGGTTCTTGCCGTGGCGCGAATTGATGCCGGTCTTGCCGCCGACCGAGGAATCGACCTGCGCGAGCAAAGTGGTCGGCACCTGCACGAAATCGAGCCCGCGCCGCACGCAGGCCGCGGCGAAGCCGGCGAGATCGCCGATCACGCCGCCGCCGAAGGCGACGACCAGATCGCCGCGCTCGATGCGCGCCGCGATGATCGCCTCGCACACGGTTTCGAAGGTGGCGTAGCTTTTCGAGCCCTCGCCTTCCGGCACCACGATGCGCGCGCGCTGCGAGCCCTGCGGCTTTGAGCGAGGCCTCGGCAGGCCGCGAGATGATGGCGGGCGACCGTCTCGTCGGTGACCAGCACCACGCGCGCGCCCGGCCGCAAGCGCCTTGATGCGCGCGCCGAGCGCTCGCAGCAGCCCGCGGCCGATCACGATGTCGTAGGCGCGCTCGCCGAGCGCGACCTGCACCACGATCGGCTCGGCATGAGCGCAGCGGCGCGGTCATGGCTTTGCCTCCGGCGCGGGCGCGACGGCGAGATGCGCGCGGCAGCGCGGCGATGATCTCGTCGACGATCACGTCGTGCGGCTCGTCGCGCGACTGCACGATGATGTCGGACTGCGCATAGACCGGCTCGCGCAGCGGCAGCAGGTCCTTGATCTTCTCGGCCAGCGGCCGGTCGTTGCGGCGCTTGGTGCGCTTGAGCAGCACGTCGAGCTCGGCCTTCAGCCAGACCGAGACGCCCTTGATATGGATGAGGTCGCGGGTGCTGCTGGTCCATGACGGCGCCGCCGCCGGTCGCCAGCACCTGCGGGCCGTCCTCCAGCAGGCGGGCGATCACGCGCGCCTCGCCGGCGCGGAAATAGGGCTCGCCGTGCCGGGCAAAGATTTCCGGTATGGTCATGCCGGCGGCGCTCTCGATCTCGGTATCGGCGTCGACGAAGGGAATGCCGAGCCGGGCGGCCAGCCGGCGGCCGACCGACGACTTGCCGGCCCCCATCATGCCCACCAGCACGATGGAGCGGCGGCCGAGCGCCGCGAGGATCGCCTGTTCCGGGCCGTTTTCCGCCGGTTTTTGAACGGCCGTATGGGGCATGCTAAATTTCTCCGAATATCGCCCGTTCCATATACCAGAATCGCGGGCCCGCGATGGCGGGACTTGCCAGCGGTTAAGGAACGTGGTGGTTCGCGCGCAGAATCGCCTTTTCGAGGAGCTGCCGGGTTTAGTGCATGCCAAGTCTGTTCAGGTTTCTGGTTGTCCTCGGCCTTATCGGGGGGATCGCCTATGGCACGGTGTTTGCGCTCGCCAATTTCATCAAATTTCACCCGCGCGAGATCATCGTGACGATTCCGGCCAATAAATTCGTCAAGCAGCAGCCGTGACGCCGCTGCCATGGCCCGCCGGCCGGCGACATCCGACGATAGGCTGGTCGAGCTGTTCCTCGACATGCAGGCGGCCGAGCGCGGCGCCGGCGAGAACACGCTCGCCGCCTACCGCAACGACCTCGACGATCTGGCGGCGCATCTGCGCAGCCGCAAGCGCAGCATCGCGACCGCCGAAACGGACGACCTGCGCGCGTTTCTGAGCGAGCCTGAGCGAGCGCGGCTTCAAGGCTTCCTCGGTGGCGCGGCGGCTGTCGGCGCTGCGGCAGCTTTTCCGCTTTCCTCTATGCCGAGGGCAAACGCGGCGACGATCCGGCCGCGGTGCTGGAAGGTCCCAAGCGCGGGCGCAGCCTGCCGAAGGTCCTGTCGATCGCCGAGGTCGACAAGCTGTTGGCGAAGCGCGCGCGAGCGCCGAGGATGAAAGCCCAAGCGCCGGCCGCGCGCCTGCGCGCGGCGCGGTTGCTGTGCCTGCTGGAAGTCGTCTACGCCACCGGCCTGCGCGTCTCCGAACTGGTGGCGCTGCCGGCGTCCGCGGCGCGGCGCGACCAAAGAATGCTGGTGGTGCGCGGCAAGGGCGGCAAGGAACGGCTGGTGCCGCTCAACCAGGCCGCCAAGCGCGCCATGACGGAATATCTCGCGCTGCGCGCCGGCGGCGAAGGCAAGCAGCAATCGAAATGGCTGTTCCCGTCCTTCGGCGAGCAGGGCCATCTCACCCGCCAGCATTTCGCGCGCGAATTGAAGGCGCTGGGCGCGCGCTGCGGCATCAAGGGCGAGCGGCTCTGCCCGCACGTGCTGCGCCATGCCTTCGCCAGCCATCTCCTGCACAACGGCGCCGACCTGCGCGTGGTGCAGACGCTGCTCGGACACGCCGATATTTCCACCACGCAGATCTATACCCATGTGCTGGAAGAGCGGCTGAAGATCACTGGTGCGCGACCTGCATCCGCTGGGGGAAAGCTAGCAGAAAAGCGCGCGTAAAAGGCTTATTTACCCGTTTGCTTGACTAAAGGCGGTCGCCTGGGTCACTTCCGCCCCGATTGCACATATATTGGACCCATGCTCGCTGGAAACATCCGCAGCTATCTCGACTTCGAAAAGCCGGTGGCCGAACTGGAGGCCAAGGTCGAGGAATTGCGCGCGCTCGGCGAGGCCGGCGATTCGGTCGCCATCAGCGAGGAAATCAACCGGCTGGAGGCCAAGGCGGCCGAGGCGCTGAAGGAACTTTATGCCGCCCTCACCCCCTGGCAGAAGACGCAAGTGGCGCGCCACCCGCAGCGCCCGCACGCGCTCGACTATATCGCGGCCCTGATCACCGACTTCGTGCCGCTCGCCGGCGACCGCAAATTCGGCGAGGACGACGCCATCGTCGGCGGCTTCGGCCGCTTCCAGGGCGAGAGCGTCTGCGTGCTCGGCCAGGAAAAGGGCTCCGACACCGAGAGCCGGCTCAAGCACAATTTCGGCATGGCCATGCCGGAAGGCTACCGCAAGGCGGTGCGGCTGATGGAAATGGCCGACCGCTTCGATATTCCGGTCGCTGGCGCTGGTCGACACCGCCGGCGCCTATCCCGGCATCGGCGCGGAAGAGCGCGGCCAGGCGGAAGCCATCGCGCGCTCGACCGAGACCTGCCTCAATCTCGGCGTGCCCAATGTGGCGGTGATCCTGGGCGAAGGCGGCTCCGGCGGCGCCATCGCGATGGCCACCGCCAGCCGGGTGCTGATGCTGGAGCACGCCATCTACAGCGTGATCTCGCCGGAAGGCGCCGCCTCCATCCTGTGGCGCGACACCGCCAAGGCGCAGGAGGCCGCCACCAGCATGAAGATCACCGCCCAGGACATGGTCCGTTTCGGGGTGATCGACCAGCGTCGTGCGGGAGCCGACCGGCGGCGCCCACCGCGACCCTGCCGCCGCCATCGCCGCCGCCGGCGAGGCGATCGGCCAGGCGCTCGGCGAGCTAAAGCCCTGCCGCGCGAGGCGGTTCGCCGCGAGCGGCGCGAGAAGTTCCTCGCCATGGGCCGGGCCAGCACGCTGCCGGCGGTGAAGCCGGGCTAACGGCGCGGAAACCGTGGCCTGCGGGGCGGCGCGCACCCGGCGGACTCGCATTAACTTTCGATTTACCATAGGCTTAGCGGTATCCGCTGGCGGCATCATCTGCCTTGCGGATGCCACATCTTATGGCTAACGATTATTGAATGAGGGCCCGCCTCTTCGGGGAGTAACCGCGTTTGACCTATCCCGTCGCACGCGCGCTGCTGGCGATCGCGGCCGTCGCCGCTGCCATTGCGCTTGCCGGCTGCAATGCCGACGACATTACCCCGACCGGCCGCGCCATGGCGCCGCTTTCGCCGCGCATGGTGGCGGACGATCGAATCCAAGAACATGGACAAGAACTCCCCGATCCTGATCCGCGTCTTCAAGCAGGAGGCGGAGCTGGAGGTGTGGAAGCAGAACCGCGACGGCCAATACGCGCTGCTCAAGACCTATCCGATCTGCCGCTGGTCGGGCGATCTCGGCCCCAAGAAGAAGGAAGGCGACCGCCAGGCGCCGGAGGGCTTCTATACGATCACGCCCGGGCAGATGAACCCGAATTCCAACTACTATCTCGCCTTCAACACCGGCTATCCGAACGCCTATGACCGCGCCTGGGGCCGCACCGGCTCCGAGCTGATGGTGCATGGCGACTGCTCCTCGCGCGGCTGCTACGCCATGACCGACGAGCAGATCCAGGAGATCTACGCGCTGGCGCGCGACTCCTTCTTCGGCGGCCAGAAGGAATTCCAGTTCGAGGCCTTTCCGTTCCGCATGACCGCGCTGAACATGGCCAAGCACCGCAACAACCCGAACTTCAAGTTCTGGAAGATGCTCAAGCAGGGCTATGACGACTTCGAGGCCACGCGCCAGGAGCCGAAGGTCGCGGTCTGCGAGAGGCGCTACGTGTTCGATGCCGCGCCGCTGCCCGGCCACGGCCCGCTGCACTTCAGTGCGCGCGGCAAGTGCCCGCCGCACCAGCTCGATCCGGCGGTCGCCTCGGTGGTCACCGATTATCGGCGGCAGCAAGAGATCAAGATGGCCAATTACATCGCGCGCGGCGTCGATACGGCGCCGCCGCATCAGGGCGACGGCGGCATGAACCCGGTGTTCGCCGCCGCGCTCGCCGGCACGCCGACCAACAACGACGGCCGCTATACGGTCGCCGGCCTGACCGTTCGCCCAGGGCCGCCTGTCGCACGTGCCCGGCGCGCTGCCGCGCGTGCCCAATCCGCCCGGCACCACGATCCCCAAGGTCGGCGCCGCGCTGAAGAAGCCCGCGCCGAATAGCGGCGAGCCAGCCGGCGCCCGCCAGCCAGCCCGAGCCGGCGCAGCCAGCCGGTCATGATGGCGAGCGTGCCGATGCCCGAGCCGGCGCCGCTGCCGAAGGAAGGCGAGCCGCCGCCGCAGCAGAAGAAGACCTCGATCGCCAGCCTGTTCGGCAATCTGTTCACCGCCAAGAAAGCAGGCCGCGCCGACGCCGGCCCAGACGGAAACGCAAGTCGCCGACGCCGACGAGCAATGCGCCGGTCAAGCTGCGCGGCACCAATACCGAGATGGCGGCCAAGCCCAAGGCGCCAAGCGCGGCCGGCGAGCGCACACGCGCACCGCCGCCGCGCCGATCGCGCTGCATCCCAAGCCGCAGCACGCCGCGCACGGAAGCCCACTGCGGTGGCCAAGGCCGCGCGAACCCGGCAGCCGAAGCCCAAGGCCGTCGCGCATGAAGCCGCGCCATGCGGCCCGAACGCGCAGCCCGCGCGAAGACGGCGCAATCGGTGTGGGACACGGTCGATCGGAACCGGAAAAAGAAGAAGCAGCAAAAGGCCGCGCCGGAGCCGCAAATCCGCACCGCCTATTCTTCGGCGCCGCCGCCGAGGGCAGGTCTGTTGACCGGCGCGCAGCCGGTGCGTGCCGGCCGGCTCGTTCACAGCCAGGTCCGCGCTGCGCTGAGCCGCAGCGCGCCGCACCCGCCGCAGCAATGGACTGCTACGTCTACGTCCTCGGCACGCGCACGCAAGACCCGCATCCTCACTTATGTCGGCTGGACCAACGACGTCGCGCGCCGGCTCGAGCGCCACAACGCCGGCAAGGGCGCGCGCTCGACGCGCGGGCGCGTCTGGGTGCTGCTGCATTCCGAGCGCTTCGCCGACAAGCGCGCGGCCATGAGCCGCGAATGGCATTTGAAGCGCGACCGCAAGTTCCGCAAAGAGCTGGCGCAGACGATGAAGAGCAAGCGCGCGCATTCCCCGATTTAATTTTCAAACAGCCCGCCGCGTTACTCCTCATGGTGAGGAGCGCCGAAGGCGCGTCTCGAACCATGAGGCCCCGTGGCCGCCTTCATCCTTCGAGACGCGTCGCTAACGCGACGCTCCTCAGGATGAGGCGGAGATATGCGCGCGCACTGTTTGTTATGGTGCGGATGCTTTTCGGTTTTGGCGCCACAACGCTCGAAGATCGAGAGTGCGAACGTCTTGCTGTCATTATAGGCAAGATCAGACTAAAGGCGGCGAAAACTCGCGTTGGTCGAATGACCGCCGCGTATGCAAAGGCCATTCGTGAAGAAGCTCATAACCAGAAGCGTCCGTCGGTAGCCCTTGCGCAGGCACTTCATTTCGAGTTGCCCTTGAAAGGGAAAGACATCATCGGCGAATGGGTGCCGCTGAGTGAGCCGGGCATATCTGAGGTCCACTGGGGCGATAGGAAGTGGCTTCGTGGCCTACGTTGGGAAGAGATTGAGGGTGATGTCTTGCGTCACGTGCGCAGCACGGATGGCAAAGAGGTCAAATTAGATCCTAAAAAATGCCCGATGATAAAGGAAGAATTGGATCGGATTGAACATCGACCATCAACTGGTCCGATGATTCTTAGCGAATACACAAAGCTCCCATGGGTCAATAATGAATTCAGCCGCGTTTGGCGCATCATCGCGACAGCCGCTGGAGTGCCGAAGACAATTCGCATTACCGACAAGCCAGATACACAGCGGCCCGCAGATGCGGAATCGCATTCTGCGAGCCGATGATTTTGAACCCCGGCTGCATCGGGCCGTGACACCGTTGCAGTCGGCAGCCACCGCGAGGGTGGTAGTGGTACCCGCAAGGGCCACAGACCTGGCGAAACCGGGGCAGTTACGGAAGGCCCCGGCCATTAGGAGAGTGTCATGCAACAATGACACTAAACGTGGCGCGTCGCCGGATACCCCCGGCGGCGCGACCACCCTTATATACTAAGCCTTTGAAAAGGTTAAATAGTTGCGTTTCCAAACTCGTTTTTACCGCAAAATCAAGGGGTTCTCGCGCGGAGCTTGATTGAGCATTCGATCGCCTCCGCTTAAGCTGCGCGCACCTTGCTGGCGGCCGGGCCGGTGTCGCCGATCTCCTCGATAGAGATGGCGGGATCGCCGCGCTGGAGCTTGTGGCTTCGGAGGCTCGACCGGCCTCATGCTGAAGAGCATCGCGAAGCGATGCGTCTCGAAGCATCAGGCCGCCCCATCCTTCGAGACGCGCACTTCGTGCTCTCCTCAGGATGAGGCGGATTGAGATTTGCGTTTACTGGGTCCCCCGCATTCGCGGGGGACGACAATCCGAATATGGGGGAACGCGAAGGTTCACAGCGTATTTGCCCGTGGCAGTGCTTGAACTTCTTGCCGGAGCCGCAGGGGCAGGGCTCGTTGCGGCCGACCTTGCCCCAGGTCGTGGGATCGTTGCGGATTGCGCTCGGCCTGCGCGCGGCGGTGGCCGCCATTGCCGGCGCCGGCCATCGCGGCCGGCGAGCGGCGCGTCGGCGAGCGCCATCTCGTCCTCGCCGGTGAGCGGATCGACCTTGTGCGCCTCCATGTAGGGAAGCTGCTCGGCTCGTCCTCCTCCGCCGGCGGCTGCACCGATCTCGACCCGCATGAGCTGGCCGGTCACCGCCTCGCGCAGACTGCGCCACCATGGCCTCGAACAGCTCGAAGGCCTCCGCCTTGTATTCGTTGAGCGGATCGCGCTGGCCGTAGCCGCGCAGGCCGATCACCTGGCGCAGATGGTCGAGCATGACCAGGTGCTCGCGCCAGAGATGGTCGAGCGTCTGCAGCAGGATCGACTTCTCGACATAGCGCATGACGTCGGGGCCCCATTTGGCCACCTTGCGCCGCCATGCACTCGTCGGCGCGCCGCGTGATGCGCTCGCGCACTTCCTCGTCGGCGATGCCTTCTTCCTTGGCCCAGTCCTGCACCGGCAGGTCGAGCGTGAGCACCTCGCGCACGGCGGTCGTCGAGGCCGGCGGTGTCCCACTGCTCGGGATAGGCGTTCTCCGGAATGTGCTTGGCGACCAGTTCGTCGATCACCGAATGGCGCATGTCGTCGATGGTCTCGTCGACCGTCTCGTCGCTGCATCAGTTCGAGCCGCTGCTCGAAGATGACCTTGCGCTGGTCGTTCATCACGTCGTCGTATTTCAGCAGGTTCTTGCGGATGTCGAAGTTGCGCGCCTCGACCTTCTGCTGCGCCTTTTCCAGCGCCTTGTTGATCCAGGGATGGACGATCGCCTCGTTCTCCTTGCAGGCCGAGCTTCTGCAGCATGCCGTCGAGCTTGTCGGAGCCGAAGATGCGCATCAGGTCGTCTTCGAGCGACAGGAAGAACTTGGAATGGCCGGGGTCGCCCTGGCGGCCGGAGCGGCCGCGCAGCTGGTTGTCGATGCGCCGGCTCTCGTGGCGCTCGGTGCCGAGCACGTAGAGGCCGCCGGCCTTGAGCGCCTTTTCCTTCAGCCGCGCGACCTGCTGGCGGATCTCGTCGGCGCGCGGGTCCTTGTCGCGCTCGCCCCATCCTCGATGTCGGCGATCTCCTGGCGGATGCGCATGTCGGCATTGCCGCCGAGCTGGATGTCGGTGCCGCGGCCGGCCATGTTGGTGGCGATGGTGATGGCGCCGGGCACGCCGGCCTGGGAGACGATGAAGGCTTCCTGCTCGTGGTAGCGGGCGTTGAGGATGGCGAACACCTTGGTCTTGGTGGCGCCGTCGTCGCCCGAATAGAGCGCGGCGAAGGCGTTGGGATCGGTGAAGTCGTGCTGCTCCCAGCCGGCCTTGCGCAGCATTTCGGCGAGCTGCTCGGATTTCTCGATCGACGTGGTGCCGACCAGCACCGGCTGGCCGCGCTGCTTGCAGTCCTCGATCAGCGTGATGATGGCGCGGTATTTCTCCGTCGCCGGTGCGGTAGACCTCGTCGTCGTCGTCGATGCGGACGAGCGGCATGTTGGTCGGCACTTCGAGCACGTCGAGCTTGTAGATGTCGCATGAACTCGTCGGCCTCGGTGAGCGCCGTGCCGGTCATGCCGGCGAGCTTGTCGTACATGCGGAAGTAGTTCTGGAAGGTGATCGAGGCGAGCGTCTGGTTCTCCGGCTGGATCGGCTGGTGCTCCTTGGCCTCGAGCGCCTGGTGCAGGCCTTCCGAATAGCGCCGGCCCGGCATCATGCGGCCGGTGAACTCGTCGATGATGACGACCTCGCCGTTGCGCACGATGTAGTCCTTGTCGCGCTGGAACAGCTTGTGCGCGCGCAGCGCCTGGTTGACGTGGTGGACGACCGAGACGTTCTCGACGTCGTAGAGCTTGCCGCCCTTGAGCAGGCCGGCCTCGCGCAGCATGACTTCCATCTTCTCCATGCCGGCTCTCGGTCATGGTGACGGTGCGCTGCTTCTCGTCGACCTCGTAGTCGGCCTTGTCGAGCTTGGGGATGAACTGGTCGATGGTGTTGTAGAATTCGGAGCGGTCGTCGAGCGGGCCGGAGATGATCAGCGGCGTGCGCGCCTCGTCGATCAGGATGGAGTTCGACCTCGTCGACGATGGCGTAGATGTGGCCGCGCTGGACCATGTCCTCCAGCCGGTACTTCATGTTGTCGCGCAGATAGTCGAAGCCGAGCTCGTTGTTGGTGCCGTAGGTGATGTCGCAGGCGTAGGCCGCCTTGCGCTCCTCGTCGTCCAGGCCGTGCACGATGACGCCGACGGTGAGGCCGAGGAACCTGTAGATCTGGCCCATCCATTCGGCGTCGCGCCTGGCCAGATAGTCGTTGACGGTGACGACGTGCACGCCCTTGCCGGTGAGCGCGTTGAGATAGACCGGCAGCGTCGCGACCAGGGTCTTGCCTTCGCCGGTCTTCATCTCGGCGATCTTGCCCTCGTGCAGGACCATGCCGCCGATGAGCTGCACGTCGAAATGGCGCTGGCCGAGGGTGCGCTTGGCGGCCTCGCGCACGGTGGCGAAGGCCGGCACCAGGAGGTCGTCGAGCTCGGCGCCGTCGGCGATCTGCTTCTTGAATTCGTCGGTGCGGGCGCGCAGCGCCTCGTCGGAGAGCTTCTCGACCTCCGGCTCCAGGGCGTTGATGGCGTCGACGCGCGGCTGATAGCTGCGGATGCGCCGGTCGTTGGCGGAACCGAACAGCTTGCGGGCGACAGCGCCGATCATCGGGAGCTCCTCAACTTCTTGGCCGGCGCTCTATTACCACGCCGCCGCGGCCGGATTTTGCTTCCGGCGCTCCGGAAATACGGCACTTTTCGGGCAAATTCGACGCGAACGGGGGCTCAAGCGAAGCATCACCGGCCGAGATGAGCGAGAGATAGGAGGGGGTCGGATTATTGTCAATTGGCGGCTTGCCACGGGCGTTAACGGGCCGGCCGGCGGCGCCGCAGTCACGCGGAGTTTAGGCCGGCGGCGGCCAACGCCATTGCAAAGCCACGGTTGTTGGGTGACAAGGCCGGCCGACCTCCGCCCGTGGAGGCGGAGCACCCCCTTTCCAAGGACAGCGCCATGATGACTTCCCTTCTCGCCGGCCGCCCGGCCTTCACGCGCCGGGCCGGCCTCATCGCCGCCGCCCTGGCGCTGCTGCATGGCGGCGGCCGGCCCGCTGCACGCCGAGGACGCCAAGGACCCGCTGATCGCCAAGGTCAACGGCATGGAAATCCACCAGAGCGACCTCGCCGTCGCCGAGACGGAGGCCGGCCAGATTCCGCCCATGTCGCCGGACGCCAAGAGCGACTATCTGGTGCAGTTCATGGCCGACGTGATCCTGGTGGCGAAGGCGGCCGAGGCCAAGAAGATCGGCCGACACCGCCGACTTCAAGCGCCAGCTGGCATTCGACCGCCGCAAGCTGCTGATGTCCGACCTGCTGCAGTCGGTCGGCAAGGCGGCGCTCACCGACGAGGCCATGCACAAGGTCTATGACGACGCGATCAAGCAGATCGGCAAGCAGGAGGAAGTGCACGCCCGCCACATCCTGATCCGCGCGCCGGCCGGCGACGAGAAGGCGAGCGCGGCCGCCAAGGCCAAGATCGAGGCGATCATCGCGCGGCTGAAGAAGGGCGAGGACTTCGCCAAACTCGCCAAGGAGAAGACGCGAAGACCCCTCCGGCAAGGCCAATGGCGGCGATCTCGGCTATTTCACCAAGGAGCAGATGGTGCCGGAATTCTCCAAGGTCGCCTTCAAGCTGAAGAAGGGCGAGATTTCCGGCCCGGTGAAGACCCAGTTCGGCTGGCACGTGATCAAGGTCGAGGACAAGCGCGTCAAGCCGCCGCCGAAGTTCGACGAGGTCAAGGCGCAGATCGAGAATTCGTGACGCGCAAGGCGCAGGCCGAGCTGGTGCAGAAGCTGCGCGCCGAGGCCAAGATCGAGAAGTTCTACAAGACCGCGGACGAGAAGAAGAACGGACGAGCCGGCGAAGAAGGAAAAGCCGCCGAAGCGACACGCCGGCGAAGACGGACACGCCGGCGAAGAAGTAACGGCGATCGTTCGCATCAATTGATTTCGTCATGGCCGGCCTTGTGCCGGCCATCTCGCTTAGGTACCGCGCCACCATAGTCGCCGGGACAAGCCTGGCGATGACGCGTGCGCGATGAGCACCTCCATCTCCCCCTCGCCCCCAGGCACGTGCCGGACATGCCGGCGATCGCCGGCGTGCGGCTGGCGACGGCGGAAGCCGGCATCCGCTATGCCGGGCGCACCGACGTGCTGCTGGCGCTGTTCGACGCCGGCACCACGGCGGCCGGCGTGTTCACCAGTCGAAATGCCCGTCGGCGCCGGTCGAATGGTGCCGCGCGCACCTGAAGTCCGGCAAATCGCAAGAATTGGCGCGCGCGCTGGTGGTCAATTCCGGCAACGCCAATGCCTTCACCGGCAAGAGCGGGCGCGCGGCGACCAAGCTCACCGCCGAGCTCGCCGCCAAGGCGGCCGGCTGCAAGACGGCCGAGATCTTCCTCGCCTCCACCGGCGTGATCGGCGAGCCGCTCGACGCCGGCAAGTTCGGCGGCGTGATGGACGGGCTGGTCGCGCAGGCGCGCAGCCGGGCGATTTCCTCGCCGCCGCGCGGGCGATCATGACCACCGACACCTTCCCGAAGGTGGCGACCGCGACGCGCCAAGATCGGCAAGGACACGGTCACCATCAACGGCATCGCCAAGGGCGCCGGCATGATCGCGCCGGACATGGCGACGATGCTGTCCTTCGTGTTCACCGACGCGGCGATCGCCGCGCCGGCGCTTGCAGGCGCTGCTGAAGGAGAGCGTCGCCGACACGCTTCAACGCGGTGACCATCGACGGCGACACCTCGACCTCCGACACGCTGATGCTGTTCGCGACCGGCAAGATGCGGCCCGCGCATCGCGCGCGCGTCCGATCCGCGCCTGCGCGCCTTCAAGCAGGCGCTGCATCAAGGTGCTCGCCAACCTGTCCGAGCAGATCGCGCGCGACGGCGAAGGCGCCCGCAAGCTGGTGGAGATCGTGGTGGAAGGCGCGGTGTCGGACAAATCGGCGCGGCGCATCGCGCATGTCGATCGCCAATTCGCCGCTGGTGAAGACGGCGATCGCCGGCGAGGACGCCAATTGGGGCCGCGTGGTGATGGCGGTGGGCAAGGCGGGCGAGCCGGCCGACCGCGACAAGCTCTCGATCTGGTTCGGCGGCATCCGCGTGGCGCACAAGGGCGCGCGCGATCCGGCCTATGACGAGGCGGCGGTGAGCGCGAAGATGAAGCAGCCGGAGATCAGCCTGAAGGTGGCGCTCGGCCTCGGCAAGGGGCGCGACCGGGTGCTGACCTGCGACCTCACCAAGGAATACATCGCCATCAACGGCGATTACAGGTCTTGATCCGGCGAATGCAGGCTAGTCGGCGTTTCGTGCAATATCTCTTATTTTCTATTATTTCTATCTCAAATGGCTCGTCGTGCAGAACATAGTTCAGCAGCGCTTTCTGGACTTTCAGCACGCCGTTGTAGTCGATCAAGCCCAACTTTCGAAACTTGTTCATGAATACTGTCACCCGAGACCGGGTCGTTCCGACCATCTTGGCGAGCAGCTCATGGTTCACCTTGACGGGGATCGGTTCCGGACCAAAGTCGCCGCCATAATTGGCCAACATCAGAAGAACCCGTGCCAGCCGCATCTCGCTGGAACTGAACAATTGGTCGACCAAGTCCGCTTCAACGCGGGCGGTCCGAGTCAAGAGATGGTAGAGAAAATAGTCGGCAAACTCCGGCTCGAAACGGAGCAGGCGCTCCATGGTCTCCTTGTCCAGCCGAATGACTTCGCATTCCGTCATTGTGGTGGCTGAAGACAAGCGCAGCGGCGTCCCGGTCATAGCCTCCTCGCCGCAGAATTCGTCCGGCCCGCGGATTGCGACGACGGCTTCCTTTCCCTGCTCGGATATGACGGTGACTTTGACCTTGCCTTTGTGGATGTAAAAAACGGAATCCGCCGGATCTCCTTGTGAGTAGAGATCCTTGTTTATTTCGTATTTCGATCGGGCTTCTTATGGGTCCGCGGTGCGTGAGAAAGCCGAAGACGTCAAAGGATGACGGATATTTTTCCATTACCCGCCATTCCCCCGAGGCCGAAGCGGAATATTTTAGTCATAGTAGTGACAACCCATCATTGAGACAATGCGCACCACACTTAATGGTATAGTGGTACAGGTAGCGCCTTGGCCCAGCCGCCATCAACGGCGACTATCGCTCATAAAGCTCTCGTTTACCCTTGCTGTCGGACCGGAGCCGCAGCCCCACCATTGAATACCTCTTAACCAGAACCCCCTATCGTCGAGAGCGAAAGGCCGTGAGCATCAAAACCGTCCTTGTCGCCGCCTGCGCCCTCATCGACGCCGACGGCCGCGTGCTGATCGCCCGGCGCCCCGCCGGCAAGCCGATGGCGGGGTTATGGGAGTTTCCCGGCGGCAAGGTCGAGCAGGGCGAGCGGCCGGAAGAGACGCTGATCAGGGAGCTTGAGGAGGAACTCGGCATCGTCGTGCGTGAGCCTTGTCTCGCGCCGCTCACGTTCGCCAGCCACATCTATCCGGACTTCCACCTCCTGATGCCGCTCTATGTCTGCCGGCGCTGGGAGGGCACGGTCAGGGCCACGGAAGGCCAGCAGCTCGCCTGGGTGAGACCGAACCGATTGCGTGACTACGAAATGCCGGCGGCGGACGAGCCGCTAGTGCCCCACCTGGTGGCGCTGCTTGTAATTGAAGGGGCTCAAGGCCGATGCGCATCGACCCGAAAACGACTTTCCGCCGGTTCTTGCCCGCGCGCGAGGGTTCCACGGCCATCGAATATGCGCTGATCGGGGCCGGCATCAGCATCGCGGTCATCGGCGGGGTGTCCGCCGTCGGCTCCACCATGATGACGATGTTCTACGACAAGCTGCTCAACCTGTTCTAGCCGCGCGCCGCTCAACGTGGTGTCACGCGCACGGTTTCCGGGCTAGAATGGCGCCGACGGCCGGTCAGCGGCCGCGCACAGGGGGAGACGGTCATGGACAGCTTCTTCGCGCGCCAGCTTGCGATCTATTCCAGCTATCACCGCGACGAGCGCAACCGCGCCACGCATTTCATCGGCATTCCGGCGATCGTGTTCTCGATCCTGGTGCCGCTCGCGCTCGCGCGCACGGCGGGCGGCATCTCCGCCGCCATGGTGGTGGCGGTGCTGGCGGTGATCGGCTGGGTCGCGCTCGACCGCGTCATCGGGTCGGCCGGCTCCACGACATCGAAGGCGTCGAGCGGATCAAGTTCATCACGAACTTCCCCAACGACATGACCGACGACCTGCTCCAGGCCGTCCGCGACCTGCCCAAGGTCTCGCGATACCTGCACGTCCCCGCCCAGAGCGGCTGCGACGAGGTCCTCAAGCGAATGAAGCGGATGTATACGGTCGGCGTTCTATGAGGACATGCTGGCCCGAACTCCGCGAGACGATCCCCGGTTCGTCGGTTTCGAGCGACTTCATCGTGGGCTTCTGCGGCGAGACGGAGGAGTCGTTCCAGAAGACCGTCGGTCTGGTCGAGCGGTCGCGGTTCAAGAACAGCTTCATCTTCAAGTACAGTGCCCGCGAACCGGCACGAAGGCCGACGACTCTGTTCGCCGACGACGTTCCGGAGGAGGTCAAGAAGCGTCGCAACCATGAGCTGCTGGCGATCCAAACGGCGATCAGCCTGGAAGACAACGGGCGTTCGTGGGGCGGAGACGAGGTCCTCGTCGAGGGCCGGAGCCGATCGACGACGCGCCGGGAAGGCTGGGACGGCGTCGATCAATTGTCGGGCCGGACGCACTGCGACCGGATCGTGGTGTTCGAGGGCCCCGAGCGGCTGATCGGTCGGATGGTTCAGGTGCGGATCGAGAACGCCAGCGCCGTGACCCTGTTCGGGCAGGTCGATGACGACCGAGCGGATTGCGACCTCGGCTGTGAGGGAATCGAGAGCCGATGGCCGTGCCTGCTCGGCTGACGCTCGTGAATTGCTGGATGGCCTGGGGCGGGATCGACCCGAGCCGCGGCACCCGACGACGCGGTGCTGGCGAGCTGGCTTCGCCGATGCCCGGACGCCTGCCGACCCGCCGCGCCGACCCCAGCGCCATCGCCGCTGGGAAATCGTCACGGATTCCGCCTGCCCGCCCGGGCTTCGCGCCTGGCTGATGCTCTCCGACGGCCTCTACCGCGCGCGGGCCCGCTGATCCACCCGCTCTCGGCGATCGGCCCGATGATCCCGTTCGCCACGGATGCACGACATTGTTGATCCAGCCCGAGAGCTGGTTCGAGCTGGGCAACCCGAACATGGAGACCGATCTGCATCGACCTGGCCTACCGGTCGCCCGGCGGCGGGCATCCCGATCTTCACCTCGGGCGACGAGACGCACCGGCACCCGCCGCGGATCATCGCCCGAAGCTTCGAGGAGTGGCTCCTCGAATTGCTGCGCCAGGGAGGCCGGGAATACTGGTTCGACCCGGGTTCGACCGATCTCGGCGACCCCTGGGCGGCGCACCGACGGCACACCCCCCAGCCCGAGCTGCCCGATTCGGCTCCGCCGGTTCGCCGTCGCAGTCCATCGGCTGGTGGTCCGCGCGGCGCCGACGACCGCGAGATCGCCGCCGCCGGGCCTCAGCCGGCACGATGTGGAGCTGATCATTCGACATCTTCAGCACGTCCCGCCGTGCCTTCGCCCCGCGTGAGCCGTAGACGGCCACGCTCGTCTCGAATCGGCCCTCGGGGGATCCGCCGTGGACATGCCGCCTGGTTCCTGAATTACCGGAGAATCGCCGAGCTAGCCGGAGGGTGGCTCGTCCCGGCTGGGGGTGCGCGATCGCCGGCCGCGGCGTCGCGGACCTGACGACCTGGCGGCCGAGGCGGCGGTCCGGACTCGCTCGATCGGGTCTCGGCCGGATCGCCGCGCAGCTCGACGCGCGTCCTCCCCGGCTGCCCCGACCCCGGCATGGCGCTGACGAATCTCGACCGCTTCCTCGCGGCGCTCGCCGATCCCCGACCGAGCCCACACGGCTCGCCGACCGAGCCGAGGACGACCGAGACCCTGCTCCAGGTTTTCAGCACGAGCCAGCATTTCAGCGAATCGCTGATCCGTGACCCGACCTGATCGACTGGCTCCGCTCCGGCGCCGAGCGCCGCGATGCGACGGACGCTGATCGAGGACCTCTGGAACGTCCTCGCACTGGACGCACGGATCGAGGAGCAGAAGCTGGCCCTTCGCCGGTTCCGGCACCGCGAGATGCCTCCGCATCGGCTACAACGACATCGTCCGCGGCCTGCCGCTGGAGGTCATCACCGAGGACCTCTCGCACCTTGCCGACGCTTGCGTCGAGGCGGCGGTCGCGGCTCGCGCGCGCGCCGCGCCGAGGCGCGACACGGCGATCCCCGCCGCGGGCGGACGGCCAGCCCGCCCGATTCGTGGTCCTGGGGCTGGGCAAGCTCGGCGGCGCCGGAGCTGAACTACAGCTCCGACATCGACCTGATCTTCCTGTACGAAGAGGAGGGCAGACGACCGGCCCGCAGGCCGTCTCGAACGCCGAGTTCTTCGCGCGGATGGGGGGCGAGGTCGTCCGGCTCCTGGCCGACCACACTCGACTCGGCATGGCCTACCGTGTCGACATGCGACTGCGCCCCGAAGGCGAACAGGGAGCCCTTGGCACGCTCGTTCGACGCGACGATCGGCTATTACGTGACCGCGGGTCGGACCTGGGAGCGACAGGCGCTGATCAAGTGCCGCCCGATCGCCGGGCGACCTCGACCCTCGGCCGCGACGTTCATCGAGGCGATCACGCCGTTTGTCTATCGCCGCTACCTCGGCGCCGCGGAGATCGCCGAGATCAAGGCGATGAAGCGCCGGATCGAGCAGCGGACGGTCTCGGCCGGCGCCGACCGAGTTCGAGGTCAAGACCGGCCGCGGCGGCATCCGCGACGTCGAGTTCGTCGTCCAGTTCCTCCAGCTCCTGCACGGCGGCGGAGTACCCCGAGGTCCGCGGCACGCAACACGCTCCTTGCCATCGACCGGCTCGAGCAGGTCGGCTGTCTCGACCGCCGAGGAACGCGAGCATCATGGACGACACGTATCGGTTCCTCCGCCAGGTCGAGCACCGGCTTCAGATCGTGTTCGACCGCCAGACGCACGAAATGCCCCGCGACATCGGAGGCCCTGCGGACCCTGG
The DNA here is from genome assembly GCA_963710805.1 of uncultured Alphaproteobacteria bacterium. Classification (GTDB taxonomy): domain Bacteria; phylum Pseudomonadota; class Alphaproteobacteria; order Rhizobiales; family Kaistiaceae; genus Bauldia. Next base: position 21,954 of record CAVQBS010000016.1, on the reverse strand, counting down.
CCATTCGCATGGGCTACGCCCCGGCCAGCCCTGGGAGACCGGACCGGCCCGGCCCACCGCTTCCTCGCCGATTACCGGAGCAAGACCGAGCTGAATCGCCGGATCCTTAACCACCTGCTCCACGACGCGTTCCGCGCTGACGACGGCAAGCGCGGTCGACCCCGTGGTCGACCTCGTCCTCGACCCCGACCCGACCCCGAGTTGCGTCGCGCAGGTGATGGCGCGGTTCCCGTTCCGCGACCGCGCAACCGCGCATCAGAACCTGATGGCGCTGGCGCGCGAGGATTTCCAATTCCTGTCGCAGGCGCGATGCCGCCACTTCCTGGCGGCGATCGCGCCGAGGTTGCTGGATACCGTGGGCCGGACCCCCGACCCCGACCTGACGCTCACGAACCTGGAGAAGGTCTCGGCGTCGCTGGGAGCCAAGGCGATCCTCTGGGAGCTGTTCAACTTCAACCCGCCGAGCCTTCGGCTCTACGTCGAACTGTGCGCCACCAGCCAGTTCCTCTCGGAGATCCTGATCAACAACCCGGGCATGATCGACGACCTGATCGACTCGCTGGTCGTCGACCGGCCGTCCCCGGGCGCGGCGATCCAGGCCGAACTCGCCGAGCTCTGCACGGGCGCCGAGGACCTGGCGCCGATCCTCTGGAGCTTCCGCAACAAGGAATGGGTCCGGATCGGCACCCGGGACATCCTCGGCCGCGAGCCGATCCGCGACGTGACGCCGCGAGCTGGCCGACGTCGCCGAGGCCATCGTCGCGCCAGGTGGCCCGCGACCAGTGGGACCGCCGGGCCGAGCGATTCGGCACGCCCCGATCGCGGCCTCGACGGCCGCCGCGACCGCTGGGCGATCCTCGGACTGGGCAAACTCGGCGGGCGCGAGCTGAACTATCACAGCGACCTCGACCTCGTCTTCCTCCACGAGGGCGACGGCCGGACCGAGGGGGGCGAGGTTCGATCTCCAACGACCAGTTCGTCACCGAGGTCGTCCATCGCGTGCTCAAGGCGCTCGGCGGCGGCGCACTCAACCGGCCCGCTCTACGCGGTCGACGCCCGTCTCCGACCCCACGGCGCGCTCGGGACCGCTGGTCCTGACCCTCGACGCCTTCCGCGACTACCTGGAGCGATCGACCCAGACCTGGGAGCGGATGGCCTTCACCGCGGGCCGGCGTGATCTTCGCGACCGGCGGCTTCGGCAGCGGCGTCGACCGAGGCCTCCGGACGATGCTGGCCCGGCCCGATCAACCCGTCGACGCTGGCCGCGGAGGTGCTGGCGATGCGCAACAGGCTCGAGGACTCGCGCCCGCCGCAGCGACCTCAAGCGAGGGACCGGCGGGCTCGCCGACATCGAGTTCCTCGTCCAGTATCTCAGCTCGTCCACGCCGAACGGCAGCCCGACCTGCTCCGCTCGAACCTCTGGGACGCCCTCGACGCCCTCCATCGCCGTGGCGTCCTCGACATGACCACCCACGCCGAGCTCCGCGACACTTACAACTTCCTCCGCGCCGTCGAGGGCCGCTTGAGGCTGATCCACGACCTCGCGGGGACCGAGCTTCCCGAAGATCCCGACGACCTGCCCGGCTGGCGCGCCGCCTGAACTACGACGCCGCCGATCCGACGATCGCCGTCTCCATCGTTTCTGCTCGATTCGGCCCGATTCACGACCCGCGCCCGGTCGATCTTCCAGCGGATCATTCCCTGCGCGAGTAGCGAGCCCGGCCGAGCGTGCGGCTGAGCCAGCGCCGCTCCAGACGCCGCCGGCCTTCCGCTCCTTGACCTCGACGGCTCGAAACTCAATGTCGCCGCCGTGGTTCTGGAGGCAGACGCAACCGTGAAGAGGCTTGTTCTTGAGCGCCTCGATCGTGCTTTGATCGACGTCCTGGATCAGCTTGCCGTTGAGGGTCACGCGGATTCTCGGACCGACGCATTCGACCTCCATCGTGTTCCACTCGCCGGCCGGCTTGATCGCGTTCTCCTTGGGAGCGACGTACCGATAGAGCGAGCCTGTGCTGTGCGTCGTCGGGGCTTGCCCGCGTCGTCGGTCAACTGGATCTCGTACGAGTAGAACGAAGGCCGCGTGGCCCGCGATCGCTCGGGGTCGAAGGCCCCCGTGCGAATCCCCAGGCCGCTGTTGCAGCCGGGAGCCATCCGGAATTCGAGGTGGAGGGTGAAGTCGTCGAACTCCCGATCCTTGTAGCGGAGGAAGCCGAACCCCTTCCCCTTGCACGAAAGCAGGCCGTCGCGAACCGTCCACACCGGGACGGTCTCGCCGTCCCGCTGGTATTCCGAAGCGCCCTCGGCGACCCAGCCGTCCAGGCTTTTGCCGTCGAACAAAGCGAAGGCCGACTCGTCGGCCGACGGATCCCATCAAGCTCAATGCGAGGAAGAGCGACGTTCATCGATCACCGCCAAGTCGATTGAGTGGCGATCGAAATCGCCGAATCGAGAACTCAACACGGAGTCGAGTCGCCGCCGCGGGCGACCCACGCGATCCTATCACGACCACCAAGGCCGTGCGAGAATCTGGCCGGAACCCTGCCGGCCTGGGCCTTCGATCGTTGGGCCGTTTAAGAACACTCTTGCCCCGCTCGGAACGGAGGTTAGAATAATTTAATGAGGGTTTGGTCAGTCGAACCCTCTTGACCGTCTTTAGTCCCACACTGGCGGAAGTCCGATATCGAGAAACCGTCCGTTATCGGGCACATGAGGTGTTTGATGGCTCTGTGCCGATCCTCCGCCTTTCTGGGCGTCGGGGACGCGGACGGCCGGACGGCTCCGCCGTCCTCAGGCGCACGGTCACCACGTCTTCTTCGATCGGGTCTGCCGACGCCGGCCCAACGGCGCGCGTTCGCCTCCCTCGCGTCCATCCTGGCCCGCCGACGAGTGAACCGAGAACGAACGCCGACCGCCGACCCGTTCTGGGTTCTCGCTAATCCAGGGGTCGCCGGCCTCAGCGGCGGCCGCCTCCGCCCAACTTGTGGTCCTCTCGTTTCAGAATATGAGTCCCGTTCGCCTGTTGGATAGTCCGCGTTGCTAAGTCGGCTCCTCCCGCTCGGCTTGCCATCGGCTGTGTCGGCTCTAGTTCCGGTCGCACCGCCGCATTTCCGGCTATTAACCTCGTCTGGAAAAGCCCTCGTAATAGAAGTGGAGACCCTCCCTTGAACGGCTTGATCCGCGCGTCGCTAAGAAACCCATACGCCGTAACCGTGCTCTGCCTGACGCTGATCCTGCTCGGCACGGTGTCCGCGTACTTAATCCCGATCGACATCCTGCCGGCGTTCAAGAGCCCGGCGGTGCAGACGCTCACCTTCTACGGCGGCATGTCCGCCGGCGAGTCATCGCCAACGACATCACCAACCGGATGGAACGGTGGATCGGGCAGGCCAACGGCACGCCGCGTCAGGAGTCGCGCTCGATCGTCGGCGCCAGCGATCGTCCGCAACTACTTCCAGGAGCGACGTCGATCCCAACGGGGCGTTGACGCAGGTCAACTCGCTGGCCCTCGCGGCGATCCCCAACCTGCCGCCGGGCACGCTGCCGCCGGTCGTCCTGCCGTTCGACCCGACCGCACGACGCCGGTCTGCATCGTCGCGGTCGACAGCCGACGACCCGCAGAACGACGAGTCGATCCTCTACGACGTCGGTCGCTACGAGGTCCGCAACATGATCATGGGCATCCCGGCGCCGTGGCGCCGGTGGTCTTCGGCGGCAAGATCCGCGCCGTGTCATGGCCTACCTCGACCGCGAGAAGATGCAGGCGCGCAACCTCTCGCCGCTGGACGTGATGAAGGCGCTGGACAACTACAACGTCTTCCTGCCCACGGGCGACGCCAAGTTCGGCGACATCGACTACGCCATCGACTCCAACTCGATGTATCAGAAGATCCCGAGTGACATGGGCGACATCCCGCTCCGCTCCGAGTCCGGGCGAACGCTCCTACCTCCGGGACGTGGCGACCCCGAAGGACGCGCAGCTACATCCAGACCAACGTGGTGCGGGTCAACGGCAAGCGGGAGGTCTACATCCCGGTCTTCCGCCAGCTCGGCGCCAGCACGCTGGCGGTGGTCAGAACGCTCGCGCAATCGGCTTGACGGACATCGAGGACCGGCTGACGCGGTCGGGGATCAAACTCAAGCTGGTCATGGACCAGTCGGTCTACGTGCGGCAGTCGATCGAGGCCTCGTGCAGGAAGGCGTGCTGGGCGCCGTCCTCTGCTCGCTGGTCATCCTCTTGTTCCTGGGCCAGATGGCGGATGACGGCGATCGCCATCATGACGCTGCCGATCTCGGTCCTCTCGGCGCTGCATCTTCCTGTACTACACCGGGCAAACGATCAACGTGATGACGCTGGCCGGGCTGACGCTGGCGATCGGCCCGATGGTCGACAGCGCCATCATCTGCCTGGAGAACACCCACCGCCACCTGGGCATGGGCGCAGCGCCGCACGAGGCGGCGTTCCTGGGCGCCAGCGAGGTGGCCATGCCCGAGCTGGTCGCGACGCTCTGCACCTTCCTGGTGCTCTCGCCGCTGGCGCTGATGCCGGGCCTGGGCGCAGTTCCTGTTCAAGCCGATGGCCATGGCGGTGGCGTTCTGCCATGATCACGGCCTACATCCTGTCGCGGACCCTGGTGCCGGCCTGCTCGGCCTCCTGGCTCAAGCGCACGACGGCCACGGGCCGGGGATGCGGGCATGGCGAGCGGCCCGATCGCGACACGTTCGCGAGCAACGGCGAACGGCCACGGCCCGACGAGGCGGCCCGATCAGCCGAGGCGGGCTTGTTCGCCCGTTGGGAAGCGATGGTCGAGACCGGCATCGCGCTACTACGTCCAGCGTCCTCGACGTCGTGCTCCGCCACCGCGTCGCCGACCGTCGCCATCGGCTTCGGCACGCTGGCGGCGACCGTCATCGTGCTCTGGCCGATCCTCCGCCGCGAGTTCTTCCCCGAGGTCGACGCCGGCGCCTTCGAGATGTACGTCCGCGCCCCGCAGCGGCACCCGGATCGAGAAGACCGAAGAAGTCGATCACCGAGGTCGAGGACTTCATCCGAGGAGACCGATCGAGGAAGACCTGGAGCTCATCCTCTCCGAGATCGGCGTGACCCCCGACTGGTCGGCCGCCTACACGCCCGAACGCCGGCCCGATGGACGCCGTGGTCAAGGTCCAGCTCACCGACGAGCGGCAACACTCGGCCCAGGAATACGTCGCACATGCTCCGCGAGGGCTTGCCAAGGACGACCCGAAGTTCACGCAACCTGGAGTTCGCCTTCGACGCCGGCGGCATGGTCCGCGGCGGCCATGAACGAGGGCAAGTCGACGCCGATCAACATCCGCGTCACCGGCAAGAACCAGAACGACGGCCCACAGCATCGCCGAGGCCATCAAGAACAAGGTCAGCGACATCGACGGCGTGGTCGACGCCGCGGATCATCCAGCGGCTCGACTATCCCGCAGTACATCATCAACGTCGACCGCGCCAAGGCGGCCGACCTGGGCCTGACCCAGGAAGACGTCATGAAGAACGTGATCGCCGCGTTCAACTCGAGCATCCCGTTCAACAAGAAGAACTTCTGGATCGACCCGAAGAGCAAGAACCAGTACTTCGTCGGCGTGCAGTACCCCGAAGGCCGACATCAAGTCGATCGACACGCTGCTGAACATCCCGATCACCGAGCGCACGACGCAGAAGCAGCCGATCCCGCTGCGGAACCTGGTCACGCTGGACCGCGACACGGTGCCGACCGAGGTGACGCACACCAAATCCAGCCGACCATCGACGTGACGATGGGCGTCCACGGCCGCGACCTCGGCCACGTCTCCGACGACGTCGCCAAGGTCCATCAACCGATTCGGCGAGACCGGCGAGCCCGACGGCACCTGGGCGCCGTACGACCCCGCACTCCGAAGACGCGCCAGAGCCCTGACGGGCACGAAGATCGTGCTCAGCGGCGAATACCTGCGGATGCAGGACACCTTCACACAACCTGGGCTGCGGCCTGGTCCTGGCGCTCGTTGCTGATCTACTTCCTGATGGTCGGCTCTGGACAAGTCGTTCGTCGTGCCGCTGTCGGTCATGGTCGACCGTCCCGCTCTCGCCTGGTCGGCATCCTGCCGATGCTCTACCTGACCGGCATCGGCGGTGAACGTGCAGTCGCTGCTGGGCTTCATCTTCATCGTCGGCATCAAGGTGGCCAACTCGGTGCTGATGACCGACTACGCCCAGGAACTGCGCGCCACGAGGGGCTGACGCCGACCGAGGCGATCCGCAAGGCGGCCGTCGCTCCGCGTGCGTCCGATGACCATGACCGCCCTGGCGGCCTTCTTCGCCATGGTCCCGAGCGCGCTGGCCATGGAGCGGGGCAGCGAGGCGAACGCCCCGCTGGCCCGCGCGATCCTCGGCGGCCTGATGGCCGGCGAGCCCGCCACCCTCTTCGTGCTCCCCTGCGCTCTACTCGTTGCTTGTCCGCGACAAGCCGGGGACACGCGGCGGACACCCCGAGCACCATGGCGAAGAGGACGGCGAGTTCGGCCACGACGGCCCGAGGAATCGGCCCGAGGACGACGAGTTCGACTACGACGTCCCCAGTACGGACGACGAGGGCCCGGGGCCCATCGATTGATCTCGGGCGTTTGTTCACGTAGCGTAAAACCATCTCGGCATGCCAAGGCTTTTATGATCCGGAGTTCGATCGTGAATAAAGCAATTCAACCTTCTGCGCCCGCTCGCGAGACGCCCGTGAAGAAAAGCGGTTTCGGGCTCGCCGCAGCCGCAGTCGTCGTCGTCGGCGCGGCCGCGGGGGCTTGGTACTATTTCTCCGCCGGCACCGGCGGCAAGACGACCGGCGAAGGGGCCGAGGCGTCGATCCACGGCGGCGCGACGTCGAAAGTCAACCCGGTCGCGGTTAAAACGACCCGACTCTCCAAGGGCGGCCTGACGCCGCACCTCGACGCAAATCGGCTCGGTCCAACCCTACGAGGTGGCCGACTTGTATGCTAAGGTCTCGGGCTATCTCTCCGAGCTCCACGTCAATTACGGCGACCGGGTGAAGAGGGGCCAAATCCTGGCGGTGATCGACGATCCCGAAATCATCGCCGACGCCGAGAAGGCCGAAGCCGACCTCCGACAAGCCAAGGCCGCCGTCACCCAGGCCGAAGCGTTCGTCGAGGTCGCCAACGCCGACCACGCCGCGGCGTCCAGCGCGGTCCAACAGATGATCGCCGAGGTCGAGCGCTACACCTCGATGAGTCAGTATCACGCCAAGAAGTTTGACCGGTATCGCAAGCTCGTCGAAAACAAGGCGGTCCCCCAGGAGATCGCCGACGAGGAGGAGGAGAGCTACGAATCGGCTCGGTCCAACGAGCACGCGGCCCAGCAGGGTGTGCTCAAGGCCAAGGCCGACCTCATCGCCGCCAAGGCCCGGATCAAGAAGGCCGACGCCGACCTTGAAGAGGCCAAGGCCAACGTCGCCGTGGCCGAGGCCAAGCAGGCCAGGGCCGAGGCGATCCGCGCCTACACCCGGATCCACTCGCCCTACGACAGCATCATCACCAAGCGCAACTTCTTCCGAGGGGCGTTCATCCGGTCCGCCGCCGAGGGGGGCGTCGTGCCGCTGCTGACAGTCGCGCACACCGACATGGTGTACGTGGTCACCGAAGTCCCCGATCGCGACGTGCCGTACACCGACGTCGGCGACAAGGTCGAGATCACCCTCGACGCCCTCGGCGACACGGTGCTCAAGGGCGAGGTCTCCCGGTTCGCCGAATCGGAAGATCCCACGTCGCGGACCATGCACACCGAAATCGATCTCCGCAACCCCGAGAATCGGATTCGGTCTGGCATGTACGGCGTCGCCAAGATCATCCTCGACACGTCCACCAAGAGTTCGACCCTTCCGGCGTCCTCCCTCGCGGGCGAGTCCAAGGGAGGCAAGGGGGACGTCTTCGTGATCAAGGACGGCAAGGCCAAGAAGAAGTCGGTCCAGATCGGCGCCGACGACGGCATCCGCGTCGAGATCCTCTCCGGCCTCGAACCGGACGATCAGGTGATCGCGAACCCCAGTTCGGTCAGCGACGGCCTCCCCGTCGCCAGCCTCCAGGAGGACGCGGGGGCCAGCGACGCGCCCAAAACCTCGCACGGCGAACAAGCCCCCAAGACGGTCGCCTCCGATTCGTCGAGGGCCGCCGCTGGCGAGCATACCGCCAAGAAGGAATGAGCCGCCGATTCGTCGAAGGCCGTCTCCGGCGAGCCTGACGCCCAACCGCGAAGAAGCCGCCCGATCAACCGACCGGGCGGCTTCTTCGTTGTCACTTCGCCGCGTCGGATCACTCAGGCGACCGGATGCCCGAGGATGTCCGCGACGATCACCGCCTCTTGTTCGAGTTCGGCGACGTTCGCTTCAATCCGACACTGGGCGTGGTCGTCCAGATAGAGGTCCTGGACGATCGACCAAGTCTGGCCGTCCTCGGATCGCAGCGGAAAACTGAAGACCAACCCCCTCGGCACGCCGTAGCTTCCGTCGGAGACCACCCCGGCGCTGAATCGGAAGCAGAACGGCGAGGGCGACGCGAGCGACCGAACCGCGCCCAGGATCGCCTGAGCGGTCGATCCGGCTGGCGTCTGGCCTCGCATGTTCTCAAGCTGGACGCCCCGCGGGCCACACCGGGCTCGAAGACGTTGCGAACCCACTCATCGTCGTGGACCACCTCGTGCGCGGGGTGATCTCCGATCCATGCGTTGTGAAAATCGGGGAAGATCGACGGGCCGTGATTCCCCCAGACGGTCACCCGCGTCACTTTTTCGACCGGTACGCCGGCCTTCCGCGCAGCAGGGCCTTTCCTCGATTCTGGTCGAGGCGCGGTCGTCGCGAACCAGCGCTCGGGCAACAGGTCGCGCTGGGTCGACTGGGCGATCAGACAGTTGCTGTTGCATGGGTTCGCCACGACCAGGATGCGGGCCGACTTGGCGGACTCGTTGATCGCTCTTCCTTGCTGCTGAAAGATCGGCCCATTCGCCCGCAACTGCTCGGCCCGGGTCGCTCCTTCGTGACACCGAGCGCCGGTCAGCAGCAACACCCAGTCGGCGCCGGCGAAGGCCTCGACGGGGGAGGTCGAAGCGGTGACCGAACGAAGCAGCGGGTAGTCGCAGTCCTCAAGTTCCCATATCGTCGCTTCGACGGCGGGCATCGCCGACGGCTCGTCCAGCAGGCTTAAGACGACCGGCCGGTCGGTGCCGAACATCGCTCCAGACGCGATTCGAAACAAGAGTGAATAAGAGAGCGGGCTTGCCGCGCCGCTCAACGCGATTCGGATCGGCTCGTGCATGGTTGCGGCCCCTGAGTGAAAGCTCCGTCCTCGCCTGATTCCTTCTTTTCAGTGCTTCAACGTGATGTAACTCTCACTGAATTGTACCCGTCGCAATCCGCCTCCCGCCTCAACATCGCCGTATTCGAGCGTGGTTTTTCCGGCGGGTGAAGAACCACGACCCTCGACGGGGCCGTGGCGGATGGCGCCTGAGCGCATCCGGCACCGGCCTCCTGAGGGCGACCGCCTCTCTCGCCGGCCCTGGGAGTCGAGCACGGCGACAGGGACGACCTTGACAACTTATTGCGCCGTCTGGACGACGAGCCCGGGCAGCGGGCGGCGGCGGACGGCCTCGGCGCCGGAAGGCACGGCGGCGGCGCCGGCGACGAGCGGCGGCAGCAGCGGCGATGCGATCGGGGCCGGCGGGATCGGCTCTTTGGCGGACTCGTCCAATGGGGGCGGCGAGCCAAGAGAGACGAACAACTTGAACTGCGCCTGGTTGTAATTCTTGACCGCGACGATGCGGTCGACCAGCGCCTGATTCAACAACTCCAAACTGTTGACGGCCTCGAGCGGACGTCCAACCGTATTCTGGATCCGAGTCAGATCCTCTCGGAAGCCGATCACGGCGCTGTCGCGCTGTCTCGTGCTGATGCCGACCTGCAGCCTCGCGGCCGCGACCTCGGCGTAGGCCGACGCCACTTCCTTACGGATCTCGGTGATCGCCCGCGCCGTTCGCCAACGGCCATGCCGATCTCGGCCTGCCGCTGCTTGACCAGCGCGATGTTACCCAGGCCGAAATTCTTGGCCGTCCAGTAGAGACGGATGTCGAAATCGGTTCGACCACCGAAGTGGGAAAGCTGGGGCGGAACCAAGTTGCTGCCGCCGCCCATCACACCCCCGCTGAACCCGAGCCAGAGCGTCGGAAGCAGTGGACGGTATTGCTCCTGCTTCTTCCGGACCTCCGCCCTCGCGATCGCGGCGGTCGTCTCGCCGACCTCGGGGCGCCCGGTCAGAGCCGCTCGGACCAGCTCGGGCAATGGAGCCATGGGATCGACGATCGTCGTCATCTCCATCTTGGGCAGCATCGGTCGGATGAGCACCGACTGACTGAGGTGCAACCTGTGGGTCAGCTTGGCCGCGGCCACCCTGACCTCTTCCTCGGCCTGACGGATCTCGTCCACGAGCAAGCTCAGCTCGGTTGCGGCTCGATTGGCGTCGGCCATTCGCCCTTGCTGGGCCTGGGCGTAGGCCCGAGTGAGCCTCGCCACCTCCGTTTCCTTCTCGGCGATGTCCAACCGCACTTTGAGCTTGGCCTCGGCGGCCAACAGCTCATAGTACAGCACGGAAACCTCAAGGAGGATGCTGTTCGCCGTTGCCGTGGCGCTGAACCGGGCGGATGCGACCTCTTGCTGCGCGGCCAGGGGCCTGAAAATCGCGTCTGTGAACTGGCTGATGATGCTGACGCCGGGGATTTCCGCCGCCGACGCGGCCATCACGCCGCTTCCACCACCCAGGTACAGCGAGTTTTCATCGAGAGCGAGAATACGGCCCGAAGACCGCTGGAGGTTACCCGTATGCCCGTGGTAATTGCCTCCGAAGTTGAACGAGGGGAGTAGCAACACCCTGGCGCCCTGTCGAACCGCCAAGGCCTCGCCGATTCGTTGCCTGGCTTCCGCGATCAAGGGGTTCTCGACCTCGGCCAGTCGCAGAGCGGTCGTCAGGTCGATAGGGTATTCTCGATCCGCTGCGGGGATCGACGGGATGTTGAAACCCGTCGCCAGCGGGAGGAGATCGTCGGCCCCGGCACCGTCGGGGCCGGCTTCAGCGACTTCCACCTCCTCCTCAGACGCTGCAGCCTCTGAAGGCGATGCAGCCACGGAAGGCGCTGCAGCCTCTGAAGGCGATGCGGCCACGGAAGGCGATGCAGCCTCTGAAGGCGCTGCGGCCTCTGAAGGCGATGCAGCTTCCGTCCGAACGACGCCGGCGTCGGTAAGACGCACGGCTTCCCCGGTGGACGTCCCGGCGGTGGGTCCCCGGTAACGGCCGGGAGGATCGGTTTTGGCGTCGGCCAGCGACGCTTCAAGAGCGGCCGGATCGCGAGACGTCCCTGTATCGCGCAGCTCAGTTTGGTCGTCGATGTGCACCCGGAAAGCATCACGGCCGTCAGTAAGAACGACCCGCTTAGCACCCCAGGGACTCGGAGTCTCGAACCGGGACTCCCACTCGGCTCAGAAACGGTCATTGCCCCCTCCTACTATGGTTTCCTAATTCCCGTAACCGACATCCTCGGGTCGCCGCGTCAGGATCAGCCTCCTGCGGGCGGCAACGGCATGGCGGCGGGCTGTCCTGCGATGGCAGGAACACTCGGGGCGCCGTTCCGGCTGGCCTACTGTTGGTAAGAGGACCGGGAAGGGTCGGCAGTTCCGAAGGAGCCGTAACACCCTCGGTCGGCACCGGGTGGGCCAACATGTCGGCCGGGGGTTGGCCGAGGGCCACATACAACTCGAACTGGGCCCGGTCGTAGTCGATGATCGAGTCTAGGTAGGCGTATCGGGCTCGGGCGAGCAGATTGATGCTGTTCACCGATTCGATGGCCGGGACCACCCGGTTCTCGATCCGGATCAAGTCCTCGCGAAGGCCTCGGGTGCCACTTCGCACGGCCTTTTCGGAGATGCCGATCCGGGCGAACCGAGCGTGCGTCTTGGCGTAGGACTCGGCGACCTCGGCCCGAACCTGGTCGAGGACCGCGATCTCCTGGTAGTTGCTCACGCCCAGTCGGGCTTTGGCCGCGTTGATGATGGCCAGGTTGCCGATGCCGCAGTTCTTGAGCGTCCAGTAGGTGAAGATGTCGAAGTCGGAACGATTGCCGAACGCTCCGAAGATCGGTCGCACGAGGTTGCTACCGCCGCCGAAGGCGCCGCCGCTGAATCCGATGAGGACCGTGGGCGAGAACGGAAGCAGCTTCGCACCTTGAAGCTCCAGCATGGATTGACGAATCGCTGCTTGCCGCGCCTTCAATTCCGGTCGCTGGAGCAAGCCGATGGCGATCAGCTCACGCACCGAAATGGGGTCGGGGACCACCGGGTGCGGCACGACGAACGCATCGGTCGGGTGGAGCCGGATCGATGGATCAACGTTCAGGACGTAACACAGTCGGGCCGAAGCCACTAGAACGGCTTCCTCGGCCGATTTGATGTCGTTCTCGCGTTGTTCCAGCTCCGTCTGAGCCCGCTGCGCGTCGGCTTGACGGCCCTGCCCCGCGTTGGCGTAGGCGGCGGTCAATTCGGCGAGCTTCTTCGCCTCTTCGCGAACCTGCAAGGAGATCGCCCGTTTGCCTTCGGCGCGAAGCAGCTCGGAGTAGGCCAAGGTGGTTTCGAGGAAGGTCTGGTTCCTGACCGCCAGGGCCGTGAACTCACGCACGGCCACCAACTGGCGTGATGCCAGAAAGGCGAACGACGCTTCGGCGATGTTCCCCTCAAGCAACACGCCCGGCACGGGAACCGTGCCCGCCGCCGTGGCACCCGCTCCAGAGCCGAGATACAGAGCCGTCCGATTGACCGGAAGGATGTTACCGTTCGACTGCTGCAAGTTGCCGGTGTGATTGTCGTAGTTCCCGCCGAGGTTGATCGAGGGCAGGATCTGAGCGGCCGCGAGTTGCCGGACGGCCGCAGCCTCGACCACGCGGTACCTGGCGATCAGCAACTGGGGATTCTGCACCCCCGCCAAACGAAGCGCGGTGTTGAGATCGAGAGGCCGCACGTTGTCGTCGAGGATCGATGGCGGCGACTCCGGCGTCACGACCTCCTCTTTGGGCTCCATCGCACCGGCGGTGGGCGCCCCGTCATTCAAGTCCAGCGGGCGCCACTTGTAAGTCGAGCCCTGCCGACGCCCCGCCCGCCGTCGCCGCGGGCTCCGTTGCGGGTGGGGTTACGGTCTGGGCCGCTCCCGAATGGCCCATGAGCGAGCCGATGACCGCGACAAACATGGCGACGGCCAAACGCATGATCCTACCCATGATTCTCCTCTTTCCCCTAAGACCCATCCATCCTGGAATTGGGCTTGCAACGTTTTCATCGTCTCTCGGAACTGTTGCTCTTGAACCGGAGAGGTGGTTCGGGGTGATTGGCGCGACGCCTGGCTGAGGCCGGGGCGCCGCGGAAGTCGCGGCAATGACCGCTACGCCGACCTACCGCAGACCACCCAGGATGGGACCCGATCTTTACCGCGGCGTATGGGATCCAGAAAACCGGCAGACGCGAATCGTCTGATGCCCGTACGGGTCGGTGAAGAGGAGGTCGTTGTTGTTCAACCCCTCTTCATTGGAATAGACCGATTGGAACGAGAAGATGCCGTTGGCGCCGGCCACGTCGCGCGGGCGGTGAACTTGTACGCCTGATTTGAGCCCGACATTCCACGCACCGTCGGATTGTCCTCGATGATCAGACTGCCCGGGAGTCGCCCGGCCGACGATCGTGATGTTTTGTGAACACTGTGGACGCGCCCGACGTGGTCGTCGCGTTCCACCGAGGTTGGTCGCCACGATCAAGATGCACCTTGATGTCCTTGACGGGGGGCCCCGAGGGCTGCACGTTCTGCATCAGGGCCTTGGCGTCGTACACATTGATGACGCCATTGTGATTGAAATCAGCCGCGGGTTGTAGTTCGGGTCTCCCAGTTGCTGTTGGCCGCCGGCGCGAACGCGTAGACGTCGGCCAGGTTCACCTTGCCGTCGCCGTTGACGTCGCCCACGAGGGTCGTGGTCGCCCCGTACGTTCCCGTGGTGCCGTTCGCGCGGTGACTCCCGTGGTCAGCGCCCCGGGCTGACCGGATCGGGTGAAGGCGACGGTCGTCCGGTTCGTACCCATTCCCGCAAGACGACCGAGCCGCAGGGGCAAGGGCTTGCCGTGACCGGCCGTCGCCGACACGACCCGCGGCTGCAGGCTGCTGCCTTCCTGGGCCTTGACGAACAAAGCAAACGTGTTGGCCCGTCGAGCCGGGGTAAGGTTCCCCGGGGCGACGATCGCCGACGTCCTGCTGACCTCTCTCGGGGCGGACACCGTCCCGACGCTCTCGCCGATCACGTTGGCGACCGACGCGCCGCTGAGCATCGCCCGAACTTCCAGCCCCTCCATCAAAGGGAGTAGACGGAACAACTTCAACCGAGCCATGAGTTACCCTCCCTGGTCGCGCACGAAGTCCAAAGCCCTCGGAATAGATCTTGTTTCGGCGAGGCCCGATGGAACTCTCGACACAGAATCCGGTCTGCGCGGAAAACAACCCGCCGGTCGGTGTAGTCCACCGCGCCAATCGCCACAACCGCCGCAACCCCCAAATCCCGCCAGGCCTTTCAAAACGCCGCACACCCACATGCGGATGCCTGGATGCGGCGGCTCGCGCTCGGAACGCCGTGAACTGAGCGGCCGGTCAGGCCCAATTCCATCGTGACATAAGCATTTCCGTCTCAAAAGCAGGGCGGCGGGGGAGGTTTCCCCGTTGCGATTTGCAATGGCCGAGCAAACCCTGTATCATTGGCTCTCAGTGGTCTGGCTCCGCACAATCACACGGATCCAGCTTAATGGGACGCTCTCGGCGCGAGGCGTTGTCTCATCGTCGTCAGGTTGAGTTCTCCGTGATCCGGTTTCTGAAACCGCCGTCGTGCGGACAGCAAGCTGTTCACTTGCTAGAGAGGCTTTTGCGTCTCTAGTCCCCGGATCAGAACTCACCACACGGATCGTCGAAATCCTCTATAGGACAGGGAGAAGGGTCTGAGCGCGTACTTTACCGAACAGCGCCGTCCTGGCTCACCCTCGAGATCGATCGAAATCCAACGACTGCTGTTCCAACTCGGATCGGGTCGACTCCAGCCGCCCCGCGGCGGGTCGAGCGATCCGCGTCCGATCAGGCTGACCGTGCCATGCGAGATCGCTGACGCACTCAGGCCGCTCGCGACGGAGCCACCGGGCCGTTGCGAGTAATCGCATTTATCCTCAAACGCTCAACAACCTCGAACCCGGCGTTGAAGCCGGATCAAAACAGAGTCGGCGCGCGGTGTCGCGCGTCGGGGAAGCTTGGCCGTCGCGACCGACCGGCTCGCTCTCGCCCTAGGCGGAGCGCCCGAGCGGAATGCTCCGCCGCCAGGCTGACGTTGAATTGCGCTCTTATATTGGTTTCGAATCACGAATCCATCGCCTTTCAACTCGACCGACGGTACGGCGTCGAACCCGTCGGTCGAAAGAGTCGCATGCGGCTCGCTCGTTATCATTTAGGAGGAATTCTGTTGCATCAAGATCAGCTCAACACGGCGGCCGTCGAAGGTCATCATCTGATTTCGGATGGATCTCTACCCATCGCCCTTCCCGACCCCAAGCTCGCGCTGAGTCAGGATGAAGAATGGTGCATGGTCCGTCTCGACGACGACTGGCGGAAGATCCGGTTCCACGACTACGCGGACATCTACGAGATCGAGGGCCTGTACGAACGGCTGTTCCGCGACGTCTTGGGCTGCCGATCGCCTGAGATGATCGCGGGCCTACTGGAGAAGCAGGTCGAGAAGAACGGGACGCCGTTCGACTCGCTCCGCATCCTCGATCTAGGCGCCGGCAACGGCATGGTGGGCGAGGCGCTCTCGAACGCGGGAGCGCGGAAGATCGTCGGCGTCGACATCATTGAAGCCGCCAAGGACGCGGTCTCCCGGGATCGACCGGGGATGTACTCCAAGTACCACGTCGCCGACATGACCGAGCTCGCCCCCGAGCTGAAGAACGAGCTGAAGGCGAACCGATTCAACTGCCTGACCTGCGTCGCCGCGCTTGGGTTCGGCGACATCCCCGTCCGCGTGTTCGTCGAGGCCTACAACTTGATCGAAGCCGAGGGCCTGATCGCCTTCAACATCAAGGAAGAGTTCCTCAACCCCGGCAGCGGGTCGGACTTCAGCGACCTCGTCGGCGCGATGATCGACCGCGGCGACATGGTGGTCGAGGCGAAGGCGCGGTACGTTCATCGCAACTCCACGCTGCGGCCTTCCTCTCCATTACGTCGCGTTCGTCGGCCGGAAACGGCGCGACCTCGTCGACCCTAGCTGACAACTACCGACCTCCGGATTCCACGGCCCGGGGAGCATTCATCGTCTGGACGAATGCGCCCCCGGCTCCCATCTATTGAGTAAGGCTTCGTCACCTCGACGGGGTTTCGGAATCCTTCTCCTGGATCGCGCCGACGTCGATCCGCGCGTCGAGGAAATCCACGGCGGCACGGATCGTCTGCTTGTCCTCATCGCGATCGACCATGGCATTGGCCTCGCGCATGGTCGCTTCGTCGATCGCTCCGATCAGAGGCTCCAGCGCCTCGGCGAGATCGGCTCGATCGGCGACTCCCGGCGCGAGCAGAAGCAAAGCGTCATACGGCGGGATCGCCTGCTTGGGGTCCTTGAGAACAACGAGGTCATATGCCTCGATCCGACCGTCGGTCGTGAAGGCCGAGATCACGTCCACTTCCCCCTTGGCCGCGGCCTCGTACATGAACGTCGGGTCGAAGACCTCCCGCCGGCGAACGACGAGACCGTAGCTCGACCGGATGCGACTGCCATTCGGGCCGACCGAAAAATTCATATTCTCCGCCGATGATCAGGGTGCGCGCGTGTCGCGCGAGGTCGGCGATCGTCTTGATGCCCAGCGATTCCGCCCGTTCGCGGCTGCATGGCCAGGGCATAGGCGTTCTCGAACCCGAGCGGGCCGAGGCAACGATTCCATGTTTCTCCGCCAGCCAGCCGATGACCTCGGCCTGCACCTTCCAGTTCTTGTCGGCCTTCCCGCGCTTCATGTAGTTGGCCCAGATCGTGCCCGAGTAATCGATGAGGCAATCGATCTGGTTCTTGGCCAGCGCGTCGAAGGCGATCGCCGAGCCAAGGCTCTCCTTCTGGCGAACCGTAAAGCCGGCACGCTTGAGACGCCACGGATCAAACATGATAGAATATATTGTTCCGTAAACGCCTTCGATCCGATCCGGAGTCGGTCGCCGCTCGGCGTCGGTGCCGGCCTTCCCCTTCGCTGCCCCCTGCCCCGCCTCGACGACCTCGACCGCCGGATTCTCGTGCAGGCGTTTCTGCATAAAGGCGAGCACTCCGGGAGCAAAAAGGCCGAAACCGAAGATCAGCGCGAGCGTTATACCGGCGGCCGCCGCGAGACCTCGTCGACGTTCGGCCGCGGCACGTTCGAGCACGCCGATCAAGGAATCGAGCACGACCGCCACGACCCCCGCCGAGACACAGCCGAAAAGCACGGCGATCCAGTTTCGCGTCTGGAGGCCACGGAAGATGTAGTTTCCCAGGCAACGTTGGCCGACCGGCGTGGCGAGAGTCGCGGTCCCCACGACCCAGACCGTCGCCGTCCGGATCCCGGCGATGATGACCGGGGCCGCCAAGCGGAGCTCGACCTTCCGCAGCATCTGGCCGGGCGTCATCCCCATCCCCCGAGCCGCCTCGATCATGGCCGGGTCGACCCCGAGGATGCCGGTGACCGTGTTTCGGAGCATCGGCATGATGCCGTAAAGCGTCAGTGCGATGATGGTCGGATAGAACCCCAGGGCAGAGAATTCCACCCCCAGGAAGCGATCCGCCAGGATCGCGATCCCCGCCAGCAGCGGCACCATCAACGCCAGCAGGGCGAGACTCGGGATCGTCTGGATCACGCTGACGACCGCGATCACCGGGTATCGGAGCGACTTGCGACGCACCAGCAAGATCGCCAGCGGAAGGCTGATCGCCAGGCTCAGGACCAGGGGAATCATCGTGATGATCAGGTGATTGGACAGATTGTCCGGCAGGAACCGCAGTTGCTGAAGAAAGCGTTCAGAGATCATGGCGTCCCAATAAATTAGAGCAACATTTCCAGTCGCCGGACCTGTCGCTTGGGGTTTTCCATCAGTTCGGCGACATAGGGATCGCCGGGATCGGTCAGCAGCTCGTGCGGCGTGCCCGACTCGGATCAGTCGTCCGCCGCTCATGGCCGCGATCCGGTCGGCCATCAACAGGGCCTCGGTCATGTCGTGCGTGACCATGACGGTCGTGAGCCCCAGATCGCGGTGGATCTTCTTGTATTCGTCCTGAAGCCGGTCGCGATTGATCGGGTCGATGGCCCCGAACGGCTCATCCATCAGCATGATCTTGGGGCGAGCCGCCAGCGCCCTCGCCAGGCCGATCCGCTGCCGCTGGCCTCCCGAGAGCGCCTTGGGCAACCGCTCTCGGTACTCCGCCGGCCGCAGGCTCACCAGTTCAAGGAGTTCGTCCACTCGCTTGCGAATCTGGTCGGCCAGCCAGGAGCCGGGGACCACGGCGATGTTCTCGGCCACCGTCAGGTGAGGAAAAAGCCCGACTCCCTGGAAAACGTATCCGATCTGGCGACGAAGCTCGACCGGATCGACCTCGCCGTCTCGCGGCCGTTCACCTCGATCCGACCCGAGGACGGAGTGATGAGGCGATTGATCATCTTCAGCGTGGTCGTCTTTCCGCATCCCGATTCACCCAGGAGAACCAGGAACGCCCCCGCATCGACCTCGAGGTCGACATCTCGAACCGAATAGCTGACGCCGCCGTCGTATGATTTCGACAAAGATCGCATTTTGATCATGTGTTGCCAGGCTTTCAAACGATGTCGATCAGCGCAAGTTCAATCCCAGAAGGTTCCATCAACCACGCGGGCCGACCCGCTCGACGTCGGCCGTCGAATCGGGACGGAGGCTGTTCCCACTACAACAGGTTTCAGGTGGGCACTCAACACCTGTCAAGGCCGGCCGCCGCGCCCCTCGCGCACTCCCGACGACCAGCGGCGATGACGGAGTAAAGCGACGCCGCGGGATGGACGCCGAGGACGTGTTCCGTGGCAATGCGCCAGCCGCCCGCCCAATCGAAGACTCTCAGGCGGACGTGATGCGTTGGGGGACCGCGCGGCCGACGCCTTCGGCCTGGGCGCCGTCGGCGGCGCCGCCTCGTGGTACTCGGCGTCGGTGTTGACCTTCCAGGTGTCGTACTGGCCCAGGCCCAGGATGTTCCGGGCCGCGAGCAGCGCGGTCATCATCGAATGGTCCTGGTTGTTGTACTTGTGCATCCCGTTTCGACCCGCCAGTTCCAGGTTTTCGAACCGGGCCAGCCAGGCGCGGATCACGTCGAGATTCTTGATACTCGTCGTCGTAAACCGGGTACGCCTTGGGCATCCGAACGACACAGCCGTCGACGACGTCATAGGCCTTCACCAGCCCGATCGCGTCGATCTCCTTGCGCCCCAGTTCGATCAGGTCGGCGTCCGGCATGGTCCAGAGGCCGTCGCCCTCGAAGCAGAAGTATTCGAGGCCGAGGCTGGATTTGGAATGGTCGGGCACGAGAACGGGCGACCAGTTCTTGAAGTTCTGGATTCGGCCCAGGTGCACTTCGGGCTCATGAATGTAAATCCAGTTGTCCGGGAAGGTTTCGGCTCGATCGACGATCAGCACGACCGTGAGAAAGTCGCGATATTTGAGCGATTCGGCCGCCTCGCGACCTCGGCGGGCGCGGCGGGGTCCATGGCGCGGATCAGGTCGCGCACCGGCAGGGTCGAGAGGAAATGCTGGCCCGTGTAGCGGTAGGATCGGCCCTGACGGTCGCGCGAGACCACAGCCGTCACGCGCGACCGTCGTGCTCGATCTTCACGACCCGGCGGTCAAGGTGCACCGCCCCCCCCAACTCGCGGATCTTGTCGCGGGCCGCCTCCCACATCTGCCCTGGCCCGAGGCGGGGGTACTGAAACTCATCGATCAGCGTCTTGATGACCTCGCCTCGACCTTCCCGACCTTGCCGAACAGGGCGTTCCACACCGCCTTGGTCAGGCTCAGCCCCTTGATCCGCTGGGCCGCCCAGTCGGCCGAGATGGTGGTGGTCGGCATCCCCCAGACCTTCTCGGTGTAGGACTTGAAGAAGGTCTCGAAGAGCCTCCGCCCGAAGCGGTTCACGACCCAGTCCTCGAAGCTTTGCTCGGGCTGAATCGGCCTGATCCGTGCGTTGATGTAGCTCACGAGAATCCGGGCCGTCGCCGGCCCCAGCTTGTAAAGGGCGTCGAGCGGCTTGAGGGGATAATGGAAGAACTTGCGGTTGTAATAGATGCGGCTCAAACGCGGGCGCTTGACGAACTGATCGTCGAGAATCTCGTGCCAGAGGTCTTGATCTCCTCGCTCTTGGAGAAGAATCGGTGACCGCCGATGTCGAACCGGTACCCCTTGTACTGGTCGGTCCGGCTGATACCGCCGACCAGGTTCGGGTCGGCTTCCAGCACCACGCACGAGTGGCCATGCTTGGTCAGCTCGTAGGCCGCAGTCAATCCGGCTGGTCCCCCGCCGGCGATCACGGTCGCAAACGACGCGACGACCGCCTCGCTCGGGTGGTCCACCCGGGTCCAGCGATGGGGGACGACGCCGGCGCGCGAGGTTGGCGAATGTGGCGACTCCATGCCCATGAGCGGCTCCTCGTCCTCGTCCTGAGGGAGAATTCGTGATCGGTCCCGCTTGAGAAAGCGTCGATCGGCGCACTAAGATTCCATCGGCGGCCCGAGGGGGGAGTTTTGGCATAAATCCCCCCCGCGGTCAACGCCGATCAAACTCCGGGAACAGAGTGTCGGAACTGTCCCGGTTCTTCCGATTCTTCGTATGAGTGAATAGGTCGGGTGATGCGAGTTTGACCGATGGATCATCTCATGAACTCGGGAAGGCGGCCTCCGCTCAGCCAACTCTGCTCTGTTTTGTCGAGAAGTCTCTCGTCGTCGGCTCCAGATCAGCCAGGAAGGTTCCAAAGATGACCGCTGAACAGTTCGAGTCGGTACTAAAAGAAATCCGCCGACGACAGGGAACCTCGACGCCGCTGGTGCAGGTCACCACCGCCGCCACGATCGTCCGGGGCCGAGTGGCTCATGCGGACGTCGACCAATTGTCGAACCGTCGCAACGCCACGTCGCCGTTCGGCGTCGTTGCGATCGAGCAGCCGGGTCTCGTGCCCGGGCCGCTCTCCTTCGTCCAGATCGCCGACATCCCCGACGGCGGGATGGGCAAGTCGCTCCACGCAATCGGATCGCCGACGCCCTACCCAAGACTTCGGCACACTGACAACGCTTACCTCGCTTGACAGGTGAACGAAACGGCCCAGTCGACTGGGCCGTTTCGTTTTCTCTAGCTAGCTGAGGTGTGCCACCTTTCCACACCGGCGACGCCCTGGCTCTCGCATCTGGACCTGCATGCCACAGCCGCCCATTCGAGACGCCGCAGGTCCCCATACTCCTGGAAGAGGGGGTTCCCATACTCACGGCGTGACGAGCCGTCCGCGCCCCCGCCCGACGGCCGAATTCGCCGCCCCTACACCGATTGGCGATTTGTCAAAGAACCTCGGACCCAGAGCCGGTCTCGGTGTGCGCTCACGTCACCAGGAATCCGGTTCGTTCGCACTCGGAGAGAGGAGCCTCGTCGTGCTTAATCTCTGAATGCAAAACGACTTGCGTCGTTTATCCGTTGGCTTCGTTCGGCGCGTTGTGCAGTCGCTACGGCTTCTCCGAATCGAGGCCCGACGCGGAGCCCAGGGTGGATTCATGTCGCTCGCGCTCGGCCTGGCGAACCTCCCGAGGCGCTTCCCTCGCTCGCGCG
>CAVQBS010000015.1:0-13711 GCA_963710805.1 uncultured Alphaproteobacteria bacterium | reverse complement strand
GCGGTGCACCTTGCCATCCTTCTTGCCGTGTGGTCGCGCGCAGAAACATGGTCACCCATTATCCGCACGCGCGCTTCCAAAGAAAACAAGCAAGGTCTTCACTACAACGGTTTTTCGGGTTTATCCACAGACCGCCCTCTGATTCTCAAGCAAATCCTTTTTTCACACCAGCACGGGAAATCGAGGGCGAATCCGCTAAGGTGGGCTTCGTCATAGAGAATCTCGACGCCTGGCTGGATGTCGTAGAGAGTCCCACGGAAGAACCGAGCTCGGAAACCTCGCTGAGTCTGCTGCACTCCGGCCGCATCGCGTTGATCGCGGGCAAGCAGCACAAGCTCTCACCCCAGGTCTATCGCTTTCTCAGCGTTCTCGAAGCGGCGGGTGGGGAGCCGGTGCCAAGCGCACCCTTGGCCGATGAATTGGACATAGCGGTCGACAGGTGCAAGGGCACCGATATCTTCAAACGGCACCGGGATGTGTACCGCACCTTCGTCGATCACGACGAGTGCAGGTCATTATTGGCTGAAACCGATACCGGAGATGGGAGGGCTATATAAGCGTTTCTTAAAGGTCGGAAAGTGGACCCATTCGACGAATTTCGCGCTCAGCCGGGCATGTCGTATTAGTACTGTATACGGTCATCCCCCGGTCTTGTCTCAAACGGCGAACTGGAAGAGCTCCGGCGAGTCCAAGAAGTCGCATCCCGAAGAAATCCCTGTGGATTGAAGGTCAACAGACTGCGGCCACATCGAGGCAGCAGTGCGGACTTGACTCGGCCTGCGACAATCGCGGCGGGTGAAGTCAGCTCGCCGCCCCCTTCAGAGTTCTGACTCGAAACGATGCGATTGATTTCAAGCTCTTGCGAGCTTGCGGGTGAGGGTTCGAATGTGAGCGACAAGCATCCAGGCGAGGGCGCTCGGGATTGTCGCTTCGAAGTCCTTGGCAAGTCTGCGGCATCGGCCGAGCCAGGCGAAGGTCCGTTCAACCACCCATCTGCGGGGAAGCACGACGAAGCCGGCGGCGGGATCGGAGCGCTTGATGATCTCGATGGTCCATCGCCCGAATGCGGTCAGCGCATCGCGGAGTTTGTCGCCGGCGTAGCCGCCATCGGCGAAGAGGTGACGCAGCCAGGGATAAAGCGAACGGATCGAGGCGAGAACGCTGACGGCGCCATCGCGATCCTGGATGTCGGCAGCATGGACCTGCAAGCCGACGAGATGACCCTCGGTGTCGGTGACGATGTGGCGCTTGCGTCCCTTGATCTTCTTGCCCGCATCATAGCCGCGCGGACCGCCGCTTTCCGTGGTTTTCACCGACTGGCTGTCGATCACGCCGGCCGACGGGCTGGCTTCGCGTCCCGCCTTCTCACGGGCGGTCATGACCAAGGCGTGGTTGATCGTGAAGAACCGACCACCGCGCGACCATTCATAGAAATAGCCCTGCACGGTCGAATAGGGCGGGAAGTCCTTCGGCAACTGCCGCCACTGACAGCCGGTCGAGGCGATGTAGAGGATCGCATTCATGACCGAGCGAAGATCCGTCGTGCGTGGACGCCCGATTGACGACGGCGCTGGCATGAATGGCTCGATCAATGTCCATTCCGCATCGGTCAGGTCACTTGCGTAGCGCAGGCCTTCGCGCCGATACTGCGGTCGAGTGATTTCAGTCCAAGGCATCGTGATCTCCATCGAATCTTCGCAAATCCGACGGAATCATAACCAACTGGAATCACTCAACTCTTTTTCAGTCAGGCTCTAAGCCGGGTCTCCGCCTCATGGAGCGCCGCCTCGATTTCGGCGATCCATGCCGCGTCCTCCCCCCGCCCCTCGCGCATCTCGCGGATGAGCCGGAGATTGCGGGCGGTGGTCGCCGGCTGCCACGGCTCGCGCACGACGGACAGCGCCGCCGCCGTGGCTTCCTCGGCAGCATCAAGGTCGCTGGCGAGGACCGCGAGCTCGATGAGGGTCGCCTGGTCCCAGTAATCGCCGACGCCGTCATCGTTGCGCACCCGCTGGAGGGCGGCGTAACGGACGACCGGCAGGAGGTCCTTCTGCGCCGGATCGGGCGTCGCCTGCATCTCCATCAGGGTGACCGCATTGATGCCGGGATAAGCGTCGCGCCAGTCGGCTTCGAACCCGGCCCGATAGGCCGCGATGGCACGCTTGAGATAGCCGCGGGCTTCCATGCCGCGCCCTTCCTGCTTCGCCTTCTCCCACAGGTCCTTGTAAACGCGGCCGAGCAGCCCGTTGGTCTCGCTGCTTTGACCAAATTCCTTGATGACGTCGAGAAGCACGCGCTCGGCCTCCTCCGACCGCCCGACCCGGTTGAGGGCAAAGCCGACTTGCTCGCGCACCATCCGCGCCTGCTGCAGTTCCTTCGGCATGCGGGCGTGGAGGGCAATCATCTCCTCGCAGCCCTCCCGCGTGCCGACCGCACGGAAAGAGAGGAAGAGATCGACAATGACGCCGGCCTCGACGTTGCGAAGGTCGGCAAGACCCGGATCGGCGGCAACGGCGTGCACCGCCTCGACGCCCGCCTTGCGGGCATTGGCGAGCGCCGTCTTGTATTTCTCGGCGATGGCCACCTGATCGCGGAAGATGTCGGTCTTGGCGTGATCGACTTCCAGACGCGGCAGGCCGTCGATCATCTGGAACAGCGGGCTGTCGTCGTGGACGTTCTCGTGGGCAGACTTGAGCTTTCTGGCGATCATCGCGCGGTCGCCTTCAGGGTCGGTCAGGCTACCCTTGTCGTCGAGCCGGTACGGCGCCCCGCGCTGGGCGGCGATGTCGAAGGGAAGTGTCGTATTCTCGGCGAAGGTGATCACCGTGCTGCGGGGGCGCAGCGCGTGGCGAATGCCGAGCTCGTAGTAGACATTGGGATTGGCGCCGGTGACGTCGGCGACGGCGTAGTCGCATAGCATCAGCCGCTCGAACATCGGCTTGTGGATCGACCCGCCGATCTCTTCCTGGTCGGCGCGAATGGGCTCCATCCCCGCCGCCACGACGCCGGGGGCGATGACCTGATTGTAGACCGCGTCAAAGTCGATGATCCGGCCGGCTCCTTCCGGCTTCCGGCCGAACGGCATCAGCACGAAACAAAGCGGCTTCATCGCGCTGCCCTCTTACCGGTATCGGTGCTCTTATACCGACGGGGTCAGCCGTCCGCGAGCAGCTTCCGCCCCAGCCCGATCAGAGCACGGTCGCGACCGGCAGGTCCGACAAGCGACAGGCCGAGCGGACAACCGGCCACGGTACCGACCGGCAACGAGAGCTGCGGCACGCCGGCGAGTCCCGCCATGCACAGCATCGACAAGGCCCGGGCCCGGAAGGACTCCAGGTCCGCCTCCGGCGCGCGCACGAGGGGCGCGATGGTGGGTAAGGTCGGCAGCACCATGAAACCATCGTCGCCGAGGATCTGGTGGACGCGCTCCCTGACGTCAGCCCGCTTCTCGACCGCCCGCTCATAGGCTGCTTCCGACACGCGCCGGGCGGCTTCGAAGCGGCCGCGCACCGCCTCCATCAGCTTCGGCTTGCGGCTTTCGATCCAAGGGCCGTGGGCACGCCATGCCTGGAAGCCCTGCACCGCGCGGAAGGTTTCCTGCCAGGCGGCAAGCCCGTTCGGCGTCACGGCCATGGATCGCGGTTCGCCGAACAGGCCCGCAAGCCTGTCGACCGCCGGCCACAGGGCGCCTTTCTCGTCCTCCCCCATCAGGCAGGCCCAGGCCTCCTCGGCGATGATCATGCGGGTCAGCGGCGGCCCGGCAGTGTCCTCGCCGAGCATCACTGCGCCGACGCGCTCGTAGACGGCAATGTCGCGGGTAAACCAGCCGACGGTATCGAGACTCTCGGCAAGCGGCATGATCTGGCTGATATCGATCCGCCCGAAGGTCGGGCGCAGCCCGACAATGCCGCAAAACGAGGCGGGTGCCCGCACCGAGCCGCCGGTATCGCTGCCGAGGGCAATGTCGACCAGCCCGGCGGCGACCGCCGAGGCAGACCCCGACGATGATCCGCCCGGGACACGGTCCGGCGCGGCGGGGTTGGTCGGGGTCCCGTAATGGGTGTTGATGCCGTCGAGAGAAAATGCCAGCTCGGCCGTGTGGGTCTTGCCGACGAAGCGAGCGCCCGCATCGAGCAGCATCTGGACAGCCGGCGCGCTGGTGGCGGCGACGCCGCCTTCGGCGCGCTTTTGCGGATTGCCGCACCCCGTCGGATAGCCGGCAACATCGAAGATGTCCTTGACGGCAAACGTCAGGCCGGCCAGCGGCCCGTCGGGGGCGTTCGGCACCGGCGCGTCGGGATAGTCGACGAAAGCATTGACCGGATCGGAGGGGATGAGCATGGCCTCAGCCTTTCGTTTGGTATCAGGCGGGGACGGCTTCGCCGTCGCAGCGCGGGTCGGAGGCGCCGCTGAGGCGCCCGTCGGCGCGGTGGATGATCATGCCTGCGTGTCCCATGCCGTCGGAATATGCCAGATCGATCTCGTGGACGGCATGGCCCGCGCGCGCCAGGGCCGCGACGAGATCCGGATCGAAACGGTTCTCCATCTCAACCCCGGCAAGGCTTTCTCCCCACGTCCGCCCCCACCGCCAGCGCGGCGCGGCAATCGCATCACCCGGTTCCATCCCGAACCGCGCGTAGCGGGTGAAGATCGCTGACTGGAACTGCGGCTGCCCGTCGCCGCCCATCGAGCCATAGACCATGGTCCGGCCGTCTCTGAAGCGCGCGAAGGCCGGGTTGAGGGTGTGGAACGGCCTGCGTCCGGGGGTCAGCGGATTGACCGAGGCAGGATCGAGCGAAAAGCTAATGCCGCGGTTCTGCCAGGTAATGCCGGTCCGCGGCAGCACCACGCCGGAGCCGAACTCCCAGTAGAGCGACTGGATGAAGGAGACGGAGAGACCGTCCCCATCGATCGCTCCCATCCAGATCGTGTCACCGTCACCGCTCTTCGGCGGCCACGGCCCTGCCCGCTCCATATCGATGCGCTCCGCCGCCCTGTCGAGCCAACCAGTTTCGAGGTAGCGAGCGATATCCCCGACATGGTCCGGGTCGGTGACCTCGGCATCGCGCACCGCGAACGCCTGCTTCGTCGCCTCGATCAACCCGTGCACGTACTCGAAGCTCTCGCCACGCCGGACACCCAGGCGATCGAACAGGGCGAGGATGATCAGCGAGGCGAGACCCTGCGTCGGGGGCGGCGTGTTGAACAGGGTTGCGTCGCCGAGCGCCACCGACAACGGCGCGGCCATGCGCGCTTCCTGCTTGCGGAGGTCGTCGCGGGTGACCGGACTGCCGGCTGCCTCGAGATCGGCAGCGATCTCGGCAGCAATGTCGCCGCGGTAGAAATCGGCGAAGCCAGCACGAGCCAGATGGTCGAGCGTGTCGGCGAGGCGCTCCTGGACGAGGCGCCATCCGACCTCCGGCGGCTTGCCGTCGACCATGAAATGGTTGGCGAAACCTGGGACCGCACAAAGGGAATCCCGGTCGTCCGACACACAGCGGACGAAGGACCTGCCGACCGCGACGCCCTCCTTGGCATGGCGGATCGCGGCCGCGAGGAGATCCTGCCGTGACAGCCGCCCACCGAGCGCCGCGGCGGCTTCGGCGGCCAAGAGCCAGCCGGACACCGCGCCAGCGACCGTCAGGGCCGCTTCGGGTCCCCGCGTCGGGATCTGGTCGTACCCCTTGGCGCGATGGCTTTCCATCGTCGCCAGGCTGCCCGCTCGACCGCAGGCCTCGATGACACGCGGCTTCCTTCCCGGCTCGGCAATGAGAAAGAACGCGTCGCCTCCGAGACCGTTCATGTGGGGGTAGACCACGGCGATGGTCGCTGCGGCGGCGATCATTGCCTCGATGGCGTTGCCACCGTCGCGCAGGATGTCGGCCCCGGCCTCGGCCGCCGCCCGGTGCGGGGCGACGACCATGCCTTTCTCGCCGATGGCGGTTTCGGACATGCGACCGGACCGAAAGCCGTCAGCTCTTGACGTGGTCCCGCCAGGCGAATTTCGGCTCGTAGCCGAGAACCCGCCGCGCCTTGTCGATCGAGATCAGCGACTCGTTCGGCTCGAACGGGCGCTTGCGCCTGGCCTCGCCGTAGACTTCGGCGACGAGCTCCTCGTTGGAACGGCTCATGACCGAGTCGGCGTTGGCGATGCCGAACACCTCGGCACCCTTGATATCGGCCTCCAGCGCCAGACGGACCGCCTGAGAGCCGTCGCGGGCGTCGATATAGGTCCACAGGTTGAACTTTCGCGCGTGGGCATCGGCGTCGAAGCCGGGGAAGTTGGCGTATTCGTGCGGCTCCATGACGTTGGAGAAACGCAGGCCGACGATCTTCATTTCCGGATCCCAGCGGCAGAACTGCTCCGCCATCTTCTCGCCCATCAGCTTGGAGAGCGAATAGGCGGTCTCCGGGTGGGTGATCTCCTCGTCGACCGGCAGATAAGCGGGCCCGTTCGGATAGGGGATGCCGAACACCGTCTCGCTCGACGCCCAGACGATATTCCTGATGCCGAGCTGACGCGCCGCCTCGAACATGTTGTAGGTGGAGATGGTGTTGGTCTGGAAGGTGACGTGGTTCGTCGCCTGGCCCGGAGCCGGGATCGCGGCGAGATGGACCAGCCCGGTGACCTTCTCGACCCGCTCGTCGATCATCGACAACGCCGCCATCGCCTGGCCGAAATCGGTGATGTCGGCCCGGCTGTAGCGCACGTCACCGGGCAAGGGCGGATTGTTCTGGCCGGGCGGCGGCACCATGTCGATCGACGTCACGTCATATCCATGGTCCATCAGATCCTTGACGCAGGCGCGCCCAAGCTTGCCGCTTCCCCCGGTAACGATAATCATGTCGCGCGCGACTCCCTAGACTTGTCATGAATTGAGGATCGAGACACGGCGAGCGCCGTGACAGGCTGTTGCATAGCCCATCCGCTCCCCAGAAGGGAAGCGCCGGAGGCTATCCGCCGCTGCGGGGGTTGCCCGGGCCCAAGGCCGGCGTGGCGTTGCCCCGCGCCTCGAGAGCGGCGCTATCGACCGGCGGCACGTCGCCAGAGAGGAATTCGCCGAACTTGGCAAGGTTCGGGAAATTGTCGCAGAACACCTTCACCACAACCAGAAGGGGCACCGCGATCAGCGCCCCGACGATCCCCCACAGCCAGCCGCACAGCGCAAGCGCAATGAGGATGATCACCGCGTTGAGCTCGAGACGTCGGCCGAGCGTGAGGGGCGTGATGACCGAGCCCTCCAGGATGTGAAGTGCCAGATAGATGACCGGTGGAAAGGCGGCCATCGTCAGGGTCGGATAGGTGACGATGGCGGTGCCCGCGACGAGCGTGATGCCAACCACCGCGCCGAGATAGGGCACGTAGTTGAGCAACGCTCCGGCGATCCCCCACAGGATCGGATTAGGCATACCAAGGAGCGCCATCGCCGCGCCAACGGCCACACCGAACGCCGCGTTGATCACCGTGATCGTGAGCAGGTAGTGCGAGACCTCGGACTCCACGTCGTGGACGATGCGCAGCGAACGCTTCTTGTCGCGCAGCGTCGGGACGACGCGCACCAGCTTTTGAAGAAGCAGGTCCCCCGATGCGAGCAAAAAGACGACGAGGATCAGCGTCGCGCCGAGGGTCGAGGCAATACCTGACAGCGTATCGGCGGCCCACGACACCAGCCCCGACTGCGCGATGACCACCTTCTGCGGCGGCCTTCCGTCGTTCGACGGATCCGTCATGTCCTGAACCTGCTGGCTGGCTTCGACCAGAGCCGAGACCGTGCCCCGGAACGAATCGAAACGCCGCCGAAGCTCACGGACCGTCTTGGGCGCATCCTCGATCATCTGGGTAACCGGATCGGCCAGCATGATCGACGCGCCGAGACCCGCCCCGCCGATGGAAACGACGAGGACGACGGCCGACAACGCCGCCGGAATCCCGCGCCGGCTGAGGTAGCGGACCAGCGGCATGAAGGTCAGGGCGATGAGAACCGCCAGAATGATCGGCAACACCAACGCGCGGCCGAAATAGAGCGCGCCAAACAGCAGAATCAGGAATGTCCCGACAATCGAGATCCGCACGCCGGGCGACAGCAGCCGCGGCGCCTCGTCCGGCATCGCTCTCGCGTCACCATTATCGATGTCGGCCATCGCGCCGCCTCGCCCGTTGATCATGCCTAAAATGGCCGCAACCCGGAACATCGGGAGACGGCCACCGCGTTAATCGCCGAAGAGCGATGAAAGTTCCACCGCCTACGCAAGAAAGGCGCAAAGGCTCGCGTGCGGTGGGCCTGCGCCGCGGACGATTATTTGCGGAAGATCTGTCGTCCCATCAGATAGCCGACCAGCGCAACCACGGCCAGCGAGCCGAGCGCGGAACCGGGCGGCGGCTCCTGCCCGCGCTTCTTCTCGTCAATGAATCCGCGATGGGCGAGCGCCTTCTGGCGGGTGCCGGCTGCCGACCGGACAGCCGCCAGATAACATAGACGATGATCGCAATGACCAGGAAGCCGAGCGCGATGTAGCCGAGCGCCGGGACGGTCCCGATCTCGTGGGACAGCCACACGGTGAAGCAGCCGAGCCCGAAGCCGAAGGCAAGCACCAGCAGGACCAGGACGATCGAAGCGAAGACCGTCTGCCTGACGGCATCGCGGATGGCCGCCTTCACCCGGCTGCGGGCTATGGCGACGCCGAAGCTCGCCGCCTTCAACAGCCCCCCGAGGGTCATACCGTCCTACCGGCGGTTGAGAAGGCCGAGCGCGAAACCCAGTCCGAGCGCGATCATTACCGCAGCGAACGGATTGCGCGTGATCTTCACCTCGATGGTATCGATCGCTTCCGATGCCTGCTTCGTCGCGGCATGCAGGGCGTCGTTACCCGCGTCGGCGGCCTCGTGCATGATCCTTTCGCCCATCGAGGCGGCCTGCCGGGTCGTTTCGTCGAACTTCTTCTTCAGTGTCGATTGAATGCCGGCGGTATCCGACACCAGAGTCTTGACGGTCTCCGACAGGGACGCGATGTCTGCGCGGATCTTGTCGAGGTTTTCCGTCATTTCCTTGTCTGCATTGGTAGCCATCGCCGTCTCCCTCGTTTTTCGACTGGAACAGGCCGGTGCATCGCCGATCCAGAATTAAACGACACCATACCGGGAAATGTTCCCGAAAGTCTAAATGCCGCACGGCTCGCGAGCATCCACGCGCTCACCGCCCGCCGCCAACCCATCGGAATCGTTCACGATAGGCCGCCGGGGCAATTGCAATCAAACTGCCACCGTGCTTGCTTAACCAATGAGGCGAGGCAGGCAAGGCGTCCGCCAACGGGCGCAACGGGACAGCGAGAGCATGTGCCGGGTTTTGCGAAGGGTCTTCGGCGGCGACAGACCGGTTCGGCGTGCGCACCTCGGGAGCCAGCTTGGCGCCGTGGCGGGCGTCTTCCTTCTTGGCATGGCGTGGGCAGGCGGCGTGCGGGCCGACGATGGCGGCTACCTCACCGTCACCATCGGCAACGACGAGACGATCCGCCAGGTCGCCGAGAAATATCTGAGCGACCCGAACCTGTGGCCTGAGATTCTCCGCTCGTCGGGAGTCGAGTTCGATCGCCGACCTCCATCCCGGCATGCAGCTGAAGATCCCGGTCAGCGAAATCACCGATGCCAACAAGGCGCTGATCGAGGCGCTCGGCCAGATCCAGAAGGCCAACCAGGCCGGCGCGCAACTCTTTGCCCCCGACGAGATCGGCCGGGCGGTCGACCTCCACAAGCAGGCGCTCGAGAAGCGCAAGGCGCGCCAATGGGTCGAGACCAAGGATCTGGCGGTTGCCTCCTACGACCAAGCGACCTCGGCGATCGAGATTTCCGAAGCCAATCGCGACCGGGCGGCGGAAGCGCTGGTCACCGACCGCGCCGGCAACGTCGAGGGTCAGAGGCCGCAGGACCTCTCGTGGCGGGACCTTCGGCTCCGCTCGATCCTCATCGAGGAAGAGAAGGTCCGCACGCTTTCGGACTCGACGGCGCAGATCACCTTCCGCGACGCGAGCCGCCTCCGCCTCAATGCCAACTCCAACGCCATCATCCGGCAGATGCGGTTCGACCCGCTGAAGAAGACCGAGGAGGCCAAGGTCAGCCTCGTCGAGGGCGACTTCTACGCCCTCCTGTCCGGCGAAGGGGACGATCGCAGCCGCTTCAACGTCGAGATCCCCAACGTCAATGCGACGATCGATTCGGGGAATTTCTGGGTCAGCAACACCGCCGACAGCGCCAAATTCGCCAACTATGACGAGCGGCCGGTGGCGGTAGCCGCAGCGGGCGAAACCGTCACCCTCGGCAAGAACGAGGGCACCGTCGTCGACCAGGGCGCCAAGCCCAGGGACAAGGTTGCCGTCCTGCCCGCCCCGGAACTGACGGCTCCGGACGATCAGGGCCCGGTCTATGTGACGACGCCGACGCTTGCCTGGTCGCCGGTCGGCGGCGCGGCGGGCTACTGGATCGAGATCGCCACGGACCAGAATTTCGACCGCATCGTCGAGAACGATTTCGGCGTCGACGGCCCGACGCGCCAGACCAAGCCGCTCGATGCCGGCGAGTATTTCTGGCGGGTCTCGGCCCTCGACGGCTTCGGCCTCCCCGGCGTCAGAAGCGACGCGCGCTCGTTCCGGATTTCGCCCGACAACACGCCGCCGTTCCTCAAGATCAACGCGCCGGCGCCGGGCATCATCCTCCGCAAGGCTTCGTTCACCGTCTCCGGCGAAAGCGAACCCGGCGCCAAGGTTACCGTCAACGGGGCTCCAGCCGAGGTCGACGACGCCGGTGCCTTCGCGGCCGCGCTCGATGCCGCCCCCGGCGACAACCTCGTGACCGTCGTCGCCACCGATCCCGCCGGCAACGAGACGAAGCAGGAGCGGCGCGTCACCTATATGCCGGACGAGACGTCGGTCGTCGCCTTCGAGCCCGCGATCCGGCGCATCGGCCCGTCTCACTTCCTGGCCAATGGCGACGTGATCTCGTTGAACGGCACGACGACGCCGAACGCCGAGATCGAGGTCCGGTCCGGCGGCGACGTGCGGGCCTCGGCAACCAGCGACAGCCAGGGTGTCTTCCGCATCAACGTGCCGCTCGCCGCCGACGAAGAGCAGTTCGGCTTTGCCGTCATCGCGCCATCGGGGTTTACCACGGTCGAGGACATGGCCGTGACCGTTGACCGCGACCCGCCGGAAATCGCCTTCGACCAGTTCCCGCCGCGCCTCACCGCCGAAGCCTCCATCAAGGTTTCCGGGGCGACCGAACCGGACGCGACGCTCACTCTCAACGGCGCCCCGCTGGCCCTCGACAACGGCCACTTCGAGGAAGCCGTCGCCCTAGAGCCCGGCGCCAACACGATCGAACTGATCGCCACCGATCGCGCCGGCAACGTCAGGGTCGACAAGTCGGTGGTCATCCTCGACCAGGATCCGCCCGAACTGGTCAGCGCCGACAACAAACCGGCCAGCAGCGGCGGCCAGGCGGTATTGGAGATCAACGTGGTCGCCGCGGACGCCAGCGGGCTCGCCAAGGCCGCTCCCTTCGTCGTTGTCGCCGGCGACCAGAGCTTCTCCGGCTATCTTCGCTACAACCGCGCAGCCAAGAGCTACCAGGGCAGCGTCATTCTGCCCGAGACGATGCTGGCAAGCGCCCGGCTTGCCCGGATCGAGCTCCAGGACGACGCCGGCAACAGCCGGACCTACGAGATTCAATGAACCAGCGGGACAGAAGACGGGGCAGCTGGATGATTCGTTTGACGAAATTTGCATTGCTTGCTCTAGCGGCTGCCTCACTGACGCCGGCGCCCGCGGCGGCCCAGGATTCGCGCGAGCCTCTCCTGGTCAACTACGGCGTCTGGGCCAGGCCCCGCCAGGGCGACAACGACCACGCCCAGGTGATCTATCTGAGCGTCCCCGCCACCACCTCGGGCAAGCTCTACGTCAAGGTCTTCGACCCCGACACCGGAGGCGCATACGACCTCGTCCAGGGGCGATCCAACACGCGCATGCGCTACGAGGTGTTCGGCGGGCCGGGCGCCTTCGTGCCGCCGACGAGTGCGACTGAAAAGATCACCGACCAGGAACGAACGGCGGGCGAGTTGCTTGGCGAGGCCACCTTCGGCAGCGATCGGCAAACCGACAGCAAATGGGTGACCATCGCCGAAGTCGATCCCGCCCAGGGCGACCATGTGGGCGACCGGATCATCTACCGGCTTCTGGTCGAAGGCACGCAGCGGCGACGACGGCAATGTCTATGACGTCACGCTCAGCACCAACGGCGATGAGAACGTTGCGCCGGATGGCATACGGCTTTTCTCCTACACGACCAGCGCCCGCATGCCGCGCCGCGGCGTCATCACCGAGCTCCGCTTCATGGTGCCGGACGACGCGACATCGATCACCGTCGGCAATTTCGACGCGGCGGCCGGCGAGGCCTTTCTCACCACCAAGTTCGTCTCCTATCCGCTCGAGGCCTCCGGCCAGGGCGACTGGGCGGTGACAACTGTTCCGATCCGCGCGAACGATCGCGGCAAGATGGCCGCCGTGACACTGAGCGGCGGACAGGAATATCCCAACGACGCCACCTTCTATGTCACCACCAGCACCGGCGAACCGATCCCGTTCGAGCTGCCGCCCCGTATCTTCGACCTCAACGGCCGGCCGACTGCCTTCGGCGTCTCCTACGAGGGAGACACCTGCACGACGATGAAGTTCAGCGGTGCCGTCTCCTCCGACCCAGAAGGCGACCCGCTGACCTACACCTGGTTTTTCGGTGACGGCGGGAGCGAGAAAGGGGTCACGGCGACTCACGAATACCAGCAGGAAGGCCATTTCACCGCCATCCTCGAAGTGTTCGACAACGCGCCGCAGCTCGGCAACGGATCGGCCTACAACGTGCCGGTCTTCGTCAAGAATCCGCCGGTCGCCGCATCCGACAAACGCACCCTGGTCGCGGCCGGCGAGACCAACACTTATGACGGCACGCCGTCCACGGCTCGGCAGTGGGCCATCGCCCGCCACGAGTGGGACTTCGGCGACGGGACGAAGGTGGACGGCGCCTCGGTGACCCACGCCTATGCGGAGCCGGGAACCTACACAGTCAAGCACACCGTCATCGACGACTCCGGCCACCGCTGCAACACGGCTTCCGAGGAATTCGACGTCCGCGTCAACGCGCCGCCGGTTGCCGCAGCCGGCCCCGACCGGCGCATCTCGATCGGCGAAGAGACGGTCTTCGATGCTGGCGGCAGCAGCGATTCCGACGGGTCGATCGTCAGCTATGAATGGGATTTCGGCGACGGCACGACCGCCACCGGCAAGACAGTGCGTCACCGCTACGCGGCCCCGGCGACTTACACGGTCACGCTGCATGTTCGCGACGATTCCGACGTCGCCAACAGCGGCGACACCGACACCCTCACCGTCATCGTCAACGACCCGCCGATTGCCAAGGCCGGCGAGGACCGGTCCGTCGCCATCGACGAGCCGGTCCACTTCGACGCCGGCGCGAGCTTCGACCCGGACGGCAGCCTGATTGCCTATGAGTGGAATTTCGGCGACGGCACGACCGGCGGCGGCGCCACGACGAGCCACGCCTATGCCAAATCGGGCGTCTACACGGTCACCCTGACCGTGACCGACGACTCGACCACCGGCACCAGCACGGCGGTGGACACGCTTTGGGTCCGGGTCAACGAGCCCCCGG
>CAVQBS010000014.1:0-64581 GCA_963710805.1 uncultured Alphaproteobacteria bacterium | reverse complement strand
TCATCCAATGGCGATAAATCTTTCCCCTTTCGGGCACATACGGTATTAGCCCAAGTTTCCCTGGGTTATTCCGTACCACTGGGTAAATTCCCACGCGTTACTCACCCGTCTGCCACTTTCCACCTTCCCGAAGGAAGGCTTCACGTTCGACTTGCATGTGTTAAGCCTGCCGCCAGCGTTCGTTCTGAGCCAGGATCAAACTCTCAGGTTGAACTGAGAACTTGTCTCGGCTGATCACTACGTTTGACTTAGTCTTTGACGAGTCCCAAGCACACATTCGCTCCGGCCTTGCGGCCGACGCAAACGGTAGCTTGATAAACGTAGTACCGCCGAAGTCTCGTTCGGCTTGGCTGCCCGGAGACAACCAAGCCCGCAAGGACTCCGCCGCCTACGTTTCTCTTTCTTCCTATTCACTTGTCAAAGAACACGATGGCGGTAGAGCCATCGTTCGGCCAATCGGATCTCGCCGAACCGGCCAAGCAGGCGAGACATTCGCCGGAGCGAATTTTGCGTCTCACTGACTGCGAGCAGAGAGAGCCGAGGCGCAAGACATCACCAGAACCGGCGCTGCCGCCCTCGCGTGACGGCGTATATAGGGGTGGGCGTCCGCCCCTGTCAACACCTGTGAAGAACAAATTCGCCGGCTTCCCATAGGCACCATCCGAGCGCGATAGGCGGTTGTCAGACCAGCCATATTAGTGCCAAGAATGCGGGCGAATTATTTGTCTCGGCTGGTGGCCGTCGATTCGGCCGCGGGCGACGGGAAAACGGGTGGTTCGACCGGGATCGTCCGAGGGGTGCGCAAGCGCGAATGTCGGGGTCTTTTTTCCGGGGAAGAGGACGATTGTGAGGGGGCCGACGCTTCTTGGCACGGCGATGCGGGGCGACGGCGACGGCAGCGTCGACCTCGGTCTCGAGCCGCCCCTCGTCGTCAGCGACGAAACCGACGACGCCCCCATCCGGCGTTCGGTAAGCATCCGATGGCTTTCCGGAACGATCCTGACGGGCTTCACCTCCATCTTCCTGATGGGCGGAGCCCTGATGGCCGCGCTTTCCAATCCGCATCAGTTCGTCGAACTCCCCGACAACACGGAGAGCGCCTCTCCCGAGGTGCCGGCCGGCATTGCTTTCGGCCAAAAGGGCGACCGCATCCAGCCGCTCCGCGAGGAGGTGTCGAGCCGCCAGATTCTCCAGGTGAGCACCGTCACCAAACAGGGCGAGCGGGACTTCATCAAGCTCAGGCCGTTCGCCAAGATCACCGCGACGCTGTCGGCCCGTGAATCCGAGGTCGACAGTCAGATTCCCGCCTACGACGCCTTACGCATTTTCGCCGACACCTCCGCGCCGGACCAGCCCGCAACCGGCGACCCGGGCACGGGCGACGACCAGTTCTACGGCGCCAACGTCGATGGCGAGGTGTCGGTCAAGGTGAGCGACTTCCCGCTCGGCACCACCGATATCGACGCCGCCGACGCACCCGCCACCGACGAGGCCGAGGCGCTCGTCCGCGCTTCCCTTGATGGTGACGGCGCCACCGACGCTGCCGCTCTTGCCTATATCGATTCAAATGACGGCGGCGGCGACATCGTCGACGAGAGCGATCCCTTTAATGCCCTTGGTGTCAGCATCGTTCCGGAGAACGTCTCGAACGTCGTCAAGAACTCGGCCGACGATGTTCCAGCCGATGGCGCCAACGAGAAGATCGTCGCAGTCGCCAAGGGACAGACCTTCCGGTCGCTTCTCAACGACAGCGGCGTGTCCGACCGCGACGGCGACGCCATCATCGCGGCCTTGTCCGACCTCGTCGACCTCAACAGTATGCATGTCGGCCAGAAGGTCCGGCTAGCCTACGCAACTGACCTCGAAGGGCAAGGCTCCGACCCGGTTCCGGTCCGGGTGAGCATCTACGACGACGGCGCCCATCAGGCGACGGTCGCGCGAACCGACGACAACACCTTCCGCCGAAGCGACGCGCCGTCGCTCGGCATGGATGCGATCGCCGAGGCCCCGACCGAGAGCCACGGGACGCTGCCGAAGGTCTATGAAGCGGTCTACCGGACGGCGCTCGAACAGCAGGTGCCAAAGTCGCTCATCAACCGGCTCATCCGCATCTTCGCCTTCGACGTCGATTTCCAGGCGCGGATAACCCCCGGCGACACGCTGGAAGTCTTCCATTCGCTGCCCGGCGACGACCCCGATCCCGACGCCGCCGAGCCGGAAATCCTGTTTGCATCGTTGACGCTTAACGGCGTCACCAAGCGTTTCTACCGCTTCCGCACTCCGGACGACGGCATTGTCGACTACTATGACGAGGACGGTCGCAGCGCCAAGAAGTTCCTCATCCGCAAGCCTGTCCCCAACGGCCGCATCACCTCCGGCTTCGGCTACCGCAGTCACCCGATTCTCGGCCGCCGGATCCTCCACACCGGCGTCGACTACGCGGCGCCGCGCGGCACCGCGATCCTCGCGGCCGGCAACGGCGTCATCGAGAAGGCCGGCCGGAATTCCGGCTACGGCAATCTGATCGTCATCAAGCACACCAACGGCTACGAAACCTATTACGGCCATCAGACCGGCTTCGCCAAGGGCATCCGGCCGGGGGTGCGGGTCCGTCAGGGACAGGTCATCGGCTATGTCGGCTCGACCGGACTGTCGACCGGACCGCACCTCCATTTCGAGATCCGCATCAACCACAAGCCGGTCGACCCGCTGCGCATCCGCCTGCCGCGCGGCCGCGTCCTCGACAACGAGATGCTGGCTTCGTTCGAACGCGAGCGCCAGCGCATCGACGATCTGCTCGGCAACGAGGTTGTCCCGACCAAGGTCGCCTCGACCAACTGAGCCCTCGGAGCTATCGGGCCGCTTGCCGTTTGATCCACCGCATGAGCGCGGCAAATTCCGGAGTTATCGCTGTATCCGACCGGGCGAGTACTGTCTTCCCGATCGCATCCTCGATCCATATCGGATGCCGTCTCCGCCGCAACCCATCCGACCGCAAAAAGAAAAGGCCCGGCAGAACCGGGCCTCTCTTTGTCCTCGTACCGCGATGCCTAGGCCGCCTTCCCCTTCGCCTTGCCGCCCTCGACGCGCGGCAGGAAGAGGAGCTTGTCGGTGCCGCCGGTGATCTTGACCACCGAGCCATCCGGAATCTCGCCGGCGAGGATCTTGTCGGCCAGCGGGTCCTGCACCTGGCGCTGGATGACCCGCTTGAGCGGCCGCGCCCCGTAGGCCGGATCGTACCCCTTCTCGGCCAGCCATTCCCGCGCCGATTCATCGAGGTCGAGCGTGACCTTGCGGTCGTCGAGCAGCTTCTGCAGGCGCGTCAGCTGGATATCGACGATGGCGCCCATCTCGCTCCGCTTCAGCCGGTGGAAGAGAATGATGTCGTCCAGCCGGTTGAGGAATTCGGGGCGGAAATGGGCCCTCACGACGCCCATCACCATGTCGCGGACGGCGTCGACGTCCTGATCCTCGCCGAGATTGGCGAGATAGTCGCTGCCGAGATTGGAGGTCATGACGATCAGGGTATTGCGGAAGTCGACCGTGCGGCCCTGTCCGTCGGTGAGGCGCCCGTCGTCGAGCACCTGCAGCAGCACGTTGAACACGTCGCCATGCGCCTTCTCGACCTCGTCGAACAGGATCACCTGATAAGGCCGCCGGCGCACCGCCTCGGTGAGCGTGCCGCCCTCTTCGTAGCCGACATAACCGGGCGGCGCGCCGATCAGCCGGGCCACGGAGTGCTTTTCCATGAACTCCGACATGTCGATGCGAACCATCGCCGTCTCGTCGTCGAACAGGAAGGCGGCAAGCGCCTTGGTCAGCTCCGTCTTGCCGACGCCGGTCGGGCCGAGGAACATGAACGAGCCGATCGGCCGGTTGGGATCCTGCAGGCCGGCGCGCGCCCGACGGACCGCGGTCGACACCGCGTGCACGGCTTCCGCCTGGCCGACGACCCGCTTGGCAAGCTCGTCCTCCATGCGCAGGAGCTTCTCCCGCTCGCCCTCGAGCATCTTGTCGACCGGGATACCGGTCCACCGCGACACCACCTGGGCGATATGATCGGGCGTCACCGCCTCCTCGACCAAGTCGCCGGCCTCGCGGCCTTTCTCTTCCGCTTCGGCGAGCTGCTTCTCAAGCTGCGGGATGGCGCCATAGGCAAGCTCGCCCGCCTTGGCGAGATCGCCGGACCGCTGCGCGCGGTCGAGGTCGATGCGCGCCTGGTCGAGCTGCTCCTTGAGCTTGGTGGCGGCGACCAGCTTCTCCTTCTCCGCCATCCAGCGCTGGGTCATCGCCTGGCTCTGCTCTTCAAGGTCGGCGAGTTCCTTCTCCAGCCGCTTCAGGCGGTCCTTCGACGCCTGATCGGTCTCCTTGTTGAGGGCCTCGCGCTCGATCTTGAGCTGGATGATGCGGCGGTCCAGCTCGTCAAGCGCCTCCGGCTTGGAATCCACCTGCATGCGGAGCCGCGCTGCCGCCTCGTCGACGAGGTCGATAGCCTTGTCGGGCAGGAAGCGGTCGGTGATGTAGCGGTTGGAGAGGGTCGCTGCGGCGACCAGCGCCGAGTCGGTCAGCCGCACGCCGTGGTGAAGCTCGTACTTCTCGCGGAGACCGCGCAGGATCGAGATGGTGTCCTCCACCGTCGGCTCGTCGACGAAGACCGGCTGGAAGCGCCGGGCGAGTGCGGCGTCCTTCTCGACATATTTGCGGTACTCGTCGAGCGTGGTGGCGCCAACGCAGTGCAGCTCGCCGCGCGCCAGCGCCGGCTTGAGGAGGTTGGAGGCGTCCATCGCCCCTTCCGCCTTGCCGGCACCGACCAGCGTGTGCATCTCGTCGACGAAGAGGATGATCTCGCCTTCCGCCGCCTGGATTTCCGACAGCACGGCCTTCAGCCGCTCCTCGAACTCGCCGCGATACTTGGCGCCGGCGATCAGGGCACCCATGTCGAGGGCTAAGAGCCGCTTGTTCTTGAGGCTCTCCGGCACGTCGCCGTTGACGATCCTCAGCGCCAGCCCCTCGGCGATCGCCGTCTTGCCGACGCCGGGCTCGCCGATCAGCACCGGGTTGTTCTTGGTGCGGCGGGCGAGCACCTGGATGGTGCGGCGGATTTCCTCGTCGCGCCCGATCACCGGATCGAGCTTGCCGTCCCGAGCGTCCTCCGTGAGGTCGCGGGCGTATTTCTTCAAGGCGTCGTACTGGCTCTCGGCCGAGGCGGAATCGGCGGTGCGACCCTTGCGGATCTCCTCGATCGCCGCATTGAGCGATTGCGGGTTCACCCCGGCGCCGGCGAGAATTTCCGCCGTCTTGGCGTCCTTCTCCATCGCCAGCGCAAGGAGTAGCCGCTCCACCGTTACGAAGGAGTTGCCGGCCTTCTTGGCGATCTTCTCGGCGGTGTCGAATACCTTCGCGGTCGGCTGGGCGAGGTAGATCTGCCCGGAGCCGCCGCTCACCTTGGGCATCGCCTCCAGCGCCCGCTCGGTCGCGGCGAGCGCCTGGCGGGCATCGCCGCCGGCGCGCTGGATCAGGCCGGCCGCGAGGCCCTCCGGATCGTCGAGCAGGACCTTCAGAATGTGTTCGGGGGTGAATTGCTGGTGGCCGGCGGCCAGGGCCCCCGTCTGTGCGGACTGAATGAATCCCCGGGCCCGCTCCGTATAGGTGTCGAAGTTCAATTTTCCCTCCTGACCCAAGCTCCCCACCCGGTTTCGGCGTGGAAGGCTCGTTCGCAAAAATCTATCCCCTGACGCCCCCGGAAGGCGCGCCAGCCAGAAATCATATGGGGGTCAGGGAGCGGTGAAAAAAGGGGCCGAATCCGATCCAATGCGCCGAGATTCGCCATCCCTTCCGGCCCTTCTTCGAGGGCTTTCCGGCCCCTCCCGATGCGGCCGCCGCAGGCCAGGCGTCACAATTCCGCCGTCCTGCTTTGGCTTACCGGCCCGCTCCGCGGGCTGGATCGCAACAAGCCGGATTCTGCTATGTTTTGATGCGATCGGCCGATGCGGGAACGAGGGCGGGCCGAAGCAAACCCGGGCGCATTCCCGCGCCCGACATCGGGAGATGCTCAGCCATGCGCCTTGCCAGGACCCTTGGTCTTTCCGTTGCCTTCATCGTCGTGGCCGCCGCCGGACAGGCGGCATGGGCCCAGGAATCGGACACCATCGACCTCTTCGACACCTCCGGCGGCGGCAACCGCCAGGGCCTGCCCGCCGACGCCGAGGCGCTCGGCATGCTGCCCGGCACCGTCGGCGCAGTCGCGCATTTCAGCCTGACGCCGGCGGCCGGCCGCAGTCTCCGCTCAGGCGGCGCGCCAGGCCGCATGCGCATTGCGCTGCCCGGCGGCGGCGTGGTGACCTGCGATCTCACCTCCGACCAGGCACAGAACGACGTCCAGGTGATGCGCGGCACGACGGCCGGCGGCGATGCGACCGACCACTGCTATCTCGTCGTCAAGGACGGCAAGGTCACCGGCGATATCCAGACCCGCTCGGGACGCTACCGGATCATGCCCGCCGGGCCGGGGAACACCCATGCCATCGTCGAGGTGAGGACCGAAGGCTTCCCGGAAGAAGGCGACGTATTACGGCCGGATTTTCCGCGCCGCAACGACCGCAGCATGCTCAATAAAACGCTTTGCGATGTCGCCGACGCCGGCGACCGGGGCTCGATCGACGTCATGGTCCTCTACACCCCGGCGACCGCGGCGCACCAGGACATGAACGTCGTCGTTGCCGAAGCGATGACCCAGCTCGCCCAGGCCTTCATCAGCGACAACTTCAACGTCGACGTTCATCTGGTGCACAGCCAGGAGGTCGACTACATCGAGGGCGACAATCTCGGCGTCGATCTCGAGCGGCTGAGCGGCAGGGAGCCCGGCTATTTCGAATCGATCCCGGCCCTCCGCGACCAGTACAAGGCGGACATCGTCCATCTGATCGTCGAGGGAAAGGGCGACGCCTGCGGCATCGGCTGGATGGACGAGCCCGGCTACCTCGACAGCGCCGACTATGCCTTCTCAGTCACCGACCGCCGGTGCGCCGCGGGCAACTACAGCTTCGCCCACGAGATCGGCCACAATGTTGGCATGAACCACGACCGCTACGTCGTCGAGGACCCCAGCCCCGATGACATCAATTTCGGCTACATCTCGCTGAGCGCCGGCCACCGCACCCTGATGGCCTACGACAAGGAGTGCCGGGACAAGGGCGTCAAATGTCCGCGGGTGCTGACCTATTCGACGCCCGCCCCGGTCATGGACGGCACCGCCCAGTGGGGCGTGGCGCCGCCCCGGCCGAACAGCGCCTACAACCGCGAGATCCTTTGCCGGAACGCGCCCGGCACAGCTGAATATCGCTAACGGTTGGGATGGCGGCGGGCGCGGACGCTCAGTCGTCGCCGGCGGAAGCCTCGGCCGCCTCTTCCGCCGCCTGCGGCGTGGCGGTGGCCTGCGGCGCGGCGGTGGCCTGCGGCGGCTGGTTGTTCTGGTCGGCCGAGCGGTCCCGGTAGGGGCGGCGGCGACGCGACCGGCTGCCGCCGCCGCTATCGCCCTGCTCGCGCGCGGTCTGTTCGGGCCGGTTTTCTTCCGCGCGGTCCCCCGCCTCGTCTTCGGAACGGTCCTCCCCGTTGCCGTTCACATAGGGCTGGGGATCGGAAAGACCGAATGCCGGCTGCTCGTCCCGCTGGCGGTTCGGCTGGCCGTCCGGGCGTCCCTGCTGGCGGTCCTGGCCGTTACCGCGATACTCGTCCTCGTCGCCGCCGTCCCCCTCGTTGCGGGGGGTCTGCTGCGGCTGGGGCATCTGCGCCTGGGCCGCCGCGACGATGCGGAAATAGTGCTCGGCGTGCTGGAGAAGGTTCTCGCTGTGCACGCGGTCGCCGGAAGCCTGGGCGTCACGGGCGAGCTGGGCGTATTTCTCTGCGATGTGAAGCGCGGTTCCCCGGATCTTCACGTCCGGACCGTTGCTCTCATACGAACGCGTCAGGGGATTCGGCCCTTTCCGGCTTCGTCCGCGCATGCGCTTGCTTTGCTGTCCTTGCCTCATCGACGGTTCTCTTCCTGCCTCCGAACGGTCCGCGAATCCACTTACTCGCCAAGCTGCGCCACGCTATGGCAGCACTGCCTGGAAACCCGATCCGGTCTCGACATTGCGGGACCGGCAAATGGCCTCTTTCGACGTTGACTCACCCGGTCAAGGTTTCCCGAGCGGGGGGTCCCCGCTAAGCTCGGTCCGTCCGTACGACTGGCGAATGGTCCGAACAGACGGACGATATCCACGATCGCGCTTCGTCGGTTGGGAATATCTCCCAGCCCCCGATGTCACCGGCCTACGCCCATGACCGCCGCGATGGATCTTGCCCGCTTTCTACGGCGAGCGGACCGTATCCGGTTCGCGATCGATTTCCAAGTCAAAATTTGAGGTTGTCGGCTGCAACTGGATCACGCGCTCGATTCCCGCCAGATCGCAATGAATGGCGCCAGTGTATCCGTTTTGCCGGCTCATGGCGACGATGCTGTTTGCCTGTCCAGTTCCGACTTCGACGAACGCCGCGCCGCCTGGTGCCAGCAATCCGTCGAGCGAATCCAATATCATCCGGCACGAGGACAGCCCGTCTTCGCCGCCGTCGAGCGATAGATAGGGATCATGGTCCCTGATCTCAACCGGCAGGGCACCGATTTCGGCCGACCGCAGGTAGGGAGGATTGGCGACCACTAGGTCGAATCGCCCGCGGATTGCCGAGGCCCAATCGCCGACGACGAAGCGGGCGCGCGCACCGAGGCCGAGTCGCCCGGCATTGTCGCGCGCCGTCCGGACAGCCCCCTGGGCGATGTCGACGCCGACCCCGGTCGCCGCCGGCAGTTCGTCGAGCAGCGCGAGCAGGATGGCCCCGGATCCCGTGCCGAGATCGAGGATGGTGAGCCGATCCTCGCTCCGGCCGGCGGCTTTCACCGCGGCAAGCGCCGCCTCGACCAGCGTCTCGGTGTCCGGCCGCGGAACCAGGGTATCGGCCGACAGCCGAAGCGGCAGGCTCCAGAACTCCTTCTCGCCGA
Source organism: uncultured Alphaproteobacteria bacterium (assembly GCA_963710805.1). Lineage (GTDB taxonomy): Bacteria > Pseudomonadota > Alphaproteobacteria > Rhizobiales > Kaistiaceae > Bauldia. Next base: position 55,547 of record CAVQBS010000014.1, on the reverse strand, counting down.
CCAGCCGGGCGACCGGCGCGCCGGCGATCCGCGCCGCCGCCATGGCCAACGCCGCCGCCTCGACGCCGGGCGCGATCGCCGCCGCGTCGCGAAGCACTACCTCGCTCGCCCCGCAGCCGATCGCATGGCCGACAATGGACCGTGCATCGAGATCGCGGCGTCCCGTCGCGGCCGTCGGCTTTGAATGCGGCGGCGAGGCTGGCGGCAACCCGGCGGCGGAGGGCGCCGACCGTCGCCGTCGTCGCGGCGGCGACGACAGTCATTCCGCCGCCTCCGCCGCCAGTAGGCTCGCCTGGTGATCGGTGATCAGCGCGTCGATGATTTCGTCGAGCGCCTCGCCGGCAAGGACCTCGTTCGAGCTTGTAGAGGGTGAGGTTGATCCGGTGGTCGGTCACCCGCCCTTGCGGGAAGTTGTAGGTGCGGATGCGCTCCGAGCGGTCGCCGGTGCCGACCTGCCCCCGCCGCGCGGCGGCGCGTTCGTCCTCGGCGTTCTGCCGCTCGAGGTCGTAGAGCCGGGCGCGCAGCATCTGCATCGCCTGCGCACGGTTCTGGTGCTGCGACCGCGACACCGCCGTGACGATGATCCCGGTCGGGATATGCAGGATGCGGATGCCGGAATCGGTGGTGTTGGCATGCTGGCCGCCGGCGCTCGAGGCCCGTGTTGTGTCGACGCGGATATCCTCCGGCTTGATGGCGACGTCGACGTCCTCGGCCTCCGGCAGCACGGCGACCGTCGCGGCCGAGGTATGGATGCGCCCGCTTGCCTCGGTCGCCGGAACCCGCTGCACCCGGTGGACGCCGGACTCGAACTTCAGCCGGGCGAACACCCCCTTGCCCGAGACGTTGGCGATGATCTCCTTGTAGCCGCCCGCGTCGCCCTCGCTCTCCGACAGCACCTCGACCTTCCAGCGATGAAGCTCGGCATAGCGCTGGTACATGCGGAACAGATCGCCGGCGAACAGCGCCGCCTCGTCGCCGCCGGTGCCGGCCCGGATCTCGACGATGGCGCTTTTCTCGTCGGCAGCGTCCTTCGGCAGAAGCAGGAACCGCACCTTCTCGGTCAGGTCCTCGATCCGCGTGTCGAGCCCCTCGGCCTCGTCGCCGGCAAGATCGGCCATTTCCGGATCGGCGAGCAGCGCCTCCAGCCCCTCCCGTTCGCGGATCGCCGCGCGGAGCTCGCTGGCCGCCTCGTAGACCGGCTCCAGTTCGGCGCGCTCGCGGCTGAGCTTGACCAGCGTCTCGCGATCAAGCGGCGTCGCCAGCCTGGCGTCGATGGACTGAACGCGGGAGATCAGGGCGTCGATTTTCTCGTTCGGGATCATGACCGTTGATAGCATTTCGACCGTCGCAAGCGCGACACATGTTGGTGGCCGCGGCAACCATGTGAAGCCCTGCCTCGAAAACAGACGCGGCCACGGAGCGTCCGACGCATCGATCCCGCGCCTCCAGGGCCGCTCCGCCGACTTGCCCGCTCAGAACGGAATCCCTTCGGCGACGGCGAAATCGGCGAGCGCCGTGCGCACCCCCTCTTTCGCTGCGCCGTCGGCGAGCAGCGTCTCGACGCATCGGGCGACCTTGCCCGCGTCGAGCGCCAGAGTCATCGCCTTCACCGGACCGATCGCCGCCGCCGACATCGACAGCGACCGGTAGCCGAGGCCGATCAGCGCCATCGCCGCCAGCGGGCTGCCGGCCATTTCCCCGCAGAGCGTCACTGGCAGCTTGGCTTCCCCGGCAGCCTTGACGATCTGCCGCAATGCCCTGAGGAACGGCCGTGACAGCGGGTCGAAGCGCCCGGCGACCATGATGTTACCGCGGTCGCTGGCGGTCATGAACTGGTGCAGGTCGTTCGACCCGACAGAGATGAAATCGACCAGCTTCACCAGCCCGTCAAGCTGCCACAAGCAGCGACGGCACCTCGACCATGGCGCCGATCAAAAGCCGGGTCGGCTCCTCGTGACCGTGGCGCCGCATGTGGGCGATCTCGCGATCGATCAGTTCGCGCGTCTCGGTGATTTCCCAGAGATCGGTGACCATCGGCAGCATGATGCGGAGCTCGCGCCCGGCGGCGGCCTGGAGCAGGGCGCGGAGCTGCATGCGTAAGAGCCCCGGCCGGTCGAGGCCGAGCCGGATCGCCCGCCAGCCGAGCGCCGGGTTCTCCTCCTGGGCGGTCCTGAGATAGGGCAGCACCTTGTCGCCGCCGATGTCGAGGGTGCGGAAGGTGACGGGATGCTCGCCGGCCACATCGAGCACCGTGCTGTAGAAGGCCTTCTGCTCGCCGAGCTTGGGCATCCGCGCCGCGATCATGAACTGCAGCTCGGTGCGGAAGAGGCCGATCCCCTCGGCGCCCGATTCGGCGAGATGCGGCAGGTCGACGACCAGCCCGGCATTCATCAGGAGCCTGACGCGCTCTCTGTCGAGGGTCACCGCCGGCTTGTCGCGCAAGAGCCGGTACTGCTCCTGGCGGCGCGCCCGGAAGCGGACCTTTTCGGCATAGGCCGCCTCGACGTCGGCCGGCGGCCGGATATGCACCTCGCCGACGAGCCCATCGACGATGATCGGATCGCCGTTCTCGACCAGCGACACGACGTTGGTCGCCCGGCCCACCGAGGCGATGCCGATCGCCCGGGCGACGATGGTCACATGGCTGGTCGGCCCGCCTTCCTCGAGCACCAGCCCGCGCACCCGCTCGCGGTCGTAGTCGAGCAGCTCGGCCGCCCCCATGGTGCGGGCGACGATGATTGCGTCGCGGGGCAGCTCGGGGCCGGACGGCCCGTGCGCCTTGTTCATCAGCACCCGGAGCAGGCGGTTGGCGAGATCGTCGAAATCGTGGAGCCGGTCGCGCAGGAACGGGTCGGTCTGGCGCTGCAATCGCGCCCGGGTGTCGCTCTGCACCTTCTCGACCGCCGCCTCGGCGGTCAGCCCGTTGCGGATCGCCTCGTTCATCCGCCGCACCCAGCCGCGATCGTGGGCGAACATGCGATAGGCCTCGAGCACCTCGCGGTGCTCGCCGGTTTCGGCGATGTCGTCGCGCGACAGCATGTCGTCGACGAACAGCCTGAGGCTGGCGATCGCCGCGTCGAGCCTGGTCATCTCGGCATCGGCATCCTCGGCGATCAGCGCCGTCACCACCACTCGCGGCTCGTGCAGGACGACATGGCCGAGGCCGACCCCCTCGCAAAGGCCGACGCCGGCGATGGTGATCGGCCGCTTGAGGTCAAGGAGCGTGCCCGGCTGAGCCAGCCGCTCCAGTTCGCCGACCGCCAGCATCTCGGCAAGCACCATGGCCGTCGTCTGAAGCGCCTCCACTTCCTCGTCATAATAGGTGCGGTGCGTCCGGTTCTGGACGACCAGCACGCCGAGCGTCCGGCCGGCCCTGAGGATCGGCACCCCGAGGAATGAGGAGTAGATCTCCTCGCCCGTCTCCGGCAGGTAGCGATAGGCCGGATGCGACTGGGCGTTGGGCAGGTTGAGCGGCCGCGCCTCGGCGGCGATGGTGCCGACCAGGCCCTGCCCGATCCTCAGCTCCGCGTGGTGGACCGCTTCGCGCTTCAGGCCTTCGGTGGCGTAGAGCTCGAGCACCCCGTCCGACCTGAGGACATAGACCGAGCACACCTCGGCCACCACGTTGGCCGCGATCTGCGTCACGATCTTGTCGAGCCGGTCCTGCGCGCTGATCGGCTCCGCCATGATTTCGCGCAAGCGGCGGAGCAGGACGCGCGGCCCGGCGGGTGGACCCCGCATGATCCGCTATCCTATCGGACTTTTTCGAGCCGCGGCGAGCGCCGTCGGCGGCCTCTTGGACGCTTGTCCGAGCGCCCCGTCAGTTGTTGTCGAGCCCGTATAGCGAATGCAAAGTCCGTACCGCAAGCTCGGTATAGGAGGCATCGATCAGCATCGAGATCTTGATTTCGGAGGTCGTGATCGCCCGGATATTGATACCGCGTGCCGCCAGTGCCTGAAAGGCCTCGGCCGCGACGCCGGCATGACTCCGCATGCCGATGCCGATGATCGAGATCTTGGCGACGTCGGTCGAGCCCTGCTTGACCTGATAGCCGATTCGCTCCCGCGACACCTCCAGCACCTGCTGCGCCCGATCGAAATCGACGATCGGCACGGTGAAGGTGAGGTCGGTCAGCGAGCCGTCCTCGGAGATGTTCTGGACGATCATGTCGACGTTGATGTTCGCCTCGGCGAGCGGCATGAACACGGCCGCCGCCACTCCCGGCTTGTCGGCCACCCGGCGGAGCGAAATCTGGGCGTCGTCCTTGGAATAGGCGATGCCGGTAACGACTTTCTTTTCCACGATCTCGTCCTCGTCGCAGATCAGTGTTCCGGGCGGCTCGTCGCAGCCGATGAGCTCCGGCGCCTCGGGATCGGTGAAGCTCGAGCGCACGAAGGTCCGCACCCCGTGCACCATCGCCATCTCGACCGAGCGGACCTGCAGCACCTTGGCGCCGAGCGAGGCCATCTCCAGCATTTCCTCGTAGGAGACGCGCGGCAGCCGCCGCGCCTTCGGCACGATCCGCGGATCGGTGGTGTAGACGCCGTCGACGTCGGTGTAGATGTCGCAGCGATCCGCCCCGACCGCCGCGGCGATGGCGACGGCGGTGGTGTCGGAGCCGCCGCGGCCGAAGGTCGAGACGCGGTTGTCCGGCCCGATCCCCTGGAACCCGGCGATCACCGCCACCTGCCCCTGGCCCATGCGCTCGACGAGGATCGCGCCGTTGATGTCGGCGATGCGGGCGGCGCCGTGGGCCGCGTCGGTGCGGATCGGGATCTGCCAGCCGAGCCAGGAGCGGGCATTGACCCCCATGTCCTGGAGGACGATGGCCAGCAGCCCGCAGGTGATCTGTTCGCCGGCCGCCACCACGGTGTCGTATTCGCGCGCGTCGTGGAGCCGCGAGGCGGCCCTGGTCCATGCCACAAGCTGGTTGGTGGTTCCGGCCATGGCGGAGACCACCACGGCGACCTCGTGGCCGGCGTCGACCTCACGTTTGACGTGGCGGGCGACATTGCGGATGTGGTCGATATCGGCGACCGACGTGCCGCCGAATTTCATCACCAGCCGTGCCATTGTGTGTGGGCCACCCGCTCTCGTCGCCGGAAAAGGCGCGCCTTCTTAGCGACATGGCGGCCGGCCCGCAACGGCCGACGACGATAGGCCGCTTTTTGCCGGTGGCGAAACGGCGAAACTTGCCCTAGCGTTCCCGGCCATGTCCGCCGCCACCACCATCGACCGCGACGAAGTCGCCCGTTTCTCGGCAATGGCCGAAAAATGGTGGGACCCCGAAGGGCCGATGCGCCCGCTCCACCGGCTCAATCCCGTCCGCCTCGCCTTCATCAAGGACCAGATCTGCGCCCATTTCCGGCGGGACGGCACTGGCCGCGATCCCAAGGATCCGCGTGCCCTCGACGGGCTCGCCATCCTCGACATCGGCTGCGGCGCCGGACTCGTCTCCGAGCCTCTCGCCCGCATGGGCGCGACGGTCACCGGCATTGATCCGTCATCGGAAAATATCGCCGTCGCCCGCCACCACGCGGCGGAAAACGGCCTTGCCATCGACTATCGCGACACCACCGCCGAGACGCTCGCGGCCAAGGGCGCAGCGTTTGATGTCGTGCTTATCCTCGAGGTGGTCGAGCACGTCGCCAGCGTCCCGCTCTTCGTCGAATCCGCCGCAAGCCTGGTCCGGCCCGGCGGCCTCCTCATCGCCTCGACCATCAACCGCACGCTGAAGGCCTTCGCGCTTGCCATCGTCGGCGCCGAGTACGTGCTGCGCTGGCTGCCGCGCGGCACCCATAGCTATGACAAACTGGTCACCCCGTCCGAACTGGCGGCCGCCTTCCGCGCCGCCGGCCTGACGCGGCGCGACGAGACCGGCGTCGTCTACGTGCCGCTCGCCGACCGCTGGCGCCTCTCGTCCGACACCGACGTCAACTACATGATGGTCGCCGGCAAGCCGGCGTGAGCGGCTTTATTGCCCCGCCGCGGCGGTTCCGACTGACGATGGCTTGTGTCCTTCGAGCCTCGGGCTTCGCAAAGCGAAGCCTCGAAGGACGCCGCAAGAAACGGACGCGTCAGCCACCTACCACGGCAGCTCGTATCCCTCGGCGTGGAGGAACTTGCCCGTCGTCTGAACCGACAGTTCGTCGATCCGCGCCACCATGCGCGCCGCCGCGTCGACCGCCTCGACCGCGCCCGGCCCGCCGCCCATGTCGGTGCGCACCATGCCGGGATGGAGGAGAAGCACCGCGATCCCCTTCGGCTCGAGATCGATGGCAAGGTCGACGCCGGCCATGTTCACCGCCGCCTTCGACATCCGGTAGCCGTAGGTGCCGCCGGAGCCGTTGTCGCCGATCGAGCCGCTGCGGGAGGTGACGATCACCACCTTGGAGCCTTCTGTGAGCCGCGGCAGGATGGCGCGGGTGACGCGGAGGGGCCCGTAGGTGTTGATCTCCATCTGGCGCCGGATCCGATCGAAGTTGAGATCGTCGAGCGTCTCGGAGGAATGGATGCCCGCATTGTTGATGAGGACGTCCACCGAGCCCCCGGCTAGCGAGTTGGCGAAGTGCTGGACCGCCGCGTCGTTGCCGACGTCGACCCCCTCATGCACCTCCGCTTCGAGTGCGTCGAGCGCCTCCGATGTTGTGCGGACGGCGGCGACGACCGTGTCGCCCCGATCCACATAGGCGCGGGCGAGCGCCAGGCCAATGCCGCGGTTCGCGCCGGTGATAACGATGCGTGCCATTCGATGTTTCCTCTGCCGGGAGAGCCTGCGCGTCGCTCCCGCCATCCGCCGTCGGGCCACAGCCGCTGCGGATCGGCCGATCGGATGAGGCGGGCCCCTCGAATCCCCTATAAGACGCCGCCCGTCATGTCCACAGGCATGGAGGCTCGCCTCTTGAGCGCCGCGAGCCGGCTCAGCGCGCGGGTTCCGGTGCGGCCGGACCGGCGGTTTGTCGAAGCAGCGTCACATAGAGGACGAAGGAAACCAGCGCGCTCGCCCCGACATAGGCGCCGAGTTCGGCCAGGCGCGTGATGTGGACGGCCGAAAGCGCTCCGCTGAAGATCGCGCCGCCAACAGCGATCGAGAACCCGACGACGGCTGTCACCGCGCCAGCCTTGTCCCTGAAGAGGGTCATCGCCCCGGTATTCGCTGCGGGGCTGACCATGCCGGCGCCGAAGATGAAGACGCACGTCGGCAACAGGACGGTGAAGGCGTTCATCGTCGTAGCGGCGAGGTCGAGAACGAATAAGAGCATGACGGCTGCCGCATAAGCGATGAGCGCAAAGAGGATCGGACGATCGGTGCCGATCCTCGGGACGGCGAGCCGCGAGGCCGTTGCACCGAGCACGTAGAACACGATGTTGACGATCATAGAGGATGGGGCGCGGTATCTCTCCCGTCGGTGCCTGCGGCACGGTTCCCCCCTTCGGCGCGGGTCGCGGATCCCATGCATAACGCGACGTGCGTCCTCCCCGAAGACGGGATACGGCGTGTTTGCCTGAATTGCCAGATCGGAAACCGAGCGCCCCCGCGCACGCTGCGTCAGGCTCAGAGCGCCTCGACCTCAGACAGCGAGAACGAGCTCCCCGGCGGGTTCTTGCCGATGATAATCGAGGTGTCGCTTTCGAAGTCGTATGGCGGGACCGGCAGGTTCAGCGGCGCCGGCACGCCCTGGAATACCCGTCCGGCCAGATCGTATTTCGAGCCGTGACAGTGGCAAAAGTAACCGCCCGGCCAGTCGGGGCCGACCGCTCCCACGCCCGGCGTGTATTCCGGAATGCAGCCGAGATGGGTGCAGATGCCGACCAGAACCAGATATTCCGGCTTGACCGACCGCGACCAGTTCTTGGCGTAGGACGGCTGCTGCCGCTGGTCGGAGTTTGGATCGCGGAGCCGGTCGAGCAGACTCGGCTTCTTGAGCTCGTCCAATGCCGCGGGTGTGCGCCGGACGATGAAGATCGGCTTCGACTGCCACCGCACCAGAACCTGCTCGCCCGGCTGCAGGCTGGAGAGATCGACGCTCAGCGGCTCGCCGAGCGCGCGGACATTCGCATCCGGCTCCATCTGGTCGATGAGCGGCCAGACGACGAACGCCGTTCCGGCGACGGCCATCGCGCCGGTGGCGATGTAGAGGAAGTCACGCCGGGTGGCGTCTGCCCGGTCAGCCTCGGCGGGCGAAGCGGGCGTGGCTGGCGAGGTGGTGTCGGTCATGAATCCGAATATTGTCGCCGCCGCGTGTGCGGCAAGGCCGATGGCCATTGCGTCGCAGCCTGCGGCGCGTGCCGGGCGAGCCCGACGGAAGGCCCGTCAGGACTTATGGTGCGGGGTTTAGGGCGCGCACCGTTTCAGGAAGAATTTCGGGTCGCCGGCGTCGAATACGATCGTACTGTTGCCCCTCACCAGGACGACCGCCGACAATGGCTCGCCATCGCTGCAATCGAATGTCGCCCGCGTCCCCTCAAGTTTCGCCAGCGTGCAGGTCAGATCGATGGTCGTGAGGCCCGACGGCTCGAGCAGCAGGAAGCCGTCGTCTTCTTCGATGTCGATCGGCAGCGGGGTTCCGTCTTCTGCGGTGCCGCCGCGCAGGACGGCCTCTTTCCCGCCAAGGGCGAGAGCGTCGCAGGCGGCGGGCGAACCGAAGATGCCGGAAAACGGGAATTCGACGGCGCTGGCGGAACCGCAACCGAGCATCAGCAGAAAGACGACGATGCGTCGCATGCCGCCATGATACGTCAATCGTCCTATCCCCTCAAACGCCACTGCACCAGTCACACGGTGCGCTGCCGGTAAAGCCATGGGCCTTCCGGCCCCGCCTTGCGTCCTCACATGCGCGAGAGGCGATCGCCTCCGGCGGCACCCATCTTGCGGTCGGCCCAGCGCTTGAGGTCGGCGACCGTGAAGCTCTTGAGAAACGGATTCGCCGTGACGATCATTTCGCGCGTCGTCCGCCCGGTCGAATCCGCCCTTGCCATGGTGGCGGCTGCGTCGGCGTTTTCGGGTGCCGACAGCACCGCCGCCGCACCGGCACCCCCGGCGAAGTGCGAGAGGTACAACGTGCCCGGCGTCACGGGCAGGCACTGGCTCAGCAGCATGGCCGCGTTCTGCTCCGCAAAACGGGCAACCATTTCGCGTGCGAGGTCCGGATCGCGCCTGAGGTCGAGAATCTCCCGTGTCGCTCCGGCCGGCGAGGTCCGACCGGTAGGCGCGGATCATGTCGAGCCAGGTGCCGTCGAGGAACTGCCCACTCCCGGTCGCGCTCGAAAGCTTGTTCTTGGCGGTCGCGTCTCCGCTTGATTTGGCGGTGACGATCCGGGCCACGGTATCCGCGGCCAATCTGTCGGCCAGGTCGCGCTGGCCCTCGTCGGAGGCCCGGCAGGCGTCGGGTACGTTCGCGAAGTGCCAGCCGACCGTCGCCAGCAGCGCGCACACGATCATCGTGACGATCAGACCGCGGTGGCCATTCTTCCGTGTGAGCGGCCTGGGGGCGTCGTCACGAGAGGGAGGCCTGATGGTGGGAACACCCAGCGGCACGATATCCGGCGCGCCAGCCCCGGCGTCATCGAACGTGTCGTCGATGGTGTCGATCGCCACCGCAAGGTCGAGCATCGAAGAGGCAGCAGGGTAGCGGCCGCTTTCCAGGTAGCCAACTGGCGGGAGGAACGCATCGATAGCGCCCTCCGCATCCAGCGCGCGAGGAGCGGAGGCGGCTTCCGAACTCCCGCTCGATCGCTCCAGCGAGCCCGCGGTCGAGTCCTCAAGCCGGCGCGTTCCTTCCGCGAGCCCGATCTGGCCGACGCTGGCAAGATCCTCCTCGCTCACGGTCCGATCCCATGTATCAGCCCACCTGCGGCAGGATCGGCGAACTTGCTAAACCGTAGGTTAATGAGGTGGATTTGGCGGCCTTCCCGCTATGGATTTCCGTAGAGGTGCCACCTGCCTCGGCTCTCGAAAGGAGCTTTGAGGGCCGACCGTCAGGGAGTTGAAGGGAGCAATCCATGAGCGCGACCGACTCAAGGGAGAGGTTGATTGCCTCCGGCGTCGCGCGGCCGGAAGATATCCAAGGCTGCACGCCCGAGGAGGTCGCCGAGTTGGAGTGGCGCTACGGCATCCTGCCAGCGAGCTACAAGGCGATCCTGGCGCTTATCGGTCACCGCGCCGGGCGCCTGGTCGATGACAGCGAGTTCTGGATCTATGCCGACCAGCTGGACCTGGTGAACCAGAAGGCGCGGACTCTGCTCGACGGCCGCGCCGAAGACGACATGAACCCCGGCGTGCCGGACAATGCCTTCTTCATCAGCGCGCGATACGGCGAGAATCCGACCTATCTTCTGACCGGCGAGGCTGACGACTCCGCCGTCTTCATGTTCAAAAGCGACGACTGCCGGGTGGAGATTGTCCAGCCTTCCGTCTGAGCGTGGATCGAAGATCACGTCAGGGACGCGGAGACCTTCATCGCGCTCGGCGTCGGAGGACAAAACACGCGACGCGGCTGAAGCGCCTTGCATTCGAACAGCCAGCAAGCGCGCCGCCGATGCCAACGACTTCACGGTGATGGAGTAAGAGCGCAGGTCGAGAACTGTTGGGGCGAAACGCCCCGGCTAGATCAGTCGATCTTCGCCCCCAGCCGCCTTCTTGCCTTCAAACAGGTCTTTCCGCGCACCGAAAGCCTCGTACAGGAACGCCATGAGTGTTCTCACTCGCGCGGTTTGCCGCAGATCGGGATGGGTGAGAATCCAGAGCCCCATGTCGAGATGCGCGATGGTGCCGGAAACGCGGACCAGCCGGTCGTCAGCGTCGCCAAGGTAGCAGGGCATCGCCGTGGTCCCCATGCCTTCGGCCGCCGCGTTGAGCACCGCCTTCGAAGCCCGGCTTTTGAAGATCGTCCTCCTCTCCCCGTGCTCCTCCCGTTTCCAGATCATCGGCACAAGCCAGGCGACGATGCCGTCGATCAGGCACCAGTCGTGATCCTGCAATGGCAACCCCTCGTTCCGGTCGATGTAGGCCGGACTCGAATAAAGGGCGAAGCGGAAGTCGCATATTTTCCTGCCGAAGCTGGCGTCAGGCGGCTTGGCGGTTGCCCGGATGGCCACCTCGGCCTCGCGCCGTGACAGATCGGCGGCGCCGGTGCCGGGGACCATGTCGATCGAAAGCCCGGAGTTGGCGCGGCAAAACTCCGCGATGACGCCCGGCATGAGGTCGCTGGCGAGGCCTTCCGGGCAAGTGACGCGAATCCGGCCTTGCAGGCGCGTGTCCTGGCCGAGGACCTCCCGGCCGAGCGCGTGGAATTCGTTCTCGACGCGCTCGGCATAGCGCATGGCCGTCCGGCCGGCATCGGTCATGACATAGCCGTGGGGGAAGCGTTCGAAGAACCGCACGCCGGTCTTCTTCTCGATGGCGTTGATCTTTCGAAAGACCGTGCTGTGATTCTGGCCAAGGGCTCGGGCGGCACCCGACAGGCTCTCCGATCGGCAGATGGCGAGGATCACCGCGAGGTCGCTCCACTCCAGCGCACCGGTTTCGGCGGCGAGATTTTCGGCGGGATCAGCTTTCATGATGGCCTGTGCGTTTCTGCAAATAGCATTGGCAAACATAGCCAATTTACTTGCTCGCGTGAACAGGCAACGATGCACGCATCATAGCAAGCAATGGAGATCGAAAATGATCGTGCAATTCGTGAAGTTCGAATCCAGACTGACGGAAGCGGAAGCGTTTTCGAAGGCGAAAGAGCGCTTGGCTCAGTTCAAGGAGATTCCGGGGCTGCTTCAGAAGTACTATGTGAAGCTCGACCAGCCCAAAAGCTATGGCGGGATCTACGTCTGGGACTCGGCGCAGTCGATGCAGGCATACCGTGAGTTCGGAACTCGCCGCCAGCATTCCTGCCGCCTACGCGGTTGCCGGAGCGCCGGCGGTCGAGACCTATGAGGGTTTCTTGCAGCTGAGGGACTGATCCGTGAGCGTTCAGACTTGCTCCGCTCCGCACGCCATCGTGGGGCCTGACGCCTGGCTTCGTTCGAAGTCCGGAACAGTGCGGGCGAGATCATCCGCCCGTTCGGCCCCGACGCGCAGGGCTCGCTGATCTACACGGAGACGGGGCAGCTTTCATCCCATGTCATGCGCCAGCGCGTCCGGAAGTCGTCGGCGGCGACCAGACGAAGGCCACGCCGGAAGACGCCCAGGCGAACTTCACAGGCTGTATCTAATATTTCCGCACCTATGAACTCGACGCCGATGGCGGCTATGTCGTTCATCATGTGGAGCAGTCTCTGTTTCCCAACTGGGAAGGAAGCAGCCAGAGCGCTTCTTCGAGATCGCCGAAGACCGCCTCACACTCCAGACCCCGCCCACGCGGTGGGGCGGCGGCCAGATGATCGGCGTGCCGGTCTGGCAGCGTCCCCGGACGGGGAGCTGACCACGGCGCGGGTGAAACGCCCCGCGGGCCTCTGACGCATGCTATGCCGATCGAGAGAACGGAGGCCGGCCCGCACCCCATGGAACACGACGACGAGCCTGAATCCGAGGTCAAGCGTCAATCTCAAGTGGTGATCTCGGACAGCCCGCCCGAGGACTGCGCGCTGCTCGTCGCCAAGGCCGGAGCAGGCGTCGACGGGAAGTCGATTTTCGTCCTTGTGCTCGACCGTCCCCGCAATCGGCTGGTCCAGCTCGATTGGGCGCCGGGCAGCGGCCTCCTCGTTGGCAACAACGACCCGGAGGCCGACGGCACCCTCGCCATTGGCAACACCGACCTCACCGGCAAGGTCCCCAGGAACATCGTTGGCGCCGCAGTCGAGGGGTACAGGCTGGTGGCGAGCAATTACGGCGAGTCCGTCTACGGCATCAACCGCATCACGGGGTCCGTCGTCCGCATCCCCAACCTCCCGTCGCCGGCCGTCATCATGCCGGACGGCCACAGGCTGGTTTCCGCCACCGACCGCGGGCTGCTGACCATCAGCCTGGTGGTCGCGGCAGCGGACAAGGCGGTTCTCGCCGGCGGCATCGAGCCGCTTTTCGTGCGGCGGCTCGACCGCCCCTGCAGCATGATCCTGCTCCCCGGCGCCGATCCGGATTGCTTCCTGCTCGCCATCGGCTGCTACGGCGCCGTCGAGCTCGTCACCGTGGAAAACGCTGCCCACCGCGACCCAGCGCCGGTTCGCTCACGAACCCTGCCCACGAGCGATCTCGCCTACGACCCCATCGACGTTGCCCTCCCGCCCTACGTCGTGCCGGCGCTGACCGGTCCGATGGTCTATGCCATGGACGAAGGCGGCACGGGCCTGATTGCGATCGATACACGGACCGACGCCGTCGTGCCGTATCCGCATGGCCTGTCCGGATATCATTCGGTAAGGCGCGCCGTGGCCTCGCTCGACTCGACCGCCTGCCTGGTGACCGTCCGCGGCGGCGGGACCTTCCTGTGGTCGCCGGGCTCCGCGCCCAAGCCCGTCGAGCTGGCCGGCCACCCGATCCTGTGGCACCGCGATCGGGCGCTGGTGATGGATCGCGAGCGGGCGGTCGTCCGCGAAACGGTGCTTGCACATTGACAGCTCACCGGCCAGCGCGACCTGACACCTCGACCTCTGCTTCAAAGGCCAGACTTCGCTCTGGGACCGGATCGACGATTTCATCAGGGACGCGGAAACCTTCATCGCGCTCGGCGTAGGAGGACAAAACGCGCGACGCGGGTGAAGCGCAGTGGCGAGCCTGAAGGCCGGCAAGACCGCGCCGGCCTGCTCGAGCTCTTGCCTGCCCAAGCATTTCGCCTTGGCGACGTACCGCATCGGGCGTATCGTCACAACCGGCGCGAGCGGCACTCAAATTGCGTTGCTCAACAGTGCCAAGGCGCCTGAGCGCCTGACCGTTGGCGTGCCGCTCGCAGACTCCGGATCGCCGGAGTGCCGAGGGGATGCCGCGTGTGCCGCCCCCGGGTCGTCCAGATTGCTTCGGGAGGAGCAGCCATGACACTCAACGTCTTGAGCACCCAGACGATTACCGACGACCAGGCGCCGGCGAGCGGCGCAGCCATCACCTATGGCGCCGCTGCCATCACGATCACGATCGACACCGACGTTCTGGTGTTTTCCCATGACAACATCGCTGTCTCCAGCACCCAAAGTGGCAGCAAGCTGATCAACAACGGCTATATCCTTGGGGGCGGCTTCGACGGTGTCTCTTTCGACGGAGCCAACAGTTCGATCACCAACAACGCCGGCCACACCATTGCTGGATTATTCGATGCCATCGCTCTCGATGGCGATGGTGCCACCGTCATCAATCATGGCACGTTGACCGGCCTCCAAGCGGCTTCTTCGGGCATCTCTGTCAGCGTTTCCGGCGACCACATCGTCATTATCAATGATGGCGACATCTTTGGCCGCAGCGAAGGGATCTTCATGGAGTCCGATTTGAGCGGCGGCTCCATCGACAATTCAGGGACGATCCGCTCGGACGGACATGCGCTCTCGATCGGAAACGATTCCATCGATGCGACCACGATCGTCAATCGAGCGGGCGCAACCATCAGCGGGGGCACGCTGGCAATCTACACCGAGCTCGACGGTCATTTCTCCCTCGACAATCACGGCACCCTGATCGGCGGCATCGACTGCACCGACGCTTCGGCTCAGCATGACGCGATCGTCAATCACGGCAAGATCGCCGGCACCGTGCGTCTCGGACTGGGCGACGACACCTTCAAGGACGCCGGTGGCACCGCCGGCAAGGTCTACGGCGGCGATGGCAACGACAGGCTTGTTGCCGGCGCCCATAAGGACAAGTTCGTCTTCGACACGACGCCGAACGCGGCGACCAATGTCGATACGGTCAAGCATTTCACGCCGGGCAAGGACGAATTCTTCCTCGATCAGAGCACCTTCGGCTCATTGACCGGGCCGGGAACCCTCAAGGGCCATGAGTTCCACATCGGCAAGCACGCCGCCGACCCTGACGACTTCATCATCTACGACAAGAACAGCGGCGCGCTCTATTACGACCCGGACGGCAATGGCCATGGCTTCGCCAAGGTCCAGTTCGCCCAGCTCGACAAGAACCTCGACCTGCACCACGACGACTTCACGGTAATCGCCTGACGCTGCCGGAGCCTCGCTGGCCGGCAGCGGAGCAGGAGAGCAGAACGGGCGGCTTGGATGACGTGCGGGGCTGGATGGCCAGACCTCCTTGGCCGTGACCCCGGCACCGACAAGCCTTTCCTCGATCTGAGCATCTTCGCGGCGCTGACCGGGGGAACACCTCAAGAACGCGGAGTTCCGTTTCGGCAAGCATGCCGCCGACGCCAGCGACCGCATCATCTACAACAAGGATACCGGAGCGCTATACTACGACCACGACGGCACCGGCGGCGCGCCCAGGGTTGGTGTGCGTCGTTTGTGCTCGGCATCGCATGGCCCGGCGCCGCCGTTGTGAATCCCGATGACTCCTCATACGGTGATCCGATCGTTCACACGGCCATGGGTGACCGCGATGGACGAGGCTCCCGACGGCTGATGCGAAGCCCCGAAATCGATTTCCGTTCGGGCAGAAGTCGTGATCCCTTGGATGTTCCCGCGATCCCCTCGATGTCCCGTTGAGCAGTGCCGATGAGCGAACTGGAAATCTCCGATCAGGACTTGTCCCGCTTGACGGGAGACGCCCTGGACCTCGCCAGGAGTTATTGGAGTTCGATCGAGACACGTGCGGCGTATCCCGCAACCAGCGGCGCCGAAACCGCAGAACTCTTCTCGCGGTCCTGGGCTGAGGACGGGCTTGGTCAAGCGGTCCTGCGCGACTTCTCCGCCATCGCCGACCTCTCTCGGCCGTCTGGAGGCAGGTTCTTCGGCTATGTCTTCGGTTCCGGCGAGCCGGTGGGGGCGGTCGGCGAATTTCTGGCCGCCGCCTTAAATCAGAACGTCACGTCGTGGCGGTCGAGTTCCGCCGCGGCAACGATCGAACACACGGTCATCGGGTGGTTGGCGGCCGCAGTTGGTTGTCGCGGCTTTACCGGCAGCCTGTGCGGTGGCGGATCGGCGGCAAACCTGATGGCGCTGGCAATGGCCCGCGAAGCAAAGGTCCCCGCCAATGAAGCGGGCGCGCGGCCCTGCGTGGTCTACGCATCCGAAGAAGTGCACATGTCCATTCCGAAGGCCATCGCGCTGTTGGGCATTGGCCGAAGAGAATCTCCGGCTGATCCCGGTCGATGATGACTTCCGGATTAGGGTCGACGCCCTCGAAGAGGCCATCGCTGCCGACCGCAAGGCGGGAAATACCCCTGTTGCCATCGTGGCTTCCGCCGGCACGGTCAAGACCGGCTCGATCGATCCGTTGCGCGAGGTTGCAGACATCGCGCGAAGGGAGGCCCTATGGCTGCACATCGACGGTGCCTATGGCGGCCTGGCGGCGCTGGCTGTTCCGGAAAAGTTCGAAGGGTTGTCTTCGGCGGATTCGGTGGCGCTGGACGCCCACAAATGGCTGTATCAGCCGCTGGATTGCGGGTGCCTTCTCTATCGTGATCCGCAGATTGCGCGGAGGGCGTTTTCGCACAGCGGCGACTATGTCAGAACACTGAGCGAAGACCCTGCGGAAGCATTCGCGTTTTTCGAGGAATCGTTCGAACTGTCGCGGCGGTTTCGGGCGCTGAAGCTCTGGATGTCGCTGCAGTATCACGGGCGGCGGGCCTTCCGCGAAGCGCTTTTGGCCGACCTGCGGCATGCCCGGATGCTGGCAGCGGCTGTTTCGTCGCGCGAGGAGCTTGAGCTGATTGCGCCCGTTCCCCTCAGCGCGGTCTGCTTTCGCCATCGTTCGAAGGATAACGAACGGATTCTCAAACGGGTGATTGCCCGCGGTGGCGTCTATCTGTCGAATGCGACGATCGATGGCCGGTTCGCGTTGCGCGCCTGTTTCGTCAATCACCGCACAAGAGAAGACGACGTTCTGGCGATTGTCTCCGAGGTGATCGCCGCTGCTGACGAACTCGACGGTTGACTGCAGCGGTCGAAGCGCAGCGATCCCGCTGTGGGCTTATGGCTACGGGGGTGAGGAGATCGCGGTCACCGGTCCGACCGGGTCTATACGCGCGGGCGCGCCAACATCGGCTTTCACTTCTGCCCGAAATGCGGCTGCGTTGCCTTCTGGCGCGCGACGCCGGCAGGCGAGGACGGCCGTCGGCGCATCGCCGTCAAACCTGCGCCTCGCCGAGGATCCCGATCAGGTCGCCGAGCTGCTCATCGACCATTTCGACGGCCTCGACAAGTTCGAGGACCTGCCGCGCGACGGAAGACGCGTCAAGGACATGTGGTTCTAGGCGCTTCGCCTACGGAACCGTCTTCATCTCGACGCGGATGCCATGGAGAGTCTTTCCGGAGGCATTGAGGACCCGCCCCGCCGGCTGGGGGGCCATGTTCACCACCAGGCACCCCTGACCGTCCCAACTCTCGACCGCCTTTACGACATCCCGGTTGGGAGGCAGCTGGGTGCCGTCCGGAGCAATGTCGTGGATCGGTCCCTGCACTTGGTCGAAGACGAACACCGACGGCCAGCGGTGATGATGCACGGGTTCTTCGTCGTTCGGTTCCAGCGTCACTTCAAGCACGCGAAGCCGCTCGTTCTCGAAAACGACTTTGTGATGCTTGGGCGCCGCTACTACGGCATCCAACGCCAGGTCCCACGTAGAAGGGTCTAGGTTTGCGTGATTGTCCGTCATGGTGCTCGTCCTCCCCAGGTAGTGAGCCTCGATCATAGGTTCGGCAGTTCGATTGACTGCGCCGTCACTCCGCGGTCTTCGGCAAGGTGAATCCGGCGCCGGCTAAGACCGCAAGCCCTGCCACGGAGCCTCGCCCGAGACATCGACAACCTCGAAGCCGTCGCCGACACAGGGGCTGAAAAATACGACCACCCGTGCATCGTCCTTGCCCAGGTTAAAGGTCGCATGGACGGTACCGGGGGCGATGAATATTGCATCGCCGGCGCCGAGAATCCGTTTCTCGCGGTCGATCCACTGTTCGATCTCACCCTCGATCACATAGAGGACTTCTTCCTGATCCGGGTGCTTGTGGAAATTGTGCCCTTTTCCCGGCGCGATGGCGGCGTTCAGCGCAGCAAGCTGCTTTGCGCCGGTCGACGATGGATGGCTCAGCCACCGGCTGTTGCCCCATTCTGCTTGATCCGGCGCGATCTCCTGGCTGATCCTGAATTGACTGGTCATGATGGTTTCCCTCCCGTGTTTGGTTCTGCCTGTTCGACTTGACGCCCCGGTCGTCACCCCCGGTACGGATCCGCGGCGATGAAATCGATATCCGCGTCGCTGATTCCGAGTTCCGCGAGTTGCTGAGGCGAGTAGTCGAGCAACTCGGCTCGCACGGTGCGATAGCGCCGCCAAGCTGCCCAGCGGGTCGAAACACGCTCGATGATTGACCCGGTACCTTCGGCGAGACTCCAGCCGCTGTTCAGCGTGTCGGCACTGAAACTCTGGATCGACATGGCTCCCTCCCATCTGTCACTTGGATCGCTCTAAAAGGATCGATCCAAACATTGATTAATTGACATTTGGATCGATGCATTCTATGTGGTCTTCTACGCTCATGGGATCGGCCCGTCAAGCGAAAAAGGATCGATCCAAAAAAATGCGGAAGCGCGAGAAAGGCTCAAGAATGAAGGATAGTCATGGCGCGATTGCTTGATGTCGCAAAGGCCGCCGGTGTTTCCCGGAGCACGGCCTCGAATGTTTTCAACAACCCGGAAATGGTCCGCCCGAAGCTGCGTCAACGGGTTGAAAAGGCCGCACGCGAACTGGGCTATATGGGGCCCGATCCCAAAGGTCGGCTCTTGCGCGAAGGCAAGTTCAACGCGATCGCTGTCATGCCGCCGCGCGAGTGGGGCGTGGTCGATTCCCTGCGGAACCCGGTTTTCGACATGTATCTCTTGGGCGTTGGCGAGGTGTGCGACGAGATCGGCGCAAACCTCGTCCTGGTCCCGGACAAGGCCGGCAACCGCGGCATCAGCACCGCTCTCGTCGACGGGTTCATCTTTGGGCGGATCGAGCATCTGGCGGAGGTTGAGCCGGCGCGGCTACGCCGTTTGCCTTTCGCGGTCGTAGACTTCGACCCTGGGCCGAATATCAGCTCCGTGCGCACCGACGTGCGCGCAGGATGTTATGCGGCGGCCAGGCACCTGATCGCCCACGGCCATCGCCGCTTCGGCATTCTTTCCTTCTTGCGCGGCAAGGGCTCGGCGCGTCTTCATCCGGCCGGTCAGCCCCGCGGCCCCGAAGCCGCCGGCATGCCCACCGACCAGGACAAGCTCGCGGGCTACGCCGACGCGCTTTCTGAAGCCGGCCTCGATATCGGCGACGTTCCGATGGTTCAGGCAGACCCCTGGGACCTCGAGGCGGCGCGGATGCTGCTCGATGAAGCGTCGGAAGCGACTGCCATTCTGTCGATGTCTGTCATGCAGGGAATTGCGGTAATCGACGAGGCCCGCCGCCGTGGCCTGTCGGTGCCGCGCGACCTTTCCGTTGTCGGTTATAACGACATCCCGGACGCGGCGCGCTCTGACCCGCCGCTCACCACTGTCGATGGAATGGCCGTCCAAAAAGGGCGCGCCGCTGCGCGGATCGTTTTTGGCGGTGGCCCGCCGCGCCACGAAGTCCTGAAGCCGCAACTGCTCATACGGGGCTCGACGGGACCAGCACCAGGATCATCCGAAACAGGCTGAAGATCCGCTCCATGGCGCGTCTTGGAAGCTCCGCGTTCGTATCTTCGACTTCGGGACGAGACCGTGTCCGACGCGTGTCACGGGACCGCTGACGGGAAGAGCGAGAAGCGGTCGCTCCCCGCCCTCAGTTCCGGTCTTCCGGCACCGAGGGAAGCGGGTGGAACTCGATTCCTTCCTCCGCCAGCGCGGCGGCCTCGTCGGCCGTCGCCTCGCCGTAGATGCCGTGCGGCTCGGTTTCCTTGTAGTGGATCTTGCGCGCCTCGTCGGCGAAGCGCTCGCCCACATAGTCGGCGTGCTCGGTCACCTTCTGGCGGAGCTCGCGGATCGCCGCCCGCAGCGCCTGCTCGCGCGGATCGGGAACGGTGAGCTGCACCTTCTCCTCCCCGCCCTGGACGTTCTCCTCCGCGCCCTTGTCGTCCCCGCCCTTGTGCTCGGCCCCGCCGCGGGAGCGGCCCACCGCCGGCGCCATCGGCGCCTTGGCGATCCTCGTCTCGCCGCACACCGGACAGGGCACGCCGCCCTCCCCCGCCAGGCGATCGTAGTCGTCGCCGGAGCGGAACCAGGCTTCGAATTCGTGGTCTTTCTCGCAACGAAGGGCGTATCGGATCATTGGCTCTCTCGGGCGTATCTCTACGCCGCAATCGTCTCCACGGGTCGGGTGAAATCGCGCTCGTTGGCGAGCGCCGGAATGCGTTTGCGCGCCGCCGCGCTCGCCGCCGGGTCGATGTCGGCGATGATGAAACCCGGGTCGATATCCGCCTCGGTGAGGATCTTGCCCCAGGGATCGACGATCATGCTGTGCCCGTAGGTGTTGCGGTCGTCCTCATGGTGGCCGCCTTGCGCCGCCGCGATCACGTAGGAGCCGGTCTCGATTGCCCGGGCGCGGATGAGCACCTGCCAATGGGCCTCGCCGGTCGTCTTGGTGAACGCAGCGGGAATCGCCAGCGCCGCCGCTCCGCTTATCGCCAGCGTATGGTAAAGATTTGGAAAACGCAGGTCGTAGCAGATCGACAGGCCGAGCTTCAGCCACGGCAGATCGGCGACCACCGCGGCGTTGCCCGGCCGGTAGAGCCGCGATTCGCGATAGCTTTCGCCGTCCGGCAGGTCGACGTCGAACATGTGGATCTTGTCGTAGCGGGCGACCACCTCGCCGTCCGGCCCGATCAGGAAGGAGCGGTTGGCGACCAATTCCGGGCCGAGCTTGATCGGCATCGAGCCGATATGGACGTGAATGCCGAGCTCGCGGGCGAGTGCCCGGAAGCGGGCCAGCGACGGGTCGCTCTCCTCGCTCGAGATGCTGGCGGTGAGCCGCTGCCGGTCGAGGGTCAGAAGCGTGGTCATTTCCGGCGTCAGCGCGTAGGCGACGCCCGCCGCCGCGGCGGCGCGGATCAGGCGTTCCGCCTCGTCGGTATTGTCTTCCACCGAAAGACCACTGCGCATCTGGATCGCGGCTGCCCGGAAACCGGCCATAATCGTCTCCTCCCGTGTCTGTCGCCCCCAATATCGGTCTAGCCGCCCCCGCGGACAACCCGGGCGAAGACGAGGACGTCGACGCGCGCCGCCCCGCCTCTCAACAACGCCCGGGTCGCCGCACCGACCGTCGCCCCGGTCGTGTACACGTCGTCGACGAGCAGAACCCGCCGTCCGGCAATCGCTGCCTTGTGGCCGCTCGCAACCCGGAAGGCGCCTCGCACATTGCGGTCGCGCTCGCTCGCCGTGAGGCCGACCTGCTGGACGGTCGGCCGGGTTCGACGAAGCGTCATCGGCGCGAACGGCTTGCCCGTCGAAGTGGCCACCGCCCTGGCAAGCGTCGCCGACTGGTTGAAGCGCCTGAGCCACAATCGCCAGCGATGCAAGGGAACCGGCACGACGACATCGGCGTCGGCCGTCAGCTCGGTGCCGGCCCGCGCCATCCATCCGCCCATCCAGCGGGCGAGTTCCGTGCGGTCGCGGTATTTCAGCCCGTGGACCAGCTTGCGGGCGATGTCGTCGAACTGCGCCACCGCCCTGAGCCGGTCGAAGGGCGGCGGATCGGCGATCGCCTCCGCCGACAGGGCGCCCGGCCCGAGGTCGTAGGCAAACGGAATGCCGAGCCGCGTGCAATAAGGCTTCTCGATCAGCCTGAGGTTGCCCCAGCACACGGAGCACAGCCCGCCGAGGCGCGCGACATGCCGCTGGCAGGCGAGGCATTGCGCCGGCAGCGCAAGGTCCGCCAGCGCCGTCGCCGCGGCGCCGATCTGCCGACGCATCTCTGCTGCCCACGCCGGTCGCCCGGCTTCCTCGCGGAGGTCGCTTTCCATGACCGGGAGACTAGCGCCACGGGTCGAAAACCACCACGCTTTTGACGGCACCCTGCTCGAACCCCATAACGACCTGATGGACGGCCCCAACCAGATCTTCGACCGCGCCCTCCTCGACCGCCGACGCCGCCGCGCGCTCGGCGCCGGCGGGCCTGCGGCCGACTTCCTGTTGCACCGGGCCGTCGACGATCTCGTCGACCGGCTGGCGGCCGTCAAACGCCGTTTCGCCGTCGCCGCCGATCTCGGCAGCCCTTTGCCGCTGCTCGCCGATCGCCTGATGGAAAGTGGCCAGGTCGAGACTGTCATTCGCCTCGACCGCCTGCCGGAGGCGCTGGCCGACCGGTCCCACTTCGTGGTGGCCGGCGACGAGGAGATGCTGCCCTTCGGGCCGGAGAGCCTCGACCTCGCGGTCTCCGCCCTTGCCGCCCACCTCGTCAACGACCTGCCGGGCGCGCTGGTCCAGATCCGACGGGCGTTGCGGCCCGACGGTCTCTTCCTTGCCGTGCTGCCGGGCGGCGAGACCCTGTTCGAGCTTCGCGAAGCGTTTGCGGCTGCCGAAGCCGAGCTGACCGGAGGGGCGGCGCCCCGGATCGCGCCGTTCGGCGAGGTGAGAGTGCTCGGCGCGCTCCTCCAGCGCGCCGGCTTCGCCCTGCCGGTGGTCGACCAGGATCGGCTGACGGTCCGCTATCCGGACATGTTCGCCCTGATGCGCGACCTCCGCGCCATGGGCGCGACCAATGTCCTCCACCAGCGGGCGCGCCGGCCGCTCGGCCGAGCGGTGGTGCTGCGCGCCGCCGAAATCTATGGCGAGCGCTTCGCCGATCCCGACGGCCGGGTCCGCGCCACCTTCGATCTGATCTCGCTGTCGGGATGGGCGCCGCACGAGAGCCAGCAGCAGCCGCTCCGGCCGGGGTCGGCGAAGGCGCGCCTCGCGGATGCGCTGGGCGTCGCAGAGCGTTCCGCGGGCGACAAGGCCGGACACTGAGACAGATGCGAGACGGCTTTGTCTCGCCCCTTCCTGACGCCGTCGCTACTTGTTTGCGGGGTGTATCGATCCCGTCTGGATGGCGTCCAGGGCCTGTTTCTTGGCCGTCTGGGTGGTCGGTCCGGCGGTGACTCCGCCGACCAGAATGGCGGCAACCCCAAGGATTGCGATGGTCATCGGCAGATAGGCAGCAAGCTTGACCGGTCGGACGCGTTCCTCCGGATTCTCGTCCTCCAGAGACACGATAAACGTCCGTCCGAGCTCGGAAACCATAGTGATTCCGCCTGTTTGATGCCGCCCACGGCGACGTGAAACAGTGTCGGACCAAGCTATAAAAGTTCGATTAACGGTGCGATCAGCGGCTCGTCGGCTGGCGGCATCGGATAGTCGCGAAGCGTATTCGCCGCCACCCATTTCAGTGCCTGCCCCTCCACCGGCCTGACCGTCCCGTGCCATCGCCGGCAGACGTAGAGCGGCATCAAAAGGTGAAAGGTTTCATAGGCATGGCTGGCGAAGGTCAAAGGCGCCAGACAGGCCGACTGGATGTCGATGTCGAGCTCTTCCTTGAGTTCACGAAGCAGCGCCAGTTCCGGCGTCTCGCCGGCTTCCACCTTGCCGCCGGGAAATTCCCACAGCCCGGCCATCGGCTTGCCTTCGGGACGCCGCGTGATCAGCACCCTGCCGTCAACGTCGATCAGCGCGCAGGCGGCGACGAGGACGAGAGGCATCGATCAGCCGATTCAGGTGCGGTAGTCGCCGTTGATGGCGACGTATTCCTTGGTGAGGTCGCAGGTCCACACCCGGTCGCTCGCCTTGCCGAGGCCGAGATCGACGGTGATGACGATCTGATCGCCCTTCATGTATTCGCTTGCCACGGCTTCCGAATAGTCGGGATCCCGCTCGCCACGACAGGCGAGCCGCATATCGCCGAACCAGATGGCGAGGCGGTCGCGGTCGGCCGGCTCGCCGGCCTTGCCGACCGCCATGACGATGCGGCCCCAATTAGCGTCCTCGCCGGCGATCGCCGTCTTCACCAGCGGCGAGTTGGCGATCGAGAGGGCGATCCGCCGCGCCGATGGCAACGATGTCGCCCGCTCGACCCTAACCTCGACGAATTTCCGCGCGCCCTCACCATCCCGCACCACCTGATGCGCAAGGTCGAGGAGGAGATCGTCGAGCGCCTCCCTGAAACCGGCGAGCCGCCGGTCGCGTGGTGAGGCGATCGGCGCGGCGCCCGTCACCTGTCCCGTCGCGAAGAGGAGCACCGTATCGGACGTCGAGGTGTCGCTGTCGACTGTGATCGCGTTGAAGCTCCCCGCGACCCCGCGGGTGAGCAGGCCTTGCAGGACCGGAGCGGCGATCGGTGCGTCGGTGACGATGAAGGCAAGCATCGTCGCCATGTCCGGCGCGATCATCCCGGCGCCCTTGGCAATCCCGTTGATGACTACCGCCGCGTCGCCGATCCAGGCCATACGCGTCGCCACCTTGGGATAGGTATCGGTGGTCATGATGGCCCGGGCGGCGTCGATCCACGGTCCGGGCGTCAGGCGGTGGGCGAGGTGCTCCACCACATTGTCAAACTTGGTCGGGTCGAGCGGCTCTCCGATCACCCCCGTGGAGGCCAGATACACCTCCCGAGGCCGGCAGCCGGCCGCTTCGGCCACCATGGCGGCGCTGAGCCTGACCGTGTCGCGACCCCGCTTTCCCGTGAACGCATTGGCGTTGCCGGAATTGACGAGAAGCGCCCGGGCCTTGCCCGACCTGAGCGAGGCCCGGCACCAATCGACCGGCGCCGAGGGGCACTTCGACCGGGTGAACACCCCGGCAACGGTTGTTCCCGGATCGAAGACGGCAAGCAGCACGTCGGTGCGATTTGCGTGCTTGATGCCCGCTTCCGCCGTCGCGAAACGAACGCCCGCAACAGGTGGAAGCGCCGGAAACGTCTTCGGAGCAAGGGGCGAGACCGCAGTCATACAGTCGGCGAAGCGTCCCGTTCGATCGACAGCTCTAGTTGGCAGGCGCCGCGGGCGCAGGCGCGGCTGCCGGCGCCGCCATTTCGATCTTCGCATCGGCGCGCAGGGCCTGGATTTCGGATTCGAACGTCTCGCGGATCAGCTCCTGCTGGATGCGCTGCTGCTGGCTTTCGAAGGTCGGCGGTGGCTCTTTGCGCTGCCCCTCGACCATGATGACGTGCCAGCCGAAGTCCGACTTGACCGGCTTCTCGGTGTAGGTGCCGGGCTTGAGACTGAAGGCTGCTTCCTCGAACGGCTTCACCATCGTGCCGCGCTTGAAATAGCCGAGATCGCCGCCCGACTTGCCCGAGCCCGGATCGAGGGATTTCTCCTTGGCGATTTCAGCGAAGTCGCCCCCGGCGTCGAGCTGGGCGATGATGTCCTTCGCCTCCTGCTCCGTCTTGACGAGGATGTGCCGAGCCTTGACCTCGTCGGCGGGCTTGAAGTTGGCCAATTCCTCGTCAAAACGCTTCTTGACGGCGTCCTCGGTGACCGCGGCGATGAACTTTTTGCGAAGGTACTCGCTGTAGAGGGTGCGATCGCGAGCAAGATCGAGCCGCCGCACGACTGCCGGGTCCGATTCGATGCCCTCCGCCTTCGCCGCCTTGCTGGCGAGGCGGATGTTGATCACCAGGTCGATCAGCGCGGCCTGCCGGCGGGCGGGCGGCACCTGGCCAAGCTGGTCGCCAAATTCAGCGCCGGCCAGGGCGAGATCGGCGTTGGTGATCGGTTCGCCGTTGACCGTCGCAACGACGGCGTCCGGCGCCGCATCGGGCGGCGTGTCCTGCGCCGTCGCCGGCGCGACGAGGGCAACGAGGGCGACAAAGGCCAAGCTCGCGAAGCGAGCCCGACGGATTCGGGTAAGGGAGGTGAGCGTGATCATTGAGTAATCCTGTTGGGTCTCTGAGATAGCGCTCCGATGAGCCGCACAGGGTACTCAAAGAGCACTTGTCCGGCGCCGGCAGCGCCGTTGACATCCACTACCCCCCCTCTTATCTGTCTCACGGCTTGGCGTCCAGAACGCTTTGAATTCCCGAGCGCGGCGATGGTTCGATCGGCTGGCCGATTCCCGTCGCATATTGGAAACAGGCCTGGGTACTAATAAGATTTCGGGGCCCGAGGCGCGTCTTTTCGGATTGCCGTTGGTCAAGGATGATTCATGGTCGGCCTCAACACCCTCGCCCGCAAAATTTTCGGCACCTCCAATGATCGTCGCATCAAGGGCTACCAGCCACGGGTCGACGCGATCAACGCGCTTGAACCCGAATTCCGCGCCCTGAGCGACGATCAGCTGAGAGCCAAGACCTCGGATTTCCGCGCCAGCATCGCCGACGGTGCCAAGCTCGACGATCTTCTCGTTCCGGCCTTCGCAACCGTACGCGAGGCAGCGCGCCGCACGCTGGGCCAGCGTCATTTCGACGTGCAGCTTGTCGGCGGGATGGTGCTTCACGAAGGCTCCATCGCCGAGATGAAGACCGGCGAGGGCAAGACGCTTGTCGCGACGCTCGCCGTCTACCTCAACGCCTTGAGTGGCAAGGGCGTCCACGTCGTCACGGTGAACGACTACCTGGCCAGCCGCGACGCCGAGTGGATGGGCGCCATCTATAATTTCCTCGGCCTGTCGGTCGGCGTTATCGTCCACGGGCTCGACGACGACGAGCGCCGCGAGGCCTACAAGGCCGACATCACCTACGGCACCAACAACGAATACGGCTTCGACTATCTGCGCGACAACATGAAGCACGAGCTGCCCGCGATGGTGCAACGCGGTCACAACTTCGCGATCGTCGACGAGGTCGACTCGATCCTCATCGACGAAGCGCGCACGCCGCTGATCATTTCGGGTCCGCTCGAGGATCGCTCCGAGCTCTACAACCGGATCGACACCTTCATCCCCGAGCTGGTGGAGGAGGACTACGAAGTCGACGAGAAGCTCCGTGCCGCTTCCTTCACCGAAGCCGGCAACGAGAAGCTCGAACGGATCCTGCGGGAAGCCGACCTCCTGAGAGGCGATTCGCTCTACGACGTCGAGAACGTCACCGTCGTACATCACATCAATCAGGGGCTGCGCGCCCACAAGCTCTTCCAGCGCGACAAGGACTACATCGTCCGCAATGGCGAGGTGGTGATCATCGACGAGTTCACCGGCCGCATGATGCCGGGCCGCCGCTATTCGGAGGGGCTGCATCAGGCGCTCGAGGCCAAGGAACACGTCAAGATCCAGCCGGAGAACCAGACGCTCGCCTCGATCACCTTCCAGAACTACTTCCGCATGTACGAGAAGCTCGCCGGCATGACCGGCACTGCGGCGACGGAGGCGGAGGAATTCGGCAACATCTACGGCCTCGAAGTGGTCGAGGTGCCGACCAACAGGCCGATGGTCCGGGCCGACGAGGACGACGAGGTCTATCGGAGCGCCGACGAGAAATACAAGGCGATCCTGGCGCTGATCGAGGACTGCAAGAAGCGCGGGCAGCCGGTTCTGGTCGGCACGACTTCGATCGAGAAATCCGAGCTTCTGGCGACCTTGCTGCGCAAGGAAGGCTGGCAGCAGCGCGACTTCTCCAAGCCCGAGGAACTGGCCGGGCTGTTCAGCGACAAGGCGATCAAGGGCAGGACCTTCACCATCCTCAACGCCCGCTACCACGAGCAGGAGGCGCAGATCGTCTCCCAGGCCGGCGTGCCCGGAGCCGTGACCATCGCCACCAACATGGCCGGCCGCGGCACCGACATCCAGCTCGGCGGCAACGCCGACATGCGGGTCGCTCACGAGCTGAAGGATGTGCCGGAGGGCACCGAGCGCGACGATCGCGAGCGGAAGATCCGGGACGAGGTGGAGCGCCTGAAGGAGCAGGTTCTCTCGCCCGAGGTCGGCGGCCTGTTCATCATCGGCACGGAGCGGCATGAGAGCCGTCGGATCGACAACCAGCTTCGCGGCCGCGCCGGCCGCCAGGGCGACCCCGGCCGGTCCCGCTTCTTCCTGTCTCTCCAGGACGATCTGATGCGCATCTTCGGGTCTGAGCGGATGGACGGGATGCTGCAGAAGCTCGGCCTCAAGGAGGACGAGGCGATCGTCCACCCCTGGATCAACCGCGCGCTCGAAAAAGCCCAGCAGAAGGTCGAGGCACGCAACTTCGATATCCGCAAGAACCTGCTCAAATTCGACGACGTGATGAACGATCAGCGTCGAGTCATTTTCGAGCAGCGCATCGACCTGATGGGTCAGGAAACGGTGACCGAAACCGTGGCGGACATGCGCCACGAGGTCATCGAAGACCTTGTCAGCCGCCACATCCCCGAGAAGGCCTACCCGGAGCAATGGGACGTCAAGGGCCTTAGCGAAGAGGTGCAGCAGAGCCTCAACCTCGATCTGCCGATCGAGGACTGGGCCAAGGAAGAGGGCATCGCCGACGACGAAGTGCGGGAACGCCTCACCCGTGCCGCTGACGAGCAGGCGGCCCAGCGGGCCGTGCGCTTCACGCCGGAGATCATGCGCCAGGTCGAGAAGGCGGTTCTCTTGCAGACCCTCGATCACCTTTGGCGCGAGCACCTCGTCATGCTCGACCATCTTCGCCAGGTGATCGGCTTCCGCGGCTACGCCCAGCGCGATCCCCTTAACGAATACAAGACCGAGTCCTTCGAGCTTTTCCAGGCAATGCTGTCGCGGCTCCGCGAGGTCGTGACCAGCCAGCTGATGCGCGTCGAGATCGTCCAGCGGCCGCCGCCGCTGGCGCCCGAGGAGGACTTCGTCACCCTGGAGGAGTCGCACGCCGATCCCCTCACCGGCGAGAACGAGATGGCGGCCGCTGCCGGCCCGACGCAGGCCCAGCCGCTCCGCAACGGGCGCGTAGCGGCAGCCCAGATCGATCCTGCCGATCCGTCGACCTGGGGCAAGGTCCAGCGCAACGCCCCCTGCCCCTGCGGCTCCGGCAAGAAATACAAACACTGCCACGGCCGCTTCGCCTAAACGCCGATGAAGGCACGCGGGCGGCTTCTCGTCGTCGTCAATCCCCGCGCTTCGCGGACCGGCGCGGCGCTTGGCAGCGCCATCTCCGCCCTGTTCTCGGCCGGTTTTGCGCTCGACATTCGCCAAAGCGCTGACCAAGACGCGCTCCGACCCATGATCCTCGCCGAAGGCGCCAACGCCAGTGCGATCGTCGTCGCCGGCGGCGACGGGACGCTGAACGGCGCCCTCCCCGCCTTGATCGAGGCGGGAAAGCCCGTCGGCATCCTGCCGCTGGGAACCGCGAACGACCTTGCGAGAACGCTCGGCATCCCACCCAATCCGGCCGAGGCCGCAGCAGTCATCTCCTCCGGCTCTTTGAAACGGATCGATGTCGGCCGCGCCAATGATGTCCATTTCCTCAATGTCGCCAGCATCGGCCTCGCCGTGGACGTCGCCGAGCAGCAGGACCCGGAACTCAAGCGGCAGCTCGGCGCACTGAGCTACGCCGTGACCGTGCTGAGGATCCTGGGAAACTCCGCCCTCTTCGCAGCGACCATCGAATGCGGAGGCATTCGAGCGCGGGTCAACGCCTGCCAGATCACCGTCGGCAACGGCGTTCACTACGGCGGCGGAATGAAGGTTGCCCGCGATGCCGCCATCGACGACGGCCAACTGGACGTGCTTGCGATCGAGACCGGATCGATCCCCGAGCTGATTGCCATGGCGCCTGCGTTTCTCGACGGGACTCTCGGTGAACGCCGCGGTGTCGGGTTCTTTCGTGGCGAGGCCGCGCGCGTCGAGACCGAGACGCCCATGCGGGTCAGCACCGACGGCGAGGTGACCACCCAAACCCCGGCCGATTTCTCTATACTGCGGTCTGCGCTGGAGGTTTTCACGCCTTTATAGGCGCCCGAAGCGGCCCGGGTTCGGCGCACCGCGGTCCCTACGGCATCGGCGCTTCCGCCCCTCCAACCGAGCGCCGCAGAAGGCCGCATGACCACCGACAACATCATCCTTTTTGCGCTATTCATCGCCGTTTTCGCGCTGATGATCTGGGGTCGCTTCCGCTACGACCTCGTCGCCTTCTCCGCTCTGGTCGTCGCGACCATCCTCGGGGTCGTGCCGACCGATCTGGCGTTTTCGGGTTTCGGCCATCCGGCCACGGTCATCGTCGCCATCGTGCTCATCATCTCGCGCGGCCTGATCAATTCCGGCGCCGTGAACTGGATCACCCGGGTCGTCGTGGATAGCGGGCGCAGCCTCAGCCGACACATCGCCCTGATGGCGGCGATCGGCGCCGGCCTGTCGGCCTTCATGAACAACGTCGCCGCGCTGGCGCTGTTGATGCCGGTCGAGCTGTCCGCATCCGCCAAGGCGGGGCGCAATCCGGCGCTCAGCCTGATGCCGCTTGCCTTCGCCACCATCCTCGGCGGCATGGTGACGCTGATCGGCACGCCGCCCAACATCATCATCGCCGCCTATCGCGGCCAGGAACGCTCGGCCAGGACTTCGGCATGTTCGATTTCGCGCCGGTCGGGCTGGTCTGCGCCGTCGTCGGCGTCGCCTTCGTCGCGGCCGTCGGCTGGCGGCTGATCCCGGTGAGCGACGCCAAGAAGGCACCGACGGCGGACCTGCGTGACATTCACGGCTATGTCGCCGAGCTGGTCGTCCCCGCGAAATCGCCCGCGATCGGCCGCAAGGTCGGCGACCTCGACGAAGCGGCGGAGGAGGCCGGCGTCGCCGTGCTCGGGCTGATCCGCGACGGCCGCCGCCTGCCCGGCAGGCGCACGGCGGGAAGAAATCCAGGAGCGTGACGTTCTTGTCGTCGACGGCCCGGTGGAGGCGATCGATGCGCTTGTCGGCGTCGCTGAAGCTGAATTTCCCCGGACGCAGCCGCATCGAGGAGGACAGCCGCAGCGACCTCGCCCTCCTCGAGGTCGTCGTCCCCCGCAACTCGCGCCTCGACGGCCGCTCGGCCGGCGCCGTCGGAGCTCAACCGGCACACCGGCGTCGCCGTTCTCGGCGTCTCGCGCCAGGGGCGCCGGTTTCGCGAGCGGGTGCGCCAGCTTCCGGTGCGGGCCGGCGACGTGCTCCTCTTGATCGGACCGCCGGACCGGCTCGGCGAGGCAACGAACTGGCTGAGGGCGATGCCGCTCGCCGACCGCGGCCTGGCGGTGACCCAGCACGGCCGCGCCGCATTGGCCATCGGCATCTTCGCCGCGGCGGTGGCGCTGGCGGGCCTCGGCCTCCTTTACCTTCCGATCGCCCTTGCCGCGGTTGTCGGCCTCTACGTGCTTTTCGACATCGTGCCGCTCCGCCAGGTCTATGACGAGGTCGAATGGCCGGTAGTCATCCTGCTCGGCTCGATGATCCCGCTCGGCACGGCGCTGGAGCAGTCGGGCGGCACCGGGCTGATCGCCGGAGGAATCGTCGATCTCGCCTTCGGACTGCCGCCCTGGGCGGTGCTGACCGTCCTCATGGTCGTCGTGATGACCCTTTCGGACGTCCTCAACAACACCGCGACGGCCGTCATCGGCGCGCCGATCGCCGTCGACATCGCCATCGCGGCTCCAGACCAATACCGACCCGTTCCTGATGGCGGTCGCCGTCGCCTCGTCGTGCGCCTTCCTGACCCCGATCGGGCACAAGAACAACACCCTGATCCTCGGACCCGGCGGCTACGCGTTTGCCGACTACTGGCGGATGGGCCTGCCGCTGGAACTGATCATCGTGGCGGTGGGCGTGCCGGCAATCCTGATCTTCTGGCCGCTGTGACGGTCAGTTGGTCGATTTCGAGCGTCGGCGGGAGAACCTCGGCCGCGCCGGTAACGGCGGGAGGATCGTCCGGCCACAGGAACTTGCGATTGACGACCCGGCCAACCTGCGGTGTACCGGCTGCCGTCGCTGTCTCAGGAGCCTTCGCGTCGCTGGCAGGCGGAGCCGGTCTGGCCGCGGGCGGCTGAGCATTCGCGGCCGTCTTCTTGGGGGGGAGCGGAGGCTTGGGAGGATTGGCCGGCGGGTTCGCCGCCACGGCGACCGCCGCGCCACCGCTCTTGGCTCGCGGCGCCGGCGCCGGAGCAGGGGCCACCGATGCCGTCGTCTCCGATACAACCGGCGTTGCCGGAGCGGGTTCCTTGTTCCGACCGAGAATGCGGTCGAGTACCGAGGGCCTCGAATCGGCGCTCTTCCGCTGCTGCCTGCTCGGCAGCACGCTGCTCGGCAACCTTCTCTTTTTGGGCCGCGAGGCGGGCCGCATCGGCGTCGAGTTTCACGACAGCGGCCTGCATCTTCTGCTCGTCAGCCGCCTGCTTGGCGGCGACCGCCGTCGCGATCCATGCGGGCACCTGATAGGGGGGGCAGGCGCGGCTTGCGTTGAAGGTTGCTCCACCGGCGTCGGCGTCGAAGATGTAACGTTTCTCGCAAACATCAACCTTGGGCGGCTGGCGGGTGACCTCGAAGTGGTCGTACCCCACCTTCAGCATCTTCCAGAATTCCATGTTGGCGTCGCCGCGATGCTTGGCGAAATTCTCCGGCGTCATCCGGAACGGGAACGCCTGGATCTGGAACGACCGCTGCCCGCCCTTGAATGCGTCACGGGCGAGGGCAAAGATTTCGCCCGCAGCCTCGTCCGTCATCGAATAGCAGCCGGCCGACGAGCAGGCGCCGTGGACCATGAGATTGGACCCGGTCCGCCCGAGCGCCTTGTCATAGGCGTTGGGAAACCCGATGTTGAACGACAGATAGTAGTTGGAATTCGGGTTCATCTGGGCCGGCGTCACGGTATAGAACCCTTCCGGCGCCTGGCGGTCGCCCTCCTTGACCTTCGGGCCGAGAATGCCGGACCACTTGCAGATGGAATAGGTCTTGAGCAGAGCGTACTTGCCGTCGCGACGCTGCTTCCAGACCTCCAGTTCCGACTCCTCCTTGAAGATGCGGATGAAGATCGACGACGTCTCCTTCATCGCCTTTTGCTGCATCTCGCCGACGAGCTTGTAGGGAACTGGCCGGATATCCTTCGGAATCATGGAATCCTGGCAGGCGGCCAGCGCCAAGCCGGCACACCCGATGGCGGCTATGCGACGCACAAACGAATAGTCACAGAATGCCATTCCCGTCCCCAGAACAGCCCGGTTCGGCCTCGCTCCCCACCCGTGGGCAAGTCGTATGCGCCCAACCTTGACAGGTGGTTACCGCCCGGAATCACAAATACTCGAACTAGTCTTCGCGCCGTTATGGGCAAGAGCAAGGCGACCCGGCGCTCTCTGTCAAAGCGAGCGGCCGATTGCAAGGTATTTGTCGCGGCGCTGGCGGCGGATCTCCTCGGGCGGCAGGTTGTCGAGGGCGCCGAGGGCCTCGCCGATCGCCTCGCCGGTTGCCTTGACCGTCTGATCAGGTTCGCGATGCGCGCCGCCGACCGGCTCTTCGATGATCCCGTCGATGACACCGAACCGCGCAAGGTCCTGGGCCGTGATCCGCATCTGCGTCGCGGCGTCCTGCGCCCGGCTCGAATTCGTGCCAGAGGATCGAGGCCGAAGCCTCGGGAGAGGCAACCGTATAGATGGCATGCTCCAGCATGAGCACCTTGTTCGCCGTCGCGATCGCCACCGCTCCGCCGGAACCGCCCTCGCCGATGATGACTGCTATGTTCGGGACACCCAGGCCGAGGCAGGCCTCGGTCGAGCGGGCGATCGCCTCAGCCTGACCGCGCTCCTCGGCACCGACCCCCGGATAGGCGCCGGCCGTGTCGACGAGCGCCAGCACCGGCAGTGAGAAGCGATCGGCCATTTCCATGACCCGCACTGCCTTGCGGTAGCCTTCCGGGCGCGCCATGCCGAAATTATGCTTGAGGCGAGCCTCGGTGTCCGAGCCCTTCTCGTGGCCGATGACCGCGATGCCTCGCCCACGGAACCGGCCGAGGCCGGCAACGACTGCCGCATCTTCGGCGTACTTACGGTCGCCGGCGAGTGGCGTGAAATCCTCGATCAGCTGACTGGCGTAGTCGAGGAAATGCGGCCGGTCCGGATGGCGGGCGACTTGAGTCTTCTGCCAGGGAGTGAGCTTGGCATAGATTTCGGCGAGCGCCTGCTCAGCCTTCGCCTCGAGGCGCGAGACCTCGTCGTTGATCGCGACCGCGTCACCCTGATCACTCAGGGAGCGCAACTCCTGGACCTTGCCCTGGAGATCGGCGACCGGTTTTTCAAAATCGAGATATGTACGCATCCGGGTCCAAGAAACCACCAAAACCGCCGACTTTCCCGCCCGCGGCGAAAGCCGCGGCAAACTGGCCTCAAGGTCTTGTCAAGTCAAGGGAAGGGCCCTTGTGTTCCTAACCCTTTTCATCGCGCGCCAGCGGATGATGATCGACGACGAGAGCCCGCAGCCGCTCTTCGAGCACGTGGGTGTAGATCTGGGTGGTCGAGATGTCGGCGTGCCCGAGGAGCTGCTGCACGACCCTGAGATCGGCGCCGTTCTGGAGGAGGTGGCTGGCGAAGGCGTGGCGCAGCACATGGGTGAGATCTTCGCGACAGGAATCCCGATCGAGACGGCCAAGGCCTTGAGATCACGGGCGAACGCCTGGCGGGTCAGATGACCGCTTTCGCCGAAGGAGGGAAACAGCCATGCGCTGGCCGACAGTCCGGCCTTCTTGCGTGCCTCGAGATAGGCGACGGTGGCTTGCCGGGCCCGGTCGGTGAGCGGGACGATGCGCTCGTGCCCCCCTTTGCCGCGAACAGCGAAATAGCGGGCTTCGCTGCGAACGGTCGAACTCGGCAGGGCAACCAGTTCCGAGACCCGGAGCCCGGTCGCGTAGATCAGTTCGAGCAGCGCGTGAAGACGCAGCGCGCGAACTTTTGCCAAAGTCGACAGGCCATCTCGGCGGGCGGCAGTTGCCGCCGCTTCGATGAGCCGGTCAACCTCGCCTTCGTTCAGCACTTTGGGCAGCCGGGCCGGCCGTCGCGGCGCCTCCACCGTTCCGGTCGGGTCATTGCCGCGAACACCCTCGCTGAACAGGAAGCGATGGAACTGGCGAACGGCGGAGAGGCGTCGCGCCACCGTCGGTGCGGCGAAGCCGCGATCGTCGAGATGGGCGAGATAACCCCGCACCTGATCGGCGCTGGCGCGCTCGTAACCCGACCCGCACCCGACGAGATATTGCCCGTAGTCGTCGAGATCCCGGCGATAGGCCACCAGAGTGTTCGCGGACGCACCCCGCTCCGCGCTCATCATTTCCAGGAATGCCTCGACATGATGCGCGCCGGTTCGCGCCTGCCGGACCCTGCTCATTCCGGCGGCGCAGCGTCGCCCGAGACCGCATCCGATGGCTGCGCCTCGGCCGGTGGGGGCGGCTTGGATATCGGCACCGGGTCCAGTTGGTCAGTCGGAATGCGGACCGTCATTTGGTGGATATTTGGCTTGACGAAATTGGCAAGATAGAACATGGCCGCGCCGACAAGGGCGGCAAGCACCGCCAACGTCATGACAAATCGGATAATCGTAGGCATTGCGTTTCCGATCGCGGCAAGGCGAAAGCCGAGTGCGAAGCCGCATACAGTCCGCCGCAGTCCTCCTGTTTTCAACCAGGCGGACGCATGATTCAAGCCGGCCGGGTTCATCGCCTTGACATCGCCCGGCGAAAACGGCTCTAGCTCGGGCGTCAGGGACCCATGGAAGACACAGGATTGACCCGAAGGCGCGCTTCGCAACGCGATGCCCCCGCCGAATCACTCGAGGCACGCGTCGCCCGCCTTCTCGACGGCCGTACGATCGCCATGGTCGGCATGATGGGGGCGGGCAAGAGTTCGATCGGGCGGCGGCTGGCAGCGCGCCTTGGCCTGCCCTTTGTCGATGCCGACACGGAAATCGAGAAGGCGGCCAATGCCACGATCACTGAGATTTTCGAACAGCACGGCGAGGAATATTTCCGTGACGGCGAACGACGGGTGATCCAACGCCTTCTCGACGGCGCACCGAAGATACTGGCGACTGGCGGCGGCGCCTTCATCCAGCCGGAAACGCGGGCCGCGATCCAGGCCGGCGCCATATCAATCTGGCTGAAGGCGGATCGCGACCTGATCCTGTCGCGCGTCAAGCGCCGCTCGAACCGACCGCTTCTCAACACGGGCGACCTCGGACCGGTGGTCGACCGACTGATCTCCGAGCGCTATCCGATCTACGCCGAAAGCAACATCCACATTCAGTCGCGCGACGTCGCCCACGACGTGGTCATCGAGGACATTTTTGCAGCGCTCGACGCTTATCTGAGCGAGCACGCTGTCGAGGGGGTGGAAAAATGAGCGACGCGGCGACAGGGCAGGTCGGTGGATCGTCGACGACGATCCCTGTGGAACTCGGTGAACGCTCCTACGACATCATCATTGGTCGCGACATCATCGATCGCGCCGGACACGAGATCGCCAAGCGCCTGCCGGGCGCGCGTATGGCGATCGTCACCGACTCGACGGTGGCCGAGCGTCATTTGACGACGCTGCTCACGAGCCTGAACGATGCCGGCGTCAGGCACGTCCAGTTCGTTGTCGAACCCGGCGAGGGATCGAAGAGCTTCGCGACCCTGGAAACCGTTGTCGATTTCCTTCTCGACTCACGAATGGAACGAAACGATGCGGTTCTCGCGTTCGGCGGCGGCGTCGTCGGCGACCTCGCCGGGTTCGCCTCGGGCATCGTGCTGCGCGGCATTCACCTGATCCAGGTGCCGACAACGCTCCTGGCGCAGGTGGATTCGTCGGTCGGCGGAAAGACCGGCATCAACACACCACGCGGCAAGAACCTGGTCGGCGTGTTCCAGCAGCCCGACCTCGTGGTCGCCGACGCCGGAATCCTCGATTCGCTGCCGGCGCGGATCTTCAACGCCGGCTACGCCGAAGTCGCCAAGTACGCCCTGATCCGCGATGTCGACTTCTTCTCCTGGCTCGAAGCCAACTGGCGGGCTGTCGCCGCCGGCTGGCCGGAGCGCGAGAAGGCGATTGCCATCGCCTGCCAGGGCAAGGCGGATATCGTCTCGGCCGACGAGCGCGAGAGAGGCCAGCGGGCGCTCCTCAATCTCGGCCACACCTTCGCCCACGCGCTGGAAGCCGTGACCGGCTATTCCGACCGGCTGCTTCACGGCGAAGCCGTGGCGATCGGCATCGTGCTTGCCCACGACTTCTCGTTCCGCCTCGGCATGTGCTCCCTCGAGGACAGTCGCCGCGCGGCGCACCATCTCGCCGAAGTCGGGCTGCCGACGCGGATCCGCGACATTTCGGGCGACATGCCTGACGCCGAAACGCTCATGGACCACATCGCCCACGACAAGAAAGTGAAACAGGGCAAGCTTACCTTCATTCTCTCGCACGGCATCGGCGAAGCCTTCATCGCCAACGATGTACCGGCGGAAAAGGTTCAGGAGTTCCTCGAGGAGCAGATCAACCGATGACCCTCTGGCTGATCGCCCTGGCGATCATCGTCCTGGTCGCCTTGTCGGCTTTCTTCTCCGGTTCGGAAACCGCCCTCACCGCGGCGTCGAAGGCGCGGATGTTGCAGCTCGAGAAGTCGGGCGACCGGCGTGCCACAATCGTCGGGCGGCTTATCGCCGACCGCGAAAAGCTGATCGGCGCGATCCTACTTGGCAACAATGTCGTCAACATTCTCGCCTCGGCCCTGGCGACCAGCGCGCTCCTCGCCGTTTTCGGACAGGCCGGCGTTGCCTATGCCACTGTCGTGATGACCTTCATCGTTCTGGTGTTCGGCGAAATCCTGCCGAAAACACTGGCGATCGGCAGCCCCGATCGCGTCGCCAGAGCCGTTTCCCCGGTCCTGAGCGGGGTGGTCGCCGTTCTCTCCCCGGTGGTTTCGGCGGTGCAGGTGTTGATCCGCGGCATCCTCCGCCTAATCGGCTGGAACGCATCCGAAGGGAAGGCCATCCTTTCGGCGGCCGACGAAATACGCGGCCAGCTCGATCTGCTCCACGCCGAGGGGAGCGTCATCAAGGCAGAGCGAGACAGGCTCGGCGGCCTTCTCGACCTCGGCGAGCTCGATGTCTCCGACGTCATGGTCCACCGCACCAACATCCACTCCGTCAACGCCGCCGAGCCGCCGGACAAAATCGTCGAGGACATCCTCGCCAGTCCCTACACGCGCGTGCCGATCTGGGAGGGCGAGCCGGAGAACATCATCGGCATCGTCCATTCCAAGGACCTGCTCAGGATCCTGAAGACCGCCGGCGGCGATATGAGCGGCGTCGACATACGCAGCGTGGCCAAGAAGCCGTGGTTCGTGCCCGATGCCACGTCGCTCACCGACCAGCTCAACGCCTTCTTGAAGCGCAAGGCCCATTTCGCCCTCGTCGTCGACGAGTATGGCGAGGTCCAGGGTCTGATCACGCTGGAGGACATCCTCGAGGAGATCGTCGGCGACATCGCCGACGAGCATGACATCGAGCTGCAGGGCGTCCGGCCGCAGCCGGACGGCTCGGTCAACGTCGACGGCGCCGTGCCCATCCGCGACCTCAATCGGGCGATGGAGTGGAACCTGCCCGACGACGCGGCGACCACCATCGCCGGACTGGTGATCCACGAGGCACGTATCATCCCGGAGGCCGGGCAGGCCTTCACGTTTTACGGCTTCCGGTTTCAGGTGCTGCGCAAGAGCCGCAACCGCATCACCTCGCTCCGCATCACGCCGCTGGACCGGCTGCCGAAAACCGTCTAGGCGGGCGCTTCGGCCTCGATCGCGAGTGCATGCATGCCCCTATCGAATTCGCCTTTGAGGGCGACGTTGACCATCCGATGGGCCTCGACGCGACTTTTGCCCCGGAACGCCTCGGCGATCACCTTGATCCGGAAGTGCGTCTCGCCCTCGGGCCTGTGCCCGGCGTGGCCCTTGTGAAGATCGGATTCGTCGACCACATCTACCCGGACGGGACGAAAAGCCTCGGTTAACGTTCGTCTGATTCTGTCCTCGGCGCTCATTGTCGCTGAATTCTTGCCCTGACTTGCGATCCGCTGCTTGTCGGCAACGTGACCGCTGACCATAATCCGGCCCATGAACCTGGACTCCAAATATTTCGACCGGATCCGCATCAGCCCCAACCGGCGCCGGTTCGAGGAGAAGGCGGCGCCTGTCTGCGAGTGGGCCGGATGCACGAGTACCGGCGGCTATCGCGCGCCGAAAGGTCGGCATCACGAAGGCGAATATCACAATTTCTGCCTCGATCACGTCCGGGAATACAACAAATCCTACAACTATTTCGCCGGCATGCCCGACGACGAGATCGCCGACTATCAGCGCTCCGCAGCGATCGGCCATCGCCCGACCTGGAACGTCGGCGTTAACCAGGGAGAAACCACGGTCGGCGCCAGACACGCGTGGACGGCGGCGTTCACTGATCCGTTCGGCTTTTTCGGCGGCTCTTTCGGCCGCAGCGGTGCCAATCCGGAGCCGCAACGGCGACCGCTCGGCAATTTCGAGCGCCGATCATTCGAGGCGCTTGATCTGGAAGGCACCGAAAGCGGCACCGAGATCAAGGCTCGCTACAAGGAGCTGGTGAAGCGGCTCCATCCCGACGCCAATGGCGGCGACCGCAGCCTTGAGGACCGACTTCGCGAAATCATCCAGGCCTATAACTATTTGAAGTCCGCGGGCTTCTGTTGACGAACAGGCAAAAGCGCGGCCGCAGGTCTTGTCGGCGACCCGAACGCGATTTCCCAATCCCGCCCGAGTTCCTATATAGAGCGGGCCAAATCTGCTGGTTTTTGCGCCTCGACTTCCCGCAACTCACAGCATTCCGACACTTTCGAACCGAAGGCGCGTCTGCGCCACGGGGGAGCGATGATTGAAGCTTTGGACGAACGGGCACCTTTGCCCGACATGAAGATTTCGGTGCGCCAGGTCTTCGGGATCGACAGCGACCTCGAAGTCCCGGCCTATTCGAGCCCCGACGAGCATGTCCCGGATCTCGATCCGGACTATCTGTTCGACCGGGAGACCACGCTCGCCATCCTGGCCGGCTTTGCCCACAATCGGCGTGTCCTGGTCGCCGGCTATCACGGCACCGGCAAGTCGACTCATATCGAACAGGTCGCCTCCCGCCTCAACTGGCCGTGCGTGCGCGTCAATCTCGACAGCCATATCAGCCGGATCGACCTCATCGGCCGCGACGCCATCGTGCTGCGCGACGGGCAGCAGCTGACCGAGTTCCGCGACGGCATCCTGCCCTGGGCCCTGAAGCACAACATCGCGCTCTGCTTCGACGAATACGACGCCGGCCGCCCGGACGTCATGTTTGTCATCCAGCGGGTCCTCGAAGTGCAGGGCAAGCTGACGCTGCTCGACCAGAACAAGGTGATCCGGCCGCACGAAGCGTTCCGCCTGTTCGCCACCGCCAACACGGTGGGCCTCGGCGACACGTCCGGCCTCTATCATGGCACCCAGCAGATCAACCAGGGCCAGATGGACCGCTGGTCGATCGTCACCACGCTCAACTATCTGCCGCACGACAAGGAAGTTGACATCATCGCCGCCAAGGCGCCGCACTACCGCGACCCGGAAGGCCGCGACGTGATTTCCAAGATGGTGCGTGTCGCCGACATGACCCGCAACGCCTTCATCAACGGCGACCTTTCGACCGTGATGAGCCCGCGGACCGTGATCACCTGGGCGGAGAATGCCGAGATATTCGGCGACATCGCCTTTGCCTTTCGTGTCACATTCGTCAACAAGTGCGACGAACTCGAACGCCCGCTGGTGGCGGAGTTCTATCAGCGCAGCTTCAACGAGGAGCTGCCGCAATCGGCGGCCAACGTCGTCCTGAGCTGACGGAGCGACAGTGGCGGGATCGAACGAGACATCGCGTAGCAAGCCGGGCGAAAGCTCGGTCGATCCGTTCAAGCGGGCGGTCGCCGGCTGCATGCGCGCCATCGCCGGCGATCCCGACCTCGAAGTCTCTTTCGCCGCGGATCGTCCGCTGCTTTCCGGCAAGAAGGCGCGCCTGCCGGAGCCGCCGCGCAAGCCGAACGCCAACGACGTTTCGGTGACCCGGGGGCTCGGCGACTCGATCGCCCTTCGGCTTGCATGCCATGACGCCGCGATCCACCGCGCCAACCTGCCGGAAGGCAAGAATGCTCGCGCCGTCTTCGACGCCGTCGAGCAGGCGCGGGTCGAGGCGCTCGGCTCGCTGCGCATGAGCGGCGTCGCTGACAACCTGACCGCGATGCTGGAGGATCGCTACCATCGCGGCAACTATCACGAGATCACCGACCAGGCCGATGCGCCGCTTGAGGACGCAGTCGCGATGATCGTGCGCGAGCGTCTGACCGGGAAGCCGCCGCCCGCCTCCAGCCGCAAGATCGTCGATCTCTGGCGCGATTGGGTCGAAGAACGGGCTGGCGAGGATATCAAGAAGCTCTCCGAGTCGGTCGAGGACCAGAAGCTCTTCGCCACCGCATTGCGCGACCTGATCGCCTCCCTCGACATGGCCGACGAATTGGGCGGCGAAAGCGGCGAGGACAGCGAGGACGAGGGCGACACCGGCGACGCCGACGAGAACGACGGCGCCTCCGACGCCAGCGAGGCGGCAGACGCGTCGAGCCCGGAGGATGTCGAGGCCGCCGCCGACGATGCGGAAACCGGCGAGGGCGAGGCGAGCGAGGCGGACGCCGAGGAGATGATCGAGGACAGCGAGCTCGCGGATGCCCGCGAGGTGGGCGAGTCGCGTCGGGCCGAAGCACCATTCTCGAACCTGCCGCCGGCCTCGGACTACCGCGCCTTCACCATCCGCTACGACGAGGTGATCAAGGCCGAGGACCTGTGCGACGTGGCGGAACTCGACCGCCTTCGCGCCTATCTCGACAAGCAGCTTGCGAACTTGCAGGGCGCTGTCGGCCGCCTGGCCAACCGGCTTCAGCGTCGCCTGATGGCGCAGCAGAACCGCGCCTGGGAGTTCGACCTTGAGGAGGGCCTGATCGACGCCGCGCGCCTTTCGCGGGTGGTGATCGACCCCCTCCACCCACTCACGTTCAAGGCGGAACGCGACACCGAGTTTCGCGACACCGTGGTCACCTTGCTCCTCGATAACTCCGGCTCGATGCGCGGCCGGCCGATCACCGTCGCCGCCACCTGCGCCGACATTCTGGCCCGGACGCTGGAGCGCTGCGGCGTCAAGGTCGAGATCCTCGGCTTCACCACCCGCGCCTGGAAGGGCGGCCAGTCGCGCGAGGCCTGGCTGCAGGCCGGCAAGCCGGCCAACCCCGGCCGCCTCAACGACCTCCGGCACATCGTCTACAAGGCCGCCGACGCCCCGTGGCGCCGCTCGCGCCGCAATCTCGGCCTGATGATGCGAGAAGGCCTGCTCAAGGAGAATATCGACGGCGAGGCGCTGGCCTGGGCGCATTCGCGACTCGTCGGCCGGCCCGAGCAGCGCAAGGTGCTGATGATGATCTCGGACGGCGCGCCCGTCGACGATTCGACCTTGTCGGTGAACCCCGGCAACTATCTCGAGCGGCATCTGCGCCATGTCATCGAGGAGATCGAGACCCGTTCGCCGGTCGAGCTGATCGCCATCGGCATCGGTCACGACGTTACCCGCTACTACCGTCGTGCGGTGACGATCGTCGATGCCGAGGAACTCGCCGGCGCCATGACCGAGAAACTGGCCGAACTGTTCGCCGAGGAGGCGGGTGAATATTCGCGGCGCCCCCCATCGCGCCCGTCTCGCGCGACCTTGCAGTGAAAACTGTCGCGCCGCGCCGGCTGGTGATTCTGGCGGGCGTCGTCACGTCGCTGGCTCCGGAGTTGGGTCTCGCCGCGGCTCCGGGCTGGCATCCCGTAGAGTTCACCACAAAGCCGATCGTCACATTTGAGCTGTCTTCGCCCGAGAAGCAGTTCGGCGACCTGGAGTTCCGCGGCGGTCTGGAGATCGAATCCCCGGACCGGCAATTCGGCTCGCTCTCCGGGCTCGACTTCTCTTCCGACGGCGAGACCCTCTACGCGATCTCGGATACCGGGCACTGGTTTGCCGCCCTGCCGCAGGAAGAGGACGGTCGGCTCGTCGGTCTGACGGACACCCGCATGGCGCCGGTCCTCAACAGCGGCGGCGCGCCCCTGTCGGGCAAGAGATGGAGCGACGCGGAGGGTTTCCGCATCGTCCGCCGCAATGGCCACGATGCGGCGCTAGTCTCCTTCGAGCAGGTCAACGATCTCCGCCTTTTCGACGGCACCGACTTCGTTCGGGCTCCCTCGCGGTCAGTCGCCGTTCCCGCCTCCGTCAAGACGGTGGACCCCAACCGCGGACTGGAAGCCCTGGCGGTTGCCCCAACCGCCGGCGCTCTCGGCGGGGCAATTGTCCTGATCGCCGAGCACACGCTGGACAGGCATCAGAACCATCGCGGCTGGATCGTCGGGGGCCCGCGCAACGGAACGTTCTCGCTGGTCAGGAGCGGCGACTATGATGTGACCGACGCCGCCTTCCTTCCCGGCGGCGATCTCCTAGTACTCGAACGCAGCCTTGAAATTCCCTTCGGCCTGGCGATGCGCATCCGGCGGATTGCCGGAGCCGAACTGGTTCCCGGCGCTACGGTCGACGGCGACGTCCTGATCGAGGCGGATCTCCGCGATCAGATCGACAACATGGAGGGAATGGCAATCCGTACGAACGATGCCGGCGAGACGACCATCGCCCTTGTCTCGGACGACAACAACAGCCCGCTGCAGCGGACTCTCTTGCTCTACTTCGCCCTGGCCGAAGATTCGAGGGACTGAGGCCGGCCGGGATTCAACGGCTCAGGATGGCTGCTCGCTGCCGATCCGCTTCTCGATCTGCCGCTTGAGGCGGCGGGCGTTGGTCGACAGCTGACTGTCGCGAGCCGCCAGCAGGAACTTGTCCAGCCCGCCCCGATGTTCGACCGAACGCAGCGCGTTGGAACTGATCCGGAGACGCACACGCTGGCCGAGGGTATCGCTGAGCAGCGTCACCTGGTTGAGGTTGGGCAAGAACCGCCGGCGCGTCTTGTTGTTCGCGTGGCTGACGTTGTTGCCGGTCTGGACCGCTTTGCCGGTCAACTCACAGCGGCGCGCCATGGAAAGATCCTCTCGTTCGCGCCGGCCCTCCGCCCCATCGCAGATGGTGAAAAGCCGAGCCTGTCTGGAAAGTCGCAATCCTATAGTGAGCCGCAATGCAAGCGTCAAGGCGAGTGGCCACGCGTGACGCGGTGCGCAAAATGGCCTAAAAAGGTAAATCATTAACCGTTCCCGTTCATGGTCTATCAACGGGACTGCCGGCTTGGCCGGTGAACGTGGCACAGTGAGCCGATGAGGGTCCTCCGTCGGAAATTCTGGATTGCCGCCCGGCTTTCGGCCGGGCTTGGCGTGGTTGCGCTCGCTCTCGCGCCGGCCCAACTGAGTGCCGCCGAGACGACGACCTTCAAGGCCACCTATGCCATCTCCATCGGCACCGCCGTGGTCGGCCATGCAACGGCCGAGAGCCGCTTCACCGGAGACACCTATGTCGCGGCGATATCCGGCTCGACCGGGGGCCTGTCCCGGCTGGTGTCCGACGCGCGCGCTCGCCTGTCCGGCTCGGGCCGCATCCTTGGCCAATC
Organism: uncultured Alphaproteobacteria bacterium; assembly: GCA_963710805.1. Lineage (GTDB taxonomy): Bacteria > Pseudomonadota > Alphaproteobacteria > Rhizobiales > Kaistiaceae > Bauldia. The sequence goes on along the minus strand of CAVQBS010000014.1, from coordinate 11,011 downwards.
CGTGCGCCCGTCGTCGTTCAAGCTGGAAACACTCGAGGGCGACTTCGGCACCTACGTCCGCATGGCGATGGCGGGCGGCCGGATCACGAATCTCGTCGCCGTACCGAGCCTTGCGGCCGCCGCTGACCGTGTGCCGGTGACGCCGCGTCACAAGATGGGGGTAGTCGACCCGCTCAGCGCATTTCTCGTGCCGATCGACCACGCCGGCAACGTCTCCGGCCGAGCTGCCTGCAGTCGCACGATCAAGGTATTCGACGGCTGGACGCGCTTCGATGTCAAGCTTTTCTACAAGGGCGTGAAGGCGGTCGACGGCGGCGACGACACCTATGCCGGCAGGATCATCGTCTGCGGCGCCCACTACGTTCCAGTGGCCGGTCACCGCACGGCTGAATCGATCAACGATCTCGTCGATAACGACCGGCTCGAGGTCTGGCTCGCTCCAGTCGGACATGCGCCGCTGCTCGTCCCCTTCCGGATCGTGATCGGAACCAAATGGGGCAACCTCATCGTCTACGCGACCCGATTCACCACCGAGGCATCGCAGGAGCGCGCCTCCCTCGAGTGACCGGAGCTTTTCCCCGTTTTCCACAACACCGGTTTTGATCTCGCCGCATTGTTGCCGCGATTGCCCCGGCTGGAGAGAGATTGCCGGCCGGAGCAGCGACCATGGCGAGCGCCCCTGACAAATCCTAGATGTAGGGGGCCCGGGTGGCCTCGATAACAAATGTCGTAGTGAACGGAGCGCGAATGACGGAGAGTCAGCGATTCGGGCTGGTTTTGTTCCGGACTCGTTCCGCGTGTAAAGCATCGGGGAAAGAAGCTATCTCCATTTCCTGCCTTGCTGTGCTACACGGCCCCGATTGGCGGTACGGACCGTGCGGCCGAAAAGTAACGGAGCCTTCGCACCCAGCATGAGTTTCGCGTCGATAGCAGGCGCCGCTCCGGGCGGCGGGCGCAATCTCGTTGCGGTCCTCGGACCGACCAACACCGGCAAGACCCACCTCGCCATCGAGCGGATGCTTGGCCACGAGTCCGGGGTGATCGGGCTGCCGCTCCGACTGCTTGCAGCCGAGGTCTATGCCCGTGTGGCGGCCCGCGTCGGCGCCGACAATGTGGCGCTGATCACCGGCGAGGAGAAGATCGTCCCGCCCGAGCCGCGCTATCGGGTGTGCACCGTCGAGGCGATGCCGCTGGAGACCGACGCAGCTTTCCTCGCGATCGACGAGGTCCAGCTCGCCGGCGATCTCGAGCGTGGCCATGTCTTCACCGACCGGATCCTGCATCTCCGCGGGCGGCAGGAGACGCTGCTCCTCGGGGCCGCGACCATGCGCGGCATCGTCGAGCGTCTTTTCCCGGGCGCCAATATCGTCACCCGGCCGCGCATGTCCTTCCTCAGCTATGCGGGCTCGAAGAAGATCACGCGCCTGCCGCGCCGCTCGGCCGTCGTCGCCTTTTCCGCCGATGAGGTTTACGCGATTGCCGAACTCATTCGCCGGCAGCGCGGCGGAGCCGCGGTCGTCCTTGGTTCGCTCAGCCCCCGTGCGCGTAATGCCCAAGTGGAACTGTTCCAGTCTGGCGACGTCGATTTCCTCGTCGCCACCGATGCGATCGGCATGGGGCTGAACCTCGACGTGGACCATGTCGCCTTCGCATCGGACCGCAAGTTCGACGGCTTCCAGTTCCGGCGTCTGTCGGCCGCGGAGCTCGGCCAGATTGCGGGCCGCGCCGGCCGCCACATGCGCGATGGGACGTTCGGCGTCACCAGCCGGGTGGACCCGTTGCCCGACGAACTGGTGGCCGCGCTGGAAAGCCACGAGTTCGACGCGGTTGAAACCACCCAGTGGCGAAACCGCGATCTCGACTTCTCGTCTCTCGACAGCCTTCAGGCGAGCCTCGACCTGCCGCCGCCACACGACGCGCTCACCAAGGCGCCGCCGACTGTCGACGTCACGGTCCTTGCGACCGTGTCCGCAGACGCGGCCATCCGAGACGCTGCCACAAGCCGGGATCTGGTTTCGCTGTTGTGGGATGTCTGCCAGGTTCCGGATTATCGGAAGATCGCACCGGCCAATCATGCGGAGCTGGTGACGACGATTTTCGATTTCCTTGCCCGCGACGGCCGCATCGCCGAGGATTGGTTTGCTGATCAAGTCGCCTTCGCCGATCGCACCGAGGGGGACATCGACACCCTTGCCAATCGCATCGCGCACATTCGAACCTGGACCTTCGCTGCCAATCGATCGCAATGGCTGGCGGATCCCCGCCATTGGCAGGAGCGCACCCGCGCGATAGAGGATCGTCTGTCCGACGCGCTGCATGAGCGCCTGACCGCCCGCTTCGTCGATCGGCGCACGAGCGTGCTGCTCAGGCGGCTGAAAGAGAAGACAATGCTGGACGCCGAGATCACGCCCGCCGGCGATGTGCTGGTGGAGGGGCAGCATGTCGGTACGCTCGCGGGCTTCCGGTTCGCACCGGATTCCGGGGCGGACGGCCCCGATGCCAAGGCGCTGCGCGCGGCCGCCGCCAAGGCGCTTGCCGGCGAGATAGCGGCCCGGGCGGAGCGCGTAGCCGCCGCTCCCAATCCAGATTTCGTGCTGACGACCGACGGGACGCTGCGCTGGCAGGGCGACGCGATCGCGCGGCTTGCCGACGGCGACGATCTGATCCGGCCCCGGATTGTCCTTCTCGCCGACGACGTGTTGACACCCGCCTCGCGGGAACGCGTCCAGACGCGCGTCGACCTTTGGCTGTCGGCTCGCGCCGACGAACTCCTCAAGCCGCTCTTCGAACTCCGCAATGCGGAAAACCTGGTGCCGGCGGCCCGCGGCATCGCTTTCCGACTGGTCGAGAACCTGGGCGTCGTGGATCGCGCCGAGATTGCCGAGGAGGTGCGCGGTCTGGATCAGGGCGCCCGCGCAGGGCTGCGCGCCCTCGGCGTTCGCTTCGGCGCGCATCACGTCTATGTTCCCCAACTGCTGAAGCCCGGCCCCAGCGCGCTGCTCGCCACCTTCTGGGCGCTGAAGAATGGCGGGCTCGACGAAGTTGGTGCCCTGACCACTCTCGCGGCCTCGGGCCGCACCAGCATTCCGGTCGATGCCGCAATTCCGGATGCCCTCTATCGCGTCGTGGGCTACCGGTCGGCCGGCAGGATGGCGATCCGCGTCGACATTCTCGAGAGGCTGGCCGATCTCATCCGCCCGCTGATTGCCTGGCGCCCGTCTCCGGCTGCGCCCGAAGCGCCCGCCGGCGCTGTGCCCGGCAACGGCTTCACGGTCACGATCGCCATGACCTCGCTGCTCGGTTGCTCCGGGGAGGATTTCGCCTCGGTTCTGCGGGCGCTCGGCTACCGCATGGAGCGGAGGCCAAGGCCGGAAGACGCAGCAGGGCCGTCGCGCGGCCCGGAGCCGGGAACGGCCACCGAGGCAGCGCTGGAGGAGCCCCAAGCTCCCGAGGCCAATGATTCCGAACCGCTTCCGACGTCTCCGACGGTAGCGGCGGCCGGCACCGAGAGCACGGCTAGCAAAGAGGCGACGGAAGAAGCCGGTCCCGAGGAGACAACCGGGGCTGTAGCCATGGCGCCGGTCGAAGCTCCCGAAGCCGCACTTCCTGAAGAGCCGCCCTTCATCGAAGTGTGGCGCCCGCAGCGACCAGGCCGCCCGAGGGACCGCGGCAACGGCCGCAAGAAACAGGGTGATGGCCCACGCCCGCGGCGCAGCAAGCAAGGAGCGCCCGACGCGAACGGCAAACCCGAGCGGCAGGGCCGTCGCGACAGACGAAAAGACGGCCGGCGGGACGGCAAGCCGCAGCGAGCGTCCCGCCCGCACGAGGACCGCCAGAAGCCCGTCGATCCGAATTCGCCATTTGCGGCACTTGCCGCTCTCAAGGCCGAGCTCGAGGCCCGGGATCAGGAGAACTAGGCCCGCCATGGGGGTGGCAGACGACGATCGCCGACGCATCGACAAATGGCTCTGGTTCGCCCGCCTCGCCCGAACCCGGACCGCGGCCCAGAAGCTCGCTGTGTCCGGCCGGGTTCGCGTAAATCGCGAGAAGAACGATAGCGCCAGCCGCATGGTTCGGGTGGGGAACGTCCTGACCGTGGCGCTGGATTCGGGCGTCCGGGTGCTACGCATCGTCGCACTCGGCGACCGGCGCGGTCCCGCAAGCGAGGCATGCCTGCTCTACGAGGACCTTGCGCCGCCCGAACCGGGCTCCCGACCGGCTCAGACGCAGAGACCAGGACCGCGTCCGACGAAGCGCGAGCGGCGCGCCATCGACGCGCTGCGCCTCACCAACCCCGTTGAGGATGAATATCCCCCACCGCGAGATTGACGGAAAAGATCGTCCGCCACCGGTGCCACCGTAGCCCACGCACGTTTCTTGCCTAGGACAGCCAAACGGGATACCCAACCGATCGTTGCCGTCCAGCGGCCGACGCTTTGGCGCCCGATCTGAGGAACACCGTGACCTACGTCGTCAACGACAACTGCATCCGCTGCAAATACACCGATTGCGTCGAGGTCTGCCCCGTCGACTGCTTCTACGAGGGCGAGAACATGCTCGTCATCCACCCCGACGAATGCATCGACTGCGGGGTTTGCGAACCGGAATGCCCGGTGGACGCAATCAAGCCTGACACCGAGCCGGGCCTCGAGAATTGGCTCAAGGTGAATGCCGAATACGCGTCCAAATGGCCGAACATTACAGCCAAAAAGGATGCACCGCCGGATGCCAAGGCGTTCGAGGGCGTGGAGAACAAGTTCGACAAGTACTTCTCCGCCGAGCCCGGCGAGGGCGACTAGGACGGAATCCGAAGACGCGAAACCGTTTAGTGTCCCTGTCCCTGTCGGTGGATACCGCCAGAACGACAGCATGATTTACCGTCTGGCGTTAAACCATTGAAATTTCCTGTTTTTGTGCTATATTAAACCGGTTGTAGGAGTAATCAGGCGCTCCGCGCGCGGCCTGCGCGTCTTTGTATGCGTTGACCAATCCCCAGCTCGAAGCTGTCGGACCGGCCTGCCGGGCCGGGAAGGGATAGTGTCGTCGCTGAGAGGCGGGTTAGCTTGATGCGCCTGGTGCCGAGTGGAGGCACATAAGGTAGTCATGTCTGCAAGCAAGACGAAGTCAAAAAAAGGCCAGACGGCTCGCAGGGCTCCGGCCAAGGCAAAAATATCGGGGGCTTCAAAAATATCAGGGGCTTCGAAGGCTGCCAGTCCCGACAAGGCCGGCGCCCGTTCCCGCGCCGGCGCCACACGGAAGGCCAGCTCCGTCCGCAAGGCGCCTCCGAAGGCGGCCTCGACGAAGCCCACCTCGACAGGTCGCAAGGCTGCTGCCGACCGGAAGCCAGCAGCCCGGCCCTCAACGCGCAAGGCCGCGTTGAGGCTGAGGCAAGCGGGCGCAAGACCGCAGCGGCCGCGAAGGCTGCAACCCGGAAAGTGGCGTCCAAGAAGGCGCCCGCCAAGGTTTCAGCCTCCAAACCTGCGCCTCAGGCGCAGCATGCGACCGCCAAGGCAGCGCCCGTCAGCAAGCCTGCCCGTAAGGCCCCGAGCATTCCGGCGGAAGCCGCGAAACCCTCAAGCACATCAAGCGCAAAGGCGCGCCCCGCCGCGCAAAATGGAGTCGAGACCAGCATGCCCGTGAAGAAGCCGACCGCGCGTACCGAGTTCAAGCCCGGAGAGCACATCGTATATCCGGCGCACGGCGTCGGCCGCATCGTCGGCGTCGACACCCAGGAGGTGGCGGGCATGAGCCTCGACCTGTTCGTCATCAGCTTCATCAAGGACAAAATGACGCTCCGCGTTCCGGTACCCAAGGCGACCGCCGTCGGGATGCGCAAGCTGGCCGATGCCTCGACCGTCAAAAAGGCGCTGGAGACCGTACGCGGGCGAGCCCGGATCAAGCGTACGATGTGGAGCCGACGTGCCCAGGAATACGAGGCAAAGATCAATTCGGGCGACCTGATCGCCATCGCGGAGGTTGTGCGTGACCTTTACCGGTCGGAGAATCAACCGGAGCAGTCCTACAGCGAGCGGCAACTCTACGAAGCTGCGCTCGACCGGATGGCGCGCGAAATCGCCTCGGTCAACCGGATTTCCGAGACCGAAGCAATCCGGCAGATCGAGCAGAACCTGGCAAAGAGCCCGCGCCGGGGCGCCAAGCCGGACATCGTCGAAACCCAGGACAAGGCCGCGTAGCGGTTCACATTTTCGCCACATTCTGCCCCGGACGCCGACCTCTCTTCGGCGTCCGGCTGTAGTTTTTTTCAATGAATTGAGTGGGTTGGATCGCTCGCACCATGCCTCACGGCATTGTGTGAGCTTTTTTGGCTTCTCAATCGTTATCTTTGTGAGGATCCCACAGCGTCGCCGGATTGGGTCAGAGAAGTTCGATGGGCAGAGCAGCCGGAACACGTCGTGATTTCGTCCGGGCGGCGATGGAGGCGCCCTATCTCGAACGCGACGAGGAGCACAACCTGGCCGTGCGGTGGCGCGAAGCGAAGGATCAGGCCGCCCTCCACCGCCTGACCCAGGCTCACATGCGGTTGGTGATCGCCATTGCGGCCCGTTTCCGCAATTTCGGATTGCCCATGAGCGACCTTGTGCAAGAAGGTCACGTGGGACTCCTAGAGGCCGCGGCGCGTTTCGAACCGGAGCGAGAAGTACGCTTTTCGACCTATGCCACGTGGTGGATCCGAGCCTCGATCCAGGACTACATCCTGCGAAACTGGTCGATCGTCCGCGGCGGTACGTCGTCCTCTCAGAAAGCGCTGTTCTTCAACCTGCGTCGCCTGCGCGCACGGCTCGCGCAGTCCATCGATCCCCGACCGCGCGAACTCATCTACGCCGAAATCGCCAGCGCGGTCGGCGTGTCGAAGAGCGACGTCGAAGTCATGGATTCCCGGTTGTCCGGTCCGGATACGTCGCTGAACGCACCGATTTACGAAGGAGAAGGCGGGACTGCCGACCGGCAGGACTTCCTCGTCGACAATGTGCCCCTGCCCGACGAGACCGTCGGCCAGACCATCGACACGGAGCGGAAGCTCGGCTGGCTGCGCTCTGCGCTCAGCGTACTCAACGAGCGCGAGCTGAAGATCGTCCAGGAACGTCGCCTTCAGGACGACGGCGCGACGCTTGAGTCGCTAGGCGCCAGCCTTGGCATTTCGAAGGAACGGGTCCGCCAGATCGAAAACCGGGCTCTTGAGAAGCTCCGCGCCGCGCTGCTCCGCGAGAATCCGGACCGCGCCAATTTCATCTGAGCTGCAGGTTGTGGCTGCGCTCCCAGTTGGGCGCCAGCGTGGCGACCGCGGCCATCGAGATGCATGGCCCTGTTCCTGGCTGATTCTGGGTCGGCGACTTCAGTCCGCCACGATCTTCACCTTGGTCCCGGCCGGGATGCGGGCCCCCGGGTCGATGTTGTTGAGCGCGCGGAAAAGCTCGCGCGGCCGGTCGACGCCGCGCATCCGCCGCGCCAGCGTCTCCTCGGTGTCGCCCGGGCGCGCCGTGACAATCTTGATCTTGAGCGGCTTGAGGTTGGCCAGCGCCCGCTGGTCGAGCTTCCGAAAGCTCGACACCGTCCCGGAGGCTGCGTCGTCGAGCCCCTTGGTCGCAGATTCATTGGCGAAGATGAACCGGTAGGTTGCGCCGCTTTCCGCCTGGACGATAGCGATGCGGAACTCCCAGCCCTTGGCGCTGGCGTTCGCCGAAGCCGCGGGCATGCCGTTCACCGAAAACCGCTTGATGCTGGTCTCGTCTAGCCCATTCACCCAGCCCGAAGCGAGGTACCGGCCGAGATCGGCACCCTTGGCGAGAGCCACCGCATCGAAACGGAGCGCGGTCCCGTCGGCGCCGGTGGCGAGCACTGCGTCGCTGGTGTTGTCGATCACGAAGCCTTCCGGCACCGTGAAGCCGACTCCGAGGGAAGGATGGATGAACGTGCGGTCGCGCACATAGCCTTGGCTCGGATCGTCGCCGAAGACCACCCCGTCGATGCCTGCGAGATAACGGTCGCGATCCATCTCGCCGATGCCCGGCGCCCCAAATTCGCGCGCGGCGCGGGTCGCGAAGGCGACGCGCTCCGGCGTCGAGGGATGGGAGGCGAGAAAATCGGGAGCCTTTTCGATCGTGGTGTCGGACGCCGCCCGATAGCTCGCAAAGCGCGCCATTGTAGTCAGGAAGCGGGCCGCCGCGAACGGGTCGTACCCGGCGCGGCCGATGTTCTTGATGCCCATCGCGTCAGCTTCCAGTTCCTGCTGGCGCGAAAAGGCCGCGAGCGACCGCTGGCTCGAGGCGAGGGCCAATTGCCCGGCGCTGTTACCGTCGAGCACATCATTCACCACGCGACTGACGATGACAGCGTTCCGCGCCTTGTTCTGGCGCTCGACGGCATGGTTGGCGATGACATGAGCCATTTCGTGGGCGAGGACAGCGGCAACCTCAGAGGAGTCGCTAGCAAGCGTCAGCAGCCCGCGCGTCACGTAAAGATAGCCGCCGGGCAGTGCAAAGGCGTTGATCGCCGGTGCATTGAGGATGGTGATCCGATACGGCTGGTCGGGACGCTCCGATGCCGCGACGAGACGCCCGACGATTCGCGCGACAGTCTGTTCGAGTTTGTCGTCGTGATAGATGCCGCCGTAGGCCGCGACGATGCGCGCGTGCTCTTCAGGTGCGGCGTTCAGCCCCTGGCTGACGATGGCCGCGTTGGGGCCGCCGCCGGCATCGAGGAGGGAGTTACAGCCGGTGAGCAGCGCCCCGACGAGCACCAGCATACCCGCCGTCAACCACCGGTTCCGGCGAAACCGGATGCGCCGATAATACGCTGCCGCTGCCGACACTGCCATTACCCGTCGTCCAAAACCTCGATCGCCGTGGGGTGCTGAACCCGAATCGCCGGGCCGCCGCTTTCTTCCATGACACCCCGCACCCGTATCAGCCGTCCTTTCAACGCGTCTACGGGCAATCCCGCCTCGGCTAGTCTTTTGGCAACCGAGGGGGGAATCATAACCGTGAAATCGCGCCGATAATTCGGCCCGAAATCCAGAAAGACCATATGTGACCCGTGCCCCACCGACAGGACGCGACCCTCGACGATCTCATATATGCCGTTTTGCTGCGAAAGCGAAGGATCATTGGCGTCGCGAGGCCGAAATCGCCCGTCTGCCCAAATCCCGAGCGCACGGGTGCGCGCGGTGTCCTCAGCCGCAAGAAGAGCAGGAATGCAGGCTTCCTCCCCGACGAGCGGCCGGACCCGAGCAAGGCCCTGGCCAACCAGTTCCGCCTGCAACCAGGTTCCATCCATGAGAAAGACCTGCGCATGCACGCGCCCGTAGCGGTCGGGAACCGAGCCAACTTTGGCGAGCTCAAGCGCCTGCCCAGCAATTCGGCGCTCCAGGGCTGCCACGGCCATTCCGGCCAACTCATGACCACCAAATCCATCGGGCTTCGGCGCCTCGATCCCGGCCAGGCGCAACAGGCCGTGATCGGTCTCGACCGTATCCCCATCGACCGCTGCGGTGGCAGTGACTGTTTCAGTGACCGCCAATGCGCAATCGGCCCGATCCGGCGGCCCGGCGGCGGCCGAGGCCGGAGCAAGGGCGAGGACGGCGGCCATGACAACCGGTCTCCAGTCCCCGCCGCCTCTGAACTCAGTCCACACCACCGTTTCCGCCCCGAATTCCGCCCGCGCCCAAGCCGTCCCCCATTGCGACGATTCTATCGAACAGTCAGCCCACTACACCATGAACAGTCGGCGTAACCATTTGAGGATCGGGCCAATAACAGCCGCTTGTCCGCGTCTCCTGCGGTCGCGGCTCCATCCCCAATCGCAACGCGAAGCTCAATACACTGACCGCAGACTGGCTTCAGGCTCCTGATCGGCGACCACTTGCCGACAAAGACGGAATAGCCGCTTTCTCACGCCTCTGGGGCCGGCGTGTGCCGGCGCAGCCAGCCCTTCAGCCCCCGGGAGGTCGCATAGAGGCCGTCCATTGCGGCAAGCGCATCGACGCGAGCCGCCTTGGCGCGCTGATAGGCCTTCTTCTCCCCGTGCTTCGCGACGGAGAACTTGCGGCGCGCGGACCTGCCGTCGCGCGTCATCCAGAACGCTATCCAGTAGGCGCGCTCGATTGGCTTTCCGGAGACCATCTCCACTGCCACATGGCGGCAAACGCCCGGGACACCGGATCGGTTGTTCCTCCGTTTGATGGAAGCGTACTCGGCACGCGTCATCGGTGGGTGCAAGGAGAGGATCTCATCCCGGAATGCCCGCGCCGCCTGAAGTGCCTTCGACTTCCCTCCGTAGAGGCCATCGGCGAAGGAGCGGCGCCAGACTCTCTGACGGCGCTGTATGCGCACGATCCAGCAATGCGTTCGGCTCTTGTCATGGTCGACGCGCCAGATGCCGTAGATCGATTGCCTTCGCCCAGCCGCGCTTGCCGACATCGCCCGCCCGCAGTTCACCTTTCAGCCGCTAGTAAGCCTTAGCAATTACTTCAAAAGGCCGAAAGCGACATACGCGAGTGTCGTTCCCACCCGGCGCGTCGATTGCCGACCATTCCCGGACTTCATGAGTTTGACATTCAATGGTCCTGGCCCCGGCCCGGCGACATGGTCCCCGCCGCGTCACGCCGTGAGTCGTCCGTCAGACTCGGACATCGGTTGCCCAGGCTACCGGAATTCCCATCTTGATGGCAGCGCGCGCAAGGTGGAGGTTCCAGCCAACTCGCAATTCGGATGTCATCTGTTATCATGCCGGATGCCCGCGGCGGTCCTCAAAGCCGAAGCGGCGCCGCGAGAGGCCGCGGCCGGTACCATTATGCGTCATGAACGGCCCCGTAGCTCAGCAGGATAGAGCATCAGATTCCTAATCTGAGGGTCACAGGTTCGAATCCTGTCGGGGTCACCAATATTATCAATAACTTATGCTGTCCGTCGCATGGACTCTGGGCCTCTTAGGTAACACCTAAGGTAACACTTTCACGTTGTACGGCGCCCGTCCTCGGTACCCAATCGTTTTG
>CAVQBS010000013.1:0-62117 GCA_963710805.1 uncultured Alphaproteobacteria bacterium | reverse complement strand
TGAGCGAGACCACGGCGAACTTCGAGGCGCAATAGGGTGCGATGTTGTCGTAGCCCTGACGGCTGGCGACGGACGCGGTGTTGATGATCTTGCCGCCGGTGCCCTGGGCGATCATCTGCTTCGCCGCTTCCTGCATGCCGATCAGGACGGCAAGGGCGTTGACCCGCATGATGAAGTTCCAGTTGTCCTCGGTGACGTCGAGGAAGTTCATCGGCTTGTTGACGCCGGCATTGTTGAACATGACGTTGAGGGCGCCGAACTCCTTGGCCGCGCGTTCGACAGCGGCGCGGACCTGATGTCTGTCCGTCACATCGACCTTCATGCCGACGGCGCGGCCCGCTCCGTTCGTGCCGACCCGGTCCGCCGCCTTCGCCGCCACATCCTCGATGGTGGCGTCGATATCGGCGTAGACCACATTGCCGCCTTCGCGCATCAGGTCGTCGGCGATGGCTCGCCCCATGCCCCGGGCAGCGCCCGTGACCAAGCAATTGCGATTAGACAATCGTCCCACGTGTCTCCTCCATTGCGGTCGTTCTGGCGGAATCGTCCGGCGCAGGCACGAATCCCGGATGCGCGCGACGCGTCACGGAACAGGCTTCCGGCTTGTTTCGACGGGTCATGATTTGCACAAGGCGAAGGAGTCCGAGCAAACGAAAGTATCCACAATGGATATTCGCGCGGACGCCAAGCGCCCGCGGCGAAAACCGAACGGCTCAGCGACCGACGACGTCGCGGCCGGATCGCGCGACCGCCATGGCATCCAGTTCAGCGAGAACGGCTTCGGTGTCCTCGCCGAGAGCAGGCGCCGCGCGGCGAATGGACCCCGGCGTGGCGGAAAGCCGCGTCACGACGTTGTGCATCGGCAGGGATCCGTCGGGATCGGGCGGTTCGAGCATGATCTCGCGACCGACGACATAGGGGTGGTCGATCAACTCCGCGACGGAACAGACCGGACCGACGGTCACCCCGGCGCCGTCGAACAGCGCCAGGTTCTCGTCGCGGCTGCGCTTTGCGATGAAGGCGCCGATGATCGCGTCGAGGGCATCGCGATTGGCGAGCCGGTCGTCGTTCGTGCGGAAGCGCGGATCGTCGATGAGGTCGGGGCGGCCGATCGTGTGGAAAATCCGCTCGGCCATCGTCTGCATCGATCCCGACATGGCGACATAGTGGCCGTCGGCGCAGGCGTAGATGTTCCGTGGCGCTGCATGGGTCGACTGGTTGCCGTTCCGCCGCATCGGCTCGCCGGTCAGCCGGAATTGGGCCGCTGACACGCTGATCAGCGAGAAGATCGGCTCGAACAGGGAGATGTCGACGACCTGGCCGGTGCCGCCGCCCACTTCCACGGTGCGGAGCGCGGTGAGCAAGCCGATCGCGGCATAGAGCCCGGCGACCATGTCCGCAGTCGCCAGCGGCGGCAGACATGGCGGTGAATCGGCAAAACCGTTGATGTCGGCATATCCGGACATCGCCTCGACCAGAGTTCCGAATCCCGGTTTGTCCCGATAGGGGCCGGTCTGCCCCCAACCCGACACCCGAACGACGACAAGCCTGGGGTTGATCCGAAGAAGCTGGTCCGGCGCGAATCCCATCCGCTCGAGCGTGCCGGGGACGAAATTCTCGACCAACGCATCGGCGGTCGCGAGGAGCTGGATGAGGACCTGCCGACCGTTGTCCGACTTGAGGTCGAGAGCGATGCTGCGCTTGTTGCGCGAATAGGTCTTCCAGAAGATCTCGACGTTCTTGACGCGCCATCGCCGGAGGTCGTCGCCGCGTTGCGGGTGCTCGACCTTGATCACATCGGCGCCGAGGTCGGCCAGGACGTGGGTCGTCATGTTGCCGGCCACCAGTCGCGAAAGATCGATGATGCGGATGTCGGCGAGCGGGCCGCGTGAGTTCGGCTCTTCCGATGGCTGACTCATCCGGCCTCCCTTATCTCGGGCTGTCGCGCAACCGCTCATCGCCCGCAATCACGGCGGTTAACCGACCCAATCGATCAACGGTATACCGATGACCGTTGACAGCGAAAGAGCCTTAACATAGCGTTTCGCAATCAAAAACCCCATCGCCGTCGGGGGATCATCAAAGAAGAACAAATCACCAAAAGGGAGCTGCAAATGTCGAGGGAGCTTGCAAAGCCGCGCCGGCCCGGACTGGCCGTGAGCCGTCGCACCGTGCTGAAAGGAGCCGCAGGGGCCGCCGCCTTGGCGACGACCTCGGGCACAATGCTCGGGCGAATGTCTTTGGCGCGGGCCGCCGATAAGGTCGTGGTCGGCATGGCTTGGCCCGGCATGCAGGATGCCGTCTGGAGCACGAGCAAGCAGCTCCTGGAGGAGCTTGCGGCGAAGTCGGATCCGCCGATCGAACTGGTCTTCACCGCCGCCGACATGGACGTCGCCAAACAGGCCAGCGACGTTCAAGACCTGATCAGCCGGAACGTCGACGTGGTGCTGGTGTTCCCGATCGACTCGAAGGCGATCTCGTCGAGCGTCAAGGCAGCCCACGACGCCGGCAAGCCGGTGATGTCGTTCCTGCGCCAGGTGCACCAGGACGCCAAATATCAGGCGGACGTCTTCGTCGGCATCGACGCCAAGTGGCAGCAATACTCCTCGTCGAAGACCGTGTTCGAGAAGATGAAGAAGGACGGGGTGCCGGTGAAGGGCGTCCTTTGGGTCAGCGGCGATCTGCGCGACGAGAACTCGCGGCTGAGGGGCGTCGGCCTCCAGGAATCCGCGAAGGAATTCGGTGCGGAGATCCTGCAGGATCTCCCGGCCAACTGGGATCCTCAACAGGCGGCGGCAGTACTTGCCCCGGCGCTGAGGGCCTATCCCGATGCCAACATGCTTGCCATCGCCTCGGACGTGATGATGAGCGGCGTGGAACAGGTTCTGAAGGATGCCGACAAGTGGTACCCGTATGGCGATCCGAAGCACATGTACTTCTCGAGCGTCGACGTGTTCGCCATCGGGATCGATCTGCTGCGCCAGAAATATCTCGACGCGGACACCCTGTTCGACGTCAAGGGGATGTGCCAGAAGGCGATCGAGATCTTGCCGAAGCTGGCAGCCGGCGAGAAATTCCAGGACATCCTGATCAAGGGGCCGGTCTACACCCCTGACAATGTCGACGATCCGGCGTTGCAGGCGCAACTGTGGCAGAAGTAGCCCGCGATCCCGCCTTGCCTCGCCAAGGCGGGAAGAACAGAGATTGGTGGAGGTATTTGCCTCCACCGTTTTCTGTGCCTGCCGCATCGGGCAGCTATCGCGTCGGGCGAAGGGACTGAACCGTGGTGCAGAAACGCGAATACGTCATGTGGTCGGGCAACGTCCGGAGCCTGCCGGTCGGGGAGCGGATCAAGGCGACGGCGCGGGCCGGGTTCGATGTCTTGACCATCTCGCCCTTCGACTGGCTCGAGGCGATGCGCAGCGGGATGTCGACAGCCGACATGCTCGCCATGGCCGACGATGCGGGGATCCGGATCGATCATCTCGATCCGCTGGCGCGCTGGGCACCACAATGGATGCCGGACAACATCACCGAGCCCCTCTATTTGAACTTCCTTCTTTGCGATACCGACGACTTCCTGCGAATCGCCGAAGCACTCAAAATCACGTCGATGAGCGCGATCGGCACCTACCCGGCGGGGACCGAAGTGCCCGTCGACCAGCTCACCGAAGCGTTCGCAAAGCTGTGCGACCGCGCCGCTTCCCTTGGCATCCGCTGCGACCTCGAGTTCATTCCGATGTGGGGACTGCGTGACCTCAAGACGGCGTGGTCGGTCGTCAACGGGGCGGGTCGGGCAAACAGCGGCATCATGTTCGACTTCTATCACTACCTTCGCGGCAAACCCGACGACGCGCTGCTCGAGACGATCCCGGCGGAAAAGATCTCCGCCGTCCAGATCGCCGACGCCAACGCGACGATCAACCCGAACATCAGCCTCTTCCAGGACTGCATCTTCCATCGCGTTCCCCCCGGCGACGGCGCTTTCCCGGTGACGCGACTCCTCCAGATTCTCGAACGGAAGGGCGCGCTAAGGCGGCTTGGACCGGAGACCTTCAGTCAGGCGCTGGACCGGATGACCGGCGACGAGATCGCCGACGTCACCGCGCGCTCGTTCAAGCGGGCGCTCGATGAGGCGGGCATCGAACACGACTTTCCGCGACGGCGGTCCGGCGGACGCGGCGGCGCCAGACGGCAAAAGGGCGACGCCGCCGGAGCGGCCCTTGTTGCGAATTGATGTGAGGCGAGTGAGGAGCCGAGTGGAACAGACATGACCGCGCACGATGGCCGCCTGTCGAGGTCACCGCGCCCGTTGAGCCGATATTGGCCGGAATCGAGAAGCACGAGAACGAATTTGGCGACGGCCGTCGTCGCCATTGTTCTGACCGTCATCCTCAGTGTGTCCATTCCGCATTTCATGGAACTGCGGAACATCCTGAACATCCTCGAGCAGCTCAGCATCCTCGGATTCATGGCCATCGGCATGACCTACGTCATGGCCGCCGGCGGCATCGATCTCTCCGTCTACACCGTCGTCTCGGCGGCCGCGGTGGTCGGCGCGACTGTGATGGTCGACCACGACGCGCCGGTTGTCGGATGCATCGTGATGATCCTCGTGGGAGTCGGGTTCGGCGCGGTCAACGGTATCGCGATCGCCGTGGGGCGGATGATCCCCTTCATCGTCACCTTGTCGACGATGGTCCTCGCCCAGGGATTCGCCATCTGGTTCACCCAGGCGCAAAGCATCTACGGCTTGCCCGAAGGCTATATCGACATCGTCTCCGGCGATCTGTTGGGCATCCCCGTCCCGGCCATCATCATCATTGTTGTCGCGGTGATCGCCGGCGTCGTGCTGGCCAGGACCGAATTCGGCCGATGGATCTACCTGACCGGCAGCAATGAGCAGACCGCGCGGGTCTCGGGCATCCCGATCCGGTTCACCAAGTTCAGCACCTATGTGTTTTCCGGCCTGATGGCGGGGATCACCGCCATCGTGCTGTCGGCGATGGTCGGAACGGCGACGACGTCGATGGTGCGAGACGAAAGGCTGATGGACGTGATCGCCACGACGGTCATCGGCGGCGCCAGTCTCAGGGGCGGCTCGGGAAGCGTGCTCGGTACCATGCTCGGGCTGCTGTTCATCACGGTGCTCGGCAATGCCTTCAACCTGATCGGCGTCTCCCCGTTCATCGCGATGGTGATCAAGGGCTTCGTCCTGGTGGCCGTGATCGGCCTCGACGTACTGCGAACGCGCTAGACTGAAATGACTGATACCCACGCCGATACGCCCACCGCAACGCAATTGCGAATGTCCGGAATATCGAAAGCGTTTCCGGGCGTTCAGGCGCTGGACGACGTCTCCTTCGAAGCCCGCGGCGGCGAGATCGTCGGCCTGGTCGGCGTGAACGGAGCCGGCAAATCCACCTTGATGAATGTGCTGGGCGGCATCTATCAGCCCGAACGCGGCGACATCACCATCGACGGCCGCAAGGTGGTCCTCCAGTCTCCCAAGGATGCCGGCCGGCACGGCATCGCCTTCATCCATCAGGAATTGGTGTTCTTTGCCTCGCAGACCGTCGCCGAGAACATGTTCATCTCGAACCTGTTCGCGCACCCTTCGCTTCCGCTGCTGGTGAGCAAGAAGACCGCGATCAGGGAGGCGGGAAAGTATCTGGACATGCTCGGCTCGAGCATCAACCCGGCCTCGCGGATGGAGGACCTCTCGGTCGGCGAGCGCCAGGTAGTGGAGATCGCCCGGGCGCTCGCCATGGGATCGCGGTTTGTGATCCTCGACGAGCCGACGTCGTCGCTCAGTCTTAAGGAGAAACGCATCCTCTTCGAGCTGATCAAGCGGATGAAGGAGGAAGGCAAGGCGGTCATCTACATCTCGCACTTCCTCGACGAGATATTCGAGCTCTGCGACAAGTACATCGTCCTGCGCAACGGCAGGGTCAACGGCCTTGGGGAGGTGGCGGACGTCACCAAGAACGACATCGTCAAGATGATCATCGGCAAGGAGGTAGTCGTCGCCGACAAGGTCTATCGCGCCATCGAACACAAGCCCGTGCTGAAGGTCGAAAACATCCGACGCGAGAAAATCCTTCGGGACGTCAGCTTCGAACTGCACGAGGGCGAGATCCTCGGCCTGTGGGGCCTGATGGGGTCCGGTCGTACGGAGCTGGTGCGCGCCATGCTCGGCCTCGACCACATCGATGGGGGCGGCATCTTTCTCGCCACGGCAAACGGCCTGGCGGAAGTCTCGCCGAGACAGTTGCTCCGCCACTGCGGCTACATCACCGAGAGCCGGCACGCTGATGGGCTGTTCCTGACGCAGCCGGTGTGGACCAACATCACGGCAACCGCGCTGAAAGACTATGCGTCGCGGCTGCTCCGCTTCATGGATATGCGGCACGAAATCGCGACCGCCATCGACTTCATCAAGTCGATGCGGATTGCCACGCCGGGACACGCGACGCGGGTGGAGAATCTGAGCGGCGGAAACCAGCAGAAGGTGGTCTTCGCCAAATGGCTGAACAGGAAAGATCGGGTCCTGATCATGGACGAGCCGACCAGGGGGGTGGACGTCGGCGCCAAGCTCGAGATCGGCGCCCTCATCAGGCAGCGCGCACAAGAGGGAACGTCGACGCTGCTGATCAGTTCGGAGATCGAGGAGATCGTCAATCTCAGTGACCGGGTGCTGATCCTCAAGGAGGGACGAATTGTCGGCAGCGTCAGCGGGGAGGAGATCAACAACCAGACGCTGATGCGCTTTGCGCTGGGCGAGGAGACAGCCGATGCGTAGTCAGGCATATGGCTGGCGCGAAACGCAGGACGTGCTGTTTTCGTACGGCTTTTATATCCTGCTTCTCGTGCTGGTCGTCCTCTTCACCTTCATTTCAAACTCGTTCCTGACCGTCAGCAACTGGACGCAGATCAGCATCGTCGCGTGTTTCCTTCTGGCAGCGTCGGCCGGGCTTACGCTGGTGATGATCACCGGCAACATCGACCTGTCGATCGGGTCGGCCGCGTATCTCGCCGCAGCGGTGGTCTACCTCACCGCGGACTTTCCGCCGGCGGTGTCCCTGGTGGCGGGAATCCTCGTCGGCGTTCTGTCGGGGTCGATCTGCGGCGTCCTCGTCGCCTATTTCCGCATGAATTCGCTGCTCACGACGCTTGGGCTGATGATCGCCTACCGGGGCATCAGCCTGGTGCTGACGGAGGGGACCGTGCGGCCGGTCAACGCGGGGGTCAAGGCGCTTGGCAGCATCAAGCTCTTCGACGTCTTCCCGCTCGTGTTCCTGGTCGCCCTGGCGGTGATGATCATCCTGCAGATCGTGCTGTCGAGCACCAAGTTCGGCACCTATTGCTATGCGATCGGCAACAGCGAGTCCGCTGCCGAGAAGATCGGCATCCCGGTGAAGCCGGTAAAGTTCGCCGTCTTCTGCATTTCCGGCGCGTGCGGCGCGCTTAGCGGGCTGCTTTCGTCCATGTATCTTGGCGAGGTGACAACCTTCACCGGAAGGGGCATGGAATTCCAGGCCGTGGCGGCGGTGGTGATCGGCGGCACCAGCCTGTTCGGCGGACGGGGAAGCGTTCTTCCCGGGTCGCTGGCCGGCGTCATGCTTCTGATCATCATCAACAACGGCCTCGGCACGCGTGGCGTGTCGCCTTATGTTTATCCTTTTGCCGCGGGCGCCGTTATGTTCATCGCGATCTATCTGGATTCACTGAAGAATATGCGAAAGGCGTGGCGCGCCCAATGAGCCGCCGGCGGGACGACGAGAGCGCCAAGGGGGCGATGGGCAGCGAGGCGCCGGACTCAATCGCCGCACCCGGGTCGGGGACGGAAATCCGGATACGCCGCGAGACGCTCGGCGGTCAGGTCTACGATCTCTTGCGCGACCGCATCCTCCGCGGCGAAATCCCCGGGGGAACCCGGCTTGCCCAAAGTCCGATCTCGGAGGAAATGGGGATCAGCCGGATCCCGGTGCGTGACGCGCTCAAGCGCCTTGAAAACGACGGCCTCGTGGTCAGCGACGAAATCGGCCGCTACAGCGTCGTTCCCTTCACCTCGCAGGACGCGGAAGAGATCTACGCCATCCGGCGCCGGCTCGAATCGCTGGCGATCGAGCGGGCGGTCAAGGCGATGACCGCCGACCAGATGGCGGCGATCGAGTCGCTCTTCGCGGAACTCAGCCGTGCCGCGGAGCAGCAGGAACTCAGTCGTTTCACCGAGCTCAATGTCCGCTTTCACATGGCGATCTACGAGGCGAGCGGCATGCGGAGACTGGTGCGCATGATCAGGGGTCTGTGGCTCGGCGTGCCGCCGCTGACCCCGATGGTTCTCGAAGGCCGGACCGAACGGTCGCAAAGCGAGCACGAGGAGATCATCGACCGGCTTCGCGCGCGTGACGCGGCGGGGGCCGCCCGGGCACTCGACCGCCACATCAACAACGCCGGCGCCGAACTGCAGAACACGATCGATGCAACGTGGAGGTCGAAACGGCGCCGCGCCGCCACGTAAGGGGGGAGGAAGCATTCGTGGACAAGAGTCTCATCAACGCCTTCGGCCGGCGCGTCCGCATCGGCATGGTAGGCGGAGGCATCAACTCGATCATCGGGGGCACGCATATCCTGGCGTTGCGCGCCGACGGGTTCTGCGAACTCGTCGCGGGCGCGTTGTCGTCACGTCCGGAGGTGGCGCGGGCCTCGGCAGAGGCCGAGCTCATCGCTCCCGACCGCACCTACACCGACTGGCGCGAGATGGCCGAACGTGAGGGTGCCCGCGAGGAGCGCATCGACGCGGTCGTCATCGCCACCCCTCCGCAGCTTCACTTGCCTGTCGCCAAGGCGTTCCTTCAGCGCGGCATCGACGTGATTTGCGAAAAGCCGATGACGCGCGACCTAGCCGAAGCGCAAGGAGCTGGTGTCGCTGGTCCGCCAGTACGACCGTCTCTTCTGCCTCACCCATTGCTACACGGGCTACCCCATGGCGCGGCAGGCGCGCGCCTTGATCGAGGCTGGCGCGATCGGCGCCGTCCGCATGATCGACATCACCTTCGCGCCCGGCGACCGCGGCACCTCGCTCGAACCCGAGGACCTGAGCAAGCGGCATTGGCGCTTCCAGGCATCATCGATGGGCAGGGCGTCGATTCTCGGCGAGGTGAATTCGCACGCCTATCAGATGGCCTGTTACCTCACTGGCCTCGAGGCCGATTCCGTCTCCGCGCATCTCGCCACCTTCGCCGAGCGCCGCGAGGTCTACGACAATGTCTATGCCACGCTCCGCTTTCCGGACGGGGTCCTGGGGCGCCTGTGGAGCAGCTATGTCGCAGCCGGCAACGATCAGGGTTTTTCCTTCCTGATCATCGGCGAAACCGGCCAGCTTCGCTGGAACGAGGAGGACCCCGAATATCTGTTGCTGAAGCCGATGGCGGCGCCGGCGGTCGTCTATGCGCGAGGCTATGACGAACTCGACGAGCGGGCCCGGGCGAATGTCCGCTTCCGGCCAGGCTTCCCGGAAGGGTACGGCCTTGCCTTCGCCAACCTCTATGTCGACTTCGCCCAGGCGATGATGGCGCGCCGGCTCGGCCGTCCCTACGAGCACTACCTGGCCGACCTCCCGACGGTGGAAGATGGCGCGAAAGGCATGAAATTCATCGAGGCGGCGACCCAGTCCCACGACGAGGGCGGAGAATGGATTCCGGTGCCGGCTGCCGATCTGAGATCGTTCGTCCCGCCGGCAGATCCTCAAGACGTATCAGTAGTAGCCCTTCGAGCGCATGAGCCGGTCGGCGCGGTTCTGCGCGTCGGCGAGCGCCACCCTGACCGACTTCAGGCCGCGCGCCATGTCGTGCATCTCCTCGCCGCAGATCGTGATGATCTCGGCGATCTCCGGAGCCGGCGGACGCGGCCAGAACTGAACGAGGCCACTCCGCTCGAGATCGTCGACCACGGCGATCGACGGCGACAATTCGCGCACCTCCGGATCGGCGCCGACGCTGAACCGCGGGCTCGTGCGGCTGCCGTTCAGGATGTAGAGCTTGATCGCCTCCGAGGAGGTGAGGAACTGGACCGCCTGCCAGGCGGCGTCGACGCGATCCTCAGCGAGGTTCGCCGGAATCCCGAGAACGTAGCCGCCGACCGGCGCGAGGTTGCGGCCGCCGCGCCCGGCGGGATGGGGGAGCAGGCCGGTCTTGCCCTTGGCCGGTGAGGAGTTGTCGAGTTCGAAATACGACGTCAGCACATTGTAGCCATAGGCCATCGCGACCTCGCCCCGGGTGTAGGCGGCGATACGCTCGTACCAGGCCATGCTGAGAATGCTCAACGGCGAGAATTGAAGCAGCTCCTTGAGGTATTCGGCTGTCCGCCGGGCCTCCAGGCTGTCGATCATCGGCCGGAACTGCTCGCCGTCGATGGTCTCGGCGTCGAAATTGTGGCCTACCTTGCGGAGGTTGAGGACTGCGCGGCCGAACGCGGCGAGAATCATGATGAAGGTATGGCCCATCGGCGTGCCCCGGGCGGCGTTCCAGGCGATGCCGCGAATGCCGGTCTTGTGCGGCTGGTGAAGCATTTTCGCAGCCGCAAGGAGTTCGTCGGTCGTTTCGGGCGGCGAGATCCCGCGTTCGGCAAACAGGTCCTCGCGGTAGAGCAGGAGCTCGGGAGTCGTGTGGATCGGGAAACCGTAGGGCTGGCCGCGAAAGAACGCGGCCTTCCACCCTGCGGGATAGAAGTCGGCGACGTTGATGTCGCGGGCCGAGATCAGATCGTCCAGCGGCCTGAGCACGTTCTTGACCGCAAACTCGCCGATCCATGGCAGGTCGCACGCCACGACGTCGTATCGCGATCGCGGCAGCACCGCATTCGCCAGCCCCTCCTCTCGCAGCCTGTCGATCGACACCGCCCGCACGCGCACCGAGGCGCCGAAATACTGCTCGAACTGCCGCTTGAGATTCTCCATCGCCATGAAGGTCGGGTCGGCGTGAACCAGCAGGCGCAGCGGTCCCGAGATGGCGAGCTTCGACCCGGCGACGCTCGGCGGCGCAACGATCCGCGCCGACAGGTAGGAGCCACCGAAATAGTAGTCGTAGTGTTCGCCGTCGTAGGCGAAACCGAAGGTGCGGCCGATGATCCGCTTGACCCGCCGGGCATAGTCATACCAGGCGTCGATCAGCTTCGGGCTGGGGTGGTAGGAGAAGGTCCGGCGTCCCTTCCCCTTGGGCCGGCGAATGCAAAGACCCTCGTTGAGCATCTCGTCGATACGGCGCATCGCCGTGGCATAGGGAACCCCCGAAGCCGCCGCCAAGGCGGTGACGGTGACCAGCTTGGCCTCGAGATGCTGACGCAGCAGAAAGATCGACATCCGGTAGCAGGCATTGACGCTCGATAGCTGCAGTCCGACATCGGCCTCCATGTCTATCTGGTCGACGAAACTGAGGAAGCGGAGCATCTCTTCGTTGGTCATGACCGCCGAACCGTCGGTCCGGGGCGGCTGACGCTGATTGATTTGTTCGTTCATGGACAATTCCGTACCGATCTGGCGTGCTGCCGGCGACTCCAGGGCCCGCGCACGAGCGAGAACCGCGGCTTCGGAGATTAAAGCAAACCGGCAAACATCCATAGTGGATGATTCGATTGTTGTTCCCCTGGGCGGCGCGACCAACTATGCTCTGACTTCAGAACGTCCCGGCCTTGGCCCGGCGGGCGCCGCAGCCGGATGAAGGGACCAGAAGAACAGCCTGTCATGGGGAAACGCCACGAGGTGTCGAAGAGTAGAGGGCGGAACACCGCCTTGCTGACGTGATCGGCGACAGTCGGAACGTCTCACGCCCAATGGCCCGTCAGGGAAGACCGGCGGTGTCGGCCGGCAACACCGTCGATTTCCTTGAGGGTGAAGACCGCGCGCAGGGCTAGTTCGCGCGGCGCTGAAGCAGGGCGATCGTTGTTCCCCAAGACTATCATCCCAATCTACCGGCTTTGAGGAGATCGCCACCATGAACGAGAACATAGTCATCCCGCAGACGATTGATCCGTCGACCCTCCAGCCGCACTGGAACTGGAATCGGGCCATTCCCCAGCCCGGTCACATGGGGGTGGACTTCGAAGGCCGCGTCGACTTCAAGCGCATGCATGCCTACCGTTTGGGCAGGGCCAGGCAGGCGCTGGCCAATTCCGGGCTCGGCGCGCTGCTCACATTCGACGTCAACAACATCCGCTACCTGACCTCGACCAAGATCGGCGAGTGGGAGCGCGACAAGCTCTCGCCGCTTCGCGCTGCTTGCTGGCGACGAGCTCCCGGTCCTGTGGGACTTCGGCTCAGCAGCGGTGCATCACCGTCTTTATTGCGACTGGCTTCCAACGGAGAACTTCCGGGCCGGCATGCTCGGCATGCGCGGCACCGTGCCGCCTTCGGCCGGCCTGATGAAGCGCCATGCCGAGGAGATCAAGGACCTGCTCGTTCAGGCCGGCGTCGCCGACATGCCGGTCGGCATCGATCTCATCGAGCCGGGCATGTGGCTGGAGCTCGAGCGCGCCGGCCTCAAGCTGGTCGACGGGCAGCAGGTCATGCTCGACGCCCGCGAGATCAAGAACATCGACGAGATCGTACTTCTCAACCAGGCGGCGGCGATGGTCGACGCCACCTATCACATGATCTGGGAAGAGCTGAAACCCGGCGTGCGGGAGAACGACATTGTCGCGCGGGCCAACAAGATGCTTTACGAGACTCGGCTCCGACGACGTCGAGGCGATCAACGCCATCTCCGGCGAGCGCTGCAGTCCGCATCCCGCACAACTTCACCGACCGCCTGGTGCGGCCGGGCGATCAGGCCTTCTTCGACATCCTGCATTCCTTCGTCGGCTACCGGACGTGCTACTACCGCACCTTCAACGTCGGTCGCGCGACGCCGGTGCAGCACGACGCATACAAGATGTGCCGCGAGTGGCTCGACCGGGCGATCGAGCTGATCAAGCCGGGGGTGTCGACCGACCGGGTGGCCTCCGTCTGGCCATCGGCGGATGAGTTCGGCTTCCCCGACGAGATGGCGGCGTTCGGGCTGCAGTTCGGCCATGGCATCGGGCTGGCGCTCCATGAGCGGCCGATCATCTCGCGGCTGGTCTCGCTCGAGACGCCGATGGAGATCAAGACCGGCATGGTGTTCGCGCTGGAGACCTACTGCCCGGCGACCGACGGCTACTCGGCGGCCCGCATCGAGGAGGAGGTGGTGGTCACAGATACCGGTTGCCGCGTCATCACCCTCTTCCCCGCCGAAGACCTGCCCATCTCCAACCCGTACTGAGTCGGAGCGGGAGGGGTGAACACCATCGACCAGATCCGTCCGAACGACGACATCGACACCGACGTCCGGCTCGACCTGTATCGGCGGCAGGTCGAGATCCGCGATTTCGAGCAGCGAGCCTACGACCTGTTCCTGCAAAACCTCGTCAAGGGAACCAGTCATCTGTCGCTCGGTCAGGAAGCGATCGCGGCAGGGTTCGCGGTCGCCATGCAGCCGGGCGACAAGTCGTTCTGCACATATCGCGGACATGCCCACACGCTCGCCCGCGGCGTGCCCATGGAAGCCGTGCTGGGCGAGCTGATGCAGCGTGACAACGGACTGATGCGGGGCAAGGGCGGGTCGATGCACCTCACTTCCGTCGAGCACGGCGTGATGGGCTCCTACGCCATCATCGGCGCCCATCTCTGCATCGCCAACGGCTCGGCATGGCGCGCCCAGTATCTCGGCGATCCAGACGTCAGCGTCTGCTTCTTCGGCGATGGCACGACGAATATCGGCGCCTTCCACGAAGCACTGAACCTCGCGGCGGTGTGGAAGCTGCCGGTCGTCTTCGTCTGCGAGAACAATCTCTACATGGAGTACACGCCGATCGGCGATGTGATTCCGGTCGAGCATCCCGGCGGCCGACCGGGCCTCGGCGTACGATCTCGAGTCGATCGTGGTGGACGGCAACGACGCCGACGCCGTCTATCGCGAGGCGCTGGCCGCCTTCGACAAGGCACGCGGGGGCGGTGGGCCGACGCTTGATCGAATGCAAGACCTACCGCCACTCCGGCCACTCCCGCGCCGACCCCGCCAAGTACCGACCCGAGGGCGAGCTCGACAAGTGGAAGGAGCGCGATCCAATCTTCGTCTACCGCGCCCGGCTGCGGGAGTTCGGCATCGGTGACGACGCCATCGCGGCGATCGACCAGGCTTCGATGGAAAAGGTCGAGGCTGCGACCGAGCGCTGCAAGGCGTCGCCGCCGCCGCCCGCCGAGATCCTCACCACCGACGTCTATGCCGGACGGAGGCTGGGCGTGGCGGAACTGACCTATCGCGACGCAGTCGCGCGCGGCATCGCCCAGGAGATGGAGCGCGACGAGAACGTCGTCTTCCTCGGCGAGGACGTCGCCAAGGCGGGCGGCGTCTTCAAGGCGACGGTCGGGCTGTTCGACAAGTTCGGACCGGTGCGCGTGCGCGACACGCCGATTTCCGAGCAGGCGATCCTCGGCGCGGCGATGGGCGCGGCGATGACGGGCCTTCGTCCGATCGCGGAGATCATGTTCTCCGACTTCCTCGCCGTCTGCTTCGACTTCGTTGCCAACGAGATTCGCCAAGACCCGCTACATGACCAACGGCCAGGTTTCCTGCCCGCTCGTGGTGCGCACCGGAAACGGCGCAGGCTCGCGCTTCGGCGCACAGCACAGCCAGTCGGTCGAGAACTGGGCGATGATGATCCCCGGCCTCAAGGTCGTCGCGCCCGTCGACGCCGCGCGACGCGGTAGGCCTGATGGCGGCGGCGGTGCGCGACGAAGACCCGGTCATCATGTTCGAACACAAGTCGCTCTATCCGACCAAGGGCGAGGTGCCCGACGGCGAGATCGTCGACACGCTGGGAACCGCCAAGGTCCTGCGCACCGGCTCGGACGCAACGATCCTAGCGCTGGCTTACATGGTGCCGAGAGCAGTCGCCGCGGCGGAGACCCTCAAAGCGGAGCACGGCATCGATTGCGAGGTGATCGACGTCCGCTCGCTCGTGCCGCTCGACACCCAGACCATCCTCGGCTCGGCATCGAGCACCGGCCGGCTCTTCACCGTCGAGGAGAATCCGCGGCTTTGCGGCTGGGGCGCGGAGATCGCCTCGATCGCCGCCGACGAGATCTTCTACGACCTCGACGGTCCGATCGTCCGCATCACGACGCCGCATATTCCGCTGCCGGCCGCCGACAATCTCGAGGACCTCGCCTTGCCGACGGCGGAGAGGATCGTCGACACAGTCCGTCGCGCAATGGGTTGATGGAGCGGGCAATGGATGTCCTGATGCCCCAGCTCGGCGAGACGGTCTCGGAAGGCACCATCAGCGCCTGGTTGAAGGAAGTCGGCGATTTCGTCGATGCCGGCGAAAACCTGTTCGAGGTTGAAACGGACAAGGTCTCGGTCGAGGTTCCCGCGATCAACAGCGGTGTCCTGTCCGCAATCCGCGTCGACGTCGGCGCCACCGTCGCCGTCGGCACCGTCGTTGCCGTGATCGAGAGGTCCGACGCCGCGCCGGCGCCTGCCGGCAACGGCGCAAACGCCGCCGAGCCGCGCTCCGCGCCTGCGGCGTTACGTCCTTTCGAGGAAGTGCACACGCCGACCGAATCCTTCGGTAACCGCAAGATGGCGGACGGCCTCCGCATCACCCCGCTCGCGCGCCGCCTGATCGTGCAAGGCGGGCTCGACGTTGCCGCGATCGCCGATGCGGTCCGACAGCGCGGTGGCACCCGGATTGCCGCCGCCGACGTCCGCGCCGCGGCAAAGCAGGCGCCGGAGTTCTCCCGGCCGCCGGCACCGACACAGGCTCCGGCACCGCAGGCTCAGCCCTCCGGTCGCGACGTCGTCATTCCGTTCAACCGGATCCGGGAACGGACCGCCCGGCATCTCGAAGAGTCCTGGCGCAGCATTCCTCATGTCTACCAGGCCGTCGAGGTCGACTTCTCGCGCATCGACCGGGCGCGGCGCGCCGCGCGCCAGGCTGTGCTCGACCGCTCCGGCGTGAAGCTGACCTTCCTCCCCTTCGTGGCGCGGGCCGTCTGTATTGCGCTGGCGGATTTTCCCCAGGTGAATGCCAGGCTGGAAGGCGATCGGCTGGTCGTGCGCGACGCGGTGAATCTCGGCATCGCCGTCGATCTCGATCACGCCGGGCTGGTGGTGCCGGTGGTCCGCGACGCCGAACAGCTGACCGTCGTCGGGCTGGCGACAGCGATCACACGACTGATCGACAAGGCCCGCGCCGGACAACTCGCCATGACCGATCTCGAGAATGGCAGCTATTCGATCTCCAACAATGGCAGCTTCGGCACGCTGCTCACCGCACCGATCATCAACGCGCCGCAGGTTGCCGTTCTTTCCATGGATGCGGTGACCAAGCGACCGGTGGTCGTCGAGACCGACGACGGCTCGGTGATCGTGCCGAGACCCGTTGCCGTGATCGGACAGAGCTTCGACCACCGGGCTTTCGATGGCGCGTACTCGGCATCGTTTCTGAAGCGCGTGAAATCCATTCTCGAAACGCGCGACTGGCCAGCCGACCTGGGGTAACGCGGCGGCCACGAGCACGCCGAAATACGGAGAGGAATAAATGCACGGCATCTTTGTCGATGGGGCGTGGAGCCCCTCGGCGACGGGGGCTGTCCTGCCCACGATCGACCCCAGCACCGGCGAGTCTTTTGGCGAAATGGCCGACGGAGACGAAGCCGACGTCGACCGTGCCGTACGGTCGGCGCGGCGCGCCTTCGAGGATGAGCACTGGGGACGCCTGACCGCGACCGAGCGGGGCCGGTTGCTCAGCAAGCTCGGCGTAGTGATCCTCGATCACGCAGAGGAGCTGGCGGATCTGGAGGCCCGCGACACCGGCAAGCCGCTCACCCAGGCGCGAGCCGACATCGCCGCCTCGAGCCGCTATTTCGAGTTCTATGGCGCGGCCGCCGACAAGGCCCACGGCGAGACCATCCCCTACCTCGACGGCTATTTCGTCGCAGTGATCAAGGAGCCGCTCGGCGTTACCGGACATATCCTGCCGTGGAATTACCCGGCGCAGATGTTCGGCCGGACGCTCGCCCCGTCGTTGGCGGCCGGCAACGCCACCGTCCTCAAGCCGGCCGAAGAGGCCTGCGCCTCGATCCTCCGCCTCACCGAGCTTGCCGCGGAGGCCGGCTTTCCGTCCGGTGCGATCAACGTGGTGACCGGCCGGGGTGAAACCGCCGGCGCCGCGCTCGCCGCACATCCGGGGGTCGATTTCGTTTCCTTCACCGGCTCACCGGAGGTGGGCAGGCTGGTGCAGAAGGCCGCCGCCGAGCACTATGCAGGCTGCGTTCTCGAGCTCGGCGGCAAATGCCCGCAGATCGTCTTTCCGGATGCCGACCTCGACTCGGCCCTGGTGACCATCCGCAAGGCGATCGTCCAAAATGCCGGTCAGACCTGCTCGGCCGGCAGCCGGGTTCTGGTCGCCAGGGAGATCTACGATACGTTTGTCGAGCGCTTGGCGGACGCCTTCTCGACGTTGAAGGTGGGCAGCTCGTCGATGGACCTCGATTGCGGGCCGGTGATCAGCGCCGCACAGCTGAAGCGCGTCAACGGCTTTGTCGAACGCGCCCGGTCGCAAGGGATCACGACGCTTGCCGACGGACAGTTCGCCCCGGGGATCCCCGCCGGCGGCTACTACGCCAAACCAATGCTGTTCGGCCCGGTGCCGCGCGCCAACGATCTCGCCCGCGAGGAGGTCTTCGGTCCGGTTCTGTCAGCGCTGCCTTTCGAGGACGAAGCGGATGCCATTCGGCTGGCGAACGGAACCGACTACGGTCTGGTCGCCGGCGTTTGGACCTTGGACGGCGCCCGCCAGATGCGGGTGGCGAAACGCCTCCAGTGCGGTCAGGTGTTCGTCAACGCCTATGGCGCCGGCGCCGGCATCGAGCTGCCGTTCGGGGGCGTCAAGAAGAGCGGCCACGGCCGGGAAAAGGGCTTCGTGGCCATGGACGAGTACTGCACGACCAAGACGATCATCCTCCGGCATGGCTGATCCGATCGGCCTCGTTGCGCACGCCGACCAGCCGAACCACTGGAGAAAGCCGCAAGGAGCGTCGCCGCCGATACGATCATCGGCCTTGAGGATGCCGTCGCGCAGCCCGACAGATCACCCGTGCGACGCAGACCGATAGCCTCTTTTGCCGCGTCTACCCTGCTACCAGATGGTGACGCCGCCATCGGCGACGATGAGCTGACCGGTGATGGAGCTCGCGGCGTCGCTGACCAGGAAGGCGATAACGTTGGCGACTTCGTAAGGCTGCATGAACCGGTTCATCGGAATTTGGGTCTTCCAGATGTCCAGCATTTCGATGCCGGCCGCGAGCGGCATCTGGGTCGCCACGAACCCGGGACCGATCGCGTTGACGCGGACACCGGTGTCCGCCCACTCCGAGCCAAGCACCTTCGAGAGATGGGCAACGCCGGCCTTCGACACGCTGTACCCCACGTGGTCCTGCGGGTGAACGTCGATGACCGCGGCCATCGACGACAGGTTGACGATGGCGCCCGACCCATGCGCCACCATATGCGCACCGAAAGTGCGGCTGCAGTAGAAGACGGCGTCGAGATTGACGCTCATCTGGCGATCCCAGATGTCCTTGCTCGTTTCGAGGGCCTCGGCGTTGAGACAGATGCCGGCATTGTTGATGAGGATGTCGATCCGGCCGTGCCCGGCGATCGTTGCCGCGCAGACCCGGTCGATCTGTTCCTGGTCGGTCACGTCGAAATGCATCATCTCCGCCGAGCCGCCGGCGTCCTTCACGATCGAAACCGTCTCGTTCGAGCCTTCGTCGTTAATGTCCGTGACGATGACGTGCGCGCCCTGCAAAGCGAGCCGCTCGGCGACGGCCCTGCCGATACCGCGGGCGGCGCCCGTCACCAACGCAATCCGCTCGCTGAGGTCGAACGGATTCCGGCTGCTGCCTCTTCCGGTGTCGCCGACGCGTCGCGACTCGGCCGGCCAGGCCGACAGTGGTGGCGGCGGTCGGTCGACGCTGTATTGCGAATCTGCGAGGAACTTCTTTTTTGCCGAGGACATGCTGCAACGTCTCCCACTCCGAGCGTTCACCGCGATGCGATGCCTCGCTTCTTTGCCTCCGGGCCTTTTCCGCCCAGAAGACGTTGGGATCGACTATGGCGAACGAAGAACGGCGAACAACAGGGCAATCCTCCATTCTGGATATTCAACAGTCGCTACTCGATTTGCCGTAGCACGGATCCTCCACCAGTATGTCGCCCGACGCCGGGGTCGCCTTCCGGCCCCTGCCGATCGCGCAATCGGCGAAACCGCTTGGGGCAAACGCTTCGTCGGTTCGAATATCCAGTTTGGATGGAAAAGCGGGACCCATCCGAAGAAACATGTGCCAGTCATGAGTGCGTAGCAGCACGAGCGGAGACTTGCTCCGTGGCCGCGCCCGCCAGGCGGCCAATGGACTTCCTGCTTGGCTTCGGGAGGCGTGGAAACTGGGAGGGTTCCAGGGACTATCGGGCCTCCAGCTAGTGAAGGTGATCGTCCTTGGCGGGGACGCGGTGAGGGGGTTTTGCCTCGTTCCGATCCGGCGGTGCGGGGCCACCGTCTGGAGACCGAATTCGGGCGCAGGAGTCCGCACGGTCATCGAGGCAAATGAACCGGAATGAGAGTGCATCTGCGCCAGCAGATCCGTTCCTAGATGGGAGGAGAGAAATGAACAGACGCGTTACTCTAGCAAAACTGCGCGTTGCGGCCGTGTCGGTTGCCGCGACCGCGGCAATGGCTGCCGTCGGCCTCGGGATGCCGTCGGCCGTCGCGCAGGACAAGGGCCCCATCGTCGTCTTCATGCCGCCGGGCACGGACAACTATCTGGCCCAATGGCAGGTTGGCGCGAGGACTAAGGCCAAGGAACTCGGCTACGACATCAAGATCATCGAGAGCAGCCGCGACCAGGCCGAGCAGGATTCGCAGGTTCAGCAGCAGCTCGCCTCCGGCGAGGATGTCGCCGGCTACATCTGGTGGCCCTACGTGAATGCGGCGGGCACCGGATCGCTCCGTGCGCTGTCGCAGACCGGCAAGCCGGTGATCTTCACCAACCAGTATCCGATCGAGGGCACCGAGGCCTTCTGGACGGCCTATGCCGGCGTCGACGACTTCCTCAACGGCAAGGTCGCCGCCGACATGCTGCTCGACGCGTGCGCAAAAGCGACGGACGTCAAGTGTGACAAGGGAATGATCATCACCTTCCCGGCCGGTTATTCGGCAGGCGCCGACCGCGCGAAGTCGTTCCGTGACGAGACAGCCGGAAAGCTCGAGGTCATCGAGGAAGAACCAGCCGGCTTCATGTCGCAGGAAGGCTACCAGGTCGGCTCGCAGATCATCCCGCCGAAAAAGGATGAGATCACCTGGGTCTACACCGAGAATGACAGCCTTGCGACCGGCGTCATCCAGGCGCTCGAGGAAGCCGGCAAGCACCCCGGCAAGGACGTTCTCGTCGTCGGCGGCACCTGCCATGGCGACACCACCGACCTGCTCGCCAAGAAGCTCGTCGGCACCGGTGTCCAGGCGGCGTTCCTCGAGGGCTGGCAGTCGGTCCAGACGCTGCACAAGTACCTGAACACCGGCGAAGTGAAGGACGGCAAGCTCTATCTGCCGGCCGACCGCGACAACCCGCCGTCGGATGAGGGCGCTCCGTCGCGCTTCAACTTCATCCCCAACCCGCCGCTCGGCAACACCCAGGCTGACATTGACAACTTCAAGCTCTGGGGCTGGACGTTCAAGGAGCTCTGCAACTACTGATCCCAAGCGAAGACCGGGCAGCCGCCGCGCCAGCGGCGGCTGCTTTCCGTCCCGCCGGTCATGCAGGAATCGCCCGATGCCAGGTGACAGCACCATTCTGCGCATGCGCGGCATCGCCAAGCGCTATGGCGCCGTGACAGCGCTTCAGGGGGTCGATTTCACGCTGGAGCGCGGCGAGGTCATGGCGCTGCTCGGCGAGAACGGTGCAGGCAAAAGCACCCTCGTGAAAATAATCGCCGGGCTCGAACGACCCGACGCCGGGACCATCGAGATCGACGGCCGTCAGGTGAGGCTGCGCACACCCAACCAGTCGCTGCACGCCGGCGTCGCCTATGTCACGCAGGAACTCAGCATCATTTCTGCCCTGTCGGTTGCCGAGAACATCTGTCTCGGCGGCAACACCAGCCCGATCTGGACTACCGCCCAGTTGGCCGCCCGGGTGAAGCCTTATCTTTCCCTTGTCGGGCTCGACGATATCGACCCGGCGATGCCGGCCGGAAGCCTCTCGGTCGCCCAGCGCCAGCTTGTCGAGATCGCCCGGCTCCTGTCGCGCAACGCACGCATTCTCATCCTCGACGAACCGACGGCGGCGCTGTCGGATACCGAGATCGAGAAGGTGATGACGGTGGTGCGCACCCTTGCCAGCGAAGGCCGCTCCATCATCTACGTGACGCATCGGCTCGGCGAGGTCTTCGAGATCGCCCATCGCGTGACGATCTTCCGCAACGGCGTCAGCTTTCCGCCGGTGGAGGTCGAGCGCCTCGATATCGACGAGTTGATCGAGCATCTTCTCGGACGACGTCTCGACCAGATGTTCCCGGAACGGGCCGCCAGCATCGGCGAGCCCGTGCTATCCCTGAAGGACGTGATGGCGCCGGGGCTCAGCGAGCCGGTTTCCCTGGAACTGCGAGCCGGCGAGATCCTCGGCCTCGCCGGGCAGCTCGGCAGTGGCGCAAACGCCGTTGTGCGCGCCGTCGCCGGCGTGCCGCCGCGGGAGCGGGGCAGCATCCTGCTGGGCGGCAAGTCGCTCGACCCCCAGGACATGCGCGAAGCGATTCGCATGGGCATCGCGTACTGCTCCGACGACCGCAAGCGCGACGGCATCTTCGGAGTCCGCAAGCTGATCGAGAACCTCACCGCGCCGGCGATCGGCCGGATCACCGTGGGCGGCCTGCTGAGCGGTCGTCGCGAGCGTGAGCTCGCCGGGCGCCTCGCCGAGTTCTTCGAGATCAAGGCCAATCGGCTCGGCAGCCAGGCGGGAAACCTGTCGGGCGGCAATCAGCAGAAGGTGGCACTCGGCAAGTGGCTGGGGATCGAGCCGGCGCTCCTTCTGGTCGAGGAGCCGACTCGCGGCGTCGACGTCGGCGCCCGGGCGGAAATCTACCGCCATCTTCGCACTCTCGCGAACGAGGGGCTGGCGATCCTTTTCGTCTCTTCGGACAACCAGGAGGTCCTCGGATTGGCCGATACGGTAGCGACATTCTTCCGCGGCCGGCTCGTGCGCGTGGCCGCCGCCGTTGACATCACGCCGGAGGCGCTTCTCCGGGATGTAACCCACCCCGAAATCGGCCGAAGCGGAAGCGTTGACGTGATCTCGCGGATCTTGAGAGCAGGAATCCTTCCCGACGACGGCATGTCGGATACCGACGCGCAGGCGCTGTTCAAGCGGCGGCGCAACACGGTCGTAATCCTGCTGGCGATCCTGCTTGTCGTCGTGGCTGGCGCCGTCACCACACCGAGTTTTCTCACCGTCGAGAACCTGCTCATTGTCATCCGGGCGGCGTCGATCACCGGGATCCTCGCGCTCGGCATGTCCTACATCACCATTTCCGGCAACCTGTTCGCGCTGTCTGGCGAGGAGCTGGCGATCCTCTCGGCATGCATCTTCGCCTTCCTCATGCGGGCCGACTACGGGCTCTTCACAAGCCTCGTCGCGACACTCCTGTTCGCCGCCGCCTGCGGCGCGATCCAGGGCGGCATCATCTCTTACGGCGCCGATCCGATCATCACGACGCTGGCATTCGGCGGCCTGTTTCGCGGCATCGCCTCGCTCGTCACCAACAACAAGAACATCCTGCTCGGCACGACGGCTGCGGAGTGGCTCGGAACAGCGCGGCCACTTGGCATACCGACGCAAAGCTGGGCCTTCATCTTCCTGACGGCGTTCGCCTGGTTCGTGCTACAGAAAACACGGTTCGGGCGACAATTGCTGCTCATCGGTGCCAATCGCGAGGCAGCGCGGGCGACAGGACTGCGGGTCGGCCAGGCGTCGCTGGTCGCCCTGATTCTCTTCGCCATTTGCTGCGGCCTCGCCGGCATATTCGCGGCAGCGCAGTTCGGGCTCGCCGTCGCCAACCTCTTCACCGGCCTGAACATTGACGTCGTCGCCGCGGTGCTCGTCGGAGGCATTTCGCTGCGGGGCGGCCAGGGCTCGCCGATCCAAGCGGCGCTCGGCGCGATCTTCATCGCGCTCCTGCAGAATTTCATGCTGCTGCACAGCTTCACTACCGGTGAGCGCATGCTGGTCGTCGGTTGCCTTGTCGCGCTCGCCACGCTCGGTTTCCACATGCTCCAGAGGCAGCGGGCATGAGCCGGAAGGAAACCATCGCCGACCTGGTCGTCCGGGCCGTCTTCATGGCGATCGTCTATCTCGCCTTCGCCTTGCTCCTGCCCTCCTACCACACCGTGAACGGGATCGCGGCGTTGCTCGATGGCGGTGTCCTGATTGGCCTCGTCGCGGTCGGCCTTGGCGTGACCATGCTCGCCGCCGAATTCGACCTGTCGGTCGGCTCGCTGGCGGCGGTGATCGGGGTTCTGGCGATCAATCTGATCGCCGGCGGGATGGGCATCCCGCTGGCGCTGGTGATCGCCGTCGCCGCGGCCGTGGTGTATGGCGGGCTTCAGGGCCTCGTCATTGCCGTGACCGGGATCAATTCGCTGGTGTTCACCATCGGCACGCTGATCGGCCTGCGCGGCTTCGCCCTGATCATCAGCAACGAGAACAGCGTCACGATCCCGATCCCGCGTCTCTCCGAAACCGACTTTTTCGCCGAGCGCTTTCTGGGCATCCTGTCGCCGCTCAGCATCATCCTGATCATCGTGCTCGTCCTTGTCGGCCTGTTCCTCAGCTACACGGTCTGGGGCCGTGAGATCTATGCCATCGGCGGCGGGCGTGCCGAGGCGCGGGCGGCCGGGGTCTCGGTCGTTCGCCCGATGGTGATCGCCTTTGCACTATCGGGGGGCTCGCCGGCCTCGGTGGCGCCCTGTCGTCGGTCCGCCTCGGCAGCGCCACGCCGCTCGGCTTCGATACGCTGCTGTTGTCGGCCGTCACCGCTTGCCTGATGGGCGGCATCGCCCTCGAAGGCGGACGCGGCAACGTGCTCGGCATCTTCATCGGCTTGCTGACGCTTCGCTTCCTGGTCGGTGGCGTGGCAAGCCTCGGGGCACCCTACTGGCTGCAGAGCCTGGCGATCGGTGGGCTGCTGATCCTCGCCATCGTGGTGCAGATGGGGATCTATCTGCTGCGGCGCCGTGGAGCGAGAGCTCAGTCCCTGTCGCCACAGGCCTCTTGACCGGGGAGGTGGGCAGCATGCTCGGTTTCGAAGGTCGAAACGGGATCGTGACGGGAGCCGGCACCGGCATCGGCAGGGCAGCGACGCGCGAGCTCGCCAAGGCCGGCGCAACGGTGCTTGCCGTCGGACGCCGGCGCGAGGCTCTCGATGCCGTCGCGCAGGTGCCGCCGGAAATGACCGGCAGGGTCGTTCCCCACGTCGCCGACGTGACCGACGAACCGCAGGTCCGCGGCTATGTCGAGCGGGCGGAAGCGGAACTCGGTCCCGTGACCTTCTTCTTCAACAATGCCGGCGTCGGTGGCGCCCACAAGAGCGTCATCGACACGACGATGGAAGAACTCGATCACTGCATGGCGGTGAACTTCCGGGCGGCTTTCATGGGCCTGAAACATGTCCTGCCGGCATTGAAACGGGCCGGCGGCGGGCAGGTGGTCAACAATGGCTCGCTGCTGTCGCTGAAAGGCGCTGCCAACCGCTCCGACTACACGGCATCCAAGCACGCGGTGCTCGGGCTGACCAAATGCGCCGCTTCCGAATGCGCGAAGGACAACATCCAGGTCAATTGCATCTGTCCCGGTCCGGTCGACACGCCCTTGCAGAACCTGTCGGAGGCACTCGTCAACCCGGATGACCCCGGCTACGAGCGGCGCCGTTATGAGGTCACGATCCCGATGGGTCGCTACGGCGAGCCGAAGGAAATCGCCGACACCGTGCTGTTCCTGCTGTCGGGAACCGTCCCGTATCTGACCGGCACGGAGGTCATCATCGACGGCGGGTTCATCTCGGGCTGAGGGTCATTGAGAGGAGATCGACATGCGCGCTGTCCGCTTTCACGATCGCCATCACATCCGTATCGACGACGTGCCGCCGCCGGGCGAAGTCGCCGGCAACCAGATCCTTGTTCGGCCGTTCTATTGCGGCATTTGCGGCAGCGACCTGCACGAATACCTGGATGGCCCCATCTCGCCCACCCGCGAGCCGCATGTCTTCACCGGCGCGTCGATGCCGCAGATCCTCGGCCATGAGTTCTCTGGGCGGGTCGAGGCGGTGGGGCCCGACGTCACCAACATCGCGGTGGGCGATCGCGTGTCGATCCAGCCGCAGATGGCGCCGGCGGACGAGTATTACGGCAAGCGCGGCCTCTATCAGCTGAGCCCAAAAGTCGGAGTCGTGGGCCTCAGCTGGTGGTGGGGCGGGATGGCGGACCTCGCGATCGTCAACGACTACAACGCGTTCGTCGTGCCGGACAGCGTCAGCAACCTTCAGGCGGCGCTGGTCGAGCCGGCTGCCGTCGCCGTCCACGCGGTTGACCGCGCCGGTGTCAGGCCCGGATGGAGCGTGCTGATTTCCGGTTTCGGACCGATCGGCGCGCTCTGCGCCCTTGCTGCGCGAGCGGCGGGCGCTTCGACCATCATCGTGACGGAGACCAATCAGAAGCGCCTCAACTTTGCGACGGACCTCCTGCCCGGTGCGATCACGATCAATCCGAAGCAGAACAATCTCGCCGACGTCGTGCGCTCGGTGACGGAAGAGGGTATCGGGGTTCACGCTGCGATCGAATGCGCAGGGGTCGGACCGGCTTTGAATGCGTGTGTGGCCGCGGTGCGCCGGCAGGGCGTCGTCGTCCAGGTCGGGCTGCAGACCAGCCAAGTCGAGGTCAACCTCCTGGAGTGGGTGTTCAAGGACATCATCGTCCGCGGCAGCATTTGCTACCCGTCGGACAGCTGGCCGCGCGTCATGGACCTGATCGGCAGCGGTCTGTTCCCGGTCGAGAAGGTCGTGACCAACGTCGTCGATCTCGACAACGCCATGTCGCACGGGTTCGAACGGCTTCTCGATCCTGAGGGGGGAGAGGTGAAGGTCCTGCTGCGCGTGTCGGCAGATGCCTGACCCGGCATCGCTTCGAAAGGGGAGATGGCCATGAACCGCGATGCCGAAACCGTCGACTACGTCGTCGTTGGCGCCGGCTCGGCGGGCTGCGTCGTTGCCGCCCGGCTCGGTCAGGCCGGACACAAGGTGCTGCTTCTCGAAGCGGGGGGAAACGACACCAATCCCTGGATCCACATTCCCCTCGGCTACGCGAAGCTCTACGCCAATCCGCGCGTCAACTGGTGCTACGAGAGCGAGCCGGAGCCGCATCTCAACGGTCGCCGACTGTTCCAGCCGCGCGGCAAGGTGCTGGGCGGCACGGGCTCCATCAACGGCATGATCTATGTCCGCGGCCAGCCCGAGGACTTCGACGGTTGGCGCGCTCTCGGCTGTGATGGCTGGGGCTTCGAGGACGTGCTCCCCTATTTCAAGAAGTCGGAACACCAGGAGCGCGGTCCGAACAAGTTTCATGGGGCCGACGGTCCGCTGTGGGTCTCCGACCTGCCGAGCCGCCACGAGCTCGCCGACGCCTTCATCGACGCTGCGCGGCAGAATGGCGCGCCCCTCAACGACGACTTCAATGGCGAAAGCCAGGACGGCACCGGCTACGTTCAGGTGACGACGCGGAATGCCCGGCGGTGGAGCACCGCGGCGGCGTATCTTCGCTCGCTCGGACCGTTGCCCGATCTCAAGGTGGTGACGCGCGCGCTCGCCAAGCAGATCACCGTCGCGGACGGTCGGGCGACGGGCGTCGTCTACGAGACAGGTGGCGTGGAGCATGTCGCCAGGGCGCGGCGAGAAGTGGTCGTCTGCGGCGGCGCCTACAACTCGCCGCAGCTCCTCCAATTGTCGGGCATCGGCCCGGCCGCCCACCTGCAGTCTCTCGGCATTCCCGTCGTCAAGGACATGCCCGGCGTCGGCAGCAGCCTGCAGGATCATTTCGGGGTCGGGCTCGAGTATCGGTGCAGCAAGCCCGTGACCGTCAACGACCTGGCCAACAATCTCTTTCGTAGCACCGCGGCGATGGCTCGCTATCTCCTCTTCCGCAGCGGGCCGATGGCGAGCAACGGCAACTATGCCAACGTCTTCGTGCGCACCGATCCCGCCATGGATCGTGTCGACATGATGATCACGCTGATGGCGTGGTGCACCGGCGAGGATTCTCTCGCCGCGGCCGTTCTCGGGCTTCACGGTCCTTGCCGAGCACATCCGGCCCGAGTTCGCGGGGGACGGTCCGGTTGAAGAGCCCGGATCCGAGGCAGGCGCCGGCGATCCTGTTCAACTTCTTTGAAAGCGAGGCAGACCGCCGGGCGATGGTTTCCGCGCTCAAGACCTGCCGCAA
The DNA here is from genome assembly GCA_963710805.1 of uncultured Alphaproteobacteria bacterium. Classification (GTDB taxonomy): domain Bacteria; phylum Pseudomonadota; class Alphaproteobacteria; order Rhizobiales; family Kaistiaceae; genus Bauldia. The sequence continues at coordinate 34,502 of CAVQBS010000013.1, read as the reverse complement.
GCTTGCCGCAACCCAGCCACTGAAGGGGTATGTCGCCGAGGAGATAACTCCGGGCCCCGCCTGTGCGTCCGACGACGACTTCATCGCACACTGCCGGCAAGCCGGTCTCTCGCTGCTTCACGCGGTCGGGACCTGCCGGATGGGCGTTGACGATGACGCCGTGGTCGACCCGCGCCTGTCGGTGCGTGGCATCGGCGGGTTGCGGGTCGTCGACGCGTCGATCATGCCGACGATCGTGTCCGGCAACACCAACGCCGCCACGATCATGATCGGGGAAAAGGGCGCCGACCTCATCCTCGAGGACGCCCGCAATCGCTGACCGGCTCCTCTCCGAGGCGCGAGACGAGGCTGGGGACTATGACGTTTCCGGCGAACTGCCGAGGACTGTTTCAGGCGGGAACGGGCGCCTCTGAGCGCACGAGACCCTGATCCTTCAGATTCGTCCAGAACCCGGCGGGAATTGGATGGCGGATCAGCGCCAGGTTCTCCTCGAGGTGGCGGAGCGTGCGGGTGCCGGGGATGTTGGTCTTGATCACCGGGTGGGCGAGGACGAACTGCAGCGCGGCCGCCTTCAGGGGCACATCGAAAGCCGCGCAAACCGTCTCGATCTTCCGCGACCCGTTCCAGGATCGGCTCTTCGGCTTCGGCGTAGTTGTAGCTGGCGCCCGGCACCGCCCCGGTGGCGAGAATGCCGCTGTTGAAGCCGCCGCCGAGGATGATCGAAACGTCCCGTTCTTCACAAAGGGGCAGGAAGCTGTCGAGGGCGTCCTGCTCGAGGAGCGTGTAGCGGCCCGGCAAGCAGGAAGCAGTCGAAGTCCCGCTCCTTCAGCGCAGCCTCGCACACCTGCCACTCGTTGCAGCCGACGCCGATCGCCGACGACCAGGCCTTCGGAGCGCAGCTTCTCCAGCGCCTTGAAGCCGCTGTCCATCGCCGTGCGGAAATACTGCGCCTGGAGCTCCGGCGTGTGTCGAGACATGGTCGATGTCGTGGATGAACAGGATGTCGAACCGCTCCAGCGCCAGCCGTTGCAGGCTGTCCTCGAACGACCGCATCGTCGCGTCGTAGCCGTAGTCGTAGACGATGTTGAAAGGGAGCGGATCGATCCAGTAGGCGAGTTCTCGCTCGCTTCGCGCGATCGGCTGGAGCAGGCGGCCGACCTTGGTCGACAGCACGTATTCGTCGCGAGGATACCAGCGGAGCGCCTCGCCGAGGCGATGCTCAGACAGGCCATGGCCGTACATCGGCGCAGTGTCGAAATAGCGGAGGCCGGCGTCCCAGGCGCCCTTGATCACCGCGTGCGCGTCCTCGTCCGAGACTGTCCGGAATTGGTTGCCGATCGGCGCGGTGCCGAAGCCCATGGCCGTCATTTCCAGGGATGTCCGGCTCAGCCTGCGCCTTTCCGTCGGATCCATGGCGGTTGCCGCTCGTCCCTCGTTTCTCTAGCGATTTCTGCATGATGACAAAGATCGCCGGCCACCGTCTCCGCCCAATGCATCCAGTTTGGACAAACAAGGCGGATCGCCCCGGTGTCCGGTCGATCGGTTTCGTCATGGCGACGACGGCGAGTCTGTCGCCATCACCGCCGACGATATCCATTGCGGATACTTCGGCCATCGACGCAGCTCCGTTTCGAGCGCAGGAGACGGACACCGCCAGAGGTAAACGGCGGCAGCAAAAAACAAGTCGGGAGGACGCGATGGAACGCCCGGTAGAGCTTGTCGCGAGTTATTGGTCGATGGCCGGAGATTGCTATGCGAGCGGTCCTACGGAGATCAGTCCATTCAGCTTTCGTGATCGTGTCGAGATGGCACGAAAGGTAGGCTATCGCGGCATCGGCTTTGTCCACGCGGACCTTATGGCGGTCTCAGGGGATCTCGGCTTCGAAACGATGAAGAAAATGCTCGACGACAACGACATGAAATACGTCGAAGTCGAGATCATTGCCGACTGGTTCACCGACGGCGACAAGCGCAAGCGCTCAGATGTGATCCGCGCCGACCTTCTGCGCGCCGCCGAGAAGCTCGGCGCCTGGCATATCAAGGCGGGCGGCGACATCGACAAGGAAGGCAGTGTCGAGTGGCCGATGGACAAGATGATCGAGGATTTCAAGAATTCTGTGCGACCAGGCCGCCGACGCCGGCACCCGCATCGCGCTGGAGCTAATGCCGTTCAGCAATATCAAGACGCCGGAACAGGGAATCGAGTTGCTGCGCGGCTCCGGGGCCAAGAACGGCGGCATCATGCTCGACATCTGGCACATGGGGCGGGGCAACATCGACAACGACCGCATCCGGAAAATGCCCAAGGAAATTGTCACCTGGGTCGAGCTCGACGACGCGCGGCCTGAGGTCGAAGGCACGCTCTACAACGACACGATTCACAATCGCGAGCTGCCTGGTGAGGGCTCGCTCGACGTTCAGGGCTTCCTGCGGGCGGTGCAGGACCTCGGCTACGAGGGGCCGTACGGCGTCGAGATCCTGTCACGCGCGCACCGTCGGCGCTCTCTGGAGGAGCAGGCGCGGGCCGTCTACGATACGACGATGAAACAGCTCGAGCTTCTCGGCTGAGCTCGTCAGGTGGCAAGAATGCCGCCGTCGATGGGCAGTTCGACGCCAGTGACGTAGGAGGATTCATCGCTGGCGAGGAACAACGCCCCGTAGGCCACTTCTTCTGCCTGCCCGAGTCGTCCGATCGGCGTGCCGGCCACGAGGGAATCGGTGATCGCCTTGTCCTGCGCCTCGATCAGCGGCGTCCAGATGATCCCCGGATGGATCGAGTTGGCGCGAATGTTGTGCTTGGCGTAAGTGATTGCCGCGTTCTTGGTCATCGTCCGCACCGCCCCCTTGGAGGCCTGATAGGGTGCCACGCCCTCGGCGCCGACGACGCCCCAGATCGACGAAAGGTTGATGATCGAACCGCCCTTCTGCTTCATCATGGCGGGAATGACCGCACGCATGCCGTAGAACACGCCGTGCTGATTGACCGCGAGCACGGCGTTCCAGTCGTCCAGAGTGGTTTCGTGGATCGGCTTGTAGCTGAAGACGATACCGGCATTGTTGACGAGCACGTCGATCCGCCCGTGCCGGGCGAGGATGTCGGCGACGACCCGCTCCCAGTCTTCCACCTTTGTCACATCCAGTCTCTGGAACTCGACCGAATCCGGCAGAGTGCCTTCGGCCGGGTCTTTGAAGTCTGTGGCGACGACGGTGGCGCCCTCTTCGACGAAGAGCTTGGTGATCGCAAAACCGATGCCCTGCGTCGCGCCGGTGACCAGAGCGACCTTTCCCTTGAGGCGATCCACGTTGTTTCTCCCTTGTCATCGGTCGGCATCGACGCGGCTACTGCCGCTCAGACTGACGCGACGTTGACCCATTCTTTTTGAACGGCAGACATCTTCACCGCATCGACCGTCTGCTGAACAGCATAAGCCTCTTCGAAATCAGGATAGGCCTTTCCCCGGCCGAGGAAGGCATCGATCAGCTCGACAACCTCGATCACCTTCAGATCGTTGAAGCCGAGGTGATGGCCGCTGGCGCGGCAGAAATTGCCGTAGGGCGGATGCTCCGGGCTGGCCTCGATGCGGGTGAATCCGTCGAGACCGCGACGGGCGCCCGCCGAGTAGAGGTGCAGCTCGTTCATCCGCTCCTGGCTGAAGGCGATTGCGCCGCGGGTGCCGACGACCTCGAATGCGAGCTGCATCTTGCGGCCCGTGGATGCCCAGTCCGCTTCGATCGTCCCCCTGACGCCGCTGGCGAAGCGGGCGAGGAAGACAGAACGATCGTCAACCTCCACCGGCCGCCGCTCGTTGGAGCCGGCAGCGACCGGGCGGCTCGGATGGATGGTGACGGTCTCGCCAAGCACCGATTCGATCGGTCCGAGGAGGTAGCGTGCAATCGAAATGATGTGGCTGCCGATGTCGGAGAGCGCACCACCGCCTTTCGCATCGGTGCGAAACGAGTGCGGCGCCGCAGGATCGGCCATATAGTTCTCCGCATGGATGCCGCGGAATGCTGTAATCTCGCCGATTTCGCCGCTGCTGACGAGCTCGCGGGCGAGCTTGATCATCGGATTGCGCAGGAAGTTGAAGCCGACCATCGTGCACGTGCCTGCGGCTGCCGCCGCGTCGCGCATGGTCCTTGCGGTGGGGGCATCGACGGATAGGGGCTTTTCGCAGTAGATCGCCTTCCCAGCGTCGATCGCCGCAATCGCCATCTCTGCATGCAGGCTGTTCGGCGCCGTGATGGCGACGATGTCGATCTCCGGATCGCCCGTCAATTGTCGCCAGTCGGCCGTCGCCCGGCCGAAACCAAGGGCGTCCGCTCCCGCCTTCGCCGTCTTCTCGTCGGCGTCAGCGAGCAGCGTCAGTTCCGGCATGGCTGGTAATGGAAACAGGCCAGGCGCCGAACGGAAGGCGTTCGCGTGGCACTTGCCCATGAAGCCGGAGCCGATCAGTCCGATCCCAATTGTCGGCGTTGCAGACTGGGTCATTGCCTTCCCTTGGATGCCAGTATGACGCGGCGAGGTCGGAGACCTTTCGCCGCGGCGCCCAGTTGAATTACGTTTCCTATTGAGGCGGATGATGAATGCCCGGCGGCGGCCCACAAGGCCCTGTTTGTCCGATTCGGATATGCGTGCGGCATGCATCGGCCTTATGAGTCCGACCCGAGCATGCAAAGAATTGGATATTGCACGCGATATCCGTTCCTCCTAGGATCGCCAGAGACGGTGCGACGGCCGCGGAAACGCGGCCGGGAGGAACCCGCACCGTGATCTGGGAGGACCTGCATTATGACGATGACGAGAAAGCCGGCCGCTCTGGCCGCGCTGGCGATTGCCGCGGCCGTGGTCTCGACGGGCGCCTTTGCTTCCGACAACAAGATCGCCCTCATTCCGGGCGGCCCGCACCCCTATTTCGCGCCGTGGGAACAGGCCGCCGCCGACGCCCAGAAGGACTTCGGCATCGCCGCGGTCGACTTCAAGGTGCCCACCGACTGGAAGCTCAACCTGCAGACCGAGCTGATCGAGAGTCTGGCGGCGCAGGGCTACACCGCCTTCGGCATCTTCCCCGGCGACGCCGTCGGCATCAATTCGACCATCGCCGAGCTGAAATCGGCAGGCATCCCCTCGGCGGCGCTCGCCGGCTGCGCCCAGGACCCAACCGACGCCGCCTTCTGCCTCGGAACCGACGTCTATAACTCCGCCTATCTCGGCACCAAGGAGCTGATCAAGGCGATGGGCGGCAAGGGCAACATCGTCCACATCGCCGGCCTGCTGGTCGATCCCAACACGACACTGCGCGAAAAGGCGGTGGAGACCGCCGTCAACGAGACCAACGGCGCCGTCAAGCTCTTACAGACGGTCGCCGACACCGACGCCCAGGAAGCCGCCGACCAGAAGATCAGCGCGCTGCTCGCCGCCCAGAAGGACGACATCGACGGCATGATCGCCACCGCCTACATCCCGTCGGTCGTCGCTTCCAAGCTGCTTCGCCAGCTCGGTGACAAGCGTATCAAGTTCATCGGCATCGATGACGATCAGATCGTGCTGCAGGCGATCAAGGACGGCTTCATCAACGGCACCATGGCGCAGAACCCCTACGGCCAGGGCTATGTCGGCGCCTATGCGCTGGACCTTCTCGCCAGCGGCGACTGCACGATGAAAGACGATGCGCCGTGGATCAAGACGCCGCAGACCGCCCGCTTCATCGACTCCGGCACGATGGTCATCAACAACGACAACATCGACTCCTACAAGGATGACCTGAAGACAATCACCGCCGACATCCAGGGCAAGTTCAAAGACACCTACATGAACTGCAACTGAGGTGCCGGCCTTGGCCGGCCCCGGCGAAAGCCGGGGTCCGGCTTGCGCTCTGCGTATCGCTCCGATGTGCTTGCGCTCCGCACCGACCGGGGCGATCCTTTCGCCTCAAACGGCATCCGCACGAAATGCCTATCACGCGATCGAACGCGAACGACGCAGCCCGAGTCCCTCCCCGAACCGGGGAGGGTGGCTGCGGGCGGCGGAGCCGACTGCAGACGGGTGGGGTTCGTGATCGCCGGCATTCATGTTGCCAGTGAGCATTGACCCCACCCACCATCGCACCGAACTCGGCTTTTGCCGAATTCGAAATCCAAGGTGCCCAAGTCGGGTGTACCCGACTTGGGTGATGGTCTCCCCTCCCCGTTCCGGGGAGGGATGGGAGCAGGCGGCCTCGTTGGGCATTGATCTCCGAGGAGCGAGCGCCGTGGACGGCGTACCCTCGGACCGCATTCAATCGGGGATGGCGAGACCATGACCGAAGCGAGTCCCGAGACCCTAGTCGTTCCAAGGCGCCGACCGCTGCTCGGCGGCGCCTCGGCGCAGGTCGGTTTGCTCGCCATCGTTGCCGCCTTCTGGTTTGTCTTCTCCAGCCTGGCGCCAGGCTTTCTCTCCTCGTTCAACCTGTTTACGCTCGGCCGCTCGCTGGCGGTCGACATCGTCATCGGCTTTTCGCAGATGGTCGTGCTCGCCACCGGCGGCATGAACCTCGCGGTCGGCTCGATCGGCGTTTGCGCGGTGATGATGAGCGGCTTCCTGCTGCAGGACCTTGGCCTGCCCATCCCGGTCGGCCTTGCCGGCGCGCTGGCGCTCGGCGGCGTGCTCGGCTGGATGAACGGCATCGCCATCGTCAAGACCGGCGTCAACGCCTTCATCATCACGCTGGCCAGCGCGAGCCTCTTCCTCGGCGCCATGCTGATCCTCACCAAGGCGGTGCCTTATAACGGCCTGCCGCCGGAGATCGGCGCCTTCGGCCGTGCGCGCCTGTTCAGCGTCCTCTCGCCGCTCCTCGTCATTGCTATCGCGATCGGCGCCGTGCTGGTGGTGCTCTACCGATTCACGGCACTGGGACGGCAGATCCTTGCCGCCGGCGCCAACCCGCGCGCCGCCGCCATGTCCGGCGTACCGGTCGGGCGAGTGATCGTCATCAGCCACGTGTTGTCCGGCCTGCTCGCCGCCTCGGCCGGCCTGATGGTCGTCGCCCGCCTCGGCACCGCTATGCCGGCGACCGGCGGCGAGGAGTGGCTCTTACCCTCCTTCCTCGGCCCGGTGCTCGGCGGCACGCTGTTGTCAGGCGGCTCCGTCGCCGTTATCGGCACCATGCTCGGGGCCGCCCTGGTGACGACGATCCGCAGCGGCCTGCTGGTGCTGCAGGTCGGCAATTTCTGGCTGCAGCTCTTCCTCGGCCTGATCCTGCTCTTCGCGGTGCTCGTCGACCGCTACCGCAGCGTCTACACCGAGCGCCGTTCGGTGGGGCTGAGATGATGGCGGGTGGATCGCATCCTTCGGGGCTGGCCGACTTCGGAGAGTTGATGGCCCAGCCGCCGCGGAACGCTGCAGGGCCGCTTGTCGTTTGGATGCGGCCGCCGGCACCAGGCGCCTTCTCCCCCATTGCGGGGGAGACAGTGGAGCTTCGGCCGGCGAAGCCGGCCGTTAGCGAAGCCAGAGGGGGGTATCCACCCGCTCGGTCCCGCACCCCTCTCCCGGATTTCCAACGCCGATTTGCCGAACGCAAATCGGGGAAATCCGGCCTCCCCCGCAAGGGGGGAGGCAGAGTGCGTGCGACCGCCGCAGGCATCGGCCTAGAGCGGAGCCATCCGCGAGACCGCGGAACCCGTGCGCAGCGGTCCCATCCGCCTTCCCCTCCCCCTTGCGTGGGACGAACCTGATGCCGTTCCTCAAACGCCTTCTGCTCGTGGAATGGTCGGGTCTCGCCGCCGCCATCGTCATCGGCGCTGTGGTGCTCGCCTTCCTCTCCCCCAACTTCCTGACCGAGTTCAACATCTATGTGATGCTGAGGAGCTTCTGCGTCTCGCTGCTCGTCGGCTTCGCCCAGATGGTGACGCTCGGAGTCGGCCAGATGAACATTTCGGTCGGCGCGCTCGGCGGCCTGGTTGCCATCTGCTTCGGCGGCATGATGGAGGTGCTCGGCTTCCCGATCATCCTCGCCGTGCCGCTGGCGATCGCCATCGGGGCGCTCGGCGGGCTGATCAACGGCCTCCTCACCGAGCGCACCGGCATCAACGGCTTCATCATCACGCTGGCAACGGCGTCGGCCTTCACCGGCATCAATCTCGGCATCACCGAGTCGATTCCCTTCTACAACATGCCGCCGGCGCTGGTCGCGTTCGGCGAGCAGCGCTTCCTCGCCTTTCCCTATCTCCTCATCGCCCCGGTGATCGTTGCGGCGCTGCTCGGGCTGTTCTTCGCGCGCATAGTGCCGGGACGCCAGCTGCTTGCCGTCGGCGGCAACCCGCAGGCCGCCGACCTCTCAGGCATCTCGCGCGGTCGCATCATCGTCCTCGCCCATGTCTTGTCCGGCGCCCTCGCGGCGGTGGCCGCGGTGCTGGCCGTCGCCCAGCTCGGCTCGGCCCAGCCGACGATCGGCGCCGACTGGCTGCTCCTCTCCTTCGCCGCCCCGATCATCGGCGGCGCGGCGCTGACCGGCGGCTACATTTCGGTGCTGGGCACCACCTTCGCGGTGATCCTCATCGCGCTGATCGAGAACGGCATGGTGCTCGCCAAGGTCGACCCCTACTGGGTGCAGTTCCTGCTCGGCGCGCTGATCCTCGCCGCCGTGTGGCTGAACCGGTGGCGGGCAGTGAGGACCGGGACGGGCTGACGAGGCGATGACGACCCTCACCATCGAATTGGTCAGCAAGGCCTTCCCCGGCGTCCAGGCGCTGGACGGCGTCTCGCTCGATCTGAAGCCCGGCGAGATCCACGCCCTGATGGGCGAGAACGGCGCCGGCAAGTCGACCTTGATCAAGATCATCACCGGCCTCTACCGGCCAGACGGCGGCCGCGTCCTGCTCGACGGCAAGCCGGCGGAGTTCACCTCGCCGCGTGATGCGCTGGCCGCCGGCATCAGCGCGGTGCACCAGGAACGGAACCTCATCCCGCGCTTCTCGGTCGGCGAGAACATCCTGCTCGAACGGCTGCCGACGAAAAGCGGCCTCGTTGACTACGACACCATCAACAGGGAGGCGCGGCGCTATCTCGATCTCCTCGACCGCGGCATCGACACCCGCGTCGAGGTGCGCACGCTCTCCGTCGCCCAGATGCAGATCGTCGAGATCGCCAAGGCGCTGTCGCTCGAGGCGAAGATCCTGCTAATGGACGAGCCCACCGCCTCGATCACCGAGCACGAGACGGCGGCGCTGTTTACGCTGTTGAAACGGCTCCGCGCCGACGGCGTCGCCATCGTCTTCGTCAGCCACAAGCTGGAGGAGGTGTTCGCCATTGCCGACCGCGTCACGGTGCTCCGCGACGGCAAAGCCGCGGCGATCGGCGAGCCGATGACGGCGATGACGCGCGACCGGCTGGTGTCGCTGATGATCGGCCGCGAGGAGCGGATCGCCGTGCTCGGCGAGCGGAGCGCCGACCTGTCGACAACCGTGCTCGAAGCGCGACACTTGTCGACGTCGATCGGCCACCGCGATATCAATTTCGCCCTCCATCGCGGCGAGATCCTCGGCCTCTACGGCCTGGTCGGCGCGGGGCGAAGCGAGCTTGCCAAAGCGATCCTCGGTGGCGCCGAGGTGACGAGCGGCGAACTGCGGGTCGCCGGCAGGCCGGTCCGCATCCGCGACATGCACGAGGCGCTGTCGAAACACCGGATCGGCTATATCAGCGAGGACCGCAAGGCGGAGGGACTGATCCTCATGCATTCGGTCCGCAAGAACATCGCCATCACCATCTGGCAGAAGCTCGCCAACGCCCTCGGCCTGATCGGCAACGGCGTCGAGACCCGCGCCGTCGAGCCCTTCGTCAAGCGGCTCGAAATCCGCACGCCGTCCCTCGGCCAGCTGGTCGGCAACCTGTCGGGCGGCAACCAGCAGAAGGTGTCGCTCGCCAAGTGGCTCGCGGCCAATGCCGAGATCCTCATCGTCGACGAGCCGACCGTCGGCATCGACATCAAGACCAAGACCGACATCCACGAACTGCTCGGCGAGATCTCGCGGGCCGGGGTGTCGATCGTGCTCATCTCCAGCGACATGCCGGAAATGGTGGCGGTTGCCGACCGCATCCTCGTCATGCACGGCTTCCGCATCGTCGGCGAGGTGGCGAACGACCACAACTACGAGACCGCGAGCAAGGCGATCATGAGCCGGATACACGCGGTGCAGGACAAGGAGCCGGCGGCGGCCGAGTAGCGAAAGCACGGGGACCGCCGGCACAGGGAGGAACTGCCATGGCCAAGATTGAACGGGTCGAAGTCTTCATGGTCGACCTGGTGCCGAAGGTGAAGCGGACCGACGCGATTCAGGCCTTCGTCAGCCAGGAGACGCCGTTCGTGCGTATCTCCGCCGACGACGGCGTGGTGGGGACCGGCTACACCTACACGATTGGCACCGGCGGCCATGCCGTCGTCGCGCTGCTCGCCCGCAACCTCGCGCCGCAGCTGATCGGCCGCGATCCGGAAAAGATCGAGCAGATCTGGAAGGCGCTATTCTTCCACACCCATGCCACCGCGGTCGGCGCCATCACGGCGCTGGCGCTCGCCGCCATCGACACGGCGCTGTGGGACATGCGCTGCCGCCGCTCCGGCCGGCCGCTCCATATCGAGGCAGGCGGCGCGCAGGATTCGGTGCCGCTCTACACGACCGAGGGCGGCTGGCTGCACATCGAGACGGCCGAGCTGGTCGAGGATGCGCTGCGCGCCAAGGCGGCGGGCTTTGGCGGCTCCAAGGTCAAGGTCGGCCGCCCGCCCAAAGAGGACGTGGCGCGGCTCACGGCGGTCCGCGAGGCGGTCGGCAACGATTTCGAGATCATGGTGGACGGCAACCAGGGCGCCCAGGTCGACGAGGCGATCCGCCGGGCGCGGCTCTACGAACCGCTCGACCTTGCCTGGTACGAGGAACCGCTGCCGGCGGAGGATCTCGGCGGCCATGTCCGGCTTTCGGCGGCGACGACGCTGCCGATTGCGGTCGGCGAGTCGATTTACAGCCTGCAACACTTCCGCGAATATCTGCAACGCGAGGCGACAAGCGTCGTCCAGGTCGATGTCGCCCGCATCGGCGGCATCACGCCGTGGCTGAAGACCGCCCACCTTGCCGAAGCGTTCAACGTCGCGGTCTGCCCGCACTTCCTGATGGAGCTGCATGTGGCGATCACCGCGGCGGTCCCCAATGGCCGGTGGATCGAATACATCCCGCAGCTCGACAGCCTGACCACCGAGGGCATGCGGATCGAGAACGGCCGCGCCGTGCCGTCGGACGCGCCGGGCCTCGGCATCGCCTGGGACTGGGAGGCGATCGACCGACGGCGGGTCAAGGATGCCACCCACGTCGTTTCCTGAGGGTCGGGAGACGGGAACGGGCGGCCGCACCATGGCGACGACCAAGCCGGAAGAGGGTTCGTCGCGCGGCTCGTCGTCGCCGCTCTACGAAGTGATCTACGGCGTGCTGCGTGCCCACATCGTCGACGGCAGCTTTCCGCCCGGCCTGGTGATCGGTCAGTCGACCGTCGCCCGCGCCTTCGGGTCGAGCCGCGTGCCGGCCGGCATCGCGCTGCGGCGCCTTCATGACGAGGGACTGGTCGTCAGCTTCGAAGGGCGGGGCTACATGGCGAAGGGCCGCGAGCCCGATCCCGACCCGGTGCGCCTGGAACTCGGGGAGGCGGGGTTGCGCCTGCCCGCCGCGCTAACCGCGGACCTCGCCGTGCGCAACCGCCGGGAGCGGATCTACCCCGAGATCGAGCACACTGTTGCGGCATGCCTCTCCTATGGTCGCTTCCTGGTCAACGAGAGCGGGCTCGCCGAGCACTACGGGGTCAGCCGCACGGTGGCGCACGAGGTGCTGACGCGGCTGGAGCGCATGGGGCTTGTTACCCAGGACACCAACCAGCGCTGGTATGCCGGGCCGCTGAACGAGGAACTGCTCAGCGAGCACTACGAGATGCGCTGGCTGCTCGAGCCGATCGCCCTCGGCCAGGTGCTCGGGGAACTCGATCCGCGCCAGTTGCGCAAGGTCCGTGAACAAACCGCAAGGGCGCAGCGGGGCAAACCGTCGCCCGGGCAGCTCGAACGGCTGGAGAGGACCATTCACGTCGACATCGTCCTCCGCTGCCACAACCGGCAGCTCCGCGAGACGATCCGGCGGAGCCAGCTGCCGATCATCGCGACACATTCCACCTTCGAGCGCTTCCAGCACAGCGAGGAGATCGCCCTGATGCTGTCGGAGCATCTGGCGGTCATCGACAGCCTGCTGGCCGGGGATGGACGTCGCGCGATGAAGGTTCTGGAGGCGCATTTGCGACGGTCGCTCCCGCCAACCATCGCGCTGTTGCGCAGCCTCGGCCCGATGCCGGAAGAGCATCGTCTGCCGTTTCTGGTGCCTGTCGCCACCTGATCGGCCCGCGCGAGCCGGCGCCGTTGCCCTACCGCGCCTGGCTTTTGGCCACGTAGATGCCGGCGGCAATCACCATCGCCACGCCGAGGAACGTCAGGCCGTCGGGGACCGACCCGAACGCCAGCACGCCGAGGATGGTTGCGGCGACGATCTGGGTGTAGCTGAACGGCGCCAGAACGCCGGCCGGGGCATGGGAGAAGGCGCGCACCATGAGCGCCTGCGCGAGGCCGAACACGACGCCGAGCGAAGCCATCAGAATCCATGCCCTGGGCGTGACAGGAGCCCAGGTGAGGATCGCAAACGGTGTCGCGACTATGGCGCCGGTGGCGAGCGTCCAGGCGAGCGTCGTGTGGGCGATCTCGCCGGTATTGCTGAGCCAGCGGGTGACCAGCTGGTAGAGGGCGTAGAACCCTGCGGCGGCGAGCGGGAAGACGACGTATGCGGAGAATGCGCCAAAACCGGGCCGGGCGACGAGCAGCACTGCGGCGAAGCCGACAATCACACCGATCCAGCTCGACGGGTGGACCCGTTCCCCGAGCACCGGCACCGACAGCGCCACCACGAGGAAGGGGGCGGCGAACAGGATGACGGTTGCTTCGGCGAGCGGCAGATAGCGGACGGCGAGCACCATCGTGATGCTGACGCCGAGCGGGGTAATGCCGCGAACGAGCTGGGACATCGGCCGGGAGGTCGTGAACATCGTCCGCCAATAGATGCGCGGCGTCGTCAGGATGGCGACCGGCAGCGCCATGGCATATCGCGCCCACACGATCTGACCGACCGACTGCGTCTCGGTGAGGACCTTGCTCAGACCGTCAACACCGGCGAACAGCGACGCCGACAGAACGACGAGGACGATTCCCCTCAGCCTTTCGCGAACGTCTTCGGTTTGCGGCATTCGAGGTCTTTCGGGCGTAAGGCACGCCGTCGGCGAGAAACCGGGCCGGGCGTTCCCCGCCTATCGTGGCTGTTCGCGATGGCTGTGCCGGCGGAAGGAGGCGTGGGTCGGAGGAACCAGAGCGACGGGCGTGGTATCGCTAATCGAGCAATTTGGCGAGCACATCATAGGCGCCATTGATGTCGGCGGCCATGGCGGCGCGGGCCGCGGTCGCATCGCCGTGCCTGATCGCCTCCGCCACAAGACGATGGTTGGCATTCGCGGCGACGTAGTTGCCCGACCCGCGCAACAGGTTGAAATACGGGCTGATCTGCAGCCAGAGGATCTCGATCAGGCTGACCAATGCCGGCGAGCGCGAGGCGCGGTAGGCGATGAAATGGAACGACCGGTTGGCCTGGAGGAACGCCCTTGCGTCACCCGCCGCGATCGCCTGGTCCATGCGGTCGAGATCCTCTTCCAGCAGGGCGAAGGTCTTGCTGTCGGCGGCGCGGGCGGCCCACGCGACAGCCACGCCTTCGAGCTCGAGCCGGACATTCCGGAGGTCGGTAAGCCGTTCGAGATTGAGAGGCGGAATCCCCATCGACCGGCCGGAGACGACGGTGAGGGCATTGGCGGCGGTGAGCCGCTTCAGCGCCTCGCGCACCGGCATCGTGCTCACGCCGAACGAATTGGCCAGGCTCTGGATGGTGACCAGCTGTCCCGGCGCGATGCCGCCGTCGAGGATCAAGCCGGCGACCTGGCTGTAGACGCGTTCCTGCAACGTGTCCCGCGCCAACGGCTCGACCTGGATTTCCGACCTGTCGACCGCGGTTTCCATGGTTCCTCCCGGAGGGTCCGCGCCCATTCTCTCGCGCGAGCTTTCGTTTATAGCGAGCCGATTCCCATCTTGCACGATCTTTGACCTTTGATCTATGATCACAAGAAAGGGATGTGGCCGCCGACCGATTGGCGGCGAAGAAAGAGGGAGGAAGTGAATGAAGCTTTCAGCGCGAACGCTTGGCACGGCGACGGCCGCGGCCCTTCTCCTTGCGGGGATGGCCGGGGGGGCGGCGCAGGCTCAGGACAAGTACAAGATCTTCCTGAGCATGAGCTACATCGGCAACGACTGGCAGGCCGAGGCCGCCAACATGGTCAAGGCCATGGCGGCGTCCAAGGACATGGCCGACAAGGTCGACCTTCAGGTCCAGGTGGCCGGGCCCAACGCCCAGCGCCAGATCCAGCAGATCAACGCCATGGTGCAGCAGGGCGCCGACGCGATCGTGACGTTCCCGATCTCGCCGACGGCGCTCAACCAGGTGGTGAAGAACGCCTGCGACAAGGGCGTCCTGGTTTTCGCCTACGACGCGGAGATCACCGAGTCCTGCGCCTACAACATCCACATCGACCAGACGGAAGCCGGCCGCGTCACCGCCGAATGGCTGGCCGACAAGCTCGGCGGCAAGGGCAACATCGTGTTCCTGACCGGCGTTCCGGGCACCTCGGTCGATACGCAGCGCACCGCGGCGGCCAAGGAAGTCTTCGCCAAGTACCCCGACATCCACATCGTCGCCGAAGCGGTCGGCATGTGGAGCCAGGCCGTCACCCGGACGGAGCTGTCCAAGATTCTCGCCACCCACAACTGGGACGAGATCGACGGGCTGTGGATGCAGGTCGGCTGCTACACGGCCAACGCCATGCAGGTCGAGGCCGGCAAGAAGCCGGAGGACCTGCTCCCCTGCGCGGGTGAAGGCGCCAATGGCGGCCGCATCCAGATGCTGCCGATCGGCACCGAGGTCGAGGGCGCGTCGAGCCCCTACGCACCGCTCGGCGCACCGCGTATCTCCTATGCGTCGCCGCCCTATTCCGGCGGCCTGGCGCTGAAGCTTGCTGTCGACAAGCTCGACGGCAAGGACGTTCCCAAGCTGACCATCCTGCCGCTGCCGCTCGTCACCAACGAGACGATCAAGCTGTGCAAGGAGGGCACTTGGGAAGAGATGAAGGACGGCTGCAACGCCTTCAGCCCCGCCCTCGTGCCGAACCCCGGTTGGTTCGCGTCCATCTTTTCCGAGCAGACCCCGGAACTTGGTCTCAACGCCGCGCTAGTCGGTCAGCCGGAACTCTGAACCGGAAAGTAAACTGGTGGGGCGGCTCGCGCGCTGCCCCACCAATTTCATTCTCTTTGTCAGTTGCCGCCTCGCGTGGCGGGTCGCGATCGACAGTCGATGGTCGGAGGAGGGGAGATGGCGGAGCCGTCCGGCACCCCGGCGGTCGCGGTCGAGGGACTGAAGAAAGCGTTCGGCGCGACGGTCGCCGTCGACGACGTCTCATTCGACATTGCCCCGGGGACCGTTCACGCGCTGCTTGGCGAGAACGGTGCCGGCAAGTCCACCGTCGTCAAGCTGCTGGCCGGCCTGATCGAGCCCGACGAGGGCCGTTTCCACGTCTTCGGCAAGGCCAGCCGCATCCGCTCGCCGCGTGCCTCCCATGCCCTGGGCATCCAGACCGCGTTCCAGGAAATGACGCTGGTGCGCGACCTGACGGTGCTCGACAACATGCTCCTGCCCTACGCGCCGGTGGGACCGACGGCGATGATCCGCAAGCGCGCCGCCGAAGGCGGCGATCCGCGCCCATCTCGACGAGCTCGGCTTCGACGTCGACCTCCGTGACGACGTCGGCGACCTCGACCTCGCCATCCAGCAGAAGATCGAGATCGCCCGGGCGATCTATCGCAAGCCGCGCATCCTGCTTCTCGACGAGCCAACCTCGACGCTGGCCGGCCGCGATGTCGACTGGCTCGGCGAGGTCATCGCCCGGCTCAAGGCGAACGGCGTCACCGTCGTCTTCATCTCGCACCGCATGCGCGAGGTGCGCGCCTTCTGCGATCACCTGACGATCCTCAGAAACGGCCGCCATATCGCGACCGGCGCCGTCGTTGATTTCACCGACACCAAGATCATCGAGATGATCATCGGCCGGTCGATCGACCAGACCTTTCCGGCCCGACCGGAGAAGGCCGCAACCGAGGCGCCGGAGGTCTTCGCGGTCGAACGGCTGGCCGCCGGCGAAAAGCTGCAGGATGTGAGCCTGGCGCTGCACCAGGGCGAGATCCTCGGGGTGGCCGGGCTGCAGGGCATGGGCCAGCTCGACCTGTTCCTCGCCTCGTTCGGCATGCGGGAGATCGACGACGGCGGCATCCGCATCGACGGGCGGCCGGTGTCGATCGCCTCGCCGCGCGATGCGATCCGCCCCAACATCGCGCTGGGGCTGCTGCCGGAGGACCGCAAGACCGAGGCGCTGTTCCTCAAGCTCAACGGCAAGCACAATGTCTCGCTGCCGGTCATCGAGCGCTACGCCCGCGGCGGCGTGATCGACACGGCGCGCGAGACGGAGGCGGTCGAGCGCGTCTTCGACCGGGTCGAGGTCGATCACCGCGCGCTGTGGACCCGCGTCGGCTCGTTTTCGGGCGGCAACCAGCAGAAGATCGCCGTCGCCAAGTGGCTGTTCGCCGAGAGCCGCATCCTGCTGCTGTTCGACCCGACCCGCGGCATCGACGTCGGCACCAAGCACGAGCTCTATGTTCTGATGCGCGCCTTCGCCGAGCTCGGCGGCTCGATCCTATTCCATTCCACCGAGATTCCCGAGCTGGTCCATCTCTGCGACCGGGTGATCGTGCTCTATGCCGGGCGCATCGTCGCCGAGATCGGCGCCGACGATCTCTCGGAGCACAGCATCATGCGGGCGGCGCTCGGCGCCGATACCGCCGGCGTGGAAGCCGTGGCATGAGCACCTCGGCGACCGCCAATGCCGGTGGCAGCCACCCGCGACGCCATCGCGGCTTCGATTTCAGCTTCAGCCGGTTCCGCGGTCTGGTCACCGCGATCGTGGTCTTCGCCATTCTGCTCCTGATCGTCGATCTGATCAGCGCCGGCCCGCTCAGCTATTTCGACATCAGCTTTCTGTCGAGCGGCGGCGCTACCCTGGCGCTGGCGGCGATCGGCGAGACCATCGTCATCCTCTCCGGCGGCTTCGACCTCTCGGCAGGCGCCGTCCTGTCGCTGGTCAATGTCGTCCTCGCCACCACCATGGACCCGACCAATTTCGAGGCGTCGATCCTGTTGTGGACCTTCATCGGCATCGGCATCGGCATGCTGGTCGGCGCCTTCAACGGCTTCTTCATCGCCTTCCTGCGGCTGCAGCCGATCGTCGTCACGCTGTCGACCATGTTCATCGTCCAGGGCGTGACGCTGCTCTTCCTCGACAAGCCGGGCGGCTTCGTCTCGCCGTCGCTCGGCGGCTTCTATCTCGGCGACGCCATACCGAACCTCGTGCCGATGCCGATCGTCCTTCTCGTCGTGGTCGGCTTCTTCTGGCTGTGGATGAAGCGCACCCGCTTCGGCACCGCGCTCTACGCCATTGGCAGCGACCCCAACGCGGCGGCGTCGGCCGGCGTTGCGCGGTCGACTGGACGCGCTTTGCCGTCTACGTGGTGGCCGGCGGCTTCTACGGGCTCGGCGGCGTGTTCATCAGCGCCCAGACCGGTTCCGGCGATCCGCTCGTCGGCAATCCGCTGCTGCTGCCGATCTTCGCCGCCGTGGTGGTCGGCGGCACCCGGCTCGGCGGTGGCCGCGGCGGGCCGATCGGCTCGGTGTTCGGCGCCTACATCCTGATGATCGTCGTCAACATCCTGCTCGTTCTCAACGTTTCCGCCTACTACTCGACGGTCGCCGAGGCCGTCATCCTGCTCCTGGCGGTGCTCGCCGGTTCGCTGACGCCGGGACTCGACGCTCGCCCATCAGCTTCGCGGAGCGGCCACCTGGATCGGCGCGTGGCGGGCGCGGACGCTGCCGGCGCAAATCGGCGGCGGCGACCGGCGCCTCGAGATCGGGACGATCGACCGGCCGGCCGCCCGGACCGCGGCGGCTCCGTCGTTCTGGCTGCGGCACGCGCGAGACGCTGCGCTACGCATTGCCGTCCTATGTTGCGCTGGTGCTGGTGGTGATCGTCACCCAGCTCTGGCTCGGCAACGCCATCCTCAACTGGACCTACTGGAACTCGATCATCGTGCTGTCGAGCTTCCTCGCCATCCTGGCGCTCGGACAGGGCACGGTGATCCTCACCGGCGGCCTCGACCTGTCGGTGCCGTGGACGATCGGCTTCTGCGGCATCCTGCTCGCCGGCATCGTCCAGGGCTCGGACGCCGCGCTGATCTACGCGCTGCCGATCGTTTTGATCGTCGCGGGGCTTATCGGGCTGGTCAACGGCCTCGGCATCGTCTGGCTCGGCCTGTCGCCGATCGTGGTGACGCTGGCGACCAACGGCCTCCTCCAGGGCGCCGCGCTGGTCTATTCCGGCGGCACGCCGGCCGGCTTCTCCTCGCCGCTCCTGCGCTGGTTCATGACCGCCCGGGTGCTCGGCGCGACGCCGGTGGTCTATTTCATGGTCGTCTTCGTCGTCTTTGCCGTGATCTTCCTGTCGCGCACCTCGTTCGGCCGGCGCGTTTACGGGATCGGCAACGGCCTGCGGGTGGCGCAGCTCTCGGGCATCGCCGTCGGACGCGACGCTGATCGGCGTCTATGTCCTGTCGGCGGTGTGCTCGGCCGTCGTCGGCATCCTGCTCACCGGCTTCTCCGGCCAGGCGAGCCTCGGCATGGGCGACGACTATCTGCTGCCGTCCATCGCGGTCGTGGTGGTCGGCGGTGCGCTGATCACCGGCGGTCGCGGGCACTATCTCGGCATGCTCGGCGGCGTCCTCCTGCTCACCGCGCTGCAGACGCTGCTCGCCGGGACGACGCTGCCTTACGCCACCCGGGCGATCATCTATGGTGTCGTGGTGCTCGGCGCGGTCATCGCGCTCCGCGACCGACGGGAACTTGGTTGAGACGGACTATTTCGAAGGAAGCATTTCATGGCGGAACCGACGATTACCGATCTGGCTGAAGGCATTGGCGGACAGCGCGTCCTGATCACCGCGGGGGCCGGCGGCATCGGCCTCGCCATCGCTACCCGGCTGGCGCGGCACGGCGCCCGCATCTTCGTGTGCGACGTTGCCGACGAAGCACTCGACGCGTTTGGGAAGGACTTCCCCGACGCCGGGCGGATCAAGGCCGACGTTGCCGACGAGGCCGATGTCGACCGCATGTTCGACGCCGTGGCCGACAAGCTCGGCGGCCTCGACGCCCTCATCAACAACGCCGGCATCGCCGGGCCGACCGGCGGGGTCGACGAGATCGACCCGGAGGACTGGCGGCGGTGCATCGACGTCTGCCTGACCGGCCAGTTTCTTTGCGCCCACCGCGGCGTGCCGATGCTGAAGCAGGCCGGCGGCGGCTCGATCGTCAACATGTCGTCGGCGGCCGGCCGCCACGGCTATGCCTTCCGCACCCCCTATTCGGCGGCCAAGTTCGGCGTCATCGGCTTCACCCAGAGCCTCGCCAAGGAGCTCGGTCCCGCCAACATCCGGGTCAACGCCATCCTGCCCGGCATCGTCGAGGGGCCGCGCATGGAAAACGTCATCCGCGCCCGCGCCGGCCAGCTCGGCGTCTCCTACGAGGAGATGGAGGCACAATACCTGTCGCGGGTCTCGCTCCGCCGAATGGTCAGCCCGCACGACGTGGCGGCGATGATCGCCTTCCTGCTCTCCGATGCCGGCGCCAACGTCTCGGGCCAGTCGATCGGCGTCGACGCCAATGTAGAGACGCTGTGAGTATGGCCAAGGTCGCAATCATCGGTTCCGGTTTCATCGGTCGCGCCTGGGCGATCAGCTTTGCCCGCGGCGGCCATGACGTGGCGCTTTGGGACGCCGTCAAGGAGGCGCCGGCCCGCGCCCTCGACTTCATTCGCCTGGTACTGCCAGACCTCGAGGCGAACGATCTCCTCAACGGCCGTTCGCCGGCCGACATGCTCGCCCGCATGAGCGTCGAGGATGACCTGGTCGCGGCGCTGGCCGGCGCCGCGCACGTTGCAGGAGAACACGCCGGAAGAAGTGGAGATGAAGCGGGCGATCTTCGCCCGGCTCGACGAGGCCGCACCGGCCGATACGGTGCTTGCCAGCTCGACCTCGGCGATCCTGCCGTCCCTCTTCACCGAAAACCTTGCCGGACGGAGCCGCTGTCTGGTCGTCCATCCGATCAATCCGCCATACCTGATTCCCGCCGCGGAAGTCGTGCCGGCGCCGTGGACTTCGCCGGAGGTGGTCGAGCGGACCCGCGATCTCCTCATCTCGGTCGGGCAGGCACCGATCGTCATGAAGCGCGAGCTCGACGGCTTCATCATGAACCGCATGCAGGGCGCCCTGCTCGAGGAGGCGTTCCGCCTCGTCGCCGACGGCTATGCTTCGGTCGAGGACGTCGACACCGGGATTCGCGAGGGCCTGGCGCTGCGCTGGTCCTTCATGGGACCGTTCGAGACCATCGACCTCAATGCGCCCGGCGGCGTCCGCGACTACGTGGTCCGCTATCAGGGCATCTACGCAAACCTCTTCCCCCAGATGCAGCGGCGGGTGGACTGGGCCGGACCGGTGCTCGAGACGGTCGAGCGCGAGCGACGCCGGCGCCTGCCGGCGACCGACCTCGCCAAGCGCCAGGCCTGGCGCGACCGGCGGCTGATGGCGCTCGCCGCCCACAAGCGCCGCGCCGCCAAGGAAATCGGCGAATAACAAGGAGCAGGAAGCATGGCAGTCAACGGCAAGGTCATCATCACCTGCGCCGTGACCGGCGCGATCCACACGCCGACGATGTCGCCCTATCTGCCGATCACGCCGGACGAGATCGCCCGCGAGGCGATCGGCGCGGCCGAGGCCGGCGCCGCCATCCTGCATCTTCACGCCCGCGATCCCGAGACCGGCAAGCCCGACCAGACGCCGGAGGCCTTCGCCCGCTTCCTGCCGCGGATCAAGCAGGGCACCAACGCGGCGATCAACATCACCACCGGCGGCGCCCCTACATGCGCGTCGAGGAGCGGGTGCTGCCGGCGGCCCAGTTCAAGCCCGAGGTCGCCTCGCTCAACATGGGCTCGATGAATTTCGGCCTCTATCACCTGCTCGCCAAGTACAAGGAGTTCAAGTTCGAGTGGGAGCGCAAACACCTGGAGGCGACGCGCGACCTCGTTTTCCGCAATACCTTCAAGGACATCGAGTACATCCTCGAGACCTGCTACGACAACGGCACCCGCTTCGAGTTCGAGTGCTACGACATCGCCCACCTCTACAACCTGGCCCATTTCGCCGAACGCGGGCTGGTCAAGCCGCCGTTCTTCGTCCAGTCGGTGTTCGGCTTGCTCGGCGGCATCGGCAGCCATCCGGAAGACGTCGCCCACATGAAGCGGACCGCCGACCGGCTGTTCGGCGACGCAGTATCAGTGGTCGGTGCTCGGCGCCGGCGCCGCCAGCTGCGCATCGCCGCCCAGGCGGCGGCGATGGGCGGCAATGTCCGCGTCGGGCTCGAGGACAGCCTGTGGGCCGGCAAGGGCAAGCTCGCCACCTCCAACGCCGACCAGGTGACGCTCGCCCGCAAGATCATCGAGGGCCTCGGCATGCAGGTGGCGACCCCCGACGAGGCCCGCGAGATCCTCAGCCTCAAGGGCGGCGACAAGGTCGCGTTCTAGGGTGGGGTGCGACTCGTGTCGTGGGTGATGACCGGCTCGCCTGTTCCCCTCTCCCCTTGTGGGAGAGGGCTTTCGGCCTTTGCGTCGCAGACCGCAAAGCGGTCGAGGCGCCTAGGCCGGAAGGGTGAGGGGTGCCCCGCCGGGCGGCTGGCGAATTCCTGGTCGATGCGGGCTGTGCCCGCGAGGGCTCAACGTTGCAGGCTCGCCGGCGCAGCCGGCCTCGTCTCGGTTTCGGCAAAGGCCCAGCGAGGTACCCCTCACCCCGTTTCGCTAAGCTCGCTTGTTGCTCGCCAAGCGAAACGGCCCTCTCCCACAAGGGGAGAGGGAACGCCGTGGCCAGGCGGCCGCGAACGGGCTCACAGAGAAGCGGAGCCCGTTCAATGCTGAAGATCGAAGTCCTGATCGAGGACAAGGACAGCCTCGGCGAGGGGCCGCTTTGGGATGTCGACGAGCAGCGGCTCTACTGGATCGATTCCTACGGGCCGACCGTGCACCGCTGCGATGCCGCTGGCGGCGACATTGAACACTGGCGCGTGCCGGAGCCGATCGGCTCGATGGCGCTCCGCCAGGCCGGCGGCGCGGTGGTGTCGCTGAGAAGCGGCTTCCACTTTCTCGACTTCGACAGCGGCGAAGTCACCCGCATCAACGAGACACAGCCCGGCGAACTCCGCGCGCGCCTCAACGACGGCAAGGTCGATCGCCAGGGCCGCTTCATCGCCGGGTCGATGGACTTCGAAGAGCGCGACGGGGTCGGCAAGCTGTTCCGCCTCGACCCCGACCTGTCGCTCCACACGATCGACACCGACATCATCGTCTCGAACGGCCCCTGCTGGAGCCCCGACGACCGGACCTTCTATTTCGCCGACACGTTCCGCAAGGTCATCTACGCCTACGATTACGACATCGATACCGGCAATGTCCGCTCGCGCCGCATCTTCACCACCTTCGACAATCTCCGCGGCTATCCCGACGGCGCCACGGTCGACGCGGAGGGCTGTGTGTGGAGCTGCGAGGTCTATTCCGGTCGCCTGATCCGCTTCGACCCGAACGGCGTCGTCGACCGCATCGTCGGCCTGCCGGTGAAATCGACCACCAGCCTGATCTTCGGCGGTCCCGATCTCGACATCGCCTATGTCACGTCGATGGCCCGGCCGATGGGCGACGAATACCACCGGGAACGCGAGGCCGGCTGCCTGTTCGCGGTGCATGGGCTGGGCGTGCGCGGCCTGCCGGAGCCGCGCTTCGCCGGCTGAAAGTCAAGAAGAGCCTTTCACGGGAGGAAACGACAATGCGGATCGAGGTTCTGGTCGACGTCAAGACGACGCTGGGCGAGGGGCCGCTGTGGGATGTCGGACGAGCAGCGGCTCTACTGGATCGACTCCTTCGACGGCCGTGTCTTCCGCTGCACCGCATGACGGCCGCGAGGTGCGCGCCTGGGACGTGCCGGAGAAGATCGGCTCGATGGCCCTGCGCAAGGACGGCAACGGCGCCATCTGCTCGCTCGCACAACGGCTTTCACACCCTCGACTTCAAGACCGGCGACGTCGAGCTGATCCACGACCCCGAGCCGGACAAGCCGGACAACCGCCTCAACGACGGCAAGGTCGACAAGCGCGGCCGCTTCGTCGCCGGCTCGATGGACACCATGGAGGAGGGCCCCAACGGCGCCCTCTACCGCCTCGACCCGGACCTGTCGGTCCACAAGCTCGACGACGGCATCATCGTGTCCAACGGCCCGTGCTGGAGCCCCGACGGCAAGCACCTTCTATTTCGCCGATACCTGGTCCGGGGAGATCTGGGCCTACGACTACGACCTGGACACCGGCAGCGTCGCCAACCGGCGCACCTTCACCAAGGTCGACATGTCGAGGGCGGCGCCGCCGACGGCGCCACGGTCGATGCGAAGGCTGCGTGTGGAGCGCCGCCGTCTATGTCGGCAAGCTCATCCGCTACGCGCCGGACGGCACGCGTCGACCGCGTCATCGACATGCCGGTCAAGAAGGTGACCAGCGTCATGTTCGGCGGCCCCGACCTCGACGTCCTCTACGTCACCTCGATGGCCAAGCCGCCGCTGCCGCGCTTCCCCGGCGACGGCGTGCTGAGGGGCAGCCTGTTCGCCATCTACGACCTCGGCATCACCGGGCTCCCGGAGCCCCGCTTCGGCGGATAGCGGTTCGCGTCGGAAAGGGCCTGCGCCGCCCGGTCGCGCCGGGAAGCGCTTTGCGTTGTCCACGGTTCCTGACATATGGGTTGGTGAATCGACAGCGGGATCGAGGCGGCAGCGATGGCGGACGGGGATTTCCTGTGGGGCGCGGCAAGCGCCGCCTATCAGGTCGAGGGTGGTTGGCGAGAGGGTGGCCGCGGCCTCTCCAAATGGGACGTCTACACCAACGACGAGCGCATCACCCAGGCGGTGGTCGGAGTCCATCACACCGGCAATGACGCCATCAACGCCTACGACCGGACACAGTACCTGAAGGACATCGCGCTGATGGGCGATCTCGGGCTGAACGCCTACCGGTTTTCGGTGTCATGGCCGCGGGTGCTGCCGGACGGTACCGGCCGGGTGAACCAGGCCGGTCTCGACTACTACAGCCGCTTTGTCGACGACCTCATCGCCGCGGGCATCACGCCGCTGGGGACCCTCTATCACTGGGATTTCCCAGCCGGCCTCTTCAACAAAGGTGGCTGGCACAACCGCGATTCGATCGCCTGGTTTCGCGACTATGCGGCCGTCATGTTCGAGGCGCTGGGCGACCGGGTGCGCCATTTCATCACCATGAACGAGCCGTTCATCGACATCTTCTACATGGATCTGATCGCCGAGAACGCGCGCGCCGGCCGGTCTGAACCGCGGCGCTTCACCAGCGAGCAGTACGGGCGACAGGCCCCGGCGCTGCACAACCTTTTCCTAGCTCACGCCGAGACGGTGGCGGAGTATCGCCGCCAGCGGCAGGACGGCATGATCGGCATTGCGCTGCCGCTCTCTCCGACCATCCCGGTCGATCCCGGCAATGCGGACGACGTGGCGGCCGCCCGTCTTGTCGACGGGTTGATCAACCGCTGGTCGCTCGATGCGGTCTTCAAAGGGAGCTGTCCGGCGGACGTGGTCGCCGCCCTCCAGGCGCACAACCCGGACTTCGTCGTACCCGACGCCGACCTCGCGGCGATGAAAGCCAATCCGGCCGACTTCCTCGGCGTCAATTTCTATTCGCCGGCCTATGTGCGCGCTGACCCGGACTCTCCGCTCGGCGCCGACCGCGACATCAACCCGGACACGGTCAAGGCGTTCAACGGTCCGGTGCGGCCGGAGGCGCTGCACGGACTGCTCATCCGCATCCGCGACGAATACGGCAACCCGCCGGTGATAATCACCGAGAACGGCGCCGGCTTCGGCGACCTCGACGAGGTGCGTGACGGCGAGGCGATCCACGATCCGCTGCGGACCGACTACATCCTCCGGCACGTCGAGGCGACGCTTCGGGCGAAGGCGGAAGGCGCCGATATTCGCGGCTATATGGTGTGGAGCCTGTTCGATAATTTCGAATGGATTCAAGGCTATACGCGGCGATCTGTTAACGGTTTCCTGCAAGAGTCTCCTGTAAGGGCCGACAGGGGGTAACAGATATGACCGGCCACGAAAATCAATTGTCTTCCCGGAATTCAGGAACGCGCGCGGATGGTCAAACGGCAGGCTTCAGCAACCGGTCCAGCGCCTCATTATACTCACCGACCTTCTGTTCAACCTGCTCTGTGGTCGTTTCGTATTTGGACTTCATCTGATGATATTCGTCCGCAATGTTCAGCGCCGCGAGCACCGCCACGCGCAGTGAATCCACGGTGTGGCTCCGCGTCGCGATGGACCTCATTTTGCCGTCCACATACCGGGCGAGCTCTTCGAGATACACCGCATTCAGGCTGCCCTTGACGTGGTATTCCTGGTCGTAGATTTCGATTCGGACGGAATCCGTTGGATTGTTCAAGCGCCTCCTTCCCGCCCCTTGCGGCTTGCGCGCGCAACAAGGCACTCAGCAAACTGCCCCTGCTATGATCCCGTATTGTCCTGGCCAGTCAACTGCTCAATCTGGCTCAGCAGCTTCTCGATTCGGACCCGAACTTCTTCCCGCTCGCGCCTCAAAACCTTGACTTCGTCCTGCAAGGCCTCCAGGCGCTTCCGGCTGCCGCCCGTGTCCTCTTTCAGCATTTCAAGCGCCTTCTCAAGGTCCTGCTTTTCGGCAATAGTGCGCCTGAAAACTTCGCTTGCCTTTGACAGCTTTTCTTCCAACTGCTGGAAACTCTCGTTCAGATCCATTGTTCCTGGCCCCATGGCCGACCCTTCACGCCTGTGCCCGAATTTGAACCCCCAACGGTTCAAGGGCTTCGACGATGCGCCGGCTTTGAGATTCGACTTCGTCGCTCGCCAGCGTGTGTGTCGGACTTTGAAATGTGATGCGCAAAAGAAGACTTGCGTGACCCGCCGGTATCGTGCCCGGCGGGAAGTTCCCCGCTGGGGCGACGTTCCACCGGCGTCATGGACTGGATTTCTTCAATCGCCAGCCCGCGAATCGTTTCTTCCAAACGCCCGTAAGCAGTGCTTCCCGGTACAACCAGAGAGAAGTCACGCTCCACAGGCGGAAACTTTGAAATCGGTTTAAAGCTCTTCTGTCTTAAAGCGGCGCTGAGAAGAACATCCAGTTCAACTTCCGCCAGCCACACGGCCTGCCGCAATTTATAGCCACGGGCCAGGCCTTCCTGCAGGCGGCCCAAAGTGGCAACGGTTGCATCCTCCACAACAAACCGGCCCGCCACGCCTTCTTCAAGATAGCCGGCATCTGAAGGCTCAAACCTCAGCCCGGAAAGGTCAAAGCAGCCCAGGAGCTCTTCGACGTCGCCCTTTAAGTCAAAAAAGTTGAGTTCCGTTTCCTTGCTGTGCAGGGTCGCGGGCTCGCGGTTTCCACTTGCACCCAGCACCAGAACGCGGCGCTCATCGGGCAGGCTCGCATCCCGTGCGCTGTAAACCCTTCCCATTTCATAAAGCCGCAGGTCGGTGCGATAACGGTCAAGGTTCCACTTCAGAGTGTGGACCATGCTGGGCACCGCCGAAGACCGCATAGCGGCGGCATCCTGGCTGAGTGGATTTTCCAGCACCACCGGCGGACGGTCCGTGAACCTGGCGTTCTCCGCCGGGTCGACCATTGCAGAAGGAATGATTTCCCGGTAGCCCAGCGCCACAAGAGTGTTGCTGATCCTGAGCTCTTTGCTTCGAGTCTCTCCTGCGGCAAGCCGGGCCGGAGCCGGCCGTACCCGCGAAGGCAGTCGGTTATAGCCATAGTGCCGGGCCACTTCTTCAATCAGGTCAACTTCCCGGTCCACATCCAGACGGGACAAGGGCGGAGTGACACGCCAGCCCTCCGTCCCCCGCCGCTCAACCTTAAAACCGAGCGTGCGCAGGACCCTTTCGATCTCTTCCCACGGAACTTCCGCGCCCAGGATGCGCTGAATTTCGCTCCGCCGCAGCTCAATGTAGGTGCGGTGTTTCGGGGAGGGGTAGACATCGATCACCCCGCGCAGGACCGCACCTCCCGCCAACTGGGCAATCAAAATCGCTGCACGGTCCAGCGCCACCGGAGCCATTTCAATATCGGCGCCGCGCTCAAAGCGGTGTGAAGCTTCCGTATGCAGACCCTGAGTCTTTGAGGTGCGCCGGATGGAAGCCGGATCGAACCAGGCGCTTTCCAGCAGGACGGAGCGGGTGTCGCCAGAAATCTCGGACTCTTCACCGCCCATCACGCCTGCCAGCGCCACCGGTCGAGTGGAATCCGCAATCACCAGGTCGCTTGCGGCGAGAGTCCGGTTGCACACCGTCCAGGGTCCGCATCTGTTCCCCGGGCCGGGCGGACCGCACAATAATCCTGCGCCCCTTCAGGCGCGTCAGGTCAAAAGCATGGAGTGGATGGCCCAGTTCCATCAGCACGTAGTTGGTAATGTCGGCAACATTATTGATGGAGCGCTGGCCGACGGCCTCCAGGCGCCGCACCAGCCAATCCGGCGACGGCTTCACTTCCACGCCCTGGATCACCCGGCCGCAATAGCGCGCACAGAGTTCCGGATTGAGAATCTCAATAGAAGCCTCGGCAGAGGCCGCGGCGCTGCTTTCCTTGCAGACAAATTCCAGGGGGGCAAGATGCTTCCGGTAGAGCGCAGCCACTTCCCGCGCCACGCCGTAATGGCTTAAACAATCGGGCCGGTTGGTGGTGACTTCCACTTCGAAAACAACGTCATCCCCCACCGTCCTGAAACGATTCCGCGTTCAGACCCGACGGCGGTGAGGTCCGCCTTCAGACGGCGGGCGTCTGCCGGAACTTCCACAAATTCTTTCAGCCAGTTCAGGGAAACTTTCATGATCTCAGTCTTCAGATAAAGAGAAGCCGGCGCGCAGACAGCGCAGCCCGGATGTTGTCACCCTCAGAATTGTTCCAGAAACCTGACATCGCCCTGGTGGAAAAGCTGGATATCGTTGATGTCATACTTCATCATCGCGAAACGTTCAACGCCCAGCCCAAACGCCCAGCCGGAGTAGCGTTCCGGATCGATACCACCGTGGCGCAGCACTTCCGGATGCACCATGCCGCAGCCCATCACCTCAATCCAGCCGCTCTCCTTGCAGACCCGGCAGCCTTCGCCGCCGCAGAACACACAACTGATCGACAACTCCCCGCTCGGCTCCGTGAAGGGAAAGAAGCTGGGCACAAAATTGGTTTTGATCTTATCGCCGAAAAACTTTTTGGCGAAAGTAATCGAGCGTTCCTTTCAGGTCGGCAAAAGCTGATGTCCGTGTCAACCGCCAGGCCCTCCACCTGGTGGAACATGGTGGCGTGGGTGGAGTCCGGATTATCGTGACGGTAGGCCTTGCCGGGACAAAGGATGTAAAGGGGCGCGCCATGCTTTTCCATGGCCCGAATCTGCACCGGAGAAGTGTGGGTGCGCAGCACCGTTTCAGAATTGACGTAAAGGGTGTCCCAGTCGTCGCGCGCCGGATGGCTTTCCGGGATGTTGAGGGCGTCAAAGTTGTAATAGACCGACTCAATTTCCGGCCCCGACTCGATGGAAAAACCAAGCCCCAGGAAGATGTCCTCGATTTCCCGCATCACCTGCGTGACCGGGTGAATGGAACCCATCGGCCGGCGATAACCGGGCAGCGTCAGGTCGGGACGGCCCTGCTTTGCGGAAGGGCGTCCACCCGTCTTCGCTTCAACGGCGGCCGGTTGGGCCGCAACATCCCCGCCGGAGAACTCCTGCAGAAGGCTTTCCGTATCGACGCACGTCGCGAACTGGCGCAACTGATTGAAGGCGCGGCCCACAGCAGGCTTCAATTCCTTCGGCGCTTTCTTCAGCCAGTTCTCGTCGATCAGTGAAACAAGCCCGCCCTTGCGCGCCAGCCAGCGATCGCGCAAATCTTTAACTTTCTGGCTGCGCTCGCCCCCGTCGCCGGCAACGGCAGCAATCAGGGCTTTCCGTTCACTTTCCAGGGCAGCGGTGACCTCGCCAAACAACTCGCCGATGGCCTCCGGAGACATTGCGCCGAGATCATTCAGGGTTTGACTGGTTTTTTCGTCAATCGACATCCGGGACCGCATATGAGCACGTTGGTTGGGAATCCGGCGATCAGCTTCGGATCCGGACATGAATCAGCCTGCCTTCAGGGCCGTTTTCACCCGGGCTGCAAGCTCGGCAAATGCCGACTGGTCAAGGGCCGCCATTTCAGCGAGAGCTTTTCGGTCAAGCTCCACGCCCAGTTTCTTTACGCCGTGAATAAACTGGCTATAGGTCAGATCATTCAGGCGCGCAGCCGCACCAATCCGCACAATCCAGAGACGGCGAAAGTCCCGTTTCTTCTGCCGCCGGTCGCGATAGGCAAAGCGCCCCGCGCGGTCCGCGGCCTCTTTCATGAATTTGTAGAGCTTGCTCTTCTTGAGGAAGTAACCTTTGGTCAGCTTGGCGAGTTTCTTCCGCTGGGCGCGGCGCACAGTTCCGCGCTTAACTCTTGGCATGGGTTTGCTCCTTTCAGAGAATTTCGGGGCAGCAAAGGCACCCTGCCGTTAGCCTTTCCGCACCCACAAAAAACCGCTTACATCCAATAAGCCATTATAAATCAGAATTGCAGTTCCGCGCATCAGCGGCACGGGCCGCCTCGTGGCAGGAAGCTGCAGCTACACACCTCACCCTGCAACAACTGCCAACGTTTCCCTCTTTTCGTCGTGTCCCGGGAACTTCGCCTAGCGGCCGTAAGGCAGCATAGCCTTCACGTGACGGACATCGGCATCGGCAACGACGGAGGACGATCCCAGCTTGCGTTTTCGCTTCCGCGTCTTTGAGGTCAGAATGTGGCGCGCGCCGGCGTGGCCGCTCATCACTTTGCCGCTGGCGGTCAGCTTGAACCGCTTGGCGGCGCCCTTATGCGTCTTCAATTTCATCTTTGGCAAAACTATCCTCCAGAGGTTTCCTGCACCGGCGCGGGTTTGGCCTGCTCCTTCTTCTGCGCTCCGCTGGAATCAGCGGACCGCGCAGCTGACTTCGCAGGTTTCGCTGCCGGCTTTTTAGGAGAAAAGATGGCCGACAGGTTGGGACCTTCCTGCCTCGGCCCGATCTCCAGTTGTCCGATTTCGCTCAGATCTTCGGCCAGCCGTTTCATCATAGCCCAGCCCAGGTCGCGGTGCGCGTTCTCGCGCCCGCGAAACGTGACCGCGGCCTTCACCTTCGAGCCTTCCTTCAAAAACTCGATGATGCGGTTTCGCTTGGTCTCAAAATCGTGCACCGAGATGCGCGGACGCATCTTCACTTCTTTCAGTCCGGCTGCCTTCTGGTGCTTCCGGGCTTCGTGCTGCCGCTTGCTCAGTTGATACAGGTATTTCCCGTAATTGATCGTGCGGCAGACGGGCGGGTTTGCCTGAGGCGCCACCTCTACCAAGTCAAGACCTTGCTCCCGGGCAATCTTCATGGCTTCAAACGGAGGCATCACCCCAACCTGGTTGCCTTCCTCGTCGATCAGACGAATTTCCCGGGCGCGAATTTTTTCATTGACTCGTACGTAATTCCGACTGATAGATAGCCCTCCTGGTCCATTCGACCGCTCTAACCTAAATTATTTCAGATGCTTCTTGCATTCAGGTAAGCGTTGCTTTCCTTATCCACTTCCAAGAGCTTACCATTTATTGGCACGCGTGTCGATAAGTTCACGAAGGTAAGATTTAAACTCCGCCAGCGGGCGAAAACCGGCGTCGCCGGTGTCGCGCCTTCGAACCGCCACTCCCCCGCCCTGCGCCTCGCGGTCTCCCACCACCAGCATAAAAGGAATCCGCTGGAGTTGGGCATCGCGGATGCGGGCGTTCAGCTTTTCATTCCGGTCGTCCAATTCCACGCGGATGCCGGCCGCCCTCAACTCCCCGGCCACCTTCCCCGCATAGTCCATATGCTTCTCGCTGATCGGCAGCACCACCGCCTGCACGGGCGAGAGCCACACCGGAAAGGCTCCGGCGTAATGTTCAATCAGAACGCCGAAAAATCTCTCCACCGAGCCCAGCAGCGCCCGGTGCACCATCACGGGGGTGTGCGCCTTGCCGTCCGCAGCCGTATATTCCAGTCCGAAGCGGCGCGGCAGGTTAAAGTCAAACTGCACGGTGGTCAACTGCCAGGGCCGGCCGATGGCGTCCACCAGCTTAACATCAATTTTCGGTCCGTAAAACACCGCTTCGCCCGGCATGTACTTGTAGGGAATGTCCATCCGCTTCAGCGTATTCATCAAAGCGCCTTCGGCACGATCCCACTCCTCATCCGTCCCGGCATAATGCTCGGCGTGCTCCGGGTCGCGCGCGGAGAGTTCCACTTCGAACCGGTCAAAGCCAAATGTCTTGAGAACCAGCTGGGCGAACTCCACGCAATCCTGGACTTCACTTTCAAGCTGATCCATCAGGCAGAAAATGTGGGCGTCGTCCTGCGTAAAGCCGCGCACGCGCAACAGGCCGTGCATCACGCCCGAGCGCTCATAGCGATAAACCGTTCCAAGCTCGGCCAGGCGCATGGGCAGTTCCCGGTAACTGCGGCGCCGGTCCTTATAAATCAGAATGTGGCCCGGGCAATTCATCGGTTTCAGCTGGTAGCGTTCGTTTTCCACTTCCATCGGCCCAAACATGTTTTCGCGGTAGAAATTGGCGTGGCCGCTGGTCTCCCACAAATGGAGCCTCATGGCGTGCGGCGTGTAAACCAGGTTGTAGCCGTGCGCGACCAGTTCGGCGCATAGCCAGTCCTCAATTTCCTTGCGGATGATGCCACCCTTGGGATGCCAGAAGATCAGGCCCGGGCCGGCTTCCTCCTGGATGCTGAACAGATCCATATCCTTGCCCAGCCGCCGGTGGTCACGCTTCTTGGCTTCTTCCAGATGGTGAATGTATTCGTCCAGCTCTTTCCTGCTGAAGAACGACGTGCCGTAAATCCGCTGCATCGGATGCGACTTTTCATCGCCCTTCCAGTGCGCGCCCGCAACGCTCAGCAGCTTGAACGCCTTGATCCGTCCCGTCGAGGGAATGTGCGGACCGCGGCAGAAATCGAGAAACTTCCCTGTCCGGTACGCTGAAAAAACCGGCTCCGCCTTTTCTTCGATCAGCTGGCACTTCAAAAACTCGCCCATCTGGTCAAAGATCTTCAGGCCTTCCGCCTTGGGAAAATAGACCCGTTCGTAGGGGATGTCGGCTTCGGCAAGTTCCTTCATCTTGGCTTCAATCCGGGCAAGGTCCGCCTCGGTAAAAGCCTTCTCGCGGTAAAAGTCATAAAAAAATCCGGTGTCGGTGGGCGGCCCGATGCCGGGATGCGCGTCCGGGAAAAGCTCCAGCACCGCAGCCGCCAGCAGGTGCGCTGAGGAATGCCGGTAGATCATCAGGCCCTCCGGCGAATTGGGCGTGATCACCTGAAATGCGCCATCGGCTTCGAGCGGCGCGCTCAAGTCCACCAGAGTTCCGTCCACCTTGGCGGCAAGCGCCACCTTGGCAAGCCCCGCCCCGATCGACTGCGCCACCTCGCGGGCAGTCGTTCCTTGCGGAATTTCCTTTTCGGTGCCGTCAGGCAGGGTAACTTTAACGTTCCCCATAACTTAGAAGTCTTCTCCCATAAAAGGTTAAACCGTTACGATAGCAGAGAGATTTCCGGCCGGTCAAACCTATTCGCGCCATCGGCTTCACTGTGGGCCGTTTCCGCTTTTGAATGTACAAGAAAAGCGATCGAGCAGGAATTACGATACCGATCCACCTAGGGGAGTTTCCGCCAATCGTGAGGGAGGAAAGGCGATATGGGGCCTTACGGCATTCAGATCCTTTGCTCCCACATTGGTGGGTCTGAACATCCCGTACGTCGAGGGGAGCTCATTCTCAAAAAAGCATTGCCGCACGGCCCGGATGGCCTGGTCGGAATTCTGCCGGCTCAAAATACCTACGCCCGGGCCGGACCCACAGACGAAAATGCCCATCACGCCCTCCGCGCTGACCTTGAGCGCCTCTTCCAGCCCCGGCACGACTTTCCGCGGACGGTGAGGGCAGACGGGTTCCAGCCCGGCAACCTGACGCCTGGCGGGCCGCGCAAACAGTTCGGCGAGCGTCCGGGCGCGGTCAAAATGCAATGATGCGTCCTGCCCGGCGAGTTCCGCCTCATCCTCGCCTTCGGCAGCTGCAACGCATGACTCGAACTCAGGAGTCACCACGCTCAGCACAAAATCTCCGGGCACAAAAGTCCGCCGCAGGATCTGTGCGGAGGCTTCGCCCGTGCAGGCCACAAAGCCGCCGTGCCAGGCGGCGTGCAGGTTGTCCACGCGCGTTTCATAGATCTGTGCCAGCTCAAACAGGGTCTTCTCCTTCAACTGCAGCGAGTACAGCCGGTCTGCCGCAATCAATCCCGCCAGCACCGCGGCTGTGCTCGATCCCATGCCCACGCCCACCGGGACGGAACTGTAAACCTCAAAATCGGCGCCGCTGAATTCCAGGCCTCTCAAATGGAGCGCCGCTTCCATCGCCCGGACGACCAGGTTCCGGCGGTCTCGCGGAATGCGTTCGCCATTTTCCCCGAAGTATCGGATGCCTGTGCAGCCATCCAGCCGGGGAGTGACTTTCACGTTGAGCATGGCGTCAAGCGTCACCGCCGCGCAATTCATGGCGCCGGCAAAGTTCCCGACGGTAGCGGGCACCTTGACGAGGATAGACCTCGGTCTCATTAGATTTCTCCTTATGCGCCAAGCATAGCTCCCATGTCACTCAAAAGTGAAATCTTTATTTTTTATGCAACTGATAGATTTTAGTTATCCAGAAGGAGGGAGAGCCGAACATCACTCAGAAATTATCCAACCGCAAGTCCGCCGCCCCGTTCCACCGTTCCCCGAAACCGCACCAGAACTAGGAAACCAGTTCTAACGATGTGGTAACAACAATCGAGCCCTTCAATGATCGGGCGACCGGGCAGCGGTCCGCGTGCATTTTGTAGACGCGTTTAATGGTTTCGAGCTGGGATCGCGAAGCCTGTAGCTTGTAATGCGCGTGGATGTGCCGTATGACCAGAACCCCGCCAGTCCACTTCAATTTCACCGGTGATTTCT
>CAVQBS010000012.1:0-43440 GCA_963710805.1 uncultured Alphaproteobacteria bacterium | reverse complement strand
GCCGGACCAGGTTGTCGCCGCTGTCGGCGACGGGCAGCTCGCGGGTCACCTGGATCGGATAGGGCGGGCACTCCCGATTGAACAGGTCGAGGCAATAGGCCGGCGCCGTGTTCGGCTGGCACGAGGTGGTGGCCGGCGGCGTCGACTGCGGCCGGCAGCTGCCCACCGCTAGGGTATGGCAGGCGCTCGGCACCGCATGTTCGGTGCACTCGCCCGACCAGAAGCGGTATCGGTCGCCGGAGGCGGTTCCATTGGCGACCGCCGAGGCATCCGGAACGTTGTCGACATGCTCGAAGGTCGACCAGATCCATTGCGGATTGCTCTCCGTCTTGTGGACGATATGGAGGCCGACCAGCGCCACGTCGCGGATCTCGCAATGGCGATCGCCCTCATCGTAGATCCGGCGCGGGCCAGCCCTAGCGGTCGTGCCAGCGTGGGTCGCTGGCGGCGCCGGGCGGCAGCATCAGCCAGGCCGCCTTGACCTCGATCGAGCCGACGTCGCCGCCGGCACTGCCGCGCGGATGTCGATGGGCGTGCCGAGCGCCAGCGCCGGATATTGTGCGGCACGGTCGATCAGGCCGCTGCGGTGGATGTAGTCGAACTGCTCGCGATTGATCAGGAATTGGTAGAGTACCGGGGTTGGCGTCGCGATCGGCGAGCCACGCCGGTTGCGACGCTGGAAAGACCTGCTCCGTAACCGAAAAGCCGGAGCCGAGGTTGCGTGCTGGCGGAGCGTCACCGTCACGTCCGCGTCGGTCGGGCAGGCGGCGGGCGGCGGGATGGCATTCGCCGCGGGCGGCTTGTCGATGTCTGCGTGGTCCGGACGAACGCGGAGATTGGGGACATCGACGAAGGTCGACCAGGCCACCGGGGAGAGGTCGCCGGGCCGCCCGAAGTCCGACGGCGCCCCGCCGCCAGCCGGCCAGTTGAGGGCGATGAAGTTGTTCCATGCAAGGCAGTTGATCGAGCGCTGGTCGTTGACCGGTGTGTCGCCGGGCACGTACGGCGTCAGCGCTGGCGGGTTGGAGACAGAGCGCAGACAGGCTCCGGGTTCCGGCCGCCACCGCGCCGCCGCTGGCCCCGCCGGCGACAAGCAGCGCGGCTATGAGAACGCCGAAAAGTCTTCTCGCGCGTGCCATCGGGGGCCTCCCTGCGCCGTCAGGACATGGTCAGCCGCTCCGCCGCTCGCCGCCGGAGAGCTTGGTCACGTCAGCGTCATTCGGCGGGCAACTGAGCGCGTCCATCGCCATCTCGACCTAGCTGGAGCTTCGTCGCCTCCTCCGCCGTCTCGTCGGAGTAGTTCATCATCAGCTCGTTGTAGCGGTCGAGGATCGCCTGCTTCTTGGCGACGCCCTCCATGACATTGCCGAGCACATCCTTGTTGGGGTCGAGCTCCGGCTCCTGCGGCAGGTAGCCGACCGTCGCCCCTTCGGCGAGCCAGGCTTCGCCGCCGAACTCCTTGTCGAGCCCGGCCATGATCCGCAACAGCGTCGACTTGCCCGATCCGTTCGGGCCCAACACGCCGATCTTGGCGTCCGGGTAGAAGGAGAGGTTGATGTTGTCGAGGACTTGTCTTGCCGCCGCCATAGGTCTTGGTGAGGTCCTGCATGTGATAGATGAACTGGCGCGCCATTTGCCATTCGCGCCCTTTTGCCGGGCGCCTTCCTTGTCTTGGGGTACCGGAGAATTCGGCGCCGTTCTTAATCGAAGCGCGCCGACGCCGCAATTGGCGTCCGCGATATTTGGTGTCCCGCTCAGCCCGCGCAAGCGGCGAGCGTCGCTCACGCCATCATCGCTTCGATCAGATGGGGTCCTTCGGCGGCAAGGGCTGCCGAGAAGGCCCGGTTGAACGCATCCATGGTCCCGACCCGTGTGCCGGGCACGCCCATTCCCTTTGCCAATGCCACAAAATCCAGGTCCGGCCGGCTGAGATCGATCAGGTCGCGCGTTGTACGCCCCAAATCGGTAACGTTCAGATTGGCGAGCTCGTGACGGAGGATCGCGTAGGCCCGATTGTTGAAGATCACGGTCGTGACGTTGAGGCCCTCGCGGGCCTGGGTCCACAGCGCCTGGAGGGTATACATGGCGCTGCCGTCCGCCTGCAGGCCGATGACCCGGCGCTCCGGGCAGGCGATCGCCGCTCCGGTCGCGACCGGCATGCCGAAGCCGATCGATCCGCCCATGTTCTGGAGCCAGCTATGCGGCCGCGCCTGGTGTGAGCCTGACAGGAAGAAGAACCCGGTGGTCACGCTCTCATCGACGATGATCGCATTGTCGGGAATCAGCGCGGCGAGCGATTGGCCGATCGCCATCGGCGTCAGCGCGCCGGTCGCCGGTTCGGGTGGCGCAAGATCGGCGAGCCGCGCGGCGTCGGGTCGCGCTCCAAGCGCGTCGGCCAGGCGTTCCAGCGCGCCGACCGCGTCGTCCTCGCGCCGCGCCAGCGTGTGGATCCCGGCACCGGGCGGGGTGAGCCGGCTCGGCTTGTCGCGGTAGGCGAAGAAGGCGACTGGCGCCGGGCTTCCGACAAGCACGAGCTGCTTGATCCCGGCGAGCGTCGCAAGCGCCATGTCAACGGGATAGGGCAGGCACTCGACGGCGGGCCGCCCGGCCCCGTGTTCGATCCGGCTGTTGAAGGTCTGCGCCAGCACCCGCGCGCCGGTCTTCACGGCGATCGCATCGGCGAGCACCAGGCCACGCTCGCCGAGCGCCTTGCCGGAAAGAAGGAGCATCGCCGGCTCGCCGGACCGAAGCGCCCGCGCCGCTGCCAGGACGGCCTCCTGATCGACGGGTTGAGGTTCGGGCACGACCGGGATCGCCGCCGGTCCGGCCGCCTCTCCCCATGCGGCGTCCGCCGGAACGATCAGCGTGGCGACGCCGCCGGGCGGCGTGCGGGAGGCCGCGACGGCTGCGGCGGCGTCCTCGGCGAGACGAAGGGCCGAGGCGGACGTCTTCACCCAGCACGAAAACGGCCTTGCGGCCGTTTCGACATCGGAGGTGAGCGGCGCGTCGAAAGCGCGATGATAGCTCGCGTGGTCCCCGACGATATTGACGAGGGGCGTCGACGCTTTCGAGGCGTTGTGGAGATTGGCAAGGCCGTTGGCGAGGCCGGGACCGAGATGAAGAAGCGTCGCGGCGGGCCGGCCGGCCATCCGCGCATAGCCGTCGGCGGCGCCGGTCGCCACGCCTTCGAAGAGCGTGAGAACGCCACGCATGCCCGGCGCGCGATCGAGCGCAGCGACCATCAAAAGCTCGGAGGTACCGGGGTTGGCGAAAACGACCTCGACGCCGCCGGCAACGAGGGTGCGCACCATCGCCTCGGCCCCCGTCATCCCCGAGGGATTGGAACTCAACGGGCGTCGGCTGTTGCGCGGGCCGATCCATCGCGACCTCCTCTCAGCGTGATTTCGCCCGTCGATCCGTCGACTTCGACCGTGTTGTCGTCGGCGATCCGTTCGAAGAGATCGCCTCCGGCATACTCGACGACCGGGATTGAGCGATGGAACCAGACATCCGAAAGGACGATCCCGGAAACCAGCAGCGAGTCGCTGTGCTGGACGACCAGCGCCGCCGGGCCGCGGCCCTTGCTGACAAGATCGAGAAGCACGAGACCGGTGTGGGTCGAGCCGATGCAGGACGGGAAGACCAGAACCCGCCCCGCGATGTTCCTGCCGAACAGCGGGTGATGCTCGTCGCGGAGCTCGGCGCGGCGGCTGTGCGGCACGTTGGCAATCTTGGTGAGGGCCGCGGTGAAGTTGATCGGCTCGCGGGTGACCAGCGCCGGTCCGGTCGCGTGGCCCTTGAGGATCGGCTTGCCCTTGAGCCGGGCGGCGCTGGCGTCGGGCATCATCCGAGCACCCCGGCGACGCGCAGGACTTCGTCGAGAGTGCCGTACTTCGTCCCGGCGAGATAGTAGTAGAGCTTGCCCGAGGGGGTCAGCACCTGATGGCGTCCGACGCCGATCCGCAGGGTCAGTCCGGCCAGCGGACAGTGCTGCCATACTTCGACGCCGGCGCGGGTGACATCGCGATAGAGCGGGGTGCGCGAGAACGCCTCGTAAGCCTCGGGCACCATGTGGAAGAGGACGCGTTTTCGCACCGTCTTGCCGACGAAGTGTCGGCCGATCTCCTCAGCTTCCTCGAGGGTCATCTGCGGACAGCCGAAGACGACGATCGCCGATTCCGCCTGTACCTCTGCGTCTGCCGACAGCTCGTCGAGGTCCTTCTGGGTGACCGTGACCGTTTGCGCCGGCTCGTCGGCGAAGACGGCGTCAAGGGTGGGAGCCTCGGGAGTAAGGCCGACGACATGGAACAGCGTTACTCCTCCGGAGGACGCCATCGCCGCTCCCATGTTCTTGAGCTCGTTCTGGTTGAAGGGGTGGTGGACGAGCACCGGAACGCGATCGACCGCGATTTTGCCGATCAGGTAGCCGAGCGCCGCGGCGTCCATCCGCTCGATGTCGAGCTTCACCAGGAGCTGCCCGCGTCGGTTCTCGTCAAGCAGATAGCCGAACTCCGGCGTCAGGCCGGTGACGGCCTGGCAGATGTCCATCATGATCGAATTGCGGTTGGTGCGCGCGCCGGCCACGGAATTGGCCCATATGACCGCGGAGGACTCGGCCCATCCGAGGATGTCGCCGAAGTGCGGAACGTTCTGGTAGTGATAGCAGACGCAGGAATAGTTCGGGATGACACCCAACGCTTCGAGGTGCTGCTCGTGCCGCTTCTGTCCATGGAAGACAACGCGGTTCGGCAGAGAGAAATCGTAACCGGGATGGGGATTGAGGGTGGTCGGCACCCGGAACTTCACGCCCTCGCGGACGAGGCGCTCGACGAGCTCGTAATAGGCCGAATAGAAGAAGATGCGGAAGCTGCCGGTCAGATGGGCGCTCTTGATCGGGACCAGCCGGCGGGCATCGAATGCTTCGCCATAACGCACCAGCGACTGGAGACACAGACCGAGCGCCGCGCCCTCGTCACCGGCGGCTATGGCCTGTTGTTGGTCGGTCAGATCCATCCCTCTCCCAGCCCCGTCGGTTCAGACCTTGGTGGAGTTTCGGGATGGGCAAATATCGGCGAGGACCGGCCGCCGCGCCTTGCGCTGGATCAAAGAGGGTTTGCCCCGCTATGCCGGGCGGCACCCTGAGTCTTGCGGATTTTTGATCAGGATCACGGCCGGCCGCTGGGCGACGTGGCCAAGTTCGTCGAGCGTTTGGGAAAAACCGGAGAGAATCCGACCGATGCGCCGGAGGTGGCTGATCGTTGTTGGAGTCGGGGCCGTCGTGCTGGCGGCGGCCGCCTTGTATCTGGAGCGCCAAGTGGTTCCGCTTGCGCGTATCGCCACCGCCTACGGTGCCGAGCAGACCTGCTCGTGCCTCTTCGTCTCGGGCCGCTCCTTCGCCTCCTGCCAGACCGACTACACCGCCTCCGACGCGCGCTGGCTGTCATGGAGGGTCAAGGATCACGCCGTCACCGCATCGGTCGCCGGTGTCATTTCCTCAAGAGCCGATTTCGACGAGGGATTCGGTTGCCATGTCGCGCGCTAGGCTGCGCTCCTCGCTCCTCGGCCTGGCGGCGCTCCTCGTCGCTTGCCCGGCCGTTGCGCTCACGCCCCTCCCGCCACAGCCGCCCGGCGTTCCGTGGCCGACCGAGACCTGGCCCACCGGCCCCTTGCCGCCGGGCACTGATGAGGGGGGCCTCGACGATACGGTAGCGACGGCGTTCAGCGCGGAGGAGCAACCCTATGGCTGGACTCGCGCGCTGGTGATCGTCGCGGGCGGACGCATCGTCATGGAGCGCTATGCCGACGGCTTCGGGCCCGACATGCGCCTCGTTTCCTGGTCGATGGCAAAATCCTTCACCCAGGCTTTTGTCGGCATTGCGGTTGCCGAGGGCCGCGTCGACATCGACCAGCCGATGGGCAACCCGCGCTGGGCTGCCGACGACCCGCGTTCCGCCATCACCTGGCGTCAGTGGCTGAACATGGTCGACGGTCAGCGTTACGAGGAGGTCGACGCCAGGACGCCGACCGAGGACGATGCGGCCCGCATGCTCTTCGGCCAGGGTCGTCTCGACATCGCCGCCTACGCCGCGTCGCTTCCGTTGGCGCACCCGCCCGGCACCTACTGGAACTACAACAGCGCCGGGATGATCCTCGTCTGCGATGCGTTGACAGCCGCCGCGGTCGGGCAACAGTCGTCACCCAACGCGCGACGGGCGGCGATGCTCGCCTGGATGCGTGCCGGCCTGTTCGCGCGGATCGGCATGCAAAGCGCCCAGCCTGAGTTCGACGCGACCGGCCTGTTTGTCGGATCGTCGTTCGTCTACGCGACGGCCCGGGATTTTGCCCGGTTCGGACTCCTCTATCTTCGGGACGGCGTCTGGGAGGGCCGCCGGCTCCTCCCCCAAGGATGGGTCGATTTCGCCCGCACGCCCGGTCCTGCCGGGAACGCCGACGTCTACGGCGCCGGCTGGTGGATCGATCCGGCGACCGGAGAGGGACGGCCCACCAAGGCGCTCATCGACACCGGACCGCAGCGCGACGCCTTCCGCGCCGAGGGCAGTTTCGGCCAGATGATCATGGTGGTGCCAAGCAAGGACCTCGTCGTCGTGCACCTCGGCAACAACGTGAAGGGCGCGGAGAAATCGAAGGCGCTGTACGCCTGGATGGGCCGTGTCGCCCGCGCCTTCCCCGACGCCCGCTAGGCGCTGCGCCGATCGCTCCCGGCCTCAGCCCGTCGCGGGCTGTCGGCGCGGCGGCGACGCGTACATCATCAGCGCGATCATCCCGATGATGGTGCCGACATAGGCGATGAGCTGCGGTCCGGTCGGCTGGTCGTGGTAGCCGACGAGGGTGTGGAGGATGATGCCGGGAATGCTCGACTGCGGCAGCAGCCAGGCGGTGCTCCACAACGGCCCGCCCGACGCCACGACCCCGGCCTGGTTCAGGTAGAACACGGCTTGCGCCGCCATCCCCGCCGCTAAGAGCGTGATCAGGATGCCGGTCACCCGGAAGACATAGCGCGTCGGGATGACCAGGAGGCCGAGATAGCTGAGCCCGGTCACCGCCGCGCCGCTCGCGATACCGAGCAGCCCGCCGACCAGAAGGTCGCTGCCGGTCGCGCCGGAGGCGACGATGCCGTAGAGGAAGAGCACCACCTCCGAGCCTTCCCGGAGCACAGCAACCCCACAAACCACCGCCAGCGCCATCAGCGGCCGGTCGCCGGTGGCAACTGCGGTGCCGACGGTTTTCACATGGGCGGCGAGCTCGCGGCCATGCTTCGCCATCCAGGCGTTGTGCCAGGCGAGCATGCCGACCGCGAGGATCAGCACGGTGGCGTTGAGGAGTTCCTGCCCCGATCCGGCAAAAGCGCCGGAAATCACGCCGGCGAAGCCGGCCACCACGCTGGCACCGACCAGACCGCCGATCACGCCGAAGCCAACCCACAGCCCGCGCGCCGGCACGCCGCGGGTCGCCGCCAGCACGATGCCGATGATCAGGCCGGCTTCGATAACCTCGCGAAAGACGATGACAAGCGCGCCGATCATTGCCGCCTCACTCCGCAATCACCTTGCCTTGGGCCGTGTCCTGGTTGAACTCGCCGAAGAACGGATAGACACCCGGCTCGAGGGGCCCGAAGCGCACCAGGCCACTCAGCTGTCCGGGGATGATCTTCTCCACCCTCAACTCGTTGGACTCGAACTCCTCGGGCGTGGGGTCCTGATTGTCGACGGTCAAAAGTATCACCGTGCCGGCCGGGACGTGAATCTCGGCCGGGTGAAAGACGTGGTCCTTGATGACCACCGTCGGGTTGGCGTCCTGCGCAACGGCAGGAACGAAAGAACACGCCAGCAAAGCGCCGGCCGCGAGACCGGTGATCCAATGCATGATCCTCAGACTGCCTGTGTCAGGTCG
This sequence comes from uncultured Alphaproteobacteria bacterium, assembly GCA_963710805.1. GTDB lineage: Bacteria > Pseudomonadota > Alphaproteobacteria > Rhizobiales > Kaistiaceae > Bauldia. The sequence continues at coordinate 35,529 of CAVQBS010000012.1, read as the reverse complement.
AGCACCGTCTAGCCTCACAGCTAGTATGCGCGCAACCTTTGTCAGCCCTTCAGAAACGACGATCATGTTATTGAAACTGTTCTAATTAAGCTCTGGCACGGCAAGTCGTTGATCCGCCGTGGGGCGCAAGGCGGCCGGATCGGCGCGCATTGCACCCCTGCGGCGGGATGTCGCAGGCGATGCGCCGGGCCGCACTGCCCCGCGCACCGCCGTCAGATTCATTCTTAACCGCCTCTCCTATGGCGTCACGGTGAACACGGTCCACATTCCGGCCGCGTAGTGGCCCTCGACATTGCAATAGAGAATATAGGTCCCCGGCTGCAGATTGAGGGTCAGGGAACCGGACTGGCCGGGGTCGAGTTCGGAAACTTCGCCCTTGTCGCCGGCCTTGTCCTCGTCGACCCGCTTCTCGCTCTCGTTATAGGGCAGGGGTTTCCCCACCTCACTGAGCTTCGCCACGATCATCTCGTGGATAAGGTCCTTGGAATCGTTGGTGACCTTGAAGGCCACGATGCCATGCGGGGCGCTGTCCTGCGACACCTTGATCCCCATGGTGTCCTTCGCCTTGTCGACGCCGGGCATCCCGTACATCTGATCCGTCGGCATCGCCATATCGGCGCCCTTGTCCCACAGCGAAACGTGAATCGTGGTTGCCGCCTGGCCGGCCGTCGGCACGGCCGCGAGCATGGTGATGGAGGCAAGCCCCAGTGCGGCAGCCCTGATCGTCCTAAACATTATTCTTTCTCCTGATTCTCAAATGTCATGCCGCCCCTTGGCCCCGGAATCGCTTGGCTTGGAAACCGGCTTGCCAATGAGAATAATTTGCACTGTCGCGCCGTTCCGACTTTGCGTCAGATCAACCGCTGAATGGCAAAATGTCGCGCCAACCGGCGCGGGCGAAGGACAGCGTTACCCGTCGAGTTCCGGGTAGTGTCGGAAGATGCCGTCCTCGTTGAAGGGGAGGCGCCGGTCGCTGGCGCAATAGGCGACGATCCGCGGCCGCCCCGCCACCAGATCGCGGAGCGCGATCACCCGCGGGTAGTCCGCCTCGACCCGGCCCATGGCCTTGGGGAAGGCATAGCGCAGCCCCTCCACCACCTGGAACAGCGACAGGTCGGCATAGCTGAGGCGCGCCCCGACCAGGTGCCTGTCGCCCTTCGGATTGCGGGCAAGGATCGTCTCGAACCAGCCGAGGAAGCGCGGGATGCGGTTCTTGCGAAACGCCTCCGCCCGCCGCTTCGATTCCGGTTTCTGGTCCTCGTAGTAGAAGTCGCCGCCGAGCGGGTGATGGACGTCGTGCGCCTCGACGACGAGGTCGGCGACGGTGAGCTGGATCTGGTGGGTCCACAGCCGCCCGGCATCGGTCTTCGGCGCCAGCCCGTGCCGCTCGCCGAGATAGAGGAGGATGTTGGCGGTCTGGCCGATGATCCGCTTGCCGTGCCTGAGGAAGGGCGGCGCGAAGGACGGCGTTTCGATGTCCGCGCTGTCCCACATCTTCATCAACGCGTTGGTGCCCTTCTCGCGTGCGACGTCGACATAGTCGGCGCCCGCCTCCTCCAGCGCCAACCGCACGAATTCACCCCGCCCCTGGATGCCGGGCCAGTAATAGAGTTCGCAGGCCATGTTACCCCTCCTCGACCGCCTCCCGTTCTCGCGACACTACGCCCGTCCGCGCGGTTTGGGGAGCCAGCGTATCGATCAGGCCTCGATCGACTCGCGAGCGTGGCGGAGCGCCGGGCCGGCTTCCGCGACGATCTCGCGAATGATCTCCGCCGCCGGCTGCAGGCGGCCGACGAGCCCGACCCCCTGCCCCGCCCACAGCGACAGGTTGTCGATGTCGCCGACGGCGTCCGGCTGCGGCGTGACGCAGCTGTAGCGGACGATCCCGCCCTGTGGCGTCTCGGCGATCTGCTCGCCCTCGCCGGGCCGCTTGCCGGTGGGAGGCCGTCCGGCCCGTTCCCACGCGGCGACCGTCTCGTTGCGGAGCGTCCGGTGGGGCCCGTCGGGCCAGCCGACATCGAAGAGCGTGCCGTAGCAGGTGTCGGTTTCGGCCGCCCCCGCCAGCCGTTCGCGGTAGCGCGGGTGGATGGTCGCCTCGCGGCTCATCAGGAAGCGGGTCCCGATCCACGCCGCCGACGCACCGAGCGCAAGCACTGCCGCGAGGCCCCGGCCGTCAGCGATGCCGCCGGCTGCGACAACCGGCACCGGCGCGACCGCGTCGAACACGACCGGCACGAGGGGAAGCGTCGCCACCTGTCCCCACACATGGCCGCCGGCTTCAAAGCCCTGGGCGACGATCACATCGGCGCCGGCATCGACCGCGCGGCGGGCATCGGCTGCGCTGCCGACCGTCTGCATGACGATCGCGCCGCCCCGGTGCGCCCGCTCGATGAGCGGCGCGGAAAGGCCCCAGAACAGCGAGATGATCCCCACCCCTTCGTCCAGGCACGCCTCCAGGCGTTCTTCCTGCGGCCAGTTGAGGTTGAGATTGACCGCGAACGGGCGCGATGTGAGCTGACGTATCGCGCCGATCTGGCGGCGGATGGTTGCAAGGTCGTCGTCCCACAGCGGAATACAGCCGAGGCCGCCGGCATTGCTGACGGCCGCCGCAAGGTCCGGCCCGACCGCGCCGCCCATCGGCGCCAGCACGATAGGCAGGTCGATGCCGACCCGTTGGCAGAATGGATTTGTCATGTCCTGATCCCTCCGCAGCGATCCATCATATGCCTCGGCCGGCAGTCGCCCAACGACGCGCAACCCCCGGGCGAGATCGCGCAGCGGCATTTGGTCCACCCGTTTCGCCAAAGGTCATGCGGGAAACCGCACGAACCTGGCAGATTTCCGCTATTGGCGGATCACGGTAGTATCGATAGGCTGGCTACTCGGGGCGCGCGAGCGTCGTACACTGCAAGTGCCGTTGCCGCACGGCCCATCCCATGACTGCTTGGCAAGGAAGCGAGACAGCCGGACGCCGCCCGTGTCGAGCCTGACGCCCTGAACGTCGCCATCCCGGGATGACAGCAGGAGGACCATCATGCCGACCCAGAAGACCGACATCTACCATTCCGCGACCACCGGTCTCTCATTCTCCGGCTCGCAGAGATGGATCATCGCGGACGGTGTCTATGTCGGTTCGCAAAGCGACCGCGGCGTCGGAAACGGCTTCCCCAACGGCGAGCTGATCAACAAGGGCCACATCTACTCAGCTGACGACACCGGCGTGAACTTCCAGGGAGACAACAACACCATCATCAACAGGGCCGACGCCGATATTTTCGGCGCCACCGGCGTCTACATGTTTGGCAATGATTGCGCCCTCACCAATCAAGGGCGCATCGTCGGCTACGACCAATACGGCGTGCGGGCGTTCGGCACTCCGCGGCTCTCTCTCGACAATGACGGCGAGATCCGCGGGCAGCTCGCCGGTGTTGCCGTGTCCTCTGTCCTGGTCGGCCAAACGGGGGGAACGGTCGACAATTCCGGCCTCATTCACGCCGCTACGTACGGCGTCGCCGTCAACACCGATCCGGGCGAGAGGACAACCATCGTCAACGAGCAAGGGGGCACGATCAAGGGAGGCACCCTCGCCGTGTATTCTGTCGCGGGAAAGGTCACCCTTGAGAACCACGGGATGGTCAAGGGCGGCGTCGGGTTCGGCGGAGCCAATGCCGGCGACAAGGTGTTCAACGACGGGACGATCAAGGGCGTCGTGGCTCTCGGCCCGGGCAAGGACCTGTACAAGAACACCGGCGGCAAGGCCGGCAAGGTGTTCGGCGGGGACGGCAACGACAAGCTGATCGCCGGACCGCACGTCGACAAGTTCGCCTTCGCGTCGACCCTGAACGCGGCGACCAATGTCGACCGGGTCAAGCACTTCGAGCCGGGGACGGACAAGTTCTTCCTGTACAACGGGGTCTTCACGAACCTGAATGGGCCGGGGACGCTTACCGCCGCGGAATTCCACAAAGGGGCGCACGCGCACGACGCCACCGACCGCATCATCTACGACAGCACGACCGGGGCGCTCTACTACGACTCGAATGGCAACGCCGCGGGGGGCGAGGTCCAGTTCGCCAAGCTCGACACCGGCCTCCATCTGCACCACGGCGACTTCACTGTGTATGCCTAGTGCTTACCCCGGTGCTGACTGGCCGGCGGACGGCAGGGCCTCAGTGATCGAGCTGGCTCAGCGAACCGAGATTTGGCTGCCAGGTCATCGTCGCACCGGCCAGCGTGAAGAAGCCGTCCCAGAAATCGGTGATCTTGTCGATCTTCCGCTGCTCAAGCACGTCACGCGCCTGCGGGTCGCCCTTCCGCCCGACACCGAAGATCGCGACCGACGCGCCGCGCAGGTTTGGCACCAGCCGGTCCTTGGCGAGGTTGGAGAGGATCTGGCCGTTCTTCAGCGACAGGAACTGGCTGGAGGGCAGGTACTGCGAGTTCTCGATCATGTCGGAGAAGATGAAGAAGGCGTTCGCCTGGGCGTCCCGGTACTCCTCGGCCGCCGACATCGCCAGCGTGCGGATGATCTCCGAGGTCTGCAGCTCAACCGAATTCGTCGCAACTTGGGTGATCTCCGCCACGACCTGGCGCTGCAGCCGCCGCCGGTCGTCGATCACCACGCCCTCGGTGCAGTCGGAGAGAAGGTCGCTGAAGAAGCCTTCGCTCTTGCAGAACGGCATGCAGGCGTCGACCAGCCGGTGGCTGTTCGGGAACGCATCCTCGATGGTGCGGATCGACAGCCGGTCGCCGTCCCCGAGCCGGGCGAAGATCTTCTCGACCCCGTCCACCAGACTTGCCCGATCGATCGCGTCATAGGGGGTGGTCACGTCGAGATAGAGGACGACGTTGGTGGCGGACGGCGAGCAGTACTTGTCGAACTCGTCCGCCTGCACCGCCCCCGCCGCGACCAGGCTCGCGATCAGCGCCAGGGCGCAGACACCGAGACAAGCGCGCAGGCGGGACATCGCCCGACCCGCTAGGCCGACTTGCGGTCGACCAGCGTCGGGCCGGTCCGGACCGGAGGCGCCTCGCCCGCCCGCCGCATTTCACCGTCGTCAACCTTCATGAACGGCTCGTCGACGTCGTCGCCATAGGGACTGTCCTCGGCCAGCCGGTCGAGAGCGTCGATGATGAGCGTGTCGTCGGGATCGTCGAGCGGCAGGCCGAGCCGCTTCTTCAGCTCGATCACCCGCTGGTTGGCGTCGGTGAAATCGTGGCTGACCCCGCTGATGTCGGGCGCGAATTCCTTGACGATCGCGTCCTTGCCCCTGATGTAGGCGGAGCTGATGCGGTCGATCTTCCTGCGGTAGCGATCGAGAGCGCGGGACGCGGCATCGAAGTCCTTGTCGGAATCATGGGTGAAGAAGGCGAGCATCATCGTCATGAAGATGCCGCCGATATTGATGGTCGCCAGTACCAGCGCCGAGACGTCGGAGAAAGCATTGAACAACGTCCGCCACAGGCCGACGCTGGCGACGTTCTGGCGGACGTCGGCGAACATGTCGCCGATCGTCCCGGCATTTGCCGAGAAGGAGGCGCGCGCGACGGTCAGGATCGACACCAACACGAACAGCACCGCCGCCAGCACGACAAAGATCAAGATGGCGCCCAGTACAGGCCGCTTGCGGTAGTCGGACCAGATGTGACGGAGGCTGACGCCGGCGAAATGGGCGAGCACCAGGAGCGCGCAGGCGAAGGCGAAGGAGATCGCCCACGACATCAGGTTCGAGCTGCGCAGCGCCACGTCGAACAGGAACTTGTTGACCGGTGCCTCGAACGCCGCCAGCAGCAGCCCGACGCCGATCAGGATGGCGGCGTGGATCCGCCATTTGTTGAGCGGACGGTGAACACCGGTATTGATGCGGCCGTAATCGCGCTTGGCGCGCGCCAGATCCTCCTCCGCGTTGCGGTACGAGTCCGAGTTCGGCCCGGCTTTCTGGCTGAGGCCGAGGATCCTGTTCTGACGCTCGTTGAGCAGCCGGTCGAACTCGGCCCTCGCCCGATATCTGAGCCCGGTGGCCTGCGCCAAGCCCTTTTCGAGGTCGGCCGGGGTTTCGATCGGTGTCCGGTGTGACGGCACGGCGGTGCACTCCGTCGGAGTTTCAACTTAAGATACGTTATCCTCCGCTTGTTTCCCTGTCTAGTTGCATGATCGCTCCGTCCAACCCATCCGATTGCTCCGCGCGGCGGGCGCGTTTAACCTGCCGGTCAACACCCGATCGGGAGACCTGTGATGTGCCGCAACATCAAGACGCTGTTCAATTTCGAGCCGCCGGCGACGGAGGAGGAGATCCGCGCCTCGGCGCTTCAGTTCGTGAGAAAGCTGTCAGGCTTCACCCGGCCGTCGAAGGCCAATGAAGCCGCGTTCAACCGCGCGGTCGACGAGGTGACCGAGATCGCCCGCCGCCTGATCGAGTCGCTGGAGACCCACGCCCCGCCCCGCGACCGCGAGGTGGAGGCAGCGAAGGCCCGCGCCCGCGCTGCCGAGCGCTACGCGCATTGAACCGCCTCTGCGACCACGATCCCGCCCGGAGAGTCCAGCTACCCACGGCAAATCGAAGTCAGTCAGAACGACGGCAAAGTCCGCCACACGGACCCACGAGGCCCCCTCACCCGCTCGCCCGGCTTGACGCCCGGCTCGCGACCTCTCCCCACCGGGGAGAGGTCATGCCGTCGCGCAGATCGGATTGAATCTGCTTGTGAAATAGCGCGACGATTGACCCTAAGATGCACCCCGCGGCGCCGCGCCCTTACCTCTCCCCAGTGGGGAGAGGTCGGATCGAGCCGGACGGAGTCCGGGTCGATCCGGGTGAGGGGGAACCCTGCGAACGACGCGGCCGGTTCCACCCGCCTCACTAAGGTTTGCCTCGATTGCAACGGCTCGCCAGAGTGAGAAGAGCAACCGTCCTGCCCTCCTACTTCTCCTCCCCCTCCGCCGTCATCACCACGAAGTCGGTGCCGCTGCGCGTGTCGGCGGAGAGCGGCTCGTCGGTGATGACGAGGAGCATGCCCGGCGCCATGCGCGCGCGGATGGCGTCGGCGACATTGGCCGGACCATGGATGCGATCCATGGTCGAGGCGTCCGGCACGCTGACCTGCGCCTCCTCGCCCTCTTTGTAGCCGATCGCCTCCCAGCGCAGTCCCTCCGCGTCGGTGCCGGCGCCGGACAGGACGAAGACGTTGGAGGGGAACGGCTCGTCGGGCCGGTCGATCTTCGCCGTCCCCTCGGCGACGATCTCGCCGTTCTGCAGCACCATCACTTTGGCGTCCTGCCGGGACACCAGCACCGAGGTCACCGGCCCCGTCGCCGGCTCGTCCGACTGGTAGCGCCGCTCCGCCGACCGCAGTCCCTGCAGCGCCTTGGCCGAATAGAGCTCACCGACGATATTCGGGTTGAACACCGGCTGCGGCGCCGAGAAGGCGGCGGCCACCACCACCGGCGTGCCGATGCGGGTGGCGCCGTAGAGCAGCTCGGCGAACTTGAGCGGCATCCGCACGCAGCCGTGCGAGGCGGGGTAGCCGGGCAGGTGTCCGGCATGCAGCGCGATGCCGCTCCACGTCAGCCGCTGCATGAACGGCATCTCGGCGCCCTCGTAGATGCTGGAGACGTGGTCCTTGTCCTTCTGCAGGATGGTGAAGACGCCGGTCGGCGTTTCGTGGCCGGGCTTGCCGGTCGACACCGTCGCCACGCCGATCCGCGTGCCGCGGCGGTGCACGTGGAGAAGCTGGGCGTTGATCGACACGATGATCGAGACCGGCCCGTGCGGCTGCAGCTTCGGCTCCCAGATGAACTGGCCGGGCCGGAGCGCGCGCACCGCCGCGGCAGTCGCGGCGAGGCCCGGCCGGGTGAGCAGCGCGCCGCCGGCCAGACCGGCCAGCCCGGCGAGAGCCGTCCTGCGGGTGGGAAAGAGCGGTTCGGTCGTCATCGGCATCCCTTGCTGGAGACAATTGGAATGGAACGGCGATTCTGGCTGAAATTCCGGCTGAAAGCATGGCCATTCTGGCAGGATCGCGCCGCACAAGCGACCGCGTTCGGCCATCAAAGGTCCGCATTTTGCTGCGCAAAGAAGGGCAGGAGTTTTGGGGGAACCCGGAGACCATGGCCAGGAAAGGCAGGCAGCTGGAGAATCGCCCGACCCGCGATCGTGACGACCGCGAGCCGATCGTCACCTATTCGCGGCTCGAGGCGGATCGCCTCGGCTCGCCGCACGATTTCGATGAGTTCGAACCTGCCGGCCCGCTCTACGAGGCGGTCGAGGTGCCGCGCGTCGACCGGCCGCCGCCCCGCGACGCATTCATCCCCGAGCCGGAACTCAGGGCTGAACGGGCTGCCATCGACCCGGAACCGTTCGAGGCGGAGGAGCGTCCGCGCCGCTTGCGCTATCTGGTGATGATCGGCATCGGCGTCATTGCTATTGCAGCCGGGATCGGTGTGCTGCTTGCCTCGATCGGCTCGTCCAGCCACGTCGAGACAGGCGTCCGGGCACCCGTGCCGGCAGCCGGAACCGCGAACACCGCCGGGACCGGCGACGCCGTCGCCGGCGGATCGTCCGGCATCCGCCAGATTCCGATCGGCGAAGGCGATGCGGTCACGCCGGTGGTCGGCTCCGTCCCGGCCGATGCCGCCGACGCCCAGCCCGCGGTCGCCGTCGATCCGCCGGCGCCGCGCCTCCGTCCTGACCGGCCGCCGGCCGCTACCGTCTCCGCCCAACCGGGCAACGCGGGCACGGGCGACGCGGGCACTGCTGCAGCAGCGGCTCCGGCGGCCGCCGCGTCGGGACCGGCCGACAACGATGCGGCTTTCATCAGCCGGATCGAAAAGACCCTGGCCGACATCGACGCCGCGCGCGGGGCACCCGGTCCGGGGACAGCGCCGGCTGCGGCTGCCGCGCCGCCCGCGACCGTCGCACCGGCTGCGCTGCCGACCGACCCCTCGCCCACTGACCCCAGCGTCATCGGCGGCGAAGACGGTCCCGTGATGGACGGCGACGGTGCCGCCATGGACGGCGACGGCGCCTTCGATGCCGGGCCGACAGACGCCGTGGCAGGAACCCAGGCCGGAACGGTCACCGGTCCGCTGCCGACACCGCCGGGCACGATCGACGCCGGGGCGCTGCTCGGCACCACGACGCCCGACGTGCAGCCGATCCCTCCCCGTCTCATCCCGCCGGCGGACATCCCCAACGTCCCCGCCACCGGCACGGCCAACTGACCGCGGAGCGGGAGTTGCTCGCCGGAGTGCGTAGGCATGAATTGTTGTTGCCGTCAGACGCACAAACGTGCCTGTTCGTCAGGTCTCTCCGGACGTTCCCGCAAACTGCTCCGTACACAAAGGCCAAACGGAGTCGCATGCCGGCACTGCGAGAAGTCGCCTTCGGGCAGCAATCTTCAACTAGGGGGCTAGGCAGTCCGTCTCGGTTGGAGGCCGTGCATCAGCGATCGGTACGATCCTCATTTGCCGCGAGGCCACGATCTCCATGATCAGTTTTCGCTCGATTGCCTCCGCGAATTTCTCACGACTTCGAACGACGACGACGAAGGCGTCTGGACCGCCGACGACACAATCGCGGTAGTAATCATCGAGACCGGAGATGTTGTAGACCCCTCCGCCCCACCGCGTCCTGATCATGATCGGCAACCCGTTGATTGTAATGCCGCGCGACAGGGCGGTGTCCCTTGCCGGTACAACGGGAGGACCCATGTTGTTGGGTCCATCGCCAGAAATGTCGATAACCCATCGATCGCTGGTGAACTCGCTATCCGCAAACAGCCCACTGGAATAGGCGAGTGCCCGCGCAATCGAGGTACCGAAGAAGCGATTCACGGAAGCGGCAGCCAATTCCGCTGCAAATCGCTCGGAACTCTCCGCGCCGTCAATGATGGTCCAGGGGACGACGACAGCCTGGCTTTGGGGATCGCCCCATTCAACATAGGCAACGGCAATGCGCCGGCGCGGCCCGGACATTATCGCCTGAAGCACGGCCGGCGAGCGAAATGCGGCTACGTAGCCGTTCCGCTGAAGCCGCTGCTCGTAAATGTCCATTGACGAGGAAGCGTCAACAGCGAGCACGAGCTTGAGGTCAACTGCCACTTCGTCCGCAGACGTCGCGTCGGGCGACAGGAGAACGGGAAAAAGGATGATTGCTGCCGTGATGCCACCCAGCGACCCTCTAGTCATGCGGTCGCTTCGGTCATTCGAGAAATAAGTAGATCGGCGCCCCGAGCGCTTGGGCAATTGCCATCCTGGCTGTCTTGCTGAGGTCGCGCCGGCCGCTCTCGTGCGCGACGATTTCGGAAGCGCTGATGTCTGCTCTGGCCGCGAGCTCGTAAACGCCGATCCCGCACCATCGCCGAAGTTCGCCGACAGGTTCCACACCCTTCGCGATGGCGGTGCCGATCACGGCATACGCTTCTTCCTCGCCTAGCGTCCCAAATTGCGATTTCGCTGCGGGGCACGGGACGTTCGCGGGCGCCCAAGCCGGCCCGGCAAACGTAATCTCGCCGGGAGCTGCGTCCTTCGCCGAGCGGTATAGGGGTCGCCCGTCCAGCGCCCATTGGGACTGACCATCAGAGCGCACGATGAGCGACCAATTGTGAGTATTATTCGCATCGCAGGCTGAGAATTGGTTTGCAATGAACGGAGGCCACGCGGCAGCGCAACTTCCGAGGCAGCGGGGCCGGTACCTCTCGTCGCCGCGATACGTGTAGAGGGTCATGCCGCCTTCGTCGACGAAGACTCTGCCGCTTTCAGTATCAGCTTGGGTGATCTGCGGACACCACCACCCAACGGCTTCGCCCGAGGTCGCGAAGATGATCAGGATTCCGAGGATATAACTTGTGCGCATGGCCGCGCCTTCGGAAGTCGCCAAGCACTTGTCAGCCTCTTGGAGGAGAAGCTCACAAGTCGAGGATCGTATACCCACTGCAACTTTCTGTCGATGCTACAAAAAGCAGTACTGGTGGCACAAGTCTTTACCTGGGGGCGCCCGCATGGCCGCCTTCCACCCGATGCCGGTGACCGGGGTTGTACCAAGCCTCGATGAACTCTTATCCGCCCCCTTTGAAGTGGTCCCGCCCGATGTATCTACACGCTGCATGAGGCGCGTGGGCAAACATCTCACCCAAAACGAAATCGCAGGGAGCCAATTTGCTTCAGCGCTTGCCTTTACCGAGCGCGCAACCGGGTCGATCAGCCGCCGTGTCCGCCGTCATGGCCGGCATGTCCGTCGCCATAGCCGCGGGCACGGCTGTAAAGCATCGCCTGGTGTGGCGTCAGCACGGGGGCGGTTCTGAGATGGGTGACGAGATGCGCGGCGCGCAGTCGCCCTTCGATCGCGGCAATCCTTGCCGTGGCGGCAGCGACGGCCTCGGGCGAAGGGTCACCCTTGGCGAAGAGGTGGTCGAGGGCTTGCTCGGCTGCCAGAAGGTCCCGTCCAAGCGGAACGGTCCGCGCTGTCATATCGGCGCGCAACGCTTCGAGCGTTGCCACCTGCTGCTCGGTCAATGCAAGTTCGTCACGCAGTTCGAGCGCATGCAGCGGACCGGGCCAGCCGTTGAGCTCGGCCGCCTTGGCGTAGCCGAGCCCGCGGCCGGCAAGCAGCCCGTCCACCATCTCCGGGGCAAGCGCCTTTATCGCGCGGTTTTGCTGGCCCACATAGGGCTGGTTCTCGGCCGCGGCGCCGGAGCTCGCCGTGCCAAGGCACACAGCCAGGAAAACCACCACACATCCGACAGTCCGCATCGCAAGCACCTTCCGTTTCGCAGGCATTGGTCGCCCTGAATACCCCACGGGGGTATTAGCATTGCTGATGTCCGCCGGCAACGATAACGACGCGGGACCAACGTCCACGATCAGCTCACAGGGTCGTCGATAACGCTCTTGTCGAACGCTGCTCCAATGATAGCTTGGCGCCCCTTGTTCGTCCTACGCCTCTGGAGGTCCGCCTATGACGCTGTCGCTCTACGATATTTCCGTGCCTGTCTATGCGAGGCTGGTGAAGTGCCTCGCGGCCACGCTCGACAAGGCGGAAGCCCATGCCGGCGCCGGCAAGATCGAGCCGGCGGCGTTGCTTGACGCCCGTCTCTATCCGAACATGTGGCCGTTCAAGCAGCAGGTGATGGCGGCCACCAACCACGCCTTCCGCGGCACGGCGCGCCTCGCCGGACTGGAGCTCCCGAAGATCAGCGACGCCTCGGCAAGCTTTGCCGACCTGCAAAAGCGGACGGCCGAGACCCTCGCCTTCGTCGAAGGCGCCGATCGCGCCGCCGTCGAGGCCGGCGCGACCCGAGAGATCACCTTTCCGATGGGCGACGAAAAGGCGACGCTGACCGGCCTGCAATACTTCCTGATCTTCTCCCAGCCCAATTTCTATTTCCATCTCGCCACCGCCTACGACATTCTCCGCCACAACGGCGTGCCGCTGGTGAAGACGGACTTCATGGGCGAGCCATAGGCGACCGCACGGCCGAACGGAAGGCGCTTCGCCATGATCCTGGACGACATCGGCTCGTTTCTTCTTCGCCTCACCATCGGCATCCTCTTCCTGATGGGGGCCTGGGCCTCGGGCAAGAACCGGCGTGCCCTGAAGTTCACCATCGGCGAGACGGCGCTCGTCTTCAAATCGCGGCCGGAGGTTTTCGCCGTCATCGGCATTGTCATCATGGGCGCCGGCGGACTCTCCATCCTGTTCGGCGTGCTTCCCCGCCTCGGCGCCCTCGGCCTGACGGTCTTCCTCCTGTTCGGCGGCATGATCCATCTCGCTAAGCGCGCCCAGGCCGAAGCCTGCAAACAGGCGCTGCTCCCCGCGCTCGGCAGCGACCCGGCGGCCCGCGGCACGCTCGACGAGCTGACCATGACGGCGGTCATCGGCCACTTCGTCTCGGCGTTGAAGAACTTTGCCCTCATGGGGCCAACCGCGTATCTGGTGCTGGCCGGCGCGCGCGAGCCGATGCTGATCGGCCTCGGTTCCGACTGGCAGTGGACGGGCCTTCTCACCTGACCGGCGACGGCCGAACCGCCGCGCCCGTTCAGTAGCGGACGCCGGCGGTAAAACGGAAGCGGGTGCTCATGTCGCTCGCCTTGGCGGTGTCGAGATAGGGCGTCGCGAAATACACCGTTGCCGTGCCGTGCTTTCCGAGCCGTGTGCGCATCCCCGCGCCGGCCGAGCCGACCGCAGCGAAGCGGTAGGCGCCGACCCCTGGCTCGTTCCACACCGCGCCGTAGTCGGCGAAGGCGAACAGCGTAAAGCCCGCCAGCCAGGCGATGCCGGTGTCGATCCGCTTGCCGATCTCGAAGCTGACCGCCGCCCCGTCCTCGCCGGTGATGGTTGAGCCGTCAAAGGCGCGCCCGTAGTTCTCGCCGCCGATGTCGAAGCGCACCGCCGATGGCAGCTTGGTCAGCGCCTTCTGGCCGGTCGCCTGCAGTTGCGCATAGATCGTGTCGGTCAGGTCGCGCGAGGCGATCGCGTCGGCCGACAGGAACTGGAAGTCGGCGTTGGGGGTGTTCGAGCCGAGCCCGTCGAGCCCCTGGGCAAAGGCCACGTCGAGGATCACGGCGGCGCCGGCGATGGTGTCGTCATAGGTGGCGCCCAGAGTGACCCACCGGTTGCGGTCGCGGCTTGCCGGCGCGCCGCCGATGTCCACCGACGAATCCTTGCTGTTGAGCGCCAGCGAGGCAATCAGGCTTCGCTCGATCCGCCGCATGACGGCGTAGTCGATATGCACCTTGGCGGTCGTCGTCTCGGCATGGACGTCGAGGGCGGCGAGGTCGCCGCCTGGTTCGGACCACACCTTGCCGATCTCGTAGCCGGCCGAAAGGCCGCTCGGCCCGAGCGGATAGAGCTGCGACAGCCGGGCGAAGACCAGCTCGTTCGGATCGAGCGGATTGGTCACCACCAGCCCGTTGGTCCCCTCGAACGCGCCGAACACGTCGTTGAAGCGGGCGTTGATCGAGGCCTCCAGCGGCCCAACCTCGTCGCTGCCGAAATTGTCGAGCCGCCCGGCGATGACCTTGCGGTCGAAGTGGAAGTTGAGCACCAGGCGCCCGGCGCCCGGCTCGTCCTCGATCTTGGAGAGCTGCGCGTCGAGGGTGATGCCGGCGAGGTCGGCCATCAGCAAGAGGTACCGCTCGAGCCGGGAGATGCGGACCGGCGACATCCCGACGATGCGGTTCACATAGGGGCGGAGCCGCCGATCGAGGCCAGGGATGTCGCCGTTGATGACGACCTCGCGGATGTAGGATTCGTAGACGACGATCCTCACCCGGCCGCGTTTGAAATCCTGTGGCGGGATCAGCGCCAGTGCGTAGAAGTCGTTCTTGAGGTAAACCTTGCCGATCTCGTCGAGCACGCGGTTGAGATCGGCCAGCGACACCTCGGTGCCGATGAGATTGGCCCATAGCGGCGCCAGCTGCGCCTCCGGCACGGAGCGCGCGCCTTCAAGGTCGACGGCGACCAGCCGGAAGCGCACCCTGGCGAGTTCGGCCGGCGGCAGCCCGGCGACGGGCGCCGTCACCGTCAGGCCGACCGACGGCGGCGACCTCAGCGGCGGCTGGTATCGCTCGATGACGCTGGTCTGCTGGGTTTCGATGCTCTTGACGCCCTGCGCGAATGCTGCCGGGACAGGCGACACGGCGAGCAGCACCGCGACGACGCAGACGGCCCATCTGCAGCGTCGGCCCATCGCCGGACGCGATCCCCCGTTCCCACGACTCATCGGCTCGTCCCCCAGTCCCGAAGCAGAGAGTTCCCCACAATGCCCGGTATGGCAACCCGGTTTGGCCGGGCGGGCCGAGCAGGCCGCTACACGGGGCTTGCAACCCGCTTTGTCATCACTATTGTAGATTAAATCACTACTTATGGATAAGGTCGATGGACGAAGCCGTCTCTGCAGCTGATGCCAACCGGAAATTCTCGCTGCTGCTGCGCCGCGTGCGGGAAGGTCGGAGCTATGTGGTCACGAGTTCACGGAAAGCCTGTTGCGCGCATCGTGCCCACCACCGGCGGCGAGGACATGGCACGCGCGCGGACCGCATTGCTGGCCCGATTAGAGAAGCAGCCCGTCGTCAAGGCCGGACGGTGGACGCGCGACGAGCTTTACGAAGACGAGCCGTGAGAGCTGCGCTCGACACCAATATCCTTGCTTACGCCGAAGGCGTGAACGGCCGCGCGCGCCGCAAGGCGGCGCTCGAACTCCTGCGGAAGCTGCCACGGGAGACGATTGTGCTTCCTGTTCAGGTGCTCGGCGAGCTGTTCAACGTCCTGGTCCGCAAGGCCGCCCGGTCGCGAAGTGACGCACGCGATGCGCTTCTTGCCTGGCAGGACGCCTTCCCGCTCGCCGAGACCTCGCCCGAGGTGATGCTCACGGCCGCCGATCTGGCGACGGATCATCGTCTCGGCATCTGGGACGCGGTAATCCTCGCCGCCGCTTCCCGCGCCGGATGTCGCCTTCTCCTCTCCGAAGACCTTCATGACGGCTTCACCTGGGGCGGCGTCACGGTAGTTGATCCCTTCGCGTCGACCCCGCACGCCCTTCTCGATGCCCTGCTCGCCGGCTCGGGGTAGGGCCGAAAGAGGCTGTCTGATCTCCACCGCTTGTCATTCGCTGATCCGGCTCACAGGTGACATGTAACCGGAGACAGCTGCCCATGACCGCCAGTTCAAAGCCGAAGTCGTCGCGCGACAAGGTGCGGGCGCACCGCAAGCGCCTGCGCGCCCAAGGGCTGCGGCCGATCCAGATGTGGGTGCCTGACACGCGCGCGGCCGATATTGCCGCCGAGGCCCACCGCGAATCGTTGCCATCGCCAACAGTCCTCACGCGGCTGAGGACCAGGCCTTCATCGACGCGATCTCGGCCCCGTTTGACGAGTGAAGCGGGGAGAGATCTGGACCGTCTCCGGAGGACCGGGCTACGCCGACAAGCCGCGGCCCGCGGTTATGATCCAGGCGACCGCTACGACGCGACCGCGTCGATGATGGTCGACAAGATCACGACGGTGCCGAAGACGCGCCTGGGCTATCGATTGGGAGTGCTCGACGCCGAGGATGTGACCCAACTCAACCGGGCAATCGTGGTGTTTCTCGGTGTGGCGGGTTAGTTGGTCCAATGGAGGGCCGACACTCTCGACCACCACGGCAAACCGGCTGACGCTCGCCACGCTGCGACGCCTGCATCGGCACAGAGACGCCAGCCGCATTCCGGCAGGCCCCGTCAGACGGCGCCCGCGTCCGAGTTGGTTCCGCCAGAAGGCGAGCCGGTCCTTGGCCTTCGACTGGCGGACGTAGGCCGGCTCGTCATCCTCGAAGCGTTCGAGTTCGACGAGGTCGAATGCGTCGGCACCGTGCGCATTCCACGCCGCCTGCATGGCGCCTTGCGAGTGATTGCCAAGGCGGAGCGCGAACCAGACGCGATTGCGGATGGTCGAAAGATCGCCGGCCCAGCCGATCCATTGCTCTCCGGTCGGCGTGCAGCGCACGGCGTAGATGCCGGCGGCCACCTTCCGGTCCTTGTAGGCGGCGATCGCTGCCTTGCGGTCTTCCCGCATCATGGTCGGTATCCTTCGAGCGTGAAATGGCTGGTTGTCATGCGGCCGGAGTCGGTGTGCCCGCGGCAAGGAACAACAGATAGATCGCGCCGAGCACGATCAGCGCGTCGATCACCCAGATGATGTAGTCGAGTGTCTTCTCGCGCTGCGGCTTCTTGAAGGTGACCGTCAGTCCGACGATGCCGACAGCGCTGAGGACAAGCGTCGCCCAAAGAGCGAACGGCACGGCGAAGAACACGGCGACGGCAAGCACCAGGTCGATGACGGCGTAGATCAGGAACGGCATGTTCTCGTTGGTGCCGAACCGATAGATGACGTACGCATGCAACGCGGCATCGACGAGCAGTAGCAAGGCCAGAATTGTCATGGCGCCCCCCCTGGTCGACGGACTGCCGACCGACCACATCAATACCAGATCCGATGGAGGCTCCGCACTTCCGGATAAGGGTCGAGCCAACGCCGACAAACGGGCTGCGCGCGATATCGCACTTGATGACTGACAAGATCACTACGGTTCGGCGACAGCGCCTTGTCCATCGACTGGGAGCGCTCGATGCCGAAGATGCGACCCGGCTCAATCGGGCGATCGTGGTGTTTCTCGGTATGGCGGGTGATGCTCGCAACGTCGAACAGTCACCCGAGGGCGTGGTCAATCATTCCAGCGTGGTATGTTGACTATATGCCAGGCGATGATGCGAAGCGGCTTTCCGACCAGATGGGTGAGGCATTCCTCGTCCCGTTTGATATCGATGAACCTGAGTTCGTCGAAGCAATACAAGGCACATGCACACCTTATGATGCAGCAGCGAAGGCGTTCCAGTATAATCTTCGCTCTATCGTCTCAATGGTTGCGTTCCCTTTCGTCTTAACGTCGTCAAACGTATACAAACAGCATTTCACTCGAATACATTTGGCCGAGCGGATCAGAGCTCGGTAAAATCGACGTAGAGAGGGACGAGACTGAATCGGAGTTGGAAGCGCGTCGCGATGAAGCGGCCATAAAGGTCGCCGCTGCAAAGTTTAAGTCTTTCCGAACGTCAAGCGAGGGTCTGCAAGTCTTAATTAGGGACGTTAGTACAACCTTGCTGAGTGCTGCCGACGATGCCGCTCTCGCTACCGCCGCGGCAGATCTCCTTCTCCAGGGGACTGCGCTGACATGGGGCGCATTCGAGGTTCTGGTCCGCGACATCTTTGTCGCCCACTTGAACGAAAATCCTGAAGCGGTGCACTACTTAAGCGAGAGCCCAAGCCTTCGCGGTAAATTTGGCTTACCCAGGATTTCTATAGACACATTGAGAGTGTACGATTTCAACCTGTCGCAACGGATGGGAACATTATTAATTTCGCAGCACGACTTAAGCGATCTACCCACTATAAAAGACGTATATAGTGCCCTCACTAACTCACAAGATTCGGTTGTCGGAGCTCTCGAGGATAAACGGCTCTGGATTCTCAGCCAGCAACGGCACTTGATCGTACATAATAGGGGCATTGTCGACGAAAAATACGTAAATAGCACCCCATCAAAGCAGAATGTCGGAACGCGCCTCGCAGTTCGTCCTGACGACCTAAAGCAACATGTCGAGTTGGTCCGTGATGTTGGCCAAGCATTGCTTAGAGCCGTTTCTAGTTCGCCGCTGTTAGCCAAGAACAAGACACCGAGCAGTTGAACCCGACTAGAGCGGATTCGACTTACTCGGGGTCATATCCTGCAGCCTGGAAGTAGTTTCGAGCATTCGGCTGGTCGAGAACTGGCCGAGGCAGTCGGCGATGTGGCCCACAGATCGTCGATGGTCCGGGCGGCGGCCTTGCGCAGGAGCGCCTTGAGCTTGGCGAAGGCCATCTCGATGGGGTTGAAGTCGGGCGAATAGGGCGGCAGCAGGAGAAGCGTGGCGCCGGCCGCTCTCGATCGCCGGGCGAACGCCGGATACCTTGTGGGCGGGAAGATTGTCCATGACGACGATGTCGCCGGGGGAGAGTTCGGGCACCAGCACCTGTTCGACATAGGCCAGGAAGGCCGGCCCGTTCATGGCCCCGTCGAGCAGCATCGGCGCTGCCAGGCCGTCGAGCCGCAGCCCGGCGGTGAAGGTGGTGGTCTTCCAATGTCCGTGCGGGATCGGGGCCCGGCAGCGCTCGCCCCTCTTCGCCCGGCCGCGCAGCCGCGCCATCTTGGTCGAGGCAGAGGTCTCGTCGATGAAGATCAGCTTGCGCCGGGTCGAGATCGAGCTGGCCGTCGAACCAGGCCTCGCCGGCGGCCTTTACATCCGGCCGTTGCTGCTCGCTGGCATGCGCCGTCTTTTTTTGTACGTGATGCCGCGCCTGGCAAGGAACATCCACACCGTCGAAGGCACCACGCGCACACCGCGCTCCTCCGCCAGCCGTTCGGCGATCTCGGCCAGCGTGATGTCCGGCGTCGCCTCGATCAGGCCGAGGATGAATGCCTCGTGCGGATCGAGCTTCGAGCGCGACGGCTGGCCCTGCTTGCGGGCCGTCGTCTCGCCGGTCGCGCGATAGCGCCGATACCACCTGCCTGAGGTCGAGATGCCGACCTTGAACCGGCGCGCCGCCTCCCGCGTCGATAGCCCCTCCGAGATCGCCCCGATCACCCGACCGCGAAGGTCCGAACTCAAGCTCCGCGTCATCATCACTCTCCCCGCAAATCACCGGCGGAAGTGAATCAGACAACGCACGCCTCCGGAATCCCTTCCAACTCTGCGTTCATACGAAAACGCTCTAGTTAGCGCCGGGTCCCCCTGTGAATTCCTTGGACAACGTCCGCGCGGCTTCGCGCCATCCCCTTGCCATGGCGCGCTGTCCTATATTGGGCCACAAGCAAACCCGTGGCCCGAATCACCCGACCCGAATCACCCTCACATGCGCTTCCCGCCATCCTTCCTCGACGAAATCCGCGCCCGGCTCCCCACCTCGTCGGTGGTCGGCAAGCGGGTGCGGCTGAAGAAGCAGGGGCGCGAGTTCGCCGGCCTGTCGCCGTTCAACGCCGAGAAGACCCCCTCCTTCTTCGTCAATGACGCGAAGGGCAAGTGGTTCGACTTCTCGGCCCAGAAGAACGGCGACATCTTCACCTTCCTGATGGAGACCGAGGGGCTCACCTTCCCCGAGGCGGTGGAGCGGCTCGCCAACGAGGCGGGCGTGCCGATGCCCGCCCGCGACGAGCGGGCCGAGGCGCGCGAGAAGGAGCGCGCCACCCTCTACGACGTGCTCGAGCTTGCGACGAAGTTCTTCGAGGAGGCGCTGCAGTCCCGCGCCGGGGCTGCCGCCCGCGGCTACCTCGCCGGCCGCGGCCTCGGGCCCGACCTGCAGCGCCGCTTCCGCATCGGCTATGCGCCGGGCGACCGCGCCGCGCTGAAGCAGCATCTTGCGGCCAAGGACGTGTCGCACGAGCAGATGGTCGAGGCGGGCCTGCTGATTGCCGGCGACGACATCCCGGTTTCCTTCGACCGCTTCCGTGACCGCATCATCTTCCCGATCGCCGACTTCCGCGGCCGCGTCGTCGGCTTCGGCGGCCGCGCCATGTCGTCCGACGTGCCGGCCAAGTACCTCAACTCGCCGGAGACCGAGCTCTTCCACAAGGGCTCGCTCCTCTACAACGGCGCCGAGGCGCGCAAGGCCGCCTACGACGCCGGTACGGTGATCGCCGTCGAGGGCTATGTCGACGTCATCCAGATGGCCGGCGCCGGCTTCCCGCACACCGTCGCCCCCCTCGGCACCGCGCTCACTGAGCGCCAGCTGCAGATCCTGTGGCGGATGGCGGACGAGCCGGTGCTTTGCTTCGACGGCGACTCCGCCGGCTTGCGCGCCGCCTGGCGGGCCGCCGACCTTGCGCTGCCCTTCCTCCAGCCCGGCAAGAGCCTCCGCTTCGCGCTCCTCCCCGAAGGGCAGGACCCCGACGACCTCATCCGCTCGGCCGGCCGCGACGCCATGGCCGAGGTCATCGCCGCCGCCCGGCCGCTGGTTGAGGTGATCTGGGCGCGCGAGACCGAGACCGGCGTCTTCGACACGCCGGAGCGCCGCGCCGCCCTCGAAGCGCGGCTCCGCGAGATCGCGCGGGGCATCGGCGACGAGAGCGTCCGCCGCCACTACGCCCAGGCGCTCAGCGAACGCCTCGCCGCCTTGTTTCCCGCGCCGCCGGAGCCCGAGCGCGGCCGGCGCCGGGGTTATCGCGACCGGCCCTACGGCGACCGCGCCTATGGCAGCCGCCGGTTCGACCGCACCGCGGCCGACCGGCCGCCGTCGCACATCCCGGTCTCCGACCGCCTCAGGCGAAGCGGCCTCCTCTCCCGCCAGGGGGCGCCGTCGCTCCGCGAAGTTGTGCTGGTGATGACCATGCTCAACCACCCGTCGCTGATCGCCCGCCACCTCGACGAATTCGCCCATGTCGAGCTCGCCCATCGCGACCTGGTGGCGCTGCGCGCCGAGTTGCTCGAACGGGTCGCCGCCGACCACGATCTCGACGCGGCCGGGCTCAGGGCGAAGCTGATGGAATTGCGGTTTTCCGCCATTGTCGCCCGCCTCGACGCCCAGATCGCCGCCTGCGGGTTATGGCTCGCCACGCCGGCCGCCGCCAACGACGACGCCGAAAAAGGCTGGCATCAGGCTTTGACCTTGCACCGCAGGCAGCGGACGTTACATAAGGAACTCAAGGAAGCGGAGGCCGCGCTGGCAACGGATGCAAGCGAGGCAAATTTCGCGCGACTCGTGGAAATCCAGAACCAACTGGCAAGTGCGGAGGGGACCGAAGCTTTGATCGAGGGATTCGGAGCATCATCGGGCCGCGAGGCGCGAGTACTTTGAGCGTCGGTCCCGAACAGGTTTGGGCGGCAGGAACAGGGTTAAGCGGCGCTTAAGGGCGAAGCGCTATGTCGAGACGGGCGGCCGTTTTGGCCGCCGGCGGCGGATTGAAAAAGGTTTGGCGAGGCGCTCACGCGCGCGGGCGAATTGGCCACCCGCGGCGGCTGCCTCTTTCGGAGACATGCATGGCGACCAAGGTCCAGGAAAAAGAAGACGTGCAGGAAACCCCGGCGGAGGCTCCCGACGGTCCGCTGCTCGACCTCTCCGACGCCGCCGTCAAGAAGATGATCAAGGCCGCCAAGAAGCGCGGCTATGTCACCTATGATGAGCTGAACTCGGTGCTCCCCTCCGAGGAGGTCACCTCCGAGCAGATCGAGGACATCCTCGCCATGCTCTCCGAGATGGGTATCAACGTCATCGAATCGGAAGAGGTCGAGGACTCCGACGACAACAGCGAAGAGGAATCGGAAGGCGGCGAACTGGTCGAGACGACGACGACCACCACCACCGCCGTCGCCAAGACCACCGCCAAGGAGCCGACCGACCGCACCGACGATCCGGTGCGCATGTATCTGCGCGAGATGGGCTCGGTGGAGCTGCTCTCCCGCGAGGGCGAGATCGCCATCGCCAAGCGCATCGAGGCCGGCCGCGAGACGATGATCGCCGGGCTGTGCGAAAGCCCCCTCACCTTCCAGGCGATCATCATCTGGCGCGACGAGCTGGCCGAGGGCAAGATCCTGCTGCGCGACATCATCGACCTCGAGGCGACCTATGCCGGCCCCGACGCCAAGGCAGCCCCGGCCGCACCTCCCGGCGATGGCGCCGCCGCGCCGAACGGCGCCGGCAACGGCGCCGCCGACCCTGCCGCCAAGGCGCCCCCCACCGCCCCCGACGACGAGCTCGACGAGGTGGAGGCCGAGCGCGCCCGCCAGGCCCAGGAGGAGGAGGACGACGAGGACTTCGAGAACGCCCTCTCGCTCGCCGCCATGGAGGCCGAGCTGAAGGAGGGCGTCGTCGCCACCTTCGACACCATCGCCGACCTCTACAAGAAGCTCCGCCGCCTGCAGGACCAGGACGTCGAGTTCAAGATGAAGAACACGACGCTCTCCCCGTCGCAGGAGCGCCGCTACAAGAAGCTGAAGGACGAGATCGTCACCTCGGTGAAGTCGCTGGCCTTGAACCAGAACCGCATCGATTCCCTGGTCGAGCAGCTCTACGACATCAACAAGCGGCTGATCGGCTACGAGGGCCGGCTCTTGAGGCTCGCCGAGCGCCACCGCGTCTCCCGCGAGGAGTTCCTCAAGGAGTATCCCGGCTCCGAGCTCGACCCCCACTGGATCCGCCGCATCTCCAACCTCTCTGCCAAGGGCTGGAAGGATTTCGTCGCCCGCGACAAGGACAACATCAAGGATATCCGCAAGGAGATCCAGGCGCTCGCCACCGCCACCGGCCTCGAGATCACCGAGTTCCGCCGCATCGTCTCGATGGTCCAGAAGGGCGAGCGCGAGGCGCGCCAGGCCAAGAAGGAGATGGTCGAGGCCAACCTCCGCCTCGTCATCTCGATCGCCAAGAAATACACCAACCGCGGCCTGCAGTTCCTCGACCTGATCCAGGAGGGCAACATCGGCCTGATGAAGGCGGTCGACAAGTTCGAGTACCGTCGCGGCTACAAGTTCTCCACCTACGCCACCTGGTGGATTCGCCAGGCGATCACCCGCTCGATCGCCGACCAGGCGCGCACCATCCGCATTCCGGTCCACATGATCGAGACGATCAACAAGATCGTCCGCACCTCGCGCCAGATGCTGCACGAGATCGGCCGCGAGCCGACGCCGGAGGAGCTGGCCGAAAAGCTCGCCATGCCGCTGGAGAAGGTGCGCAAGGTCCTGAAGATCGCCAAGGAGCCGATCAGCCTCGAGACGCCGATCGGCGACGAGGAGGATTCGCACCTCGGCGATTTCATCGAGGACAAGAACGCGATCCTGCCGATCGACGCGGCGATCCAGTCGAACCTCCGCGAGACCACCACCCGGGTGCTTGCCTCGCTGACGCCCGCGCGAGGAGCGCGTCCTGCGCATGCGCTTCGGCATCGGCATGAACACCGACCACACGCTGGAGGAGGTCGGCCAGCAGTTCTCGGTCACCCGCGAGCGCATCCGCCAGATCGAGGCCAAGGCGCTCCGCAAGCTCAAGCATCCGAGCCGGTCACGGAAGCTGCGGAGTTTCCTGGATAACTGAACGTCATCGCGATGCCGACGATCGCTTTCTTCTACGGCATCGCGATCCGGATGTACTATGACGATCACAATCCGCCGCATGTGCACTCCGTCTACGGTGAGCAGGAGGCGAAAGTCTCGATCGAGACGGGCGAGGTGACCGAGGGCAGGTTGCCGCCCCGAGCGGCGCGTCTGGTGAAGGAGTGGTGCGTTGAGCGGCAACCCGACCTGATGCAGAATTGGGAGCGGGCTCGCGCCGGCGAGGCACTGGAGAGGCTTGCAGGTCTCGATGCTGACTAAGGTGACACGGCTGGAGAAGCTCGGCGGCTTCCGCCTCGGCGTCCATTTCAACGATGGAAGCCACGGCGTCCACGATTTCACCGCGCTGGTGGATCGGCCGGGCGCGATGCGCGAGCCGCTCCGCAATCCCGATTATTTCCAGCGCGTGTTCCTCGAGTTCGGCGCGCCGACCTGGCCGAACGGCTACGACATGGCCCCGGAATGGCTGCGCCGCGAGATGGAAAAGGCCGGAGAGCTCAGCCGGGTCGCGGCGGAGTAGCCGGGAATCGCAGGGGCGCGGGTGATCGCCCCCCGCCCCTTGAGAGCCTGCCCCCGGCTCGATCGGGGGTCGAAATGCCAAAGGCAATTCGGGAGGGGGGGTAATTCCGCTTCGAGATTGCTCGCTGACCGCCCGCCCCCCTCCTCCGTCATGGCCGGGCTTGACCCGGCCATCCACGTCTTTTCGTTGAGGACGGTGTTCGCATGGATGCCCGGGTCAAGCCCGGGCATGACGTGGTGGGGACTGCTCGGTCATCGCCACCCACGACCCCCAGTCATCCCGGACCGCGTGCCGCCAAGAGGCGGGGAGCGCCGCAAGGCGCGACAGGGAACCAAAGAGAAGCGGCGAGGACGGCCGAAGGCCGGACCGGGATCGCCGCCAAAGGCGGCATCGCGTGATCCGGGACCCAGCGATAAGAATCGCGGCACAACGCGCCTCTAGAGTGAAAAAGCGCATGAAGCGTGTACGACGAGCTCTACGACAGGTAGTCTGCCATTGGGATTCGATGGCGGCAGGGAACGACGAATGACGAACTGGGGTTCGATGTATGACGTGGCTACTGATCCTGCGCCAAACGCACCACGGCAGGCATCCAGACCAATCTACGAGACAGACCTTGGGTCCGCCTTTTGCGGCGACTCGCTCAAGGTCCTCAAGAGCCGCAGGCTCCAACAGTATAAGGGGCAGGTGCAACTTGTCTTTACGTCGCCCCCCTTCCCTCTAAACACGAAGAAGAAGTACGGGAATCTAAAAGGAAAAGAGTATATCAAATGGTTTTCAGGCTTCGCGCCGTTGCTGCGCGAAATGGTTACCGACGATGGTTCGATCGTCATAGAAATTGGCAACGCTTGGGAAGCAAGGCGGCCAGTGATGTCTACGCTTGTGCTGCAGGCGCTGCTTCGCTTTCTGGAGCGTGGCGGGCTTAACCTTTGCCAAGAATTCGTCTGGTACAACCCTGCTCGACTGCCATCTCCTGTCCAGTGGGTCAACGTGGAGCGCATTCGAAGTCAAGGACGCCTTCACGCGCATATGGTGGATGTCTCCCACCGACCGTCCGAAGGCCGACAACCGACGAGTGCTTCGCGCTTACAGCCAGAGCATGAAAAAGCTGATCAAGACTGGACGCTACAACGCTGGGCGCAGACCATCCGACCACAACATCGGCAAGCTGAGAACGGCGGTGCAAAAGTCTTCCACGGTAGCGGCGGGATGATCCCGCTGCGGGCGGCGTAAAAGTCGGCCACTTTTTGCCCTTTCTGGCATCGGGGAGGGCGGGGGCATTTTCACCGTGGAACTGTATCGGAAGGTTCGCCACGCCTACTTCAGGCAGGGCATGAGCAAGCGTGCGATCGCGCGTCACTTCGGGATCTCGCGCGACAGCGTGGACAAGATGATCGTCTACGCGGTTCCGCCCGGATACCGGCGGACGGCGCCGGTGAAGCGGCCGAAGCTGGACGGGTTCACCGAGATCATCGATCAGTGGCTGGGCGAGGACAACGGGCGCCCTGGCAAGCAGCGTCACACTGCGAAGCGTGTGCTTGACCGGCTCCGTAGTGAGCACGGGTTCACGGGCGGCTACACGATCGTGAAGGCGTACATGCGCGAGCATCAGCGGCGCAGCCGGGAGATGTTCGTGCCTTTGGACCACCGTCCGGGCCATGCCCAGGCGGACTTCGGCGAAGCGTTGGTGGTGATCGGCGGTGTCGAGCGGAAGGCGCACTTCTTCGCCTTCGACCTGCCGCACAGCGACGCCTGCTACGTCCGGGCCTATCCGGCGGCGACGGCGGAGGCCTGGGTGGACGGCCACGTCCACGCCTTCGCCTTCTTCGGGCGGGTGCCGCTGTCGGTGCTCTATGACAACGACCGCTGCCTGGTGGCCCGCATCCTGCCGGACGGGACGCGCAAACGAGCCAGGCTGTTCAGCGGGTTCCTGTCCCATTACGTGATCCGGGACCGCTACGGGCGCCCCGGCAAGGGGAACGACAAGGGGAGCGTCGAAGGGATCGTCGGCTGGGCGCGGCGCAACTTCATGGTGCCGCTGCCGCGCTTTGCGACATGGGACGACTTCAACGCGTGGCTGGAAGATCAGTGCCGCAAACGGCACGCGGACATTCTGCGCGGCCACAGCGAGACGATCGGGCAGCGGCTGCGGCGGGATCTCGAAGCGATGATGGACCTGCCGCCGGCGCCGTTCGAGGCCTGCGACCAGGCGACGGGCCGGGTGAGTTCCCAGGCGCTGGTGCGCTACAAGACCAACGACTACTCGGTGCCCGTCAGCTACGGCCACCGCGACGTCTGGATCAGGGGCTATGTCGACCGGGTCGCCATCGGCTGCGGCGGAGACGTCATCGCCCGTCACGCCCGCTGCTACGACCGTGAGGACATGATCTTCGACCCGGTCCATTACCTGCCGCTGCTGGAGCAGAAGATCGGCGCCCTGGACCAGGCGGCCCCGCTGGCGGAGTGGGACCTGCCGGCTGAGTTCCACACCCTGCGCCGGCTGATGGAGGCGCGGCTGCTCAAGGCGGGCCGCCGCGAGTATGTGCAGGTCCTGCGGTTGCTGGAGACCTTCGATCTCGGCGATCTGCATGTGGCGGTGAAGACCGCTCTGCGGATAGGTGCCGTGGGGTTCGACGCCATCAAGCACCTGGTGCTGTGCCAAGTCGAGAAGCGTCCGCCGAAGCTCGACCTTGACGTCTATCCGTATCTGCCGCGCGCCCATGTCGGGACGACCTCGCCAGCCAGCTACATGTGCCTGGTATCGGGGGATGCGGCATGACCGAGGCGCCCCAACTTCTTCTCGACCATCACCTCAAGACGCTGAAACTGCCGACCTTCCTGCGGGAGTACGGCAAGCTCGCCCGCCAGTGCGCCGCCGAGGGGACGGACCATGTGCGCTTCCTCGCCCGGCTCGTGGAGTTGGAGCTGATCGACCGCGAGCGCCGGATGATCGAGCGCCGGATCAAGGCGGCGAAGTTCCCCGCAGCCAAGAGCCTCGACAGCTTCGTCTTCAAGGCCATCCCGGCGCTCAACAAGATGCAGGTGCTGGAGCTGGCTCGCTGCGAATGGATCGAGCGGCGTGAGAACGTCATCGCCGTCGGCCCAAGCGGAACGGGCAAGACCCATGTCGCCCTCGGGCTCGGCCTCGCCGCCTGCCAGAAGGGTTTGTCCGTCGGCTTCACCACCGCCGCCGCGCTCGTCCACGAACTGATGGAGGCCCGCGACGAGCGGCGCCTCCTGCGCCTCCAGAAGCAGATGGTCGGCCACAAGCTGCTGATCATCGACGAACTGGGCTTCGTGCCGCTCTCCAAGACCGGCGCCGAACTGCTGTTCGAGCTGATCTCCCAGCGCTACGAACGGGGCGCCACGCTGATCACCAGCAATCTGCCGTTCGACGAGTGGACCGAGATCTTCGGCTCCGAGCGCCTCACCGGCGCACTGCTCGACCGGCTGACCCACCACGTCAACATCCTCGAGATGAACGGCGACAGCTACCGCCTCAGCCAGAGCCGCACCCGAGCCGCCAAGGCAAACGCCTAACCCGAAGCGCTCATCCAATTCCGAGAGAACACTCCATACGCCGACTGGCCGACTTTTGCGCCGCCCTTTGGCCGGAATTTGCTCCGACGTTGACAATCGAGGCCCGGCAGCGCTCGCCCTTCTTCGCCCGGCCGCGCAGGCGCGCCATCTTGGTCGAGGCCGAGGTCTCATCGATGAAGATCAGCTTCCCGGGATCGAGATCGAGCTGGCCGTCGAACCAAGCCTCCCGGCGCGCCCTTACATCCGGCCGCTGCTGCTCGCTGGCATGCGCCGTCTTTTTTTGTACGTGATGCCGCGCCTGGCGAGGAACATCCACACCGTCGAGGGCACCGCCCGCACGCCGCAGTCCTCAGCCAGCCGTTCGCCGATCTCGGCCAATGTGAGGTCCGGCGTCGCCTCGATCAGATCGAGGATGAACCTCTCATGCGGATCGAGCTTCGAGCGTGACGGCTGCCCCTGCTTGCGCGCAACCGTCTCGCCGGTCTCGCGATAGCGTCGATACCACCGGCCCGAAGTCGAAATGCCGATCTTGAACCGCCGGGCTGCCTCCCGCGTCGAAAGCCCTTCCGAGATCGCCTCGATCACCCGACCTCGAAGATCCGCACTCAAGCTGCGCGTCATCATCCTCTCCCCGCAAATCACCTGCGGACAGTGAATCAGACAACGCACCCAACCGGAATCCCATCCCGAACTCTACGTTCAACGAAAATGCTCTAGGTCTTTTCCCGTACTTTGCAGCTGGTCGTGAAAGCACCCAATACTCCACACCCATGTCGCCATGGTCACCTAAGAGTCTCAACTCGAAACGATGCGATTGATTTCAAGCTCTTGCGAGCTTGCGGGTGAGGGTTCGAATGTGAGCGACAAGCATCCAGGCGAGGGCGCTCGGGATTGTCGCTTCGAAGTCCTTGGCAAGTCTGCGGCATCGGCCGAGCCAGGCGAAGGTCCGTTCAACCACCCATCTGCGGGGAAGCACGACGAAGCCGGCGGCGGGATCGGAGCGCTTGATGATCTCGATGGTCCATCGCCCGAATGCGGTCAGCGCATCGCGGAGTTTGTCGCCGGCGTAGCCGCCATCGGCGAAGAGGTGACGCAGCCAGGGATAAAGCGAACGGATCGAGGCGAGAACGCTGACGGCGCCATCGCGATCCTGGATGTCGGCAGCATGGACCTGCAAGCCGACGAGATGACCCTCGGTGTCGGTGACGATGTGGCGCTTGCGTCCCTTGATCTTCTTGCCCGCATCATAGCCGCGCGGACCGCCGCTTTCCGTGGTTTTCACCGACTGGCTGTCGATCACGCCGGCCGACGGGCTGGCTTCGCGTCCCGCCTTCTCACGGGCGGTCATGACCAAGGCGTGGTTGATCGTGAAGAACCGACCACCGCGCGACCATTCATAGAAATAGCCCTGCACGGTCGAATAGGGCGGGAAGTCCTTCGGCAACTGCCGCCACTGACAGCCGGTCGAGGCGATGTAGAGGATCGCATTCATGACCGAGCGAAGATCCGTCGTGCGTGGACGCCCGATTGACGACGGCGCTGGCATGAATGGCTCGATCAATGTCCATTCCGCATCGGTCAGGTCACTTGCGTAGCGCAGGCCTTCGCGCCGATACTGCGGTCGAGTGATTTCAGTCCAAGGCATCGTGATCTCCATCGAATCTTCGCAAATCCGACGGAATCATAACCAACTGGAATCACTCAACTCTTTTTCAGTCAGGCTCTAAGGAAACGCTAAACATCGGCAGATGATAGTCGAGGTCCGGTCCCTTTGCGTTGTCGTCACCTTGGTCGACAGCTCCATTGAGGGCGTTGCGGGCTCCCTTGATTGTACGGTTCCAGCCAGCTACCGCGTTTTCGAATCTAATCGGAGCAACTGGGTCAAAAAGAACTCGTTGAAGCGCGCCATAGAGGCTCTTCGGGCCAATCGACGAGGTGTAATTTGATAAATCGTAGCCGAAGTGGCGGATCGACCTTCCATGGTCCGGATCACCTTTCTTCGGTTCAATCGTTAAGACGTCACCTTCATAGACAAGATAAATATACCGTCCGGTCTTGTATTCGTCGGCAGGAAGCTCTTCATACCGAACAACAGTGAAGCCAATCCAGTCGCCGCTATACGCACGACAAGCAATAAAGGCATATTTTGAAAACGCAAGAGTGCTCGATCCACCCTGTCCATATGTGCCGGCAAGATAATGCTTTTGGATTTTGTTACTCTCGTTAAGGCTTAAGATTGTATTCTTCATCTGCGTCGGTTCGATGCCGATGCCGTGATCAATCACTTCGAGAATCCGAGACTGCCATCCCTCTCCGGGCTCCAGTCGAACGATCGTATTCGAGGCAAGGTCCTGCCTCTCCTTTGTCGTAAGTCCTGAAAGGCCATCTTTCTTTGGAACGCCAAGCCAAGCATCGGCGGCTTCCCGTGGCGAGCGGCACGGGGGCATTCCCCCATGTTTAAGATGTTCTAGCTCAAGAAGAGCATCGTGTGCATTTGTTACTCGTTCAATGGCCGATCGAGCAGCATCTGCAGCGATCTCAATTGCCCCTCGATTGTTGGCGCGGCCGCCGAACGGCACCTCGCTCGCTCCAGGGCAACTGCTTCTGAAAGCTTGGATCGCTTCTCGAACTTCTTCGACTTTTTCGGCCGCCATTAAGGCGTCAAACAGCGCACGGGGCTGCATAGCGGTCTCCATACCGGCGTCAGTCTTGCTTTTCCTCAACCGCTCAGCGAGCAGCCGTATCCTACTCTCTATCGAAGGATGTTTGCCACCTAGGAACCAAGATTCCCGTTTTCTGCTTAACTCCCCACCCCCTTCCGGAATATATTCCTATTCATCCCCGCCCACCGAGGGGCGCGCTCATGAGGCGTCATCTGCGTGGGGCGGGGTGCGGCGTGCCTGCCCGTGGGAATTGCGTTCCCCGGCCGGGTCGCCCCGGCCGGGACCGTGGGGCACTATGACCCTGCCGCCCGAAAGGCTTAAGGGAGGCTCGTCGGCCGCGATCCCCGACCCGATCGGGAACCGGCGACATGCTTTCCCGAAGCGCCCGGCCGGGCTCGAAAAATGCCGCGGCGGGCGCCGGGACAAGCGCCCCATTAGACTAACTGGCAAGGCGTTTACCCAGCGCCCGCCACCCCCTCGTCTTGCAAGAGGCGAGGAGGACCGGAGGTCCGACAGGGACCAAAAGAAGAGGCGGGGACGGCCGAAGGCCGGACAGGGACGAAAGAAATGTAGGGTGGGCAAAGCGGCAAAGCCGCGTGCCCACGCGGGAGGGACGCACCGCAAGGGCAGACCCCGGGCGCGGATCGCGTCGCGGGAACGATGGAGCGTGCCTTGCGGTATGTCGCACAGCCCTTCGCATACTCGACTGTCGTCCTCCGGCTTGACCGGAGGACCGTTCTCAACCTGGCACACGGAAGCCGATCCGGCGATGCGGCTCATCCCCGGCAGGGCAGTCGTGGCCACCGGTCCTCCGGTCAAGCCGGAGGACGACAGCGGGGGTTGCCGACCCGCCCTACCCGCCCCGGCCGCCGAGTGACTGCTGCAGGGCGGTGAGCGCGGCGCGGGTGGTGTCGTCGATCTCGCCGTCGGCCTCGCCGGTCATGTAGCCGTTGGTGATCAGGTAGCGCTCGATCGCCTGGCGCACCTCGACCGGGTAGTTGTCCGGCTGGTCGCGGAACTGGTCGAAGGTCCAGCTGTTGCCGGCCCGCATCGCCTGGATGAAGAGGTCGGCGGCCCGCCTGAGGTTCGGCTCGGTGCCGATGCCGTCCTTGTAGGCGACGCCGAGATTGTGCATGGCGACGGTGTCGCCGAGATTGGCGGCGCGGGTGTACCATTCGAGCGCCGCCGCCGGGTCGGCCGCGGTGCTGAGGCCGTTGGTGTAGAAATAGGCGAGCGAGGCCATGCCCTGCGCGTTGCCGGCCTCGGCCGCCTGCTTGTACCAGGCGAAGGCCTGGTCGAGGTCCTTCTTGACGCCGCGGCCCTGCTCGTACATCAGCCCGATATTGGCCATGCCGATCGGGTTGCCGGCCGCGGCGCCGCGCTTGTACCAGTCGAGCGCCGTCTCGTAGCTCTGCTTCACCCCCCAGCCGCTCTCGTACATGAAGCCCATATTGGTCATCGCCCCGGCATTGCCGAGGTCGGCGCCGCGCTGGTACCAGCGGATCGCGGCGTCGTAGTCGACCGGCCCGCCCTGGCCGTTGGCATAGAGGTAGCCGATCGAGGCCATCGCCGGGGCGTTGCCGGCTTCCGCCCCCTTCAGGTACCACTCGCGCGCCTTCACCTTGTCGAGGGGCACGCCGCGGCCGCCGTCATACATGTAGCCGAGGTTGGCCATCGCCGCCGCTTCGCCGAGCGCGGCCGCCGCCTCGTACCACTTCTGCGCCTCGCCGGCGTCGGCGTGCACGCCGCGGCCGTACTGGTAGAGGATGCCGAGATTGGTCATCGCCGCCCGGTCGTTCAGCGCTGCCGCCTTCTCGTACCAGCTCCGCGCCGCGCGGAAGTCGCGCCGCTTGCCCTGGCCGTTCTCGTCCATCACCCCGAGATTGACCATGGCGTTGCTGTTGTTGAGCGCCGTCGCCTTCTCGTAGAGCGCGCGCGCCTTGTCGTAGTCGATCGCCACCCCACGCCCGTAATTGTAGAGCCGGGCGAGGTTGTTGATCGCGTCGGGGTAGCCCGTGTCCGCCGCCTGGGCGAACAGTTCGCGCGCCGCGTCGAGGTCCTGCGGGCCCCCCGCTCCGTCCTGGTAGAGCAGCGCCAGCGCGTTCATCGCCGCCGCGTTGCCGCCTGCCGCCGCCTTGGCGTACCAGTTGCGCGCCTCGCCGAGATCCCGGGTGACGCCGTCGCCGTTCTGGTAGAGGGCGGCGAGGTTGGCCATGCCGGCGAGGTTGCCCGCCTCCGCCGCCTTCATGTACCAGTCCTCCGCCGCGCGGTAGTCGACCGGCACGCCGGCGCCGCTCGCATGGAGCACGCCGATGTTGCTCAGCGCGATGGCGCTGCCGGCGTCGGCCGCCTTCTGGTACCAGGTCATCGCCTCCTCGAAGCGGCCCGCGGCGTGGAAGGCGCGGCCGAGCTCGAAGGCGAAGCGACGCTCGTCGGGGTTCGCCTTCGCCGCTTCGGTGCAGGCGTCGATGGCGCGCTCGGCGACCGTGCTCAGGCCCTCGAGCGGCGTCCCCTCCACCGCGCCGGGCTTGTCGGCGTCGTAGGTGTGGGCGGCCAGCCGGTCGCAGGTGTCGGCCGGGCCCTCGCCGGGAACGACCTTGCCGAGCTCGGTGAACATGCCGAGGGCACCGCTGCCCGAGCCGTCGCCGGAAATTTCCGCCCGGCGCGAGCCCCGGCCCGAGTTCGATCAGCTTCCGCCGCGTCGATACTGCCGCCACGCAATAGGTGTTGGTGGTGTTGGCCGCGGTGCAGAACTGCAGGAAGGCGTCCCAGCCCTCCACACTGCTTAGCCGCTCAGCGTTGTGGAAGGCTTCCGCCAGCTCGCTTTCGCTCAGTTGCGCCACCGGCGGCGGGCCCTTCCGGCGCAGCATGGCGATCGTTTCAGCGTCCGGGACCACCGGAACCGCCGCGCTGGTTGGCCCGAAGACGATCGACTGGAGCCGCCCGCCGGTGGCATTGGCAATGTCGGCGCGCATCTGCCGAAGGAAGGCGTCGAGGGAGAGGCCCGGCGTCTTGAGGCGGGCGAGCAGCGCGACGGCGAACGGGCTATTGCGGCTCGAGCCGGCATCGACGATCGTGCCGTTCCTGGCGGCAAACGCGACCACCGTCGCCGCATCCGGATCGATGGCGACCAGCCCCTGCTGCACGATCCGCCTGCCGGGCGCTCGCTTCATCGTCGCGACGAAGGGATTGGCGCGCGCCGAATCGAGGAAGACGAGGTGCAGATCGGCGGCGCGATCGACCGAGGCGACGAGCCGCGACAGCGGCACCGCCTCGTCGTCGACATAGCTGTCGCGCTCCAGACGCGCGTCGACCGGAAGCAGGTAGTTCACCCCGTCGACGGCGATGCCGTGACCGGCGAAATAGATCACCGCCACCGAGGCGCCACTCGCCTTCTCGTCGAAATCGCGAAAGGCGCGGCGCATGGTGTGGCCGTCGACATCGGTGAGCTCGGTGACGTCGAAGCCGATCTCGCCGAACGCCTTGGCAAGATCGTCGGCATCGTTGGTGGGGCGCGCGAGATTCCGGCCCGGCCGCATACTTGCCGTTGCCGATGATCAGCGCCACCCGGTCGGCCGCGACGGAAAGAGATGGTGAAAGCACAAGCAATGCGGCGAGCGACACGGCGAGCGCCGCGAGCCTCCGATGCGGTTTCCAACCGGTCATGGGTCAAGAATCCCTGTTATCGGCCGCCGACCTCCAACAGCAGGAATATTCCAGTTTCGCCCTGTTCGCCAAGACCGCGCGCCCGATCCGGCGGCAGGCGTCACTTCGGGGCGATCTCCCAGGAGATGTTGGCGTTGGCGGTTACCTCGCTTGTCCCAGGCATCAGCGGCACCGCGTCGGCCGCCATTCGCATCGCCGGGCGGGCGAAGACCGGCGACCCGCTCGAGGCATTGATGTCGAGGATGCGGACCAGCGTGACCCCAGCGGCATCGGCCATCAGCTCCGCCTGGTGCTTCGCGTCGGCGATCGCCTTTGACAACGCCTCGTCGGCCGGCTTCTGCCGGTCGGAAACATCGAACCGAATGGAGCCGATCTGGTTGGCCCCAGCGCTGACCACCTTGTCGAGGACGGCCCCGGAATTGGCGATGTCGCGGATCGTCACCCGCACCTCGTTCGACACCTGATAGCCAGTGATGCGCGGCGGCTCGTCGTTTTGGCTGCGCTCCGGCTTCGACTCGTAGATCGGGTTGACCGAGAAGCCGCTGGTGCCGATGTCGGCATTCTTGACGCCGGCCGCCTGGATGGTCTCGATCACCTTGGCGACGTCGCCGTTGTTGGCGCTGAGCGCGTCGCGCGCCGTCGCGGCCCGCGACACGACGCCGATCGAGACGATGGCGATGTCCGGCGCAACCGACACCGATCCCATGCCGCTGGCGGTGAGGGTGGCAATGCGCGGCTGCTCCTGTGCGAGGGCGGGGGCAGAAAGAGCAAGCAGCACGGCGAAGGCGGTGGCGGAATATCTCACGGGGGCGATCTCCTTCGAAGCCTTGAGGCGCGGGAAGCTGACAAGCCATTCTGACCGCAATACGGCGGGCCCCGGTTTGCCGCTCGCCGCGATTCCCCGTATATCCCTCGTCGCCTGAAATGGGCCTGTAGCTCAATGGTTAGAGCCGGCCGCTCATAACGGTCTGGTTGCAGGTTCGAGTCCTGCCGGGCCCACCACGCATTCCGGAGCCAACCGACATTTCCTCACGGTCTGCGAATTGCCCCACGTCTGGCGGGCTTTGTGACGCCGGCTCGGTCTCCCAAGAGACCAGTGGAGCCCGACGGGCCGTTTTTGACCGCCCGGTCTCTGGCCTCAAAATTCCGTTTCCCGGGAAACGGAGACCGCGAACACGGAGACTCGGTTCGAATGCGGGCGTTACAGCGACGTCAGGCCGAGCATGCGATATTGGCGCGGCCATTCGGGCGGCAGATCGGAGAGCCGAGCGACTCCCATGCCATAGGGCAGGCGCCCCTCGATGGCGGCCTTGACGAGGCCGGGGGCGAGGAAGGCAAGCGAGATCGTCATATTGACCTTGCGCACGCTACAGCCCTCGCGGGCGGCGATGGTTTCGACGGTCGCCACGGAATCCGTGATGAGCTCGTCGAGCCAATGGCGCCCTCTCGCAATGGACGCGACCAGCAGTGTGCGGTTCTCCGAACGGATCGGACGGGCGGTCTGAGCCGCCATGGAGTCGGGCACCAGGATTT
>CAVQBS010000011.1:0-215002 GCA_963710805.1 uncultured Alphaproteobacteria bacterium | reverse complement strand
CCGGCGTCAGCGCCTATGAGACAGATTTAGCGGATTGAGTAAGGGAGGATTTCCGGCTCATCGTAGCCCTTGGAGGGAGCGAAGATGAGACAGAAATCCGGGACGGTGAGATCGCCGGCCGAACGGGTCGTGAAGGACATTCGCCGCGCGACCCGGCGGCATTTTTCGGCCGAAGAGAAGATCCGTATTGTGCTTGAAGGGCTGCGCGGCGAGGACAGCATCGCCGAGCTGTGCCGCCGCGAAGGGATCGTCCAAAACCTCTATTATCGTTGGTCTAAGGAGTTCCTCGAAGCCGGCAAGAAGCGACTGGCGGGCGACACGGCGCGGGCGGCGACCTCGGACGAGGTCAAGGACCTTCGCCGCGAGGCGAGCGCCCTCAAGGAAGTGGTGGCTGAACTCACCCTGGAAAACCGTCTGCTCAAAAAAAGCGTGACGGGGGATGGGGAGGACGACGCATGAGATACCCGGCCTGCGAGAAGCTTGAAATCATCCGGCTGGTCGAGCAGTCCCATCTGCCGGCGAAGCGTACACTCGACAAGCTCGGCATCCCGAGGTCGACCTTCTACCGATGGTACGAGCTGTTCCAGAGCGGCGGGCCGGAAGCTCTCGACGATCGTTCGCCTCGGCCTGATCGGGTCTGGAATTGTATTCCGGACGATGTCCGCGAGCGGATCAAGAAGCTGGCGCTGGAGGAGCCGGCATTGTCGCCCCGGGAACTGGCCGTCCGCTTCACCGACACCGAAAGCTACTTTGTGTCAGAAGCTTCGGTCTATCGCCTGCTCAAGGCGCTCGATCTGATCGCCAGCCCCGCCTACATCGTCGTCAAGGCGGCCGACGAGTTCAAGGACAAGACCACGACGCCCAACCAGCTCTGGCAGACCGACTTCACCTATCTCAAGGTCATCGGTTGGGGCTGGTTCTTCTGTCGACCGTCCTCGACGACTTCTCGCGTTACATCGTCGCCTGGAAACTGTGCACGACGATGACCGCCGAGGACGTCACCGCCACCCTCGACCTGGCGCTCAAGGCCGCCGGGCTGGATCAGGTCACAGTCGTTCACCGGCCGCGGCTCCTGTCGGATAACGGCGCGAGCTACATCTCCGGCGACCTCGCCAAATGGCTCCAAAGCCAGGCCATGGATCACGTTCGAGGGGCGCCCTATCACCCGATGACCCAGGGCAAGATCGAGCGCTGGCACCAGACGCTCAAGAACCGCATCCTGCTCGAAAACTACTACCTGCCCGGCGACCTTGAAGCCCAGATCGACGCCTTCGTCGCCGACTACAATCACCTGCGCTACCACGAGAGCCTGGGCAACCTCGCGCCGGCCGACGTCTACTTCGGGCGCGGCCAGACCATCCTCATCGAACGGGAAAGGATCAAACGACAGACCATCGCCAACCGACGCTTGCTGCATCGCCGGCAAGCCGCATAACATCACCAACCAGACGAGCCAGAGCCTCCCTCAAATGACCGCGCTCGCTGTCCCAAATTCTCTGACGACGGACAGCGGCGCAAATAGACGACGGGGTGGATCTTCTCCGCTCTGGTCGGTCTCGACGGTGATTGCCACCGCGTCCGGACCACCCTCGTCGACGAACTGGGCAAGGGAAACGATTCCGTCGTCGCGAAGGGTGCCATCGGCATCCACAAAGACGGCTCGCGCCAGGTACCCCTTCTGGTGCCAGAGCTCCGGCGCGGTCGAAGCCTCGGCAAGCAGGTAGTCCACCAGCTCGGTCCGCGACATCGCTGGGCGGTGACGCGGCTTGCCGAAATGGCTCTCCGCCAGCATGGATACCATCAGCCGCGCATTGTATCGATGGCCGTGGACGGCGCCGGAGTTCGCCGGGATACCGAACTTCTTGAGGCCGGGCACACCCTGGCTGATCGTTCCTGCGAAATATATCCCCGGGACGTCGGCGCTTTCGTAAGCGTTGGTCATCGCCGGCAGGCCGCTCTGTCCGAAAACACTCACCCCGAGTTTGGTCAGGTCGAGGAGCGGACATTGAAAGCCCGTCGCCGCGATGACTTCGTCGACTTCGGCGACAAAGGGCTCGCCGCTCTCGGTGCTTCGCGTGTGGACCGCAAACCCTTGTTCGAAGTCGTTCGATCTGTTCGATCGATGCGTTGAGAATGGCAACGCCACCACCGAGATTGCTGTCTTCCCATGGCTGCACGTAGCGGGCGCGGATGCCCGCCAGCGAGTGGGTGTTGACCGACAGCATCGCCGGGCGGGGCGACACCAGGATGATCTGGCTCGCCCACTGCAGCAGACCGCTGGCGAGCTCGAATGCCGAGTTCTGCTTGCCGACAATCAGAAGCCGCTTCCCCGCATAGGAGGCGTCGGTCCGCGTATCGACGTAGTGGGCGACATGCTCGAACCCGCAAATCGCCGGTAGCCATGGTTGGGCGATGCCGACAGCGAAGATCACAACGCGGCAGCGGTACTCGCCGTCGCTGGTTGCCAGGACGAAGCGGTCATCCCGTTGCTCTGTCCCTTCCCAGCGCGTGCCGTAACGGACGCGCAAGCCGGTGCGCTCGGCGAAACGCACCAGGCCCTCCTCCATTTCCTGCCGCGACGGGAATTCGGAGCTGCCGTCCATGAGTTCCGGCATGATGCCCCGGTGCCGGCGATCATCGGCGAGGAGGCTGTTCCAGTCGTAGCGTTCGAATTCGCGGGAGTCGCGCGGATAGGGGGCGTAGGGCTTCGTCCAAGAAAGGAGGCGCTGGAAAAAGGGGAATCGGCGGAACATACCACCCGGACCCGGATCGGCGGAGATGACCGCGTGGTCGATGCCGAGCCGGTCAAGGAAATAGCCGGCCTGAAGACCACCAGGGCCCGAACCGACGATGACCAGGGGATAGTCGCCGGGCGGTGAAGGCCGTCGGCCGTTCGCGCTGCCCACATCGCCGATGCTCATCGCTGTGTCGTCGCCCACTCATTGGCGCGCACGAGGCGGCGACTGACGGACTGAAGCATTCGATACATCACTGGAGGGTACTGAAGCAGGAAGGCGCGGAGGTCGGGGCCGCCGAGATGCAGAACGCGGAGCGGCGCGGTGGCAATCACGTCGGCCACCGGCAGCTCTCCAAGCAGCAGTGAGAGTTCCCCGAAGAAGTCCCCCTTGCCGAGATTGGACCGGTCCTCGCCGTTGATCCGAACCGTCACCTCGCCGTCAACGATGATGTAGAAACCGGACCCGGTGAACCCTTGGCGCAATACCCGCTGCCCGAGAGGAAAAGCCTCCTCGCTAAAGGTGTGCGCAACGGCCTCGAGTTGAGGTTGGCCGAGATCGGCAAACAGAGACAGTCCGGCAAGGGTGTCGACGAGTTCCTCGTTCTTCATGCCTCTTCGTTCCAGATGTTGCCCCTTTTGACCGTGCCGTTGCGATCACGACGGGATGGCACCCAGCCACTGGCCCGCAGCGGTCACCCCGCCCAGGACGATAGCACGCTGCATGTCCGACGTAAGAGCGTTTTGAACCGACGAGCGCCTTCGTTCCCGGCAACATTGTCGGCGCGATCATGCGGACCGGGGCGGCGGCCGACAGTTCCAGCGGATAGCGAGTACTTCGTCAAGCCGCCGCCGCGAAGTCCGGGTTGGGTCGACAAACGACGTCGGGACGGGGGCAGGAGTCTCCCGTCGGCTGCGTCGCGGTCACCCGCGCCGGCGGCCGCACCGGCAAGGGCGGCGGCTTCGCCGATCTCGAGCTCGGCATCTTCCGCGAACTCGGCAAAGTGGGGCCGGAGACCGAGATCGCCACCACGGTGCATTCGAGCCAGGTGGTGGACGACGCGCGGCTGCCGATGATGCCGCACGATTCGGCGCTCCACTGGATCGCCACCGAGAAGGAACTGATCGACACCAAGACCGCCTTCGGCCAGCCAAAGGGCGTCGACTGGCAGCGCGTCCAGCCCGACCAATACGACAACATCCCCTTCCTCAAGGAACTGCGCAGCCGGCTGGAGACGTGAGGGGTCACACCTCTGCCCGTGCTTGCGGTCATCAATACCGTGATCAGGCAGGCAGTCCGTCGATTTTCGGAATATCGTCCCGACATGCCGAAACCAGCGGACTGGGAAGCCCGCGGAAAAGGACTACATACGCTCGTCCTCCCCTCGCAAGATGGGAGGGGACGATCGCGATGGCGGCGCGAACCATCATTCCCTGTGATACGCTCTCAGCGCTGTCCGCGGCCCGGTTGTGGAGAGCATCAGGCCCCTGAGGATCGGGATCCCATGAAGCGACCGAGCGATCCGCCTCCCGAGCAATACAAAGGCGCGCTGACCAACACGGACCGTTGGCGCAGCGTTCATCTGAGAAGCGGCGACATCCTCATCTGCACACCGCCGAAGTGTGGAACAACCTGGACGCAGTCGATCGTCGCGATGCTCCTCGCCGGGACGACCGACGTCAACGCGTCGAAGGAGACCTTCTGGATCGATTCCGAAATCACGCCGTTACAGCGATTGTCTGCCGAGTTCGGCGCTAGGGCCGGAATACGATTTGCAAAGACGCACACGCCGCTGGACGGTGTCCCCTTTCGTCCGGATCTTCGTTACATCGCCGTCTACCGCCACCCGCTCGACGCACTGTTGTCGGTTCGAAAGCACATCAGGAACCTGACGGTGGCAGGCGACGATCACCCCTATCTCCGCGAATTGCCCGAGGTCGTCGCGCATTTCATCTCGGCGCCCCTCGACCGTGGCGATATCGATGAGATGACGCTGGCTTCGGTGGCGCAGCACTATCGCTGCACCGATGCCGTCTCCGGCGAACCAAATGTGCTGGTGCTGCACTATGCCGATATGCGCAAAGACCCGCATGCCGCGATCAGGCAGATTGCCGACCATCTCGACATCCCTGTCAGCCGGGAGACGGCAGACCGGATTGCCGAAGCGACCTCGTTTTCGAACATGAAGGCAAATGCGGACCGCTTCGCGCCCCATGCAGCGGATGGAATCCTTCACGATGCGGCTGCGTTCTTTGACAGCGGCCAGAGCAACAAATTCGCAGGCAAGATAAGCGTTGCCCAGCTGGCGGCGTTCGAAGCGGCTTTGACCCGCCAGCTTTCGCCGGCCGCAGCGCATTGGCTGCTGAACGGCGGCGAGCGACCGGCCTGACGCGGGCCACGATCCCTGGTTACACAGCCTCGATCGTCCACGCCGCGGTGAACGGCGTGCGGGTGTGGGGGAAGCCGGGGTGGCAGCCGCAGGGAAGCCGCACCGGGGCCGCCGCGGCCGGAACGTTGGTCGCGCCGGTCCTAAGCTGCATCTCGCGCCAATAGGGCTCGAAGCGCCTCACCGCCGCCTCCATCTCCGGGACGTTCGCGCAGGTAGCGCTCCGCCTCCTCCTTCATTTCCGCCTTGATCGCCGCCTCGTCGATCCCCGTCAGTTGCCGCTCGCGCATCACCACACGACCGTCGACGAGCACCGTCCGCACTGCCTCCGAATTGACCGCATAAGTGAGCTGGGCGACCGCATCCTTCAGCGGAATGAAGCCGTAGTCGGAGCGGTCGTAGAGAACGAGGTCGGCCTTCCTGCCGACCTCGACGGTGCCGATGTCGTCATGGAGCAGCGCCGAGCGGGCGCCGCCCTCGGTCGCCATGCGGACGGCATCCTGCGCGGTCGCCCAGCTCGCATAGTCCATCTCGCCGACGCGGTGGACGATGGCGGCGATGGCCAGCGAGCGGAGCATGTCGGCGCGATCCGCCGTGCAGGTGCCGTCGGTGCCGAGCGCGACGGTGATGCCGCGGGCGATCATCTCCGGCACGCGGGCGACGCCGGCGCCGAGCTTCAGGTTGGAGACCGGATTGTGGGTGATGGAGCAACCGTGCTCGGCGACGAGATCGAGCTCGCGGTCGGTCAGCCAGATGGCGTGGTTGAGGGTGAAGTTCGGCGTCAGAACGCCGATGTCGGCGAGATGCTCGACGATGGGCTTGCCGTAGAGTATGTCGCCCTGCACCGCGTGGACCTTGCTCTCCAGCGTATGGGTGTGGACGGGAATACCGCGCGCCAGCGAGATCTCGGTCGCCGCCTGCAACAGGGCGTCGGTGCACCATTGCGGACCGATGGGGCCGAGGATCACCTTGATGCGGCCGTCCGCGGCGCCATTCCATTTGGCGTAGTGGCGCTCGAACAGGGCGATATGCTCCTGCCAGGGCTTCGCCTTCAAGGTGGCGAGCTCGGCCCGAAGCGCCGGCGCCAGCATCTCGTCGACCCACGGCAGCGTCTCGATGAAGTCGCGGTCGCCCATCGAGGTGGTGATCGCGGCGCGGAGGCCGAGATCGCGGTAGGCCTCGGCGGCGCCGTCGAACAGCGCCAGCTCGCCGAGCCGGTTGATCAGGTCGTCCTGCACCGTGGTGATGCCGGAGCGCAAACACTCGATGGCGAGCAGCATGGTGCGGAGATAATGCACCCGCTGCGGCAGCGGCTTCAGCGCGAAGGGCGGGTACTTGTGGAGGAGCCAGACCTCGAGCGGCAGGGCGTCGTAGAAGCCCTGCTCGAAGCTCTCGTTGGAATGGGTGTGGGCGTTGACGAAACCGGGCAGGACAATGCGGTCGGAAGCGTCGATCGTCTCCTCGGCATCGGCGGCCACAAGGCCCGGACCGATGGCGGCGATGCGGTCGTCCGCAACCAGGATGTCGGCGCGCGGAAGGGCCGCGCGTCCTGCACCGGGAACGACGTAGGCGTCCTTGATCAAAATGGGCATCCCGCTTCCTTCTGACAGTGAAACCAAGTCCACTTTCCGAGCAAATCCCGTGCCGGCAAGGCGCCCCGGGCGCTGATTGCGCGCGTTGCGCCATTTGTCCGCCGGCGGCAAGACAAGGCCCTGGCCAACGTGTAGAACCGGTCGCAACAATCGAGCCCGTCGCGCGGCAGCAGCAAGCAGGAATGCCGGTCCGGAGCCCTTGATGGAGATTCTCGTCCTTGGTGGAAGCGGCCAGATCGGCGGGGCATTGCTCGATGCCGACTGGCCGGCAGACGCCTCGCTCACGGCACCGACGCGGGCCGAGCTCGACCTCACCGATGAAGCGGCGGTGATGGCCGCCGTCGCGTCGCGCCGGTGGTCGGCGGTGGTCAACGCCGCCGCCTATACGGCGGTCGACCGGGCAGAGACGGAGATTGCCGCCGCCTGGCGCGCCAACGCGCTCGGCCCAGCGTTGCTCGCCCAGGCGGCCCGGTCCACCAGCATTCCGCTGATCCATGTCTCGACCGACTACGTCTTCGATGGCGAGAAGCAGGGCTACTACGAGGAGACCGATGCGACGCGACCGCTCGGCGTCTACGGCGCGAGCAAGCTTGCCGGAGAGGATGCGGTGCGAACCGGCACCCCTCGCCACGTGATCGTCAGAACCGCCTGGGTCGTGAGTGCGCGCGGCAGCAACTTCGCCAAGACCATGCTCCGCATCGCCGGCGAAAAGCCTTCGCTTCGGATCGTTGACGATCAGTACGGCTGCCCGACCAGCGCGACCGACGTCGCCGCAGCACTTGCGACGATCGCTGGCCGCGTCGCGGCCGACGAAGCGGCGCCGCTCGGGACCTTCCACTTCGTCAATGCCGGCGAGGCCACATGGTGTTCGCTGGCGCGACGGATCCTGTCGACAAGCGCTGCCCGCGGTGGCCCGTCGGCCGAGGTTGCGGCCATCGCGACGAGCGACTATCCCACACCCGCGCGACGACCGCGGAACTCGCGGCTGGCTACGGACAGGATAACGGCGGCCTACGGGATCGCCCCGCGTCGGTGGGAGACGGCAGTCGATGACGTCGTGTCGACCCTACTGTCAGGTTGAGGCGCGTGCGTTCGGGGAGGCGCATGGTCGATCCGGCGGTGGAACCACTCGGGCTCGCAGATGTCGTGGGCCTGCGCCCAAGGCACTTCGCCGACCGGCATTCCACCTGAACCCCGGTGAGTTCGCGGCCTCGAAGCATGACGCTCATTGTTCACATCGGCACGCACAAGACAGGAACGACGGCAATCCAGAAGTTTGCCGCGGCGCACCGCGACGCGCTGCGCGCCCGGAGACTTTGGTATCCATCCTACGCCGACATCGGCCTGCCCGAACACTACGGGCATCATCATTTCGCCCATGCCGTTGCCGGCGAACAGCACGGCCGCTTCGCGCCCGAGGACGCTCGACGATTTATGGAATCCGTCCGTGCAGGGCAGGCGCCGGGGGAAACGGTCCTCCTCAGCGCCGAGCCGATCTATCGGCACAGGCTGGGCCGGACCGGCGATTACTGGTCACAGCGGCGCGCCTACATCCAC
Source organism: uncultured Alphaproteobacteria bacterium (assembly GCA_963710805.1). Classification (GTDB taxonomy): domain Bacteria; phylum Pseudomonadota; class Alphaproteobacteria; order Rhizobiales; family Kaistiaceae; genus Bauldia. The sequence continues at coordinate 206,732 of CAVQBS010000011.1, read as the reverse complement.
AAGCTGAAAGAGACGATCGGAACGGATGACGTCACCATCCTCCTGGTTGTCAGACGGCAGGACGACTTCGCCCGCTCGCTCTATCAGGAGAATGTCAAGGTCAACAAATACACCACCGACTTCCGCGGCTTCCTTGCCGAGTTGGCCAGGCAGTTCGACTACTACGAGCAGCTCCGCGCATTCGCCGACGCGTTCCAGCGCGTCAGCGTTCTGGTCTATGAAGACCTGAAGCAAACAGGCCTGGTCGAAACCTTCTTCCGGACCCTGGGCATCGAGCCCCCAATCGCGGTCGAAGCCGTCGCGGCAAATCCGTCGCTCCCCGTCGAACTGGTCGAGTACAAGCGGCTGCTCAACGCGACGACCCTCGGCCCCACGAAACTCAAGCAGATCGGCAACAAACTGGCTCAATTCGCCGAGCGCCGGTCCGTCAACAAGCGCGGCAATGTCGACTGGCTCCCGGCAAGCGAGATGGCCGCCTTCGTCGCCTCCTACGACGAGAGCAACGAGCGCTTGCGCCGTGCGTTCGCCAGTGATCATCCGGCGCCGCTGTTCCCGCCCCTCGGGGAAGATGCCCCTACCCGCCAGTATGCCGGCATGACGCTCAAACGCTTTGCCGAGCTGACGAGCGAAATCTTCCTGTCCGCACCACGGCGACGCCGGACCGACGGCTAGTCTCAAGCCCGATCGGCGCGCCGGCGGACGGGTGCCACCGAGGAAAAGCAGTGCGCGGGGCTTGCGACGACGGCGCGGCATCAATAAAGCGGCAAACGGGCCGAACTGGGTTTCGAGCGCGGGCGCTTCCTAAATCCCGTTGGCGGAAGTCGCGAATTGCCGGTCTGTCCTTCGAGAGCCCTCAAATGAAACAACTGTTTATACACATAGGAATGCACAAGACTGGTACTACAGCCATCCAAACCAGTTTGCGTATCAACAGAAAAAATCTAGGTGCTTCAGGTGTCTTCGCGCCCAAACGCGTATGGATGAAGAACGATTTACCAGAAAATAGAGCCCATCATGATCTGGCACGAGCACTATCGCGCCCGGGGCTGGTTGGCGGCGACGGAGACCGGATTATTTCTGAATATTATAGCTTGCTGGACAATACTGATAAAGATATCGCAATTCTTTCCAGCGAAAACTTTTGCATTTTGGACTCCAGTGCCATTGAAAAACTGGCGAAATCCCTCCCCCCGGCTCGAACCCGCATCATAGTATACATCCGCGATCAGATTGACTGGATCGAGAGCATGCTTAATCAAATGATTAAACGATCAGGCGTTGCTGACATTGACGCGGCCTTTCAAGATTTGCTCAAGCGGATTGACTACTATTCAATGCTAAGGTCATGGGAGGACGCCTTTGGAAAAGATAATATCACTGTCAAGTTATACGATGATTCCCTTGACGTTATAGAAGAATTTTATTCGATTATTGGCGTTCGAGGCATGTCTGTACCGACAAGGCGCAACATAAGATTTACTCGAGAGGCTCTACAGCTTATGTTGGTTGCCAACAGCGTCCACGGCCACGATGGCGAAATTGAGAAATTCGTAAGGAGAATCCAAAGGAATTCAAAATGGTCGGACTATGGCAGCCTTCTTTCTTCGGAACAGCTTCAGCTTGTCGCTGGGAAGTCCAAAGAGATAAACCGACGGATTTGGGAGCGATACCTTCCGGCTGGAACCCCTATGTTCCCAGAACCGGCCAACCCGGCTGATCGCCCTCGAGAATTGCGCATGGACACTGTTGCTCAAACACTCTTCTTCGCATGGAAGACGGAGCACGCTCTGGTGCAAGACCTGGAGCGTCGAGTCAAACGACTTGAGGAATCTCTTCAGGAAGGGCCAGCAACAGGCAATGAGGTCGATGGAGATTAGTGTTTGGGCAGCTGAATGCTCTTCCCGCGTCGAGGCAACCGACGGAAAACGTCGTGAGCAGCGAAGCTCTTCATCAGTTGCAGATTTTGCGAGGCAAGCAGCGGCTCCCGCAGACTGGTGGGCGCGACAAAGAGACCGTTGGGAGGAACCAGGCCGCAAAGCACCATCGCCAGATCGGAAGTGACGCGCGGACCGAGCGGGCTGGTTCGCAACCGCTCGATGACGACGATGTCGAAAGACTGATGGCGGACCTGGTGCAGGTCGTCCTCAAGCAGGATCTCCCAGGGACCGATTCCGAGACCGGCCGTCAGGTGAAGGGCCTGGCCGGACGGAAAGGCAGCCGCATAGAGGCCGGGGTCGGCGGTGTTGGCCAACAGCAGGCGTAGTCTCGGTCGCGAGGGCACTGGGCGGACGGGCGGTTCGCCGATGAGGGCAACAACATCCTCGACCGAAGCAGTCCGCGCTTTGTCGAGGATGCCACGCACCTGTCTGACGACATCGCGGCCGGTGATGAAGACCCCCAAGCGTCGCTTCTTCCTTGGTCGGTGTGCAACGTCGGACAGGATCTGTGCCGCCCGCGCTTCGAACGTGTAACGAGGGTGAATCTCCCTGGCTTTTTCCCGCATCCTCTCAAGGAAGTCCCCGTAGCTTGCTTCGAGCCGGCCATAGGCTTCGGCAAATTCCTCTTTGTTGTTGGCGTACCAAACACTCTCCCCGAATATGTCTCTCAGCTCTGCGAAGGAATTGAAATCAGCGGCAAGCCGCTGAAAAGACAATCAAATGCCCTGTTGTTGACGTAGCCGTGGTATCTCATATCGATCCAGTGATCGTTGAGACCTATCCTCGCGCTTCTGTACAGCTCCGGCAGATCGCCGTTGTCGACGCGCCGGCGTTCGACAAGATCCTTCGCCGGCGTCTCCTCCCAACCCCGGCCTATGATTCGCGGCGCGAGTCCGCATTGCTGCGCCCAGTAGACCGCGTCCCGGAATACCCCGCCACGCGCGTTGCCGACAAACAGGATGCCGCTCCGCGCGTCGGGATCTTCAGGCGCCGGCATCGGGAAGTCCGAGCACTGCCGGGCAACGAGAACGGGAGTCCTCGCCTGCCTGTGAGTTGCCGACCAGTGCGTATGAGAGGCAACATAGACGAAATCGAACCGGTCCATCTCTTCGACCGATACGGACCCCGGATGGCTCAGAACCCACATGACGGAAAGCTTGTCTGCCGGCGGCACGTACGGCCTCAGCCCACGCAACACCAGCACCACATCCTCGCCTTCGGTCGAATCCCAGTCGGGCCAGAAGTGCTGCACGACTTCCGCACCCTGCGCCTCCAGCGCCAGCTTCAGGGCCCGGCCAAAATAGTAGTCGCCCCAGTTCCGCTTGATCCGGCTGGAAGGGGCGGGATTCTTGATGACGAGCTTCATCCTTGCCCCGGTCAACGGCGGTCGCTAGTCACCCACCCCCGAATTTGGAGCGATTCGAACAGGCTCGCTTTCCTCCTCGTCCTCCTCGTCCTCCTCGGACAGGAGCTGCACGCCCCGGACCCGCGACTTCAGGCTCGCCACCTGCCGCTCCAGCTTGTCGACGCGTCGAGCCAGCCGCAGGCAAATCCCCCCTAGGATGGCTGCATAATCGTCGGCACCCAGCGACTCTCCGGCTTTCCCCGACGAGACGATCGTCATGTTCTTGAAGAGAACGGGCCGCGAGAGATATTTCTCGGCGACGGCGGAATTCGATTTTTCAAACTTGTCCAATATCTTCCGGGCGAACGCCTCGCTGAAGTAAACCAAGCCATCCGGCGACGCAAAGAACGCGCTCAGCTCTTCGAGGAGCCGCCGCAGGCGGCGCTGTTCGCCAAACCGGTTCAGCGCCTGCGTGAACATGGTGAGCTCGTAAGGCAAGCTCCTGTTCGTATTGGTCGTGTCGGCCGGAACTCGGGCCGGATCAGCGACGCCGATAGCCGTAAGGAAATCGGTCCAAAGGTCGTCATACCCTTCGCCGGTACCATAGGGGCGAACGAGGACGTTTTCGCTTCCAAAATGCGTCGACCAATCCTCCAGAAACTTTTCGTAGTCGAGGCGCCATTTCTCGCTCTTGAATATCTCTTTGGGCGTCGCCTCCTTGCGCACCTTGGCCATCTGCGCAAAGTAGGAATTGAGCCAGAGGTCCTGCCGGCGCAGGTAAACGAGAATCTGGATGTTCATGTCCGGAAGAAGCGACCGCAGTTCGCGGATCATCGGTTCCCGAAATGCCGACATCTCTTCGGAACTGATGATGGCGGTCTCCACCGGCGACTCGGCGATGGCCTGACGCAAACCCGCCACGTGATCATTGAGCAAGGCGAAATCGGCATCGGCAGTGAAGCGTTTTCTACGGCCAAGCAGGGCATGCGCAAGCCAATGATGGCCGACGCTCTTGCGCTCGACGGGGCCGAGACCCGCAATCGGATCCGGATAGAGGACACCTTGCGCCTCCAGTTCGGCCCGCGCTGAAAACAGGCTGTGCTGGAGGAATGTCGTTCCGGTTTTCGGCAGCCCGATGTGAATGATTAACCTGCTCATTCCCAGCGATCACACTCCAGCGTCATAAATTCCCGGCTATGCCATTTCGCTGGCCCGGCCCCGGGCTGGCCCGCATCGCAATGCCGCGCGCGGCCGGTCCCAGCTGCCAATCCGCCGTCCGTCCATCGTGTTTTGTGTATGGCTATGTAGCCCGCGATGGCCAACATTGAAACCGAATTGGCGGGTGCCAGGCCAACGAGTTCAATGGCGACCGTGTCGCGGGTTGTCCGGGGAGTCCGAGGTTGAGGCCACAACGGACGATCGACTTCCTCTCTTCCGGAGCAATCAAACCTCAGCCTGGATGGCGCGCGCGGACCGGCAAGACTTTCTCTCATCCTTCCCGTCGATGGCGTTCAATTGCCGGCCAGACCTGCGATTTCTTGACCGGTGCGCCAATCATCCCTATTCAGCCGGCATACGGCCGACGACAGCGCCTCTCTGTGGAGAGAGGCGCAGGCTTCTTCCGGCAATCCCGATCCTGCTTCTCAAAAAGGCGATCAACGATGGCCTCATCCGGAAACGCACGTATATGCTAGTGGTCCGCGCACAGACGAGACCATCAGCGGCCGACAGCCTTCGGCCGGGCTGCATCGTGGGTGAAATTGCCTCCAGTGGGCGCGGGAAGTGGTTGTGAGGATACACTTCGTTATTCAGAAGATCGCCATGCGCAGCGGCGGCGCGGAGCGCGTGCTGATAGAAACCGCCAACGAGATGGCCGAACGCGGCCACTCCGTCGAGATCCTTTCCCACGAAAACCGGGGTCGCGAGCCGTTCTATCCCATTCATTCCGCCATTGCTCAGAAGAACCTGTTCGATCGTCCGAAGTCACTGAAATCCAAGTACAGATGGCAGCGACGAGAGCGTTTTCGCGAGGCCATCCCGCATGTCTACCCGTTGAGCCACTGGAAGTGGCGGATGACCAACCGTTCGTTCATCCGCTCTCTGGGGCGTCACATCGCCACCAGGCAACCGGATGTCGTCGTGCCCTTTCTCCCGCCAGCGATAACGGCGGTGGCGATGGCGGCGCGCCGCACCGGCGTCCCGGTTGTCGCGTCCATGCACAACGAGCCATCGCAGGATTACACCAACCCCGAACGGTGGGATCCCAACCCGGTGGACGTGCGACGCCGGTTCGAGGCGCTCAGCCATGTCGACAGGATCCTCGTGCTGCTGCCGGAGTACCGAGACTGGTTTCCCGATGATCTGAAACCGAAGATCCTCGACATGCCCAATCCCGTGCAGCCGGTCGACGAGACTACGCTGGCGAACGCCGTCCGACAGAAAACCATTCTCGGCGTCGGTCGGCTGGCCTCGGTGAAACGATTTGACCTCCTGATCGACGTCTGGGCGATGATCAGGGATGAATTCCCGGACTGGAAGGTGGACATCTTCGGCGATGGTCCCGACCGCGACGAGCTTCAGGCCAGGATCGTCCAGCGCGGGGTGGCTGACACCTTCACGCTTCGTGGCGTGACAGACCAGATTGCCGGACAGTTCCTCAGCGCGTCCGTGTTTGCCCATCCGGCGGAACACGAAGGGTTTCCTCTCGCCGTCACCGAAGCCCTGGCGCATGGGTTGCCGGTGGTCGGCTTTGCCGATTGCTCGGGCCTCAATACTTTGGTCAAGCACGAAGAAACCGGCATTCTCCTGGAGCCGGGAAGCGACCGCGCCAAGACCCTGGCCGACGCCTTGCGACGGATACTGACCGATGACGAGAAGCGGGCGCGCCTCGGATCGAGGGGGCCGGCGTCGATGCGCCGGTACGCGCCACAAACCATCTACGACAAATGGGAACGTGTCCTCAGCGACGCCGCCGAGGCGCGCTGGTACAAGAACGACCGCCGATAACGATTGGCCTTCTGTCCCGCGGCGCCGCCAACGCGGCTGCCACCGGCAGGGCGGCTCCTAGATGCCCGACCCGCTGACGTTGCCGTAGTTGCCTCGCCAATAGACCAGCGGGCCAGCGCCGCCGTTGACATGCACCGACCGCACGCGGCCGACGACGATGGCATGGGAATGCCATTCGATGAGCTCTTCGAGCGTGCAGTCGATGGCAGTCAGCGCATCCGCCAGGATCGGCGCCCCGGTCACCAGCGTCATCCAGTCGGACCCGGCATAACGCTCCGCTCCGCAGACCCCGCCCTGCCCGGAGAAACGCTCGGCAACGTGGCGATGATGCGCGGCAAGGACGTTCACGCCAAATGCCCGGTTCGCCGCGAGCGCGGACAAGGTCGCCGCGGCGCGGCTGATGCACACCAGCAGGGACGGCGGATCGATCGACAACGAACTGACCGAGGTGGCCGTCAGCCCTGCGCGGGCGTTTCCCTGACCGGTGGAGACGACCGTGACGCCGCCGGCGAGATTGCGCATGGCGGTGCGGAACATGTTCGGACTGGGGTCGGCGGCGAGCTCGAGCGGTGTCTTCAATTCGGTGTTCATGCGACCCACGCCCTTTCCCGCTTTTGCGACGCGACATAGGACAGCCAGTTGCTGACCACCGGCACCCCGGACACCAGGCGCCGACGGCGCAGCTTCGAGCGCAACGCCCCGTCCTCGGGGAACTCGGCGAGCAGCCGCGGGTCGCGCTCGGCGACCGCCTTCACCGCAAACGACGCAAGCTCTTCTTCGGTTCGCTTGTTGAAGTAGTCGCGCGGAATGTTGGGATAGCGGACGATCTCGCCGCGCAGATAGCGACCGACGTCCCTGCGGTATTCCCGCATCAGCGAATACGGGGTGTATTCGGGGTGTCCCTGGAAGAACAGGAACAGGCTGCGCCGGCGCTTGACGAAAATGTCGGCACCGGCCGTCTTTGACCGGGTGAGAATGGTGTAGCCCTTGGCCTTCAGCTCGGGCTCCGGCAATTCGTTCCACCGCGAATGCGAAATGCGAAGCGGCCCGCGCATGCCGGCGAGAAGCGGATCGTCGGACGCCGTCTCGCACTCGAAAATACCGAACCGCTTGTCGGCGAGGGGTTGTCGCTGCACGCCGTCGAGGTGGAGGACGGCGGCATGGGCGGCAAGGCACGACCACAGGGTCGATGCCGTGTTGCGCTCCGCCCAGTCGACAACGGCGGTGAGACTGTCCCAGTAGGGTTCGTCGGACAGCCGCTCGGCGCGCGGTTCGCAGCCGGTGACGATCAGGGCATCGAGCTTGGTCGCGGCGAGCTCGCTGATGTCCGCATACATCGCGCGCGAAAACGGTTCTCTGGGATTGCTGCGCGGAATTCCCGGAATCGAGAAGAAGTGCAGGCGGACGGTCCGATCTCCTGCCGCCTCGGTGAGCAGGCGCATGAACTGCCGCTCGGTGACCCGCAGCGCAGAGTCGGGCATGTTGTTGACGAGCCCGATCTCGATCGTCTCGAAGTCGGCCGCCGCCCGTCTGCCGCCGACGTCGACGGCACGCGCCTCGTCCGGGGGCGGATTGCCTTCGAGGTTCTGATTGAGGACGACGAACAAGGGCCTCTCCTTTGCCGCTACTCGGCGGCCGCCGGCGGCGCCTTGCCGAGCGGCCATGCCCGATCGAGCGCCTGGTCGAGGTCGTCGAGGATGTCGGCGATGTGTTCGATGCCGATGCTGAGACGGATCATGTCGGGCGTGATGCCGGCCAGACGGTGCGCCTCGCCGGACATCTGCCGGTGGGTGGTCGAGGCGGGATGGCAGGCGAGCGACTTGGCGTCGCCGATATTGACGAGCCGTTTGACCAGCTTGAGCGCGTCGTAGAAGGTCTTGCCGCCCTCGAATCCGCCTTTCACCCCGAAGGTGAGAAGCGATGGCACGCGGCCGCGGAGATACTTGCCGACCAGCTTGTGGTTGGGGCTGTCGGAGAAGCCGGCATAGGAGACCCAGGCGACGCGCGGATCGCCGCGCAGAAACTCGGCCACCTGCCGCGCATTGTCGACATGGCGCTCGACACGGAGCGCGATCGTCTCGATGCCCTGGAGAAGCAGGAACGCGTTGAACGGCGACAGCACCGACCCGGTGGTGCGCTGGTAGACGCTGCGGCACCGGCCGATATAAGCGCCACGACCGAACGCCTCGGTGTAGACGAGGTCGTGGTAGGAGCGGTCGGGCTGGCTGAACATCGGGAAGCGGTCGCGATGCTCGGCCCAGGGGAAGCCGCCGCTGTCGACGATCATGCCGCCGAGGGTGGTTCCGTGACCGCCCATGAACTTGGTCAGCGAGTGCACGACGATGTCCGCGCCGTGCTCGATCGGACGGAGCAGGATCGGCGTCGCGACGGTGTTGTCGACGACCAGCGGAAGGCCGTGGCGGTGGGCGACCGCGGCGAGCTTCTCGATGTCGCAAATATTGCCGGCCGGGTTGCCGACGCTCTCGCAGAACACCGCGCGGGTGTCGTCGTCGATCAGCCGTTCGATCGCCTCCGCTTGGTCGTTCTCGGCGAAGCGGACGTCGATCCCCTGCCGCGGCAGGACATGGGCGAACAGCGTGTGCGTCGTGCCGTAAAGCTGGGGGACGGAGACGATGTTGCCGCCATGGTCGGCGAGATTGACGATCGCATAATGAAGCGCGGCCTGGCCGGTGCTCACCGCGAGAGCGGCAAAGCCTCCCTCGAGGTCGGCGACGCGGCGTTCCAGCACCTCGGTCGTCGGATTGCTGATCCGGCTGTAGCGAAAGCCGTCGACCTCCAGATTGAACAGCGCCGCGCCGTGGTCGGCGCTGTCGAACTCATAGGCGACGGTCTGGTAGATCGGGACGGCAACCGACTTGGTGGTCGGATCGGTCTCGTAGCCGCCGTGTATCGCGATGGTCTCGCTGCGCATCTGACCCCTTCTCCGGTCCCGCTCGGGGCGAAAGACCCCAGGAGTTCCGTCTGAAGCCTCTTAAATCTTCGCCTCTCCGCCAATTAACCTAAATATACCCGGACGATTCTGTACGTTTTTCTATTGTCTTCGCACTGGTTCAATGCCTGCGTGACAGTAGATTAGCATTTCGTTTGGCAATTTGAACTCAATTTGTCCTAGTAACCTTAACGATTAAGAGTACATTTGACTCAAAACGCGGGGCTTATTGCAACCTTTGTCCGCCGCAGCAAAATGCATCCGGGAGCGCACCGGCTCCTGCGTCTCAACAGCGGCAACGAGGAAGACCATGGGATCGGCGTCCAGTGGAACCGCGGCAGTGGCAAGCACTGCGGGCGACGACCGTGTCGAACCATCCGCCTCGCGCCGATGGCTCCGCGCCCTCGAACTGACCGCCCGGATCGACGACGAGCCGCTCCGCACTTTGCCGGTGGTGATCGATGGCTTGGGCGACGATTTCGGCTCGGCCCCTGCCCTCGTGTCGGAGCGCGAATGCCTGAGCTTCGTCGAACTGGCGGCGCAGTCCCGCCGCTATTCGCGCTGGGCGCTCGACCAGGGACTGGCGCCGGGTGACTCGGTCTGCCTCCTGATGCCGAACCGACCGGACTATCTGGCGATCTGGCTCGGCATCACCCGCATCGGCGGGGTGGTCGCCCTTCTCAACACCAACCTGACGGACGCCTCGCTGGCACACTGCGTTGCCGTCGCTTCCCCCGCCCACATCATCGTCGCGGCTGAACTCGCCGGCGCGCTCGACAGCGCCCGGGCCCATCTCGGAACGGTGCCCCGCGTCTGGGTGGTTGGCGAGCCTGATGCTTCCCCGGACACTACCCTGCTTGACGCCGGCCGCTATGCAAGCGGGCCGCTCAAGCCCGATGAAACGCGCCCGGTGAAACTCGGCGATCGGGCGCTTTGCATCTACACGTCGGGAACCACCGGGACTCCCCAAGGCGGCCAATGTCAGCCACCATCGCATCATGATGTGGAGCTTCTGGTTCGCCGGGATGATGGAGACCGGCCCTGACGACCGCATGTACGACTGCCTGCCCATGTATCACAGCATCGGCGGCGTCGTGGCACCGGCGAATGTGTTGGTCGGCGGCGGATCGGTGGTAATCCGCGAACGGTTTTCCGCCAGTCAGTTCTGGGACGACATCGTCCGCTTCGACTGCACGCTGTTCCAGTATATCGGCGAGCTTTGCCGCTATCTCCTCGCCGCGCCGCCGAGCCCGGGCGAGCATCGGCATCGCCTCCGCCTCTGCTGCGGCAATGGGTTGCGGGCGGACGTATGGGAGGCCTTCAGGCAGCGCTTCGCGATCCCGGGCATCCTCGAGTTCTATGCGGCAACGGAAGGCAGCTTCTCGCTCTATAATGCCGAGGGGAAGCCCGGCGCGATCGGCCGCATCCCCCCTTTCCTCGCCCACCGCTTCCCGGCCGCTATCGTCAAATTCGACATGGAGACTGGCGCCCCGGTCCGCGACGCAGAGGGCCGCTGCATCCGCTCTTCCCGCAACGAGGTCGGCGAGGCGATCGGCAAGATCTCCGGCGGCTCCGGTCCTTCGGGGCGCTTCGACGGCTACACCAGCGACGTGGAAACCGAGAAGAAGATCCTCCGCAACGTCTTTGCCGAAGGCGACGCCTGGTTCCGCACCGGCGACCTGATGCGCAAGGACGAGAAGGGCTTCTTCTATTTCGTCGATCGGGTCGGCGGCTCGTTCCGCTGGAAGGGCGAGAACGTCGCGACGCTGGAGGTGCAGGAGGCGGTCTCCGCCTGTCCCGGTGTGCTGGCGGCCCATGTCTATGGCGTGGAGGTCCCCGGCGCGGAGGGGCGCGCCGGCATGGCGGCGCTGGTGGTCGATCCATCCTTCGATCCCAGCGTCTTGAGGGCGCACCTCGCGGACCGACTTCCCGCCTATGCGCGGCCGCTGTTCCTGCGCATCCGCGACGAACTGGAGATGACCGAGACCTTCAAGCCGAAGACGCACAGTCTGGCAGCGGAGGGCTTCGATCCGTCGGGTATCGCCGATCTGCTCTATTTCGACGATCCGCGGCTCGGCGTCTATGTGCGCCTGGATGGCGAACTCTTCGACCTGATCCGGGCCGGCCGGATTCGCCTTTGACCCGCGCGGTGCGGTTTCTCGGCAACCGCGCGGCTCCGCTGCGCGAGGCTCGCTCTCGCCTCCCGGCAGATCATATCCATCGCCGTCGAAGCCGACGGGATGACCTTGGTGAGGCCGTAGAAATGGTGGATCAGGCCGGCGTGACAGGTATGGCTGACCGCGACGCCGGCATCGGCGAGCCGTTTGGCGTAGGCCTCGCCCTCGTCGCGCAGCGGATCGAACTCCGCGGTGTGGATGGCGGCCGGCGGCAGGCCGCTCAGATCGACCGCACGGAGCGGCGACACCCGGGGGGCCATCAGGTCGCCCAGCGCATAGTGGGCGAGGTCGGTCTCCATCGTCGTCCGGTCGAGCAGATAGCCTTCGGCGAAGTCACGCCGCGACGGCGACTCGGCGCCGAAATCGAGCACCGGGCAAAGGAGAAGCTGGAACGCGATCCGCGGTCCGTCTGCCTCTTTCGCCATCTGGGTGACGACGGCGGCGAGCGTCCCGCCGGCCGAATCACCGCCGACCGCGATCCGGTCCGGGTCGATCTCCAGCGTAGCGGCGTTGGCAAAGACCCATTGCGTCGCGGCGAAGCTGTCGTCGATCGCCGCCGGAAAGGGATGCTCGGGTGCAAGCCGGTAGTCGACCGCGATGACCTTCGCACCAATGCCCTCGGCGAGCGTGCGACACAGCGCGTCATGGGTGTCGAGGCTCCCGGCAACCAGGCCACCGCCGTGGAAGAAGATCAAGGCGGGGAGCCTGACCCGCGGCTTCGTCGCCGGCGTATAGGTGCGCAGTGGAATGGGACCGGCCAGCCCCGGAATGGTCTGGTTGAGCCCCATCACCGGCGCCTCGGAACGGGACAGCGCCATCAGCTTGCGGAAGGATTCGCGACGCGCCTCCACCGTCACCCGCGAGCCGGCCTTGGGGCTCGCGACCGCCATCATGTCGAGGAGGCGCTTCGCGTGCGGGTCGAGAGACATGTGCTGAAAAGGGGGGGCCTCTTTGCGGGCGGACCGGAGAGCCTTAGATCACCCATGCGGGTGAGTAAACATCGCTCGACCATGCCGGCCCGGTCTGCCGCAGGCTGCTGGCGCTGGCATGGCGATTGCCCCGCAGATATTGCTGGAGCGGCATGGCCCATTTTGGGGCACTCTTACGCAAGCCTCGTCAAGGTTGTGAAAGGGTAATGTCATGACAACGGGCCTGAAGTCACAAGCTCCGTCGCAGACCTGGACGTTCTTCGAAGGGGATTGGCACGAGGGCAACGTCCCGATCATGGGCGTACGCAGCCATGGCGCCTGGCTCGGGTCAGTGGTGTTCGACGGTGCCCGCGCCTTCGAGGGTGTTGCGCCCGACCTCGATCTGCACCTCGCCCGGGTCAACCGGTCGGCGGGCCACCTCAACCTGAAGCCCAAGGTATCGGAGGAAACCTGGATGGAACTCGCCCGCGAGGGGATCGCGCGCTTCGATCGCAACGCCGCCCTCTACATCCGGCCGATGTACTGGGCGGAGGGTGGCGGCGCCGGCGGCGGGGTGCGCTTCGATCCGGAGACGACGAACTGGTGCCTGTCCCTCTATGAGTCGCCGATGCCGGAGCCGGTTGGCACGTCGATCACCCTGTCGCCCTATCGTCGCCCCACCGACGAGACCGCGCCGATGAAGGCCAAGGCAGGCTGTCTCTACCCCAACAACTCCCGCGCCATGATCGAGGCGCACGCCCGCGGCTTCGGCAACTGCATCATGCGGGACGTGATGGGGAACGTCGCCGAACTCGGCAACGCCAACGTCTTCATGGCCAGGGACGGCATCGTCTACACGCCGGTGCCGAACGGCACCTTCCTCAACGGCATCACCCGGCAGCGCGTCATCAGCCTGCTCCGCGAGGATGGCGAGACCGTCGTCGAGAAGTCGCTGACCTATGCCGACTTCGAGGACGCCGACGAGATCTTCTCATCGGGCAATTTCTCGAAGGCCATGCCGGTGACGCGGATCGACGACCGCGATCTGCAGCCCGGCCCCTTCTTCCGCAAGGCCCGCAAGCTCTATTGGGAATACGCCCACAGTTAACTGGCCGGGGGGCTTCGCGGTCAGCTTCGACCGCGCGCCAGGGCGTGTTCCCGGATGCCGGTGAGCGTCGTCGCCGGCGTGATCGCCTCCGGATCGATCTTCAGATGGATGATGGCGGGGTTGCCCGACGCCTCGGCGGCGTGGAACGCAGCCGGGAAATCCTCGGTCCTCTCCACCGTGACGCCGAAGCCGCCGAAGGCGCGCGCATAGGCGGCGAAATCGGGGTTCTTCAGCTCGTCCCCGACACCCGCTCCGGAAACTCACGCTCCTGATGCATACGGATGGTACCGTACATGCCGTTGTCGCAGATGACGGTAATGATCGGCAGGTCGTACTGGGCGGCGGTGGCGAATTCCTGGCCATTCATCAGGAAATCGCCGTCGCCGTTGACCGAGACCACCGTTCGCTCCGGATAGAGCCGCTTCATGGCGACCGCCGATGGCATGCCGTAGCCCATCGACGCCGAGGTCGGTGCGATGTGGGTGGCGAGACCCCGGAAGCGATAGAAGCGATGGATCCAGGCGGCGTAATTGCCGGCTCCGTTGCAGAGGATGGCGTCAGCCGGCAGGGTCTCGCGCAACCAGACGAACACGGCGCCGAGATTGACGCCGCCCGGCTGGTCGGTCGGCGTGCTTCGTCCACGCTAAATACTCGGCGTGCGCGGCATCCGTCTCCTTGCGCCACGCGATATCGGCCGGCGGCTCCAGCTCATTGAGGGCTTCGGCGAAACGGATCGGACCGGACTGGATGGCGAGGTGTGGATGATAGACGCGGCCGATCTCCTCGGCGCCCGGATAGACGTGGACCAGCCTGGTCGTCTGAGATCCGGGACGTCGAACAGGGTGTAGCCCTGCGACGGGATCTCGCCGAGACGGCCGCCGCAAAGCATGACGAGATCGGCCTTCTTGATCCGGGCAATGAGCTTCGGGTTCGGGCCAATGCCGAGATCGCCGGCGTAGGATCGGATGCAGCGGATCGAACAGCGGCAGCGCGCCGGTAGCTCGTCGCCACGGGCAGGTGGAACCGCTCGGCGAAGCGATGCACGGCGTCGCGTGCTTCCTCGTTCCATCGGCTGCCGCCGAGGATCACGATCGGCGCGCTTCGCCTCGACAAGAAGGTCTCGAAGCCGGGCTATCTCGGCCTTGCCCGGCGCCGCCTCCACCGGCGCGAAGACCGGCGCGTCGGCAACGGCGACGCGTTCCTTCAGCATGTCGGCCGGCAGGCCGATCACCACCGGACCGGGCCGGCCGCCGGTCGCCGTGTGGAAGGCGCGCGAGACGATCTCCGGGACACGGGCCGCGTCGTCGATCTCGGTCGCCCACTTGGTCATGCTGCCGAACACGGCGCGACAGTCGATCTCCTGGAACGCCTCGCGGTCACGAACGTCGACGGTCGACCTGGCCGACGAACAGGATCAGCGGCGTCGAATCCTGGTCGGCGATGTGAATGCCGGGCATCGCGTTGGTCGCGCCCGGTCCCGCGCGTCACGAAGCAGACGCCCGGCACGGCCGGTCGCCTTGCCGACCGCCTCGGCCATCATCGCCGCGCCGCCCTCCTGGCGGCACACCGTCACCGTGATGTCGCGGTCGTGAAAGGCATCGAGCACGCCGAGATAGCTCTCACCGGGCACGCAGAACACGTGCTTCACCCCGTTCCGAATGAGCTGGTCGACCAGCACCTCGGCGGCGGTTCGGGTCTTTTCGGGAGCGTACATGTCAACGCGTTCCTTGGCGCTACGGCCCGAACAGGGGAAGCTCGGTATAGGCGAGGTCGCCGAGCCGGGGCTTGTCCGGACCCTTGAAGTATTTCCGCCCCTCAACGTCCTGGAAGACGCCAAAGAGCCCCGCCACCGGGCCATTCGAATCGAGCATGACCCACGGGATGCCGCGACGCAGAAGGGTGCGCCCCAGCGGTCCGGCAAAGCGGACGAACTCATCCACCTCGCGGCAATAGATGAGCCGCATGCATGGCACCCGGCCCCGCACTCGCATGAAGCGCTGGAAGACGAACGGGTGGTCGCCGTCGGGCGCCGAACACGCGAGGGTGAGGCAGCCATATCCTGCATGGGTCGACAACAGCTCGCGCTCCGGGGCAGGCAGCTGCAAATCGCCGACGTCATCCGGCGGCACCTCCTTGACCCGGATGCCCGGGCGCAGTGAGTTGAGCCACGGCAGTGCCGTGAACTGCCCGGTGCAATAGGGGGCGAAGCCGAACGCCTCGATGATCGGGTAGGTGTGCGGAGCGGGAGAGATGTTCATGTAGGTGACGCCCTTATGGCGGAGCGCCACCGAAACCAGCAGCGACGCGCAGCTCCGGAAAGCGGGCTCGACATACCAGCTCGACAGGTTGCAGCGGATCTCGGGCTTGCTCTCGCCCACGTCGAAGGACGTGAAGAGGAGCAGCAGGACGCCGACCGTCTTCCCTTCGCTTTCGAGCAGGTATCCGAATTGCGGCAGGCCGCACGGCACCGGCCGTCCGGTTTGCCGTTCGAGGCCGCGAACCCAGTAGTCCCTCGTCCGGCTGGGGAACCCCCGCTCGAGCAGGTCGATGACGGAATTGAGGTCGGAGACGCCTATCTGGCGGCAGCGGATCTTCGATTGGGATGCCATCATCGGCGGCGTTCACCATGAATAGTCATTAAACTTGTACCGGTTTTTGAACTTTAATATATTCGGGCCAACAAGCAAATTGTGAGAAAGCACCAAGATGTCTGTAAGGTTAACGGTCCTCTCGCAGATAGAAGTCGTTGCCGATCAACAAGAAAAGAGACTCGCCCCGCTGACCGACGAACTCGTCCTGATCGAGTTCGGGCCTCGATTCCCTGTGTTTCGCGCTGCTGGTGGCGAAGCTGGAGGATACGCTCGGCTACGATCCGTTCACCGAGTTGGACGACGTGAATTTCCCGGTGACCCTCGGCGAGTTCGTCAGGCTGTACGAGGATGCCGCAGCATAGCCCCATGTCGTTGCGGGGCGCACTCAGCGGAACGGACCTCGCGGACCGGCGCATCCTCGGCGCTCGCCAGGGCGTCGCCCTCGACGATATCGCGCGGGGCTCGTGCCTCGACGTCGAGCAGGCCGAGTTCGCCGGACGTTCGGTGCTCGTCGTCACCGGCGACCAGCTGACCGCCGCCCTGGCGCTGATCGAGCTCGATGGGCTGGCCGGCCGGCTGGTTGTCGCCCCGCCCGATCTCCGCTCCGACTACCTGCCCGCCGTGATCGCCGACGCGGAGGTGGACACGATCGTCTCCGATCTCGACCCGGCCACCTTTGCCGCTCTCGGTGTTCCCCTCGTCGCCCATTGCGGGCTGCCGCTCGTCCGCCGGACCGCCGACGCGGATATCGAACGCGCGACAGAATGGGTGCTGCTCACCTCGGGCACGACGGGCGTGCCGAAGATGGTGGTGCACAGCCTGGCAGGGCTCACCGCCGCAATCAGGCCGGTGCCACCCCGCGCCCGGCCGATGGTGTGGGCGACGTTCTACGACATCCGCCGCTATGGCGGCCTGCAGATCTTCCTTCGCGCCATGCTCGCGCCCAGCTCTCTCGTCCTGCCGGAGGCCGGCGAACCGGTCGTCGACCACCTCCATCGCCTGGCCGATGCCGGCGTGACCCACATCTCCGGCACGCCGTCGCACTGGCGTCGCGCGCTGATGTGCGGGACGGCACAGGCCATCGCGCCGGAATACGTGCGGCTGTCCGGCGAGATCGCCGACCAGGCCATCCTCAACGCCCTCCGCGAGAGCTATCCGCAAGCCGCCATCGGCCATGCCTACGCGTCGACCGAGGCAGGCGTCGGATTTACCGTCGATGACGGGCTCGAAGGGTTTCCGGCGAGTCTGGTGGAAGAGCACGGCAACGACACCGAGATCAGGGTCGAGGACGGGTCGCTCCGCATCCGCTCGACCCGCGCCGCCAGCCGCTACCTCGGCGCCGCACCGGACCGCCTCGTCGACGCCGACGGATTCATCGACACCGGCGACATGGTCGAGCGGCGCGGCGACCGTTACTACTTCGTCGGCCGGCGGGGCGGCATCATCAATGTCGGCGGACTGAAGGTGCACCCGGAAGAAGTCGAGGCGGTCATCAACCGGCAACCCGGCGTGCGGATGTCGCTGGTGAAGGCACGCAAGAGCCCCATCATGGGCGCGATCGTCGTCGCCGACGTCGTGCTCGACGGCGAGCCGCCCGACATGGGCGCCGGCCTGGCCGGCGACGCGCTCAAGGACCAAATCACCCGCTTCTGCCGCCAGGCGCTTCCCCAGCACAAGGTCCCGGCCGCAATCCGTTTCGTGCCGTCGCTCGACGTGACGACCGCCGGCAAATTGGCGCGCGACCATGCGTAACGTCATCGTCACCGGCGGCAGCCGCGGGCTCGGACTGGGGATCGCCGCGAAGCTCGCAGCGTCCGGCTACCGGGTCATCGCGATCGCCCGCAAGACCTCCGACCCGCTTGCCGCGGCAATCGACGAAGCGCGGCGCTGCGGTCCCGGTGCGGTGCATTTCGTACCCTTCGACCTATCCGAGACCGACGCCATCCCGGCGTTGGTTGCCGGGATCCGCCACGACTTCGGCCCGGTCTACGGCCTGGTCAATAATGCCGGCATCGGCACGTCCGGGCTGCTCGCCACCATGCACAATGCGCAGATCGAGACGCTGGTCCGGCTGAACACGCTGTCGCCGATCATCCTGACGAAATACGTGGTCCGCTCAATGATGAACGAGCGCGCCGGACGCATCGTCAACGTCGCGTCGATCGTCGGCTTCACCGGCTACAACGGCCTGTCCGTCTACAGCACGACCAAGGCGGGCCTGATCGGCTTCACCCGTTCGCTTGCCCGCGAGGTCGGCCAGGTCGGGGTCAACGTCAACGCCATCGCGCCGGGCTTCGTTGACACCGAGATGACCCACGGCATGGACGGCAAGCAGCGCGAGCGGATCATGCGGCGGAGCGCCCTGCACCGCCTTCCCGAGGTCGACGACATCGCGAGCAGCGTCGAATTCCTGCTCAGCGACGGCGCTCGCAACATCACCGGTACCGTCCTCACCGTCGACGCCGGCAACACGGCGTAACGAAAAACGGCGCCACGCGGGCGCCGTTTCCAATCTCTTTGCCAGAAGCCCGGTCAGAGCATCAGCGCGTCGCGGACGACGCCCGGCCACTTGTCGAGGTCGAGACCGTGCGTCCAGAACAGGCCGACCGCCAGGCGGTCCATACCAAAAGCGACGCAGGCGGTGTGCGCCGGCGCGCCCGACCGGTCGTTGATCCCCCAGGTCGTGCCGAAGTGATCGCGATGATAGTTGAAGCTCATGCAGGCGGTCGGCTTCTCTGCCGAATGGAGCGGCACCAGGAACTCGAACTTGAGAGCCTGCTGGATCTGGCTCACCGCCATCACCTGGCCGGTGCGGCCGAAGAACGGGTCGCTCGCCGGCTTGACGCTGTGCGTCAGGGCGAGCTCGGCGGCGAAGTCCGGCGCGCGGTGCATCCAGCCGTCGCGGAACGCCGTCACCTCTTCCGCCGTGCCGATGCAGACGTACTCGCGCATGCGGAACGACTGCAGCCGGTCGAGATCGCTGGAAGGCTCGTGACGGAAGCAGTCGGCGGCGACGTCGAAGCGCAGCCCGCCGCGCGGGACCGGCCCGCGGGCCGCTGCCAGCGGATAGGCCGGGTAGCAGGCGGCCGGACTCAAAACCAGATCGGCCGGAGACAAAGAGGTGGTCCAGTCGCCGCCTGCCGCGTGGCGGTCGGCGGCCGAGCGAATGTCGTCCTCGCTGCCGTGGAGAGCGCAGACACAGCCGAGCAGGTTCGGGAAGCTCTTGAGGTAGCCTGCCTTTTCGAGATCGGCGCGGCTCATTACCGGAGGAAAGCGCAGGATCTCGGTGTCCGCCGGGCGCTTCCGCGAAACCCATGCCGTCAGGCGCTCGACGATATGCTCGTAGAGCTCGGTTCGCGCATAGACGCCGGCGACCCCCATCGGCTGGAACAGGGCTTCGGCAAGCGTATCGGCCGGATGGCGGGTGTCGGGGGACGTCGCCTGAGCCGGGGCTCTCATCGCTACGTTCATGATCATCGGGCTCCGATGGTTGTTTCAGTCTTAGCCATGCAGGGAGTCGGGAATGCCGACCATCAGCGCCGACGTGCCGACATTGGACATGATGCGGTCGTTGTTGATCATGATCGGCGACGACAGCACGTCGCGGAGGTAGCGGCCGATGGTGAAGTCGCCGTCGTTGCGGTAGCCCGACAGGCCGCAGGCGCGCAGCGCCGTCATGACGATGGCGACCGCCTGCTCCGACGCTTCGACCTTGAGGAGGTTGATCGCCGTCTGGAAGTCGACCGACGACAGGGCGCGCTCGTCATCCGCCGCCTGCTCGAAACGGCGGAGCGCCGAATCCATCAGGCTGCGCAGCTTCATCAGCGACGCGGTGAGCTCGGTGATGCGGTTCGCCCCCGGCGGCAGCTGGCCGTTGGAATGGCGCGCCGCGTTGCGGACGAACAGCCGGGCGCGCTCGACCGCGGCCGCCGCGATTCCCGTCCACACCGAAGCCCACAGGAGATGGGCGACCGGCGTCATCGTCTGAACGTGGATCTTGTCATAAGGGACCGGGCAGGATCTGGCTCGGCCTCGCCAGCGGCCTTGAGCGTGAAGCCGGCGCTGCAGGTGCCGCGCATGCCGAGCGTGTCCCAAGACACCTGCGGCTCGAGCGTGTAGTCCTCCTTGAGGAACGCGACGAGCACCTGGTCGGACGCCTCGGCGTCATCGGAGCGGCGCGCCGTCGTCACGATGCCGTCGGCCTAGGCGCCGTAGGAAATCACCGTCGCGCTCCGCTCGAGGCTGATCGCCGAGCCGTCGCGCTCGATCGCCGCCGCACTGGAGCGCACGTTGCCGCCGCCCCTGCCTTCCGTCGTCGACGAGGCAAGCAGAAGCTGCTCGCCGGCGATGCGGCGGAGCAGGCGCTGGTGCCACGGGTCGCTGCCGGCCGTGCCGGACCAGGCAGGCAGCCTTGATCTGGTGCATGGCGTAGATCATCGCGGTGGAGGCGCAGCCCTGGCCGAGCCGGTAGCAGACATCGGCGACCTCGCCGATTGTGGCGCCCTCGCCGCCCAGCGCGCGCGGCACCATGATGCCCATCAGGCGCTCGGCGCGTGCGCTGGTTATGGCGTCTTGCGGAAAGCAACCGTCGCGGTCGACCGTCGCAGCATTGGCTCGGGCGATTGCTGCCGTCGCCGCGATCCGCATGGCGAGGTCGCCGGTCGCAACATCAGGCTGGATGGCGTGGCCGTTGGCCCCCGTCCGCGAAAGTGGCGTTCTGGATTCGAGAACATCGACCGCCGTCATCGACCTTGCACTCCTGTCTATTGGCGCCGAGTGATCCGCCGCAATGCCTCATTCCCGATGCACCAGGATCGACGGCGATTTGAGTAAATTTGAATAAATTGCCTCGGCTGTCTACCAAGCGACAGCGGATATCGACTTTATCTATCGAGGTAATATTAAGTGTTAAGGTTAATCTGTCGCGTGTACCGAAGCTAAACTCTTATGATTTGACAGTCTTGGCCGAGAGGCGAAAAGTAACTCCAATTTGAACAAAATTGCAGGGTGCGGCCTCATGCAAACGCTCGAGCAACCCGTCGTGACGTCGGAAATCCGGATTGTCGCGTTGGTGGAAGACATCATTGCCGGCAACGTCTCCGGTGAGACCGCGCGACGACAGGCGCTTTCGATCGACGACGATCTGATCGAAATCGGAATGACCTCCGTCGATATGGTCAATCTCATGCTGGCGGTCGAGGCCGAATTCGACGTGATGATCCCGCCCACCGACATCACGCCGGAGAACTTCCGATCGATCGCGACCATCGAAGCCCTCGTCTCGCGGCTGAGTGGCTCGCCGCCGTCACCGTGAAGCGGGCGATCGCACTTTCGGTGATCGATCAGGGCGTCCTCAGCGCCCAGTCCGTCCTGTTCGGCTTCCTGTTGATGCGCATGGGCGACGCCGAGGCGGTCGGCCGCTTCGCCCTCTCGATGTCGGCGTTCTTCATTTTCCTGGCGATCCAGCTTGCCCTCGTCAGCACGCCTTTGATGGTCAAGGTGTACGGACGCCTGGCTGCCGATCAGGCGAGGATCCTCCGCGTCGTCTGTACCTTCGATGTCTATATCCTCGCGGCCGCGGTGGTCGCTACGGTGGTGCTGCTCGCCGCCATTGGTTTCACACCGCTCGAGACCGCAGCGGCGGTCGCCATGGTCGCCTCCGGTCTCGTTCGCGAGCTCTCCCGCAGCGTTTCGATATCAATCGGCGACATGCGCACCTGCCTGAGGGTCGACGCGTCATCGGTCGTGGTCTCGCTCCTCTTGTTGTGGCCGCTGAACCAGGTGTTGCCGCCGCAGGTCGCCTTCCTGATCTGCATCGCGGTTGGCAACTGCGCCGCGATCCTGATTGTGCGCCCGAACCTTCATATTGTTCTTCGCGAAGTGGGTGCCGCATTGGGTGCGTACCGACCGTATTTTTCCATGACCCGGTGGTCGCTTACCGGCGGCGTTTCCGCCGAGGTGCAGAGCCGCACCTTCCTCTTCATTGTCGAAATCCTCCGCGGCACGGCGGCGACCGGCATCCTCCAGGTCGGCCGCTTCATCGTCAGCCCGTTATCGCTGATCAGTCTGGCGTGGGGACGGGTCGCGCTGCCACGGATGGCCGCGCATTTCCGCAACGATGCACCGGCGAGTGCCTTGACTCTTCTGTATGTCAGCATCGCCTGCATAACGGCGCTGGCGACCGCCTATTTCGCGGTGATCTATTTCGCCTGGGACTGGCTCGATCACTTCGTCTTCCAGGACAAGTATCCGGGACTCGCCGACATCGTCCTCGCCTGGTGCGCCTACACGATCGTGTCCGAGCCCGTCCGCGCTCTCGGCTGGGCCTATCAGGCGACCGAGCGGTTCCGCGAGCTGGCGCTGCTCGTCATGGCGAACGCCATCGGCGTGCTGGTACTGATGACGGCGCTCGTGTTTCCGGTGCCGCTCTACACGACGCTGGTGATCCTCACCTTCGGGCAACTTTGCCTCGGGGCTGCCCTCGTCTGGTTCATGCCGACCCGCGAACGCCTTCGGGAGGCGACGGTCTGATGTCGGCCGAGGCCACGTTCACCCCGCCCCAAGTGCTGCCGTCGACGGCGCTCGCCCGGTCGGTGGCCGCCGCCATCCCGATGCTGCTGATCGCCTACACGCTCCTCATCTGGCCGCTTGCCTATGCGACCCCGGCCTATACCGCGACCTCCGCCTTCCAGGCGCCGGACGCCGAGGGCGGCCCGTTCGCGCTGACCCGGATCTACATACCGATCCTGTTCCTCATGTCGCTGGCCGCATTCCTCATGGTTCGTCCGCCGGTGCCAAGCCTGCAGAAGAACCTGCTTGGCTGGTTCGGGGTGTTTCTCGCCTTCGCCGTCGTGTCCGCCGCGTGGTCGCTCGACCCCACCTTCACCTTGAGGAAATCGCTCTATCAGGCACTGATCGTCCTCACCGTCTTCATGTCGGTGCTGACGGCCGGCGATACCCGCCGGGTGCTGTCGTTCATCTTCGGGCTGATGATCGTCGTCCTGCTCGCCAACCTCGCTGCGGTTGCCACCCGGCCGCCGAGCCCGATCGGTCACGCGGGGATCTACACGCACAAGAACTCGCTCGGCGCGGCGATCGCCCTCGTCTTCATGTTCACCCTCTATTTCCTTTTCTCCGGCAGGCGCGCCGTCCGGGTCGTCGCATTTGTGGCAGCGCTCGCCTGCGTCTTCCTGCTCCTCAAGAGCGAGTCGAAGACGGCGATCGGGCTGGCTGCCCTGGCGCCGCTTTGTGGCGTGCTGCTCTATCTGCTGGCGCGCTGGCTGCTGGTCTCGCCGCTGGTCGCAATCCTCTTCGGCCTGTGCATGACTGTCGCCACCTATCTCCTCGCCAGCCGGCTGTTCGGTTTCGACACCTCGGACGTTCTGCTCTTCCTGTTCCATGACGCGACGTTTACCGGCCGCACCCAGATCTGGGCTTTCGTGTGGGACTACATCAAGGAGCGGCCGATCCTCGGCTATGGCTATCAGGGCTTCTGGGGGATTCCCAACTCGCCGAAATTCCGGGCCGAGCTGCCCTTCATCGCCTCGATGGCCCACGGGCATAACGGCTTCCTCGACACCATCCTGACCGAGGGAGTCGTCGGCTTCACCCTCTACCTCATCGTGATCGGAAAGGTCGTCCGCCGCTGCGGCATGATCGCCGGGCGAAGCGCCAGCCTGTCGTGGTTCTGTCTTTCCATCCTGGTCCTGCTCGGCTGCAGCAACCTGATGGAATCCGAGCTTCTCGTCTCCGAGAACGCTTCGGACATGATGTTCATCCTGATCGCGTTTCTCGCATCGACACAGCGCACCGAGCCTCTCCCCGCAGAGGGGACGGCGTCGCATGTCGCCCGCGCCGACGCCGTGGAGGCGACGCCATGACGACACGGGTCTCGGTCTGCATAGCGACCTTCAAACGACCGCTCGGGCTGAAGCGCGTGCTGGCCGAGCTGCCCGGCCTGACCGGTGACCTCGCGATCCATGTAGTGGTCGCCGACAACGATCCCGAGGGTGCCGAAGGACTGGCCATCTGCCGGGAGATGATCGCCGACGGCTACCCGCTTCCGCTCACCGCCGTCGTCGCACCTGAGCGCGGCATCGCGCAGGCGCGGAACGTCCTTGTCGAGGCTGCGCTGGCTGAGGGCGACAGTGCGTTCATCGCCATGCTCGACGACAATTCGTGGCCGGCGCCCGACTGGCTGGAGGTGCTGATCGGCCTGCTCGATCAGACCGGCGCCGGCATGGCCGGCGCCAGCATCGCGCACGCCTACGAGCGCGCCCCCGACGCCGACGTCGAGGCGCTGTATTCGGCGATGCGGAAGCGAAGCTGGACCGAAGGCGTCGTGCCGACGCTGCACAATACCTGCGGGCTGGTGGTCCGCCGCTCGGTCTTCGAGTTGATGGCGAGGCCGTGGTTCCAACCGGACTACGGGCTGGCCGGCGGCGAGGACGACGATTTCTTCCTTCGGGCGCGGGACGAGCAGCACACCCTTGCCTTCTCGCCGCGGGCGGTGGTCACCGAGTTCATCCCGGCAAGCCGGGCAACGCGCCAGTTCGTCGGCCGCCGCGTCTTCGCCCAAGGGGCGTCGTGGACGCATGTGCGGTCGAGACGGCGACCGACCGGATGGTCGTATCAGAAGGAGACGGCGAAGATCGTTGCCGGCTTCGCCGTCGGTGTCGCCGGCTACGCCTTCCTGTTCTGGTCGCCCAACCAGCGGTTTGCCGCAAAATGTCGGATCCTGCGCGCAGCCGGCAAGGTCAATGGCCTGATGGGCAATCTCGTCGAGGTCTATCGGGTGACCCACGGACACTGACAAGGGGCGACGACGGCCGCTCCCGGCCCCGTCGACACCACGTTGGAGAATCGAATGGCGGACGATGCGACAGTACAAGCCTCCCGGTCGTCACCCTTCCGTGGCGCCGAATACGCGCCACGTGGGCGACCGGGACTCGGCAAGCGGCTGAAACTCCTCGCCCGCGATACGCCGGGCATCCGTCATGCGATCCTGTCGGCGAAGGCTCTGCTCTGGAAGATCGCCCACGCGCCCATGGGTCTCCACACACTCTGCTACCATCACGTTGCTGCCGAACATCAGGCGCGCTTCGCGCAACAACTGGATTACTTCGGTCGCCATGGCACGTTCGTTGACGTGGACCGGGCGATCGATCTGGTGCGGTCCGGCGAGGCCCTGAAGGGGCGCTTCTTCCTGGTTTCCTTCGACGACGGCTATGCCGACACCGTCGACGTCGCGCTCCCGGTGCTCACGGCCCGAAAGATCCCGGCGATCGCTTTCATGATTGGCTCGTTCCTCGACCAGCCGCCGATCGAATCATCGGACCGACAATCCGGTTATATGTCGCGCGGCGACCTCGCGACCTGGTGCAGTGCGGGTATGGCTGTGGGGTCTCACTCCCACACGCACCGCCGCATGATCGGCCTCAGCGACACCGAAGCGCGATGGGAGTTCGAGGCTTCCAAAGCCGCGCTTGCCTTCGCCACGCATATGCCCATCCGGCACTTCGCCTGCCCGTGGGGTCTCCCGGGTCATGATTTTCGCACTGACCGTGCCCCAAGACTGGCGGCCGAGGCTGGCTTCCGTTCGTTCTTCACCACGACGCATGGTGCGGCGACGGCGGAGAGCGATCTCCTGCTCATGCCGCGCCATGTCATCGAGCCGAACTGGAGCCTCTACGAGCTCGATGCGCTGATCGGCGGGCGACTCAGGCGGCGCGACAGCGCCCCCCTGCCCCGCGCCGTCGAGCAAGCGCCGCTTTAGACGCGGCCGACGGCGCGGCCGGCGACCCTGGCATGGAGGCACTTCCACTCATGCCGGCAATCAAGAACCAATGGTTTCCTGCCATCACGCTTAAGCAGTAACGTTAATTTATTCTCTCACCACGGCAATTACTACAGTATTGTTGACTATTTATGCTGTTCTTTAGACAATTTGGATTGTCTACACTGGAGGCCACTCAATGGACGATCGTCAGCGCAACTATGGAGTCACTCGGGTTCTGTCGGTCCTGAACGGCGGGAGGCCGGCGGGGCAGAAGGAAGCCGGTCGGGAGTCGCGCCGGATGACGCCCTACCTCCTGGTCATCGCCGCCACCCTCGGCCTTGTGCTGGCGGTCGATCTGGCGGCGAAGGCGCCGGCCTTCATCGGCTACAAGGACGGCCTTGGCGCCGGCGAACACCATGAGCTCGAACCGCGTACGATCGATCCGTCCTGGATCCACTCGGGCTCGCCCATCTTCCACGCGGCCGTCTTCGAGCGCTCAGCCTCCTGGTCGTCGACCAGCGGCATCTGGGAATGCATCGGGCCGGCCAGCTTCGAGTGGCACTACGGGGTCGACGAGACGATCTACATCCTCGAAGGCTCGGCCGACATCGAATACATGGGCAAGAAATTCACGCTGCGCGCCGGCGACAGCACCGACTTCGTGGCGGGCACGACGGCCGTCTGGACGGTCGACGACCACGTCAGGAAGACGTTCCGGATCCACCAGCCGGGGCGAGTGATCCGGGCGGTGCGGGCGGTTCTCGATCGACTGGGCGTATGAGCCGTCGTCGGAAGGGCGACCGTCGGTGCGTTGAGCAAACATCATGAGCGATAAGTCGGTCGCCTACGTCTATCCCTACTCGTTCCAGTACCGCGCGCCGTTCAACGAGCGCGTCAGGGAGATCCTCGCCGCTCGGGGCATCGACTACGACGTCATCTATTCGTCGGACCCGCGTCTCGCCCATCCCAAAGGCGACCTGGTTTCGCTGCCGTGGGCGACCGACGTCAAATGCAGCCTGTGGAAGCTCGGGCCGCTGCAGCTCCGCTACCAGCACGCCTTCCGCACGGGCCTCTCCAGGGACCTGGTGATCCTCCAGCAGGAAAACAGTCTGCTGGTGAACTACGCGCTCCAGCTGGCGGCGAGCATGCGCGGCTGCCGGACGGCGTTTTTCGGCCATGCCAGGAACTTCCAGGCGACAAACCCGAACAGTGCCTCCGAGCGCTTCAAGCGCTTCTGGCTGGGCAAGGTCGACTGGTGGTTCGCCTATACGCAGCGCTCGGCCGATATCGTCGCGGCGGCCGGCTTCCCGCGGCAGAAGATCACGGTCTTCAACAATGCCATCGACACCGCGGCGATGGCGGCCGAGGTCGCCAGCCTCACCACCGCCGAGCAGGAGGCGAAACGCACCGAACTCTTCGGCGGCTCGAAAAATGTCGGCGTCTATGTCGGCGCCCTCTATCCGCTCAAGCGCATCGGGTTTCTGCTCGATGCGGCCGAGCGCGTCCGCGAGGCGGTGCCGGATTTCCATCTGCTGGTGATCGGCGGCGGCGAGGATGCGCCGCTTGCCGAAGCCGCCGCCCGCAAGCACGACTGGGTGCGCTATGTGGGGCCGAAATTCGGACGCGAGAAGACGCTGCTGACCAGCCTCGGCAAGGTGTTGCTGATGCCCGGCGCCGCGGGTCTCGCCGTGCTCGATTCCTTCGTCTACGGCGCGCCGATGGTGACGACCGATTTCGCCCTCCACGGTCCGGAGATCGACTACCTGGTCGACGGCGAAAACGGGGTGGTGGTGAAGGACGCCAACGATGCCGCCGCCTACGCGGCGGCGGTGATCCGGGTCTTGCAGGAGGACGCGTTCCGCGATCGGCTCAAGGCCGGCGGTGCCACGGCGCTCGGCACCTACTCAATCGAGCACATGGCGACGCGCTTTGCCGACGGCGTCGTCAACGCGCTCGCCGCCTAGGTCACGCTCACGACAATCCCTGGGAATGGCGCCCGGCCTTTCCGCCGGAGGCAGACAGCCGCTGGGCAATCAGGATCAGGCCTTGACGATGTTGTCGCCGGCGAGGCCCGCCTTGGCGAAGACGTTACGGGTGTCGACGACGAGTCTGGCGTTTGAGCACACCAGGCTGTAGTCGACCGCCTCGTGATCGGTGACGACGACGACGGCATCGTAGCCCGCCAGGGTCTCCGCGCAGACCGCCACCGACCGGCGCCCGGCCAGGCTCGCGTGCTCGCGCGTTGGCGGGATGATCGCCACATGCGGGTCGTGGTAGTCGGCGTACGCGCCGCGCTTGTCGAGGAGTTCGAGGATCCTCAGCGACGGGCTCTCGCGGATGTCCGAGACGTTCTTCTTGTAGGCGAGGCCGAGGACCAGGATCTTCGCGGTGCTGAGCGAGATCCCCTGCCGGCGGTCGAGCGCTTCCTCCAGCTTGCCGAGAACGTAGCGCGGCATGCCCGCATTGATCTCGCCGGCGAGTTCGATGAAGCGGGTCGGAACGCCGTATTCGATCGACTTCCAGGTCAGATAGAACGGGTCGATCGGGATGCAGTGGCCGCCGAGGCCCGGCCCCGGGTAGAATGGCATGAAGCCGAACGGCTTGGTCTTCGCCGCCTCGATCACCTCCCAGACGTCGATCCCCATCTGGTCGAAGACGATCTTCAGTTCGTTGACCAGGGCGATGTTCACCGCCCGGAAGACGTTCTCGGTGATCTTGGTGGCCTCCGCCACGTCGACGGACGATACGGTGACGACGTTGTTCACCACGGCAGCGTAGAACGCCTCGATGGCGCTCGTCGCCTCCGGCCCGTCGCCGGCGACGATCTTCGGGATCGACACGGTGCTGAAGTCGCGGTTGCCCGGATCCTCACGCTCCGGCGAGAAACCAAGAAAGAAGTCGGTACCGGAGCGCAGGCCGGTCGCCTCGAGGATCGGCTTGATGATCTCGCGCGTTGTTCCCGGGAAGGTGGTCGATTCGAGCACCACCAGCTGGCCTGGCCGGAGATGGGCGGCGATGGTCTCGGCGGTCGCGGTCACGAAGCCGAGGTCCGGCTCGCGATGCGCCGAAAGCGGCGTGGGAACGCAGATGATGATCACGTCGCAGGCGCTCAATCCGGCGAAGCTCGCGCTTGCACTGAACCGGCCCGCCTGGACCAGGCTTTCGAGGTTCCCGGAGCGGACCGCATCGATATAGGAGCGTCCGGCGTTGAGCTCGTCCACCTTGTCGCCTGCCACGTCGAAACCGATGGTAGGATAGCCCTTGGCGGCGCAGGCCGCGGCCAGCGGCAGCCCGACATAGCCGAGCCCGATGACGCCGGTGACGGCGGTCCGGGCCGAGATCTTCGCCGAGAGCCCGGCGAAGGCCACGGGTTCAAACGGCTTGTTCATGACGATCCATCTCCGTGGGTGGGGCTTTGCCGCCCCGATTGAATGGCGGCGCGGTCCGGATGGCGGGAACGGGAAGAACCGGGCTCAAATCGCACGCTCCGGCGCGTTGCTCAGCGCGCGCTGAATGGCCTGACGAAGCGGCTTGGGATTCTCCGCCTCGTCGTAGGGCAGACCGCGATTGCGGTTGTCGTGGAAATCCAGAAGCCAGCTGTAGCGGTCCGACAGGCCCCAGCTGACGATGCCGCGGAGGCGCGGCTCGTCGAGCGCGGCGTCGAGAAACCGTTCGGCCTCGTCGGCAACGATCCGGTCGCGGCGCGCGATGGTTTGGTCGAAGCGCTCCTCACGCACGTCGAGCTCGCTGATGACGATGTCGAGTCCCATCGCCGCGACGTCGGAAAGAAAGCGGCGCAGGCTCGCGGCGTTGACCGGACCCCGCGCGGTTTCCAGGTGGCTCTGCATGCCGAAGCCGTTCAGCGGCACGCCCGCTTTCAGCCACCGCTCGAGCGCCCGCAGCATGTTAAGGCGATAGGCGCGGCTGAGGCGATCGTCGTACTCGACGCCATAGTCGTTGTAGTAGAGCTTCACCGCCGGCGCGGCTTCATGTACCCGCTGGTAGGCCTGAACGACGTAGTCGTCGCCCATCACCTCCGACAGGCGCCACGACCTGAGGCCGTCGGTGCGACCGTCCTCCGGCTTGAGCGCCTCGTTGAGGACGTCCCAGTGACGAAGATGCTGCCCGTAGCGGGCCGCGACGGCATCGATGTACGGCGCAACCACGCGGTCCCAGTCGGACACCGTCTGGAATTCGTCCGCCAGCCATTTCGGCGCTGCCTCATGCCAGAGCACGGCATGGCCGCGGAGCCACAGATCGTTGGCCATGCCAAACGCCAGGACGGCGTCGGTCCGGTCGAACGCGAACGTCTGCGGATCGGGCTGCACCACGATCCATTGCATGCCGGCTTCGGTGGTGATCGCGCCGCACTCGTGCGCCACAATCCCAGCGTACCGGGGATCGTCGTCGACATAGAAGTGCTTGATGGCCGAGCCGAAGAACAGCCCGCCCTCGATGGCCCGCGCATCAAGCCCCGGACCGACGGCCTGAGCGAATGCGGGCGAGGGGGTCGCGGCGCGCGCCCACGTGGGAAGCGCCCCGACCGCCGCTCCGGCGGTCATCGCCTTCAGCAGGCCGCGCCGGCTGACTGGCAGGGCATCGCGGCGGTCAGGCATAGTTCTCCGACCCCCGCGGCGGGATGCCGCGATCGGCGAAGCGGCGAAGGCGAAGCATCTGGCCAGCCAGCAGCAGAAGGAAGGCCGGGTTCAGATAGACGTAGCGCCGCCACAGCCGCCCCGGCTCTTGCCACAGGCGAAAGGCCCATTCGAGACCGCGCTTCTGGAGGGCGGCCGGCGCCTGCGGCAGCAGGCCGGCGTGAAAGTCGAAGGCGGCGCCAACGGCGATGACCGGCAGGCAGAGATCGTCCGCGTTCTCGTAGGCCCAGACCTCCTGTCGCGGGCAGCCGAGGCCGACGAAGACGATGCGTGCGCCGCTCTCGCGAATCTCCGCATTGATCGCGTCGTGCTCATCAGGGGTGCTGCGACGGAAGAGGGACGGCATGCCGATCGCCACCTTCAGCTTCGGATAGCGCGCCAGCAGCCGGGTCTGCATCGCGGCGAGCACCTCCGGCCGGCTGCCATAGAACCCAACGGGCAGGTCGTTCTCGGCCGCGGCGGCGCAAAGCCGCAGCATCAGCTCGGGGCCATAGACCCGGTCGGTGAGCCTGGCTCCGTGCAGGAGGTTCAACGCCCAGCGCACCGGCTGGCCGTCGGGCGTGACGATGTCGTGCCGGTTGAGGCGGAAGCGTTGTTGCGGATCGAGCACGGCGCACATGACGCCGTGCACCGCCGTCGCAGTGACCGAAAGCGACCGGCGCTCCTCGGCGGCCCGCACCACCCGCGCGACGACGCCGTCATAGTCGATGGCGTCGACCTCGACGCCGAGCACATTGCCCTTGCCGAGAACGTTGAGCGTCACGATGCCACCTGCCAGCGGAAGCGGTTCACCGCGTAGATTTCCTCGAGGATGCGCGGCACGTCGTAGGTCAGCGACCAGTCGGGATAGTGCGACTGGAACCGCCGCTGATCGGATGATCCACCAGATGTGGTCGCCGATCCGGTTCTCGTCGGTATACGTCCAGTCAAGCGCCCTGCCGGTGATCGTCTCGCAGAAGCCGATCGCCTCCAGCATCGAGCAGTTGGACTGGCGCCCGCCGCCCATGTTGTAGACCTCGCCGCCGGCGCGCGGCGCCTGGAAGAAATGCCAGAAGGCGTTGACCAGGTCGTAGCTGTGGATGTTGTCGCGGACCTGCTTGCCCTTGTAGCCGAGCACCGTATAGGGCTCGCCGGTCGCCGCGCATTTCATCAGGTAGGCGAGGAAGCCGTGGAGCGCCGCGCCGCTGTGGCCCGGCCCGGTCAGGCAGCCGCCGCGGAAGGTCGCGCGTCTTCATGCCGAAGTAGCGGCCGTATTCCTGGACCAGCACATCGGCGGCCGCTTTCGACGCGCCGAACAGGCTGTGCTTGCACTGGTCGATCGACATCGTCTCGTCGATGCCGAAGGCATGGAAGGGGTGCGATGCGTCGATCTCCCACCGCGTCTCCTGTTCGACCAGCGGCAGGGCATTGGGCGTGTCGCCATAGACCTTGTTGGTCGAGGTGAAGATAAACACCGCCTCGGGGCATTTCAGCCGATAGCATTCAAGCAGCACCAGCGTGCCGTTGGCGTTGACGGTGAAGTCCGTGTGCGGGTCGCGCGCCGCCCAGTCGTGCGAAGGCTGCGCCGCCGCATGGACGATCAGGCGGATGTCGCTGCCGAGCTCGTCGAAGAGCTTCCCCATCGCCGTCTGGTCGCGGATGTCGATGGCGACATGGCGATAGGCAGGGTAGGCGCTCTCCAGCTGGCGGCGGTTCCAGTCCGTCGATGCGGTCGCCCCGAAGAAGTGCTTGCGCATGTCGTTGTCGATGCCGACGACCTGAAAGCCCTTGTCGGCGAAGAAGCGCACCGTCTCCGAGCCGATCAGCCCGGCCGCGCCGGTCACCAGTACGATGTCAGCCATGTCGGCCGTCCCTTCCGTGTGCTTGGAGCATGTCCGCTCGCTTTCTCCGGGAATCCTCAGTAGGCATTCTCGAAGGGCTTCGCCGAGAACAGGGTCAGGAACAGGATCTTCAGATCCATCCAGAAGCTCCGGTGCTCGACGTAGAACAGGTCGTGCTCGACGCGTCCGCGCATCGCGGCATCGGTGACGGTCTCGCCGCGAAAGCCGTTCACCTGCGCCCAGCCGGTGATTCCGGGCTTCACCTCGAAGCGGGTGCCATAGCCGGAGAAGCGAGTCTCGTGCTCTTCATCCAGCGACGTCGGGTGCGGGCGCGGACCGACCAGCGACATCGTCCCGTTGAGCACGTTCCACAGCTGCGGCAGCTCGTCGAGATTGGTGCGGCGCAGGACCCGGCCGATCCGGGTGACTCGTTCGTCGTCCCGAGTTGCCTGGCGAAAGGGAGCGACTCCGGCGCCGTTCACCATCGAACGAAACTTCCAGATGACGAACGGCTCGCGGTGCCTGCCGTATCGCATCTGGCGGAAGAAGACCGGACCGGGACAGTCGATCTTGATCGCCACGGCGATCGCCAGGAAGAGCGGCGACAGCAGAACCAGCCCGATCGCCGACATGACGACGTCGAAGATCCGCTTGACCGCGAGGCCGCGTTCCCGCGCACCGGGATGACCGTACCACCCGGGTCCGACGTCGAACCCGAAGCGGTCGGTGGCGAAAGGCGGCGCTTCCGCTGCGAATGGTTTGACGTGCTTCTCCTCGACTGACATTCGAACAATGCTCTGTTGCATGGCGGGCAATGGCCCGGTGTCTGCCGCTAGACGCCTTGGGCGACCTGCTCGGCGGAAAGGATCATGTCGAAGTAGGCGATGGTCTTCTCGAGCCCGGCTTCGAGCTCGACCTTCGGCTCCCAGCCGAGCAGCGACCGCGCCCGGGAAATGTCGGGCTGCCGCAGCTTGGGGTCGTCGCTTGGCAACGTCTCGTAGGTGATCCTGGATCGCGAGCCGGTCAGATCGATCACCAGCTCGGCGAGCTCGCGGATGGTGAACTCCGTCGGATTGCCAAGATTGATCGGCCCGGTGACGTGGGGGCTCGTCGTGTCAACGAAGCGCAGCATGCCCTCGACCAGGTCGTCGACGTAACAGAAGGACCGGGTCTGCAATCCGTTGCCGTAGATGGTGATCGGCTCGCCGCGCAGCGCCTGGACGATGAAGTTCGACACCACCCGCCCGTCGTCGATCTGCATGTACGGGCCGTAGGTGTTGAAGATGCGGACGACCTTGATCGCCTGCGCGAACTCCTGCGCGTAGGTGAACATGAAGGTCTCGGCGCAGCGCTTGCCTTCGTCGTAACAAGCCCTGATGCCAATGGGGTTGACATTACCGTGGTAGGTTTCGGTCTGCGGGTGCTCGAGCGGGTCGCCGTAGATCTCGCTGGTCGAGGCCTGCAGCATGGTGGCGCCGGTGCGCCGGGCGAGCTCCAGCATGGCGTAGGTGCCGAAGACCGCGGTCCGGAGCGTGGTGGTCGGCTTGCGCTGATAGTGGCGGGGCGAGGCGGGACAGGCGAGGTTGTAGATGATGTCGGCATCGCCGTGATACGGCGTGACGATGTCGTGGTTGTGCATCTCGAAGTCGGGATGGTCGATGAACGCTTCGACGTTGTGCATCGATCCGGTGTAGAGATTGTCGAGGCAGATGACGCTGCACCCGCGCTCCAGGAGCGCCTTGGAGACATGTCTGCCGATGAAACCGGCCCCTCCCGCGACGATGACTCTCTTACTCATCACTCTGACCCCTTGCTGTCGCGTCCTCAGTTGATCGTCTCGTATTGGCGTGCGGGTGGGCGGCGCAGGATGTGCCGGATCCAGGCGAGGGCGAGGCCGACCATCAGGCCCATCGCCGCCGACGCCATGAGGAAGAGCGGAACCTGCGGGAAGCTCGGCCGGGATGGCGGCTGGGCGCTCGAGATGACCCGCGCCGTGCTGCTCGGCAGGCCGACCTGTTCGCTCGCTTCCTTCGACCGCTTGAGGAACTCCTGGTAGACGGCCCGATCGGCCTCGGCCGTCCGCTCCAGTTCCTTCAGATGGACGGTCGCGAGGTTCGCCTCGGCCGTCTTCTGCTCCAGCGCATGGAGCCGCGTCTCGAGACCCGTCTGCTTGTCGACGGCGGCGTCGTAGCGGGTCTGCAGACGATCGATGATCCGGCCGTGCTCGGCCTTGATCGAGGCGAGCA
The DNA here is from genome assembly GCA_963710805.1 of uncultured Alphaproteobacteria bacterium. Taxonomy (GTDB): domain Bacteria; phylum Pseudomonadota; class Alphaproteobacteria; order Rhizobiales; family Kaistiaceae; genus Bauldia. The sequence goes on along the minus strand of CAVQBS010000011.1, from coordinate 172,211 downwards.
GCGCCGCCTTGCGGTCGCGCAGCTCGGCGTAGGCGGGATGGCTGGGGAGAGAGTTCGGCCGAGCTGCGCCTGTTGGGCATCGAGCTGGGCGAGCAGGACGAGCAGCTGCGCCATCACCGGCGACTCGTTCGATTCGATGCGGTCGGTGTCGACACCGTCGGGTCCGGTCGCCTGCTTGGCCTGCTGCAGGTCGGCCTTGGCCGCCTCCGTGTCGAGGCGGGCCTTGCCGAGGTCGGTGTTGAGATCGCGGAGCTGCTGCTCGACGACGAGCAGGTCCTGCGTACCGATCAGGCCGTTCTCCGCCGTATAGTTCGCGACCGCCTTGTCGGCCGCCTCGGCCGCATCGCGGAGCTGGTTGAGTCGCGCGTCGAGCGTGGCCGCGGCTTCGCCGGTCGACTCGGCAACTGCCTCGGAGGTCACCTCGACATAGACCTCGGCGATCCGGTTGGCGAGGCGGGCCGCCTTCTGCGGATCGGTCGACAGCATCGTGATGCTGATCACGTAGGTGTTGTCGGCGCGCTCCACGGTCAGCCGCTTGTGAAGCGTCTTCATCGCGGCATCGTAGGGCGACAGCGGTGGCGGGCTGCCGTTCGGTCCGTAGACGACCGTCTTCACCAGGTTCTTCAGCATGCCGAGCGGCGACGCGCCGCCCGCGTTTCCGGTCCCGATGAACTCCGGATCGTTGATCAGCCCCTCCTCGCGAAGGACCCGCCCCAGCACCGACTGCGACTCGATCACCTGGATCTGGCTGTCGAGGAGCAGCGTGTCGGCGCCGAGCGCCGACGAGCCGAGCCCGGTCGGGGTGACCGCGCCCGACAGGATCTGCTTCTGCCGCGGATCGATGAGGATATCCGCCCGGGCGCTGTAGAGCGGGTGGGTGGTCCAGATATAGGCGATGACGAGGATGATGGCGGCGATCGTCGTGAACAGGATGGTCTTCCAACCGACGAGGAAGATCGCAATGCCCTGCCTCAGCTCGTCGCCGAGGGTCGGAAGCGGGGTCGCTCCCGGGTGCCGAACCAGTTCCCCTTGAACTTCCCGTGGATAGGGCAGGAGCTGCGATGTCGTGTCGGTCGGTGGCATGCCGGTTCTCCTAGCTGCCTTGCCCGAATCCCATCTCGAATCGTGAGCCGGTCATCATTCGCCGACTCCGTTCCGCAGTTCGTCGGCCGCGAGCGCCGAGCGCTGCCGGCCAAACCAAGCCGGCTCCGCCGCCCAACTCGTTTCCGGCGACCACGTCTCCAGCGGGACGGCCAGCCCCGAGGAGCTGCGGCCGATGGCGTGGAGGATGAGGCCGGCCGCCTCGGCCACCGTCGGATCGACGATGTTGCGGAAGTCGAAGAGATGCCGCCCGCCAAGCGCCGCCGCCAGAGTCTTGAGATCGAACTGGCGGTAGACGTCCCAGTCGGTGAGGATCACCGCGGCATCGGCCCCGCGGACCGCGTCGAGTGGATCGTCGAACCACGCGACGCCGGGAAGCCGCGGCTCCGCCTTGGCGCGACAGACGGGATCATGCGCGCGAACGCTGCAGCCGGCGGACTGGAGATGGGGAATAAGCTCGAGGCTCGGCGCGTCGCGAATGTCGTCGGTGTTCGCCTTGAAGGCGATGCCGAGCACCGCGACGGTCTTGGGCGAGCCGCCATTGGCGATCGCCTTCATGATCCGGTTCGCCAGCTGTGCCTTGCGTCGCGTGTTGACGTCGATCGCCGCTTCGACCAGCCGCACGGAGGTGTTGAGGCGGCCGGCGGCGCTCGCCAGGGCGCGCGTGTCCTTTGGGAAGCACGAGCCGCCATAGCCGGGACCGGCCGCCAGGAACTCGGCGCCGATCCTCCGGTCCATGCCGATGATCCCGGAGACGTGGCCGACGTCGGCGCCAGCCCGCTCACAAAGATCGGCGATCTCGTTGATGAACGACACCTTCATCGCGAGGAAGGCGTTCGACGCGTATTTGCTGAGCTCGGCGTTCTCCGGTGTCGTGAAGACCAGCCGCGTCGGCGCGCGGATGATCGGCCGGTAGGCCTCCAGCAGCCGGTCGCGCGCCCGCTGGTCGGAGACGCCGCACACCACCCGGTCGCCGTGGAAGAAATCGCGAACCGCCGATCCCTCGCGGAGAAACTCCGGGTTCGAGGCGACGCTGAAATCCAGATCGGGCCGCAGTTCGCGAAGGAGCTCCGCCACGCCGCGATTGGTGCCGACGGGCACTGTCGACTTCACGACGACGACGGCGCCCGACTTGAGATGCGGCGCCATCTCCCTGACGGCGTGCCAAAGAGCGGAGAGGTCGGCCGACCCGTCAACCTCGTCGGTCGGTGTGCCGACGGTGAGGAAGATCAGGTCCGCATCGTCGATCGCCCCGACGCAATCCGAAAAGAACTGAACACGCGACGCTTCAGTCGCCGTGCGGATCAGCTCGTCGAGGAATGGTTCGAATATCGAAGAGACGCCGTTCTTGAGATTTCTGACTATTTCGTCATTTTTCTCGACAAAATTAACCTTAAGACCGCGGCTTGCGAAGCAAAAACCGGTTGTTGTGCCAACATATCTAGATCCTATTATTGTTATTCTCATGCCAGTCCGCCTTGTACGCCGCTTTGGGCCTCGCGAAATTAATTAAATATTGCTGAAAATTCAGCAACCCGAAGCTTGTGTTAAGCTTAATCCTGAAGGTTAACTTGGTGGGATTCGAGGCGTTTGGCGAGCGCGCCAGGCGCTTGGCGACGCCGGGCCGGCGCCGCCGGGTGTCACGACGACCGGCGAATTCCTGGCGACCACCCGACGCAAGCGGGCGTTCGGCACCGCCGATGGTTTGGGGATCACCGCGTGCGGGGGCGGCAGACGCCGGGCTAGTGGTGGTACTTGCGCAAAGCCAGCCGCCGGAGCGCCTGCTTGACCCGGCGCCGTGCCGGTATCCGGTTCATGACGATATCCTCGATCTGCCGGATATCCATGTCGGCCCGGATCGTATTCCTCGGCACGAGCCAGGTGCCGCTCACCGCCACGCCCCTGTCGCTCGTGTAGACGCGGGAGACGGCGCACGCCTTCAGCGTGTCGAGCACGCCCCGGTCGTAGGCACCGAACGGCACGGCCACTTCACGGACCGGAGCAGCAAGGATGTCGCTAAGGCGGGCGAGCGATCCGGACACCTGCTCAAAGAGCGCGTCGCGGGAGAGCCCCGTCCAGGGAACATGGGCCGTGCCATGCGAGCCAATGGCCATGCCCTCGACCTTGAGGGCAACCACGTCGGCTTCGGAGAGATAGCTGTCCGCCTCGAGCCTGTCCGTCACGACGAAGAACTCGGCGGTGAGCCCGGCGCGCTTCAGGATTGGCATCGCCACTGCCAGGTCCGACGCGTTGCCGTCGTCGAAGGTGAGCCGCACCGGTCGCCCGGACCGGCCCACCGAATCCACCACCGCCTGGAGCTGGTCGGTGGAAAGCCAATACGGGATTTCTTCCGGCGGGACGTGCGCGCCCGGCATGCCGACCCCGTGGAAATTGAGATAGATTTCTGTCGATCGCATGCGCCGCCCGAAATCTCCCACCCGCACCGACAGGCATCGACCCACTACATCAGGGCCGTGAACACATCGTCAACCGTGAGTGGAGACGGCCTGGAGACGGCCGACGCCCTCGCCGGCTCAAAAGACGCGCTCACGGACATAGATGGTGTCGCCGGGGGCGACCGGGTCGGTCATGGTGAGGGTGTCGGTCTCGAGCTTGCCGTTGGTGCGGCGGGTGACGGTGACGGCGCGCTGGTCGGCGCGCGGCGTGAAGCCGCCGGCGGTGGCGATGGCGCTTTGCACCGTCATGCCGGCGACGTAGCTGTACTGGCCGGCGGCGTTGACCTCGCCGAAGGCGAAGACCGGCCGGTAGCGGACGACCTCGGCCGAGACGTTGGGGTCGCGGACGAAGCCGCCCCGCAGCTTGGCGGCGATGGTGCGCTCGAGCTCGGTGGTGGTATGGCTGCGGGCCGGCACGGCGCCGATCAGCGGCATGGAGATGTTGCCGGCCTGGTCGACGGTATAGGTGTTGGAGAGGTCGGCCTGGCCGAAGACGATGACGCGCAGCTGGTCGCCGCTGTCGAGGCGATAGGGGGCGGTGAGCTCGCTGTGCTGGGCGAGAAGGGCCGGATCGTAGCCGGCGCATCCGGCGAGCAGCGCCAGGCTGGCCACGACCTTGATTATCCTCATAAATCGCATGGACGGCTCGGCTCTTCCGGCGACGGCGGCTCAGCCCCGACTATTCGGCCGTTATGGTTAATGGCGGGTAAAGGCGGCCCTGCATGCGGTCGGCGACGCGGCTATTCCCGCTTCGTGTCCGCCAGCGCCGCCACGGCATCGTGGAGCCTGTCGGCGATTGCCTGGGCCAGGTTCTCGCCGGGCGGGACCGCCTCGCGGAGGGTCGAGGGGGGAAATCGGGGATCCGATCCGGATCCGGACAGGATGAGGCCGCGGCCACTTTGCGCCGCGCGGCATCGCCTCGAAGCTGCCGCCGATATTGACCGGCACCAAGGTGGCGTCGATGCGCTGGAGCACTTCGCCGATGCCCGGCAGGAAGCGGTGGAGTTCGCCGTCGGGCGAGCGCCAGCCCTCCGGGAACCACACCAGGGAGTCGTTCCGCTTGAGGACCGCTTCGGCATAGGCCAGCGCCCGCGACGGATACGCCTGCTCCACCGGGAAGATGTGCGCCGCGCGCATGAACGGGAACAGCCAGCGCCGTGAAAACAGGATGCCCGAATCGCCGCTCCAGTAAAGCCGCCGCGCCCGTCGATAGCCGATCCCGGCGGCAATCAGCGGCGCATCGATATAGCTGGTGTGATTGGCGACGAGAATGCAGGGGCCCGCCCCCGGCAGGTTGGCGCTTCCCTCGGTCTTCAGGCGGAAATAGAGCCGCATTACGAGCCGGTTCGCCCAGTACGCGACCCAGCCGAGCAGCGCGAGGCCGGGAGCGAGCGGCGCGATCCAGTCGCGGCTGGCAAGGTCCGGACCGGACGGGGCCTCTTTTTCAGGTGCCTCAGCGCCGGCGGCAACTGTGAGGAGATCGCGCACCGTCGCTGCCTTGGCGAGATCGGCCTCGCCGAGCGTCAGGCCAAGCTGCTCCTTGATGGCAAGGGTAAGCTCGACCCAGCCGAGCAAATCGATGCCGAGGTCGAGGAGCAGGTTGGTGTCGAAGCCTACCGGGTGGTCGGGATAGCGCTTCACGAGAAGGTCATAGAGCTGTCGGGCGCGCCCCTCTTCGAGTAGAGCAAGGTCGGCCGGGGTTGGTTCGGCGGCTACCGGCCGCGCCTTGCCGGCAAGCGCCGCCTCGTAGAGCTCCGGCAGACGGAAGCGCTGGAACTTGCCGAGCCGCGTCCGCGGCAGCGCGTCGCGGGTCAAGGCGAATCCCGCCACGCGGTCATAGGATGGGAGGCCCGCCGCCCGCTCGGCCAGGGCGACCCGAATGGCGTCGGCCATCTGGATGGTCGAGCCACCATGCAGTTGGCTGAGCTCGGGCACGATCAGTGCCACGAGGCCGCCGCCGCGTTCGAGGACGGCGATCTCGCGGATCTCGGGTCGCTCGCCATAGACCCGCTCCAGTTCCTCCGGATCGACCTTCTTGGCGCCGCCGAGCACGATGATGTCGCCGCGCCGGCCGGCGACGAACAAGAACCCGTCGCCGTCGAGCCGTCCGGCATCGGCGGTGCGGAACCAGCCGTCTTCGGTGAAGGCGCGAGCGTTGGCCTCGGGGTTGTTGCGGTAGCCGGCAAAGATGCTCGGACCGCGCAACTGGATCTCGCCGATGCCCTCACTGTCCGGCTCGGCGATGCGGATCTCGCCGGTGAACGGCCTGCCTTCGCTTTCGAACTTCTCGGCCCCGGGCAGGTTGCCGGTGAAGATAGAGGCTGTCTCCGCCAGCCCGTAGCCGCTTCTGACGTCGAAGCCGAGCCCGACCAGCGGCCATAGCACCTCCGGCCGGAGCCGCGCTCCGCCGGAGACGAGCAGGTGGAGCTTCGGCGCAATGCCGGCCCGCACCTTGCGGAACAGCGGTTTGCCGAGATTGATGCCGAAACGACGCCGCAGCCACGTCGCCAGGCCGAGCAAGCCGTTGAACGCGCCACGCACCACGGCTCCCCGGCCGGTGAGCCGCGACCTGAGACCCGAGACCATCGCCTCGTAGAGACGCGGCACCCCGACGAGGGCAGAGACCTCGCCGACGCGAAGCGCCTGGATGATCTCCGGCCCGGCCGGCCGTTCCGGAAAGACCACGCACGCCCCGCAACTCAGCGGCGTGAGGAGGCCGACCAGGAACGGATAGACGTGGTGCAAGGGCAACGGCAGGAGGACGCGGTCGTCCCGTCCGACCAGCGTCGCGGCAACGAGCGCCCTGAGATTGGCCGCAAGATTGGCATGGGTCAGGTAGAAGCTCTTTGCCGCACCGGTGGTGCCGGAGGTGTAGACCAGCATCGCCGGCTCTTCCGGGCTCGAGTGCCGGCAGCGCCTGCTCCGGAGCGGAAGGCAAATCCTTCCACCCGCGCGTTCCTGCCGGCGGCTGGTCGTCGAGCACCGTCAGATCGAGACCGGAGTCGATCTTCTGCAGACCCGGGACATGCGCGGTGCTGGTCAGCACCCGCCGGCATTACTAACTCGGCGAGCCACGCCTTCAGCTCCCCTTCAGTGGCGAGGTCGTCGAGGGCGACAGGCACCGCCCCGACCGCAGCCAGAGCGAGCCGCGCCACGACCCAGTCGATGCCGTTCGGCGCAAGCAGCGCCACCAACTCGCCCGGCGCAACGCCCATCCCGACCAGGCGGTTCGCCAAGGCGCCGACGCGATGCGCCAGCTCGGCATAGGAGATCGACCGCAGCGCTTCGCCATGCACCTCGGCAAGCGCCGTCGAACTCGCCCGCGCGCGGCAACTCGTCGATGAGCGTCCGCAGCGTCCAGCGGTCAAAGTGCGCGGCTTGCGTCGCCTCGATCGTATCCAAGGCCCCCTGATCCCCTGGTTCGTGACCGGTGCGACCGCCTCCCTCGACGCGTCGCCCGGCAACGGCATTCTATTGGCCCGGACCGGCCGTTGACCAGCGCCGCCGGCCTGTCGGTCTACTCGCCGGACCCTGCGGAGCGGCGGATCAGATCGGCGAAGACACCCGAAACGTCGAGGAGGTCGAGGCGTGACGCCAGGCGCCCGGAGAGCGGCGCTCCGGCCACGGTGTTGGCCACCACGACCCGCTTCACGTCGGCCGAGCCCAGCGTTTCGTCGGCGCCCTCGCTGAACAGCCCGTGGGTGGAGACCAGATAGACGTCGCCGGCGCCCGCGGAGCGGCAGGCGGCGGCGGCGCGGGCCATCGTGCCCCCGGTGCTGATCATGTCGTCGAGGATGATCACTGTCCGGCCGGCGACATCGCCGGCGAAGGTGTCGCCGGTCACCTTGCCCATGCTGCGATGCTTTTCCATCAGGCCACCGCCGACCGGCCGGTCGAGCCCCGCCTCCAGCGCCTCGTGAAAGATATCGGCGCGCTTCACCCCGCCGGGATCGGGCGAAACCACGGCGACCGGCGCATCGCCGATCAGCGGCTTGAGATGATCGACGAAGACGGCGTTGGCGTCGAGATGGTCGGTGTCGCAGCGGAAGGCGTTCTGGAAGACGGCGAGGTTATGCACCTCCATCGCCGCTACCCGGTCGACGCCGACCGCATCGAAAAGCTGGGCGACGTAGCGGGTGGTCACCGGGTCGCGCGACTTGGTCTGCCGGTCCTTGCGGGCGAAGCAGAGATAGGGAACGACGGCAGTCACCCGCGCCGCCGCCGAGTCCTTCAGCGCCCCAATGAAGAAGAGCAGGCGGACGAGCTTGTCGTTGCTGCTGCGATGATGATCGCCGTTGAGGGCATGGACGACATAAACGTCGCGGTTGCGGACGCTGACCAGCGGCCGGATCTTGAACTCGCCGTCCTCGAACGACCGTTCTTCCAGCGGCGACAGTTCGATGCCGAGCCGGCCGGCAATGCGCTCGCCGAGCAAGTCGCTGCCGCCGATGGCGAAGAGCAAGGGCGCGCCGGCCATCATGACCGATCCCCCCGTCGCCCGACCCTACGCTCCTCCCTCCACCGCATCCCGCAAATCCCGTTCATGTGAGCCAACTCCGGCTTTCTCGTGTAACGGCCAGCGGAACAGGGCTGTTGATCGTTGTCAACGCGGCAGCCGATTGATGCCGTGATAGGGTTTCTCCGAGCGGGAGATTTCATGTCCACAGACAAGCAGCGGATCGACGGCCTGGCGGCGAAGGTCGATTTTCTCAAGAGCCCGGCGGCCTACAGCCCGCGGCCGCGGACGGTGACCGGCCGGCAGACGCATATGTCCTGGGTGTTCCTCACCGGGGACCACGCCTACAAGCTCAAAAAGCCGGTCCGCTTCCCGTTCCTCGACTATTCGACCCTGGCCCGTCGCGATAGCGCCTGCCGCGCCGAAATCGCCATCAACCGGCAACTGGCGCCGCACATTTATTGCGGGGTCGCGCCGCTGGTCCGCACGCCCGGGGGGCTGGCGATCGGCGAAAAGGGAGACGTCGTCGACTGGCTCGTCGTCATGCGCCGGCTCGCCGAGACGCGGATGCTGGACAAGGCGCTCGCCGCCGACACCGCGGATCGCCGCGACTTAAATCGTCTCGCCGATGCTCTCGTCGCCTTCTATCGCCATGCCGCTCGCGTCCCGGTGACGCCGGCGGCGCACCGCCTCGCCTGGCAGCGCCGCATCACCGAGAACCAGCGCCTCCTCACCGACGCCGGCCGCGGTCTCGATGAGCGGCAGGTCGCGCGCGTCCACCGGGCGCAGCGGCGCTTCCTCGCCGCCTTCGGCGATATCGTGGCGGAGCGCGCCCGCCGGCGCCGCATCGTCGATGGCCATGGCGATCTCCGCCCGGAGCACATCTTCCTCGGCGAGCCGGTCGCCATCATCGACCGTCTCGAATTCAGCCGCGATTTCCGCACCGTCGATCCCTTCGACGAGCTCGCCTTTCTGGAGATCGAGTGCGTCCGGCTCGGCTTCCCCGAGGCCGGCCGGATCATCCGGGAACGCGCGACCGCCGGGCTCCACGACCGGCCGCCGCCGGTGCTGCTCGCCTTCTATCGCTCCTACCGGGCGGCGATGCGGGCGCGGCTGATGATCGCCCATATCGCCCAGCCCAACGGGCGGAGCGCGGAACGGTGGCAGGCCGATGCGGGGCGGTATCTGGCGATCGCCGCTCGCGAGGCGACCCGTCTTGACGTGGCCACCGACCGGCGGCAACGGCAGCCGGCGGCGCATCTCGGGAGGCGCAGGTGAGCGACGGCACGCCGCATCCGCCGCCCGAGGTGGGCTGGGAGCACTTCCCTCACGAAGCCGATATCGGCATCTGCGGACGCGGCCGCAGCGTCGCCCAAGCCTTCGAGCAGGCGGCGCTTGCCCTGACCGCCATCGTCACCGAGGCGGAGGTCCGGCCGCATACCCGCGTCGAGGTCGCCTGCACGCGCCCCGATCTCGCGCTCCTCCTCGTCGACTGGCTCGACGCCATCATCTACGAGATGGCGGTGCGGAAAATGCTGTTCGGCCGGTTCGAAGTCGCCGTTTCCGGCACGGCGCTGACCGGCGTACTGTGGGGCGAGCCGGTCGACGTCGCCCGCCACGAGCCGGCCTGCGAGCCGAAGGGCGCCACCTTGACGGCGGCGCGGGTCGAACGTGACGCCGACGGCCTGTGGTCAGCCGCCTGCGTTATCGACGTGTGAGGAGACAAACATGGATCCCGCCCGCTTCACCCGTCTTGACGCCGTGACCTGGCAGCTGGAGCCGACTGGCGCCATGCGCGTCCCGGCCGTCATCTATGCCGGCGAAGACCTGCTCTCCTCCATGGATGACAAGGTCGGCGAGCAGGCCGCCAACGTCGCGGCACTGCCGGGCATCGTCAAGGCGTCCTACGCCATGCCCGACGCCCATTGGGGATACGGCTTCCCGATCGGCGGGGTCGCCGCCTTCGACCCGGACGAGGGCGGCGTGGTTTCGGCCGGCGGCGTCGGCTTCGACATTTCCTGCGGCGTCCGCACCATGCTGACCGGCCTTACCGTCGGCGAGGTGACGCCGGTCGCCAAACCTCTGGCCGAGGCGCTGGCCGAAACGATCCCGGCCGGGGTCGGCAGCCACGGATCGATCACCCTCGACGCCGCTGAGATGGACGCCATGCTCACCGGCGGCGCGGCGTGGGCGGTGGAGCGCGGCTGGGGCGAGGCCGCCGATCTCGACCGCATCGAGGAACGCGGATGCATGGCCGGCGCCCGGCCCGACCACGTCTCGGAGCGCGCCCGCCAACGCCAGCGCCGCGAGATGGGGACCCTCGGCTCGGGCAACCACTATCTCGAGGTGCAGGCGGTGGCCGAGATCTTCGACGCCGACACGGCCGCCGCCTACGGCCTGGTTCCCGACGGCGTCGTCGCCACCATCCATTGCGGATCGCGCGGACTCGGCCATCAGATCGGCAGCGAATTCCTCAAGGAGATGGCGAGCGAGGCGGCCACGGCCGGAATCGCCCTCCCCGACCGCGAGCTCGCCTGCGCCCCGATCAATTCGGAGCTCGGCCGACGCTACCTCGGCGCCATGCGCGCCGGCATCAATTGCGCTCTCGCCAACCGCGAGATCCTGGGGCATCTCACCCGGCAGGTCTTCCACCGGTTCTTTCCCGACAAGCATCTGACCCTGCTTTTCGATGTCTCCCACAACACCTGCAAGGTAGAGACGCACAGCGTCGACGGCGCGGAGCGTGCCCTGTTCGTCCATCGCAAGGGCGCCACGCGTGCGCTCGGGCCGGGCGACCCCGAGGTGCCCGAGGCGCTCCGGCCGTTCGGCCAGCCGGTGCTGATCGGCGGCAGCATGGGCACCGGGTCCTACGTGCTGGCCGGCGAGACGACCAGCGAGGCGAAGGCGTTCTCCTCCGCCTGCCACGGGGCCGGCCGCGCCATGTCGCGCCATGCCGCCTACCGGAAGTTCCACGGCCGCGAGATCGTCGACCGGCTCGCGGAAGCCGGGATCATCATCAAGAGCCCGTCGAGCCGCGGCGTCGCCGAGGAGGCGCCCGGCGCCTACAAGGATGTCGGCGCGGTGGTGCTTGCCGCCGAACAGGCGGGCCTGGCGCGCCGGGTGGCGCGGCTCAAGCCGATGATCTGCATCAAGGGATGACGCACACCGGCGCAGCTTGATCGATATCAACGCGCTTCGCCATACAGCGCGTCACATCGCCTGAAGCGTGAGCCCGCCATGGAGGAATTCCGTGCCGCAGCCGTCAATGCAAAGCCGCGAGATTCTGATCCCGCCGCTCGGTCTCGGCGGGACGCTCAACCTGCCCGACGGGGCCGATGCCCTGGTCGTCTTTGCCCATGGCAGCGGGTCGAGCCGCTTCAGCCCGCGCAACAGGGCGGTTGCCGAGGCGCTGAACCGACGCGGCATCGCCACCTTGCTTTTCGACCTTCTGGCGCCGGCGGAGGAAGGCGACCGGCGGAATGTCTTCGACATCCCCCTGCTTGCCGATCGCCTCGCCCTGGTGGTGCGCTGGGTCGAAGGAGAGGACGACCTCGCCGGGCTGCCGCTCGGCCTGTTCGGAGCGAGCACGGGCGCTGCGGCAGCGCTGGTCGCGGCGGCGCGTCTCGGCAATCGGATCGGCGCCGTGGTGTCACGCGGCGGCCGGCCGGACCTTGCCGGCGACGCGCTGGAGCAGGTGACCGTGCCGACGCTGCTCATCGTCGGCGGCGCCGATTACGGCGTGATCGAGTTGAACGAGGATGCCTTCGCACGCCTCGCCGGGCCGAAGGAGCTTGAGATCGTGCCCGGCGCCACGCACCTCTTCGAGGAGCCGGGCGCCCTCGAGGCCGTGATGAAAGTGGGGGCGCGATGGTTCGAGCGCTGGCTGGTCGACACCGCTCAGCGCGATCGTCCGTAGGTGCCGACGAGCATCGCTTCGCCGACCAGATGGCGGCGAGCCTCGCTCTCCACGTCGCGGCAGGACGGGTTGCGGAGCGGCAGGCGGTCGACCGACAGGGCGAACAGCCGGAAGCCGTAGCGATGGCGTCCATGCCCGCGTGGCGGACAGGGGCCGTCGTAACCGGTCTTCCTGAAGTCGTTGACCGCCTGCCGGATCGGCTCGTCACCGGTCCGCGGCATCCCCTCGCCAAGGCCCGTGTGATCGACCGGAATGTCGAAGACGGCCCAGTGATAGAAGGTGCCGGAGAGCGCGTCCGGGTCGCTGCAGATCAGAGCCAGGCTTAGCGCTCCGGCCGGCACGTCGCTCCAGTCGAGTGGCGGCGACAGGTTGGCGCCGTCGCAGGTGAAGCGCTCGGGGATCGCGGCCCCGTTGGCGAATGCGGTTGAAGCGATTTGCATTGCCGTCTCCTTTCGGTCTCAGCGGGTGAGCATGGCCTTCAGCTTCGGCCACGGCCGGGTATTCAGGACATCGTCAGCCTCAAGCCAGCCGCGGCGGGCCTGGTCGACGCCATAGCGCATGGCGCTTCGAGCCCGGCCGCCGAATGGGCGTCGGTGGAGATGGCGAGCCTGAGGCCCATCTCCTTGGCCGGCGCGGGCAGTGGACATCGTCGAGATCGAGGCGCGCCGGATGGCCGTTGATTTCGAGGAAGCAGCCGCGCTCCTTCGCCGCCGCCATCACCCGCTCGAGGTCGACGGCGTAGCCCGGCCGCTCGCCGAGGAGGCGCCGGTGGGATGGGCAAGGATGGTGAAATAGCGGTTGTCCATGGCGCGGATGATGCGCTCGGTCTGCTTGTCGCGGTCGAGATCGAAACGGTAGTGGACGGCGCAGACGGTGAAGTCGAGCCGCTTGAGGATGCTGTCCGGCAGGTCGAGCTTGCCGTCGGCGAGGATGTCGACCTCGCAGGACTTGACCAGCGTGATCCCCTCGAGCTCGTCGTTGAGCCGGTCGATGTCGTCGAGCTCGGCGGCAAGCCGCTTGGCGTCGAGGCCGTGGGCGACGGTGGCATGCTTCGAATGGTCGGTGATGGCGAGATAGCTCGTAGCCGCGCGGCCCTCGCCGCCTCGGCCATCTCGCGCAAGCGTGCTCTTGCCGTCGGTGGCCCGGGTGTGGGCGTGGAGGTCGCCGCGGATGTCGTCGAGCGCGACGAGCTTGGGCAGCGGTGCCGGCTGTGGCGGCGTCGATCTCGCCGCGGTCCTCGCGCAGCTCCGGCTCGATATAGGGCAGCCCGACCGAGCGGTAGACCTCTTCCTCGGTCCGTCCGGCGATGCGCTTCTTCGCCGCGAAAGACGCCGTACTCGTTGATCTTCAGCCCCTTGTCCATGCCGAGCTTGCGGACGGCGATGTTGTGGGCCTTGGAGCCGGTGAAATAGTGAAGCGCCGCGCCGTAGCTCTCCTCGCGGCACGACGCGCAGGTCCACCTGGATGCCGCCTTGAGAATAACGGTCGACCGGGTGGTCCCCTTGGACAGCACCTCGGTCGACCTCCTCGTAGACGACGAAATGGTCGATGACCCGGCCGCCGTCCCTGGCGGTGACCAGGATGTCGAGATCGCCGACGGTTTCCTTGCGCCGCCGGTAGCTGCCGGCAACGACCACCTCACCGATGCCCCGCGCGGCGCGCAAATGCGTGCAGAGCGCCTCGGCGAAGTCTTCCGCCGTCGACAGGCGAAAGCGCCGCTCGGTTTCGCCGCGCCTGCGTCATCTCGTCGAGCACCTTCTTCTCCATCGCCGCCGAGAAGCGCGGCAGCTCGCTGGAGCTTGCCGGCGGCGGCGGCCTCCGTCGAGATCCTCCAGCGTCTCGATGCCCAGCTCCTCATGCAGCATGTGGACCCGCTTCGGACCGAGACCGGGCACCGAGGTCAGCGCCGCCAGTGTCGACGGCGTCCGCGCCGCGACCTCGTCCGATCGCCTTCAGGTGCCCGCTTTCGGACGATCTCCCTGATCTTGCCGGCGAGGTCGTCGCCGATCCCCGGCAGGCTGTCAGCTTCTCGCCGCGGGCGATCATGCCGGTCAGGCTTTCGGGGAGATCGCTCGATGGTCTGGGCGGCCCGGCGGTAGGCGCGCACCCGGAACGGATTCGCCTCCTCGATCTCCAGGAGATCGGCGAGCCGATTGAAGATGGCGGCGATGTCGGCGTTGTGGACAGCCATCGCGAGCGCCCGGTTTGAAGTGCGGCCTATAGAAGTCCACAAAGACGGGGCGGCCGACTTGACCCTGATCAACCCCGGGGCTTTGTCGGAATGAGAGATTTATCCGCCTGTGCGAGGGAGCCTGGGGGGTTATGAGCCGATCCACCATCACGCTGATGCTGACGGGCGACGTGATGACCGGCCGCGGCATCGACCAGGTGCTGCCGCATCCTTCTCCGCCGGTTCTCTACGAGCGTTATGTTCGCTCGGCGCTTGACTACGTGGGCCTTGCCGAGGAGGCGAACGGGCCGATCGAGCGACCCGTCTCTTTTCCCTATATCTGGGGCGACGCTCTGGAGGCGCTTGCCCGGCACCAGCCCGACCTCAGGATCATCAATCTCGAGACGGCGGTGACGCATTCGCGCCGCTTCGTGCCGAAGGGCATCAACTACCGCATGAATCCCGACAACCTGCCCTGCCTGACGGCGGCCGACATCGACTGCTGCGTGCTCGCCAACAACCATGTGCTCGATTGGCGGCGGCAAGGCCTCGACGAGACACTGGCCGTCCTTCATGAGGCCGGCTTTGCGACCGCCGGCGCCGGGCGCGATGCGGCCGAGGCGTCGGCGCCGGCCGTCTTTTCTGTCCCGGGCGACCGGCGCGTCGTCGTCTACGGCTTCGCCTGCCCGTCAAGCGGTGTGCCGGCAGACTGGGCCGCCGCGCCGGAGCAGTCGGGCGTCAACTATCTCGCCCGCCCCTCGGCCGAGTCGGCCACGGCGTTTGCCGCGGCGATCAACCGCGCCCGACAACCCGGCGACATCGTCGTGGTGTCGATCCACTGGGGCGTCAATTGGAGCTATGACGTCGCCGACGACGACCGCGCCTTCGCACACCGGCTGATCGAGGCCGGCGCGGCCGACGTCGTCCATGGCCACTCGTCTCACCATCCGAAGGCGATCGAGATCCATGACGGCAAGCCGATCCTCTATGGCTGCGGCGATCTCCTCAACGACTACGAGGGGATCGACCGCTACGAAGTCCTACCGCAGTGAGCTGACCCTCATCTATCTGGTCAGCTTCGATGCCGGCAGCGGCCGGTTCACAGGTCTCGAGATGGTCCCGTTCCGGGTCCGCAACTTCCGCCTCAATCGCCCCGACCCGGAGGAGGCGGAATGGCTGGAGCAGACCATGGACCGCGAATGCCGACGCTATGGCGGCGCCGTCCGTCTCACCGACGCGGGCGTCCTGACGCTGTCCCGGCCGTGACCGGTGCCGATTCAGGGGCCGTCCGGGCGCGTCAGCCCGGCGTCTGCGCTTCTTCCGCCGGCCACAGCGCCCGCACCGCGGCGGGAAGGGCCTGGCGGACATCGGCGATTTCGCCGGCTGATACCCGCTTCGACAGCACGCCGAGCACCGCCGCCACGGCTTCCGCCGTATTGTCGATCGGGTCCGGCTTGAAGGAGGCATCGACTCGGGCGAGGAAGGCATCGCGTTGCCGCTCCTTCACCGGCGTCACGGCCGGGCGCCATTGCTCGTAGTAGACGCCGCGGATCAGCGTCGGCAGCTGGGCGCGCAGATCCGCCGCCTCATTGACCTGAAGATGGTCGCGCAGGGCATGCAGGACGGACCTCAGCAGGCGATAGGATCGGGGCTTGTTGTCCCAATCCATCTTTTCGTCGACGTCGTTGATCCAGATATGGGTTTGCTGGACGGCTTGATCGATTCCTTCGAGTCCCTGTGCACTCATGGTGCTCTCCTTTTCAGGTCTCAGCTGCGGCCGCTGCGCACAATCCATGCGTCGCCAGCCTTGACGTAGGAACGTTTGACGGCGGCCCAGGCGATCCGACGCGCGGCCTCCTCCTGACGCTCCTCGCCGGCATGCTCGGCAAAGGCGTGATTGAACGCCGCGCGGTAGATGTCCTGCGCGTGCTCCGGCAGGTGCCGCGTCACCGACGGCGGCAGATCGGCGTTGGTCGCGTAAGGCATTGGCCTCTCCCGCGCAGGCGAAACAGACAGGCCGTTTTACTCGTCCAAAAGGTAAGCCTGTTCGACAAATCCCGGCCTTGATCTTCATCAACGTTGCGACGCCAGAGCGGCGGCGAGGTTGACTTAAGTCAAGGCAGTCAGCGGCCGTCTCTTCTAGGGTTTCCATCTTTCCGATCCGGGCGAGCCCTTCGTTGCGAAGCGTCCGGGTGGCACCTTGCGGTTCTCGCTCAAAATGGCGGAGACGTTCGATGGCACACAAGCAGGTCACCTTCCGCTCCGCCGCACGCGAGAAGATACTGCGCGGCGCGACCGAGCTCACCGATGCGATCCGGGTCACGCTCGGACCCAAGTCGAAGGCGGTTCTCATTCAGAAGACTTGGGGCGCGCCGATCGTCTGCAACGACGGCGTCACCATCGCCAAGGAATTCGACCTCAAGGATCCCGAGAAGAATCTCGGCGCCCAGGTTCTGAAGCAGGCGGCCGAGAAAACCAGTGACGCAGTGGGTGACGGCACCAGCACCTCCACCATCCTGGCCCACGCGATCCTCGCCGACGGTGTCCGCAACGTGGTCGCAGGCGCCAGCGCCATCGATCTGAAGCGCGGCCTCGATCGGGGCGTCAAGATCGCGGTCGATGCGCTGAAGGCGATGGCGCGGCCCGTCGAGGCCCGCAAGGAGAAGGCGCAGGTCGCCACGATCTCCGCCCACAACGACGAGGCCATCGGCGAGCTGGTCGCCGACGCGATGGAGAAGGTCGGCGGCGATGGCGTCATCACCGTCGAGGAATCGAAGACCACCGAGACCACCCTCGAGGTGGTCGAGGGCATGCAGTTCGATCGCGGCTTCATTTCCCCCTATTTCATGACCGATCCGGAGCGCGCGGAGGCGGTGCTCGAGGAGCCCTACATCCTGCTGTCCGATCGCAAGATCAGCGCGCTCCGCGACATGCTGCCCTTGCTCGAAGCCGTCGCAAAATCGGGGCGGCCGATGCTGGTCATCGCCGAGGACGTCGAGGGCGAAGCCCTGGCGACGCTGATCGTCAACCAGATCCGCGGCGTGCTCAAGGCCTGCGCGGTCAAGGCGCCGGGCTTCGGCGACCGCCGCAAGGCGATGCTGCAGGACGTCGCGGTGCTGGCCGGCGGCCAGGTGATCGCCGAGGATCTCGGCCTCAAGCTTGAGAACGCGACGATCGAGCAGTTGGGCAGCGCCAAGCGCGTGGTGATCGACAAGGACCACACCACCATCATCGGGGGCATGGGCAAGAAGGCCGACATCGACGGGCGCATTCAGCAGATCCGCCGGGAGATCGAGGACACCACCAGCGACTACGACCGCGAGAAGCTGGCGGAGCGGCAGGCGAAGCTCTCCGGCGGCGTCGCCGTCATCCGGGCCGGCGCTCCGTCGGAAGCGGAAATGAAGTCGAAGAAGGAAGCGCTCGACGATGCGATCAGCGCCACCAAGGCGGCGATCGCCGAGGGCGTCGTGGCGGGCGGTGGACTGGCGCTCCTCCGCTGCATCGACGCGGTCGCCGCCGAGGAGGCGAAATGCGGGGGCGACGAGCGCACGGGGGTACAAATCCTCAAGCGCGCACTGGAAACGCCGGCCCGCCAGATCGCCGAGAACTCGGCCGTCGACGGCGGCGTCGTCGTCGCGCGCATGATCGCCAGCCAGGGCAACGAAGGTTTCGACGCCGCCCGCAAGGAATATGTCGATCTGGTCGAGTTGGGCATCGTCGATCCTGTCAAGGTGGTCCGCATCGCCCTCGAGAACGCCGTTTCGGTTGCGAGCGTTCTCCTGCTGACGGAAGCGACGATGACGGAAATCCCCGAACCGGCGAAGGACCGGGGGGCCGAACCCGAGATGGGGATTTGAAGCTGATGCCAACGCGCGACAAGCGACCACCAAAACCCGCCACGACCGACGACCGCCGGCAGCCCTCTGCTGCCGTGCCGGCGGTCATCCCTGAGCCGGCAACCCCGAACCTTCCCGCTTCGCCGGCGCCGGCAACCCACGCTCCCGCCGGACTGGACGATCAGTCCGGATTCCTGCGACTCGCGGAAGGCCTTGACGAGATCGTCCATACCTCGGTGGCGCGCATGACCGGCGGGCTGTCGCCGATGGGACTGCTCGGCGCGTATTCGGACTGGGCCAGCCATCTGGCGTTCTCGCCTGGCCGGCAGATGCTGCTTGCGGAGCAGGCGGCGCGCGACCTTGCGGCGCTGTCGGCTTATGCCTGGCGGCGGGCAGCGGCCGGGCGAGGCGACGGCAAAGTCGTCGAACCGGCCCCGCAGGATCACCGTTTCACCGAAGAGGGCTGGGGCTCGTGGCCGTTCAATATTCTCGAACAGGCCTTCCTGCTCCAGGAACGCTGGTGGCAGAACGCCACGACCGGCGTCGAGGGGGTGACCCGCCAGCACGAAGACGTCGTCAACTTCTGCGCCCGGCAGATTCTCGACACCATTGCGCCGTCGAACTTCATTCTGACCAACCCCGAAGTCCTGGAGCGAACGATCACCACCGGAGGCAAGAACCTCGTCGCCGGCTACGCCAATCTCATGGAGGACTGGCAGCGCGCGATTGCCGGCGAACCGCCGGCTGGCGCCGAAGCGTTCCAGGTCGGCAAGAACGTCGCGGTCACGCCGGGTAAGGTCGTCTACCGCAACCGGCTGATCGAGTTGATCCAATACGAGAGCGCCACGGCGACCGTGCGCCCCGAGCCGATCCTCATCGTCCCCGCCTGGATCATGAAGTACTACATCCTCGATCTCTCGCCCGAGAACTCGCTCGTCCGCTATCTGATCGAGAACGGCTACACCGTCTTCATCATCTCCTGGAAGAACCCCGACCGTGCCGATCGCGATCTCGGCCTGGAGGACTACCGCGAGCTGGGCATCATGTCGGCCCTCACCGCCGTCGAGACCATCGTCCCCGGCCGGAAGATCCATGCCCTCGGCTATTGCCTCGGCGGCACCATGCTGGCGGCCGCTGCAGCGGCGATGGCCCGTGACGGCGACGGCCGGCTGGCAACCATCGCGCTGCTCGCTACTCAGACCGACTTCACCGAAGCAGGCGAACTGAAGCTCTTTATCAACGAGAGCCAGCTGCAGTTCCTTGAGCATCTGATGCACGGACAAGGCTATCTCGACCAGCATCAGATGGCCTGGGCGTTTCAGATGCTCCGCTCCAACGACCTGATCTGGTCGCGGGGCGTCCGCAACTACCTGATGGGGGAGCGGCGGCCGATGAACGACCTGATGGCCTGGAACGCCGACTCGACCCGCCTCCCCTACCGCATGCATTCTGAGTATCTGCGCAAGCTGTTTCTCAACAACGACATCGCCGAAGGGCGTTACAAGGTGGAAGGCAAGCCCATCGCACTCAGCGACATCCGCGCCCCGATCTTCTCCGTCGGCACGGTTCGCGACCATGTCGCGCCGTGGCGGTCGGTCTTCAAGATTCACATGCCGACGGATACCGAGGTCACCTTCCTGCTCACCTCGGGCGGCCACAATGCGGGGATCGTCTCCGAGCCGGGCCATCCCCGCCGCAGCTATCAGATCGCGACCCACGGTGCCGACGAACCGTATGTCGATCCCGACACCTGGATGAAGAAGACGCCCCACCACGACGGATCGTGGTGGCCCGAATACGTGAAGTGGCTGTCGGCTCGATCCGGCGAGCCGGTGCCGCCGCCGGCTCTCGGCGGCTCCGGTGAGTACCGCCCGAGAGAGGACGCACCGGGGACTTACGTCTTCCTGGACTGAGCTCGGCTTCGGCCGCCGGCGGAAGGCGAGGACAGCCAGCGGGCGATCACCGGCCAGGCTTCCTTCAGCGTCCGCTTTCCCATGTAGAGCCCGAGATGCTCTGAGTCGACCACGAGCTTGGCCACCGCGTCCGGCCTGGTGCCGATCAGATGCTCGGCCGCCAGCAGCTGCGGTAGCGCCACTACCTCGTCCTGCCGGCCGGCGAGAAGAAACGTCGGGACCGTCAGCTTCGAGAGGTCGAGAGCGTGGCCGAGGGCGACGAACTTGCCCGTCGCCAGACGGTTTTCCATGAACAGCCACTGCACGACCTGAAGATAGAAGGTGCCGGGCAGATCGACCGTCCAGCGGTGCCAGTTGCGAAAGCGCTCTTCGAGCTCACGCGGGGGCGCCGCCAGGAGTTGCAGGTCCTTCCGGATCGTGGCGTTGTCCAGCGTCCTCGCATCCCAGTAGCGCAGCGCGTGTTCGCCGAGCACGCGGCCGCGGCCGAGGTCGACGATATTCCGGAACACGGAGAGCGGCATCGTCCTCGCGGCTTTCACGGCGGCGGTTTCCCCGACGCCGGTATCGATCGGGGCGCCGGCGATGACGAGGTGCGCCACCTTGCCCGGGAATCGCGCCGCATAGGTCAACGCCTGCAAGCCCCCCTGGCAGAGCCCGACCAGGTTGACCCGACCGCCCAACTCGTCGACCACGACGTTCAGATCGGCAAGTAGGCTGTCGATGGAGAGAAACCGCGTCTCGGGCGTCGCCGAGCGCCACTCGGCGAGGAAGAGCCGGGCGATTCCCGACCCGAGCAAGGTCTCAACCAGGCTGTGGCCGGGGGCGAAGTCGGCGATCGTCGAACCGTGCAGGGAAAACGGCGGACAGAGGAGGGCCGGCGTGCCGCTCCGCTTCGTCGAGAAATCCCGGAGCCTGAGCGACGGAAGCTCGAGCATGACCGTGTTCGGCGTCGTCCAGGCCGGCAACTTCGCCGTAACCTTCGGGCCGGGCGTAAGCCAGTCCGTGAGCTGCTCGCCTGCCGCCAGCACCATCCGCCCGGTTTCCATGGCGAATAGTGCCGGCCACAGAAAGGCATTCGAACCGTCCATTTCCTCCATCCATGGCGGCCGCAAGCCGCCTCGTGCGAGGCGCCGCGGCCCAATCCGTGATATCCTCGAATATCTGGCTAGCCCTGTTGTCGGCAAGCTCTTGTGCCGTGAAACAGGCCTGCCAATGTGCCGCATGCTGGTGTGACCGCCATCATAGGCTGATCACTCATGGATCGTTGGACTTTCGAGCCGGCCTGACGAAACGGCAATAGCATCAGGATGCATGCGCCTGCTTCGGAATCAGCCCCGGGGAGGGGACCATGCCGATACAAAGCACCGACATATTCAAAACCGGAGCCGATATGAGCCCGGGGATTACCTTTGGCAACGCCAGCCAGACCTGGACGATCGCTGACGGCGTCTTCGTCGGGGCGCAGAACAATTCCGGAATCATCAGCAACTATAATGCGAGTACGCTGATCAACAACGGCACCGTCTTCTCCGGTAACTCCCAGGGCGTCTATTTCTCGAAAGACAATGACGTCATTACCAACAATGCAGGGCGCACCATAACCGGCCGCTACAGCGCAATCTTCGTCGACGGCGACCACGCGACGATCAACAATCACGGACTGTTGGCTGGTCAACAGTATTACGGCGTCATCTTTGGCGGCGGTTCCGACCACGCCGAGTTGAACAATGACGGGGAGGTCTACGGGGGAGACTGCGGCGTCAACGTGCTGTCCCATGAAGGCGGCGGAGCCATCGACAACTCCGGCCTGATCTGGTCCGACGAGGTCGGTGTCGCGGTGAACAGCGCGGCTGGGCTGGTGACAATGATCACCAACGCGGCCGGCGGGACGATCAAGGGCCCAGACGCCGCGATCCTGGCGCCCGTCGGCCGGATTTCACTGGAAAACGATGGCAGATTGATCGGCGGTGTCGAGTGCACGGCAGCCGGCGCGAGGGACACGGTCGCCAACACGGGCAGGATCGACGGCATTGTCCACCTCGGCCCGGGCAAGGATGCCTTTGACGGCAAAGGGGGCAAGTCCGGCAAGGTCTTCGGTGATGACGGCGATGACAAGCTCGTTGGCGGCAACAAGGCCGACAAGCTGTATGGCGGTAACGGAGACGACGATCTAAGGGGCGGCAAAGGCAACGACCGGCTGGACGGCGGTCAGGGCGACGACGAGTTGAATGGTGGAAAGGGAACTGATCAGTACATTTTCAAGGCACCGCTGGCCCAGGGCGTCGACACGATCACCAAGTTCCAGGCGGGAGAAGCAATCAAGCTCGATGACGCCGTCTTTGCCGGGATCAGCAACGGCGGCGACGGCCATCTTCGGGCAAAGTATTTTGTTGAAGCGTCCGACGCCCAGGACGGCAACGACCATATCGTTTACCGTCAGAGCCAAGGCAAGCTCTACTACGATCCGGACGGCGACGACCCGATGGACCAGATCCTGTTCGCGAGGGTCGACCCCGGCACCCATCTCGACAGCGGCGATTTCATGGTGATTTGATCGATGTCCCGCCAGTGGAAGGAGGCCATCGTACCTTTGCTGCTCGGGCCGGGCGTGTTCAGAACGCCGACGGCCGTCGTGAATGAACGGGTTCGCGCCGCTGCGACTGGCCATCGCTCGGGTCGTGGAAGAGGAGTTCGCGGTCCCGCATGAACTTGGCGAGGAAGGGGAGGCTGGCGCCGCCGATCGCCCGCGCCTGGTGGCCAATCGAGCCTTCGAGGATCGCGTATGGCGGCAGCCCCTTCCGCTCGCGCGTCGCCACCTCTGCAATCGTCCGCTCGACGATCCGCTGGCGGACGGCGGCGGGGAAGGCGCCGTCGATCACCACGGCCTCGAAGTCGATCAACGCCACCGAGGAGACGATGGCGTAGGCGAGACCGTTAGCGACCTCTTCGATCCAGCCGTCGAGATGGGCGTCGATCGCGCTCCAGTCGTCGGGCGATTCCCAGATCGCCGCGGGGTCTCCTCCGGCGGCGATGATCGCCCGCTCTAGGAGATACATGGAAGCGCAATGGAGGAGCTGCCGGCCCATCGGCCGGCCGGCGTCGTCGATGTCCGGCACGAGGATCTGGCCGAGCGAGCCGGCGTAGCCGCGACGCCCCGGAAACAGGTTGCCGTTCAGCACCAGCCCGCCGCCGACGAACCAGGCAATGAAGACGTAGAGCATCTCGCTCGGCCGCGTTGCGTCGCCGAACAGAAGCTCGGCGGCGCAGGCCGCCGTCCCGTCGTTGCAGGTGTAGAGCGGCAGCGGACAGACCTTCTCCACCTCGGCGTCGAAATCGAACGTGCGCCAGTCCTGCATGGCGCCGGGCGGAGAGCCGACCTCGTCCTCCCAGTTCCACAGCTCGAAGGGCGTGGCGATGCCGAGTCCGGCAAGGCGCGTCCGCCCCGCCTCGGAAAGCTGACCGGTCAGGTGCCGACAGCCCTCACCGATAAAGTCGACCAGCGCGGCCGGCGTCGGGTAGGTATAGGTGCGGTGGAGGCCGCCGCGAATCCCGCCGACGAAATCCATCAGCACGATCTCGCAGCGCCGCCGGCCGATCTTGACGCCTAGCGAAAAGGCGCCCTCCGGGTCGAGGGCGATCGGCACCGAGGGCTGGCCGATGCGTCCGCGCTGGGGGGCGTTGCGTACGAGAAGCCCGTCGCTCTCGAGAGCACCGACGATGGCTGACACCGTCGGCGGCGACAGCCCGGTCAGGCGGGCAATGTCTGCCTTGGGCAAGGCGCCGTGGGAGCGCACCAGCGACAGTACCAGACGCTCGTTGTAGAGCCGCACCCCCGCCTGCCGCGTTCCCCGGCCAAGCTGGGCGGACGGGCTGCGATCCGGCTGGTCGACGTCGATGTCCATTTGTCCAAGCCCGATGGCCGTCGCGTCAGCGACCTGCCATCCTCTGTTTCTGCCGATTTGCGCGATGGTCGCACCCTCGGGAATCCGACAAGCTGAGTTTGGAGCGATCGTGATGTCAATAGATAAATTCAGATAACTAATTAATTGACTCGCGCGCTATCCTCCTGTTTGGTGCAGGCTGACCGGCGGCCGGGAAGGCCGGCGGGAGAGAGAGAATTCGCTGCGGCGCGTTCTCAGTGAAGTCAGTTCACACTCCTGGGAGGAACTGGAATGAGCGTGAAATCCACTACGATCAAGCTTGTGGCCGCCGGCGTGGCGGTCGCATTCGCTGCCGGCTTCGCGCCGGCGAGCGCCGACGACGTTCTGGTCGGCCTCATCACCAAGACCGACAACAACCCGTTCTTCGTCAAGATGCGCGAAGGCGCCGCAGGCCAAGGCCAAAGAGCTTGGCGTCAAGTTTCAGGCCTTTGCCGGCAAGTATGACGGCGACAACGAAACCCAGGTCGCGGCGGTCGAGAACCTGATCTCGGCAGGTGCCAAGGGCATCCTGATCACCCCGAGCGACACCAAGGCCATCGTGTCCGAC
Organism: uncultured Alphaproteobacteria bacterium; assembly: GCA_963710805.1. GTDB lineage: Bacteria > Pseudomonadota > Alphaproteobacteria > Rhizobiales > Kaistiaceae > Bauldia. Next base: position 147,875 of record CAVQBS010000011.1, on the reverse strand, counting down.
CATCCAGAAGGCGCGTGACGCGGGCATCCTGGTCATCGCGCTCGACACGCCGCTCGACCCGACCGACGCGGCCGACGCGACCTTCGCCACCGACAACTTCAAGGCCGGCGAGCTGATCGGCGAATGGGCCGCCAAGACCTTGGGCGACAGCCAGCAACGCCAAGGTCGCCTTCCTCGACGCGCATCGAGAGCCAGCCGACCGTCGACGCCGCTCGCGACCAGGGCTTCATGAAGGGCTTCGGCATCGACCCCAAGGACACCGAGCCGCTACCTCGACGAGGACCGACCCGCGGATCGGCGGCCACCAGTGGGGTGCCGGCGCCGAGGACGGCGGCCGGACCGGCATGGAGAATCTTCTCCAGAAATGTCCCGGACATCAACGTCGTCTACACGATCAACGAGCCGACCGCGGCCGGCGCCTGGGAAGCGCTCAAGGCGGTCGGCAAGGACGACGGCAGCGTGCTGGTGGTCTCGGTCGACGGCGGCTGCCCGGGCGTCAAGAACGTCCAGGCCGGCATCATCGGCGCGACCTCGCATGCAGTTCCCGCTGCTGATGGCCTCGCTCGGCGTCGAGGCGGTCGACGAGTACGCCAAGACCGGCAAGAAGCCCGAGCCGACCCCGGGCCTCGACTTCTACAACACCGGCGTCTCGCTGATCACCGACCAGCCGGTCGAGGGCGTGCCCTCCGAGACCTCGGCCGAAGGCCTGACGAAGTGCTGGGGCTGACGTTCCTCCCTATGTCCGCGGCCTAGGCCGCGACCAGCCCCTGGGGAGGACGGTCTCGTCGGACCGCCCTTCCCGGTTCCCCAACCATCCTCCCGTCCCTCACCTTCCCTCGACCGAAGACGACATGATCGTCCAGCCGCGAAAGAATCCGGAAGGGGCGACCCGCCAATGACCAAAAGGGGAATTCTCACCGGCGGCACATGGTGCGTCGACCGGAACCTCCTGGTCGACCGGTGGCCGCAAGAGAACGGGCGCGCCGACATCCTCACCGCCGAGATGAGCGGTGGCGGATCGGGCTGCAACATGGCCATCAACATCCGCAAGCTTGCGCCGGAGTTTCCGGTGGCGACGATCACGCTGGTCGGCGACGATGCGGAAGGCCGGTTCCTCGCAGCCGAAGCGGACGCGCATGGCATCGATCGTCGCCGGATGGCCGTCGCCGAGGGGGTGGTGACCGACTATACCTTCGCCTTCAGTTCGCTCGCCACCGGACAGCGGACCCACATCAGTTATTTCGACTCGAGCAACCTGCTCACCCCTGACCACTTCGATTTCTCGGACTCCGGCCATCGCCTCTTTCACCTCGGACTTCCCGGCATCCACGCCTTGATGGACGCGCCGTGGGCCGGCGATGCGAACGGCTGGGTGACCACCCTCAAGCGGGCGCGCGCCGCGGGTCTCGAGACCAATCTCGAGCTCGCCAGCATCGCCGCCGACCGTCTGGCGGCACTGATCCGCCCGTGCCTGCCCCATCTCGACCTCCTGGTGGTCAACGATGCCGAGATCGCCGGCGTTGCGGGCATCGAGACGGTGCGCGACGGTGAGACCGATCCGGATGCCGTCATCGCCGCCGCCAGAGCCGTCTTGGAGATGGGGGCGATGCATCTCGTCGCCGTGCACTTCCCCATGGGCGGCATCGTCGCCTTGCGCGACGGCAGCATTGTCGCGTGCCCTTCGGTCGCCGTCCCGCCGGCCGAGATCAAGGGAGCGAACGGGGCGGGCGACGCCTTCGCCGCCGGCTTCCTCTACGGCATCCACGAAGACTGGCCGGCCGAGGACGCCCTCGCCCTTGCCCATGCCACGGCGGCGGCGTCGCTCCGCGAAATCTCGACGACCGGCGCCATCGAACCCTGGTCCCGTTGCCTCGAGCTGGCGAATGCGTGGGGCTGGCGCGAGGCGCTACAATGACCACGACGATCCCACTTCCCGGTCCGGCCTCTGCCCTCCCAGCAGGGTCCGACCGAACCGTATCCAGCTGATTCCGACAGGAGATACCGATGCGCACCCTCGACAAGAAGCTCGCCAATATCCGCGCTGGTCGCTACACGCCGGCCGACTTCCTGATTGCTGACGCCAAGGACGGCGATATCGGCTTCGGCCGTGCTGCGCCGGTGCCGGACCCCGACCGCCCCGGCTCCTTCAAGTCGCGCGAGACCCATCTCCAGGCGATCCGCGACATGACGCAGTCTGGCCTGGTCGACATCATGCTGCATGTCCGCCTCGACCGCCGAGCGGCTGTCCAATGAAGGGCTGTTCAAGGACAGCCCGGTCACCCCGGCGATCCGCCTCAACGACACCACCGACATCTGGTCGGCCCGCGGCGGCCGCTACAAGGAGGAGCCGTCGCGCCACCATCGCACCGCCCGCGTCGATCAGGCGCGCAAGTTCACCGACATCGGCCTTTATTCGATCACCTTCTCCAACCAGCGCGACATCGACGCCGAGAACGCGGAAGCCTACAGCGCCTTTCGCGTCGAGGCGGCCGGGCACGGCATGCGGCACTTCCTCGAAGTGTTCAATCCGGCCTTCGACATCAATCTTGCCGGCAAGGCCGATATCGGCTCGTTCATCAACGACAATATCGTGCGCACCCTCGCCGGCGTGATGGAGGCCGACTACCCGCAATTCCTCAAGCTCCAGTACAACGGCCCGCGCGCCATGGAGGAGCTCGCCTCCTACGATCCGACGCACCTGATCGTCGGCATCCTCGGCGGCGCCGCCGGTACGACGCGCGACACCTTCGAGCTGCTCAGCCAGGCGGAGAAATACGGAGCGCGCGTGGCGCTGTTCGGACGCAAGATCCACCTTGCCGAGTTGCCGATCGAGATCGTCCGGCTGATGCGCGAGATCGTGGCCCGCACGGTGACGCCGGAGGAGGCGGTGAAGGCCTATCACGGCGCCCTGCAGAAAGGCAGCCTGAAGCCGTCGCGCGACCTCGACACCGACAACCGGATCACCGAGGACGCGCTCAAGCTCGCCGCTTAGGCCGGGCGCACCGTGCGGCTGCCAAACACGCTAGCGCGGCAGTGCGATACCGTGCGCCGCCAGCAGATCGTCGACGTCGATCGCCGCTCCCGAGGCGACCGACGCGTTGGCGGCGATGCCGGTGAGGATCGACCATGCGCCGTCGATGTGGGTGGAACTGCGCCCGTAGCGGTCCGGCCCCGCGTTCCTGGCATCGAAGAGGTGTGAAAGCATGACCGGATCGGCGCCGCCGTGGTCGCCGGTTCCGCGCCATGCCTCGATCGTCTCCGGCTCCCTGCCGGCGACGTGCAACTCGGTCGACATCGAATTGCGATCGGTGAAATCGCGCCTGCCGCCGAACACGCCGTGGATTTCCATATGGCGGTGGGTGAGCTCGCCGCCGGTGCCGTGAAACGTGACCTCCATCCCCTCCCACGGGCTGTAGGCGCAAAGCGTGTAGTTGAGCGACACGTTATTGGCATAGCGCACCTCGGCCTGCATGGTGTCCTCGATGGTGATGTCGTCGGCGAAGACGCATCGGTCGCGGAGATAGCCATCGGCGCTTTCGCAATCGAGATAGAGCGCGCTGAGCCCGGGATCGGCGTCGAGATCGAGGCGGAAGTCACACTGCGCGTGACAGCTGTGGCAGCGCACGCCGCGATCGTCGAGGGCGAGGCGGCCGGCGGTTTCCGGCGTGTAGAAGGCAAGCCTGCCGTTGGCGTGGACGGTTTTCGGCGTCGAGGCGATCCACCAGTTGAGCAGATCGAAGTGGTGGGTCGCCTTGTGGACGAGGAGGCCTCCCGATTTCTCCTTGTATCGATGCCAGCGGCGGAAATAGTCGGCACCATGGACCCGGTCGAGATGCCAGCGGAAATCCACCGCCGTGATCGTGCCAATTGCACCGGACCGGAGGATGTCCTTCAGCTGGGTGCGGGCGGGCGTATAGCGATAGTTGAAGGTGACGGTAACCGAACGACCCGAGCCGCGCTGCGCATCGAGGATCGACGCCAGCTTGGCGAGATCGGTCGTCATCGGCTTCTCGGTGATCACGTCGCAGCCAGCCCGCAACGCCGCCACGATGTATTCGTGGTGAAGGTGGTCCGGCACCGTGACGATGACTGCGTCGGGCCGTTGCTCGGCAAGCATGTGGTCGAATGCGGCAGCGTCGTAGGTGGCGACCCCGTTGCCGGCCGGCTCCTTGACCTAGCCCGCCGACAGCGCCAGGCGCAAGGGATTGCTGTCGCATAGTCCTACCAGTTCGTTGGTGTTCGCATAGGTCTCGGTGAGGGCCCGCCGGTATATGGCGTGGCGCGACCCGGTGCCGACAAGCGCGACCTCAACGGATCGCCCCGCCGGCAGCCCGAAGCCGCGAGTTGGGATCCGCGAAGCGCGTCGGGCCGGAAGCGATCAGCACAGAGATTTGCCGCAATTCGGTTCGAGAATGGTGTTGGGCGAACATGGTCTTGCGGCGACAGGTCGTGGGAACTGCATGATTCCAGCCTTGCGAGTGCTTCGCCAGAGCAATCCTAATTCGAAATGGCCCGCACGGGGCGAAGGAAATCCGATCGAGCCGGTGTGCCGTCCGGCCTTCGAACCGCGCTTCACGTTCGATGCGGGAGCCGCGGTCTTCACAATCGGATCCTGCTTCGCCCGAAACATCGAGGAATATCTGGTCCGGCTCGGGCTGGTTGTTCCCGCCCGAGACTTCTCGGTGCCCACCGAAGAAACCTCCGGCCGGGGGCGCGACAACGGCATCCTCAACAAATACACGCCCTATTCGATCCTGAACGAGCTCAGGTTCGCCATCGACAAGATCCCGCCGGAGAACGCGCTCTATGAGATCAAGGGCAAGTTCATCGACCTCCAGCTCACCTCGACGGTGCCGGTTTCCTTCGAGCGCGCCGTCGCGCGCAGAGGCGAAATCAAGAACCTGTTTCTGCGGGGGCTCGACTGTCAGGCCGTCGTGCTGACGCTCGGGCTGGTCGAGAGCTGGTACGATCGCCAGCGGAAGATCCACCTCACACGCATGCCGCCGGCGCCGCTCCTTCGCGCCGAACCGAGGCGCTTTTTCTTTCATCAGATGTCGGTCGACGACGCGCTCCTGGTTACCAGGCGGATCATCACCCGTCTCAACGCCTCCGGTGCCGCCAAGAAGATATTGGTGACGACGTCGCCCGTCCCGATGGACCGGACTTTCACCGCTGACGACGTGGTTGTCGCCAACACCTACTCCAAGAGCATTCTGCGGGTCGCCGCGCAGGCCGCCCGCGACCGCTTCGACAACGTCGACTACGTCCCGATCTACGAAATGGTCACAATGAGCAACCGGCGGATGGCATGGACGGACGACCAGCGGCATGTCCGGGATGATCTCGTCGGCGAGGTCGTTCGCGAGGTGGCAGCGCGCTACTTTCCGTCTGTCGACCCCGTTCGACAGACCTACATGAGGGCCCGGATGGAGCTGGCGAAAGGGAGAAGGCTCGCCGAAGCGCATGAGACGCTGAAGCAGTCGTTCAAGCGCATGGGAAACGATCCTCAGGTCCTCGAGGACTTCCTCGCCAGCTGCTCAAGGACCGGCCATTACCGGGAGCTGCTGGATGCGCTTGCCGCGGTCGACGCAAACGGGCTCTCCGGCCGGGTCCTGCAACACAAGGCGCAAGCCTGTTTCCAGCTCGGGCGGACCGCCGAGGCGATTGAAACCCAGAAGCTGGCAATCTCCCGGTCGCACAAGCGAGCGGACCCGCGCGCGCAGCTTGCCCTGGCCCGCATGCTAGAGCGCGCCGGCGACATCGACGCGGCGCAACGCGCGATCCGGACCGCCCGGCAGCAGGTCACCGGCAAGAGCCCGGCGGAGCTGTTGACGGGCATCGACCGGCTTGCTGCCCGCCTTGATCGGAAAGTCCGCGGTCGCGGCGTGCTGCTATGGCTCACCGGAATGCAGTCGCGTTTCGGCCGCATGCCACCCCAGAGCGGAAGCCGTTGACGGTCAGTCCACGCGCGGGGTGAAAGGGTCGACCGGTCAGCGGCGCAGGTCGTCAAGCATGGTGTCGAGCCGCGCCTCGTCGAGCCGGCCGACCACACGCCCGTCGACCATCGCCGACGGCGCCACCGCGCACAGGCCAAGGCAGTAGACCGCCTCCAGCGTCACCGCGCCGTCGCCGGTGGTCGCGCCGGTCTCAACGCCCAACGCCGTCTCGGCCCTTGCGGCGAGCGCCTCGCCGCCGGCAGCCTGACAGGCCTCGGCCCGGCAGAGCCTGAGGACGTGGCGGCCGGCTGGCGCCCGGCGGAAGTCGTGATAGAAGCTGACGACCCCATGCACCTCGGCGCGGCTGAGATTGAGGACGTCGGCGACGATCGGCACGGCCGCCTCGTCGATGTAGCCGAACTCGGCCTGCAGGGCGCGCAGGATCGGCATCAGCGCCCCGTCGAGATGCTTCATCGCCTCGGCGCGCTGCCGGGCCAGCTCCGGCTCGAACGGGACCGGTTGTTGCGGGTCCTGCCGCTTCACGTCAGACATCGGGATCGCCATGGCGCTCCAACGAAAGCGCCATCGTCGGCCGATCGGAGATGCCAGTCAATGTCACACTGGTAACGGACCGCGCCGATTAGCCCCGTTGGATCACGCGTGGAGATGCGGGCACGGCGGTTGGCAGGAGACGGTGCGTCGGCGACATTTCCATGAGCGTCACAGCAGCGGCGCGATCCAGTCCGCCACCGCCGAGATCATCGCGCCCCTCACCTCCGCATCGTTCCGGCCGCTCGATTTGGGGACATGGAAGGAGTGGTCGGCGTCATCGAAGACACGGAGCGTCGCCCGGTCGCCGAGACGCTTGCAGAGCGGCTTCAGGAGATCGAGTTCGGCGAGCTTATCGCGGCTGCCCTGGAGGAACAGCATGGGCACGGCAACATCGTCGAGATGGGCGGCGCGCTCGTCCGACGGCTTGCCCGCCGGGTGAAGCGGAAAGCCGAAGAAGATCAGACCGCGGACGCCGAGAAGTGGCGTCGTCGCCTGCGCCTGCGACGCCATGCGGCCGCCGAACGACTTGCCGCCGGCGAAGAGCGGAACGTCCGGTGACAGGCGGGCCGCGTCGCCGGCCGCGGCGCGCACCGTTGCCGTCGCCAGCGGCGGACGGTCGGGGCGACGCCGGCGCGCTTCCATGTAGGGGAAGTTGTAGCGGAAGACCGCGATGCCGTGCCGGACCAGTTCCGCCGCCACGGATGCCATGAAGGGATGCGTCATCCCCGCTCCGGCGCCGTGGGCGAAGACGTAGCAGGCACGGGTTCGGTCGGGCGTGTCGAAAATGCCGGACACATCTCCATGGTCTCCGACAGCGAAGCTGACCCGCCCGCCGGCCATGTCAGCGTGCGCTCCCGGCGATCCGGTCGAACAGGTCGGCAAGTTCCATCGGCTTGGTGACGTTGGGGATGTGTCCCGACGCCAGCTCGAAGTAGCGCCAGCCGGACCGCTCCCGCACCCGCCCGGCAACCTGCTTGAATGGATCGTAGGCGGCCTTGTCGGTGCAATAGATGTAGGTGCGGGGGAGATCGGCCGCCCGGCCGGTCAGCTTGATTCGCTGCACGTAGGTTGCGAACGGCTGCCACCCCCGGCGTGGGGTGAGCCATGCCACGTCCTCGGGCTCGATGTCCGGCGCAAGCGGGCGCGGCGGCAACCGCCATCCGTCCCCCTCGGCGCTCACCAGCCGCTTCATCTCGTCGCCGGCTTCCGCCGTGTGGCCGTCGAGAACGCGTTCGCCGTCCTCGGGAACGAAGGCGTCGAGATAGACGAGCTGCTTCAGCCGGTCGGGGGCGCGATCGGCGACGCCGGTGGCGACCATGCCGCCATAGCTGTGGCCAACCAGGATGATCTCGCGGAGGTCCTCATATTCGAGGAGGCCGAGAACGTCGGCGATGTGGGTGTCGAGGTCGATCGCCGGGCTGGCGAGGTGGCTCCGCTCGCCGAGCCCGGTATAGGTCGGGGTCCACAAGACGTGCCCGCGATCGGCAAGTGGTCGGCGTAGTTTCTTCCACGACCAGCCGCCCGACCACGCGCCGTGGCACACGACAAACGTCGCCATCGCTGCTGACCCGGCTCAACCGGCGATCTTGCCGGCGAGCACGGCGATGGTCTGCTGGTACACCGCTGCCTTGTTCCATTTGGCCAGGACGGCGTAGTTGTGCGTGCCCGGCTTGAACGACTGCCCCGCCTTCCAGCCATAGGCCCTCAGGTAGTTGGCGGTCGAAGCCAGCGCGTCGGCGGAGCTATGGATCAGGTCGCGCCGTCCGTTGCCGTCAAAGTCGACCGCAAACTTGACGTAGGAGGTTGCGAGGAACTGGGTCTGCCCGAGTTCCCCGGCCCAGGCGCCGATCATCTGCGACGGCGCCAGGTCGCCGCGCTGGACGATGGAGAGGGCAGCCATCAATTGATCAGTAAAGAAAGCCGAGCGCCGGCAGTCGTAGGCGAGCGTCGCCAGCGAGCGGATGGCGCGCTTGTTGCCCATGTTGCCGCCGAAGCCTGATTCGAGCGCCCAGATGGCGACCAGCACCTGCCCGGGAACCCCGTAGCGCTGCTCGATCCGCTTGAGAAGGGAGGCGTTCCGGCGATAACGGCTGCGGGCGGCTCCCTCAAGCGGCGCCGCGCGGCTCCCGTAGAACTTCTGGAAGCTCAGGTTGAAATGGCCCTGGTGGCGATCAAGGTAGATCACGCTTTTGTCGTAGGTGACGCCGCTCAGCGCCGAGGCGATCACCTTCTGGGAGATGCCGGCCGAGGCGGCCTGGCGCTTGAAACCGGCCAGCCAGTTCGAGAACCCGGCGCTGGTATTGCCGCATCTGGCGGCAAGCGCCTCGCTCGCCGTAAGACCGAATAGCAGGATCAGCGACAGCAACAGCGTTCGTTTCCTGGTTGTCGACATTACATGCCTCCTTGGGCCCGGCCCCCGTGACCGCGGCGATGGTAGGCGGACGGCCATATCGCGCGCAACTGCTCCGCAAGGCGATTTCGCAAGGAGGGCCAAACCGTCCCCTGCGGCGCCGATGACCATCGGCAGCGAGCCCGGAATTGTCTAGTATCGCCGAAAGTGAGCTGTCGGCGCATGGTGAGTTGCCGGGGCGCAATCGGCAGGAGGCGGCCTTCCATGACCAGGTTCTATGAGCGGGCGTCGGGCGTGGTCCGTCGCATCTATGAGAAGCGCATCGACGCACCGGCGGTCCTCGATCCCGACCTAGACTTCCCCAACGCGAAGAAGTTCGCCGCCCGCTGGGAAGTGATCCGCGACGAGGCCAAGCAGGCCAAACTCGAAACCATGCCCCGTTTCCACGATATCATGCCCGAACAGGCGGAGATCTCGGCCAATGACGGCAAGGACTGGCGGATGCTGATCCTCAAGGCTTACGGGGTCGCGGTGCCGGAGAACCTTGCCAGAATGCCAATCCTCGCCGGCCTCCTGGCCGAATGCCCCGAGGTCAAGTCGGCCATTGTTTCGTTCCTCGCGCCCCGCAAGCACATTCCGCGCCACTGCGGGCCGTTCCGCGGCATCATGCGATTTCACCTCGGCCTGCAGATCCCGAAGCAGGCGGATGGACGGCCGGCGACCATCATGATGATCGACGATCAGGAGTACCGCATCGGCGATGGGGATGTCCTGCTGTGGGACGATACCTTCCCGCACGAGGTGATCAACAACGCCGACGAGCCGAGGATTGCGCTCCTCCTCGACGTCTGGCGGCCGCGGATGCCGGTGGACATGGAGGTTCTGTCGCGGCTGATCGTCGGCGCCGTGCAGATCGGCATGCGCTACCGGGGGGTCTCCTACACCGGCTGACATCCGGTTTTCCGGGGACTGATCCGCCTTGTCGGCGCGATTTCGGCGCGGCGGAGGCGGGACTGTCGACGACGCGTCAGGTTCGGTTGATTAGAATCAAGAAACTTTGACGCGCGACGCGGCAAAGTGTCGGTGGACTTGCGGGGCGCCGGCCTCTAATTTTGCAACATTCCAAACAGCAGGGTAGCTCGATGGACTACCAATCGATTTTTGCCGAGGCGATCGCCGCCCTCCATGCCGAGCGGCGGTACCGTGTCTTTGCCGACCTCGAGCGGATCGCGGGGCGGTTTCCTTACGCTTTGCGGCGTTCGGGCGGCGAGACCCGCGAGATCGTCGTGTGGTGCTCCAACGACTATCTGGGCATGGGCCAGCACGAGGCGGTGGTCGGCGCGATGGTCGATGCGGCGCGCCGGATGGGGGTCGGCGCCGGCGGCACCCGCAACATCTCGGGCACCAACCACCCGCTGGTGATGCTGGAAACCGAGCTTGCCGACCTTCACAACAAGGAAGCGGCGCTGGTGTTCACCTCCGGCTTCGTCTCCAACGAGGCGGCGATCTCGACCATCGCCAAGATGCTGCCGGACTGCGTCATCCTGTCGGACGAGCTGAACCACGCCTCGATGATCGAGGGGGTCCGCCGCTCCGGGGCGCAGAAGTTCATCTTCCGCCACAATGACCTCGAGCATCTCGAGGACATCCTGAAGGCGCAGAGCCGGGTGCGACCGAAGCTGATCGCCTTCGAGTTGGTCTATTCGATGGACGGCGACGTGGCGCCGATCGGCGGGATCGCCGATCTTGCCGAGAAATACGGCGCGATGACCTATCTCGACGAGGTCCACGCGGTGGGCATGTACGGCCCGCGCGGCGGCGGCATTGCCGAGCGCGATCGCGTGATGGACCGCGTCGACGTGATCGAGGGGACGCTGGCCAAGGCGTTTGGGACGCTCGGCGGCTATGTGGCGGCAAGCCGGGTCATCGTCGACACCATCCGCTCCTATGCGCCCGGCTTCATCTTCACCACCGCGCTGCCGCCGGCGCTCGCCGCGGCGGCGGTGGAATCGATCCGCCACCTCAAGGCGTCCTCGGTCGAGCGCGAGGGACAGCAGCGCGCGGTGGCGCGCACCAAGGCGGCGCTTGCCGCCGCCGGCCTGCCGGTGATGCGCTCGGAGACCCACATCGTGCCGGTGCTGGTCGGCAATGCCGACCAGTGCAAGCAGGCGAGCGACCTGTTGCTGGAGGATCACGGCATCTACATCCAGCCGATCAACTATCCGACGGTGCCGCGCGGCACCGAACGGCTGCGGATCACGCCGACGCCGTTCCACAACGACAAGCTGATCGACGATCTGGTCGTCGCCCTGGTCGATGTGTGGAAGCAGGTCGGGCTGGCGTTCTCCGACGGCACGGAGGCCAATGCGGCCCTCCCCGGCACCGCCGCCGCCTCCGGCAACACGCGCGTCGCCGTCTTCCCGCCAGCCGGCGGCTAGCGAGCCGCCGTTCTTTTTTTGCTGGCCACGGCAGTCGGGCTCTCTGGCTGTTGCCGCTCATTTCGCGCGCTCGCGTTGACCTGGTTTGTCGCAGGCAACACCGGAACCTTCAATCTCTTGCTTGGTCGACGCTGGAGTCCGATGCGAGGCAGTTGTGCTCCTCGTCCCAGATGAATGCCTCGCAATGGTAGCCTTGCCGCGCGGCGACTCTCCTGTTCTTCAGCAGCTCCCTACGGGCTGATCTCAGCGACGAGTGGCGGCTTACGACGGCGGCTTCGTTTCGAAGATGGGGGTTCTCGGAGATGGGATTCCTGAGCGTGAAGGTCATCGCGTTCGCCTCCTTGGCGAACCTGGGTGTGAGCCGGGGGTCTCGCTACGTTCTCGCTTGGATCGCGACTTTGGCATGCCATGGCCGCTGGTCGGGGTGTCCTCGCGCGTGGTTGCCTGCTCGAGAGCGATCGCAGACCATAATTCTGCATTCGGGCAAAAGATCATCGGTGCCGCGTTGAACTGACCCCACTCGAGCCAGCGGGTGCACCGGCCCGTGTTAAGGCAACGACTGCATTGCTCGTCAGCAGCCTTGAGCTCCTGCCAGTGCTCCCTGGCGGCGCGTGATACATCAATCCCCCAGGTCGCCAGCATCCACGCCAAACGTGTCCGGTGCCGGGCTATGGCGCGAGAGGGGCTGAACAGGTCTGTGCGCGTAATCCGGTCCTGCTTCAGCGCTGCATCGATCTGCTTGTCACCGGCTTGACTGAGCGGGCCGGCCAGCACGCCCCCGCGCAGCCGCCTCCTCGCCAGACTGATTTGGTAGATTGGACGTAGGATGATCCATATCTTCATGGCACATCCCTCCATTGGAGGGCCTGCCTGACTTCGGCGACCCGTGCATTGATCTGGATCAAATGCTGTTCGCTCGACCTCGCCGAGGCGGTTCAATGAAGAAGGGCGCATTCGGGTTGCGGCGCTGTCCGCTTTCTAGGAGCGGCCACTAATCGTCGGCGTTGTCGGCCTCCGCGTCCTTCGGCAGAGCGCCGCTCATCCGGGCCATGAACGGCAAGGTCAGGGCGATGCCGGCGAAGCGCGCGAACTGGTGCGCGGCAACGAACGCCGAGTCCATGTTGAGGGCGAGCGACAACGACATCATCGCGTCGAGCCCGCCGGGGGCGAAGGCGACAATCGCTTGGTCGTTCGGCACGCCGGTGACGGCAGCAACACCCATCGCCATGGCGAGCGCGATCCCGGTCGCGACGACGAACGCTCCGATCGAGGCGAGCAGAATCCCGCCGAGGAAGCGGAGGTTGGTCCCCGCGAAGCGGCTGCCGACCATCGTTCCGAGGAGGATGAAGGCGCAGTTGACGATCGGCGTCGGCAGGCTGCCCGAGACTAGTCCAGTGCCATGGAGGATGCCGCTTCCGACCAGCGCGCCGGTGAGCAGCCCTCGCCGGCACGCCTATCCGGCGAAACAGCAGGCCGGCACTCGCCGCGGCGGCGAGCAACGGCGACGACTTCCCACGGCGACGAGGCGGCCATGCGCGTCACGACGCCGGCTCGCCCTCGAGGGCGAGGATCGACCGCCGGCAACACCGCGACCAGCAGGAAGACCCGGATGCTCTGGCTGGCGGCGACCTTGCGGATGTCCGCCCCGGTCTCGGAAGCGAGCGCCAGCACGTAGGAGAGCGCGCCGGGCACCGCGGAGAAGAACGCGGTCTGCCGGTCCCAGCCGGCGACGCGCATGAGGAAAGCGCGGACGCCGACCACGCAGGCGGCGATCGATAACGCCAGCCCGGCGAGGCTCAGCGGCCACGAGACGGCGCCGCGGACGAGTTCCGGCGTGACACCGGAGCCGAGCGCCGCACCGATCAGAAGGAAAACGCCCTCGATCAGACGTACCGGCGGCCGCGTGTCGAGGCCGGCGAGCGATGCGATCGTGACGGCGATCATCGACCCCGACAGCCAGGACGCCGGTAGGCCGGCAAGCGTCGCCAGGCCGCCGCCGAGGGAAGCGATTGCGATGGTGCCGGCAAGCCTGAGCCAGCCTCGTCCGTCCAAGTCGTCTCCTGTTGTTGAGATGGCGGGCGCGAAACCTCGCCGCCGTGCGGGCAGGATCTTTGACCTCCTTACACGCTCGGCCGGCCGGTGGTGAAGCCTGCCGATGGGGACCGGCGGCAGTGGCGGCGTCAGTGCTTAGTACATCGCTTGCCGGTCGACCACGTTGTGAAGCGGCCGGTCGGCCTCGTGCGCCGCGATCTGGTCGAGGATTTGCCGGGTGAGTTCCCGCGGGTCGCTCCACGCCGCGCAATGTGGGGTGACCACCACGCTGTCGAGGCCCCAGAGCGGGCTTGAAGGGGCGAGCGGCTCGGTTTCGAAAACGTCGAGGCTGGCGCCCTTCAGCACGCCGCGCCTGATCGCCTCGACCAGATCGGCTTCGACCAACAGGCCGCCCCGTCCGGCATTGATGACCACGGGCCCCTTGGCTGCGCCATCCCGGGCGAGTTTCTCGAAGAGGCCCATCGACAGGATATGGTTCGTCTCGGGGGTGAGCGGCAGCAGGCAGACCAGAATGTCGGTCCGGGCGAGAAACGTGTCGAGCTCCACCGCACCGGCGTAGCTTTCGACGTGGGGAATTGTGCTTGGCGTTCGGCTCCACCCGGCCACCTGGAAGCCGAGCCCGACCAGCGGCTCCGCGGCGGCACGCCCGAGTACGCCGAGCCCCATGATGCCGACGCGGATGTCCGACGCCGCGGGCTGGGAGCGCTCCTGCCATCGCCTTTCCCGTTGCTGGGCCAGGTAGGCGAGCTGCTGGCGGTGATGGAGCAACACCTGCAGCACGACCCATTCGGTCATCCGCCGCGTCAGGTCCGCACTGACGATCCGCACGATCGGCACCTCGGGCAGGTTGTCGCGAAGGACGATGTGCTCGACCCCTGCGCCGAGCGAGAAGATCACCTCGAGATTGGGCAAGGCGCCGAGCGCCTCATCAGGCGGCTGCCAGGCCATCAGGTAGCGGACGGAGGCCGGGTCCGGCAGGTCCGGCCAGATGAAGACCGGCCGCCCGGGATCGAGCTCGCGCACGGCCTCGGCCCACGGCTCCGGCGCCCACGATCCGGAGGCGACAAGGATGGCGCCCGACCGTTCCGCCATTCGGCGCTACTGCGACACCACGCCTTCCGGCGCCGCCCGGATGTCGAAGGCGGCGGCCATCAGCGCCCGCGTATAGTCGGTCTCGGGGTGGTCAAAGACCTTGGCCGCCTCACCCTTTTCGACCACCTTACCGGCCCGCATGACGATGATGTCGTTGGCGAGCGCCTTCACCACCTTCAGGTCGTGGCTGATGAAGAGGTAGGAGAGGTTGTGGCGGCGCTGCAGGTCGCGGAGAAGGTCGACCACCTGCGCCTGCACGCTCATGTCGAGCGCCGAGGTCGGCTCGTCGAGCATGACGAATCGCGGCTCGAGCACCATGGCGCGGGCGACCGCGATGCGCTGCCGCTGGCCGCCGGAAAACTCGTGCGGGTAGCGGTGGCGGGTGGCGGGATCGAGTGCCCACCTCCTCCAGCGCCTGCACCACCTTGCGGTCGCGCTCGGCGGCCGACAGGTTCCTGCCGTGAATCTCGAGCCCCTCCTCGATGATGTCGGAGATCGACATGCGCGGACTGAGCGATCCGTAGGGGTCCTGGAAGACGATCTGCATTTCGCGGCGGAACGGCCGCATTTCCTTGAAGGTCTTGCCCTCGATGTCGGCGACTTGAGGAAGACGATCTTGCCCTTCGACGAGATCAGCCGCATCAGTGCCAGGCCGAGCGTGGTCTTGCCGGAACCCGATTCGCCGACGACGCCGAGCGTCTGCCCCTCGCGCACCCCGACGTCGACGCCGTCGACCGCCTTGATGTGGCCGACCACGCGGCGGAGCAGGCCGCGCTTGATCGGGAACCAGACTTTCAGGTCGTCGGCGGACATCACCAGCGGCGCCCGCGGGTCGGATTTCGGCGGATCGCCCTTCGGCTCGGCGGCGAGCAGGTGCCGCGTATAGGCGTGCTGCGGATTGGTGAACACCTGCTCGGTCGTCGCCGGCCTCGACGATCTCGCCCTCGGTCATCACGCAGACCCGCTTGGCCATCTTGCGGACGATGCCGAGGTCGTGGGTGATGAACAGCATCGCCATGCCGGTCTTGGCCTGCAGCTCGCGCAAGCAGCTCGAGGATCTGCGCCTGCACCGTCACGTCGAGCGCCGTGGTCGGCTCGTCGGCGATGAAGAGGTCGGGCTCGTTGGCGAGCGCCATGGCGATCATCACCCGCTGCCGCTGGCCGCCGGAGAGCTGGTGCGGATAGGCGCCGAGGCGTTCGGCCGGATTGGGGATGCCGACCTGCGCGAGGAGCTCGAGCACGCGCTTGCGCGCCGCCGTGTCGCTCATCCCCTTGTGGATCTTCAGTACCTCGCCGACCTGCCGCTCGATGGTGTGGAGCGGGTTGAGCGAGGTCATCGGCTCCTGGAAGACGATGCCGATGTCGGCGCCGCGCACGCGGCGGAGCTCCGATTCGGGAGCGGTCAGAAGGTCGGTCCCCTTGAAGCGGATCTCGCCGGTCGGGTGCGAGGCAGCCGGGTAGGGCAGGAGCTTCATCACCGATAGCGCCGTCACCGACTTGCCGGAGCCCGACTCGCCGACCAGCGCCACCGTCTCGCCCCTGTCGATGTCGAAGCTCACGCCGCTGACCGCGACAGTGACACGGCCGCCCTGGCGGAATTCGACGCCGAGGTTGCGGATGGAAAGCAGGGGGGCGTCTGTCGTCACGCCTCGACCCTCTCTTGCAAGGGTTCGGCCGCATCGGCGCACTCGCCGCGCTCGATCTCGACCGTCGCATGATCGATGTCGAAGGCCGAGACGAGGCGGCGCTTGATGCTGCGCACCGCGTCGCCGGCGTCCGCATTGGCGACGATCCGGGCATGCAGCGTCGCCATCGGCCGCTCCTGGGTCAGCGACCAGACGTGGACGTGGTGGACGTCCTCGACCGCCGGGATGGTCGCGACGAGATCGGCGGCGATGGCGTGGGTGTCGACATCGGGCGGCGTCCCCTCGAGAAGGATGTGCCCGGCCTCGGCGACCACGTGCCAGGCGCTCCTGAGGATGATTACCGCGACGAGCACCGAGGCGATCGGATCGATCGGCGTCCAGCCGGTGGCGAGGATGACGAGGGCGGCGACCACCGCCGCGCCGGAGCCGAGCAGGTCGCCGAGCACATGCAGCATCGCCGCCCGGACGTTGAGGTTGTGGCGGTCGCCGCCGTGGAGGATGAAGAACGAGGCGATGTTGGCGATCATCCCGGCGAGGGCGACCCAGAGCATCAGCCCGCCGACGATCGCGTGCGGCGTGTTCAGCCGCTCGACCGCCTCGTAGACGATCCCCGCCGCTATGACGAACAGCGCCAGGCCGTTGGACGAAGGCGACCAGCACCTGCAGCCGGTCGAAGCCGTAGGTGCGGCGGCGGTCGGCCGGCGCGTCGGCGAGACGGAAGGCGAACCACGCCATGCCAAGCGCGAAGACGTCGACGAACATGTGCGCGGCGTCGGCGAGCAGCGCCAGCGAGCCGGAAATGACGCCGCCGACCACCTCGGCGATCATGAAGGCCAGGGTGAGCAACGCCGCCAACCCGACCCGGCGGCGGTTCACGCCGTGGCTATGGTCATGCGCATGGTCGTGAGCGTGGGCCATGGCGTCAGTTGAACGTCTTGCGCGGGTCGAAGGCGTCGCGCACCGCCTCGCCGATGAAGATCAGCAGCGACAGCATGATCGAGATGACGAAGAAGCCGGTGAGCCCGAGCCACGGCGCCTGGATGTTGTTCTTGCCCTGGGCGAGCAGCTCGCCGAGCGAGGGCGAGCCGGGCGGCAGGCCGAAGCCGAGGAAGTCGAGCGAGGTCAGCGTGGTGATCGAGCCGTTGAGGATGAAGGGCAGGAAGGTCAGCGTCGCCACCATGGCGTTGGGCAGCAGGTGGCGGAACATGATCGTCACGTTGCCGACGCCGAGCGCCCGCGCCGCGCGGACGTATTCGAAGTTGCGGGCGCGCAGGAACTCGGCGCGCACCACGCCGACCAGCGCCATCCAGGAGAACAGGAGCAGGATGCCGAGCAGCACCAAGAAGCTCGGGGCGATCACCGACGAGATGATGAGCAGCAGTAGAGCGTCGGCATCGAGGACCAGATCTCGATGAAGCGCTGGAACAGGAGGTCGGTCCAGCCGCCGAAATAGCCCTGCACGGCGCCGGCGAGCACGCCGATCGACCGACGAGATGATCGTCAGCATCAGGCCGAACAGCACCGATATGCGAAAGCCGTAGATCAGCGCGGGCGACGACGTCGCGGGCCTGGTCGTCGGTGCCGAGCCAGTTCCAGTTGCCGAGCGTGCAGTCGGGATCGTCGACGCCCATCGGATAGCGCTGAGCAGCGCTCCTTCGTGGCTCATCGTCCACCACGGCGGCGCCGGCGCCGGCGTCGGCGATCTCGTTGTTGACCGTGCGGTAGGAGTAGCGGATCGGCGGCCAGATCATCCAGCCGTTGGCGTTGATCTCGTCCTGGATGTAGGGATCGCGATAGTCGGTCGTGGCCAGGAACCCGCCGAACGTCGCCTCCGGATAGTTGTCGAAGACCGGGAAGAGGATCTCGCCCTTGTAGCAGACGATGAGCGGCCTGTCGTTGGCGATGAACTCGGCGAACAGGCGACAGGACGAACAGGACGAGGAAGATCCACAGCGACCAGTAGCCGCGCCGGTTGGCCTTGAAGTTCTGCCAGCGCCGCCGGTTGAGCGGCGACAGCACGAGCTTGCGCGGCGGCGCTTCCGCCTGGCCCGGCTCGGGATAGATGGTCTCCAGCTCGCGCGTTTCGAGGCCTGATCCAATTCAGACCTCGCGCGTCTCGAAGTCGATGCGCGGATCGATCCAGCGTGTAGGTGAGGTCGGCGATCAGGTTCATCACCAGGCCCAGCAGGGAGAAGATGTAGAGCGTCGCGAACATCACCGGATAGTCGCGGTTGATCACCGACTCGAAGCCGAGCAGGCCGAGCCCGTCGAGCGAGAAGATCGTCTCGATCAGCAGCGAGCCGGTGAAGAAGGACGCAGATGAAGGCGCCGGGAAAGCCGGCGATGACGATCAGCATCGCGTTGCGGAAGACGTGGCCGTAGAGCACCCGGCGCTCGGTCAGCCCCTTGGCGCGCGCGGTCACCACATACTGCTTGCGGATCTCGTCGAGGAAGGAGTTCTTGGTCAGCAGCGTCATCGTGGCGAAGGCCGCCAGCGCCAGCGCCGATGATCGGCAGCACCATGTGCCAGAGATAGTCGAGGATCTTGTGCCGACCAGGACAGCTGGCGACCAGTTGTCGGAGATCAGCCCGCGCAGCGGAAACCAGTCGAAGAAGCTGCCGCCGGCGAACAGCACGATCAGCAGGATGGCGAACAGGAAGCCCGGGATGGCGTAGCCGACGATGATGACGCGCGCTCGTCCAGATGTCGAAGCGCGAGCCGTCCTGCACCGCCTTGCGGATGCCGAGCGGGATCGAGATGCAGTAGGACGATCAGCGTCGTCCACAGGCCGAGCGAGATCGACACCGGCATCTTCTCGAGGATCAGGTCGATCACCGAGACGTCGCGGAAGTAGCTCTTGCCGAAATCGAAGCGGAATAGTTCCACATCATCAGGACGAAGCGCTCGAGCGGCGGCTTGTCGAAGCCGAACTGCTTCTCCAAGCTGCTTGATGAATTCGGGGTCGAGGCCCTGCGCGCCGCGATAGGCGGAGGTGGTATCGCTGCCGCCGCCGCCACCCTGCTCGGCACTGCCTGCGACGCCCTGGAAATCGCTGCCGCCGCCGGTGATGCGGCTGGTTGCCCCGACGTCGGTGCCCTGCAGCTGGGCGATGATCTGCTCGACCGGGCCGCCCGGCGCGAACTGCACGACGAGGAAATTGATCACCATGATCCCGAACATCGTCGGGATGATCAGCAGAATGCGCCGGATGATGTATGCGCCCATGCGGGTCCTCTGTCAGGCTTTGCCGATCACCGCCGCCTTGTCGCGGTCGAACCACCAGGTCGTCTCCGGCGTGAAGGCGTAGGCGGGCTTTTCCGCCGGCCAGCCGAACATGTCCCAGTGGGCCACCCGGTGTTCGGCGAGATACCAGTTCGGAATCCAGTATTGCCCGGCGCGCAGCACGCGGTCGAGCGCCTTGAGAACGGTCGTCAGCTGCTCCCGGCTGTCGACGTCTGGGAGCCCGGCAAGCAGGCGCGTCGACCGCCGGGTCCTTGATGCCGGCATAGTTGCGGGTTCCCGGCGTGTCGGCGGCGCGCGAGCCGAAGAGCTGCGGCAGCCCGTCGAGCGGCGTGGCGCTGAAGCGAGCGCCACCAGGACGTTGTCGAAGTCGAAATCGTTGAGCCGCGCGCTGGTACTGCGCCGGGTCGACCTGGCGGAGCGTCGCCTGCACCCCGATTCGCTTCGAGGTTCTGCGACAAACGGCGCGATGACGCGCTCGAACACCGAGGCATCGATCAGGAACTCGATGTCGAGCGCCTCGCCCGCCTCGTCGACGCAGCCGGCCGTTGCCTGTCGCCAGCCGGCGTCGGCGAGAAGGTCGGCGGCCTGCCGCAGCATCGTCCGGTCCCGCCCCGAGCCGTCGGTCTTGGGCGGCACATAGGCGGGCTCGCCGAAGACCTCGGGCGGCAGGTCGGCACGTAGGGCTCGAGCAGCGCCAGCTCGTCGGGGCCAGGCTGGCCCTCGGCCATGAAGTCCGACTTCTGGAAGAACGAGACTCCGCGCGTATAGGCATCGAAGAACAGGTTGCGGTTCGTCCACTCGAAATCGAAGGCGAGCCCGATGGCGCAGGCGCGTCCGCGGGTCGGCGAACTTCGGTCGCCGCGTGTTGAAGAACCAGCCCTGCAGCGACGGCGCTGCTTCTCCCGGAAACGTCGTCTTGACGACCCGCCCGTCGGTGACGGCCGGGAAATTGTACTCCTGCGCCCAGGTCTTCGAGGTGAACTCCTCGCGATACGTGATGTCGCCCTTCTTGAAAGCCTCGAAGGCGACCTGCCGCTCGCGGAAGAAGTCGATGCGGATGACGTCGAAATTGTAGAAGCCGACGTTCACCGGCAGGTCCCTGCCCCAGTAGTCGGCAACCCGCGCGTACTCGATGAAACGGCCGGCGCTGAGATTGCCGACCTTGTAGGGGCCGGAGCCGAGCGGCGGCGTCAAGGGTCGAGGAATTGAAGGGATGGTCGGTGTAGTAGGCCTTGGAGAAGATCGGCAGACCCGACGATGGTGAGGATCGTCGCGCGGTTCTGGCTCCCGTCGAGGGTGATGACGACGGTGCGCTCGTCCGTCGCCTCCGCCTTGCTCATCGGCTCGATGACCTGCGAAATCTGCGGGTGGCCCTTCTCCTTGAGCAGCGTCAGCGAGAAGGCGACGTCCTCCGCGGTCAGCGGCGCTGCCGTCGTGGAAGCGCGGCGTTCGCGGAGGCTGAAGGTGTAGACGTTGCGGTCGTCGGAGACGTCGACGCGTCTCCGCCACGAGCCCGTAGACCGAACTCGGCTCGTCGCCGGCCGCCGGCCATCAGCGTATCGAAGGTCAACTCCATGCGCGGCGGCGCGTCGCCGTGCAGCACGAAGGAATTCAGCGTGTTGAAGGTCTGGGTGTTCTGATTGTACGCCCAGTTGGGCGGCTGGAAGTTCATCCGCCCGCCTTTCGGCGCGTCGGGATTGATGTAGTCGAAATGGGTGAAGCCGGGCGGGTATTTGAGATCGCCGAAGATCGAGAGCCCGTGCAACCCCGGTCTTGCCGGCCGCCGCACGCCCACGGCTGCATCAGCCCGTAGGCGGCGGCCGCCCCGGCGAGCTGCAGCGCATGGCGGCGGGTCAGGCCGGCCGGAGGTCCCTTCACTGGCTGCCTCCGACCTTGGCCGCCTTCGCCTCGTCCCACCACCAGATCGTCGGGAAGCCGATGTCGAACTTGCCGTAGCCGTCGGGATGGCCGAAGCGATTCCAGTAGGCGATGCGGTCCGCCAGAATCGTATAGGTGGGGATGACGTACTGGTTCCACATCAGTACGCGATCGAGCGCCTTCATCGCCGCGACCTGTTCCTCGCGATCCTTGGCGAAGATAATCTTGTCGATGATCGCATCGACCGCCGGGTCCTTGATGCCGGCGTAGTTGCGCGACGACTGCTTGTCGGCAGCCGCCGAACCCCAGAAGTCGAGCTGTTCGTTGCCGGGCGAGTTCGACTCGCCCCAGCCGGTGTAGATCATGTCGAAGTCGCGCGAGCGGACCCGGGTGACGAACTGGGCGGAGTCGACCGGGCGCACGGTGGCCTCGATGCCGATCCGCTTCAGCGCCTGGGCGAAGGGAATTGCAACGCGCTCGATCGTCGGACCGTTGAGCAGGATCTCGAAGGTGACGGGCTTGCCGGACGGATCGATCATCTTGTTGCCGTCCAGCTGATAGCCCGCCTCCTGGAACAGCTCCACCGCCTTGCGCAGATTGTCGCGCACCTTCTGCGGATCGCCGCCGACCGGGTTCTTGTATTCCTCGGTGAAGACTTCGGGAGGTACCTCGTCGCGCACGCTGTCGAGGATCTCCAGTTCCTTGCCCTTCGGCAGCCCGCTCCACGCCAGAGGGAGCCCGTAGAAGAAGGAATTGATGCGCTCATACTGGCCGTAGAAGATTGTCCGGTTGAGCGACTCGAAATCGAAGGCGTAGTTCAGCGCCTGCCTCACGCGGGGATCCTGGAACAGCGGGCGCCGGAGATTGGGCACGAAGCCCACCATGACGCCCGAAACCTGGTCGAGCTTGACCAGCTCCTTCTTCATGCGGCCGTCCTTGACCGCCGGAAAGTCGTAGGCAGTCGCCCAGCGCTTCGCTTCGTTCTCCGACCAATAGTCCAGGCGGTCCGCCTTGAACGCCTGGAACTCCACGTCGAGGTCGCGAAAATACTCGTAGCGGATCTCGTCGAAGTTGTTCTGGCCGACATAGGTGTTGAGGTTGGCCCCCCAGAAGTCGGGAACGCGCTCGTAAGTGATGGAGCGTCCCGGTGACACCGACTTGATCCGGTACGGGCCGGAGCCGAGCGGCGGCTCCAGTGTGCCGCGCGAAATGTCGCGCTTCTTGCCATCCTTGTCGGTGCCTTCCCACCAGTGCTTCGGCAGGATGGGGAATTCGCCGACGATCTGCGGCAATTCGCGATTGCCCGTCTGGTCGAAGGTGAAGGTCACCTCGTGGTCGCCGGTGACCTCGGCCTTGGTGACGTGCTGGTAGTAGAAGCGCTGGCTGGGGTTGAGATCGACCAGCTTGTTGAACGACCAGACCACGTCCTCCGGCGTGATCGGTTCGCCGTCATGCCATTTCGCAGCCGGATTGAGCCGGTAGGTCACCGAGGAATAGTCGGCGGGAAAACGGACCGCCTCGGCAACCTGCGGATACTGGCCGGAGATGTCCAGCTCGTCGAGGGCCCGCATCATCAGGCTCTCATACATCAATCCGGCACCGTCGGCCGGCACACCCTTGGGCAAGATCGGATTGAGCGTGTCGAAGGTTGGACTGGATCCCGACATCCGGACCATGCCTCCCTTCGGGGCGTCCGGGTTGACGTAGTTGAAATGCGTAAAGTCGGCGGGATAGCGCGGTTTCTCGACCAGGCTGGTCGCATAGTGCCATTCGCCCTCGTCTGCGGCAGCGGCCGGCCCCGTCGCCAAACCGGCGGCAAGCGCCGAGACGGCGACGATCGAGGTCAACAGGCGTCGCATCGGCCGCTCTTCTCCCTTTCGAAAACGTTCGTCATCCACCACAATGACGTTTTCTCGGGCCATAATAAGGGCGCGGATGCGGCAGGGACACCTCGCAACCCCCACCTTACCGAAATTTCATACCAAAACGGCCGCCCGCGCGGGCGGCAGGCGGCGTCTTTGAGGCGGAGAGTCCCGCGGGAAAGCTAGTTCTGCGATCCCGCGACGGGTGATTCGGGCGCGGCTGGAGGTGGATTCGCGCCGCCGGCGGCGGGGGCCGCTGCCCCCTGGTCGGGCTGGCTCCCGGCTGGCGCCGCGTTGCCACCGCCATCGGAAGGAGCGGCAGAGCCTTGGTCGGGTTGCGTTGTGGCGGCGGGAGCGGGATTGCTGCCACCATCGGCAGGCGCTGCCGCTTGGTCCGGACTACCGGCAGGCGCCGCATTGCCGCTCTGGCCTCCGGCGGGGGCCGCGGCCGCAGGCTCGGGCAGCGGCAGCGGATTGTCGGAGAGCGTGCGGAGATACGCGATGACGTCGGCCCGCTGCTGCGGATCCTTGATGCCGGCGAAGCTCATCGCCGTGCCGGGGATATCCTGGCGCGGGTTGGTGAGGAACTCGTCCAGGTGTTCAAAGGTCCAGGTGAAACCCTCCTGCCCCTTCTTTTTGAAGGCGTCGGAGTAGTTGAAGTTGGCTTCCGGGTGAATGATCGGGCTGCCGACCACGTTCCACAGGTTAGGACCGATCTTGTGCGGCTCGCCCTTGCCGAGGGTGTGGCAGGCCTGGCACTTCCTCGACTGGCTCTTGCCCTCGTCGACATTGGCATTCTGCAGCCGCACGGCGATGGGCTGCACCTCGGGCTGGCCACCGCCGCCCTGGGCTCCGGCGCCGCCCCCGCCTTCGCCGCCGGCCACGGCGATCACATAGCCCGGCTCTTCGGGATGCTCCGGCGTGTAGATGAATTCGGCAATGATGCTGACGGCCATGACGCCGAGACCGGTGCCGAGAATCGCACCGGCGACCTTGTTGAATTCAAAGTTCATTGCTGCGGTCTTTCGCCCATCTTGTCCCAACGGCCGGTAAAGGATGGGCCGGCCGCCCGTCGGGCGGGAAACTACAGGCTTTCCGCCGGATTAGGCAACACGTATAAGCGCAACCGCCTTGAGACCTTTTGCCCCGGTGAAAACCGGGGTCCTGGGACCCGTCGATGCCGGACGCCATCGTCCTCATTCCGGCCCGGATGGCGGCGAGTTGCCTGCCGGGCAAGCCGCTCGCCGACATCCACGGCGAGGCGATGATCGTCCATGTCTGGCGGCGGGCGACGGAGGCGGGCATCGGCCGCGTCATTGTCGCCACCGACGATTTTGACATCGCCGGCGCCGTGCGGGCGGCCGGCGGCGAGGCGGTGATCACCGCCGCCCATCACCTCAACGGCACGTCGCGGATCAACGAGGCGCTGGCGACGGTCGACCCGGCGGGTGCCGTCGAGGTCGTCCTCAACCTTCAGGGCGACCTGCCGACCATCGAGGCGGAGACCGTGCGCGCGGCGCTGAGGCCGCTCGCCGATCCCGCCGTCGACATCGCCACCATCGCCGCCGAGATCGTCCGCGAGGAGGAAAAGACCGAGCCGAGCGTCGTCAAGGTGGTCGGCACGCCCGTCGGCGACCGCATCCTCCGCGCCCTCTATTTCACCCGCGCCACGGCGCCGTGGGGCGAGGGCCCGCTCTACCATCACATCGGCCTCTACGCCTTCCGCCGCGCGGCGCTCGCCCGTTACGTCGCGCTTCCCCCCTCGCCGCTTGAGAGCCGTGAGAAGCTCGAGCAACTCCGCGCGCTGGAAGCCGGCATGCGGATCGACGTGGCGCTGGTCGACGCGGTGCCGCTCGGCGTCGACACGCCGGGCGACCTCGACCGGGCTCGGGCGATGCTGGCGCGATGAGGCACCATTGCCGCCGTTTTCAGGTGGAAAAGGGCACACACATCACCCCCAGAATGCTGTAAGCCTCTGCCACCCGCTTCTAACCAGCAAACCGTCACATGCCGCGCAGAAAGAAGATCGTGTTCCAGGGCGAGCCTGGCGCCAACTCGCACCTCGCCTGCCAGGAGGTCCACCCCGACTACGAGGCGGTGCCCTGCCCGACCTTCGAGGACTGCTTCGTCGCGGTCGAGAAGGGGACGGCCGACCTCGCCATGATCCCGATCGAGAACTCGGTCGCGGGGCGAGTTGCCGACATCCATCACCTGCTGCCGACCTCCGGGCTCCACATCGTCGGCGAGCACTTCCTGCCGATCCACTTTCAGCTGATGGCACCCAAGGGCGCGAAGCTGAAGGACATCAAGGCCGTCCACAGCCACATCCACGCCCTCGGCCAGTGTCGCAAGATCATCCGCGCCCATCATTGGAAGCCGATGGTGGCGGGCGATACCGCCGGAGCGGCGCACGAGGTGGCGGAGTCCGGCGACCGGGCACAGGCGGCGCTGGCGCCGAGCCTTGCGGCGGAGCTCTACGGCCTCGACATCCTCAAGGAAAATGTCGAGGACGAGACCCACAACACGACCCGCTTCATCGTCCTGTCAAAGAAGGACGTACGGGCGAAGCCGAACAACGGACCGGTGATCACCACCTTCGTCTTCCGGGTCCGCAACGTGCCGGCCGCCCTCTACAAGGCGCTGGGCGGCTTCGCCACCAACGGCGTCAACATGACCAAGCTGGAGAGCTACCAGCTCGACGGCCAGTTCTTCGCCACCCAGTTCTATGCCGACGTCGACGGCCATCCGAAGGACCGGCCGCTGGCGCTGGCGCTGGAAGAGCTGCAGTTCTTCTGCGCCGAGTTCCGCATCCTCGGCGTCTATCCGGCGAGCCCGTTCCGCGCCGGGCTCGGGTAGTGGACCGGTCCGCTACTCCACCAAAAGCACGATCAGGAGCGTCAGCGGCGTGATGATGTCCCACCAGAAGATCGGGCCGGCATTGTTGATCGCGAAGTTCTTGCTCTTCACCATGTCCCAGACATGGGTCGCGGCGGCGCTCCACAGGAAGCCGGCGGCAACGACGAAGATCGCCCAGCCCACCGGCCGGCCGATGAAGGCGGCGGCGATCGCGCCGAGGCCGATACCGAGATTGGCGCCGGCGATCTCCTTCTGGAACGGGCTCACCGGCCAGCCGATCGACTTCGCGACGCGCTCGGTGGCGAAGGCGTGGGCGTTGGCCGCCCACAGGCTCGGCAGGCCGAGCGCCAGGAACAGGATCCATTGGCCGAGCGGACCGAGATCGCCGGCGCCGCCGGGGAGACGGACGCCAAGAAAGCCGAGGATGAGCGCCACCACGTAGAAGATGATCGGCAGCGACGCGATGAGGATGTGCATCGTTTCACCCCTGCTTGTGTATTGCCGGTCCAAGCACCCTAACGCGATTCGGCACTCCCGCATCCCCCGCGACTTGGGTTAGAGTTATAAGGGCTTCCCGGTCCGTCACCCGAACCTCCTCCTCGAGCCGAGAGACAGTTTGCATGCCGACATTGCAGGACACGATAGCCGTCGCGCCGATCGAACTCGGCCACGGCCCGGCGGAGCTCGAAGCCTTCGTCGACCCCACCTGCCCCTTTTCCAAGCGCGCCTTCGCCAAGTTTCCGGCGCTTCTCGCCGCCGTCGGCGAGGAGCGGCTGACCATTCGCATCCGCTTCCTGTCGCAGCCGTGGCATCTCTTTTCGGCCGTCGTCACCCGCTGCGTCCTTGCCGCCTGCGCCACCGAGGGGGGCAAGGAAACCGGCCTGAAGGCGATGGAGGCGATCTATGCGAACCGGGAGAGCTTTGTCTGCGAGAACCATTGCGCAGGGCCGAACATGAACCGTAGCCCGGCGAACATCGTCGCCCACATCTCCGAGCTCTGCGGCATCGACTTGTCGGAAGCGTTCCGGCTCGACAGCGTCGGTCGCATGGTACGGTGGCACACCCGATATTGCCGGCAGAACGGCATCCACTCCTCGCCGTCCTTCGCCATCGACCGCATCGTCGAGCCCGGTATGAGCAGCGGACAGACGGTGGAAGAATGGGCTGAGTTCCTCCGACCCCACGTCACGGTGTGATCGGCACCGTCTCCCAACTATCGGGCTGAGCTTCGCCCCAGGAAAGTTATCCCCCTCACCGAAACCTGTGAGACAATCGCTGCCATCCTCGCTCACTGAGGGGCGTCTACCGGTGGCGACCTGTTGGCGGAGCGAACTCTTTTGAGTGGCCGATATCGGGAACACCCGACATCGGCTGGTGCGGTGTCCTGGCGGTGCGCTTCGCAAGCCGCCGCCGGGAGGCTCGGTATCCACCCGCCGGCGAAAGCCGGTGCCGAACGTCCAGAGACGGCGCGGCAACGGGTGCGTGAGCGTGGTCCTCCGCCGGATCCCGTCCCCTGAGACCCGGGGCGGATGTTTAGCGGATGCAGTCCCGGTGAAAGCCGGGACCAAGAAAGGGCCTCGAAGGACGGCTGTGTGCCGCGAATGGCGCCGCCTGCTCACGACGGCCGGGGTCGCCGGCCTCGCATGGGGTGCTTCTCCCCGGCAAGGGGAGCGGTCATCCCGTGTGTCCCCGGAGTGGACCGGAACGCCGAAAACCACCGCGGCGGGCGCTGGATTGAGCGCCCAATCTGCTTCCGGCTCACCCCGGAGGCGCGCAGGCGTTCATTCAGCGCCCGCCACCCCTCGTTTCCTCTCTCCTCATGCTGAGGTGCGAGCGAAGCGAGCCTCGAAGCAGGGACGCGACGGAGATTTCCATGATCCGGCCCGGCCGAACCCGAGCGCGGCAACGATGGAGCATGTCCTGGCGTTCGATTGGCGATGCTCGGTAACCCGCGAAACTCCCTCCACCGTCATCCTCCGACTTGATCGGAGGATCGTTGGTAGCGCGCACTCCCGAGCCGAGCACCCGCGACAGCGGGTCCTCCAGTCGAGCCAGGTCGAGCCGGAGGACGGCAGTGTGTGAAAGACGTCAGCGCAGAACGAATCGCGCCGGTGTTTACCGATTGCGAACAAAACATGAATTATGTTTGCTCGATCCGAAGCCCGCAACTGGTTGATTTGCTCGCCGTGACCGCCCATCTCGCCAGCCTCAACGACGACCAGCGGCGCGCGGCGGCGCACGCCGCCGACGGGCCGCTTCTCGTCATCGCCGGGGCCGGCTCGGGCAAGACCAACACGCTCGCCCACCGGGTGGCCCACCTCATCGTCGAGGGCGCCGATCCGCGCCGAATCCTGCTCGCTCACCTTTTCCCGCCGCGCGGCCGCCGAGATGACCCGCCGGGTGGAGCGGATCGTCGCCCGTGCTACCGGCCGGAGCGCCGAGGCAGGGGCGCTCGCCTGGTCCGGCACCTTCCACGCCATCGGCGCGCGGCTGCTGCGCGAGCGCGCCGCCGACATCGGCCTCGACCCGTCCTTCACCATCCACGACCGGAGCGACTCCGCCGACCTGATCAACCTCGTCCGCCACGAACTCGGCTTCTCGAAGACGGCAAAGCGCTTTCCGCTCAAGGCCACCTGCCTCGCCATCTATTCGCGCACCGTCAACGAGCAGGCCGAGCTCGCCGACGTGCTTCGCAAGGTCTATCCCATGGTGCGCCGACTGGGAGACGGAGCTGCGGGCGCTGTTCGCCGCCTACGTCGAGGCCAAGCAGCGCCAGAACGTCCTCGACTACGACGACCTCCTGCTCTACCTCGCCGAGATGCTCTCCGAGCCTGCCCTCGGCGCCGAGGCCGGCAGCCGCTTCGACCACGTGCTGGTCGACGAGTACCAGGACACCAACCGTCTGCAGGCGCGCATCCTCATGGCGCTCAAGCCGGCCGGCAGCGGCCTCACCGTGGTCGGCGACGATGCCCAGTCCATCTACTCCTTCCGCGCCGCGACGGTGCGCAACATCCTCGACTTCCCGAAAACCTTCCGGCCGGATGCGGCGATCGTCACGCTTGCCCGCAACTACCGCTCGACCCCGGAGGTGCTCGCCGCCTCCAACGCCGTGATCGGCCTCGCCGCCGAGCGCTACACCAAGGACCTGTGGACCGAGCGGCCATCCGGCGGCAGACCGGTGATCGCCACCGTGCTCGACGACGCCGGCCAGGCCAATTACGTGGTCGAAAAGGTTCTGGAGAACCGCGAGACCGGCATGCCGCTCAAGGAGCAGGCGGTGCTCTTCCGCGCCTCGCACCATTCGGGCCCGCTGGAGATCGAGCTCACCCGCCGCAACATCCCCTTCGTCAAGTTCGGCGGGCTGAAGTTCCTCGACTTCGCGGCACGTCAAGGACGTGCTGGCCGTGCTCAGGCTCGCGGAGAACCCGCGCGACCGCGTCGCCGGATTCCGCGTCCTGCAGATCCTGCCGGGCATCGGCCCGGCGACCGCCGCAAACATCCTCGACCGCGTCGAGGAAGCCCCGGCCGCCGCCACTGCCCTCGCCGATTTTGCGCCGCCGGCAATGGCTGCCGGCGACTGGCCGGCCTTCCTCCGGCTCTTCCTCAACCTCACCGCCAACAAGCCGGGATGGCCGGCGGAGCTCGAAGAGGTCCGCCGGTGGTACGAGCCGCACCTCGAGCGGATGGACGACGACGCCGCGGTCCGCCTCGCCGACCTCGTCCAACTCGGCCAGATCGCCGCCGGCTACGCCTCGCGCGAGCGCTTCCTCACCGAACTCACCCTCGACCCGCCTGGCGCCACCAGCGACGAGGCGGGTGTGCCGCTCCTCGACGAAGACTACCTGATCCTCTCCACCATCCACTCGGCCAAGGGGCAGGAGTGGAAATCGGTGTTCGTCCTCAACTGCATCGACGGCTGCATCCCGTCGGACCTCGGCACCGGCAGCCGCGAGGAGATCGAGGAGGAGCGCCGCCTCCTCTACGTCGCCATGACGCGGGCTCGTGACCGGCTCGACCTGATGGTGCCGCAGCGCTGCTACGTCCACAACCAGGGGCGGCGCGGCGACCGCCACGTGCTTGCCCAGCGGACCCGCTTCATCCCCGACCATATCCTCGACCGCTTCGAGGCGCGGCTGTGGCCGGCGGTGATCGCCGGCCCCGGCCACGTGCGCCCGGCCTCCGGCCCGCGGGTCGACGTCGCCGCGAAAATGCGCCAGCGGTGGGCGGCGCGGTAGCTTGAAAAAGATGTCGGGGTCAGAACGGCGTGCGGCTGCGCACGGCGGCGGCCAACGTGCCCTCGTCGAGGTAGTCGAGCTCGCCGCCCACCGGCACGCCGTGGGCGAGGCGCGACACCCTGACGCCGCTGCCGGCCAGCTGGTCGGTGATGTAGTGGGCAGTCGTCTGCCCCTCGACAGTGGCGTTGACCGCGAGGATCACCTCGCCGACGCCGCCGGCTCCCACCCGCTCCACCAGCTTGGCGATGCCGAGATCGTCCGGCCCGACGCCGTCGAGCGGCGACAGCACGCCGCCGAGCACATGGTAGCGGGCGTTCACCGCCGAGGCCCGTTCCAGCGCCCACAGATCGGCCACTTCCTCGACGACGACGATGGTGGACGAATCGCGGCGCGGATCGGTGCAGATCATGCAGGGGTCGGTGGTGTCGACATTGCCGCAGGTGGAACAGACGACGATCTTCTCCACCGCCAGGTCCATGGCCTTCGCCAGCGGCACCAGGAGCTCGTCCTTCCGGTTGATCAGGTGGAGCGCCGCCCGCCTGGCCGAGCGCGGGCCAAGCCCCGGCAGCTTGGCGAGAAGCTGGATCAGGCGCTCGATCTCGGGGCCGGCAACGGATCGGGTCATGAGTTCCTGCCCGACCTGGGCAATGCTATGATCGGCACGGTCCGGCACCAGGTCGGGGCGCACACCGGCGATGAAGTCGAGGATCTGCGCTCGCGACGTAGTGCTCAACCAGCCTACCCGTATGTTCGAGGGGCATGACGGGAACCCGCGGTCGGAGTCCGGCGAATCCCGGGCAAGCCGCACTGCCGGCAAGTACGCCCCTCCCACATGTTCGATCCTCTCGACCTCGTTCCACGCCACATGCCGCCACCCACAGACGGTCAGGACATCGGCGCCGGCCTTGGTCAGAACTGCGGTGCGGTCGGAGGCCAGCAATCTCACAAACCCCAGGCAAAAGAACCCGATGAGACCGGCAAGCGCGACGAAGAACGCACTCCGCATGTAGTTCGGGAGCAGTTCAAAGATCGCGACGCCGCCAGAACCGCGCCATCGCGGATCGAGCATCAGGAGACCCAGAACAAGAGCATCGAAGGCCACCAGCGCCAGAAGCAGGACGACCGGCGCAAGCACGAAGCTGTTTCGACTCGGGCGAACGATGACAACGCGGTCAGCCATCGTCTCTCATCGAATGAACTGGTCGACGAAGCCGGCGCCGAGGCCGCACTCGGTGTAATGCTTGCGGCACATGTCGATCTTGGTGAAGACGTCCTCGAAGCCAAGTGCCTTGCCCCATGGGTCAACATAGAGCATCAGGCCGTTGACCTGGAACAGCGTGATCATCTCCTCGACGTCCTCGGGCACGGTCAGAGTGTGGGTCTCGCCCGGCGGCTCGTAGACGTAGCCGCCTTCCTCCGCCACCCAGTCGTGCTCGAGGTACTTCCAGCGTCCCTTCAGCACGTAGCCGTGCACCGGATTGGTGTGGCGATGGCGCGCCAGCACACCGGCGCGGGTCACCTTGAGGAGATTGACCCAATACCCTTGCGAAATGTTGAGGCAGAGCGGCCGGAACCAGACGTTCTCAGCCTGCGGCACCCAGACCCGGTCGTCTTGCGGGAGAACCGCCGGAATGACGATGTCCGACTGGGCTTCGCCGGGCATGGCGAGCTGGTAAGGCATGCGGGGATCGGGATCGTCGATGGCCATGGGTTCTTCCGTTGCTTCGCCGGTTACATCGAGGAATAGCCGCCGTCGACGGGGAGCACCGTCCCGGTGACGAAACGGGCGGCGTCGCTTGCGAGGAACAGCGCCGGACCGACAAGATCGGCCGGCGTCCCCCAGCGCGCCATCGGCGTCCGCTCCAGTATAGCGCGGCTGCGCTCGGCGTCGTCCTGCAGCGCCTGCGTCAGCGGCGTCGCGATCCAGCCGGGGGCGATGGCGTTGACGCGGACATTGTCCTTCGCCCAAGCGATGGCGAGCGACTTGGTCAGGGTGGCGATGCCGCCCTTCGAGGCCGAATAGCCGGGGACCAGGCCACCGCCGAAGAACGACAGCATGGAGGCAATGTTGACCACGGCGCCGCCACGCTCGGCAAGCGCCATGTGGGAGGCAGTGGAGAGGCGCATCGTGCCGGTGAGGTTGACGTCGACCACCTCCTCGAACACCGCCACGTCGAATTCCTGGCCGCGGCGAATGACGCCGGCGGCGTTGACCAGAACGTCGAGGCTTTCGAGACCGGCGCCGAAGCGGGCGATTGCGGCGTTGTCGCGGAGATCGAGCGTGAGGTAGCGGAAACCCGGCGCGAACCAGCCCTGCTCGGCGCGGTCGAGTTCGATGACGTCATAGCCGGCTTCGAGGAAGCCTTCGGCGAGCGCCCGGCCGATGCCGCCGGCAGCCCCCGAGACGACAGCGCTACGCTGCGGCATGGGCTCTCTCAGAACGGCAGCTTCATGCCGGGCGGCAGGTTCATCCCGCCGGTCATTTCGCGCATCTTGTCCTGCAGCGCGGCATCGGCCTTGGTGCGGGCGTCGGTGCAGGCGGCAACGATCAGGTCCTCGAGGATCTCGATCTCGTCCGGCTTGAGCAGCGACGGGTCGATATGGATCGCCTTCATCTCGCCCTTGCCGTTGACGGTGACCGATACCAGTCCACCGCCGGCCGAACCGTCGATCGACATGGCGGCCACCTCGTCCTGCATGGCTTGCATCTTCTCCTGAAGCTGCTTCGCCTGCTTCATCATTCCCATCATGTCGCCAAGCGCCATCTCGTCGTCTTCTCCTGCTGTCTCATGCGCGCGCACCGGTCTTACCACCGCGCCGCGGCGTTCCATCCAATCAGTCGTCGGCCTCGTCGTCGGCAATGACGAAGGCATCGTCAGGTTCCACCGGCAACGCCGTTTCGCCCTCCTCGCCGCGCACGCGGACGTCGACAATCTCGGCACCGGGGAAGCGCGCCAGCACGGCGGCGACGACCGGATCGGAGCGCGCGTCGTCGACCAGCTGCTCGCGGGTCGCGCGCTTCGCCTCGGCGATGGTCGGCGCCGTAGCTTCGCGGGCGACCGCGACCATCCAGCGGTGACCGGTCCATTCCTCGAGCTTGCGCGACAGGTCCCCGGCGAGGCTCTTCGGCGCATCCTCGGTGAGCGCCAGCTCGATACGGCCATGCTCGAAGCGGAGAACGCGGATCGAATGCTCCAGATCATGCTTCCATTTCAACTCGCGCCGTTCGCCGGCCAGTGCGACGAGATCGGCGAAGGCGGCGAGGCGGAGCGTCGGTCCCGGCTCGGAAGCGGGACGGGGCGCCTCGGCCCGTTCCGGCGCGGGCGCAACTCCGGCGACGGCGGCAAGGCGGGCGCGCGTTTCGCCGCCAGCGGGCGCCTGACCGGACGGCGGGGAAGCCGGACGCCCACCTTGCGGGGCGCCGTCACGGATCGCACGGATCGCCTCGTCAGGTGTCGGCAGGTCGGCGGCATGGGCGATGCGGACCAGCACCATGTCGGCGGCGGCGAGCGGCCGGCTCGCTTCGCGTGCCTCCTCGATACCCTTGAGCAGCATCTGCCAGGTGCGGGCGAGCACGCGCAGCGGGAGCTTCTCGGCGAACTCGGTGCCGCGCGTCTTCTCCTCCTCGGTCAGCCCGTCGTCGGCGGCGGCATCGGGCGCAAGCTTCAGCCGGGTGACCAGGTGAGTGAAGGCGGCGAGGTCCTCCAGCACGACGGCGGGATCGGCGCCGATATCATAAAGGCCCTTCAGCCGGGCGAGCCCGTCTGCAATCGCACCGCGCATCAAATCGCCGAAGAGGTCGATGACCAGCGCGCGGTCGGCAAGGCCGAGCATGCTGCGCACCGCCTCCGCCTCGACCTTGCCGCTGGCGTGGGCGATGGCCTGGTCGAGAAGCGACAGCGAATCGCGGGCCGAGCCCTCCGCCGCGCGGGCGAGCATCACTAGCCCCTCGTCGTCGACCTCGACAGCTTCTTTCGCCGCAATGCCGCGCATCAGCTCGATCAGGCGCCCGGCCTCGATGCGGCGGAGGTCGAAGCGCTGGCAGCGCGACAGCACCGTGACCGGCACCTTGCGCACCTCGGTCGTGGCGAAGACGAACTTCATATGCTCGGGCGGTTCCTCCAGCGTCTTGAGTAGCCCGTTGAAGGCCGCCTTCGACAGCATGTGCACTTCGTCGATGATGTAGACCTTGTAGCGGGCGACCGCCGGCTTGTAGCGCGACGCCTCGATGATCTCGCGGATGTCGTCGATGCCAGTATGGGAGGCGGCGTCCATCTCGATGACGTCGATATGGCGGCCTTCCATGATGGCGGCGCAATGCTCGCCGAGCTCGTCCATCTCGATGGTCGGCTGGTCGATCTTGCCGGGGACCGAATAGTTGAGGGCGCGGGCGAGGATGCGGGCGGTGGTCGTCTTGCCGACGCCGCGGACGCCGGTCAGCATGTAGGCCTGCGCGATGCGGCCGGTACGGAAGGCGTTGGTCAGCGTGCGGACCATCGGCTCCTGGCCGATGAGGTCGGTGAAGCTCTGCGGTCGGTATTTCCGCGCCAGAACGCGATAGTGGTCCTGATCGACCGAATTGAGAGTGCTGCCGTCCATCGATCGCTGCCGTCCAAGCCGGGAATCCGTGGCGCGCGCACCCGCGCCCCGCGCGACGACCGGCCCTTCCCGGGAGAGGCCCGCCCTCCCCACAATGGACCGGGGTCCGGCGAGGCAAGCAGGAAGCCGGACGAACGACCCGCGCCGAAACTCGTTAGGGCTGCTTCCTTCCGGACCTGACCCGGTTGGCGAGGAGCGCGTCCGCCGCCGACTTCCCAGACCACCATATCATGCCGGGAACCGCGTGTGGCAAGGGCGGATGCTCCCGGACAGGCGGAATTTGTGGGCAAAGGGCCGTCCGTGGCGACGCATCCTTTGCGCACAGCCACGCGACGGGAAGGCGGGATTTCGGTAGTAAGATGCGGACGCAGTCGACCGAGGAGCCCTCATGGCTGACAGCTTCACCCTGCACAAGCGCCTGGCCAGCGAGTGTGACCCCGTGGCGTCGCTCCGGCTTTCTGAATTGCTCTTGATGCAGGACGCCCGATTCCCCTGGCTGGTGCTGGTGCCGCGCCGCCCGGATATCGCGGAGATCATCGACCTTGCCGCCGTCGACCGCGCCGTCCTCTTCGACGAGATCGTCATGGCGTCCGAGGTCCTGAAGGCGGTCACCGGCTGCGACAAGCTGAACGTCGGGACGCTCGGCAACCAGGTCCGCCAGCTCCATGTCCACGTGATCGCCCGCTTCATCTCCGATGCGGCATGGCCGGCGCCGGTATGGGGCGTCGGCGAGGCGATTGGCTATGAAGCGGAAGTTCGCGATAGACTGATCGGCAAATTCCGCGACGCCCTCCCCGACTGAAACCTCCGAGACCCAATGGCAAATTTCTTTGACGGCATCCCGACAGAGGAGGCGAGCAGCCTGCACGGCTTCTCTGGCAACCGCATCGACCGACGGAGCGAAAACCGGGACGAGGACTCGGTGCCGGACGCCCTCGCCGATCCGGCCGCGCGCCTCTATCTCCTGCGCGACGACCAGGCGATGCTGAAGCAAGGCGCCGGAACCGATCCGCTGTTCACGGCGGCCGAGGCAGAGGCTCTGGGGGCTGCATCGGACGAGATCGTGCTTCTCGGGTGGAGCGAGAGCGGGCCGCGGCTCGCCGCGATGCTGGCCGAGACCACAATGGTCGACGAGAGCCGGATCAGGCTTGTCAATCTCCGGAGCCTGGCGATCGAAGGCGAGGTGGCGCCGGACCATCTCGGGGCGATCGCGCAAGGGCGAAGCCTCTGCTACTGGAACGTCCGCCATCGCTATTGCGGAGTGTGCGGTGAGCTCACCGTGATGAAGGCCGGCGGCTACCGGCGCGAGTGCCCGGCCTGCGGGGCGCCGCATTTTCCGCGCACCGATCCGGTGGTGATCATGCTCGCCATCGACGCATCGGGCGGCGAGGAACGGTGCCTGCTCGGCCGGCAGGAGCGCTTCGCTTCGGGCATGTATTCGTGCCTCGCCGGCTTCGTCGAGCCGGGCGAGACCATCGAGAACGCGGTGCGCCGCGAGACGGCCGAGGAAGCGGGAATCCGGCTCGGCCGGGTGCGCTATCACTCGAGCCAGCCGTGGCCGTTTCCCTGCTCGCTGATGATCGGCTGTCACGGCGAAGCGCTCAACACCGACATCGTCCGCGACGAAGCGGAGCTGGAGGACGCCCGCTGGTTCTCCCGCGACGAGGTCAAGTCGATCCTTGCCGACACTCACCCGGGCGGCATCAGGTGCCCGCCGAAGATCGCCATCGCCCACAAGCTGATCCGCTTCTGGGCGGAGGGACGGTAGGACCGGCAGCAGGTCGTCGTTATTTCGCGGCTGCCTCTTCGAGCAGGATGACACTCTCCTGCTCGTTGGGGTCAGTGCGGGCGATCACCGCCCGGGCGACGCTGTCGGTCGGATTGTAGGGCTGATGCGGGACGCCGGCCGGGATGTAGATGAAATCGCCGGCGCTGACCCGGTCGACATGCTCAAGCTTCGGCCCGTGCCTGAATTCGGCCGTGCCTTCCAGCATGAAGATCGCCGTCTCGTGGGCCTCGTGATAGTGAGGCTTGGCCTCGGCGCCCGGCGGCATTTCGAGAAGGTGCATGCAGATCGCTTGCGAGCCGGCGGTCTCGGCCGAGACGCCCGAGAAATAGTCGAGACCCTGCTTGCCGTGGAAGCCGGCGCCGCCGCGAATGATCTTGCAATCTGCCATGGCGGCGAATCTAGACCCGGGACGACGGCGTTCAAGCGGATTCGGTCATCCCGTCGCCGCGGAAACCGTCGGCCGCTCGATCGCCCTGATCCGGCGTTCCGGGAGGGTCCCGGCGGCCCATTCGACCACCAGCTCGGCCTTCGCGGCATCGCCGAGGCCGATCCGGGCAAAGGACATCCAGGTCGAGAACTGCACCGCATGGCGGAGCGTCGCGGCGAGGTCGGGATTGTCGCCGTCCGGAGCGATGTGGCCGGCAAGGCCGTCGGCGACACTGTCGAGATAGGCGGCGAAACCGCTCATCGACGGCTTCAGCGCCTCGACCTCGTCGAGGTCGCGATAGAGCGACGTCCACATACCCGCCGTGCCGGCGTAGTAGCGGTAAAGCGCCTTCAGCGCGACGCCGACTCGGTCGAGGCCGTCGGCGACCGAGGACCATAGCTCCGGATCCGGTGGCGGGTTCCGCTCGCTCCACGTCGACGAGCACGCCTGGAACAGCACTGTGTCGTCGGGGAAATGACGATAGACCGTGAGACGCTGGACGCCGGCCTCCTCGGCGATGGCGCTGATGGTGGTGTCCTTCGGCCCCAGCGTCTCATGCAGCTTGACCGTGGCTTCGACGATCCTGCGGTGGGTCGCTTCCTGCGACTCCGCGCGATTCTTCATTCTGTAGGCACGTTTCGACATTCGATGAACATATTCGTTCATTTAATGGTTGACAAGGGGCGGCTGCGGGCCCAGCAGGGCAATATAAGTGAACGATATTGTTTATCCAAAAAAAGAGGACATGAGAAATGGACGCCCCCACCATGCTCGACGCGCGCACCGTCGCGCCCGACACCATCTGCCTTCCCTCCTACCTGCCGATCCCCGATGTCGGGATGCTCGCGGTCAACGCCTTCGTGATCAAAGACGTCGAGCCGGTGCTGGTCGACACCGGACTGGGGGCGCTTACCGACGCCTTCCTCGCCGCGCTGGAGGACACCATCGACCCGACCGACCTCAAATGGATTCGGCTCAGCCACATGGACCCGGATCACCTCGGCAGCCTGACGGCGATCCTCGATCGCGCGCCGAATGCCAAGGTGGTCACCAACTTCCTCGGCATCGGGAAGATGATGCTGCTCGGCCGCGACGTCAGCCGCGTCCATCTGTTGCAGCCGGACGAGGCGCTGGAGCTTGCCGACCGCATACTGGTCCCGTTTCGGCCGCCCTACTATGACGCACCTGAGACGCGCGGCTTCTTCGACACCAAGACACGGACCTTGTTTACCGCCGACGCGTTTGGGGCATTGCTTCCTGACCCGGCCGAGGACGCCCGCGCCATTGCCCCTGGCGTGCTGAAGGAGGGCATGAGCATCTGGGCCGGAATTGACGCGCCGTGGCTCGGTTCGCTCGACGGAAGCGCCTTTGGCAAGACGCTCGACCGCATCGCGCGGCTTGACCCGGCGGCGATCATCTCGGGCCATCTGCCCGAGGCCGCCGGCATGACGGAGACGCTGGTCGGCTATCTCGACGGCATCCGGGCCGCCGGCCCGTCCGACGGGCCTGACCATGCACTGATCGATCAGGTCGTCGCCGATGCCGAAGCAGTGGCGCTGCGCAAGACCGCGTGAAGCGGTCGGCGTGCCGGTCGCCGACGGGTGGGGTCCATGGCCGGAGAGCCCCCACTTCGTTCCGAAATGCCAGCCTAGGCGGGGTCGTAGCGGCTGACCTCGACAAGGTTGCCGTCGGGATCGCGAAAATAGAGCGAGGTCATGGCACCTTGCGCGCCGGTGCGCTTGACCGGACCGAGTTCGATGGCGACGCCGACCGCTTTGAGATGGGCACGCACCTCATCAAGGTCTTGCTCGGTGCTGAGGCAGAAATCGCCGGAGCCTGGGGTCGGCGCCTGAGCCTTCGGCTCGAAGGTGTGGCCGGCCTCGTGGAGGTTGATCTTCTGGCGCCCGAAGGCGACAGCGGTCGGCAGCCCGGGCGTGTCGATCCGCTGGAAACCGAGCGCGCGCTCATAGAAGGCGGCGCTCGCCTCGACCGAGCGCACGGTCAGCACGATGTGGTCGATGCGGTCGATCATGTCCGGCATAGCCGCTACTCCGCCTCGTCCTCGTAGCCGACCATGTGGAGCGGCCGGGCCGGGATTCCTCTGCAGCTCGCACCAGCGGACCAGCGCCTCCTCGCGGCCGTGGGTGACCCAGACCTCCTGCGGCCCGAGCTCGGTGATCGTCCCGGTCAGTTCGTCCCAATCGGCGTGGTCGGAAAGCACCAGCGGCAGTTCGACGCCGGCCTGCCGGGCGCGCTGGCGGATGCGCATCCAGCCCGAGGCGAAGCAGGCGACAGGGTCGGGGAAACGGCGTGCCCAGCGCTCGGCGATCTCCGACGGCGGACAGACGACGACAGCGCCGGCGAAATCGCCTTTCTTGCCCGTGGCGACGGTGGCGGGGGCAAGCGGCCCGAGCGCGACACCCTCCTCCTCGTAGAGCCGGCAGAGCTTCTCCATCGAACCGTGGAGATAGATCGGCCGATCGTAGCCGGCGTCGCGCAACATGCGGATGACGCGCTGCGCCTTGCCGAGGGAATAGGCGCCGACCAGGTGGGCGCGCTTGGGAAACTGGGCGAGCGAGGAAAGCAGCTTGCCGATCTCGGCCTCCGGCTCGGGGTGGCGGAACACCGGCAGGGCAAACGTCGCCTCGGTGATGAAGATGTCGCAAGGCACTGGCACGAAGGGCAAGCAGGTCGGATCGGCGCGGCGCTTGTAGTCGCCGGAGGCGACGATCCGGACGCCGCCCGCCTCGACTACGATCTGGGCCGAGCCGAGCACGTGGCCGGCAGGCTGGAAAATGACCGCCGCATCGCCGATCCGCATCATCTTGCCAAGAACCGCCGCCTCGCTCGACCCGGCGAACCCCCCGCCGTAGCGCGCCGCCATGATCCTGAGCGTCTCACGGGTGGCAAGCACCGAGCCGTGGCCGGCGCGGGCGTGGTCGCTGTGTCCATGGGTGATCAGCGCCCGCGGCACCGGGCGGGTGGGGTCGATGTGGAAATCGCCGGCCTTCGAATAGAGGCCGACGGGCGTCGGACAGAGGATGTCCTCGGGGCGCACGGCGGGCATGGCGCAAACATAGTCTGCCGGTGATGAAGTGCGAGGGATTTCACGATCCCACCACACCAGCGGCTCTTCCCTTGGCACCCGGCGCCCATGCGGGAACCGGAGTACCGGTCGGGTCGCCATATAGTTCGAACGTCATCTGCCTCCGGGCACGAAAAGGGGTGCCAAGGTCCGTGCAATGCGTGTAAGCTTGCGACATTGCATCGAAGGTCAACTCGAAGTCGCGGAGGCCCGCGATGCGTTCGACCTCAGGCGAAGCGCGGCGTCCCCGCTTGAGCGGGACGATCGGTGGTCTGGCGGCAGCGGCGGTCGCCGGCCTAATGATGGCGACTCCCGCCTATTCCCAGCAGCTGAACCAACTCGCTTGCCAGGGGCAGATCTACGGTCTGCAGGCGATCATTAGCGGCCAGCGGCTCTTCAGACCCTACAATGCGCTCGGCGATGGCGAGGTCGCATTCCAGGGCCGCATCCAGGCCGGCGATATCACCGGGACGATCCAGTATGGCGGCTACACCAACGCCGCCTTCGACGGCTTCATCCAGTCGAGCGCCGGCTCGGTGCAGATCTCCGTCCTCGACAATACAGGCGACCGGATGATCATCTACGAGGGAACGCCGCGCCTCGGCGCGCCCGAGCAGATCGGAATCTTCATCTGTCAGTGGCGGTGAGCCACCCGGCGCGTGGCGATGGACGGAACAGGCCGGCGAGGCTACCTCTGACCGCATGACCGCCCGCGCCGTCGTCCGGGATCACACGACTGTCCTGCCCGCGCCGTTCGCCGAATGGTTCGCGGCGCGCGGCTGGACGCCGCGTCCGCACCAGATCGAGCTTCTTGCCAAGGCGCGGGCCGGGCGCTCGACGCTGCTGATCGCCCCGACCGGCGCCGGCAAGACGCTCGCCGGCTTCCTGCCGACCCTGGTCTCGCTGCACGAGCGCGCCGAAGCGACGCGCCGGTCGGCGGGCGCGGGCCGCACACCCTCTACGTCTCGCCGCTGAAGGCGCTCGCCGTCGACATCGCCCGCAACCTCGAGCGGCCGGTCGCCGAGATGGGCCTGTCCGTCCGCATGGAGACGCGCACCGGCGACACGCCGCTCCACAAGCGCCAGCGGCAGAAGCTGAAGCCGCCCGACATCCTGCTGACCACGCCGGAGCAGACGGCGCTGCTCCTCTCCGCCACCGACGCCGACCGCTTCTTCGCCGACCTCGACACGGTGATCCTCGACGAGCTCCATTCGCTGGTGGTCAGCAAGCGCGGCGACCTGCTTGCCCTCGGCCTCGCGCGGCTGAGGACGCTGGCGCCGAAGCTGAAGACCATCGGCCTGTCGGCGACCGTCGCCGACCCCGACGCGCTCCGCGCCTGGCTGGTGGGGCAGCGCCCCCCTCTCCCCTTGTGGGAAAGGGGCGCGAGCCTTGCCCGGCCCAAGCCGGGCTTAGGCGAGCAGGGTGAGGGGGATGGAGAATCTCCGGCGACGGATGTTCCCCCTCACCCTTCGCGCCCAAGCTCCCCTTCGGCTCGCCAAGGCGCAACCCCCTCTCCCGCGAGGGGAGAGGGAAAATTCGCCGACCTGATCACGGTGGAAGGCGGGGCGAAGCCGGAGATCACCATCCTCGAATCGAAGCGAGCGGGTGCCGTGGTCCGGCCATTCGTCGCGCTACGCGCTCGCCGACATCTACGCGGCGATCGCCGCCCACCGGATGGCGCTACTCTTCGTCAACACGCGGAGCCAGGCGGAGATGATCTTCGCCGAGCTGTGGCGGATCAACGACGACGGCCTGCCGATCGCCCTCCATCACGGCTCGCTCGACGCCGCCCAGCGCCGCAAGGTCGAAGCCGCCATGGCGGCGGGGCAGCTTCGCGCGGTGGTCGCCACCTCGACGCTCGACCTCGGCATCGACTGGGGCGACGTCGACCTCGTCGTCCATATCGGCGCGCCGAAGGGGGCGAGCCGGCTGGCGCAGCGGATCGGCCGCGCCAACCACCGCCTCGACGAGCCGTCGAAGGCGATCCTGGTGCCGGCCAACCGCTTCGAGGTGCTGGAATGCCGGGCAGCGCTCGACGCCAACTATCTCGGCGCGCAGGATACGCCCCCGATCCGCGCCGGCGGCCTCGACGTGCTCGCCCAGCATGTGCTCGGCATGGCCTGCTCCGCCCCCTTCGACGCCGACGCCGCCTATGCCGAAGTGGCTTCCGCCTATCCCTATCGCGACCTCTCCCGCGAGACGTTCGACCGGGTCGTCGAATTCGTGGCAACCGGCGGCTACGCGCTGAAGACCTACGAGCGCTATGCGAAAATCCGCGAGGGTCCGGATGGCCTGTGGCGGATCACCCATCCGCGCGTCGCCCAGCAATACCGGCTGAACGTCGGCACCATCATCGAGGCGCCGATGCTGAACGTGCGGGTCGGACGCACGGCGCGGGCTGGTTTCGCCGGACGCGGCGGGCGCGTGCTCGGCAAGCTCGAGGAGTATTTCATCGAGCAGCTTTCGCCCGGCGACACCTTCCTGTTTGCCGGCCAGGTGCTCCGCTTCGAGGGCATTCGCGAGAACGAGGCGATCGCCACCCGCACCGCCGACGACACACCCAAGATCCCGATCTACGAGGGCGGCAAGTTTCCGCTCACCACCTATCTCGCCAAGGGGGTGCGGGCGATGCTTGCCGACCCGAAATCCTGGGGCCGGCTGCCTACCCAAGTCTCCGACTGGCTGAAGATCCAGAGGAGGCGCTCGGTGCTGCCGAAGCGCGACCAGCTTCTGGTCGAGACCTTTCCGCGGGGGAGTCGCTTCTACCTGGTCTCCTATCCGTTCGCCGGGCGGTTGGCGCACCAGACGCTCGGGATGCTGCTCACCCGCCGGCTGGAGCGGGCGCGGCTCAGGCCGACCGGCTTCGTCGCCACCGACTATTCGCTCGCCGTCTGGGGGCTGCGCGATCTCGGCGCCGCCTTCGCCCGCGGCGAGCCGAGCCTCGCCGAACTCTTCGACGAGGATATGCTCGGCGACGATCTCGACGCCTGGATGGCCGACAGCTACCTCCTCAAGCGTACCTTTCGCGCCTGCGCCCTGATCGCCGGGCTGATCGAGAAGCGCCATCCCGGCAAGGAGAAGACCGGCCGGCAGGTCACCGTCTCCTCCGACCTCATCTATGACGTGTTGCGCACCCACGAGCCGGACCACGTGCTCATGCAGGCGACCTGGGCGGACGCCGCCACCGGCCAGCTCGACGTCGCCCGCCTCGGCGAGACGCTGTCGCGAATCAAGGGCAAGATCGTGCATAAACGGCTCGACCGCATCTCGCCGCTGGCGGTGCCGGTGATGCTGGAGATCGGCAAGGAGGTGGTCGTCGGCGAGGCGCAAGAGGACGTCTTGCGCGAGGCGGCCGAGGACCTGGTGAAGGAAGCGATGGGGGATGAATTCTAGATCTTTGATCAATGCGTTTGGAGGCCCGAGCCGCGTGACCACCCTGACGCCGCGACGCGCTGCAAAGCTTTCAACGTCCACTCTGCCGGAGCCGGCGCTGGTTGCGGTGGCCGGAGTCGTGCTGGAGGCCTTTCCGGAAGGCGCTCTGTGGTGGGCGGACCACCGGCTGCTCGTCGTCGCCGATCTTCATTTCGAGAAGGGATCCGCCTTCGCCCGCCGGGGCCAGATGCTGCCGCCTTACGATACCGCCGAAACCCTCGCCCGCCTGGCGCGGTTGATCGCGCGACTAGCGCCGCAGACGGTGGTCGCCCTCGGCAACTCGTTCCATGACGACGGCGGCGCAGCCCGGCTTTCGTCGCGCGATCGCGCGGGACTGATCGCCCTGCAGTCGGGCCGCGAGTGGATCTGGATCGCCGGCAATCACGATCAGGCGGCGCCGGCCGGCCTCGACGGCGCCCATCTCGACGAGCTGGCGATCGGTCCGGTCGTCTTCCGTCACCAGCCCGGCTCCGGCGCGACCTACGGGGAGATCGCCGGGCATCTCCATCCGGCCGCCCGGGTCGCCGGTCGCGGCAAGTGGGTGCGCCGGCGCTGCTTCGTCGGCGACGGCGACCGGCTGGTGCTGCCGGCCTTCGGCGCCTATGCCGGCGGTCTGAACGTGCTCGACAAAGCCTTCGCCGGCCTCTTCGCGGGTGCCGGCTTCCGGGCCTTCATGCTCGGCGAGGACCGGGTCTACCCGGTCGGCCGCAAGGTGCTGAGGCCGGACTGAACCGCACTCAATCGCGGCGGAAGATGACGCCGCCGAGCCAGCCGGTCAGCAGCGCCAGGACCACACAGGCAAGACCGTAAACCACCGTGTGATCGTTGGCGGCGGCGTACATCACCTGCTCCAGGCCCACCTTGGTGATGTCGAGCTCGCCCTCCTCGCGCGCGAGCAGGACGTTACCGGAAAACAGGTAGACTTCGACCGCGTACCGGCCATCCGGGGCGTTGGCCGGAATCCACATCGCCGACTGGAAGACGTTGTCGGTGGCACCGATGAAGGAGACGCTGGCGGGCCGCTCCGTATAGAGCCCCTCCTTCTCCTTCAGGCGGACGAATGCGTGGCGAAACTCCGCCGCGGCCGGATCGTTGGCGACAGCACGGTTCTGGTAAGTGAACTGGATGTTGTCGAAGCCGATCTGGTAGCGGGTGAGCAG
This sequence comes from uncultured Alphaproteobacteria bacterium, assembly GCA_963710805.1. Classification (GTDB taxonomy): domain Bacteria; phylum Pseudomonadota; class Alphaproteobacteria; order Rhizobiales; family Kaistiaceae; genus Bauldia. Next base: position 103,242 of record CAVQBS010000011.1, on the reverse strand, counting down.
CGGGTCGGTCGAGACATCCGACAGCTCGCCGGAGGTATTCAGCGCGTAGAAGGACGGCGCGCCAACCAAAGTCTCCGAGGCGCTGTTCACCCACACCAGCGCGATCCGGTCCTTGCGGCGCGCGACCACGGTCTCGGGCGGCCCGCGCAGCACGACGACGATCTGGTAGCCGGTCGCCCGTGAGATGGTCGAGGCGTCGCGCTCGATCACCCCGAACAGTGTGACGGTGTCCCCGGTGAAGGTCGAATCGACCATGATCTGGCCGGTGGACAGTGAGATCGTCAGCTGCTCCGCTCCGGCCCGGCCGGTGAGGACGAAGAGGCAGGTAAGGAAGATCGCCGGCCCTCTCACAGCCCGCCTCCGGTAAGGATGGTGAGCGAATAGCGCTCGGCGGGCGGGGTCACCAGACCGACGAGGAAGCGGGCCCCGACGGCGAGGACGAGGATCGCCAATAGCGCCCGGAGATGATCACCGCGGATGTTCTGGCCGACCCGCGCCCCGAACTGGGCGCCGATGACGCCGCCGACCATGAGGATCACCGCCAGCACGATGTCGACCGACCGGCTCGACACGGCATGGAGCATCGTCGCCACCGACATGGTGGCGACGATCTGGATCAGCGAGGTGCCGATGACGACGTTGGTCGGCACGCGCAGCAGATAGATCAGCGCCGGCACAAGGATGAAGCCGCCGCCGATGCCGAGCAGGGCGCCGAGGAAGCCGATGGCGACGCCCAGCACCACCACCGGAATGGCGCTGACATAGAGCTTGGAGCGCTTGAAGCGCATCTTGAAGGGCAGCCCGTGGATCCAGCTGTGCTGGCCCGGGCGGCGGAGTGGCGCCGGTCTCCCCCGGCGGGCATTGATGATCGAGCGCACCAATTCCATCAGCATCAGTCCGCCGATCAGCCCGAGGAAGGTGACGTAGGATATGCTGACGATGAGGTCGAGCTGACCAACCTGGCGCAGCGCATTGAACACGACGACGCCGAGCAGCGTGCCGACGGCGCCGGCGATCATCAGCACGACGGCGAGCTTGATGTCGATCATCCGCCGGCGCCAGTAGCTGAGCGCCGCTGACGAGGAGGAAGCGGCGATCTGGGTGGCGACGGTGGCGACCGAGACCACCGGCGGAATGCCGGAGAAGATGAGCAGCGGGGTCAGGAGGAAGCCGCCGCCGACGCCGAACAGGCCGGAGAGAAAGCCGACCGCTCCCCCCATGCCGAAGATGATGAACATGTTCACCGATAGTTCGGCAATGGGAAGATAGATCACCACGTCGCAGCGCCAGTCGGAAACGGTAAGCTGTTCTGCGCGTCGTCACGCACGGACGCACGATCGATAAAGCGCCGCACCCATGGCGCTGTCAACGCGACGCGACCTTCGGACCGCCCAGGGCGGCAAACCGGCCTGCCTAGCCGGCTGCGTCGCCTGACAGGGCCGTGACCAGCGAGCCGTCGATGACGCCGGTGGCCGCGACGCCGATGGTGCGCTGGAAGGCGCGCACGGCCTCGCGGGTCTTGGGGCCTTCGATACCGTCGGGCGGGCCGGGGTCGTAACCCTGTTCGGCGAGCAGCGACTGGATCTTCGCGACCAGCTGCTTCTGGTCGGCCGCGGTGATGCCGTCGGCATCGTCGTCCCAGCCTCCCTCCGGCGGCTTGACGATATTGGCATCGGCGAGCGGCGGCTTGGCGCGCCAGGCCTGCACGGCGGCGCGCGCCGAGGCGAGCTGATCCGCATCGAGCATGCCGGCAACCTCGTCACGCCGGGCGGCCGCGTCGGCGTCGCCGGACGCCGCGGCGACGGCGAACCACTTGTACGCTTCGCCAAGGTCGGTCTTCGGCCCGAAGTCCTCGCGCGTAGATGACGCCTAGATTGTACTGGCTGTCCTTGACCCCGTAGTTGGCAGCGGCGAGGAACCACTCGACCGCCTTGGCCATGTCGGGAGGCGTACCGTCGCCGCCCTGGCTCAAGAGCACCGCAAGGTTGTGCATGGCGCCAATGTTGCCTTGGTCGGCGGCGCGCTGATACCACTTGATCGCTTCGTCGAAATCCTTGTCGACCCCCTGGCCGCGCTCATACAGGCTGCCGAGCCGGTATTGGCCGACCGCCAGCCCTTCGTCCGCCGCGCGGCGATACCAGGCCGCAGCGGTGGCAGGGTCCCTCGTCGCACCGCGGCCTTCCGCAAAGCGATTGCCGATCTCGAACGCCGCGGCGGGGTCGCCGGCTGCCGCCGCGGAGCGCAGCTTGTCGGAACCGACGATCGGCAGATCCGGAACGGCGGTGCCCGCGGCGGAGACCGGATGGATCGACCCGGTCACGTCGCCACCGTCGCCCCCGGTATCGCCATCGCCGAAGACGCTGGTGAACCGCTCGGCTCCGGTGTCTACGGAGGCGAGCGCCATGGCGGTCTTCGCATCGCTCGGCGGCGCCACCAGCGCCGGCTCGTCGACCCGCGGGATGGTCGGCGCCGCAGCGGCGCGGCTGGGGCCTGCCGCTGCGTGTTTTTCGTTCGTCTTGACGACCGCCGGCGGCTCCGATGTCGCAGCCACATCGTCCGACCCGCTGAATTTGGGCCCGAATATCTGGATCGCCCCGATGGCGAGAACGATGGCCGCAGCGGCAAGCAGGAGCGGCTTCTTGCGATTGCGGATCGCCTGGCCGATCCGCGCAAACGGGCTCGGCTTGTGCTCGGTGGTCGTCTCTTCCCGACGTCCACTATCGGCTTCGGCAATTGCCGCTTCGGCGGCGCGGCGCGCGGCGGCGATGAAGTCGGCGCGGCGATCGACCGGCTTGCGCTCGCCTTCGGCGCTGCTGGCGGCAAGCTCGCGCAGAGCGGCAAGGTCGGCGCGACCCTCGCGCCTTTCGGGTGTTCCGTCGGTCGAAGGTGGCTCACCGCCCGGCTGCGGCGCCAGCGCATTCGTGACCTGCCCCGGCCCCGCGGGCTCCGGTCCGAACGTCCCGGTTGCGCCGAGCGCGGCCGCCCGCTCTTCGCCGACGGTCTCCTCCTCAAGCCGGCTCAGCCGGTGGACGATCGTGGCGAGCGTCCCCTGCAGCGCTCCGATCGTCTCCTCGGTCCGCTTGTCGGACTCGCCGATCGCCTTGTTGACCTCGCCGAGGTCCTCGCGGAGGGCGCCAAGGACGCCGGCGCCCGTCGCGGCGAAGTCGCGCACGGCATCGCGCGCCGCAGCCCGGGCCGCCTCGATCAACTCCCTTCGGCCGTCGGACAGGCTCGCCTGAAGCCGCACCAGGTTCTCCTCGACCTTCTGCAACGCAGCGGTCCGCGGCGTCGACTGCTCCAGCTCGCGGGCGAGACGGGCGATGCGCCCCTCGAGCTCCGCCAGTTGCCTGCCGTCGGCGTCGGGCTGCGATGCCGCCTCGATCCGCCCCGCAAGATCGTGGATCTGGCTTTCGAGGTAATCGAGCCGCGGCGGCTCGCGATCGGCGATCTCGCTTCGTACCGCCGCAATCTCCGCCTTCAGCTCGTCGAGTTCCGCCGGGTCGGCGACGCGGACGTTCAGCGCTTCGATGCCGGCCGCCAGCCTTTCCAGCCGCTGCTGAAGTCCATCGACCAGGTCAGCCCCCGGCGCTCGCGACAGGGCGGCATCGATGCCCGCGGCAATCTCGTCGAGGCGGCTTTCGAGACGCTGCACCGCCGCCTCTTCCCCGCTACGTCCGGCACCGTCCCGGGCGTCCAGCATCTGCCGGAGCTCGGCGATCTCGGCAGCGAGACCGTCCATCGCAGCGCCGCCGGCGCCGCCGCGGTGCCGCATCGCCAGATCCTGGAGGGCGCCGCGGATATCGGCAAGCGTCGACGCCATGCCGGCGGCGGCGACCTCGGAAGCCGTCTGCTGGGAGCTGAGGGCGATCTCGATCGACCGCGCCAGCTCGTTCACCCGCATTTCCAGCCGCGACACGGCCTGCGGGCTGTCGTCGCTTTCCAGCGCCCGGCGGAGCGACGACACTTCCTCGCCGAGCGCATCGAGGCGGCCGCGATCCGGAAGACGGCGGATGAGATCGTCGAACCGGTCGGGCAGGCTCGCCTCGCTCGCTCGCGCCTCGACGGAAGCGCCGAGCACTTCGAGCTCGCGCTTGATGTGATCCATGAGATTCTGGGCAAGGACCGACGGCTCATTCGCCCTTGCCTGGACCGATTCGCCGAGCACGGCGACTTCCTGCCGAATGTCTTCCAGCTCGCGATCGAGATTCGTCGCTTCGCTTGCCCGGGCGTCCGCTGACGTCGCGAGTCGATCAAGCTCCTGCCGGATTTCGATGAGGAGGTCTCGGTCGAGCGGTGCTTCGCTTGCCTGGAGGTCCGCGGCGTTTCTCAGCCGGTCGAGTTCGGTCCGAATCTCGATAAGGAGATCGCGATCGAGAGGCGCTTCGCTGGCCCGGACGTCCGCCGCGTTCCCCAGCCGGTCGAGCTCCTGCCGAATTTCAATGAGGAGGTTGCGGTCGAGCGGAACTTCCGCCGCCAGGGTGTCGATGCGTCGGGCGAGCGAAAAATGGCTCTCGTCCTCTTCGGCTTTGGCGCGGGTCATCGCCGAGAGACGCTGGTCGAGGCCAGCAATGTCCGAACGGAGAGCATCGAGGGCGTCGGCGACGGTCCGGTCGGGCTCGTCCCGGAACTGATCGTCGCTCTCGTCGGGCGAAACCTGGCGCGCCGCAATCTCGGCGATCGCCGCGGCGAGCTCGTCCGGCGGTTCCGCGTCGGCGCCCTGGCGCGCCGATTTCGGCCTTCGTCAGGCGGTTTGCGATATCGGCCAGCCGCCCCTCGATGCGGCGGACGCGCTCGGCGTCCTCGTCCGGCTCTCCGGCATCTCGACCCTTGCCGAGCTGCAACCTTGCCTGCTCGATACGGGCTTCCAGCCCCTTGAGCGTGGAGTTCGAGACGGGCCGCCGACTGCCTCGGCTGCGGTTCACCCGCGCCGCGGGCAAGCAAGGAGTCGAGACGATCGCGCAATTCATCGATGGTGCCGGGACGCCGAGGCGGCGGCAGCGAAGCGGATCGGCGCGCGCTTATGGCAGCCATGCGCTCGTCGAGGCTTTGGATCGCATCGGTGACAGAAGCTTTCATCGGTTCGGCCTTTGCGGTGCCCGGCAGGCCTTCGACCGTGGATCGGGCGGTTTCATCAGCATCATCGATATCGCGGGCGAGCCGGTTGACCATCGCGGCGACGCCCTTGAGGGATTCGGCGCCCTTGCCGCCGCCCGGCCCGGTCCCGCCGGCCCGGCCGAGAGTGGCTTCGATCTCGTCGAGCCGTTCCTTGAGGCCGGAGATCGCAAGACGGGCATCGGCATCCATCGCCTTCAGGCGCCGGACGAGGCGCTTGACCGCTTCGGTCACGGCCTCGACGTCGTCATCGCCATCCTCTTCAGGGGTCTCGGGAGCAGGCGGGATGCTCTCCTCGGCGGCGTGCTCGGCGATCGCCTTCTGCAGCCATTCGCTCAACGTCATGCCCGAGCGGCGGGCAGCGTCGAGCGCCGTTTCACGGGCGTCGTCGTCAACCTTTATGCTCCACGGCATACCCGACTTCATTGGTCCTGACCCCATCGTCGCCGACGCGACACAACCGAGGCCGGAAAATCAGCGAATGCGGAACCCTCGCCCCGGACGCAAAACGGAGGGAATCGGCGCCCGCCCCGGCTTCCAACACACTTCGGTAAACATGGTAAACACGGGGTTAACCGCACCGCGATGGATCAAAACTCCGGTAACGAGGCTTAACGGATCGTCTGCGTGCCGCCTGCCCCGGAATCCTCGTTTTCGCCATGCTGGCAGGCGACAGCTGACGCGGCTTGAGAGGACCGTGATGCCGAGTTACCGGGCGCCCGTCGACAACGTGCTCTTCCTGCTGGCGGACGTGCTCGGCTTCTACCGGCACGCCCGCCTCCCCGGTTTCGCCGAGGCGACGCCGGACGTCGTCGAAGCGGTGCTGCGCGAAGGGGCCCGGTTCTGCGAGGGCGATCTGCTTCCCCTCAATCGGGTCGGCGACCGGCAGGGCTGCACCCGACACGCCGACGGTTCGGTCACCACGCCGGACGGGTTCCGCGAAGCCTATCGGGCCTATGCCGCCGGCGGGTGGATCGGGCTTGCCGGCGACCCGGCTCATGGCGGTCAGGGGCTCCCCTATGTCCTCAGCGGGGTGATGAGCGAGTTCGTCACCTCGGCCAACATGGCGTTCGGCATGTATCCCGGCCTCGGCCAGGCGGTGATCGCGGTGCTGTGGCATCACGGCACCGAGGCGCAGAAGCGCACCTATCTGCCGAAGCTGGTCAGCGGCGCCTGGGCCGGGACGATGAACCTCACCGAACCGCAGGCCGGAACCGATGTCGGGCTGATCCGCACCCGGGCGATCCTGGCCGGCGACGGCAGCTTCGCGATCTCCGGCTCGAAGATCTTCATCTCAGGCGGCGAGCACGACCTTGCCGACAACATCGTCCACATGGTGCTTGCCCGCATCGACGGCGCGCCGGCCGGCACCCGGGGTCTGTCCCTGTTTCTCGTGCCCAAGTTCCTGCCGGATGCCGACGGCGGAGCGGGAACCCGCAATGCGGCGACCTGCGGCGCGGTGGAGAAGAAGATGGGCATCCACGGTAGCGCCACCTGCGTGATGAACTACGAGGGGGCAACCGGCTGGCTGATCGGCGAACCCGGCAAGGGGCTCCGCACCATGTTCACCATGCTGAACGAGGCGCGGCTGGTGGTCGGCGTGCAGGGGCTGGCGATGTCGGAGGTCGCCTGCCAGAACGCCGCCCTCCACGCCCGCGAGCGGCGGCAGGGCCGGGCCCTCACCGGCGCGGCCGAGCCGGACGCGGCGGCCGACCCGATCGTCGTTCATCCCGACATCCGGCGGACGCTCGCCGAGATCAGGGGCTTCAACATCGCGGCGCGGGCACTTGCGCTATCGGCGGCGCTCAAGGCCGACATTGCCCGGCGCTCGCCCGAGGCGGCGGCGCGCGAGGCGGCCGAGGACCGGCTCGGTCTGCTGACGCCGGTGATCAAGGGTGTCTTCACCGACCGCGGCTTTCAGAACACCATTGCCGCCCAGCAGGTGTTCGGCGGGTCCGGCTACATCGCCGAGACCGGGATCGAGCAGTTCGTGCGCGACGCGCGCATCACCATGATCTACGAGGGGACCAACGGCATCCAGGCCCTCGACCTGGTCGGCCGCAAACTGCCCAAGGACGGCGGACGGGCCATCACCGAGTTCTTCCAGGACGTCGGCGACCTGTTGAAGGAATACGATGGCGACGACGCGCTCGCCCCCTTTGTCGCACCCCTGAAGGGCGGGCTTGACGACCTGCAGCAGGCGACGGTCTGGTTCATGGCGAATGCGTTCGGCAATCCCGACCAGGCCGCTGCCGGCGCGACCGACTACATGCACCTGTTCGGGCTGGTGGCGCTGGGGGAGATGTGGGTGAGGATCGCGGCGGCGATTGTGGCGAAGGGCGAGGCCGCTCCGGCTGCGCTTCGCGCCGACATCGCCTTCGGCCGCGTGTTCATGGAGCGGGTGATGCCGGAGACGGCGCTCCGCCTCGCCCGCATCACGGCGGGCGCCGACACCTTGATGGCGATGCCGGCCGACGCCTTCGCCGATTTGCCGTGAGGGGTGGACCGGCCTATTTGTCCGCCCCAGGGTGCCGCGATGCCAGACGCCTTCATCTACGACCATGTTCGCACGCCGCGCGGCCGCGGCAAGAAGGATGGTGCGTTGCATACTGTGTCGACGGTGACGCTTGCCGCCCAGGTGCTTGCCGCCATCCGCGACCGTAACGACCTCGACCCGGCGACGGTGGACGACGTGATCCTCGGCTGTGTCGACCCGGTCGGCGAGGCGGGCGGCGACATCGCCCGGAGCGCCGTGTTCGCCGCCGGCTTCCCGCATACCGTGCCCGGCATCCAGGTCAACCGCTACTGCGCCTCCGGCCTCGACGCCGTCAACCTCGCCGGCGCGGCGGTGAAGAGCGGCGCCCACGAGCTGATCATCGCCGGCGGCGTCGAGTCGATGAGCCGGGTCGGCCTCGGCGCCTCGGGCGGCGCCATGCCGGTCGACCCGACGGTGGCGCTTCCCGCCTATTTCATGCCGCAGGGCGTCTCGGCCGACCTGATCGCCACCAAATACGGCTTCACCCGCGCCGAGGTGGACGCCTATGCGGTGGAAAGCCAGCGACGCGCGACGGCGGCATGGGACAGCGGGCGCTTCGTCCGGTCGGTGGTGCCGGTCCGCGACGTCAACGGCTTGGCCCTCCTCGAACGCGACGAGCATCTCCGCCCCGATACCTCGATGCAGGGGCTGGCGGCGCTCAGTCCGTCCTTCACCTTCTACGGCGAGATGGGCGGCTTCGACGCGGTAGCGATCCAGGCCCATCCCGAGATCGAGGCGATCGAGCATGTTCACCATGCCGGCAACTCGTCGGGGATCGTCGATGGCGCCGCGGCGGTGCTGGTCGGCTCGAAGCAGGCCGGCCGGAAAGCCGGCCTCACCGCGCGGGCCAGGATCCGTGCTTATGCCAATATCGGCTCGGAGCCGGCGCTGATGCTGACCGGCCCCGTGGACGTCACCAAACGCCTGTTCAAGCGCGCGAAGATGTCGTTCGCCGATATCGACCTTGTCGAGATCAACGAAGCGTTCGCCGCGGTCGTGCTCCGCTACCTGCAGGCCTTCGACCTCGACCCGGCGACCGTCAACGTCAACGGTGGCGCGATCGCCATGGGCCATCCGCTCGGCGCAACCGGCGCAATGATCCTCGGCACGGTGCTCGACGAGCTTGAACGGCGCGACCTTTCGACCGCACTGGTGACGCTGTGCATCGGCGCCGGCATGGGCACCGCCACCATCATCGAGCGGATGTAACGGCGATGGATACCCTGGTCAGGATCGCGCGGCCAACCTCCCCCTTGAGGGAAGGTCGAAATGGGCAAGCGGAGCGAAGACCATTTCGGAGGGGGGCATTCCTCCTGCTCCTGGCTCCCCCCTCCCGAAATCACTGCGTGATTTCGACCTCCCCTCAAGGGGGAGGTTGGGGTCGTGTGCTATGCTGACGGGACGGGCAAAATGACCGGCGAGAACTTCCGGCTCGATATCGACGGCGACGGCATCGCCACGATCACATGGGACATGCCGGGCCGATCGATGAACGTCTTCGACCTCCCGGCGATCGAGGAGTTCGACCGGCTGGTCGACGAGATCACCGGCAACGAGGCGATCGCCGGGATCATCATCACGTCGGGCAAGGAGACGTTTTCCGGCGGCGCCGATCTCACCATGCTGCAAGGCATGCTAGCGGCCGTCCGAGCTGCGAACGTCGGCGATCGCGACACGGCGCTGAGGCGGCTCTACGCCGAGATCGACCGGCTCGGTGGGATGTTCCGGCGGCTGGAGACCTGCGGCAAGCCGGTGGTGGCGGCGATCAACGGGACGTGCGTCGGCGGCGCCTTCGAGCTTGCCCTCGCCTGTCACGGGCGCATCGTCGCCGATGTCGAGTCGGTGAAGGTCGGCCTGCCCGAAGCGCGGGTCGGACTGATGCCCGGTGCCGGCGGCACCCAGCGGGTGGCGCGGCTGGCGCCCGGTGAGCAGGCGCTGCCGATGCTCCTCAAGGGCCAGCGGCTCGACCCGCAAAAGGCGAAGGCGCTCAAGCTGGTCGACGTGGTGGTGCCCCCGGACGAACTGCTCGCCGCCGCCCGGCACTGGCTGAAGGAGACACCCCGCAAGCGCCAGCCATGGGACGAGGACAAGTTCAGGCCGCCGGACGGCAAGGTGTTCTCGCCGGACGGCTTCAATTTCTGGCCGCCGGCCGTCGCCGTCTACCGGCGCGAGACCTATGACAACTATCCGAGCGCCCGTGCTACGCTGTCAGCGGTGTTCGAGGGCCTGCAGCTTCCCTTCGACCAGGCGCTCGACGTGGAGAGGCGCTACTTCGCGCAGGTGATCCAGACCGACGCCGCCTCGGCAATGATCCGCACGCTGTTCGTCTCGCTGCACGCGCTCAACAAGCTCGCCCGGCGCCCGGCGACGGTGGCGAAGGCGCCGATCGGCACGGTCGGCATCGTTGGAGCCGGCTTCATGGGGGCGGGTATCGCCCATGTCAGCGCCCGGGCCGGCATCGACGTTCTGCTTCTCGACCGCGACCAGGCAGCCGCCGACAAGGGCAAGGCGACGGTCGCCGCCTCGCTCGACAAGGACATCGCGCGAGGCCGCGCCCGCCCCCACGACAAGGAGGCGACGCTCGCCCGCATCCACCCGGGCGCCGACTTCGCCGCGCTGGGCGATGCCGACCTCGTCATCGAGGCGGTGTTCGAGGAGCGAAGCATCAAGGAGGATGTCATCCGGCGCGCCGAAGCGACGATGCGGCCGGACGCGATTCTTCGGCTCCAATACCTCGACTCTGCCGATTACCTCGCTCGCCGCCGCCTCCGGCCGGGCCGACCGCTTCATCGGCATCCACTTCTTCTCGCCGGTCGAGCGGATGATGCTGGTCGAGGTGATCATGGGGAAGAAGACGGGCGACCCGGCGCTCGCCACGGCGCTCGACTTCGTGCGGGCGATCGGGAAGACCCCGATCGTCGTCAACGACTCGCGCGGCTTCTACACCTCGCGAGTGGTGACCACCTTCATCCGCGAGGGCCACCTGATGCTGACCGAAGGGGTGCCCGCCGCGATGGTGGAGAATGCCGCCCGCATGGCGGGGATGCCAGTCGGCCCGCTCAGCCTCAACGACGAGACGGCGCTCGACCTGTCGCTCCGGATCATGGATGCCGCGCGCACCGATCTCGGCGCCGGGGCGGTGCCCGACGACGAGTATCGCCTGATCGCCGGAATGGTGAGCGAGCGCGGACGCCTTGGCCGCAAGAACGGCAAGGGCTTCTACGACTATCCTCAGAGCCCTGGCGGGAAGAAGCGCCTGTGGCCCGGCCTCACCGAGCTGTTGCCGCCGAGCGCCGATCCCGCTTCCCTCGATGTCGCCGGGCTGAAGGCCCGGTTCCTCGCCATCATGGCGCTGGAGACGGCGCGCTGCTTCGCCGAAGGCGTGCTCACCGACGTTCGCGAGGCCGATGTCGGCTCGGTGCTCGGCTTCGGCTTCCCGCCGTTCACCGGCGGCACGCTCTCCTATATCGACTTCATGGGCGCCGCCGAATTCGTCGCGCTGCTCGCGACGCCTCAGCCGGAAGCATGGACCGCGCTTCCGGCCGAACCGGCTGCTCAGGGACATGGCGAAGACCGGCGAAACGTTCTACCGGCGATTTCCTCCGGAAGCCGCCGCAGACCGCGCCGCCTGAGCGGGGACAGGTCGACGCTGACGTCGACTGGCGATCGGCTGCCACGTGCGCCGAAGCGGCATAATACCTGGGGTTGTATAATGTCGTCGGGGACTCGACAAAGCCGGCGGGCGGGGATAAATCGTCAGAGGTATTTATTCCTGCCCTCGATCGAGGACCTACGGCACGGAGGGGTCTCGTGCTGTCACACAGCCAGATCTGGACGGCGATCGACAAGCTCGCCGAGCGCAACGAACTGACCGCATCCGGCCTTGCCCGTCGCGCCGGGCTCGATCCGACCACCTTCAACCGCTCCAAGCGCGTAGCTGCCGACGGCCGCGAGCGCTGGCCGTCGACGGAAAGCGTGGCGAAGATCCTGCAGGCGACGAGCACCCCGATTGGCGATTTCCTCGGCCTCCTCGGCGGACGGACGCGACGGGCCCGGACCGAGGCGGCACTCCGCCAGGTGCCGCTTCTCGGTCTCGCCCAGGCCGGCGCCGGCGGTTTCTTCGACGACGGCGGCTTTCCCGCCGGCCAGGGCTGGGACCAGATCGAGTATCCCGGCCCCGGCGGCGATGGCGCCTATGCGCTGGAGGTGACCGGCGATTCGATGCTGCCGCTCTATCGGGACGGCGACATCATCATCGTGTCGCCGGCCGCGACATGCCGGCGCGGCGACCGCGTGGTGGTCAAGACCACCGAGGGGGAAGTGATGGCCAAGGTGCTGCAGCGGAAGACCGCCAAGACGGTCGAGCTCGCCTCGCTCAATCCGGACCATCCCAACCGGACACTGGCGCCAAGCGATATCGAATGGATGGCGCGCATCGTGTGGGCGAGCCAGTGAGGTGGATGGGGTCCTGTCTGCACGGCTTGGAAAAACGAAGGGCTGGGGCAAACCGGCAGGAATACGGCCATGACAGGACCATGCGTCCCCCGAGAGTGAGGGCGAAAGCGTTGGCGATTTCGTGCGCGCTCCTCCTTGTCGCAGCCGGGTTAATGCCTGCCCATACCGAAGAGCCGGAGCTCGTTCCACCGCCGTCGCGGGACGTGACGCCGCCGGGGATGACCCCGGGACCGAAGGTCGACGGGCCGCTCTACCGCATCCCGACGCCGCCGCCACCGCCCGAACCGCCCCGCTGGCGCCGCTTCTTCCTGCCGCGCACCGTCAACGCCGCCACCTTCGTCACCAAGGAGAACCTGACGATCAGGGTCTATGGCGTCACACCGCCGCCGCTCGAACAGACCTGCCAGCGCGCCGACGGCGAGGCGTGGCCGTGCGGGCGGACGGCCCTCTTCTCGCTCCGCATGTTCCTGCACGGCCGGGCGGTCGAGTGCCTGCTGCCGCCGCTCGACGAGATCGAGCAGGCGGTGGCACCGTGCCGCATTGGGCACACCGACCTCGGCGACTGGCTGCTCCGCCAGGGCTGGGCAACGCCGGACAACAACGCAACCGAGGAATACCGGACCGCTGCCCACGACGCGCACTGTGACCGGCTTGGCATGTGGCGCGGCACCGAGCCCGACCCGAGCTGTGCCGCCAAGCCGCCGGAAGACGCGCCAGCATTGTAGGCTCTTCGCAGGATTGCTCTTTCATCGCAGTCCCCGGGCCAAAAAGTGCACACACTTTTCCTGGGATTGCTGTCAGGCCACCAGCTCGCCGGCGAGCGCCCGCGAGATCAGCGCCCGTGTCTCGGGGATGCCGTAGATGGCGACGAAGGAACCGAAGCGCGGCCCGCGCTCCATGCCGAGCAGAATCTGGTAGAGCGCCGCGAACCAGGTGAGCGCCACCCCGGGGCGGCCGTCCGGCCCGGTCTTTTCGCTGTCCTGGAAGCGCTCGAAGGAGCGACCGACCTCGTAGACCGCGTTCTGGATGTCGGCAGCGTCGGCACCGAGCGGCAGCCCCGCCAGCGCCTCGTCGAGAACGAGCAATGCCTCGCGCTCCTCGGCGTCCGGCTCGCGGAACACCTTGGTCGGCGCGACGAAATCATCGTAGTAGCGCACCGCATAGCCGACCAGTTCGTCGAGCTTCGGATGGGTCTCCGGCGTCACCCCTTCGACATGGCGGGTGATGAAGCCCCACAGCACGCTCTTGTCGTGGGCATTGGAGGCGGCGGCAAGGTTGAGGAGCATGGCGAAGGCGACCGGCATCTCGACGGCGGACGGAGCGCCGGCATGGATGTGCCAGACCGGGTTGCCGAGCCGCTGCTCCTCGCCCTGCCCCGGATATGCGGCGAGGAAGGCGAAATAGTCGTCGACCGCCCGCGGGATGACGTCGAAATAGAGCCGCTTTGCCGCGCGCGGCTTCTGGAACATGAACAGCGACAGGCTCTCCGGCGAGGCGTAGGTCAGCCACTCCTCGATGGTCAGGCCGTTGCCCTTCGACTTGGAGATCTTCTGGCCGTTCTCGTCGAGGAAGAGCTCGTAGTTGAAGCCCTCCGGCGGGTCGCCGCCGAGCACCTTGCAGATACGGCTCGACAGCTTCACCGAGTTGATCAGGTCCTTGCCCGACATCTCGTAGTCGACGCCGAGCGCCGCCCAGCGGAGCGCCCAGTCGGCCTTCCACTGGCACTTCACCTGGCCGCCGGTCACCGGCCGCTCGACCAGCCGGTCGCCGTCGGGATCGCGATAGACGATGGTCCCGGCGTCGACCTTGCGCTTCGAGGATTGGCACCTGGAGGACCGCGCCGGTGGTCTGGCTGACCGGCAGGAAGGGCGAATAGGTCTCGCGGCGCTCTTCGCGGAGGCTCGGCAGCATGATCGCCATCACCTCCTCATACGCCTCGAGCATCCTCAGCAGCGTCTCGTCGAAGCGGCCGGAGCGATAGACCTCGGTGGCGCTCTGGAACTCGTAGGCGAAGCCGAAACGGTCGAGGAAGCGGCGGAGCCGCGCATTGTTGTGGGCGCCGAAGCTGTCGTGCTCGCCGAAGGGATCGGGTACGGCGGTGAGCGGCTGGTCGAGGTGACGCGCCATCAACTCCTTGTTGGGGACGTTGTCGGGCACCTTGCGGAGTCCGTCCATGTCGTCGGAGAAACAGATCAGGCGGGTCGGCACGGTGTCCTCGGTGAGAACCCGGAACGCGGTCCGGACCATGGTGGTGCGGGCGACCTCGCCGAAGGTGCCGATATGGGGGAGCCCGGACGGACCGTAGCCGGTCTCGAAGATGACCCCGCCGTCAGGCGGACGCCGCTCGATGCGGGCGACGATCTTGCGGGCCTCCTCGAACGGCCAGGCGTTCGACCGGCGCGCCGCGTCGTGCAGTGCCGGCGTGATGTCGATCGGAGGCGGATTGAGGTCAGTCATTCTCGGTCACCTGCAACAAAGCGGGCGGACCCTAAAGCAAAGTCCGCTCCGATTGAATGGTCGCTGCGCCGATCTCTTCCGATTCCCGGCCGATTGCCCAAGAAAGCCTGGACGGAGAGGTCAACGCCGCGCGGTTCCGCTTGCCTCCACCCCGGCAAGACCCTAGGGTCGCGCGCAAATATCCCAACACCGAGGCATTCCCTATCATGAACAAGTCGGTCAAGACCGTCCCGCACCACGACGCGCTGATCTACGCCATGGTTACGATGTCGGCCGCCGACCGGACCATGACCGATCGCGAATTGCAGAAGATCGGCGATATCGTCCGGACGCTGCCGATCTTCTCCGATTTCGACCCGGAGAAGCTGGTCGAAGCGGCGGAGGCCTGCGGCAGCCTGATGCAGGAGGATGACGGTCTCGACGCCGTCCTCAACGTCATTGCTGCTTCGCTGCCGCCGCGACTCTACGAAACTGCCTATGCGCTGGCGGTCGAGGTGGCGGCGGCCGACCTCCATGTCGAGCAGGAGGAACTGCGCTTCCTGCAGCTGCTTCGCGACCGGCTGGACCTCGAGAAGCTGGTCGTCGCAGCGATCGAGCGCGGCGCCCGCGCCCGTCACGCGGTGCGATAGCCCGGCGCTCAGAAGAAGCCGACCGGAAAGTAGCGCAGGTACAGCTCGGCGTAGACGCCCTTCTCGTTGAGCGACGCCAGCGCCGCATCGATCGCCTGCTTGAGTTCGGGCTTGCCGAGCGGTATGGCAATCGCCATGCCCTCTCCGAAGAAGCGCGACTCCAGATAGGGGCCGCCGGCGAAGACGCAGCATCCGTTGGCCGCCTCGCTCTGCAGCCAGAAGCTGAGCTGCATGCCGTCGCCGAAAAGGGCGTCGGCCTCCCCCGATTTGAGCGCCTCCCGCGCCGCCTCGGGATCGGGATAGAGCTTGCGGCCGACCTCGGGAAAGAAGGCGGCGAGATAGGCTTCGTGCGCGGTGCGGGCAACCACGGCGAGGGTCTTGCCGGCCAGCCCTTCCGGCGTCAGCGCGAAGCCGTGATTGTCGGCCCGCACGACGAAGCGGCCAGGCAGCCGCATATAGACGTCGGAGAAGTCCAGTTCCTTGCGGGCGTCGGCGGTGATGGCCAGCCCCGCGATGACCGCGTCGGCGCTCCCCTCGCGGAGCGTCGGCAGCAGGTCGTCCCATTCCCGCGCCTGAATGGTGCAGCGGATGGCAAGCTCGTCGCAGATCGCACGGGCAAGATCGACATTGAAACCGGTCAGCCGACCGTCCTGGTCGAGGAAATCGAAGGGCGGGAAGTCGTCGGTGGTAAGGAAACGGATGGCCTGGATCGACCCGGCCGGCGGCCGTTCGATGCGACGCTTGGGATCCCAGAAACTCGGAATGGTCGGCCTGGCTTCCTCGGCCCCCGCGCCGGAGAGACTACCCGACCAGGTAAACGCGGAGACAACCAGAAGTAGGCAAAGGCCTGCAACCAGCACGACTCGACGCGAAATTTCCCGATATTTCATGCCTCTGGTCCGCTCGCCTCACTTTTTGCACTTCACCTAACGGTCGTTTTCGGCTGAAATGCAGCCGCAGGTATAAAGCGCCGGCTGAGCCTTGTTCCGCCGGCGACGCCTTTGGGGGGGCGGGGACTTGGCGCGGCCGGATCGCATCGATCAGCCGGGTGTGGTTGGTGTCGCACCCGGCGACGAAGAGGCGGTGTTTCGCAACCGCGCCCGTCGACTCGGCCTTCCCTATACAGCACAAGTCGCCCTCGGCCCCAATGCGGAATCCGACCTCGCTGCGATCAGCCGCGGCGCCTTCGCCAAGTCGGCCGGGAACGAGGGGGCGGCCTACGCCGCGCCGGACGAGGAGACCGTGGCGGAGATGGGCGGCTGGCTTGCGGCCCACCCCACCGCCAGGCGGCGACTCTTCATCGCCACGCCGACAGCGATCCGTGCCGCGCTTCGGGCCGCCGGCGCCCGCCGCTATCTCGCGGCCGCTCGTGGCCGGCTGGAGTTGATCGACGAGACCCATTCGGCCCGGCTGACGGTAACAGCAGCGCAAATCGCGGCGGGACTGGTCATCGCCGCGATCGTCTTGGTGTCCGCGGCGATGGCTCCGGTTGTCACGATCCTCGCCATCGATGTCATCGCCGGCTGCTTCTTTCTCGGGGTATCGCTTCTGCGCTTCATCGCGGCGGGACAAGTCCCGCGCCGGCTGCACGCAGCGCGCATCGCGACGGACGAGAAGAGCTTGCCGGTCTACACGGTGCTGGTGCCTCTCCTCCACGAAGCCCACATCGTCGGCCAGCTGGTTGCCGGGCTCGACCGGCTCGCATGGCCGCGCGACCGGCTCGACATCAAACTGATCGTCGAGGAGGACGACCGGCCGACGCGGGCGGCCGCGGCGCGCACGGCGCAAGGCCCGCCCTATGAGATCGTCGTCGTTCCGCCGGGCGGCCCGCGGACCAAGCCGATGGCACTGCAATATGCCCTGACCTTCGCCCGCGGCGACTTCGTGACGATCTACGACGCCGAAGACCGGCCGCATCCTGATCAGTTGAGGGAAGCGTTCCAGGCTTTCCGGAGCGCCGACGAAGGGCTTGCCTGCCTCCAGGCTCCCATCGTCATCGACAATCCGGGGGCGAGCCGGCTGGCGCGGCTCTTCGCGATCGAATATTCGACCCTGTTCGACGGACTGCTTCCGGCGCTTGCCCGGCTCGGATTGCCGCTGCCGCTCGGCGGAACGTCGAACCATTTCCGCGGCATTCGGTAGCAAACGCACCAAGCGCATTTCAAAACGCTTTTGGCAGTCCGGCGTCCTTCATGATTTTGTTGGCTGTGTGCCGAGATTTTATTGTGGTCGGGACGGTGAACGGTTTTGCAGCGGAGTGGCCTGACCAAATCTCATGATCGCCTTTGCCCTGACGAACAAACCAGCATCCTGCTTCGAGAAGCCGGCGGCGTACTTCGCTAGCGTAGTTGTTCAAGCCGCCGCGCGGACGCGAACGCGGGTGTGCATATACGCCACCAAGGAAATCGGAACATCCTTATCGTAGCCGCTTCCGTCGTCACCCTGATTGTCGTCGTCGTTGTGTGCTTCCAATAGATCGGAAATGACTGCAGGGAGTTTCTGGATTAGTTCCTCCAGGCTATCAGCCTCCGCATTGAGACCGGGGAGATCGCTATGCTCCACAAACCAGAACTCCCGACTCATCATCCCGCGTCGCCTTCACGACGATGGATTTATAGGCCATTTTGTGACTCCTGAGGCGCACCCCCCTTCCGGCGCGCCGATCATTATATGCATTCTGTTTAACGTGCTAGCAAGCGATCTGGTTCACTACATGATTAAGGTTATGTAATGATTAATCTTTCTGCGACGAGGCTGGTCGCCTTTGTAACCACACCACATTGCCCTTGTCATCCGTGACGCTACGCACGCCTCCCTGATCGCGGAGCGCGCGAAGGGCCTTCCCGACGCGGCGCGTCAGATCAGAAACGTATTTTCGATCGCGGGCATTGTCGCCGCGCAGGGCTATGACAGACTGCGCAATGTCCCGGCTGGTCAAAGGGCCGTCGGCCTCACGTAGCTCGCCAAGGATGGCTCGCGTCAGTTCGCCCTTGCCAAAGATCACCTCGCGCTTCTGGCGGGGCATGGCGGCGTCCAAATCGCCTTTGTAACCGAGCGTTCCTAGTACGCGGTCAAGCGCGGCAATGTCGTTCCTGATCTCTGCCAGTCGATCGCGAATGCGCTCGGCTTCGCCAAACAGATCGGCGCGCTTGGTGAGCAGACCGGAGATTGTGTGTTCATAGCTATCGGTGCGTGCGCGGCGGATAGTGTCGGTCATTGCATGGCCCTCTGCCAATAGCCTTTCCAAGTGGTCGAAACCGGATGCGCCAGCGCCAAGCCCAAGGCGCGATGCGTGAGCCGGCCGTTATCAAGGCGGCGGTGATCTTCCAGCCAAGCCGCATGCGCGGCGTAGGCGTGCAGATAGCGGGCGCTGACGTGGTGATGCTGACCGCGCACCATGCGACGAAGCCGGCTAGAAATAGCTTTCGGCCTGATTGGTCGAAACGCCGTCGATCGCATAGGCTTCGCTGTGATTGATCCGGTAGGTATCGCAAGCCGGCGTGCAAGCAAATCCCAATGCGAACCTTCATCGGCATAAGAGCCGCGATCAGGCGACTGACGCGCTCGGCAATGATCGGACGCCTTCGGCTTCCTGTCTTGCGAACGAAGGTCAGCGTGCGGCCCTTGCGCTGGCGGAACGGCAATGACGACGCGGCGCTTGCCGGTCTGGTGCTCGGCGCGGCGGCGGTCAACGCGATCCTCTTTGCGGTTCGCCGGCCGGATGTGACCGCCGAAATAGGCGCCATCGATTTCGACTTCGCCCGTCAGCGTCTGGCGTCGGTCGTCTCGGCGGCGATGGCTTCGCCGGATCTTGTGCGCCAGCACGAAGGCCGTCTTGTGCTGGCAATCCAGGTCGCGAGACAATTGGAGAGCCGACATGCCCTTGGCCGCGTTCACGATGATGCAGATCGCGGCCAGCAGGTCGGTGAAGCCCATCTTGCGGCTGGCGAAGATCGTGCCGCTGGTGACGCTGTACTGGCGATGGCAGGCCGCGCACTTGAACTTGCGGCGCGTGGTGATCTCGTAGCTGTCCAGGCAGCCGCAATGCGGGCAAACCGCCTCGCCGTCCGTCTCGGGCCAGCGCAGCTTGCGGAACGTCTCATAGGCCTGATCCTCGCCGCCAGCGAAGATCGAACGCAGAGAGAGCGTCCGAGCTTGGGCTGAAAGGAGGAAGTGTTGGGCCATTGTCACTATGTCCGATACCTATGTATCGGATATAGGACATAGACATATCCCATACAAGGGCATATGTATCGTTTTCGGTACTTTTATCGCGAGCGATGCCATGCCCGAACGGACGGACTGGGAAGCCCTCGTCAGCAACCTCTTGAAGGCGGAATTGAAGCGTCGCGGAGTGACCTATGGCCAGCTTGTCGAGAAGTTGGCAGAGCACGGCGTGGTTGAGGTAGAGGCCAATATCCGCAATAAGCTTTCACGGGGGAAATTTAGCGCGGTATTTCTGCTCCAATGCCTTACCGCAATTGGCTGTCACACCCTCCGATTGGAATCGGACTAGTTGTTGTCGTCGGCTTAGCGTTTGCCGGCCTAGCTAATCATCACAGCAAATCCGGCCGCACTGATCACGCCCCCGGCCAAGAAAATCATAGGCCCCCAATCACGACGGAGCGCCAAGATTCCAATTCGGCAGCCGAGCACAAACAGCGCCGCGCCAAGCGCGACTTGCAAGCCCAAGAGGACATGGCGCGGTGGGCCTTTTGGATGCTCATCCCTACTACGGCGGGCGTAGTTCTCATTGCCCTCACGTTGTACGAAACTCGCAAGGCTGGAATTGCTGCCTTCGGAGTATTGAAGGAGGCCCGCGAACAGACTGCTATCGCTAAACGACAGGCTGATTTCGCCGAAGATCCTTTCGGCGACTTGAGCGCCCTTATCTGTTTGTAAAGATTATCCACGGTGTGCGCTCTTTTCACGACAGAACGCCCTATGCCTCGTATACCCTCGTCAACTACGGTAAGACGCCAGCAATCTTGCATTCCTACGCCTTTGGCTTGCGATATAATCCAGAGATTCCGATCCGCACACCGATGTCTGTAATCGAAGAATCTTACAACGTGATCGAATCCGGCGGAGAACTTATCAATGCTCAGACAATCGTAGTTGAGGGAAGTAAACCAGGGGATAAATTCGATGGCAACAACGCCACGCTTCTCTATCTCCACGGTCATGTGTCGTATTCCGACGCGACTGGGAAGAATCCTCTATTTCGATACGTTTACTTTGCGGGGAAAGGGGGGAGGCTACAGCTTCTCCGTTGTTGAAATAGAGCGAACAACAGACGACCGCAGTCGCCAGCCAGCCGAAGCCTAATTGATGCGACATTCGTCCAGTCCTTTCATCAGGACCGGCGATCAGCAGCTATTTTCGTTTGGTGCGTTTGCTACCGAATGCCGCATTTCCGGCGCTCGATCCTCGAGCAGGTCGGCGGCTGGGATCCGTACAACGTTACCGAGGACGCCGACCTCGGCATCCGGTTCGTCCGCTTCGGCTATCGGGTCGGGATGATCGGCCTGCCGACCTACGAGGAGGCGCCCGCCACCATGCTGCCGTGGGTGCGTCAGCGAACCCGCTGGTTCAAAGGCTGGATGCAAACGTGGCTGGTGCACATGCGGCACCCCCTCCGTTTCACGCGGGCAATCGGCATCCGCCGGCTGATCGGCTTCAACCTCATCGGCCTCGGCATGATCATCTCGGCGATTGCCCATCCAATCTTTCTGGCAACACCGTTCCTGGTGGCAAGCGATCCACTCAGCCTGTGGCAGGAGGGCGACCTCGTGATCGCCGCCATCGTCGGCGTCAACCTGTTCAACCTGATCGCGGGCTACCTGGCGGTTGCCCGGCTTGCTGGCCGAACGATGGCACTGCGTGGGCAGCAGAGGCACCTGCCGGCCCTGATATGGCTGCCCATCTACTGGCTCTTGATGGCCGTGGCCTGCGTTCGAGCGCTGATCGAGATCGTCCTGCGGCCGCATCACTGGGACAAGACACCCCATGTCGGGCGTGCAGCCACAAGGCGGCGATCCCCGGCACCGAAGCCTCAGCCTCGCCTGGTGGCCAGCCGGGAGCGGACGTAGTTCGCGAACCGCGTCAACCGCGGACTGGCCTTGACCATGCGCTTGGCCCGCCCCTCGGCGCGGAGCGTCAGCCAGAAGAGAAGGCCGCGCGGATTGAGCAAGACATAGCTGTCGTAGAGGCTTTCAGTCTCCTCGCACCAGCGTTCCTTGAAGTCCTCGTCACCGATTGTGAAATCGAACTCCTCGAGGCCGCGGTCGATCGACCAGCGCATGAGGTGGCGCATCAGCGCGCCACCCGGCGACCACCGCGCAGCAGGGCCGGTGGCATAGGAGGTCAGCACATAGTAATAGCGATTGCCGCGAACGAGCCCCCAGTTGGCGGCTACGATCTCGCCATCGCACTCGATCGCCGAGACGTGCGAGGGCCCGTGGGGATAAGGCTTGAGCGCCACCGCCTCGTAGAAATCGCGCACAGCCTGGCTGGCGAACATGTTTGGAACGCCGCGGGTAGCGAGGCTCTGCTGCTTCTGAGCGAAAAGCGCCTTCAGGATATGGCGGATCTCGGCCGGCGTCTCCGCATCGATAATGGTGACGGGACCGAGCGTCTCCATCTTCTGCCATTTCAGCCGGTCGTGACGCCGCGACCCGGAATTGCGCTTCGACCGGTAGTAGGCGTCCCAGCTACCGGCCAGTTTAGTCCGATGAGACCGCACGAGATGCGGCGAGGCATGCCAGGCGGCGAAGGGATTGGGATAACCGGCGATCGACGCCGGCTGACGACGGAAATAGGCCGCATCGGCTTCGCCCTCGAACCGGCCGACGATCAACTCGACGAAGGCGCGCCCTCCATCCGGATCGGCCGCGAGCGACGCCAGAAAATGCGGCGCGAAAAGGCCGGCATGGTAGTCGGCATGGTCGTCGCCCAGCCACTGGAGCACCCGCGCGCCAAGGCAGCGGCGGATGCCAAAGGGGAGCAGGAAGAGGACGCCACCACCCTCTCCCCGGCCGATGACGATCCTCGGCGAAACGCCGCGATCGGCGCCGACATGGTGCAGCCACGGCTCGATGACGTCGAAGGTCTGGAAGACATGGCCCGCAGCAGACGCCTCGAAGCGCCGCCACTCGGCCTCGATCGACCGCGGATCGCTGACCACCGCGATCCCGGCCTGCTCGGCAGGGGCGCGGATTGCCGTCTCCGTCCTCAGCGCCGCCGACGCTGCTACGCGGGCAAGGGAATTCACCGGTGGACCTGCGACGCCAGACAATCTTCAAATTTGCGTGAAACTAGCCGTTGCCGGGTTAACACCGCCCTACCCGCATCGCTCACATTTCACCGATCCGTGCGGCCGAGCACCTCGATCAGTTCGTCAACCTTGCGACGTTGCTCCTCCGGGTCGCCGCTGCGGATTGCATCGGCCACGCAGTGCGCGGCGTGGTCGCGAATAACCTCCTCCTCGATGCGGCGGAGCGCCGCGCGAACCGCGGCGAGCTGCGTCACGACGTCAATGCAATAACGGTCCGCCTCCACCATCCCGGCGATGCCGCGCACCTGGCCCTCGACGCGCCTGAGGCGTTTGCGGACCGATTCCTTCGTTGCATCTTGCATGGTGACTTCCTATACCCTAGGGGGGTATGTTAGGGATCCCAATCCGGAAAGTCCAATACCATGAATGAGCATGAGCCCGAGGTCCTGCCGCCGGAAACGAAAGCTGTCGACCCGGTTTGCGGCATGACGGTCGATCCCCCCGCGGGCAAGCCGACCCATGTGCACGAAGGCACCATTTTTCATTTCTGCTCGGAGGGCTGCCGCTCGAAATTCGCGGCCGACCCGGACCGTTACCTGAAAGCCGACAGCGGGGACGGTCATGCCGCCCATCATCACCACGAACCCGCTGGTCCACAGAAGCCGGCGCCCGCCGGCACCCGCTACACCTGTCCCATGCATCCCGAGGTCGTTCGTGACAAGCCGGGCGATTGTCCGATTTGCGGGATGGCGCTGGAGCCGATGGTCGCCACCGGCGACGAGGGGCCCAATCCCGAACTCATCGACATGAGACGGCGGCTGTTCGTGGCGATCCCGCTTGCCGCGATCCTGCTCATCGTCGACATGGCCGATCACTTCCTCGGCCTGGATCTCCTCCCGTTCCTGGCGCCGCACGCCAAGCAGTATTTCCAGCTGGTGCTGGCGACACCGGCGGTGCTGTGGTGCGGCTGGCCGTTCTTCAAGCGCGGCGCCACGTCGCTGCGGACCGGCAACCTCAACATGTTCACGCTGATCGCCGTCGGCACCGGCGCGGCGTTTCTCTACAGCGTCGCTGCCGTCTTCGCGCCGCAACTTTTCCCGGCCGCGATGCGCGATAGCCACGGACTGGTGCCGCTCTATTTCGAATCCGCCGCGGTGATCACCGCCCTGGTGCTGTTCGGGCAGGTGCTCGAACTCAACGCCCGGGAGAAGACCGGCAGCGCGATCCGCGCCCTCCTCGACCTGGCGCCGAAGACGGCGCTGAAGGTCGCCCCCGACGGCACCGACCGAGACCGTCGGGCTCGACACCATAGCGGTCGGCGATGTGCTGCGGGTCCGGCCGGGCGACAAAGTGCCGATCGACGGCGTGGTGCTTTCGGGAAGCAGCGCGGTCGACGAGTCGCTGCTGACCGGCGAGGCGATTCCGGTCGAGAAGAGTGAAGGCGAGCGGGTGACCGGCGGTACACAGAACACCACCGGCAGCTTCGACATGAAGGTCGACCGCACCGGTGCCGAGACTACGCTGTCCCGCATCGTCGCTATGGTAGCCGAAGCCCAGCGCTCGCGCGCCCCGATCCAGGGCCTTGCCGACCGGGTCTCCAGCTATTTCGTGCCGGCCGTCATTCTGATCGCCGTCGTCGCCTTCGTCTTCTGGCTGCTGTTCGGACCGTCGCCGTCGCTCGCCTACGCGCTGGTGGCGGCGGTCAGCGTGCTGATCATCGCCTGCCCCTGCGCGCTCGGCCTGGCCACGCCGATCTCTATCATGGTGGCGACCGGCCGCGGCGCCCAGGCTGGCGTGCTGATCCGCAACGCCGAGGCGCTGGAGCGCATGGCCTCGGTCGATACCATCGTCGTCGACAAGACCGGCACGCTCACCGAAGGCAAGCCGTCGCTGACCGGTATCGATACCGTGAAGGGTTTTCCGGAGAAGGTACTGCTCACTATCGCCGCCTCCATCGAGGCCGGCAGTGAACACCCGCTCGCCGAGGCGATCAGCGCGGCCGCCGCGGAGAAGGAAATCAAGCCGAACAGGGCGACCGGCTTCCGTGCGGTGCACGGGCAAGGGTGTCACCGGCAGGGTCGGCGGGCGGAAGGTGCTCCTCGGCAACGGCCGGCTGATGGAGGCGGAAAAAATATCGACCAAACCGCTCGCCGAATCCGTCGCCCGTCGGGGTGCCGATGGTGAGACCGTGATGTTCGTGGCGGTCGACGGCAAGCTTGCCGGTATCCTTGCCGTCACCGATCCGGTCCGGGAGACGACGCCGGAGGCGATCCGCACCCTTCATCGTCTCGGGCTGAAGGTGATCATGGCGACGGGTGACAGCCGGGCGACGGCCGAGGCGGTCGCCCGCCAGCTCGGCATCGACGCAATCCACGCCGAGGTGCTGCCCGAGGACAAGGCCCGCATCATCGGTGACCTGCAAAAGGGCGGCTCCCGCGTCGTGATGGCCGGTGATGGCGTCAACGACGCTCCGGCGCTCGCGGCGCCGACGTCGGCATCGCCATGGGCGCCGGGGCGGACGTGGCGGTGGAAAGCGCCGGCATGACGCTGATGACCGGCGACCTCGGCGGCATCGTTCGGGCCCGGCGCCTGGCGATGGCGACGATGGGCAATATCCGCCAGAACCTCTTCTTTGCCTTTGTCTACAACGCGCTCGGCGTGCCGCTCGCCGCCGGCGTCCTGTATCCCGGTCTTCGGCATCCTGCTGTCGCCGATCATCGCCGCGGCAGCGATGAGCCTCTCCTCCGTCTCGGTGATCGGCAACGCGCTCCGGCTCAGGCAGGTAAAACTCTAGATCGGGCGGGAAAGAACGCACGCGGACCGCCTCAGTCCTTCCGAGTCCACGCCACGCCCCAAGGACTCCTGTTCGATTAGCGAACAAATACTTGGCGGCGGAAATTCGTAAACCTGACGAAACGTAACAACCAGGAAAAAGCAACAGAAACGGTGGTTGGCTGTTTGCGGAGTGCCGTGTAACAATGGTCTGGTAACCAGAAAATTCCGCCAAAGCGCGGACCACGGGCGACGCTAGGAGAGGAGAACAGTATGACAAAGAGCAAAAAGCCGCTGTCGCGCAGGAAGTTCCTGGAAGGAACCGGACTTGCTGCTGGCGCCGCAGCCGGCGTGATCGCCGCCCCATGGGTGCGCAACGCCGAGGCCGCCGACACAATCACCTGGAAGGTGCAGACCTCGTGGCCAGCCGGCGTCGGCCTCGAGACGTTCAAAACCTGGTGTGGCACGATCAAGGAGAAGACCGGCGGTCAGCTCGAGTTCCAGCCGTTCGCCGCCAAGGAGATCGTCGGTGATTTCGAGCTGTTCGACGGGGTCAAGAATGGCGTGCTCGAGGCGATGAACTCGTTCTCGCTCTATTGGGCGGGCAAACTGCCAGCGACCGCCTTCCTCAGCTCGTACACGATGGGGCTTCGCTATCCCCACGAGTGGGACATCTTCTTCTATTCGAAGGACGGCCTGCAGGTGGCGCGCGACATTTATGCCGCCCAGGGGATCTACTACGTCAACCGCATCCACCACGGTCCGAACATTATTCACTCGAAGACACCGATCCGCTCCTTCGAGGACTTCAAGGACCTGAAGCTGCGCGTGCCGGGCGGCATGATCGCCGAGACCTTCGCCAAGGCCGGCGCCAAGACGACGCTGCTGCCGGGCGGCGAGGTCTTCTCGGCGCTGGAGAAAGGCACCATCGACGCCGCCGACTATACCGGCCCGGCGGTCAACTGGGCGCTCGGATTCCAGCAGGTGACCAGCTACATCTCCATGGGCCCGCCCGGCCTGATGTCGGTCTATCAGCCGGTCGACCTGATGGACTTCGCGGTCAATATGGACGTCTGGAACAAGCTCCCCGACAATCTCAAGACGTTCATCGAGAGCGAAATCCAAGTCTATTCCAACGAGCACTTCGGCGCGATCCAGAAGGCTGACATGGCGGCCTGGCAGAAGTTCATCGACGCCGGGATTGAGATCAACCGGCTGGGCCCGGACGACCTCCAGAAGTTCCAGGAAATCGCCGTGCCGATCTGGTTCGAGTGGGCCAACAAGGACAAGGATGCCGCCCGCATCTTCAAGCTGCAGCTTGAGGTCATGGAAAACCCGACGGTCGGCTACGTCACGCCCGACATGTATCAGGGCCTGTCGATCAACCTGTAGGGCCTGTTTGGCGCCCGCCCTGCCCGGGGCGGGCGCACCCCATTTTGTGCTGACGGGCGACCTCTTCCGATGCCGTCACTGACCTTCGTGCTGCCGCACTGGCTCTACTGGTCGACTCTGGTGCTGTTTCCGCTGGTGGCGACCTATCTTGTTCACCGGCAGCGGACGCGCCCGGACGCCGGACGGCCGAACTATTTTCTCGCCTACCTCCTGCTGGTCACCGCCGGCTTCCTCGGCATGCACCGCTTCTACCTGAAGAACGCCTGGGGCTTCGTCTTCATTCCCTTCTTCCTTGGCGTTCTGTGGACGAGCGCGGAGGTCCGCGACGCCCGCGAGATCGTGTCGCGCACCCGCTCTGACGCCGAACAGGCCGAGCGTCTTCTCACTCGCGCCAAATCCGATGTTGATCGCGGCGTCGAGGGCGCCGCCGACCGCCTCAAGGAGGCCGAGGCCAAGGCCGTGGTGGCACGCGATGCGTTCGCCGTCGCGCAAGCCGGCCGGATTTCGGCCGACGACAATGCCCGCATTGCCGCGATCGTCCTCGGCCTGCTTCTGTTGGGCGATGCCTTCCTGGTTCCCGGTCTGGTCCGTCGGGCGCGTGAGCGCGAAGCGGGGGCTCGGTCGCCGCCGGTCGTGCACCCGATGGAGGCGGCTGTGCCGGACACGGCGCTGAAGCGGCCCGTCCGCGGTCTTGGACCCGTCGACTGGCTGGTGCGGGTAACCGGCGAACTGGTCGCCTACTGGGCGGTGCTCGCCGTCTTCGCCTATTACTACGAGGTGGTCGGCCGTTACGTCTTCAACTCGCCGACCAATTGGGTGCATGAGAGCATGTTCCTGATGTTCGGCATGCAATACATGCTTGCCGGCGCCTACGCCTATCGCGACGAAACCCACGTGCGCGTCGATATCGTCTACAGCCATCTTTCCCGGCGCGGCCGCGCCATTTGCGATATCATCACCTCCGTCTTCTTCTTCATGTTCACTGGCACCATGCTCGTCACCGGTTGGCGCTTCGCCAGCGACGCCATCTCGGTCGGCGAGCGTTCCTTCACCGAATGGGGCATCCAGTACTGGCCGGTGAAGCTTGCCATCCCCGTCGGTGCGGCGCTCCTCATCCTCCAGGGCTTTTCCCGCCTGTTACGCGACATCGCCACCGCGGTGGGAAAGACCAGCTGAGCGATGGGTCTCGACCTCCCGATCCAGTGGCTCAGCGTGCTGATGTTCGGCGGCCTTGGCGTGCTGTTGCTGCTCGGACTGCCGATGGCGTTCTGCACGGGCAGCCTCGCCGTCCTTTTCCTCTACCTGTTCGGCAACTCGGCGATGCTGAACATGCTGCCGTCGCGGGTCTTCCCGTTCATGACCGACTACCAGCTGTCGGCCGTACCGCTGTTCATCTTCATGGCGGCGATCCTCGAGAAGGCTGGCATTATCGAGGAACTGTACGATGTCGTTTACAAATGGCTCGGAGGGCTGAAGGGCGGCCTCGCCTCGGCAACCGTGGTCTCCTGCACGTTGCTCGCCGCGATGGTCGGCGTCGTCGGAGCGACCGAAGTAACCATGGGCATGATCGCGCTTCCGGCGATGCTGAGGCGCAACTACGATGCCAAGCTCGCCTGCGGGTCGCTGCTCGCCGGCGGTACGCTCGGTATCCTCATTCCGCCCTCCGTCATGGCGATCGTCTACGCCGTGGTTGCCCAGCAGTCGCTCGGCGAGCTTCTGATCGGTTCGGTGTTTCCCGGTTTTCTCCTGTCGGGCATGTATGTCGGCTACGTCACCCTGCGTTGCTACATCAATCCGAAGCTGGGGCCGGCGCTGCCTGTCGAGGAGCGGGTCAATTTCATCGAGAAGCTGAGACTTCTCCGCCGGGCCATCATGCCGGTGATGCTGATCATCCTGGTGCTCGGTGTCATCTTCCTGGGCATCGCGACGCCGGTCGAGGCGGCTGGTATCGGCACCTTCGGCGCATTCATCGTCTGCGCCGCCCACCGCCGGCTCACCTGGAACACCATCCGCGAAGCCGGCGTCGCGACGCTGAAGGCGACCGCCATGGTGATGTGGATCTTCTTCGGCGCCACCATGTTCGTCGGCTTCTTTATCCTCAAGGGCGGCCAGACCTTCGTTGCCGAACTCGATCCTGGGGACGGGCCTGCCTGCCTATGGCGTGCTGCTCCTGATGATGGCGATCCTCTTCGTCCTCGGGATGTTCCTCGATTGGGTCGGCATCCTGCTCTTGACCGTACCGATCTTCCTGCCGATTCTGAGCGGCCTCGCATTCTCCGGCGTGTTCGGCCTGCCTGGCCTCGCCCAGGAAGACGTGCCGCTTTGGTACGGCGTCATCTTCATGGTCAACATGCAGATGGCCTTCCTCAGCCCGCCTTTCGGCTATTCGCTCTTCTATCTGAAGAGCGTCGCGCCGCCGTCGATTTCCATGGTGACGATCTTCCGCTCCGCCGTTCCGTTCCTTCTCCTCCAGGCGGTCGGAGTCGGCCTTTGCATTGTTTTTCCGTCGATTGTGGTGTGGCTGCCGAAAGTGGTCTACGCGGGTAATTGAAGGGGCCGCCGCCGATGACCGACCTCGCCGACCTCGATGCGCTTGACGCCCGCGACCGCATGGCGCGCGGCGAGTTTTCCGCGCTCGACCTCTGCGAAGCCGGCTTGGAGCAAATCGCCGAACGCGAGCCAGAGGTCGGGGCCTTCGTATGGCTCGATGCCGATCTCGCCCGCAAGCAGGCGAAGGCCTGCGACGACGCCCGGGCAAACGGAGGCACGACCGGGCCGCTGCATGGGCTGCCTGTTGGCGTCAAGGATATCTTCGATACCAGGGACATGCCGACCGAGAACGGCACGCCGCTCGACGCCGGGCGACGGCCGACCGAGGATGCCGTCGTCGTCAGCCGCCTCAAGGCGGCCGGCGCCGTCATCATGGGCAAGACGGTCACCACGGAACTCGGCGCCCGTCACCCGCGCGGCACGTCAAACCCGCACCACCGTGAACACACGCCGGGCGGCTCGTCGTCGGGGTCGGCGGCCGCAGTGGCTGCAGGCATGGTGCCGCTTGCCATCGGAACCCAGACCAACGGCTCGGTCATCCGACCCGCCTCGTTCTGCGGCATCGTCGGCTTCAAGCCAAGCTTCGGCCTTATCCCGCGTGCCGGCGTGCTGCCGCAGGCACCGCCGCTCGATACGGTCGGAGTCTTCGCCCGCTCGGTCGGCGACGTGGCGCTGATCGTGGACGTGCTGGGGGGCTACGACCCGCTCGATCCCGACACCCGGGCGGTGCCGCCGCTCCGCCGTCTCGAAACGGCGCTGGCCGATCCGCCGACGACGCCGGAGCTCGCCTTCGTCAGGAGCCCGGCTTGGGAAAAGGCCGAGCCCGCCACCCGCGACCGGTTCGTCGAGCTGGTGGAAACGCTGGGTGCAATCTGCGAGGAAGTGGTGCTGCCCGAGATCTTCGATGAAGGCGACAGCGCGCTGAAGACGCTCACCAATGTCGGCGTCGCACGCAGCTACAGGAGCTACTACGACCGCGGCCGCGAGCAGCTCAGCGACTTCATGCGGGCGACGATCGAGGAGGGCCTCGCGATTCCGGCAGTCGATTATCTCGATGCGCTCGACCGCCAGGCGACGCTCCGCGCCGCGCTGGACCGCCTGTTCGACCAGTACGATGCGATCGTCACGCCAGCGGCCCCCGGCGAGGCACCGCGCGGGCTCCACTCGACCGGCGATTCCGCCTTCAACAATCTCTGGTCGCTCTGCGGTGTTCCGGCACTGACGCTGCCGCTCCTCAAAGGACCGAACGGGCTGCCGATCGGCGTGCAACTGGTCGGCCGCCGCGACGAGGACGCCGAACTCCTGCGGGTCGGGCAATGGCTGCAGTCCCACCTCGGAGGCTGAGCCGGACCGTCCGTGTGACCGACGCCCCGCGACCGGCAACCCGGATGAGGCGCCTATTCCAGCTCGAAGGTGATCTTGGCGTTGACGCGATACTTGTCGATCTTGCCCTTGCCGTTCACCGTTGCCTCGAAGTTCTCGATATAGATCGACCTGATCTTGCGGACGGTTTTGGCGGCGGTGGACACGGCCACCTGTGCAGCGTCTTCCCAGCCCTTGTTGGACTCCGCCAGAACCTCCACAACCTTAAGCATTGTCATCGTCGTTGCTCCTCCCTTTAACTAATCGCGGATCGCCGACTTTAGCGCGTATTTGACCCGGCCAACAGCGGCGAGCGGCACGACGAAAGACGGGCCGCGCCGAGGCGTCCGGCTGCGTCATTCGATACGGGCGACGAAGCGCCTGTCGCGCCGACTTCTTCTGATCGTCCATCTTGGTCCGACCCGGATGATTTCAACTCCGGCGAATTGGCCGCGCGCGATCGTCATCAGCGGAGCCGCACCGACGTTCCTGTGGGCGTTCATGGACGCCGCGTTAGAGGGCTCGACGAGGCTGACCATGCGGCGGACGCCCTGGCTGTAATACGACTGCCCGGCGAAACGTTTGATCGCGGCAAGGACACGTCGACCCCGAAACTCGGGAAGCACGAAGCCGCCCAGCGCCATGACTGCGTCGGCAGGGAGGACGACCTTGAGCCAATCAAGCTGTTCGCTTTCGCCAAGCTGGTAGACGTTCCAGCCAACGATCCGACCGTCAAGCTCGGCCACCGCAACGCGACCGCCGGCCGCCAGGCGCTGTTCAAGCCAGTCTCTTTCATAGTCCTGTGACAGCACGCCGAAAGCTGCCCACACCTGCTCTTGGTCGAGCCACCGGATACACAGGTCCGCCGGCTCCCGCGCCGCTCCAGGATCAATGGTCAGCATGAAGACAGCCACTCGTTGCATGCGCAGCATCGGCCCGGAATTTGCCCAGTCCCTCCGAGATCCCTCCAGCCTCGCGGTTCGCTCGAGCGGGACTCCGTGGCGGACGGAGCAAAAAGTTGAGTGTCGTCAGCGCGACGGGACCACCGTCTTGTCGTCACCGCCGGCCGGGTCGTGCACACGCAGCTCCGCCACGGCCTTGCGGACCGGTTCGTCGAGGCCCTCGCCGCCGGCTTCCAGATAGGCAACGATCTCGGCCCGCATCCGCGGGTCCCAGAATTTCCTGAGATGATCGGCGATGCCGGCGACGGCCGTCGCCCGATCCGCGCTGACGAAGAACTTGCCGATCTGGTTGGCCATGTAGACGAGCTTAGGAAGCGACATGGCTGGCCGGCTCAAGGACGATGCGTTCGGGATGGGTGAAGACTTCGAAGCCGTCGCGGCGGGCGACGGCGACGAGCGTGATGCCGGCGGCCTCGGCCGTACGGATCGCCAGCGCGGTTGGCGCGGACACGGCGACGAGAACCGGTGCGCCGATCATCGCCGCCTTCTGGACCAGCTCGACCGACAACCGGCTGGTGAGGACGACGATGCCCTCCTCGGCCTTCGCCGCGCCACGCGCAAGGGCGCCGGCAAGCTTGTCGAGGGCGTTGTGGCGACCGACATCCTCGCGGAGCGCAACCAGGCCGCCCGCGCTGGTCCAGAAGGCCGCAGCATGGACGGCGCGGGTCTCACGGTTCAAAGCCTGGCCGTGCTGAATGGCCGCCAAGGCATCGGCAATCGTGGCCGGCAGAACAACCGGACCCGCGCCCACCGTCGGCAGCGGGCGGAGCGCCTCGGCCAGCGATTCGATGCCGCAAAGGCCACAGCCGACGGGACCGGCCAGTCGGCGGCGCCGTTCCCCCAGCAGAGCAGCACGCGACTCCACAAGCCGCAGGCGCAACTCGATGCCGATCTCGTCGGTGACGATGTCGAGCGCCTCGATCTCGTCCGGTCCGCCGACAATCCCCTCGGTAAGGCTGAAGCCGACCGCGAAATCCTCGAGGTCCGTCGGGGTCGCCATCATCACCGCATAGGAGGAGCCGTCATAGGTGAAGGCGGTCGCCGCCTCCTCGGGGATTGCGCGCCGGCCGGCGACCGGCCGACCCTCGCGCCAGGCGGTGCTTTGCACGATGCGGGTCGGGTCAGGCATGGGCGTGATCCACCCCAAGCACATGACCCGCTCGTCCCCGCGGAAGCGGAGACTCAGCTCGTTGAAGGATCTCCTCGAGAAGATCGCTGGATTCCCGCTTTCGCGGGAATGAGCGGAGAGGAGGACGCTCAGTCAACAAGTTGGTAGCCCCTACTCCGCCGGCTCGGGGGCCGTCTCGACACGGCGGCTGGCGCTGACCAGCGCCTCGTATTGCTCCTGCCATTCGGACGGCCCGTTGGACGGCGAGACCTGCACCGCGGTCACCTTGTATTCGGGGCAGTTCGTCGCCCAGTCCGAATACTCGGTGGTGACGACATTGGCCTGCGTGTCGGGGTGGTGGAAGGTGGTGTAGACGACGCCCGGCGCGACCCGCTCGGTGATCAGTGCGCGCAGCGTCGTCTCGCCGACGCGGCTGGCCAGCTTCACCCAGTCGCCGTCGCGGATGCCGCGGTCCTCGGCGTCGTGCGGGTGGATCTCGAGACGGTCCTCCTCGTGCCAGACCATGTTGGCGGTGCGCCGGGTCTGGGCGCCGACATTGTACTGCGACAGGATGCGCCCGGTGGTGAGGAGCAGCGGGAAGCGCGGGCCGGTCCGCTCGTCGGTCGGGACGTATTCGGTGACGATGAACTTGCCCTTGCCGCGGACGAAGCCGCCGACATGCATGACCGGCGTGCCCTCCGGCGCCTTGTCGTTGCACGGCCACTGGATCGAGCCGAGCCGGTCGAGCTTGTCGAAGGTGACGCCGGCGAAGGTCGGCGTCAGCCGGGCGATCTCGTCCATGATCTCCGACGGATGGGTGTAGTTCAGCGGGTAGCCCATGGCGTTGGCGATCGCCTGCGTGACCTCCCAGTCCTCCATGCCCGAGCTTCGGCGGCATCACCTTGCGCACCGGCTGGATGCGCCGCTCGGCATTGGTGAAGGTGCCGTCCTTCTCGAGGAAGGTCGAGCCCGGCAGGAAGACGTGGGCGTAGTTCGCGGTCTCGTTGAGGAAGAGGTCCTGGACGACGACGCATTCCATCGCCGCCAGACCCGCGGCGACGTGCTGGGTGTTGGGGTCGGACTGGAGGATGTCCTCGCCCTGGATGTAGATGCCCTTGAAGGTGCCGTCGACGGCGGCGTCGAGCATGTTGGGGATGCGCAGGCCCGGCTCGGCGTCGAGCGGCACGCCCCACAGCGCCTCGAAGATCGCCGCGCGTCGCGTCCTCCGAGACGTGGCGGTAGCCGGGCAGCTCGTGCGGGAACGAGCCCATGTCGCAGGAGCCCTGCACGTTGTTCTGGCCGCGCAGCGGATTCACGCCGACGCCCGGGCCGGCCGATATTGCCGGTCGCCATGGCGAGGTTGGCGATCGCCATCACCGCGGTCGAGCCCTGGCTGTGCTCGGTGACGCCGAGGCCGTAATAGATGGCGGCGTTGCCGCCGGTGGCGTAGAGCCGCGCGGCGGCGCGGATGGTCTCGGCCGGCACGCCGGTGACCTTCTCGACGGCCTCGGGGCTGTTCCGCGGCTCGGCGACGAAGGCGGCCCAGTCCTGGAACGCGTCCCATTCGCAGCGCTCGCGGATGAAGGCCTCGTCGACCAGCCCCTCGGTGACGATCGACATGGGCCAGCGCGTTGAGGACGGCGACATTGGTGCCGGGCTTGCAGCGCGCAGGTGATAGGCGGCCTCGACATGCGGCGTGCGCACCAGGTCGATGCGGCGCGGGTCGACGACGATCAGCTTCGCGCCCTCGCGCAGGCGCTTCTTCATGCGCGAGGCGAAGACCGGATGGCCGTCGGTCGGGTTGGCGCCGATCACCATGATGACGTCGGCTCTGTTCGACCGAGTCGAAGTCCTGCGTGCCGGCCGAGGTGCCGAAGGTCGTCTTCAGGCCGTAGCCGGTCGGCGAATGGCAGACGCGGGCGCAGGTGTCGACGTTGTTGTTGCCGAAGCCGGCGCGCACCAGCTTCTGGACCAGGAAGGTCTCCTCGTTGGTGCAGCGCGACGAGGTGATGCCGCCGATGGCGCCGCGGCCGTATTTCGTCCTGGATGCGCCTGAACTCGGAGGCGACGTGGGCGATCGCCTCCTCCCACGATGACCTCGCGCCAGGGATCGGTGATCTTCGTCGCGGATCATCGGCTTGAGGATGCGGTCCTGGTGGGTGGCGTAGCCCCAGGCGAAGCGGCCCTTGACGCAGGAATGGCCGCGATTGGCCTTGCCGTCCTTGTAGGGCACCATGCGCACGACCTCGTCGCCCTTCATCTCGGCCTTGAACGAGCAGCCGACGCCGCAATAGGCGCAGGTGGTGACCACCGAATGCTCGGGCTGGCCGATCTCGATGACCGACTTCTCCGTCAGCGTCGCCGTCGGGCAGGCCTGGACGCAGGCGCCGCAGGAGACGCATTCGGACTCGAGGAACGGCTCGCTCCATGCCCGGCGAGACGACCTGGAGTCGAAGCCGCGGCCCGTCGATGGTCAGCGCGAAGGTGCCCTGCACCTCCTCGCAGGCGCGCACGCAGCGCGAGCAGACGATGCACTTCGACGGGATCGAAGGTGAAATAGGGGTTGGACTCGTCCTTGGCTCGGCGCCGAGGTGGTTGTCGCCCTCGTAGCCGTAGCGCACCTCGCGCAGGCCGACCGCGCCGGCCATGTCCTGCAGCTCGCAATCGCCGTTGGCGGCGCAGGTCAGGCAGTCCAGCGGGTGGTCGGAGATGTAGAGCTCCATCACGCCGCGGCGGAGGTCGCTTCAGCCGGTCGGTCTGGGTGTGGACGACCATGCCTTCGGCGACCGGCGTCGTGCAGGAGGCCGGGGTGCCGGCCCGCCCCTCGATCTCGACCAGGCAGAGCCGGCAGGAGCCGAAGGCCTCGAGCATGTCGGTCGCGCAGAGCTTGGGGATCGCGTCCCGATCTCCATCGCGGCGCGCATCACCGAGGTGCCTTCCGGCACGGTGACCGGCTTGCCGTCGATGGTCAGCTTCACCAGGGTTTCGCCCTTCGCGCGCGGCGTGCCGTAGTCGATCTCGTGGACGAGGGACATGAGCGTTCCTCCTAGTGCGCCCCCACGGGCTCGGCCACCAGCCCGAAGTCTTCCGGGAAATGTTTGAGCGCGCTCATCACCGGATAGGGCGTGAAGCCGCCCAGGGCGCAGAGCGAACCATATTTCATCGTCTCGCAAAGATCTTCGAGCAAGGCGATGTTTTTTCCTCGCTCGATCCCGCTCCGGATGCGATCGATGGTCTCGACGCCGCGGGTCGAGCCGATGCGGCAGGGCGTGCACTTGCCGCAGGATTCGATGGCGCAGAATTCCATCGCGAAGCGCGCCTGCCGGGCCATGTCGACGGTGTCGTCGAAGACGACGATGCCGCCGTGGCCGATCAGGCCCGTCGCGCGCCGTGAAGGCCTCGTAGTCGAACGGCGTGTCGAACAGCGCCCGCGGAAAATAGGCGCCGAGCGGGCCGCCGACCTGGACGGCGCGCACCGGCCGGCCGCTCCAGGTGCCGCCGCCGATGTCGTCGACCAGTTCGCCGAGCGTCAGGCCGAAGCCGGTCTCGAACAGGCCGCCGTGCTTGACGTTGCCGGCAAGCTGGATCGGCATGGTGCCGCGCGAGCGGCCCATGCCGAAATCCGCGTAGGCGCCGGCGCCCTCCTGCCAGGATGAACGGCACGGCGGCGAAGGTGAGCACGTTGTTGACGACGGTCGGCCGGCCGAACAGCGCCCTTGTGGGCCGGCAGCGGCGGCCGGGCGCGGACGATCGCCCCGCTTGCCCTCCAGGCTCTCGAGCAGCGCCGTCTCCTCGCCGCAGACATAGGCGCCGGCGCCGACGCGGATCTCGATGTCGAAGGCACAGCCGGACTGCCGAGCATCTTCGCCACCAGGAGACCGGCGCGCGCGCGGCTGTCGATCAGGGCTGGCGTCAAGCGTGCCGATGGCGTGCGGGTATTCGGAGCGGATGTAGATGTAGCCCCTTCGACGCGCCGGTCGCGAAGCCGGCGATCGTCATGCCCTCGATCAGGACGAAGGGGTCGCCCTCCATGATCATGCGGTCGGCGAAGGTGCCGGAATCGCCTTCGTCGGCATTGCAGACGATGTACTTCTGCTGCGCCGGTGTTTCAGCACGGTCCGCCATTTGATGCCGGTCGGGAAGCCGGCGCCGCCGCGGCCGCGCAGGCCGGACGCTTCGATC
The DNA here is from genome assembly GCA_963710805.1 of uncultured Alphaproteobacteria bacterium. Classification (GTDB taxonomy): domain Bacteria; phylum Pseudomonadota; class Alphaproteobacteria; order Rhizobiales; family Kaistiaceae; genus Bauldia. Next base: position 66,449 of record CAVQBS010000011.1, on the reverse strand, counting down.
TCGGCGATCGTCGCCTGCGGCCCGAGCGAGACGGCACGCGCTAGCCCCCTGGTGCCGCCGTGCGCCCGGTATTCGGCGAGCGACAGCGGATCGATGATGCCGCAACGGGAAAAGGTGAGCCGCGTCTGCGCTTCAGCCAGGGGATCTCCTCGGTCTCGCCGAGCCTCAGGGCGTGCTCGCCGCCGTCGAGGAAACCGGCATCGAAGAGCGCATCCACGTCGCTCGCCTGAACCGGACCATAAGCGACGCGGCCAGCGAGGGTCTCTGCCTCGACCATGGGCTCGGCCCAGTAAAGGCCGCGCGATCCGGTACGGACGACATCGAGCGCGATGCCGCGGTCCCGGCCGGCCGTGACCACGGCCTCGGCGACCTCATCGGCGCCGACCGCAACGGCTGCTGAATCCTTCGCCACGAAAATGCGGGCCGCCACGGCGTATCTCCCACGGCGCGTTGCCCCCGCGCCTTGAGGCGGAAGCTAAGCCGCTGACCCTGCATGTCAATGTTACGACGGCGGAAAACCCGCGGCTTGCGCACCCCAATGCCGGTGCCACGGCCCGACACTCCCGTTGTCCCCAGCCGGCCGCGGTGGATTTATTAATTCCAATTGCATTAACATTTGTTAGCGGCCAGTATGGGTCTCGTCTGGGATCGGGGTCAGCGAACGGATGGCGCTCAGAGGCACGAACCAGGAAATCGGCCGGCCGTACAATCGGCGGATCGTGCTTGAGACAATCCGCCTCCATGGGCCCGATTACCCGCGCCGACATCGCCAAGCGCGTCGGCCTGACCATCCAGACCGTCTCCACCATTATCCGCGAGCTCGAGGAAAACGGCTTCCTGCTCGCCAGGCGCACGGCGCCGAAGGGGCGCGGTTCGCCGGCGAGCACGCTCGCCATCGACCCCGAAGGCGGCTTCGCCATCGGTGTCCACGTCACCCCGCTCGGGCTGGAAGCGGCGCTGATCAACCTCGCCGGCGAGGTGATCGGGCACGACAAGTGCGACCTGCCTCGCGTCGACCCGGACACCGCCTTTCGTGAAATCGAGGTGCTGGTCGAGAGGCTGGCGGGTCTTCGGCCGACGGGGCGGATGCTCGGCGTCGGTATGGCGATCCCCGGGCCGTTCGGGGTCGAATCGATGAGCTTCGTCGGCCCGACCACGCTGGAAGGCTGGAAGGACGTGCCGGTCCGCGAGCGGCTGGCGGAAGCGACCGGCCTGCCGGCCTTCATCGAGGTCGACCTTGCCGCCGCCGCCCATGGCGAGCAGCTCTACGGCCTCGGCAACAAGTTCCGCGACTTCTACTATCTCTATTTCGGCGTCGGCCTCGGCGGCTGCATGGTCCATGACGGGGTGGCGCTTCGCGGCGCCTGGAGCAATGCCGGCGAGATCGGACACATGCCGGCCGTCCCCGGCGGCGACCCTTGCCCGTGCGGCAATCGCGGCTGCCTCGAGCGCTATGTGTCGCTCGACGCTTATGAGCGGCGAGTGAAGGCGATCGGCGAGGCCGCATGGCTGGCGGAGGCGGCACCGATCTTCCGCTCCGCCGTGGTGACGATCGAGAACCTGTTCGATCCGGCGACGATCATCCTCGGCGGGTTAGCGCCGGACCACCTGCTGAGCGGCCTGATCGCCGCCACCTCGCCGCTTCCCAATTCGGTCGCGGCGCGGGGCAATCGCAAGATTCCGCGGCTGATGCCGTCCGCCGCCGGTCAGGATGCCGTGCTCCGCGGCGCAGCGGCGCTTGCCGTCTCCGGCGTCCTCTCGCCGCGTTTCGGCATCATGTTCAGCCACAACGGCAACCGCATCGATCGCGATCCCATGGTTCGCGACGGCAACGACGCGAGGGCAGCATGAACGACACCACGCCCCTCCTCCGGCTCGAAAACATCCGCAAGAACTTCGGCGCCATCGAAGCGCTGCGCGGGGTCAGCTTCGACGTCAATGGTGGCGAGGTCGTCGCGCTCTTAGGCGACAACGGCGCCGGCAAATCGACGCTTGGTCAAGATCATCGCCGGCGGGCTTGAAGCGACCTCCGGGCGGATCACTTTCGACGGCAAGGAACGGCACTTCACCTCGCCCGCCGAGGCCAAGGCGGTCGGGATCGAGACCGTCTATCAGGACCTTGCGCTCTGCACCAATGTCGACGTGGTCGCCAATTTCTTCATGGGCCGCGAACTCACCCGCAAGTTCCTCGGCATCCCGATCCTCAGAGAGCGCGACATGGAGGCGGAAACCGCCAAGGCGATCACCGCCGGCGGCACCGAGATCCCGTCGCTCCGGGTCAACGTCGAACACATGTCGGGCGGCCAGCGCCAGGCGATCGAGCTCAACCGCTTCGTCCATTGGGGCGGCAAGCTCGTTCTCCTCGACGAGCCGTTCGCCGCGCTCGGCGTCGAGCAGACCCGGCGCGGCATCGAGATGGTCGAGCGCGTCCGCCAACGGGGGATCGGCGTGATGATCATCACCCATGTCATGGCGCAGGCCTTTGCGGTCGCCGACCGCATCGTCGTCCTGCGCCACGGAATTGTCGCCGGTGACGTTGCGACTTCTCAAACCAGCCCCGACGAAGTCGTCCGCATGATCACCGCCGGCATTGAACGCATTGGCAGGGGGCTGGCAAACCAACCAAAAACGGGAGCAGCGACATGAAGACTCTATTGCGTTCCGTGACGGGTGCGATCCTCGCGGTCGCGCTCGCCGCAACGGCGATAACCGCCGCGGCCGCCCAGGAGATGAAGGGGAAGATCTACTACCTGGTGCCGACCCTGCTCGACGAGTTCCAGACCGCTTCGGTCGACGCCATCACCCAGTTCATGAAGGACGTCGGCTACGAGGTGGTCTCCCTCGACGCCCAGAACCGCACCGACCTGCAGCTCAACCAGATCGACGACGTCATCCAGCTGAAGCCGGCTGCGGTGATTCTTGCCGCCGTCGATTTCGACGCCGCCAAGACCGGCATCGAGAAGATGCGGGCGGCCGGCATCCCGGTGATGATCTTCGACCGGCAGATCACCTCGACGCCGTCCGACCTCACCTCGGTCGCCGGCACGGTCGAGATCGGCCACACCGCCGCCGACGAAATCAGCCGTCTCCTCAAGGAGAAGTACGACGGCACGGTGAAGGGCAAGGTGCTGCAGATCCTCGGCGACCCGGGCGACCCCTACACCCTCGACATCCAGAAGGGCTTCGAGGAGAAGATGGCCGCCTATCCGGACGTGACGATCATCACCCATCCGGCGATGCAGTGGGAGGCGAGCAACGCCGGCAGCATTGCCCAGGATCAGCTGCTCGCCAATCCCGACATCGACCTGATCTTCGTCCACGCCGCCCACCTCGCCGTCGCGGTCGCCGCGGTGCTCGAGGCGCAGGGCAAGAAGCCTGGCGATGTCATGCTGGTGTCGTCGAACGGCGCCCCGGTCGGCCTCGACCTCATCCGCAAGGGATGGGAGCAGGTCGAGGTCGAGCAGCCGCTGTTTGCCCAGGCGGCGGCGCTCGCCATGTTCGCCGACAAGGTGGTCAACAAGGAAGAGATCAAGCCCGGCACCTATGACGTGACCGGCCTTCCCTCGGTGCTGACCATCGAGTCGTGGGGTCCGAACATCAAGATCCCCGGCGCGGCGATCACCAAGGACAACGTCGACGACCCGAAGTTCTGGGGCAACATGAAGCCGCCGTCCGCGCCGATCACGCCGGTCGAGTAATCGGTCTCACCCTTGCGCGCGGGGGCCCCAGGGTCCCCGCGCCACCGTCGAAGCGCCAGCCATGACCACTGAAACCGCCACCGCCAGCACCGCCCCGGCCATCGGCCCCCGCGCCCGCGCGATCATCGAGTTCGTCCTCGACAATCTTGTCTGGATCATCCTCGTCATCGTGCTGGCGGCGTTCTCGGCAACGATCCCGCAGTTCCTGCAGATCGGCATCTTCCTCAACATCCTGCAGAACTCGACCTTCATCGGCATCATCGCGGTCGGCCTGACGCTGACCCTGATCTGCGGCCACATGGACCTGTCAATCGAGTCGGTGATGGCACTGGCGGCGATGGTCGTCTCGCTCGCTTTCGGTACCGGCGGCGCCGGCGGTGGCATCGTGATCGAGCCGGGATGGCTCTATTTCCCGGTGTCGCTGCTGATGGCGCTCGCGGTTGGCGCGATCATCGGCTCGTTGAACGGCGTCCTTGTCGTGCGCCTGGAAATCAATGCCTTCATTGTGACGCTTGCCTCCTACATCTGGGCGCGGGGCATCGTCGTCGCGCTGTCAGGGGGGCGGTCGGTCTACGGGCTTCCGGAAGCAATGCGGGCGATGGCGGTTGACAAGATCCTCGGCATCCCGCTCCTCGCCTGGATGCTGATCCTCGTCTACGTAGCCTTTGCTTTCATCCTCATCAAGACGCCTTTCGGCCGCCACCTGATCATGATCGGCGGCAACGCGACGGCGACCTACCGCGCTGGCATCCGCGTCGGCGCAATGGTCATGGCGGCATTCATCCTCTCCGGCATGCTCGCGGGTCTTGCCGGCTGGCTGCTGGCTTCGCGGACCGCCGGCGCCACTGCCAACCTCGGCATCGGTATGCTGTTCCAGGCTTTCGCCGCGGTGGTGATTGGCGGCGTCAGCCTGAAGGGCGGGTCCGGCCGGTTGTCGGGCGTCTTCGCTGGCGTGTTGCTTCTGTCATCGATCCAGACCGCGATCAATGTGATGGGCATGCCGCCTCATTACACGATGATGATCCAGGGCGGCCTGGTGCTTGCTGCGGTGGTGCTCGACACGATCAAGAACCGCATCCGGCGGCGCTATCTCTAACGAAACGGGGGAATTCAGGGAATGGCAGGGCGTCTCGACGGCAAGACGGCGGTCGTGATCGGTGGTGCGCGTGGCATTGGCGAGGGCATCGCCACGCGCTTCATCGAGGAAGGTGCGACGGTGGTCATCGGCGATACGGAGGTCGAAGCTGGCAAGGCCACCGCCGAGCGCCTCGGAGCGCGGTTCGTAGAGACGGACATCACCCGGCAGGCCGACGCCGAGCGCGTTGTTGCTACGGCCGTCGACGGTACCGGCCGCCTCGACATCATGGTGCAGAATGCCGGCGTCTACCCGTGGACGCTCATTGAAAAGACCAGCCCCGACGAATGGGACCGGGTGATGGCGGTCAATCTCAAGGGGACCTATCTCGCGGCCCTCGCCGCGCTGCCGCCCATGAAGGCGCAGCGCAGCGGCCGCATGATCTTCACCTCGTCGATCACCGGGCCGCGGGTGACCAGCCCCGGCCACGGGCACTACTCGGCGACCAAGGCCGGCATCAACGGCTTCATCAAGGCCGCCGCACTCGAATTCGCCGGCTACGGCATCACCGTTAACGGCGTCGAACCGGGCAATATCCTCACCGAGGGTATGAAAGCCCATCGCAGCGCCGCCTTCATCCAGTCGATGGAGGATGCGGTGCCGCTCGGCCGGCTCGGCACGCCGCGCGACATCGCCAACGCGTTTCTTTTCCTCGCCTCCGACGAAGCCGATTACATCACCGGCACCACCATTGTCGTCGATGGCGGGCAGATCCTTCCCGAGGGCGCCGACTTCCGACTCAATCCGGACTGACAGCCATGAACATCCTCGACTACTTCACCTTCGAGCCCGTCGGCGACCGCATCGACGAGCTGGAGACCCCAGTACCGGTGATCGACATCGACATCGTCGACCGCAACCTCAAGCGCTGGCAGGAGCGCTGCGACAAGCTTCCCATCGGCAACCGCCCCCACATCAAGACCCATAAGCTGGCCCCGCTCGCCCGCTACCAGGTGGCGCTCGGGGCGATCGGCGTCACCGTGCAGAAGGTCGGCGAAGCCGAGGTGATGGCGGATGCGGGGATCGACGATCTCCTCCTCACCTTCAACATCGTCGGGGCGGCGAAACTGAAGCGCCTCGCTGACCTCGTGCGGCGGGTAAAGATGACGGTGGTCGCCGACGACTCCGCCGTCGTCAAAGGCCTTGGCGAGGCCGGCCGCATGGCAGGACGCGACGTCCGCGTTCTGGTCGAGTGCGATACCGGCGCCAAGCGAAACGGCGTGCAGACGCCGGAAGCGGCTGCAGCGCTTGCCCGCGAGATCGACGCCTTGCCGGGCGTCACCTATGGCGGCCTGATGACCTATCCGACGCCGGGTACCCGCCTCGCCGGGGAGGCCTTCCTCACCGAGGCGCGCGACCTCATCGCCAAGGCCGGGCTCGCAACGGACGTCGTCAGCACCGGCGGCTCGCCGGAGATGTGGAGCGACGAGGGCCTCAGCATCGCCACCGAGTATCGCGCCGGCACCTACGTCTATTTCGACCGCTCGCTCGTCGCCCGGGGAACCTGCGGCTGGGACGACTGCGCCCTCACGGTACTTGCCACCGTCGTGAGTCGGCCGACGCCGGAACGCGCGCTGCTCGACGCCGGCTCGAAGGCGCTGACCATGGACCTCCTCGGCCTGGAGGGCTATGGCGTCGTCCATGCGCTCAACGATGCGCCGCTCTACACGCTGAACGAGGAGCACGGCTACCTCGACATTTCGCACCTCGACATCAAGCCGTCGATCGGCGACCTGGTGCGCGTCGTCCCGAACCATGTCTGCCCGGTCACCAACCTCTTCGACAAGGTGGTGTTCGTGCGCGGCGACGAGGTGCTCGGCGCAGTCAAGGTCGACGCGCGCGGCGCGGTGACGTGACGATCTACGCGCGTCGCGGGGTTCCGACCGTCATCAACGCGGCGGGAACCCTGACGCGGCTTTCCGGCGCGATCATGCGTCCCGAGGTGACGGCGGCGATGGCCGAGGCCGCCTCCGCGCCGGTCGACATGGCGGTGCTGCAGGCCCATGCCTCGGACGTGATTGCGGCGGCGACCGGCGCCGAGGCCGGATACGTCACCTCCGGCGCCGCGGCGGGCTTGCTGGTCGCTACGGCGGCCTGCGTTACCGGCCTCGACGCCTCGGCCATGGCCAGGCTTCCCGATGTCGCCGGCCTGAAGAACGAGGTGATCGTCGCCCGCAGCCAGCGGAACGGCTACGACCATGCGGTCCGCACCACCGGGGTGAGGCTGGTCGAAGTGGGCCTGCCCGACCGGGCCTCGGGCGCCGGCGTGCGCGACGCCGAGCCGTGGGAATATGCCACCGCGATCGGCGACAGCACCGCGGCAATCTTCTACGTCGCCGATCGCGACGCGCGACCGCCGCTCCGCGACGTCGTCACGGTTGCCCATGCGGCGGGCGTCCCGGTGATCGTCGATGCCGCCGCCGAACTGCCGCCGCAGGCGAACCTCACACGGTTCATCGCCGAGGACGCCGATCTCGTCGTCTTCTCCGGCGGCAAGGCGATCGGCGGACCGCAAGCGTCGGGCATCCTCTGCGGCCGGCGCGACCTGATCATGGCGGCGGCCCTCCAGCACCTCGACATGGATGTGATGGCGGAGTTTTGGGCGCCGCCGGCGCGGCTGATCGACAAGGACCGGCTCGTCGGCCTGCCACGCCAGGGCATCGGCCGCCCCTGCAAGGCGGGCAAGGAGGAGATCGTCGGCCTCTTGACAGCGCTCGAACTGTTCATCGCGGAAGGCGATGCAGCCCGCCATGCCCGATGGCTCGCCGAGGCGCGGATCATCGCCGACGGGCTTGCCGGCGCACCCGACACCAAAGTGGATGTCGTCGGTCACGACGACATCGGTGCCGTTCCCAAGGCCATGCTACGCTTCCCGCGCGGCCATGAAGCGAGGGGCGCCGAGCTGATCCGCGCGCTCCTCGGCCACGAGCCGGCCATTCACGCCGACGCAAGCGACCACGCGTGCGGCCTCGTCACCTTCAACCCGATGTGCCTCCGCCCCGGTGACGCGGAGACCGTCGTGCGCGCGGTCGCAGCAGCGTTGGGCACCTGAGCGCCGGTTCGATGCCGCTCGGGACCGGTCGCCGTCCCGCGTGCGGCCCGTGACTTGCTGCGCTTCACGCCCGCTCCCGACCATGCCTGTGGCGAGCCCGTCGCGGCGATGCCGGAAGCTGGTCGCCTGTTATCGGCGCGGCCTCCCTGGCCGGGCGCGAACGTGGCCCTCGGCCATCCTCCGCTCGATCAGGTCGATCACGCCTTCCTGCTATCGTGCGGGATCAAAACTGAATACATTCAGCGTTTGAGAGAATTCGATTTTTTTCCGGGAGGCCCACATGGCGAAGCGGGATTACAGCCTACTGGGAGCCAACGCCAAACACGCGGTCGAAATCGGCCTGGCCGCCGCCGAATGGTATCATTCGGATGTCTCGCGAAAGGACATGAAGGAACTGATGCAGCGCCGCGACGAGCCGGCGCTCCGCGACACCGTGATCTACTACGGCGCAATGATCGTCCTTGCCGGCATCGGCATCTCCCTGTGGCCGAGCTGGTGGTCGGCTCCGTTCTGGCTGGCCTACGGGGTGCTCTATGCGTCGGGTTCCGACAGTCGCTGGCACGAGGCGGGGCACGGTACGGCCTTCCGGACCAAATGGATGAACGACGTCGTCTACCAGATCGCCTGTTTCATGCTGCTGCGCAATCCGGTCCTGTGGCGCTGGAGCCATGCGAGGCACCATACCGACACCATCATCGTCGGGCGGGACCCGGAAATCATCACCATGCGGCCGCCCGACCTGTTCAAGGTCGTACTGCTGTTCTTCGGCTGGCCTTCCGTCCAGGGCTTCATTGCGATGTTTCGCTTTGCCACGCGCGGTCTGAACGAAGAAGAAAAGACCTATGTGCCGGAATCGGAACGTCCGAAAGCCAAGCTCATCGCGCGCATCTGGATCGCCATTTTCGCGGTGACCTTGGCGCTGGCGATCTGGATGGGGTCGATCCTGCCCTTCATGGTCATCGGCGGACCGATCTTCTATGGTTCCTGGCACTACATTCTGACCGGGCTCTTGCAGCACACGGGGATGGCCGACAACGTCATCGACCACCGGCTGAACACGCGCACCGTCTACATCAATCCGATCAGCCGTTTCATCTACTGGAACATGAACTATCACGTTGAGCACCACATGTTTCCGATGGTGCCCTACCACGCGCTGCCGAAGCTCCACGCAATGATCAAGGACGACTTGCCGGCGCCCAATACCGGTTTCGTCGACGGGTTCAGGGAGGTCTTGTCGGCTTTGCGGAAGCAGTTGTCGGATCCGGAGTACCGGATCCAGAAGGTTTTGCCCCGCTCTGCCAAGCCATATCGGATGGACCTGCACGAAGAGGCGCTGGCAGTGCCCGCAGAATGATCTCGGCCTGGCCGAGCTGGACAGCCGTCAACTGAACCCGAGGCGCCAGAAGCGGCGGCTCCCGACCCTGCATTCGCTGGAGCGGGTGATCGGGATCGAACCGACGACATTCAGCTTGGGAAGCTGACGTTCTACCACTGAACTACACCCGCGCCGCCACCATTGATCCGCGCGGGCCGCACCCAAGTCAAGAGCCCCGCCGACCGCCCGGATCGGGCATGGGCCGCGACGACCGCTAAAATTGGAGCCTTTTCCGCAAGCCGATCTTGATCGGAATGCGCTTCACTCGCCGCCAACGAGAAGAGCGGCGGGGCAATCCGGCCGTCCCAGACGAGGCGTCGGGACCATGTTGCGCGTACGGACCTATCTTGCCGCCAGTCCGATCGACGGGATCGGGCTGTTCGCCGCCGAGCCGATCCCTCGCGGGTCGATCGTGTGGAAGCTCGATGAGCGGTTCGACCGCTCCTACGACCTTCGCGACATCCCGACCGGGCGAAACGCTCCTCCGCGACATGCTGGCCCGCTACGGCTATCGGACGTCGGCGGCACCGGTCGTTGTCCTCTGCGGCGACGATGCGCGATTCATGAACCACTCGCCAACCGCCAACACCGACGAGATCGGCGAGATGACCATCGCCACCGCCGATATCGCAGCGGGCGAGGAGATCACCTGCGACTACGCCAAGTTCGACTACGGCTTCGCCGAGCGCGACTTCATGCTGAACGCGGCGAAGCGCGGCGCCAGGGAAGCCGCCTAGCCCACCCGGAAATGCTTCGACAGCTTCAGGCCCTGCGCCTGGTAGTGCGAGCCGATGTCGCCTGCCGTAGAGCTTCTCGCGGCCGTTCCAGCATGCGCTCGTAGACCAGCCGGCCGACGATCTGGCCGTGCTCCAGCATGAACGGCACCTCGTGGCAGCGCACCTCGAGCACGCGCGCGGCTGCCGGCGCCGCCGGCCGTCGGAGTGGCCGAAGCCCGGGATCGAAGAAGCCGGCATAGTGGACGCGGAACTCGCCGACCAGCGGGTCGAAGGGCACCATCTCGGCGGCGTAGTCGGGCGGCACCGTGACCGCCTCGCGCGAGACGAGGATGTAGAACTCGTCGGGGTCGAGGATCGAGCTCGCGTGCGGCCGTGGGCAGCGACCGGCTCCCAGAATTCGAGCACGTCGTAGAGCGCCGCGCCGGTCGACGTCGATCAGCGCCGGTGTGGCGCTTGGCGCCGGTAGCCGACGAGGCCGCCGCTCGTCGGCCGCCGAGGTCGATGGACAAGCATGACGCCGTCGGCGACATGCAGCTCGCCCGTCGACGACGCGGCGTCTGCCGGTGCAGCGCCGCGCAGCGCCGCGTCGTCGAGGCACGGGCATGGCCGCGCCGGAAGCGGATCTGGGTAGCCGCGAGCCGGTGCGCACCGACGACCGAGAAGGTGCGCGGGCTGATCTCGACATAGAGCGGGCCCGCGTAGCCGGCCGGCATCGGTGTCGAACTCGCGGGCGCGGTCGGAGATGACGCGGGTGAACACGTCGAGCCGGCCGGTCGAGCTTTTCGGGTTGGCGCCGCGGCGATGTCGGCCGGCAGCGCCAGCTCTTCCATGCAGCGGCACGATGTAGACGCAGCCGCTCCGCCCGAGCACCGCGCCGCCGGCGTCAGGTCGATCTCGTGCAGCTTCAGCGCCTCGATGCGGTCGGCGACCGTCTCGTCGGGACCGGGCAGGAAGCTCGCCCGCACCCGCCAGGCGATCGGGCCGAGCCTGAGGTCGAGGCTCGCGGGCTGGACCTGGTCGGCGTCGAACGGTTTCGGCGCGCGGATGTGCCCCGCATCGGCGAGCGCGGCGATCATGTGCGCCGGCAGTATCCCGCTCGGATCGTCCGCGGCCATCGGCCCCTCTCGCCCTTCGCGGCCCGAGGCTTAGCCGATGTGGCGATTGACGCCAAGGTCGAAGGCGACTAAGACCAAGATATCCCGTGGTCATTTGAGCCGGCCGGCTTGCAGCCACGTAAAACAAATCGCTAAAAGGCCGGAAGGGGAAGCACCCGACCCGGCCACACGGCCGGGTTTTTTTGTTGGAGCGGTGCAATGGCGAGACGCGCAAAGAAGACATCGAGGGCCCTTGGCCCGGCAACCACCCTGGTGCATGGCGGCATCGCACGGTCGCAGTTCGGCGAGACCTCCGAGGCGATCTTCCTCACCCAGGGCTACGTCTACGACACGGCCGAGGCGGCCGAGGCCCGCTTCAAGGGCGACGAGCCGGGCCACGTCTATTCGCGCTATTCCAATCCCACCGTCTCGATGTTCGAGGACCGCATGCGCCTGATGGAGGGCGCCGAGGCTGCGCGCGCTACGGCGACCGGCATGGCGGCGGTCAACACGGCGCTGATGGCGCAGCTGACGGCCGGCGACCACGTGGTGGCGGCGCGGGCGCTGTTCGGCTCCTGCCGCTACATCATCGAGGATCTTCTGCCCCGCTTCGGCGTCAGGTCGACGCTGGTCGACGGCACCGACCTCGCCCAATGGAAGAAGGCGATGCGCAAGGGCAAGACCAAGCCGCTCTTCCTCGAAACCCCGACCAATCCGACGCTCGACCTCATCGACATCGCGGCGGTTGCCGACATCGCCCACAAGGCCGGCGCCCGCGCTCATCGTCGACAATGTCTTCGCCACGCCGCTCCTGCAGAAGCCGCTGGACGCTCGGCGCCGACGTCGTCGTCTATTCGGCGACCAAGCACATCGACGGCCAGGGCCGCTGCCTCGGCGGCGTCATCCTCGGCGACGAGGACTTCATCGACAAGGTGCACACGATCCTCAAGCACACCGGGCCCGCGCATGAGCCCGTTCAACGCCTGGGTGCTGCTCAAGGGCCTCGAGACGCTGCCGATCCGGGTGCGCGCGTCAGGCTGCCTCGGCGGCGATCCTCGCCGACCGCATCGCCGCCCATCCGGCAGTGGCCCGCACCCTCTATCCCGGTCGAGCGGACCATCCGCAGGCCGCGCTCGCGCGCGTCAGATGCTGAGCGGCTCGACCCTGATCGCCTTCGAGGTCAAGGGCGGCAAGAAGGGCGCCTTCGCCGTGTCGAACGGGCTCAGCATCGTGCGCATCTCCAACAATCTCGGCGACGCCAAGAGCCTGGTCACCCACCCGTCGACCACGACCCACCAGCGGCTGACGGAAGAGGCCCGGCAGGAGCTTGGCATCTCGCAAGCGTTGCTCAGGCTCTCGGTCGGGCTGGAGGATGTCGAGGATCTGTGGGCCGACATCGAGCACGCGCTCGATCAGGCGGTCTGAGGTGTTGGGCGATGATCGCCTCCCTTCGGAGGCAAACGCCACCGAAAGCAGTTCATCTCACACGGGTGTGGACGGTCGCGAAATATAAGCGGGAAGCGGCTCGCGGGCGTTGCGTCCCTCGAGGCCCGGCTTCGCCGGGCACCTCAGGATGGCTTAGGCAGATGTTTCCTACAAAGAGACGTCGCCATGCTGAGGTGCGCGCGAAGCCGCCTCAAAGCACGCCGGACAAGCCACGGCCGTCTTTTCGCAACAGTCCCTCTCCGGGAGCGGAAGGCGCCGCGTCGCGATTGACGCGACCTTGGCGCACGGCTTTATTGGCGCCGAGCCAGGAGGACGCATGTACCGAACAACGACCCGCCAGATTCAGGTGACGGTGGAGCCGAATTTCATCGAAGCGGAATCCTCACCGGACAACCGCCGCTACTTCTGGGCCTACACGATCGAGATCGCCAATCTCGGCGACGAGGTGGTCCAGCTCCGCTCGCGCCACTGGCGGATCACCGACGCCAACGGCCACACCGAGGAGGTGCGCGGGGCAGGCGTGGTCGGCAAGCAGCCTGTGCTCAAGCCGGGCGACACCTTCTCCTACACCAGCGGCTGTCCGCTGAGCACCACCTCCGAAATCATGGTCGGCAGCTATCAGATGCAGAACATCGAGGGCGAGCTGTTCTCCATCGACATCCCCGCCTTTTCCCTCGACCTTCCCAACCAGCACAAGGTCGTCAACTGATCCCGCCCGACGCGGAACCGACTGCCGGGAAGGCCGTGACGCTCGCCCGTTTCGGACTCGGCGAAGCGGACTTCCTCGGCGCCGGCTCCGAATCCTGGGTCTACGCTCTCGACGCGGACCGGATCCTGCGCATTCGCCGGCACCGAACCGATCCCGCCGATATTGAACGGCTCAAGCATTTTCTCGACCGGGTCGCCGGACGGCTCCCCTTCGACACCCCGATGATCGAGACCATCGAGCCCGACGGCGCGACCATCGAGAAGCGGCTGGCCGGACGGGTGATGACCGCCGTTTTGCTGGGTCTCCAAGGGGAACGCCGGCAACAAGCGCTTTGTGCCTATTTCGAGGCGGCGGTGGCGATCCGCAGCATCGCCATGCCGGACGAGCCGTTCGGCGAACTGCTTGCCCCCCGGCCGCTCGTCGCAGCGGAGTGGACGACGTTTCTCGCGGCAAGCCTCGACCGTTACGCCGCTCGCCACCGCGCAAATCTCCAGGCCGGCTTCGGCGACGCCGACGCCCTGGTCGCCAAGGCCCGTGCTCTGCTCGCCGCCGTGCCGTCGCGACCGGAAAAGGTGCTCGCTCACGGCGACTTCTTCCCCGGCAACGTGCTGATGGACGATGCGTTGCGAGTCACCGGCGTGGTCGACTTCGGCACGTGGACGATCGTCGCCGCCCCGGATTACGACGTCGCCGGCGCAACGATGTTCGCGGAGGTTTCGAACGCGTGCGGGCCTGACGACGCCGCCTTTCTCCGCGCGCTCCTCCTGGAGCACTGCGGCGCCGCGGCGATCCCGATCCTCTCGTTCTACCGGGCCTATTTCGCCTTCGCGCTCTTCGATCCGGAGGAGCTTTCCGGCCTCTATCCGAAGCTCCGCCCATGGAACCTCGCCACGCTGCGCCAACTGGCGGACGGCACCCTCGCCGACTGGGCTATTCCTCGTCGATGAACTGGGCGGGATCGAACTGGTAGGACGTGCCGCAGAACTCGCAAGTGACGACGATGCGGCCGTCCTCGGTGCTCTCCCGGATCTCCTCGTTCGAGAAGCTGTCGAGCAGGCCCGAAATCTTTTCGCGCGAACAGGAACAGCGATCTTCCACCGGCGTGGTGGAGAACACCCGCACGCCGCGCTCATGGAAGAGGCGGTAGAGCAGCCGCTCCGACGGCACCGCCGGATCGGTCAGCTCATGGTCCTCGGTGGTGCCGACGAGGGACTGGGCCTCGACCCAGGCATCGTCCTCCTCGCCGTCCTCGATCTCGGCGCCTTCAGGCACGTCGCCGCCGGGCAGATCCGCCTGCCGCATGCGCTCCGGCGCATCGGGAAGGAACTGGATCATCAGGCCGCCGGCCCGCCAGGTCCGCTGCAGGGCGCCCCCGTCGCGGGAATGGAACTCGGCAACGGCGAGACGGACGCGGGTGGGGATCTGCTCCGACTGGCGGAAATAGGTGTGGGCGACCTCCTCAAGGCTGTCGCCCTCTAGCGGAACGATGCCCTGATAGCGGCTCATGTGCGGGCCCTGGTCGATGGTCATGGCGAGCGTGCCCCGGCCAAGCAGCGCCGACGGCACGGCCGTGCCGAGCTCCTCGGCAGCGGCCACCCGGCCGGCGTCGAAGCGGGCATAGGCGCGCACGCCGCCGTCGGTCCGGTAGTCGACGACCAGCATGTCGACCGGACCGTCGGTCTCGGTCTGCAGGATGAACTTGCCGTCGAACTTGAGCGACGAGCCGAGCAGCACTGCCAGCACCAGCGCCTCGCCGAGCAGCTTCGACACCGGGTCGGGATAGGCGTGTCTCGCCAGGATGGCGTCCAGCGCCGGCCCCATCTGGATAGCCCGGCCGCGCACGTCGAGCGCTGCGACTTCGAAGGGGAGTACCGCATCGTCGCCGGCAGGCGCCGGGACAACGCCGATCCCGCCTGCCGTCATAGGCGCGCCTCCTCGCCGAAGCACCAGGCGAGGATTCCCTTCTGGGCGTGCAGCCGGTTCTCGGCCTCGTCGAAGACGACCGATTGCGGCCCGTCGATCACGTCGGCCGTCACCTCCTCGCCGCGGTGGGCGGGGAGGCAGTGCATGAAGATCGCCTCCGGCTTGGCGAGCGCCATCAGGCGCTGGTTGACCTGATAGGGCTGCAGCAGGTTCTGCCGCCGTTCGCCTTCGTCGTCCCCCATCGACACCCAGGTGTCGGTGACCAAGCAATCGGCGCCGCGCGCCGCGGCCTCCGGATCGCTGGTCAGCTCGACATTGGCGCCGTTACGGCCCGCCCAGTCGATCAGCTCCCGCGGCGGCGCCAGTTCCGGCGGCGAGGCGACCCGCATGGTGAAGCGGAACTTGGCGGCGGCGTGAACCCACGAGGCGAGCACGTTGTTGCCGTCGCCTAGCCAGGTGACCGTCCGCCCGCCGATCGGGCCGCTGTGCTCCTCGAAGGTCATGACGTCGGCCATGATCTGGCAGGGGTGCGAATGGCGGGTGAGACCGTTGATGACCGGGATCGTCGCGGCCTCGGCCAGCTCCACGCACCGCGTCGTGGTCGAGGGTGCGGATCATGATGATGTCGACATAGCGCGACAGCACCTTGGCGGTGTCGGAGATCGTCTCGCCGCGACGACGCTGCATTTCCTCGCCGGTGAGCATGATCGTCTCGCCGCCGAGCTCGCGCATGGCGACGTCGAAGGAGACCCGGGTGCGGGTCGACGGCCGGTCGAAGATCATCGCCAGCACCTTGCCGGCAAGCGGTTTCTCGGCTCGCACGGCGCGGCGGTCGGC
This sequence comes from uncultured Alphaproteobacteria bacterium, assembly GCA_963710805.1. Taxonomy (GTDB): domain Bacteria; phylum Pseudomonadota; class Alphaproteobacteria; order Rhizobiales; family Kaistiaceae; genus Bauldia. The sequence goes on along the minus strand of CAVQBS010000011.1, from coordinate 50,440 downwards.
CTTCAGCCGCCGACTTTCGTCGACGATTGATCTCAGCGTGCCGGCGTCGATGTCGGCAAGGTCGAGGAAATGTCTGACCATCGCGTCACCCGCTTGCCGCCGGGGCTGTCTCGAGCGCGCTCAGCGCCGCGTCGAAGCGGCGGATGCCCTCGTCGATCTCCGCCTCGGTGACATTGAGCGGCGGCAGCAGCCGCACGACATTCTCGCCGGCGGCGACGCACAGCATGTCCTGGTCGCGGCAGGCCGCGACGACATTGCCCACCGGGACGACGCAGCGGACGCCGATCAGCATGCCCTCGCCGCGGATTTCGGCGACGATGTCCGGGTGGGAGTCGACCACCGACGCCAGCCGCTGCTTGAGATAGAGGCTTTTGCGCTGGACCTCCTCGAAGAAGTCGTCGGCCATCATGACCTCCATGACGGCGTTGCCGACCGCCATCGCCAGCGGGTTGCCGCCGAAGGTCGAGCCGTGGGTGCCGGGCGTCATGCCCTTGGCCGCCTCGGCGGTGGCGAGGCAGGCGCCGAACGGGAAACCGCCGCCGATGCCTTTAGCCGCAGTCATGATATCCGGTTCGACCCCAGACCATTGATAAGCGAAGAGCTTGCCGGTCCGACCGACGCCGGTCTGCACCTCGTCGAAGATGAGGAGAAGGCCGTGCTTGTCGCAGATCGCGCGGAGATCGCGAAGGAATTGGCTGGAAACCAGGCGGATACCGCCCTCGCCCTGGATCGGCTCGATAAGGATTGCCGCCGTCTCGGATGAGACAGCCGCTTCCGTCGCCTTCCGGTCGCCGAGCGGCACCTGATCGAAGCCGTCCGCGGCGGGGCCGAAGCCTTCCAGATACTTGGGATTGCCGGTGGCGGCGAGCGTTGCCAGCGTCCGGCCGTGGAAGGCGCCGGCGAAGGTGATGATGCGAAACCGTTCCGGATGGCCGCTGACAAACTGGTAGCGGCGCGCCGTCTTGATGGCGCATTCCACCGCCTCGGCGCCCGAATTGCAGAAGAACACCTTGTCGGCGAAGGTCTCGCGCGTCAGCGTCGCCGCCAGCTTCTCCTGCTCGGGGATGCGGTAGAGGTTGGAGACGTGCCAGAGCTTCTCCGCCTGCGTCTTCAGCGCCTCGACGAGCTTCGGATGGGCGTGGCCGAGCACGTTCACAGCGACGCCGCCGGAGAAATCGAGCATGCGGCGGCCGTCGGTGGTAAACACCCAGCTTCCCTCGCCCCGCTCGAAGGCGAGCGGTACGCGGGCGAACGTGTCAAAAAGGGGTGAGCGGTCCATGGTCGCTCCCTCGCCAACTGATTGTCCAGAAATCAAAAAAGCGCCGCCCGCGGGCAGCACTCTCGCGACCCGACCTTATAGCACCGTGGCAAGGTTTGCTGTCAATCGCGACCGACGGCGCCAGCCGGTGCACATCGGCTGGACGACTTGGGGAAAACAACACGAAAACCGACTCGGAGTCACGGCGACTCTTGTCAGCGAGTCAATGCATATTGTAGCCTTGCCGCAGTCGAGTACGACATCTTTCTGCGGCGGATCTCTGTATCCAATTGTCAAGCGTTTGGCGCCGGCCGGAGCAACGGGCGGCGCATGGAGACGGATTCCGAGTCCGGCCGCGCCCGAACAAGGGGTGATCCCGAATGAGCTGGACCGACGAACGCGTCGAGTTGTTGAAGAAACTCTGGGCCGAAGGCCTGAGCGCCAGTCAGATCGCCGCCCAACTCGGCGGCGTTACCCGCAACGCCGTCATCGGCAAGGTGCACAGGCTCAACCTGTCGGGACGGGCGAAGCCGGCGTCGAGCTCGCCGCGCCCCCGCAAGATGCGCTCCGCCTCGCCACACCGGCCGTCGCGTTCCTATGTCTCGGGCAATACCGCGCTGAAGGTCCATGCCCATCCGGCTCCGCGGCGGGCGCCGGCGCCGGTGCCGATCGAGGACCTGGTGGTGCCGATCAGCCTCAAGGTGTCGCTGCTCGCGCTGAACGACCAGATGTGCAAGTGGCCGATCGGCGACCCCGGCAGCGAAGACTTCCACTTCTGCGGCCACCGCAATTTCAACGGCCTGCCCTATTGCGAGTACCACTCGCGGCTCGCCTACCAGCCGGCCAACGACCGCCGGCGCGACCGCGACCGCGCCGACCGGGATTTGTAACGCGGGGTACGTCGCAGAACCTTTTCGCCCCGCATCGGACCTGAGATCTCCAGAACATCGCCGTGGGTGAGGCGAGGTTCTTGGCGAGGTCGGCGAATGTGATCGCCCGGCTACCCAACCTCGGCAAAGCCCTCGTCGAAGGAGTAGCCGGAGCCGCGGACGGTGCGGATCGGGTCGCGGCCGTGGCCGAGCGCCTTGCGGAGCCGGCCGACATGGACGTCGACCGTGCGCTCGTCGACGTAGACGTCGCGGCCCCACACGCCATCGAGAAGCTGGGCGCGGGTGTAAACCCGGCCCGGGTTCTGCATGAGGAACTCGAGCAGGCGAAACTCCGTCGGCCCGAGGTGCAGCTCGCGACCGCGGCGGCGCACCCGATGGGTCTCCTTGTCGAGCTCCAGGTCGCCGGCGCGAAGCACCGGGGCGACCAGTTCAGGCCGCGAGCGCCGCAGAATGGCGCGCACGCGCGCCATCAGCTCGGGCACCGAGAACGGCTTCACCACATAGTCGTCGGCGCCGGTGGCAAGCCCGCGCACCCGCTCCGACTCCTCGCCGCGGGCGGTCAGCATGATGATCGGCAGGCCGCGGGTCGCCTCGCGGGCGCGCAGGCGGCGGCAGAGCTCGATGCCCGACACCCCCGGCAGCATCCAGTCGAGGAGCAGAAGATCGGGCACCGTCTCGCAGAGCCGGGTCTCGGCATCGTCGCCGCGCTCCACCGTGTCGACCTGATAGCCTTCGGCTTCCAGGTTGTAGCGGAGCATAAGGGAAAGCGGTTCCTCGTCCTCGACGATCATCACCCGCGGGGTCATCGGCCAGGTCCTCGAAGCGCGGGCGACTGTCCATCGTCCCTATTCACCACCACGCCGTCATTCGTCCGATTCCGTGTACTCGATGGCGGTCACGCTGGTGGTGTCCTTCTTCGGTCGCTCCTCGGTGAGCGGCACGCCGGTAATGACATAGTGGATGGTCTCGGCGATGTTGGTCGCGTGGTCGCCGATCCGCTCGAGGTTCTTGGCGCAGAACAGGAGGTGCGTGCACAAGGTGATGTTGCGCGGATCCTCCATCATGTAGGTGAGCAGCTCGCGGAACAGCGAGGTGTACATGGCGTCGATCTCGTCGTCGCGCTGCCAGACGGTCAAGGCGCCTTCGAGATTGCGGGCGGTGTAGGCGTCGAGCACGTTCTTCAGCTGCGACAGGCTCATCTCGGCCATGTGCTCGACCCCGGCGACCAGCCGCGGGCGGCGAAATTGCCCTCGATGGCGAAGACCCGCTTGGCGATGTTCTTGGCCAGGTCGCCGACGCGTTCGAGGTCGTTGGCGATGTGGATCGCGGCGACGATCTCGCGCAGGTCCTGCGCCATCGGCTGGCGCCGGGCGATCATCCGGATGGCGTGATCCTCGATGTCGCGCTGCAACTCGTCCATGCGCATGTCGCTGGCGATCACCCGCTGGGCGAGTTCTTCGTCGCGGCGGGCAAGAGCGGCGATCGCCTCGCCGACCTGCTCCTCGGCGAGGCCACCCATCTCGGCGATGTGCTGCGCGAGGTCGTTCAGCTCGTCATCGAAGGACTTGACGATATGCTCGGTGCTGGCCATGATCATTCCGTCCTCTAGCCGAAGCGGCCGGTGATGTAGTCCTGGGTTCGCTTGTCGGCCGGCGTGGTGAACATCCTGCTGGTCTCGTCGAACTCGACCAGCTCGCCCAGATACATGAAGGCCGTGTAGTCGGAGACGCGCGCGGCCTGCTGCATGTTGTGGGTGACGATGACGATCGTGTAGTCCGCCTTCAGCTCGTCGATCAGCTCCTCGATCTTGGCGGTCGAGATCGGGTCGAGCGCCGAGCAGGGCTCGTCGAGCAGGATCACCTCGGGCTGGACGGCGATGGTGCGGGCGATGCACAGCCGCTGCTGCTGGCCGCCGGACAGGCTGAGGCCGCTTGGCGCCGAGCTTGTCCTTGACCTCGTCCCACAGGGCCGCGCTGGCGCAGCGCCGCCTCGACCCGCTCGTCGAGCTCGGACGGCTGACAGCCGCTCGTAGAGGCGGATGCCGAAGGCGATGTTGTCGTAGATCGACATCGGGAAGGGCGTCGGCTTCTGGAACACCATGCCGATCCGCGCGCGCAGCAGGTTGAGGTCCTGCTTGGGCGACGAGGATGTTCTCGCCGTCGAGCATGACCTCGCCCGTCGGCGCGCTGGTTCGGGATAGAGGTCGTACATGCGGTTGAGCACGCGCAGCAGGGTCGACTTGCCGCAGCCGGACGGGCCGATGAAGGCGGTCACCTTGTTGTCGTAGAGCGGCAGGTTGATGTCCTTCAGCGCCTGGGTCTCGCCGTAGTAGAAGTCGAGGTCGCGGATCGCGACCTTCTCGCCGGCCGTGCGGCCTGTCGGCGGACGGCGCTGCTGGCGATGTCGGGCGTCGGGCGCGAGGGCGACGTCGGTCATTTCGGTGACTTCCCCGGTCTGGACGAGAGTAGCGCGCGCACGATATTGAGGGCGAGCACCGCGAAGGTGATGATGCAGCGCACCGGCCCAGGCGAGCTGCTGCCAGTCGTCATAGGGCGCTCAGCGCGAACTGGAAGATGACGACCGGCAGGCTCGCCATCGGCGCGTTGAGGTCGAGGCTCCAGAACTGGTTGTTGAGCGCGGTGAACAGCAGCGGCGCCGTCTCGCCGCTGATGCGCGCGATGGCGAGCAGCACGCCGGTGACGATGCCGGCGCGCGCGGCGCGATAGGCGACTGCGGCGGATGATCTGCCAGCGCGGCGCGCCGAGCGCCGCGGCCGCCTCGCGCAGCGGTTCGGCGACCAGCCTCAGCATGTCCTCGGTGGTGCGCACCACCACCGGCATCACGATCATGGCCAGCGCCACGGCGCCGGCCCAGCCGGAGAAATGGCCCATCGCGCACGACCATGATCTCGTAGACGAACAGGCCGATGACGATCGACGGCGCCGACAGCAGAATGTCGTTGATGAAGCGGACGACCGAGGTGAGCCGCGAATACCGCGCCGTATTCGGCCATGTAGGTGCCGGCGAGGATGCCGATCGGCGTGCCGATCACGATGCCGAAGACGGTCAGGATCAGGCTGCCGACGATCGCGTTGAGCAGGCCGCCGGCGTTGCCCGGCGGCGGCGTCATCTCGGTGAAGACGGCGAGCGACAGGCCGCCGAAGCCCTTCAACAGCAGCGTGCCAAGGATCGCGCACGAGCCAGGCCGCGCCGAAGGCCGTCGCCACGACCGACAGGCCCATGATCATCACATTGCGACGACGGCGCCGGTCGTAGAGCGCCATGGTCAGGCTCCCGCCTGCGTCTCGAGGCGCATCAGCATCAGCCGCGCCGCGGCGAGGACGATGAAGGTGATGACGAACAGGATGAGGCCGAGAGCGATCAGCGAGGACGTGTAGATCTCGCCGACCGCCTCGGTGAATTCATTGGCGATGGTGGCGGAGATCGTCGTGCCCGGCGCCAGGATCGAAGCGGAGATGCGGTGGGCGTTGCCGATGACGAAGGTAACCGCCATGGTCTCGCCGAGCGCGCGGCCGAGACCGAGCATGACGCCGCCGATGACGCCGACGCGGGTGTAGGGCAGCACGATCGTTGCGGACCACTTCCCAGGTGGTGCAGCCCATGCCGTAGGCGGCTTCCTTGACCACCGGCGGCACGGTCTCGAACACGTCGCGGGTGATCGCGGTGATGAAGGGCAGCACCATGATCGCCAGAATGAGGCCGGCGGTGAAGATGCCGATGCCGTAGGGCGGGCCGGCGAACAAAGTGTTGAGAACCGGCACGTCGGCGAAAAGGTCGATCAGAAAGGGCTGCACCGTCGCCTGCAGGAAGGGCGCGAAGACGAACAGGCCCCATATGCCGTAGATGATCGAGGGAATGCCGGCGAGCAGCTCGATGGCAGTGCCGATCGGACGACGCAGCCAATACGGACAGACCTCGGTGAGGAAGATGGCGATGCCGATGCTGACGGGAATTCCGATCAGCATGGCGATCAGCGAGGTGACGACGGTGCCGTAGATCGGCGCGATGGCGCCGAACTTCTCGGTCACCGGATTCCAGCTCTGCGTCGTCAGAAAGCCGAGACCGAAGGTACGCAACGCCGGCATCGAGCCAATCACAAGCGAAACAATGACGCCGCCGAGGAGCAGGAGCACGAAGACGGCGGCGGCCCGCGTCGCATTGCGGAAGATGAGGTCGCCCAGCAGGAAGCGCCCGAGGGCGCGTCTGCAACTCTCATCGCGCAGTGCAATGTGGGGAGTGGCGTCCAACGTCGCCTCGGTCATCAAAAGCTCCGGCTCATTCCTAAATCATGGGGACGAAATGGGAAGTCCCGCTGCGGTTTTAGGGTCTCGGCTTGTGGATCGCCCGCCGTGCCGCCGGCTCTCAAGAATGGCCGGGCCGCCGGAAACGCCCCCACCCGGCCGCGCGCTGACGCGGGAGCCGGGTGAGGGTCTTGCTTGCGGTCGGGACAAGCGACCAGAAGGCGGCTTACATCCCGGAGTAGACGGGCTTGCCGTCGGGTCCGACGATCTCGGAGGCCCAGACAGCTTCGACGTCCTTCACCACGCTCGCCGGCATCGGGATGTAGGCGAGTTCGTCGGCCATCGCGCCGCCGTCGTGGTAGGCCCAGTCGAAGAACTTCAAAGCCTCGGAGGAAGCCGCGACGTCGGCGGGCTTCTTGTACATAAGGATGAAGGTCGCCGCAGTGATCGGCCAAGTCTCGTCGCCGGGCTGGTTGGCGAGGATCACGCCATAGCCAGGCGTGCCGTTCCAGTCCGCGTTGGCGGCGGCCGCGGCAAAGGCGTCGGCCGTCGGAGCAACGCTCTTGCCGGCCTTGTTGATCATGTCGGCATAGGTCAGGTTGTTCTGCTTGGCATAGGCATACTCGACGTAGCCGATCGAGTTCTTGGTCTGCTGGACGTTGTTGGCGACGCCTTCGTTGCCCTTGGCGCCGATGCCGACCGGCCATTCGACCGCCTTCTCGACACCCACCTCATCCTTCCAGGCCGGGCTGACGTCAGCCAGGTAGTAGGTGAAGTTGAAGGTGGTACCCGATCCGTCCGAGCGATGGACGACCGCGATCGCGGTAGAGGGAAGGCTGACGTCGGGGTTCAGCTTCTTGATCGCCGCGTCGTCCCACTTGGTGACCTTGCCAAGGAAGATGTCGGCAAGCGTCGTGCCGTCGAGGACGAGCTCGCCCGGCTTGATGCCCTCAAGGTTGACGACCGGCACGATGCCGCCCATGACCATCGGGAACTGGATCAGCCCGGCGTCGTCGAGCTCCTTGGCCGACAGCGGCGCGTCGGAAGCGCCGAAGGTGACCGTCTTGGCGAGGATCTGCTTGATGCCGCCGCCGGAGCCGATCGACTGGTAGTTCAACCCGATGCCGGTCTTGGTCTTGTACGCGTCGGCCCACTTTGCGTAGATCGGATAGGGGAATGTGGCGCCGGCGCCCGAAATGTCAGCGGCGTTGGCGGTGGAAACGGCAAGCGCGGCGGCAAAGCCGGCCGCGATGGCAAGGTTCAAGGGTTTCACCTGGCCTCTCCCTGTGTTGGTTTGCGGAGGAATACGCGACACGCGCATGGCTGCGCGGCATCGGTCTGTTCCGATGCGGGGCGCACGCTAGCCCTGCCGGGTGATGATGCTGTGACAGATGGATGACACTATGATGACATCTCAAGCCCTTGAGACGTCTCGCGATTTTCCTGTGACCTCGATTCCGCCGTCGTTTCGGCCTGTGGAAAAACGACAGTGAAGGTCGAGCCTTCACCAAGCCGGCTCTCGATCGCCATGCGGGCCTGATGGCGGGCGAGAATATGCTTGACGATGGCAAGGCCGAGACCGGTGCCGCGATGCGAGCGGCTGGCGTCAACGTCGATCCGGTAAAAACGCTCGGTGAGACGGGGGAGGTGCTCTTCCGGGATGCCCGGGCCGTAGTCGCGCACCGAGACGACCGGCCCCGACCCCTCGGTCGCCGGCGCCACCGAAACCTCAATACGCCCGCCCGACTGACCGTATTTGCAGGCGTTCTCCATCAGGTTCTCGAAGACCTGGATCAGTTCGTCGCGGTCGCCGAGGACGTTGACGGAGGCCTTTGGCAGGTCGGTCCGGATCGTCACCTTCAGGTCGCGCGCCAGCGGTTCGAGGGCGTCGCTCAGATGGCGGATGATCGCGACGAGGTCGACATCGCCCGAGGGGCGCACATGCGCCTTCATTTCCACCCGCGACAGCGACAGAAGGTCGTCGATCAGCCGGCTCATGCGGGTCGCCTGCTCCTGCATCACGGTGAGGAAGCGGTCGCGGGCGACCGCGTCGTCCCGTGCCGGGCCCCGCAACGTGTCGATGAAGCCGACCAGCGAGGCGAGCGGCGTGCGGAGCTCGTGACTGGCATTGGCGACAAAGTCGACGCGAATCCGTTCGCTGCGCCGTCGCTCGGTGAGGTCATCGAGGATGAGGGCGATGAAGCTGTCCCGCCGGCGGCCGGGATCGAGGCGGACGAACCAGGCAGCGAACCATCGCTCGGTCGGCACGCGCTGGGCGAACTGGACACCCTCGGCCGGGCCGCCCTTGGCCACACGGTCGAAGGCAGCGAGGAGGTCAGGCACCCGGAGACGGGCCGTCAGCGGATCGCCCGGGCGGATGGCGAAGGCGTCGATCGCCCGCTGATTCGCATAGCGGACGATGCCGCGGCCATCGAGAACCATGCAAGGATCGGGAAGCGCCTCGGCGAACAGCTTGATCCCGGTCTCCGGCCAGGGCTGGGCGGCCGGGGCGGGGATTGTCGCCGGCCGCGCCGACATGCCGTCGCGGCGGATCACCGCCGTCAGCACGACGAAGCCGGCGAAGATGATCAGTGCGGCGGCAAAGCCGATCAGTCCGGCGAAGACCAGGACAATGAGCAGCACCCCGATTGCCGCGAGCAGCCAGCGCGATTCCGAAAGCCGCCGGGTCGCGGACCGCAGCGGCGACTCGCCACCGCCCCTGTTTGTCGCCTCGATCGACACGTTTCAGAAGTGGCTCCGGTCCGGCAGGCGTCGCCTTGCGTTCGCCCAAATCACCCCGATGGTGAATTGCCGGCTCGGCAAGATATAAGGTCAAAGCCGGCGACGCCAAATCACTTGACGCGCAGATACGATCACGGGGAGCGACCAGCGGCATGGCGGACAAGAAGAAAGACCGGGACGGCAAATCCGGGAAAAAACGGCGCAAGCCGGCAAAGCCGCTGCCGGCCGTGATCGCGCCAGCGGTCGACGCGCCGCAAATCGAGACGGACTTCGGACCGGTCGATCTCGACGACCCGGTGCTTCCCGAATGGGTCGAGCGGGAGGCGCTGGCATCGGGCGGTTATCCCTATGACGAGCCGATCAAGGACAAGCTCTATGAGGAGGAGCTGGAGCAGCTGCAGGTCGAGCTGGTCAAGCTGCAGCGCCATGTGATCGAGACCGGTATGCGGCTCGTCCTCGTCTTCGAGGGCCGCGACGCTGCCGGCAAAGGCGGCTCGATTTTCGCCTTCCGCCAATATCTGAACCCGCGCTCGGCGCGCCTGGTGGCGCTGCCGAAGCCGACGGAGGCCGAGCGCGGTCAATGGTACTTCCAGCGCTACGTCGCGCATCTGCCCACCAGCGGCGAGATCGTCCTGTTCGACCGCTCGTGGTACAACCGCGCCGGCGTCGAGCCGGTGATGGGTTTCTGCACGGTGGAGGAGCATGAGGCGTTTCTCGAGGCGGTGCCCGCCTTCGAGAAGATGCTGATCGACAGCGGCATCGTCTTCTTCAAGTTCTGGCTGAATATCGGTCAGGTGACCCAACTCAAGCGGTTCTTCGAGCGCCGGCACAATCCGTTGAAGATATGGAAACTTTCCCCGATCGATTATAAGGCGATGCATAGCTGGGATGCGTACACGCAGGCGCGCGACCGGATGTTCAAGGCCACGCACAGTTCGATAACCCCATGGTCGGTGGTCAGGGCAAACGACAAGCGGCGGGCGCGACTAAACATCATCCGGCACGTCCTTGCGACGCTGGACTATTCGGGCAAGGATGCGAACGTCGTGCGGAAGCCTGACCCGTCGATCCTGAACGGGCCGCAGATTCTGGAATAGCCGCGAGGGGGGGCGGCAACTTTAGGGGACGGGACGGGCCCGGCGCATATGAGCGATTTCTATTCGGTTCTGAAGCAGTCGATCATCGATCGTGGTCTGAGATCGGCGGGGGACCGGGAAGCTGCCTACTCGCAGGCGCGGACCGCCATGATCCGCCGCCTGTGGTCCTACGATCCGCCGCTTGCCGAAGACGAGATCGACGCCCGCATCGGGCAGTTCGACCTTGCCGTCGAGCGGATCGAGGGCGATGTGGTCGAGGCGTTCGCCGCCGAGCCGGAGGCGGTCGGCGTCGCCGAGCTGGATGTCTCCGACGCCGCCGCGCCGCCGGCCCTTCCCGTCTATGACGGATACGACGAGGATGCCGACTACACCCCGGCTTTCGGCGGCGCCCCGGCGGAATTGCCCGACAAGGCCGAGGACCGGCCGGCCGATGCCGAGCCGCCCGCACGCTCCGCCAGCGAGATCAGGTCGCTGGTCGAACTCCTGACATCCATCGACATCCGCAGCCTCGCCATCGAGGAAGCGCTCAACGCAGATCTGCAGGACGAAGAGCCCTACCCGGCGACGGACGACGCCAAAGAGGATGAGCCGCCGTCACAGCCGGCGACGCGCGCCCTGCTTCCGGCGCCAACCACCACCGACATGCCGGCCGACGATGACGCTGCATTCGAAAACGACGCCGATCCGGATGACGTTCGGGTCGAGTATTTTCGCGTCCCGGCCGCCGAGCCGGCCGAGCGGGCGACAAATCGCCGCGCCACGCACGGCGACCGCAATCGCTTCGACGATGCGGAAGAACCGGCACGCCCATACCGCCGGCGGAAAGGACGGCGAGCGGAGGAGCCGGCGCCGAGGCCGGTCGTTTCCGGCGAAGGCGAGGCGTTCCGGCCGAAACGCCGGAAGCCCGCTGCGGCGCGGCCCGCCGGCGATCGCAAGATCGTCCTCCTCATTGCCGCAGTTGGCATCCTCGCCGTGGCGCTCATCGCGGTGAGCGCATACGTCCTGTGGCCACGACCGTCCGCCGAGGGACCTGCGGCGGTCACCGACACGCCGGTCCAAACGGTCCCGGCAGCAAGTCCCGCCCCCGAGATACCTGCTCCCGCCGACGGCGTCGTGCAGAGGTTCACCCTCTTCGACGGAAGCGATCCCACCGTGTTCGACTCCGATCCGAGCAACCCGATCCGCTTCGACGGCAACCTTGCCCGCGTTTCGACGTCCGCTGATTTGGCCGGTGCCCGCGCCGTCATCGGCCCGGGCCTTGCCTCACGCCTGGCTGGCCATACGGTTCGGGTCACGGTCATGGCGCGGACCGCCAGGGAGAACGGGGCGGCGAGCCTGCGCTTCGCCTATCAGAGCGGCCTCGCGGTGAGCTACTGGCAATCGGCCAAGCTCACCCCCGAGTTCACTGCCTTTCAGCTGGAGTGGCGGGTGCCGAAGCTGCAGACCGACCCGAGTGGGAATGTGATCATCATCGAGCCAGGCCTCCCGGGGGAAGGCACAGGCGCCGACATCAGCGCGATCGCCATCGATCTCCTAGACTGACGGCTTCCTAATTGCGGCGGAGCCAGTCGGCCAGGCGGCTGACGGCCTCCGCGAGCTGTCCGCCGCTGCGGGCAAAGCAGAGGCGCATGAAGCCGGTCGAGTTGCCGAACGCGGTTCCTGGGGCAAGGCCGATATTGGCCTCGTCGACCAGTCGGAGCGCCACCTCGCGCGCCCTCGGCTGACCGTCGATGGCGAAGAAGAGATAGAAGGCGCCGGCGGGCTCGACCATACGGACGCGGCCGGTCGCGGCGAGCCCGGAACAGACGATGCGCCGGCCCTCTGCGGCGCGTGCGATCTGGGCTGCGAGGAAATCGTCGCCGTCGTCGAGCGCTGCGGTCGCCGCCCGCTGCATGAAGCTGGCGACGCCGGAAGTCGAATACTGGATCAGGTTCTCGATAGTCTCGCCGAGCGTGGGCGGCGCCGACAGCCAGCCGATTCGCCAGCCGGTCATCGCGTAGTTCTTGGAGAAGGTGTTGACGTAGAGGATCGCCTGGTCGCGGTCGGCAACGTCGTAGAACGAGGGCGCGCGGGGACCGTCATAGAAGAAGCGGTGATAGACCTCGTCAGCGATGATCCACAGCCCCCGGCCGGCGGCGAATTCGGCGATTGCCGCGAGTTCTTCCCGGCTTGCGGTCCAGCCAGTCGGGTTCGCCGGCGAGTTGATGAAGATCGCGGCGGTGCGGTCGGTCACCGCGTCGAAAAGCCGGTCGAGATCGAGGCTCCACCCGGCGTTGCCGAACGTCATCGGCACCGTGACCGGTGTCGCCCCGACCACGCCGACCGCAGCGGTCAGGTTGGGCCAGGATGGGCCCGGCACGACTACTTCGTCGCCACTCCCCGCCACCATGCGCACCGCCATCTGGATGGCATGCATGCCACCGCAGGTGATGGAGAAGCGGTCGAGCGTGAACGCGCCGCCGAACGTCCGTTCATGGTAGCGCGCCAGCGCGGCGCGGAGCTCCGGAATTCCGCGCTGGTTGGCATAGAAGGTCTCGCCGTCGGCGAGCGACCGTGCCGCCGCATCGGCGATGAAGCCAGGCGTCGGCAGGTCGCCCTCACCGGCCCAGAGCGGAATCAGCCCAGGCCGGCCTCGGCCGTAATTGAATACCTCGACGATGCCGCTTTCCGGCGCTTCTCCGGCTTCGGGACGGAGGGCGGCGCGCGACAAGAGGTGCGGCGAACCGGTGTCCATTTGAACGTCCTGACCTTCGATTACGCGGGACCCGAACGCCAGCGCCGGCGCGCGGGGATCCGCGCGACGGCAGCGACCGAATTCCTCAGGCCTTCTTCGCCAGGAGGTCGCGGATCTCCTCGAGAAGAACCTCTTCGCGCGGCGGTGGAGCCGGCGGCGGTGGCGCCGCCTCCTGTTTCCGTTGCAGCCGGTTCATCGCCTTGACGATAAGGAACAGCACCCAGGCAACGATCAGGAAATTGATCAACAGCGTGATGAAGTTGCCGTAGGCCAGCGTTGCGCCGGCTTCGCGGGCGGCAGCAAGGGTAGACTGCGGCTCGCCGGCGAGCTGGATGTACAGCTCCGAAAAGTCGACCCCGCCGGTGATCACCCCGATGATCGGCATGATGATGTCGTTGACCACCGACTGGACAAGTCCGCTGAAGGCGACGCCGATGATGAAGGCGACCGCCAGATCGACCAAATTGCCCTTCAATGCGAATTCTTTGAATTCCTTGAGCATTCCACGCCTCCTCGCCCTCGCAGGCCGATGCCGGGCCGCGCCGCCCTTGTCTGCGCGACCGAAATCGCTTGATATCGTCGTTTCTCGGCCACCGCAATCCGAAGGACGAGCTTGCCGGTGCGTGCCGGACAGGGTCGTGCCATGCTGCCAGTTCGAATCAAATGATGGGGCAAATCCGCTGATGGCCGACGTCAACCAGACCGAGCGCTGGCGTGAGACCGCCATTCTCGCGGCCGTCACGCTTGGCGTTTCGGTGGTGGTGATCCTCTTGTTCCTCGCCTTGGCTGAACCGTCGGGCGCCGGCGCCTACCCCACCGGCTTTGTCCTGGCGGCGACCGGGCTGCCCATCGTCCTTGTCCTCATCGTCTTCGGGTTCGTCAGCCGCCAGGAGGTCATCGACCGACGGCACGGACTGTTCGAGGACTGACCCGGTGGCAAGCGGGAGAGCAGGCTACCGCGAGGTCGGCAAGGTCTACAGTCTTCTCGCCGTCGCCTTTGCGCTGTTCGTCATCGTCGTCGCCATGCTGGCGCAGTTCGGACTGCCCGATCCGCTCACCGCCGTTCTGGTCGTATCGATCACCATCGCCGGCTATGCGGTCATCGGCATCGTGGCGCGGACGCTGTCGCTTGCCGACTTCTTCGTGGCGGGACGCGCGGTTCCGGCCGGCTTCAACGGCATGGCCACCGGGGCGGCGTTCGTCACGGCCGCCGGATTCATCGGGCTTGCCGGCGCTTTCTTCGCCAGCCAGGCGGCCGGACTTGCGGTGGCGGTCGGATGGACCGGCGGTTTCGTCGTTCTTGCGGTGGTCGTCGCGCCCTATTACCGCAAGTCCGGCGCGGTGACCCTGCCGGACCTGCTGGCGGTGCGGTTCGGCAATCCGCTGGTCCGGATTCTCGGCGTCGTCATCCTCGTCATCGTGTCGTTGCCGCTCCTCGCCGCCGCCATCGCCATGGCGAGTCGCATCGCCCAATCCACTCTCGGCCTGGGTCCCGATCTCGCCATCGGCGGCACCTGCGTCGTCCTGCTCCTGTGCAGTCTGCTCGGCGGCATGCGGGCGGTTGCCCTGGTCGCCGGCGCCCAGGCGATCGTCATCCTGTTCGGGACCGTAGCGCCCTCACTGGTCTTCTCGATGCAGGAATACGGGCTGCCGATCCCCCAGCTCACCTACGGCAACGCCATGGCGGACGCCGCGGCGATCACCACGGCGCCGGTCGGCTTCCTGCCGAGCTCCGCGCTGCCGGTTTCAAGCCTCGACGGGTTCAATCTCTTCGCCCTGGCGCTGTGCATCGCCGCCGGTGTCGCCTCGCTGCCGCATATCCTGGCACGGAGCAGCACGACGACCGGCATCGCCGGAACACGGGTCTCCGTCGCCTGGGCGCTTGTCGTCGTCGCCGTGGTTGCGGCGACCGCGCCAGCGATTGCCGCTTTCGTCAGGCTGGCCATCGTCGGCGAGGCGGTCGGCGTCGAAGGGGCCGATCTCCCGCAATGGCTGTTCGACTATTCGGCGATCGGCCTCATCAAGGTGTGCGGCGCTCAGGTCGCCAGCGTCGCGGACGTGAGTGCCGCCTGCGGCTCCTCGGCTATCGTCAATGGACTGGCACCGGGCGACATCGCCATCGGCGGCGACGGCATCACGCTCGGCTTCGCCGACATCACCAGCGTGCCCTACGTGCTGACCGCCCTGATCGCAGCGGCCGCGCTGGCGGCCGCACTCGCCGCGGCCGGTGCCGTGGTCATTACCCTTGCCACCTCCATCGCTCACGATGTCTATGCAACGCTGATCGACCGCCGGGCACCGGCCGGCCGGCGATTGATCGTCGCGCGGCTTGCCCTTCTGGCATTTGTCGCCATCGCCACCTGGATGGCCGTCACCGATCCCGGCGACACCTTTGCGCTGGCTTTCGCCGCCCCGTCTCTCGCCGCGGCGGGGTTCTTCCCCGCGGTCGTGCTGGGTATCTGGTGGCGACGAACGACGTTCTGGGGAGCCGTCCTCGGCATGATCGCGGGCTTTGGCGCGACAGCCGCCTACGTCGTCATGCTCCAGGCTGGCGTCATCGCGCCGCTTCACGTCATTGGCCTCACCGAAACCGGGATCGCGGGCGCCGCTGCGGCGATCTTCGGCGTGCCGCTCGGCTTTGTGGTCACGGTCATCGTCAGCCTGATGACGCCGGAACCCTCCGCCGCCCGTCTCGAGGTCGTCGACGCGATCAGGCGGCCCAATCCGGATCCGGTCCTCGAGGACCATGCCGTCTAGAGACCATCAGCGAACCTCCTCATTCAGTCCCGGAGCACGCGACACGATGAATGCGCCGCAATCCCTGTTTCCGCCGATCCAGCCTTATCGCACCGAGCGGCTCAAGGTGTCGTCGCTTCACGAGCTCCACGTCGCCCAATACGGCAATCCGGAGGGCAAGCCGGTGGTGCTCCTTCATGGCGGTCCGGGCGCCGGCAGCAACCCGACCATGCCGCGCTTCCACGACCCGAAGGCCCATCGCATCGTGATGTTCGACCAGCGCGGCACCGGCCGGTCGACGCCGCATGCAGAACTGGAGGGCAACACCACCTGGGACCTGGTCGCCGACATGGAGCGCATCCGCACGCATCTCGACATCGACCGCTGGCAGGTGCTCGGAGGATCGTGGGGGTCCTGCCTGGCTCTTGCCTACGCCGAGACCCACCCCGACCGCGTCACCGAAATGGTGCTCCGCGGCGTCTTCACGCTGCGACGGAAGGAGCTCCTGTGGTTCTACCAGGAAGGCGCGTCGAACATCCTTCCCGAGGCCTGGGAGAGCTTCGTCGAGCCGATCCCGGCGGAAGAACGCGGCGACATGATCGCTGCCTACTATTCCCGCCTCACCGGTGACGACCCGGAGGTGAAGCTCGCTTGCGCCCGCGCATGGAGCATGTGGGAAGGCGCAGCGCTGTCGCTGCTTCCCGATCCGGCGCGGGTCGCCGCGTTCGGCAGGCCCGACTACGCCATCGCCTTCGCCCGCATCGAATGCCACTACTTCATCAACGACGGCTTCTTCGACAGCGACGGCCAGCTGATCGCCAACGCCGGTCTGCTCCGCAAGATCCCCTGCGCTATCGTCCACGGCCGCTACGACGTCTGCACGCCCGCCTTCATCGCGTGGGACCTCCATCGCGCCTGGCCGGAAGCCGATCTCCGCATCGTCCCCGACAGCGGCCACGCCATGACCGAACCCGGCATCGTCGCCGAGCTCGTTGCTGCGACGGAGCGGTTCAAGCTGTTGACGTGAGGCGGTCCGCTGGACTTGCCGGGCGGCCTCATCGCTGCCCGGGCGCCCGGTCGGACAAAAAGGCGCAGGTCCGCCAGCGGAACCCGCGGGCGTGCTGTCTATTTATCGAGGAGCGGGGGCCTCGAATGGGAGCAAACACATGGCCGAGGTCATGGTCGTCGGGCTCTTCGGCAGCAAGGGCGGCGCCGACAATGCCCATCATCGTCTCCACACCGAGGGTGTCGCGGAGCGCGACATCGTCGAAAAGGTCTTGTCGGAGATATCTCCGCCACCGCACTCGATGGACGCGGAGTTCGAGATGCTCAAGCTCGACCCGTTCTTCTGGTTCATGGGTGATCTGCGCCGGGATTACGCCGGATATATCCGCAACGGAGAAACGGTGCTTTGCGTCAAGGTGCCGTCACGCAAGGAAGCGACGGCTGTTGCTTCGATCCTGCGGATGTTCGAGCCCATGCGGGTCGACGTTCGCCGGCCGGACACCAAGCCCTAGACTAGCTGCTTTGCTGCTGTCCGCCTTTCATGTCGCGGACGAGCTGGAACAGGCGCTGGAACAGCATCTCGGCGAAGCCGGGGGCGGCTCGGTCTCGCCGGTCTGCGGTGGCTCAACGACGGTTGCCCGCCCCGCTTCGAGCGCGTCGATGCGGGCCGACAGCGCATCGAGGCGGTCGCTGAGCGCCTTGACCTCGGCGGCGACGGCCTCGATCGCCGAGCGGTCGGCCGCCAGCACATCGCACCGCCAGACATTGTCGCGCCTGGCGCAGTGGGAAACCGCACCCGTCTCGGTATCGAGGCGGATGAAACCGTCGACGCTCGGCTGAACCTGATAGCGCCCGGTCCCTACCTGCTGGGCCGACGCCGAAGCCACCAGCAGCCCCAGCATGCCGGCGGCGATCGCCTGGAGGCGCATCGCTTGTCCGTTGCTCCCTTCCCTTCGCGGCCTCGCCTCGTTCTACCACGAAAACGGTTTGGAGTGTGGCATCGGCAGAGCGCCGCCCTCCCGGTTTCTGGCCCGTCCGGCGCCACCCAGGCGCCCGGTGTCTGTTTCTCGCCGACTCAGGTAGACTCCGCCCGCACTCACATCGGAGGGGGCACCTATGGACTTGGGCTACATTCTGACGTCGACACGCGGACGGATTCCGCGCAGTCAGTGGTGGGTAGGCGTTCTGATCCTCGTCGTGATCAGCTTGGTGATCAACATGATCCTCATCTACGCTTTGGGCATCATGTTCACGACGGCCGGGCGGATCATCACGCTGATCGTGCAGCTCGCGCTCGCCTACCCGTTTTATGCGGTTTCGGCGAAGCGCTTCCAGGATCGGGACAAGCCCGGCTCGCTCGCCTGGATCTTCGTCGGCCTGTCGATCCTGTCGAGCCTGCTCACCCTGATCGGAGCGATGGGCAATCCCTACCAGCCGGGCGTGCTGGACTGGATCTTCGGCGTGGCCTCGCTGATCGTGGCCGTGTGGTACATCGTCGAGCTCGGCATCCTGCGGGGAACCATCGGGTCCAACACCTACGGGCCGGATCCCCTCGCCGGCACTGCATGATCGCTGCCGCAGGTTGACTCCGGTGGCGCGGCCCGCGAGGTTCGGGCCGCGGTCAGTCAATCTGTTGGCAATCGATGAGCGCCGCCGGCTCCGACAAGCTCCTTTCCTTCTTCTTCCGGCCGCAGGGGCGGATCACCCGGCGCGAATATGCGCTGGGCGCCGGCATGATCGTCGCGATCAACGCCGCTGTCCTGGCCTTCCTGGTGACAGGCGGAGAGTTGGCGCCGGGCGTGCTCCTCGTCATTGCCGTGCTCGGCATCCCGTTGACCGTGGCGCTGTTTGTCGTTGCTGCCAAGCGGTGCCATGACATCGGCCTGCCGGCTACTTTCACGCTGCTTTTGATCGTGCCGTTCTTCGGGCCGTTCTGGCTGATCGCCCTCGCCCTCATCCCCGGCAAGAGCGGCCCGAACGCCTACGGTCCGATGCCAACCTTCCAATCCGATTGACGAGGCGGAGCCGCGAGTCCACATCGGCATCATGACCCAGCCCTTCATCGACCCCGTTGCCTGCCTCAAGGCCCTCGTCGCCTGCCCCTCGGTGACGCCGGCCGAGGGCGGCGCGCTGCACCTGCTCGCCGATATTCTCGGATCGGCCGGGTTTCAGACGGAGCGACTGGTGTTTTCGGACGCGGGCACCCCCGACGTCGAGAATCTGTTTGCCACGATCGGCTCGCGGCCGCCGCATCTGGTCTTTGCCGGCCACACCGACGTCGTGCCGCCCGGCGATGCCGAGCGCTGGAGCCATCCTCCCTTTGGCGGAGAGGTCGCCGACGGCGACCTCTACGGCCGCGGGGCGGTCGACATGAAGGGCGGCATCGCCGCGTTCCTCGCCGCGGCATCGGAGTTCCTGGCTACGCGGAGCGAACCGGTCGGCACCCTGTCGCTGCTCATCACCGGCGACGAGGAAGGCCCGGCGGTCAACGGCACAGTCAAGCTCATCGACTGGGCGCTTGGCGAAGGCCACCGCTTCGACGCCGCGCTGGTCGGCGAACCGACCTCGGTGGCGCGCCTCGGCGACACCGTGAAGGTCGGCCGGCGCGGCAGCCTGTCCGGCACGATCCGCGTGCCGGGCCGCCAGGGCCACGCCGCCTATCCGCATCTTGCCGAGAACCCCGTCCCGCGTCTGGTCCGCATGCTCCACCGGCTGACCGCGCTCCGGCTCGACGAAGGAACCCGCCGATTTCCAGCCCTCGAACCTCGAGGTGACCAGCGTCGACGTCGGCAATCCCGCCTTCAACGTCATCCCGAGCGAGGCGACGGCCCGGTTCAATGTTCGCTTCAACGACCGCTGGTCGGTCCCCACGCTGACCGAGCACCTGCGGGCCGAGCTCGATGCCGGAGCGTCCGGCGACGCCTACGAACTGTCCGTCGCGCCGGGACCGAGCGAGTGGTTCCTCACCCGGTCGGAGGCGCTGATCGCCCCGCTCTCCAGCGCCATCGCGGAGGTTACCGGGCTCACTCCGGGGCTCTCGACCGGCGGCGGCACGTCGGATGCGCGGTTCTTCAAGACGGTCTGCCCGGTGGTGGAGTTCGGGCTGGTCGGCGATACGATGCACCAGGTGGACGAAAGGGTGCCGGTCGACGACCTCAGGACGCTGACCAGGATCTATCGCCGCTTCCTCGATCACTATTTTTCGGCCGAATCCCATGCTTGAGCGCAACGAGATCGCCCGTTCGCTCACCGGCGCCTGGGAGCTGTTCCTCGACCGGCCGGGGGCGATGCGCTACTTCGACATCAGCATGGACGGCTTCTGGCGTTCCTTCCGGGCGATCGTCCTTGTCCTGCCGGCCTATGCGCTGACCACGCTCGCCGAACGGTCGATCGCATCAACCGCGTTGATGCCCGGTCAGGATCCCGGCGACTTCCTCTTCTATCTCGACAGCGTGATCGGGCTCGGGCTCGACTGGATCACGCTGCCGATCGTGCTGGCGCTCGCCGCGCGGCCGCTCGGAATTGCCCACCACTACGGGGCTTTCATCATTGCCCGGAACTGGGGCTCGGTGATCGCCGTGGCGCCGTTCGGCTTCGTCGGCCTTCTCGTGCTCATCGGCCTCGCCGGCATGGAGATCGCCAACTTCCTGATGCTGGCCGCCCTGATGATCATGCTGCGCTACAACTACCTGATCGCCCGACGCGCCCTCGACGTCGGCTTTGGCTTCGCCGTCGGAATCGTAGTGCTCGATCTCGCCCTCAGCCTGACCATCTCGCTGACGCTCGATTCCATCTTCGGCTTCTAGAGGGTTAGTAGTCCACGGCGAGGAGATAGAGGCCGTGCGCGGGCGCCACCGGACCTGAACGGCTGCGGTCGCGCGCTGCCAGCGCCTCGCCGACCGCAGCGACCGGCCAACGACCCTCGCCGACCTTCTTCAGTGTGCCGACCATTGAGCGGACCTGGGAATGCAGAAACGACCGGGCGGAGGCACGAACGATGATTTCGCCGCCCTTGCGGGAAACGTCGAGCCGGTCGAGCGTCTTTTCCGGGGACTTCGCCTGGCACTGAGCGTTGCGGAACGTGGTGAAATCGTGCCGGCCGACCAGCGCCTGCGCCGCAGCATGCATGGCGGCTGCATCGAGCGGCGCTGGCACCCACCAGACGCGGTTCCTGTCCAGCGCCGGAGGCGCCCGGCGGTCGGCGATGCGATAGAGGTAGTGGCGGCGGACGGCTGAGAATCGCGCGTCGAAATCCGCCGCGACAACCTGGGCGGAAAGGATCGCCACCGGCTCCGGCCGGAGGTGGGCGTTCAAGGCGTCGGCGACCGTGTCCTCGGGCCAGTCGCGCGAGAGATCCGCATGGGCGACCTGACCGAGAGCATGGACGCCGGCGTCCGTGCGCCCTGCAGCCTTGACCGTCACAGACTCATGGGCGAAGCGGCCGAACGCCTCCTCGATCGCCTGCTGGACCGAGCGGCCATTGTTCTGCCGCTGCCAGCCCACGAAAGGGCCGCCATCATATTCGATGGTAAGCTTGTAGCGCGGCAAGTTGAGGCCCGGATCGATTATGCCAGACAGTGGACTGCGTTATCGCTTGGGATATCGCCGCACTGCGGTCAATCCCTGTTCCGCAAGAGAGCGGCCGGGTCTTGACCCGGACGGTGCGATGCCGCACCGCATGCGTCAACTTGCGGTGCTGGGATAGCTTGCGCGGCTTGTGTTCCTTTTCACCACGGTAGCATGACAATGATGAAGGCGGTCCTCCTCGCCCTTTTCCTGAGCCCGGTTCTCGCCGGCCCATCCCTGGCTGCCTGCAACAAGATCCTGGCCGTCGGCCACGCCTACAAGAACTATCAGGCGGTCTGGACCAAGTTGAAGTCCGGCGCCGACCCGAAGACGGTCAAGAACATCGGATGCTTCATCGCTGTCTCCGACGGGCTCGATGCCAGGTCTGCCTATCGGCGCCTGATCGAGACGTCGTTCAACGCGAACGTCTTTTATGACTATCTCGTCCAACAGGGACCTCTGGTCTTCAAATTTGCCCGCCAATACAACTCCGAGACACTCGCCTGGCGCGGTGGCTATCTCGCCGAAGCGGCGATGACTGCCTACCAACGCACCAAAGACAGGCGGTTCCTCGACTTCTTCGTCGACTATTTCGACAAGGTCCTGTCGCTGCGCGATTCGGAGCGCGGCATCACCGATGTCTACCACGACCGGGTGATGGCGAGTTGGGGCGAATACCGCCCCGCCTTTGTCTGGATCGGGCCGATCCCCCTGACGATGAACCTGTGGGTGGCCCACATAACCCATGCGGCGCGGATCACCCTGGCAGCGTCCGAATTCATCCGCATCGTCATGGCCGATCCGGCGCTCGCCGACTACAGGCCGACGGCAGAGCGCTATCTCAAGGCGAGCCTCGCCGCACTCGCCGAATTCGAGCAGGATCGCGGGCAAGTCCAGGGCACGGACATCAAATGGTACACGCGTCCGTTCACCGGCGAGCCCGAGCCCACCAATCATCTGCACACGCTCGGCGACGTCTACATCAACCTTGTCGCCGCGACCGGCGACGAAACGATGAAGAAGCGCGTCAACGATCTCATCGACATCTTCGAGCAGGGCGTCCAGACAGCTGACGACGGGACTGTCTACTGGCAGTACTTTCCCTATTTCACCGATAAGACTGTCGGAGCCAACGGACGGGAGTTCTCGGAGCGCCTCTGGAAGGCGTCGCAGACAGCACCTTTCCTCTATCGGGCCTACGCCGCCGGCTACCCCGTGCCGGAGTTGCTGATCCGCGCGATGGCGACCACATTCCTGACCCACATCGTCCGCGACGATCAGGTGCTGCGCAACGTCTCACCCGTTCAATCCGGCCCCATCCAGTCGGACGACAAGCTTCTCAGCCATCTTGCCGGCATCGTCACCTGGCTGGAATTCAGCAACTACAATCCGGCCATCGCCGGGCGCATCAAAAGCCTGGTGGGCAGTCGACCGGACCTCTTCCCGCGCGGCTGGTTCGCCTCAACCGACATGGCCCGCGGTTATGCCTTCCTGCTCGGCCGCCACCGGCCGGCCACGGCGTCCGCTACGCCAACATCGCCGGCATCTGGCGCACGCCCCGCAGGAACGCCTCCGTCCTGACCGGCTGCTTGCCGGCGCGCTGGAGTTCGACGAGACGCACCGCACCGGTTCCGCAGGCAATGGTGAGGCCTTCGCCGACGAGAGTGCCGGGCGCACCCTCCCCCTCGGCCAGCGTCGATCGCAGAACCCTGATCCGCTCCGGGTTGCGGCCGAACGTGCCCTCGAACCAGGCGCCCGGGTCGGGGGACAGGCCGCGGATGTGGTTATGGACCTCCGCAGCGGGCTTCGACCAGTCGATGCGGGTTTCCGCCTTGTCGATCTTCCTGGCGTAGGTGACGCCGTCATCGGGCTGCGGGGTGGTATCGAGACCGCCGCGCGACAGCGCGGCCAGCGCCCGCACCATGAGATCGGCGCCGAGGCGCGACAGCCGGTCCGACAGCTCGCCGGCGGTCATGTCGGGGCCGATCGGCACCCGTTCGGCCATCGCCACCGGGCCGGTGTCGAGGCCTTCCTCCATGCGCATGACCAAGACGCCGGTTTCGGCGTCGCCGGCCATGACGGCGCGCGCGATAGGTGCGGCGCCCCGCCAGCGGGGAAGCAGCGAGGCGTGCAGGTTGAGGCAGCCGTGGACAGGTGCTTCGAGGATCGATTTCGGCAGAATCAGACCGTAGGCGACGACCACCCCGACATCCACCGCGAGGGCGGCGAACTCGGCCGCCTCCGTCTCGCCTTTCAGGCTGCGCGGTGTCCTGACGGGCAGCGCGAAACGCTCCGCCGCCTCATGGACCGGAGATTTCCGGGCGTTCAGGCCCCGGCCGGCGGCAGTCGGCGGCCGGGTATAGACCGCGGCGATCTCGTGACCCTGGCCGACGACCTCGGTCAGCGTCGGGACGGCAAAGTCGGGCGTGCCGAAGAAGGCGATGCGAAGGGTCATGCCGGGCCGCAACGTTAGCGCAACGCTGCGCGGCATAACCCTGCACGACCGGCGCCACAAGGGCCGCCCTGGAGACGGTCCTTGCGCCTTTGGGTCAAGTCACCCGGACGCGCGCCCTTTCGCCTACGGGCAAGGCTCTTTGTAATATTTGCCCTTGTACTTGTAGTAGCAGGTGCCGCCCGTTTGCTTGACAAGAACGGCGCCCGCCAGCGCGCCGACACCGGCGCCGATGATCGCTTGGGCAAGCGATCCGCCTGCCAAGCTGACCGCGGCAGCGCCGGCGGCGCCTCCAACGAGCGCCCCCTGCTGGGTCGTGCAGCCGGCGAGCAGGCCGAGGGCTGCCACCATGGCAATGATCGATTTCCTCATCTGGGTACTCCTTGGGTGTTTGACGACAATCCCCGCCACCGCCGTCATCGCCGGCCGCGAGCCCCTCAAAGCAATGCCCATAATGGGCATTCCTTCCCTTGATGCGAATCAATTCGGCAAAAAGCCACGGCGATGATCGGATCGCCGCGCAGAAACCCTAAAGCGCCGTTCGCTTCGGGCTTTGCTTGGCCTGCTTGGTAAATCGCCTGATCACCATGTCGCGCTTCAGCTTCGACAGATAGTCGATGAAGAGCTTGCCATCGAGATGGTCGATCTCGTGCTGCAGGCAGGTCGCCAGGACCCCCGTCGCCTCGATCTCCTGCCGCCGTCCCTCGCGGTCGAGGTAACGGACCCGCACCGAGTCCGGCCGTTCGACCTCGGCGAAATAGTCGGGAATCGACAGGCATCCCTCCTCGCGAACGATACTCTCGTCGGAGCGTGTGAGAATCTCCGGGTTGATCAGGAACATCGGATCGCGCTCGGCGTCCTCGTCCTCGCGCTGGGCGACGTCGCAGACCAGCATCCGCCGCGGCACGCCGACCTGAATCGCGGCGAGGCCGATGCCCGGCGCCTCGTACATGGTCTCCAGCATGTCGTCGAGGAGCCGTCGCAGATCGTCATCGACCCGTTCGATCGGGTCGCTGACTAGGCGGAGTTTCCTGTCAGGCAGGGTGATGATATCGAGCTTGCTCACGGCGTTCAGATATGAAAGGTCGGCGGCGCGGTCAACCGGCCCGCCCCGATGATCGACAATGAAGAAGCCCCGGGCGCCAAGGCCGCAAAAAGCCGGGAAGCCGCCCCGCAACCCCCACGCGCGCGTCCTTGGCACCGGCCCCTACAAGCCGAAGGTGGTCAAGGGCAAGGACGAATACCGGCGCAAGCCCAAGCACCCGAAGCCGCCCGAGGCCGGAGAAACGGACGGCTAGGCCGTTCTCTTTTTGTACTCGGGCTGCCGAATTCGGCTATACGGGTCCGATGGGCGAACAGATCCTCACCATCGGCGGGCGGAGCTTCTCCATCGGCGAAGTGGCGGTTTTTGGCGGGGCGGTCCTTGCGGGGCTGCTCATCGTCGCCCTGCTCATCGCCTGGCGGCGGGCGGTTAGCCGGTTCGAGCGCGGCCGCGCCTTCGAGGGCGAGGTCGCCGAGCTCCTCCGCGCTCAGACCGAGATGAAGGGGCGCATGCAGACCATGGCCGAGGTCTTCGGCTCGCGGCAATCTGACCTCGTCCGGGGACTGTCCGAGCGGATGGACGGCCTTGGTCACAAGCTCGGCCAGTCGATGGCGGAGACGACCCGTAATACCCACGAGAACCTGTCGCGGCTGGCGGAGCGGCTGGCCGTCATCGACAAGGCGCAACAGAACATCACCACGCTGTCGACCCAGGTTGTCGAGCTTCAGCACATCCTCGCCAACAAGCAGACCCGCGGCGCCTTCGGCGAAGCCCGCATGCGGGCGATCGTCCAGGACGGGCTGCCGCCTAACGCTTACGTCTTCCAGGCGACGCTCTCCAACGGCACGCGGCCTGATTGTCTGGTGCTCTTCCCCAATGAAGCGCCGTCGCTGGTGATCGACGCCAAGTTTCCGCTGGAGGCGTGGAACGCCATCCGCGCGGCAGAGACGCCGGAGGCGGCAAAGGCGGCCGAGACCCGCTTCCGCCGTGACACGCAGAAGCACATCCAGGACATCGCCGAGCGCTACCACATCTCCGGCGAGACCCACGACACCGCCTTCATGTTCGTGCCGTCGGAATCGATCTTCGCCGATATCCACGAGCGCTTCGAGGACATCGTCCAGCGGGCGCACCGGGCGCAGGTGGTGATCGTCTCGCCGTCGCTCCTCATGCTCTCGGTCCAGGTGGTGATGTCGCTGCTGCGCGACGTGCAGATGCGCGAGCAGGCCCACGTCATCCAGCACGAGGTGATCCGCATGATGGAGGACGTCGCCCGCCTCGACGACCGTGTCCAGCGCCTCAAGACCCACTTTGCCCAAGCCGGCAAGGACATCGAGCAGATCGAGATTTCCAGCGCCAAGATCACCAAGCGCAGCGCCGACATCCAGTCGGTGGAGATCGAGGCGCCGGAGACCGCCGGGGATCGCCCGCGAGCGGCCAACAGCGACGGCCCGCCGGAGCTGCCGTTTTCAAGCTTCGAGGAAGTCCAGGAACGCTAAAATCCCCGGCCGTGCTCGGCGAGGAAGGCCGCCTCCTCCTCGGTCGACTCGCGGCCGAGCATGGCGTTGCGGTGGGGAAAGCGGCCGAACTTGCGGATGACGTCGCGGTGCC
Organism: uncultured Alphaproteobacteria bacterium; assembly: GCA_963710805.1. GTDB lineage: Bacteria > Pseudomonadota > Alphaproteobacteria > Rhizobiales > Kaistiaceae > Bauldia. The sequence goes on along the minus strand of CAVQBS010000011.1, from coordinate 24,045 downwards.
TGGCGGCGATGTCGAGCCCATTCCGCCGGCGCTCTTTCCAGTCCTCCGACGCGTCGACCGTGATTTTGGCGAAGAGCAGCAGGGAATAATCCTGATCGGCGACGTCCTCGCTGTGCTCGAAGGGCAGGCAGACAAAGGGCTGCTCCACTAGGTGAAATCGGTCCAGGCCTCCGTCGATCAGTCTGCGGGCGATCCCCCGAGCCTTGGTGTCATGGGCGAAGGCCTCGGCCGACTCGCGGTGGATATTGCGGGGGAACTGGTCGAGGAGGATGATCAGCGCCACCTGCTCCTCGCGCGAGAGCGCATCGAGGTCCCAGTCGACCGCCGCGGCCGGCGCGATGTACCCGCCGAAGGTCTCACGGATATGGGCGTCGGTGTCGTCCGACTGTTTGAACCAGATTTCGGCTTTCTCGGCGTTCCGGTCGCTCGGCCCGGCGAGCGGACCGAACCAGTAGAGATGGATATCGCGGAGGATGGGTGTCAGCGCCTCCTGCTCCGGTGACGGCATCGCTGGCTTTCCTCTGAAGAGATATTGCGGCGGGTCAGATGTTCGCACCGTTGTAGCGCGGCGGGCGCGTGAGGCAACCGCGCCGACGACGGCGTCAGGTCTGCGACTGCCTGCGGCGGGCGAACTCGCCGGCGAAGAACGCCAGCACCCCGAGCCCCATGAACACCGGCGTCATCAGCTGGGCGATCCTGAGCCCCGCGCCGTCGGCAATGGCGCCGAGAAGCGGCGGGGTGAGCAAAATGGCGAGGCCCGGCGCCAGCATTACGCGGGCGCTCGCCCGGTCGGCGGCGGCCTCGGCCGACCCGATGGCGAAGCTCAGCGTGAGCGGGAAGAGCAGCGCCGCGCCTAGGCCGACCACGAACAGCCCGGCAACTGACAGGACCGGGGCGGCCGTCCCCCAATAGGCGGCGAAGCCGGCGAAGGTGATGATCGCCGAAGCTAGGAAAAGCCGGCGCGTATCGATGGTGCGGATCAGCCAGCTGCCGATGACGCGGCCGATCAGCATGCCGGCAAAGAAGGCTGCGGCGCCGAATGCGGCGGAGCTCGGCGTCAGGCCGACGACCCGCTGGAAATAGGCCGGCGCCCACAACAGCGCCGAAAACTCCACCGCAACCGACATGCCGAGCGCCAGCCAGTAGCACCAGTAGGCGGCCGGCAGGGGAACGGCAGCACTCTCCCGGGTCTCGAGGCTGGGTGGCAGAGGCTGGCGGGCGAAGGCAAGGACGGTGACCACCCCGGCTGCCGTCCCGGCAAGCACCGCAGGGCGCCACCCCAATGCCAGCCAGACGAACAGGGCGGTCAGGATCGGCGCCATCACCGTGAACACATAGGCGACGGCGTTGGCCTCGGCGAAGGCCACGTCCCGCCGCGGGCCGTGGATGTCGGAGAGGATGGCCGGCACCATGGCTGGGATGAAGGCGCCGATCAGCCCGAACAGGAAGCAACTCGCGATGCTCACCCAGGTCGCCGGCGCCAGCGTCAGGAGAATAGCGGCCGCCGCCGAGCCGAAGACGCTGACAGCGAGCATCGCCCGCCGGCCGACGCGACGGACGACCCGGTCGCCGACGAGGCCGACGATGAGGGTGCCGGCGGCGATGGCGCTGGTGTGCAGGCTCACCGTCCGATAGCTGAGGTCGAGCTCTTCCCTCAGGAATGGCAGGATGTTGCCCTGGATGCCGATCACATAGGTGAAGTAGCCGAGGAGCAGGTAGCAATACCAGGTGACCGCGTCGCGGCCGCGGGCGCGGATGCCGTCGGCGGTGAGGAGAGCACTCATGGACCGGTACCGGAGGGCGCGGGTTGCGCGGCTGGCTGAACCGCTAGAGGGATTGCCGAGGATTGGCAACAGCCGGATGAAGGGTCCGGCGGGACGATAGTGCCGGCGCTATCGGAGCGCTGGCGGCTATAGGAAGCCGGCTATCCGCGATGCTATGCCGCAATATCGCAAAACCACCCAGTTTGTTGCCATAATTGTTATTTTGATGCTTGAGTTGCCTACCATCGCAACGGAGGGGAAGATGGCGCAATCGATCGACGAGGCGATCGCCCAGCAGCAGCCAACCGCCGAGCTTCAAGAAGCCATGGCACCGCCGACCCCTTTGGTGCGGATGGGGCGGGCTATCCTCTACTGGATCGAGCGGCAGAACCTCAAATTCTCCAAGGTCGGCAACCCGCCGGTCTATGACACCGCGCTATTTCCGTGGGCGAAGGACGTCGAGCGGGAATGGCAGGCGATCCGGACCGAGCTCGACCGCCTGCTCGTCCGCCGTGACGAGCTCCCCGGCTTCCACGAGATCGCCAAGGATGTCGGCCTGATCTCCACCGACCGCAACTGGCGGAGCTTCCTCATCTGCGGCTACGGCCACACCTCGGAACACGCCGTCAAGACCTGTCCGGAGACCTGGCGCATCCTCCAGAAGATCCCGGGCCTGCAATCGGCGATGTTCTCGATCTTCGAGCCGGGCAAGCGGCTGCCGCCGCACCGCGGGCCGTATAACGGCGTGCTTCGCTTCCACCTCGGTTTGATCGTCCCCAAGACCGGCGATATCGGCATCAAGGTCGCCGACCAGGTCTGCCACTGGGAAGAAGGCAAGGCGCTCATCTTCGACGACGCCTACCGGCACGAGGCGTGGAACGAGTTCGAACGAGGTCCGCGTCGTCCTGTTCGTCGATTTCGCCAAGCCGGAGCGCTTCCCCGGCAGCCTGCTCAACGGAACCATGCTCAAGATGGCCCGCTTCATGCCCTTCATCCGCGAAGGCTATGCCGCGCAGAAGAAGTGGGAGCGGCTGTTCTTCGGCGGCCGCGCCGGCAAGTAGGGAACCCGACGCGTTTCGCCGCCGTCGCGGTCCCCGCAACGGTGCGTTCGTTGTGCGTTTTCGGGCGTTTCAGCGTCCGGACGACCTATATACGCAGCGTTATGCAGGCCTTCGCCGCCCTTCTCGAGCGCCTGGTGCTGACGCCCCAGCGGAACGTCAAGCTCCGACTGATGATCGACTATTTCCGGGCCGTTCCCGATCCCGATCGCGGCTATGCGCTGGCGGCGCTGACCGGCGACCTCTCCATCCCCGGCGTCAAGCCGGCAATGTTGCGGGCGCTGGTCACCGAGCGGGTCGACGAGGTGCTGTTCGCCTATTCCTACGACTATGTCGGCGACTTGGCCGAGACCATCTCGCTGGTCTGGCCGGCCAGTCCGAATGAACGAACCCCGGCATTGCCCGGCCAGACGCCCCTCTCCCCCCTTGCGGGGGAGACAACGGAGCTTGGAGCCGCGGAGCGGCCCATAGCGGAGCTAGAGGGGGGTACCCTTGCGCTGCAGGCCAAGAATACCCCCCTCCCTGACCCTCCCCCGCAAGGGGGGAGGGAACTTGCCCTTGACCGGTCAGCGCTCGCTGCGGCACCGCTCCACTCCGATGGGGCACCTACCGTGCGCCTCGCCGAACTCGTCGAGCAGCTCCGCTCCGCCTCCCGCTCCGACGGACCGAAGCTGATCGCGCGCCTCCTCGATTCGCTCGACGCCACCGGACGCTGGGCCTTAATCAAGCTGGTCACCGGCGGCCTCCGGATCGGTGTCTCGGCGCGCCTCGCCAAGCAGGCGCTGGCCGAGTTTGGCGACAAGCCGGTCAACGCCATCGAGGAGGCCTGGCCCGGGCTGGCGCCGCCCTACCTCTCCCTCTTCGCCTGGCTGGAAGGCCGGGCCGAACGCCCTGAGGCCGGCATCGCCGCTCCCTTCCGCCCGGTAATGCTGAGCCACGCGCTCGGCGACGACGAGCTCGCCCTGATCACGCCCGACGCCTACGCCGCCGAATGGAAATGGGACGGCGTTCGCGTCCAGGCCGTGCGCGAGGACAGGATCGCCCGGCTCTACACCCGCACCGGCGACGACATCTCCGGCGCCTTCCCCGATCTGGTCGGGGAGTTCGATTTCGAAGGGGCGCTCGACGGCGAGCTCCTGATCGGCGCACCGGACGAAAGCGGAGCCTTCGTCACCGGTTCCTTCTCCGACCTGCAGCAGCGCCTCAATCGCAAGAGCGTGTCGGACAAGCTGATGGCGAGCCATCCCGCCTTTTTCCGCGCCTATGACTGCCTGGTCGACGGGGTGGACGACATCCGCGGCCTTCCCTTCCGCGAGCGGCGGCAACGTCTCGAGGCGCTGGTCGGACGGTCCGCCTCGCGGCGGATCGACCTCTCGCCGCTCGTCCCTTTCGCCGACGGCGAGGACCTGAAGGCGCTGCGTGCGGCACCGCCGGAAGCGGTGATCGAAGGCGTGATGCTGAAACGCTGGGATTCGATCTACGAGCCGGGGCGACCGAAGGGCCCGTGGTTCAAATGGAAGCGCGACCCGCATGTGGTGGATGCCGTCTTGATGTACGCCCAGCGCGGCCACGGCAAGCGCTCCTCCTACTATTCCGACTACACCTTCGGTGTCTGGCGGGCGGGCGCCGCTGGCGACGAGCTGGTGCCCGTCGGCAAGGCGTATTTCGGCTTCACCGACGAGGAGCTGTCGGAGATCGACCGCTTCGTCCGCAACAATACGGTCAACCGTTTCGGGCCGGTGCGCGAGGTGGTTCACGACGCCGGCAAGGGGCTGGTGCTCGAGGTCGCCTTCGAGGGCCTGCAGCGCTCGACCCGCCACAAATCGGGGATCGCCATGCGATTTCCCCGCGTGTCCCGCCTGCGCTGGGACAAGCCGCCCTCCGAGGCGGACCGGCTGGAAACGCTGGAAAAGCTGATCGGCTCGTGAACCGGCGGGCGAACCCGCCGGTTTCAAATCAGTCACGGTTTTCCTATATAGCGGCGGCTGGGTTACGGAGACCAGACCATGACGGGTACAGTCACGCGTTTCATCGGCGGATCGCCGGGCCGCGTCGCGGTACAGTTGATCGCGATGTCGTTCGTCGTCGGCATCATCCTCAGCGTATTGGGGGTGTCGCCCTTCGACATCATTAACGGCCTCGAGCGGCTGGCGCAGCGCATTTACAACATGGGCTTCGACACCGTCGAGTGGGTCTTCCGCTATTTCCTGCTCGGCGCGGTGATCGTCATCCCGGTCTGGCTGATCATGCGGCTCCTCAAGATGGGACGCGGCGGCAGCCGGACCGAGAGCATCGACTGACCCTGGTCGGCCAGTGGTTCCCGCCGGTTTTTGAAGCGGCGCCGCGGCACGGAGCGTGGTATCAGCCGGGTTGATTTCCCGTTCCCGGCGCCATGACCCAACCGACCGTCCGCCCCTTCGACGTCACCCACCGCGGCGTGCTCGCCATCGCCGTTCCGATGACGCTTGCCTATCTGTCGACGCCGCTGGTCGGAGTGGTCAATACCGGCGTGATCGGTCAGCTCGGCGAGGCGGCGCTGATCGGCGGTATCGCGCTCGGCGCGGTGATCTTCGACGTCGTCTTCACCACGATGAACTTCCTGCGAAGCGGCACCACCGGCCTGACCGCGCAGGCGCACGGCGCCCGGGACCGCACCGAGGTCGACGCCGCCTTCTTCCGTGCCCTCATCGTTGCCGTAGCGATCGGCCTGGCGGTGCTTGTCCTCAAGGACCTGATCCTCGACGTGGCGCTTGCCCTGATGGGCGGCAGCGATGCGGCCCAGGCGGCGACGCGCACCTATTACGGCGTGCGCGTGCTGGCGACGCCGTTCGCGCTCTGCAACTATGTCATCCTCGGCTGGTTGATCGGCCTCGGCCGCGCCGGGCTGGCGCTCCTCCTCCAGACGGTGCTCAACGGCGTCAATATCGCCCTCAGCCTCGTCTTCGTGCTCCACCTGCACTATGGCGTTGCCGGCGTCGGCTGGGCGAGCTTTTCGGCAGAGACCGTCACGGCCGTCGTCGGCTTCGTCATCGCCTTCCGCCTCATCAATCGCGGGCGGATGCCGCATCGTGGGCTGATCCTCGACCGGGCGGCGATCGTCCGGATGATCGCGGTCAATCGCGACATCATGATCCGCTCCTTCGCTCTCCTCTTCGCCTTTGCCTTCTTCACCTCGCGGAGCGCGGCGCACGGCGACGTGGTGCTGGCGGCGAACCAGATCCTGATGACGCTGTTCTTCGTCGGCTCGTTCTTCCTCGACGGCATGGCGACGGCGGCGGAGCAGTTCGCCGGTCGCTCGCTCGGCGCCCGCTACCGGCCCGCCTTCGACCGGTCGCTCAAGCTCACCGTCGGCTGGGGCTACGCCATCGCGGCGGCGGTCAGCCTGATCTTCTGGGTGGCCGGGCCCTTCATCATCGAGGCGATGACCACCAGCGAGCCGGTGCGGGCGACGGCGCGGCTCTACCTCCCCTTCGCGGCGCTGACGCCGCTGGTCGGCACCCTTGCCTTCCAGATGGATGGCGTCTTCATCGGCGCCACCTGGTCGGCCGACATGCGCAACATGATGCTTCTGTCGCTGGCGCTTTACCTGATCGTCTGGTGGGTGCTGACGCCGCTGATCGGCGTCGCCGGGCTGTGGATCGCGCTCCTCGTCTTCCTCGGCGTGCGTGGCATCTCGCTCCTGTGGCGGACCCGCGCCAAGGTCCGCGCCGCCTTCCCGATCTAGGTCGAGGCGGGCGGCACCCTCGCCGCCCAGTCTTCCGTGTCGCGGCCGACGATGTCGGCGACCGTCGACGCGCCTTCCCGCTCGAGGAGTCGTGGCAGCGCCGCGAGGATGCGTCCCGGCAGGTGGTGGCCCTCGTAGATCAGCCCGGTGTAGAGTTGCACCAAGTCGGCGCCGGCCTTGAGCTTGCCGAGCGCCGTCTCCGGCGAATGCACCCCGCCGACACCGACCAGCACCATCTTCCGGCCGACGATGTTGCGCACCTTGGCGAGCACCACGGTCGAGGTCTCGTAGAGCGGCTCGCCGGAGAGGCCACCCGCCTCGCTTCGCCAGCGGATCGTCAGCGACAAGCGTCCGCGCCACCGTGGTATTGGTCACCACCATCCCCTCGACACCGGAGCGGAGGGCGATCCCGGCCGTGATGGCGATCGCCGCGTCGTCAAGGTCGGGCGCGATCTTGAGGAGAAGCGGCACTTTGCGGGCGGCCGCGGCGCGCGCCTCGAAGACCCGCGACAGCAGCTCGGTCAGCTCGCGCTCGTGATGGAAATCGCGCAGACCCGGCGTGTTGGGCGACGAGATGTTGATGGTGAAATAGTCGGCGAGATCGGCGAAGCGGGCGACCCCGGCGACATAGTCGCCGGCCCGGTCGGCGCTGTTGCTGTTGGCGCCGACATTGATCGCCGACGATGCCAGCCCGGTTGGGCCGCGCCACCAGCCGGCGATGCGATCGCCTCGTGGCCGTCGCTGTTGAAGGCCGAGCCGGTTGATCAGCGCCTTGTGCGCTGTCAGCCGGAAGATGCGTGGCTTGGGATTGCCCCCTTGGGGAAGCGGCGTCACCGTGCCGACCTCGGTGAAGCCGAAGCCGAGCGACAGAAGCGCGTCCGGCACCTCGCCGTTCTTGTCGAAACCGGCGGCCATGCCGAGCGGATTGGGGAAGTCGAGGCCGAGCAGGTGCTGCCTCAGCGCGCGGGTGCTCCCGCGCCGGCCGGGGGTGGAGGCCGGTGGCGAGCGCCTTCAGCGCCAGACGATGCGCGACTTCGGGATCGAGGGAGAAAAGCAACGGCCGAAGCAGCTCGTAAGGGCCTCTCATGGCAGAAGGTCGGCCATCACGTGGCGCCCGTCCGGCCCGAGCGGCATGGGCTTCGCCCACAGAACGGCATCGAGGCCAAGTGGCGCGTAGAGGTGCGGGAAGAGGTCGCCGCCGCGCGCCGCTTCATTGCGGAGCGCGGCACCGAGCCGGTTCGCATCGACGGCGACCAGCACGAGGTCCTCGACGCCGGCGAAATGGCGTGCAGCCGTGTCGGCCACCTGCGCGGCGGTGGAGAAGTGGATATAGCCGTCCGCGATGTCGATGCCCGCGCCCCGGAACATGCCGGCCGCCTCGGCCTCGCGCCAGAGCGGCGCCGGACAGATCTTGTAGATCGTCGCCATGCAGGGTCCCGCGATCAGTCGCGCAACAGCTCGTTGACGCTGGTCTTGGCGCGGGTCTGCTCGTCAACCTGCTTGACAATCACCGCGCAGTAGAGCGACGGCCCCGGCTCGTTGTTGGGGAGCGGCTTGCCCGGCAGGGCGCCCGGCACCACAACCGAATAGGGTGGCACGCGGCCGCGGTGGACCTCGCCGGTGGCGCGATCGACGATCTTGGTCGAGGCGCCGATATAGACCCCCATCGACAACACCGAGCCCTCGCCGACGACCACCCCCTCGGCGACCTCGGCGCGGGCGCCGATGAAGCAGTTGTCCTCGACGATCACCGGGCCGGCCTGCAGCGGCTCCAGCACGCCGCCGATGCCGGCGCCGCCGGAGATGTGGCAGTTCTTGCCTACCTGAGCGCAGGAGCCGACCGTCGCCCAGGTGTCGACCATCGTCCCCTCGTCGACATGGGCGCCGAGATTGACGAAGGACGGCATCAGCACCACGCCCGGCGCAATGTAGGCCGAATGGCGGACGATGCAGTTGGGTACGGCCCGGAAGCCGGCCTTCTCGAACTCCTCCGGTCCCCAGCCGTCGAACTTCGACGGCACCTTGTCCCACCACGAGGCATCACCCGGCCCGCCCTTGATCACCGCCATCGGATTGAGGCGGAAAGAAAGGAGCACCGCCTTCTTCAGCCACTGATTGACCGTCCACCTATCGTCCGCCTTCTCCGCCACGCGGACCTCGCCGCGGTCGAGCATGTTGAGCGCCGTGTCTACCGCAACCCGAACGGGGCCCTTGGTCGCGGCGCCGACCTTGTCGCGTTCCTCGAACGCCTCGTCGATCGTGGTTTGCAGGTCGGCGGTATCGGCCATCGGGTTCCTCGGGCTGGTCTCGGTGAGAATGCGCGCGGACCCTAGGCGAAGGCCGGCGACGGCGCAATTGCAAGGGCGGCGCGCGTCCAATCTGGCCAAGCTGTGACTTTCATCACACACAAATGTTTATCCAATTATTGACATTCCGAACCGCTTCGTCTACGAACCACGCTCATCTTGTGAACATTATCGTTCACTCAAATGAGATGGAGACAGAGAATGACCAACAGCATGCAGATCGAGCGCAACCGCCGCGTGGTCGAGGAGTTCCTCGACGGCACCCATTCGGGGCGCTTCGAGGTGATCTGGGATACCGTCGCGGCGAACGTCGTCACCCACGGCTTCCCGGGCGGCAACCCGAACAGCCGCGAGACCTACCGGGACTGGTTCCTCGGCTTCCAGTCCGGCTTCACGGTGGTGGATTTCGAGGTTCCCGCGATGGTCGCCGACGAGACCACCGTTGCCGTCCGCTGGATTTTCACCGTCGACCACACAGGCCCGTTCGCCGGCGTCCCGGCGACCGGCAAGCGCATCGTCTTCGACGGCACGGCGTTCTACCGGCTGGAAGAAGGTCGCATCGCCGAGACGTGGCTCCATATCGACCAGCTCTCGCTGCTTGGGCAGGTCGGCGCTCTGCCGGCCGAAATGGCCGCGGCCGCATGACGACCCGTTGGCCGGGTGCGACCGTGCGACGACGCCCGGCCAACAGTTCTTTCTCATGAGGGGCGCGCTCCTCAGTGTCAGCCTTCGCCCGTTCCCGCCAGGGTCACCGCCAGCTTGTCAATGCGGCGGCCATCCATGTCGACGACCTCGATGGTCATGTCCGGCCGGACGACGCGGTCGCCGGTTTCCGGCAGCCGTCCGAGCTCGGCGATAACGAAGCCGGCAACCGTCTCGAAATCGTCCGCGGCGAGGCCGTCGATTCCGACAAGATCCTCGAACTCGTCGATCGGCAGCATACCGTCCACCAGCCACGAGCCGTCGGCGCGGCGGACGATCATCGGCTCCGCGGTTTCGCCCCGCTCCGGCAGGTCACCGGCGATGCTTTCGAGTATGTCGGTCGCCGTGACGATACCTTCCGTCGTCCCGTATTCGTCGACGATCAGCGCGATATGGACGCGCGCGCGGCGGAACAGGTCGATCAGCCGCAGAACCGGCGTCTGCTCGGGTATGACCAGCGGCCGCGGAACGATCGTTCCGAGGTCGATCGCCTCGCCCTTGAGCGCCGCGGCGAGGATGTCGTGGGCATCGACGAAGCCGAGCGGGTGATCGATGCCACCATCGCAGACCAGCAGCCGCCGATGCCGGCCCGCCTCGATCATCTCGACGATTCGGTCGCGGCCGGCGGCGCGGTCGATCCACATCACCTCTGACCGCGGCGTCATGATTACCCGCACCGACCGGTCGGCGAGCCTCAGCACCCCGTCGATCATCGCCCGTTCCTGGGGCGCGAACACCCCGGCCTGGGTGCCGGCGGCGATCAGCGACCTCACCTCGTCCTCGGTGATGGTCGTCTCCCGCGTGCGGGCGAGCCCGAATAGGCGCAGGATAGCGTCGCTCGAATGCTTGAGGACCCAGACCGCCGGCGCGGCGACGCGCGACAGCACCTGCATCGGTCGCGCCACGATCACCGCCGCTCGCTCCGGATCGGCAAGCGCCATCCGCTTCGGCACCAGCTCGCCGACGATCAGCGACAGGTAGGTGATGAGGATGACGACGACGCCGATCGCCAGCGGCTGGCCGTTCGGCGCGATTCCCGGGATGCGATTCAGCGCGCTTCCCAGTTGGTCGGCGATGGTAACGCCGCCAAAGGCGCCGGCGAGAATACCGACCAGCGTGATGCCGATCTGGACCGTTGCCAGAAACCGGCTCGGATCGTCGATCAGCCCGAGCGCCACCCGCGCGCCGCTGACGCCGTCCCGCGACAGCGCTTCGAGCCGCGAGCGCCGCGACGAGACGACAGCCAGTTCCGACAGCGCCAGAACACCGTTCACCAGTATCAACAGGACGACGGCGACGATCTCGACGAAAAGCATCGTGGTCGCTCTCCCCTTGGCTCGCATCGCATCGCAGCCCTCTCGAGCCGCATGAGCATGATGCGGCGGATCACGCCGGGGGCAAAGCGATGGCTTGCAGCACGATGTCGAGGAAGGCGGCGAGTTCGTCGGTGAGGAAGTCGACATGGGGAGCTTCGCGACCCTCCATCTCCCAGTCCTCCTGGAACACCGCGCGCGTACCGCCGGGGACCACCAGCACCGTCGTCATGCCAAGCGTCGCCGGCACTTCGAGATTGCGGGCGAGGTCCTCGAACATCGCCGCCCGCCCCGGATCGATACCGGTGGCGGACACGAAGCCGTCATAGGTCTCCCGGTTCGGCTTGGGCAGAAGCTTCGAGCGGACGATGTCGAAGATGTCCTCGAAATGCCCCGTCACGCCGAGCCGCTCGGCCACCTTTTCCGCATGCGCTTTGCTGCCGTTGGTGAAGATGAACTTGCGACCCGGCAACGCCTCGATGGCGGCGGCAAGGCGCGGGTCCGCCGCCACCGGCGTGTGATCGATGTCGTGGACATATTCGAGGAAGTCGTCCGGCGCGACGCGGTGTTCCTCCATCAGGCCGCGCAGCGTCGTGCCGTAGCGCCGGTAGTAGTCCTTCTGCACGCGCTGCGCCTCGACCGGGCCGAGGTCGAGGAGCCGCTGCACATACTCGCGAATCCGCTGGTCGACCTGCATGAACAGGTTCGTGTGGCGCGGATAGAGCGTGTTGTCGAGGTCGAAGATCCAGGCGTCGATCGCTGCGAAACGCCGGAGATCGCGGGCGGTATGACCATTGGCGGAGCGCCGCTGGGCGGGAATGTCGTTCATGGCAGGATCAGCATTCCGTGCGCTCCATCCCGCGGATCGTCTGCAGCACCGCATCGAGGAAGGCGGCGAGATCGTCGGTCAGGAAGTCGACATGGAGGGCGTCGTGACCTTCCATCTCCCAATCTTCGTGGACAATGTTGGTGGTGTCGACAGGGATCACCAGGATTGTGGCCATGCCGAGCGCTGCCGGGGCCTCCAGATTGCGCGAAAGGTCCTCGAACATGCTCGCGGATTGCGGGATCATCCCGGTGGCTGCGACGAGGCCCTCATAGGTCTCACGGTGGTGTTTGGGCAGCAGATTCGAGCTGACGATATCGAAGATTTCATCGAAAGAATTGACGATGCCCAGCCGTTCGGTAACCCTTTCGGCATGCGCACGCAGGCCGTCGGTCAGAATGAATTTCCGCCCCGGCAGCGCCTTGATCGCTTCGGCGAGCGCCGGGTTCGCCTCGACGGCGCTGTAGTCGATGTCGTGGACATATTCGAGGAAATCGACCGGCGCCACCCCGTGCTCCTGCATCAGGCCATGCAAGGTGGTTCCGTAGCGGCGGTAGTAGTCTCTCTGGAGGCGCACCGCCTCGTCGGGGCCAACCTCGAGGTGTCCTTCGATGTAGTCCCGCATTCGCGCGATAAGCTGGTGAAACAGGTCGACATGGCGCGGATAGAGCGTGTTGTCGAGGTCGAAAACCCAGGCATCGACCTCGGCGAACGCGAGAAGTCTGCGAGCGGTGTGACCGGTGGCCGGCGGCGCGCGAACAGCGTTCATGGCAGGATCAGGGTTCCGGCGCCGTGATCGGTGAACAGCTCGAGCAGCACCGAATGGGGCGTCTTGCCGTTGAGAATGACGACACCTTCGACACCGCGGTCGAGCGCCTCGATACACGTCTCGACCTTGGGGATCATGCCACCGTGGATGGTGCCGTCGGCGATCAGCGCCTTGACCTCGGTCACCGTCAGCTCCTTGATCAAGTTGCCGTCCTTGTCGAGGACGCCCGGCACGTCGGTAAGGAAGAGCAGCCGCGCCGCGCTAAGCGCCCCGGCAATGGCGCCGGCGAAGGTATCGGCGTTGACGTTGTAGGTCTCGCCGTCGGCGCCCGGCGCCACCGGCGCAATCACCGGGATCAGCTCGGCGCCGAGCAGCATGTCGATGACGGCACGGTTGACGGTCTTCGGCTCGCCGACGAAGCCGAGGTCGATCACCTTCTCGATATTGGAATCCGGATCGACTTCGGTGCGGTGCACCTTCTCGGCGACGACCATGTTGCCGTCCTTGCCGGAGAGGCCGACCGCCTTGCCCCCCTCGGCGTTGATCGCCATGACGATCTCCTTGTTGATCGAGCCGGCGAGCACCATTTCGACCACCTGTACCGTCCGCTTGTCGGTCACCCTGAGCCCGGCGCGGAATTCCGACTGGATGTCGAGCTTCTTCAGCATCTCGCCGATTTGCGGGCCGCCGCCGTGAACCACCACCGGGCGGACGCCGGAGGTCTCGATCATGGTGATGTCGCGGGCGAACGCCTCGGCGAGGTCGGGATCGCCCATGGCATGCCCGCCATATTTAACGACGACGATCTTGCCCTCGTAGCGGAGCATATAGGGCAGCGCCGCCGAAATCAGGCGGGCGCGGGCAATGGCGTTCTCGGTTTCCTGATCGTAGGCGGCGTCCATGCGACCATTCTCGAATTCGGCGGGCAGGCGGCCTTCATAGCTGTTCCCGCCCACACGGACAAATCTCAACCAGGACTGCTCCAGCGTACCGTCTTGGCATCAAACATCAGACCGTCCTGCCCGGTGTCGACATGGACGAACCGGTCGCGGCAGCGGCTGTCTCGAGGCTGTCGGCCGGTTGCGGCGGTGCGGCGACGGCCGACCCGGCGAGACAACAGATGGCTGAGACGATACGCTTGGCATGACGAAAACCCGCAAGCCAGTATACCACGGAGGACCGGCGGGGCCGCCCGCGGGGGTATGGCGTGGCTTGCATGTTCGCCGCCCCCTCCTTAAAAGCCGGTCACGCCAACGGAGCCGTCGATCGACCGGTTCCCCTCAAGTCGGGAGAAAGCGGCATGCTCCGGTTCATCGTCATCGTGCTGATCGTTGTCGCCGCCATCCCGCTCCTCGTCGAGCAGACGGTCTCGCCCTGCGATGCGCTGGAGAAGCGGCTGGTCGCCATGGCCGCCCGCGGCAGCGACGATCCGGCGCTGGCGCAGATCCTCGGCGGAATTGCGCAGCACCTGACCGGCGGCGGACTCGCCGAGGCCGCGGCCAAGCAGAAATATCCCAATCTGCCGGCGCCGCTCGCTTGCTACGCGATCTACTACCAGGCCTACTACCACTCGATTGTCGGGGCATAGGGCTCACGCCAGCGCCGCGATCTCGGCGCGGAGCTCCGGGATCCCTGCGCCGCTTCGCGCCGAGGTCGTCACGATCCGCGGATGAGCAGCGGGGCGCCTGGCGATCGCCGCCGCGGTATCCGCCACGATCTTCTGCAGCGTTTCCGGCTTCGGCTCGTCGCCCTTGGTCAGTACGATCTGGTAGGAGACCGCCGCCTGATCGAGCACGTCGAGCGTCTCGATGTCGTTCGGCTTGAGGCCATGGCGCGCATCGACCAGCAGGTACACCCGGCGGAGGTTGGGCCGGCCGCGCAGATAATCGAGGATCAGCCGGTTCCAGCTGCCGATCGCCCGCTTGGAGGCCCGCGCATAGCCGTAGCCGGGCATGTCGACGATGGCCGGCCCGGCGCCGGCGGTGAAGTAGTTCAGCTCCCGCGTCCGGCCCGGCGTGTTCGACGTGCGGGCCAGGTCCTTCTGCCCGACCAGCGCGTTGATCAGCGACGACTTGCCGACATTGGAGCGGCCGGCGAAGGCGACCTCCACATCGTCCTGCGGCGGCAATCCCGCAACCGAGGCGACGCTGATGGCGAACCGCCACGGCCGGGCGAAGAGCCGGCGTCCAGCCTCGATCCTCTCGGCATCGTCGTCCGGGTCGGGGCCGTTCATTCGATCTCGCGAACGGCAGCCGTTGCTCAGCCCTCGGCCTCGGCCGGCCGGGTCGTTTTCGGCTTGCCCGTAGGCTTCCGACGCTTGCCGGTTCTCGCCTGCCCCTTCTTTTTCGGCGACGAGGCCTTGGCCGGGGCGCTCTTCTGGGGAGCGGCCGCAGGCTCGGCCGGCCCGGCATCATTGGCCGCCCCCGGCTTCGTCGCGCCGGAGCCGCCGCCACTGCCGGAGCCGCCCGCCGTCGACTTGGCCGGCGCAGCGGCCGGGGTGGCGGGCTTGGGCTTCCGGAGGCCGATCGATTCGAGGACGTTGCCCCACAGATCCACCTCGACGCCCTGGCGCCGCATGATGACATATTGCTGGGTCACCGACAGCGTGTTGTTCCACGCCCAGTAGATGACCAGCCCGGCCGGGAACCGCGCCAGCATGAACATGAAGATCAGCGGCATCCAGGTGAAGATCAGGCGCTGCGTCGGGTCCGGCGGCGTCGGGTTGAGCCGCATCTGGACGAACATCGAGGCCCCCATGATCAGCGGCCAGATGCCGATCATCAGGAAGGACGGCACATCCCACGGGATCAGGCCGAACAGGTTGAAGACCGTGGTCGGGTCAGGCGCCGAGAGGTCCTGGATCCAGCCGAAGAACGGCGCGTGCCGCATCTCGATGGTGACGAACAGCACCTTGTAGAGCGAGAAGAAGACCGGAATCTGGATGGCGATCGGCCAGCAGCCGGCGAGCGGATTGATCTTCTCCTTCTTGTAGAGCTCCATCAGAGCCTGTTGCTGCTTGACCTTGTCGTCCTTGTAGCGCTCGCGCAGCTCCGTCATCTGCGGCTGCACCTTCTTCATCGCGCTCATCGACTTGTAGGACTTGTTGGCGAGCGGGAAGAAAAGCAGCTTGACCAGCACCGTGACGGCGAGGATGGCGACGCCGAAATTGCCGAACAGCCGGTAGAGGAAGTCGATCAGGAAGAACATCGGCTTGGTGATGAAATAGAACCATCCCCAGTCGATCAGCAGCTCGAAGCTCTCGATGTTGTAGGTTTTCTGGTAGCCGTCGACGACCGAGACCTGCTTGGCGCCAGCGAACAGGCGGCTGGTGCTCTCGACGCTGCCGCCCGCCGGCACCGACACCGGCGTGCCGCTGTAATCGGCCTGATAGCGGAGCGAGGGTGTCTGCCGACTTGACGAAGCGCCCGGTGAAATCCTGATCCGCCGGCGGGATCAGCGCCGCCGCCCAGTATTTGTCGGTGATCCCGAGCCAGCCGCGGTTGACCACCGGCATGGTCTTCTCGGGATTGTCCTTGAGGCCGCTGTACTTGACCTCTTGCAGCCCCTTGTCACCGAAGACGCCGATCAGCCCCTCGTGAAGGATGTAGTAGCCCGTCGTCTTCGGCTCGCCGATCCGCGTCACCCGCCCGTAGGGCGTCAGATCGACCGGCGCGCCGGTGGCGTTGGCCACCGAGTCGCGTGACCGTGAACATGTAGTGCTCGTCGACCGCGATCTTGCGGCTGAAGGTCAGCCCCTTACCGTTGTCGTAGGTGAGCGTCACCGGCTTGTCGACGGACAGCTCCGCCCCGGCCGGCGCCGTCCAGACGGTATCGGGTCCGGGCATCGGGCCGGCATCGGTCGCACCGATCCAGCCGAATTCGGCGAAATAGCCGTCCGGCGCGTCGGCCGGCGACAACAGAATGATGGTCGGGCTGGTCGGGTCGACGGTCTCGTGGAAGTCGTTGAGGCGCAGGTCGTCGATACGGCCGCCACGCAGGTTGATCGAGCCGGAGACGCTCGGCGTCGAGATCGGCACGCGGGGCGACTCGGCGAGCGCCTGCTCGCGGGAGAGCGTCGTGGCGCCGCCGCCGCCGCCCGCGGCGGTGGGGGCGGCGGACGTTCCGGCCGGCTGGGCGGAACCGGAGCCGGAGGTGTCCGGCTGCGTCACTTGGTCCGCGGCTTTCTGCTGTTCGGCGATCTGCTGTTGCTGGCGAGCCCGCTCGATCTCGGGTCCGGCGAAGAAATACTGCCAGCCGACGAGCACCGCGATCGAAAGCGCGATGGCAATGAGGAAGTTCTTGTTATCCATCATTTCCGGGACTTGTCTCCGGCGGTCTCGTTTTCCGACAGCGTCGCCATTCCGCTTCTTAGATCGGTAATGAGTTGGTCAAAAGGAAGGCTTAAGGCGGCCCGCCGACCGATCAACACATAATCCGTCCCCGGCGCGGCGATATCATCGGCCGAAAGTCTCACGGCCTCCTTCAGCCGGCGGCGAATACGGTTCCTCACCACTGCGTTGCCGATCTTCCTGGTTACCGTGAAGCCGAAACGCGGCGGCCGGGCGCTTGTCCCTGACCGCAGGGCTTGTAACACGAAGCCGGGCCGCGAAACCCGACGCCCGCGTCCCACTGCACGAAACTCACTCCGACGCCTCAGCCGTTCCATCGGCGCCGGCGGCAACCGCCCGAATTCAGGCGGACAGCCGCTTGCGGCCCCGGGCGCGACGCGCGGCGATCACCTTGCGGCCACCCTTCGTCGCCATCCGGGCGCGGAAACCGTGCCGGCGCTTGCGCACCAGTTTGCTCGGTTGATAGGTCCGTTTCATTTCGACAACTCCGCGCGACGGGAACGCGTCGGGCTTATAAGGAGCCGGCCAAATCAAGTCAACGTGGCGGGGCGGCCGCGTTTCGGCGTCGGGCCGGCCGACTTGCAGCCCGTCCCGGCCGGTCTCCTCCCCGTCATGGCGGCCGGGCGAGCTGTCCCGGCATAGTTTGCCCCAAATCAAGGCGATGGCAGCCCGCGCGCAGTCCTCTGACCCGGGTCCCAGAAACGCAGACATATGGAAGGAGAAGGCATGGCCGATTTGAAGATCCGTGTGTTCAAGGGGAACGAGCAGGAACCGGCGACCACCGTCACTATTCCCGGCGGCGTTTTGAGGATCGCGTCGAATCTCGTTCCCCACAAAGCGGGGGCCGCGCTCAAGGAGCAGGGGATCGACCTCGATGAGATCGTTCGCCTGTCGGAGATGCCGGACGCCAAGGGCAAGCTGGTGGAAGTCGAGGATCACAAGAAGAACGAGCGGGTGGTGATCTCGCTGGAGTAGCGGCGGCAACGGCGTCTGCCTTGGCTCAGACCCTGCTTGGCGAGCCTTGCCGCGGCGTCACGCCACGGTGGCGGTCACCAGCGACCAAGTCAGGCTTTGCGCCATTGGCGGACAATTGACGGCGCGACCACGCCCGCTAGATACTTGCATCGAGCATTTCGATCGTTTCTCACGAGGACCCGAAGGAGGAAGGCTCATGTCCACCGCAACGGCCGCTGCGTCCTTTGACGCGACGGAACTCGAGGCGAAGGTCCAGGCGATGTATCGCGACGTCGCCGAGCATCCCGAGGGCAAATATCACTTCGAGATGGGCCGGGCGCTCGCCGAGCGGCTCGGTTATCCCGCCGCCGAACTCGACATGGTTCCGGCGCAGGCGATCGAATCCTTCGCCGGCGTCGGCTACTACTTCCACCTCGCCGACGTGCGGCCCGGCGAAACGGTCGTTGATCTCGGCAGCGGCTCAGGCATGGACTCGTTTCTCGCCGCGCTGAAGGTCGGTCCGGGCGGCAAGGTCTTCGGGATCGACATGACCGACGCCCAACGCTTCAAGGCGGACCGTTTACGCGCGGGCGGCGGCTTCACCAACATCACCTTCCTCAAGGGCTACATCGACGCAGTGCCCCTCCCCGACCAATCCGCCGACGTCGTGATCAGCAACGGCGTGTTCAACCTTGCGCCGGACAAGGCAGCCGTCTTTGCCGAGGTGGCGCGCCTGCTCAAGCCCGGCGGGCGAATGGCGATCGCCGACATCGTCACCGACGCGAGGCTGCCGGAGTCGATATCGTGCAACACGACGCTTTGGGCGGCCTGCATTGGCGGGGCCGCACAGCGCGACGATTACCGGGCGATGATCGAGGCGACGGGCCTCAAGGTCGACCGGATCGACGATAACGAGGCCTACGAATTCATCTCCGACAGCGCGCTCGGCGCAACCCGGAAATACGGGGTGAAGAGCGTGTCGGTCCTGGCTCGGAGGTAGAGTCCGCACGGGGGTCGGAAACTGACATCGCGATTACATTTGCTGTCGTAAGAGACGCTGGAACGCGCAGGCACATATGGCTTGCAGCGAGGGTCAAGACATCCGCCTTCGCGGCTCCGGACCGCGCGAGCGCATCGGACATCGCAGGTTCTCCTGCAGCCCGTGATGCCTCTTCCTAACCCACATTCCGGAAGCGGCTTGTCGTAGGACCGGAGGACAACAGGGGATGCGGCGGCTTGCGGTCTTCAGAAAGTGGCTTCCGAGTTCATTCCGACCGAAACCAGCCTGTTGGTCAGCTCGCTGCGGTTGTGGACATTGAGCCTGTGATAGATCCAGCGGCCATGTTCGCGCGCCGTGTGCTGGCTGATTCCGCTGGTGGCCGCGAACCATCAAGCTGGTCGAGTTCGTCAAGGCGCCGTCGCCCACCTATCCTGACACCTATCTCTACGCCATGCGTTATGTGGTTTCGGTGCTCAGCGACGAGGACTCGCTTGCCGCCTACGGCACGTCGTGTGCGGTCGTGGTGGTCTACAGGGATCGTCAGTATGATGAGCCGACCGTCGTCTGCGAGCCGGTAAACCTTGATCGGCCGCGCGTCGGATCGTAGCCGGCGCCCGACCTCGGAACCGGGCCGGAGATCATCGAATTGATCTGAACGACAGGATCGTGCTCGATCACGGAGTGCGGCCGCTCCGCATCCGGTCTCCTCACTGCTCGGCCGGCGTTGGGAGAATCATTTTGAACGCCGCAACCGTCAGCCGCCGCATCGCCATAGTCGCCTTCATCGGCGGCCTTGGCGGTGGTCTGGTGTTTCCGATCCTGCCGAGCCTCGGGCTCCAGCTCGGCATCCCCGCTTTCATGATCGGGCTGATCCTGTCGGCGAACCGGATATCCCGTCTGATCTTCAACGTGCCGGCCGGCCACGCCATCGGCCGGCTGGGGCCGCGCGTGACGCTGTCCGGCGCGCTCTTCGTCGAGACGATCGGGGTGCTCGGCTACAGCGCTGCCCTCCATTTCGGCAACGCCATGTGGTGGCTCCTCGCCGGACGGGCGCTCTTCGGCGTCGGCACGGCTTTCCTGCTGGTGGGCGCGCAGGCGGCCGTCCTCAGCCTCTCGGACAGGGCAGACCGCGGCAGGAAGACATCGGTCGTGCGCGTCGCGATCAGCGCCGCGGTGCCGGCCGGGCTCATTCTCGGGGGCGTTCTCGCCGATCTCTTCTCCGACAATGCGGCCTTTCTGACCGGCGCGGCGATCACGTTTGCCGGGTCCATCTTTGCAGTGGTCTTCCTTCCGCCGGGATCCGGGCGGCCAACCGAGGAGCCGTCGCGATCGCGGGAGGGCGAAGGCTTTGCCGCCTTGCTTGCATCGTCCAATCTGCGGTTCCTCGCCGCGGCCTGGGGCTTCAACCTGCTGGTGTTCCTCACCATGCAAGGCGTGTTGCTGTCGACCATGGTCCTGGTCGTCCAGCAGCGCAACATTCACCTGTTCGGGATGCAGGCGCAGGGAACGTCCGGCCTGATCATGGCGGTGTTGATCGGCTGCTCGGCGCTGGTTGCGTTCGGCCTGGGCCGGGCCATCGATGCGCTGCCCCTGCGCTCCACGCTGCTTTTCCCGTCGCTCGCGGGGCTCGCCGCCGGCTTCGCCGTTCTCGCCCTGGCTCAGGCCCTGTGGGCGTTGCTGCTCGGTGCGGTGCTCGTGGGCCTTTCGTATAACGGCGTCACACTGCCCATGATGGCCCTGCTCGGAGATGCCGTCAGCAATCGTCAGCATGGTCCTGCCGTCGGCGTGTATCAGTTTTTCGGGGATGTCGGGGGCACCATCGGACCCGTCGTCGGTATCGAAGCCGGGACGAATATCGGGCTCGCGCCGCTCTATCTGGCCATTGCTGTGTTGCCGGCGCTCGCCATCCTCTTCGCGGTCTGGCTGCGCAGCCATGAACGACAACTGCATGCAGCTCACACCTGAACTCGCCTTCGGGGCGTTCCCTGGCCGATGAATTGTCGATCACGACACGCGTGCGGCGTCGAAAGCAATCCCTGAAAACACCGCCCCATCTACCAATCCCCTTCGCCCCCCGCTAAACAAGCGGCGATGGCGGACGAACTCAAACCCGATATCTGCATCATTGGCGGCGGTCCCGGCGGCATTGCCGTGGCGACCGCCGCCGCCAACGCCAACGTCCCGGTCGTCCTTGTCGAAAAGGGCGAGATCGGCGGGACGGAGCTTGCCGCCGCCGTGCCCTCCAAGGCGCTGATCGCGGCGGCGAATCGCTACGAGACGCTGAGGAGCGCCCCGGCGGTCGGCGTTACCGGCGCGCCGCTCCAGGTCAATCTCGGCAAGGTCTACGACCATATCCGCTCGGTCATGGACGCCGTGGCCGCCAATGTCTCGGCGGAGCGGCTGACCGCCCTTGGCGTGACCGTGATTTGGGCGGAGGCTCGCTTCACCGACCGACGGACGGTGGTCGCTGGCGACACGACGATCCGCGCCCGGCGGTTCGTTATTGCCACCGGCGCGAAGCCGAAGGCGCCGGACCTGCCCGGCCTCGCCGACGTCGACTTCATGACGCTCGACACTGCCTTCGATGTCGCCCGCAAGATGACCCACCTCATCGTCCTTGGCGCCGGGCGACGCGGCCTCGAGCTTGCCCAGGCCTACAACCGCCTCGGCATCGACGCGACGGTCATCGACGAACAGGCCGCCCTCGCCGACGACGATCCGGAGCTTGCTGCGCTGGTCCTCCATCGCCTCGCCGCCGAAGGCATCCGCGTGCGTGACAACGCGCGGGTCGTGGGTTTCGCCAGGCGGCGCGGCGCCATCCGGGTGACGCTCGGCAACGGCGCGGCCGAAGGCGACGGCGACCCGCCGGACGAGGACGGCGACCGGATCCACGTCGACGGCACCCATCTTCTGGTGGCGACCGGCAGCGCCCCCAATGTCGACGGGCTCGGCCTCGCCGAAGCCGGCATCGAGCACGGCCCGAACGGGATCAACGTCGATAGCCGGCTGAGGACGACCAATTCGCGCATCTACGCGATCGGCGACGTCGTCGCCGGACCGACCGCCGCCAACCGCGCCGAGCATCATGCCCACCTCGTCCTGAAGTCGGTGCTCTATCGGTTGCCGATCCGCGACGACGTCGGTGCGGTGCCGTTGATCGCCTTCACCGACCCGGCGCTCGCCACCGTCGGCCTCGGCGAGGCCGCCGCCCGCGAAAAGCACAAGAAAGTCCGGGTGCTGAGGCTGCCGATGAGCGAGAACGATCTCTCCCAGGCCGACCGCACGACGGCCGGGATGCTCAAGGTCATTGCCACGTCAGGCGGACAGATTCTCGGCGCCGCCGCGGTCGGCCGCGATGCCGGCGAGATCGTCGGCCTGTGGTCGCTGGCGATCGCCAACCGGCTCGGCATCGCCGCCATGCAGCAATTTATCCCGGCCTATCCGAGCCGCCTGGAGATGGCGCGCCGCGTCGCTGCCGGCTTCGACGGCCCCGGTTTGACGCCGCTGTGGCGACGGCGCATCATTGAAATGCTTAGGAAATTCGGCTGATCGCAATGGACGATCGTCCAGTCAGTTCGCGTGTCGAGGTCGCGGCGAAGCCGGCGACCGGGCCGCTACCGGTGCGACGCCGGATCGGGCTGTCGTGGAAGCTCCTGATGCTGACCCTGTTGTTCCTCATGGTCAGCGCCATTTTGATCTACATCCCCGCCATCGCCAATTTCCGCCTGACGTGGCTGTCCGACCGGCTGGCGATGGCCGACACGGCAAGCGTCGTGCTCGCTGCCTCGGACACCGTCGACCTGCCGCGTGACATCCAGGACGAGCTGCTCGCTTCGGTCGGGGCGACGGCGATCGCCATCCGCAGCGGGTCGGTGAGCCGGCTGATCGCCACTGTGGAGATGCCGCCGGAAGTCGATGCGACGGTCGACCTCAGGACGATGGACCCGGCGGCCGACATCTTCGCCGCCTTCACCACCATGGTGAACCCGAAGGAACGGACGCTGCGGGTCATCGGCAATTCGCACAGCAGCGCCACGGTGGAACTGGTGATCGGCGACGCGCCGCTGCGCGCCGCCATGCTCCACTACTCGGCCAACCTGCTATGGCTGGCGGCGTTGATCTCGGTGATCCTCTCCTGCGTCCTGTTCTTCAGCGTCGACCGGATGTTCGTGCGGCCGATGCGGCGGCTGTCGCAGAGCATGGTGACCTTCGCCGAGGATCCCGACAATCCGTCGCGGGTGGTCAGCCCCAGCGGACGCGGCGACGAGATCGGCGTCGCCGAGGACCACTTGGCCCGGATGCAACAGGAGCTGCAGGCGACGCTCGGCGAGCAGCGCCACCTTGCCGACCTCGGACTGGCCGTCTCCAAGATCAATCACGACCTCCGCAACATGCTCGCCTCGGCGCAGCTCTTCTCCGACCGGCTCGGCAGCCTGCCCGACCCCACCGTCCAGCGCTTCGCGCCGAAGCTGATCAGCGCCCTCGACCGGGCGATCTCCTACTGCCAGACGACGCTCGCCTACGGCCGCGCGCGCGAGGCGCCGCCCGCCCGCCGGCTCCTCGTTCTCGACCGGCTGGTCGACGACGTCGCCGACGTGCTCGGCCTCGACGGGCACGCCACCATCACCTTCGAGAACAAGGTGCCCAAGGGACTCGAGATCGACGCCGATCCCGACCAGCTGCTCCGCATCCTGGTCAATCTCGGCCGCAACGCCATGCAGGCGCTCGACAGCGACCTGAGCCCGGCGCTGGTGCGGCGGCTGACGATCTCCGCCGAGCGCCGCAATGGCGGCGTCACCATCGCCGTCGACGATACCGGGCCGGGCGTGCCGCCGCAGGCGCGGGCGCATCTGTTCCAGGCCTTCCAGGGCGGCGCCCGGCCGGGTGGCACCGGGCTCGGACTCGCCATCGCGTCGGAGCTCGCCCGCGCCCATGGCGGCTCGGTGTCACTGGTGGAGAAATCCGGACCGGGTGCCCGCTTCGAGATCTCCATCCCCGACCGGCGCGGTCAGAACGGTCGCGGCGGCAGGTCCTGACCGCCGTTAGCAGCGTCTCGGCGAAACGATCGCGTCTCGGCGTGTCCCGTCCGCCGCCCGCACCCGTCCGGGAGTCGTCCGACGGCCTTCCGGACGCCGTCTCGACCCCGTCCGTAGCGCTTGCATTCGAGCCGCACCTTCATTAGCTATGGCCGCCGACCGCTCCGCTTTCAGCGGATTTTCGGCGAAAGCGCCCGTAGCTCAGCTGGATAGAGCACCAGACTACGAATCTGGGGGTCAGGGGT
>CAVQBS010000010.1:0-39560 GCA_963710805.1 uncultured Alphaproteobacteria bacterium | reverse complement strand
GGCTCCACTCGGTCTTCAGGAGCGCGATCGCTTCCCGCTCGTCGCCGATATTGGCGTCGAGGCGCGCGACGCGGTCGGCCACCACCTCGGCCCGGTGCTTGAGGTTGTAGGTGACCACCGCACCGCCGATCATGATCGCGAGCAGCAGCAAGTTGACGATCCGTAGCATCACTCCCTCCCCATCGGGAATGCGGGAAGATCGGGAACGCCGATCGCCCGCTTGTCGAGGCCGCGCGCTGGCGCCGCTGTCCGCCGCGCTGCCCGAAGCCGCGCCGAGCGGGCGCGCGGATTGACCGCGACCTCCGCCTCGCCCGGAACCACCGCGCCCCGCGTCAGCGCTTCGAAGGTCGGCTCGGGCGGATGGGCCTCCGGCCGGTGGCGCGATCCGCCCGACCTCACCGCCGACCGCTCTGCCAGGAATCGCTTGACGATCCGGTCCTCGAGCGAGTGGAAGGCGACGACGACGAGGCGCCCGCCCGCCGCGAGCACCCGTTCGGAAGCCGCCAGCGCCTCGGCCAGCTCGTCGAGTTCGCGGTTGACGAAAATGCGGAGCGCCTGGAACGTCCGCGTCGCCGGATGGATCTCGCCGGCCCGCCGGCGACCGACCGCCCGCGACACGATGTCGGCGAGCTCGCTGGTCGTCGCGATCGTCCGCTCCGCCCGCGCCCTGACGATCGCCGCGGCGACGGCGCGGGCCTTGCGCTCCTCGCCGAGCACGGCGATCACCCGCGCCAGATCGCGGCTCTCCATGCCGTTGACGATATCGCCGGCGGTCGGCCCCGCAGCGCCCATCCGCATGTCGAGCGGTCCCTCCTGGCGGAAGGAGAAGCCACGCTCTGCCTGGTCGAGCTGCATGGACGACACGCCGACGTCGAGCACCACGCCGTCGACCGTTTCGTGCCCGCACTCGGCAGCCAGGCGGTCGAGCTCGGAGAAGGGACCCTCGATCAGAGTGAGCCTGCCGCTGGCAGCCTCTGCCATCCGACGCCCGGCTGCGATCGCCTGCTTGTCGCGATCGATGGCGAGCACCGAGGCGCCGGTATCGAGGATGCGCCGGGTATAACCGCCGGCCCCGAAGGTGCCGTCGATGAAGGTGCCACCGGCGCCGGGCGCGAGGTAATCCATGACCTCGTCGATGAGCACGGGAATGTGACGGGCCGGTCCGCCAACGACGCCCGGCTTGCCGGTGTCGTGGCCCGCGATCATGTCCGTGCTCCCGGATTCGCGCCCGCCGCGCGGTGGCCGGAGCCGAGCGTCCGTCGGAGGTCGCGCAACCGGTTCTTGGCCTCTTCCCGGTAGGCGACGAAACGCTCGGGCTCCCAGATCTGGAACTTGTAGCCCTGGCCGACGAAGGTGACGCGGTCGGCGATGCCGGCATGCTCCTTGATGGTCTCGGAGAGGATGACCCGCCCCTCCCGGTCGTATTTGAGGATCTCGCTCTCGCCGATCAGCGTCGTCGACAGGAATTCGTGGTCCTCCGAGAACGGCTCGAAATTGGCGAGGCTTGCCCGGATGATCTCCCGGAACCGGTTGCCGCCGGCATCGATCGCCTGGCGGTCGAGGGTCGGACAGCAATAGACCCCGTCGAACCCGTCCACCGCCAGCACCGAGCGGAACGGCGCCGGGATCGATACCCGTCCCTTGGCGTCCAGCCGGTTGGTGAAGGTGGAAACGAATTCGTCCATCGCCCTCGTCTTCCCCGCCGCGGCGCCATGTTGCCGCGATCCCTGTCGAAGGCGGCCGGTGGCCGGATGTCGGCCGCCGCCCGGAAGACTTGATGCGCTGCTCGCCGGTTTTGTGACTGTCCGGTCCGATGACGGCGGCGCTCCAGCCCTCTCTTGGGATTACATGGGATATCATGGGATTTCGAGGGCCGTCAATGGACGCAACACAAACCGCCGGAGGTTCCAGTCATGCCCTGTTAGGCTTAATATTTCGTATGGGCCGGTGGCCGGCCCTACCCTGCTCGCCCCGCCCGCCCGTGAAGGCCGACGGCGACAAATGCGCGCGCGGTGCGCGCCACGGCACAACATCGCCCCAGATTTGTGCTGGGATGGACAGATGCGGGGCGGACGGCAGGGGCAATTTTTCAGCGTCTCGGGGCCTGCTCGCTAGGGCTTCGCCCAACACTGTCATCCCGGCTAGGGCCGAAGCGCGTCCCTTGGTTGGCAAAAGGAGGTCGCCATTCCCTGTCGAGGCATCGCGAACCGCCGCGGTCGGACATGACCACGCGGCGGCACCTCTTTCGTCTCTGGCCCACCTTGCTGATCGCGGCGGCGACGCCGGCTTTCGCCCATGAGGACGCGACGCTCACCGAGCAGACCGCGTGGACGGCTTGGAACCTCACGCCGGATATCGTCATCCCGACGGCGCTCGTCGCCATCATCTACATCGTCGGCATGCTCCGCCGCCGCGCCATCACCGAGCCGCTGCCGCCGTGGCGGCACGCGGCGTTCTTCGGCGGCTTGGCGGCCGTTTTTCTCTCCCTCCAGTCGCCGATCGACCCGATCGCCGAGCGCCTGTTCTGGATGCACCAGATCCAGCACCTGTTGTTGCGAATGATCGGCCCGATGCTGATCGCGCTGGCCGCGCCGCAGGGCATCCTCAGCGCCGGGCTCCGCGCCACGCTCGGCGGCAACGTGGTGAAGCCTATCGTGTCGAACGGCGCGCTTCGCTCCGTCTTCCGCTTCCTCGCCCGGCCGACGGTGGCGACGATCCTCTTCGTCGCCGCCCTCTATGTCTGGGAGGTCCCCCGCTACCACAACCTCGCCATCGTCAACGAGCCGGTCCACTACGTGATGCATGTCACCATGCTCATCGCCGGCCTCCTGTTCTGGTGGCTGGTCTTCGACCAGCGGCCGGCGCGGCAGGGGCTCCGCTACGGCGTGCGGCTGATGATGCTGTGGGTGGTGACGCTCTCCAACATCGTGCTTGGCGCCTACACCGTCTTGAAGAGCGACGTCCTCTACGGCGCTTACGACATTGCGGGCCGGCTGTTCGGCATCTCGCCGCTGGCGGACGAGCAGCTCGGCGGCGTCGTCATCTGGATCCCGGGCAGCATGATGTGCCTCGCCGGCATCCTCATCGTCATCCACATGTGGGGCCACCAGGAGACCAGGGTTGCCGAGCGCGCCGCCGCCGCACCGCCCGCGTCTCTGGCCCTCGCCGCCGCGGCTCCGACACCCGCCATGGTCCGCCAGCAGCGGTCGAAGAACCTGGCACTGGCGTTCGGCTTCGGCGCCTTCGCCGTCACCATGTTTGCCGCCGCGCTGCTGGTCGGCGTGCTGAGCAACCTCTATGGACACCGGGCCGGTAATCTCGAGGCCGGAAGCGGCCAGGCCGTCCATGCCATGCACGGCGACGCGGCGCCGAGCCTGTGATGACGCAGGATAGGCCGGAAGACACCAAGACCGCGCCGGAACCGGAGCCGACCTCCGGGCCGGACCTCTCCCCGCTTTCGCCGGCGGAAAGCGCTGAGGCGCGGGCCCGCATGCGCCGCCGGAACCGCATGGTGGCCGCGGTTCTCGTCTTCTTCTGTGCGCTCGCCTTCGCCTGGATGCTGATCCGCTTCGGGCTGCGCTGACGGTGGCGGGAAGTGCCGGGCGCCGGTCGTCAGGCCCCGAACGGGCGGCGCCGCCGCCCTTGTCGGACGACGGCGCCCCATCGATGCCAGACGGCCTGTAAGCCGGGTTCTGTACGGCGGCGTTTCCGCCGCGCGACGGCCATTCATCTGGGACGCCCGTTGCCGGACGCCTCGCGCGACCTACCCGGACGGCGGCGCGGAAACCGGCCTGCAGGCCGAAAGCCCGCGCGTCGTCCCTATTCGGTCTTGCTCCCGGTGGGGTTTACCATGCCGCCCCCGTTACCGGCGGCGCGGTGCGCTCTTACCGCACCCTTTCACCCTTACCCGCCGGCTCGCGCCGGACCGGCGGTTTGCTTTCTGTGGCACTTTCCCTGGGGTCGCCCCCGCCGGGCGTTACCCGGCACCGTGTTTCCGTGGAGCCCGGACTTTCCTCCCCCGGCGGCCTTTCGGCACTTGCCGGAGCGGCCGTCCGGCCAGCTGACAGGGTGGAGATAGGCATTCGATCCCATCCGGGTCAAGCGCCCCATCCCCGACGATTCGCTCGGCCGGTGGCCTATCGCCTCCGCAGAACGAGCGTCATGACCTGATGTTCGAAGCCATGGCGGTCGGGCTCTCTGGCGAAGAGCTCCTGCAACCGGCGGAAGAACGCCTCGGCAAGCGCGTCGGCCGCATCGGCGTCGGCCGTCGATCCCAGGAAGAGGCCATCGCGCAGTGTCGATTCGGCGAAAGCGCGGGCGAAGCCTGCATAGGACGCGGCGTAGCGCGCCACATCTCCGGTGGCGGCCAGCGCCTCTTCGGTGGGCATGGGCAGCTGCTCGTTGGTCAGTTCGATGATCTCGAAGGCCTCCCTCAGCTCCGCCTCGCCCTCAAGCGGCGCGCGCACCTCCTCCGACAGGCGGAAGTACACCGGGAAGACGAACGCATCGAGGAGGGTGGGATCGATGCGGCCTTCGTCGGCAAGCTCAGCCGCAACCTGCCAGAAGGCACGGTACAAGCCACGCCCGGCCGCGCGCAGGCCGCTCGGGTCGGCGGCATCCGGCACGGAGGACAAGCCGTCGACCATCAGCCAGCCGCCGGATTTCACCTCGCTGGCGCGCAGTTTGAGGAAATTCGACCAGTCGCGCGCGGCCATGGCCGCGACCTCGCCGCGTGCGGGCTCGGGCAGGTCGCAAAAGAACAGGCTTCCCGGCGACGCGATCCGGACCGGGCCGGACAGCCAATGGGAGGCGGCAAACGACAGGCCGAGGTCGACGCTGCCGGCGCTCGCCACCGGTCGGAAGAAGCTGCCTATCGAGGCTTCGACCCGTATATGATCGTCGTCGTGCAGATAGCCGTGTGGGCCGGCGATAGTCGCGAACAGACCGTTCCAATCGTTGCCCATCTGGTCGTTGTGCACGGCGACGACGGGAATGTCGGCGTCGCGGCGACGGAGCTCGTCCAGGACACCGTGAATCGCCGACACCGAGTTCCGCCCCGGTCCGCACCCATAGTCCAGGATGCGCAACTCGGCACCCGACAGGTCGAGATGCCGGACGGCATTGCGCAGTCTCGCCTCCTGCCGCCTGATGCCCTCGCTTTGTGGTTCCGAGTGACGGTCGTAAAGACCCTTGCCGCCCATGCCTTCGGTGGCGTGGTCGTTCCGACCCCCGCTTGCTTTGTCAATGCTCACCGATACGCCCCTTCCCGACACGCCGAATACACGAGCATTCGACGGGCATAATAGCGAACCCATCCAGCCAATCCACGCTCACGTCATTCCGATCCAGTCGTGGCAGCGCTAGGGAGAGCAGCGATCAGCCGGTCGAGCGTCGTCGCGGTCGAGACGTCGGCGATCCCGTCTACCTTGTCTGGCCGGAAATGGCGCTGGAAGGCCGTCACCACCGCCTCGGTCTCCGCACCGAATTCCGCTTCGTCGCCAAGGTCGTAGCCGTATTTCGTGAATTCTCTCGTGGAGGGCGAGCACGGAGTTCCCCGTGGTCACCACGTTGCATCACCGGCCCGGCGATGATCGGCGCCGGCGGCACCCAGTGGCCGATGCCGGCCTGGTGCAGGCGCTGCCAGGGAAAAGCTCGCCCGGATCCTCCTTGCGGTCGGGCGCCACGTCGGAATGGGCGAGCACCCGCTCCGGCGGAATCGGATGGCGCGAAAGGATCGCGCGGCAAAGCGCGATCAGCGCGTCGATCTGCGGTTCGGGAAACGGGCGGTAGCCGAACTGATGGCCGGGATTGACGATCTCGATGCCGACCGAGCGGGAATTGATGTCCCGCTCCCCGGCCCAGCTTGATCGTCCGGCGTGCCAGGCCCGGCGCGCCTCGTCGACGAGCTGGACGACCCGCCCGTCCTCGAAGACGAGATAGTGGCTCGACACTTGCGAGGCCGGATCGCACAGCCACTCGAGCGCCCGCTCCGGCAATGCCATGCCGGTGTAGTGGAGAAGCAGAATGTCGGTCGGTTTGCCCGGCGCGCGCGGGCCGTGATTGGGCGACGGGTGCTGTTCGATCGGAAGGACGGGTGACATCATCGCGGGGGGCCCGATTCGCTTCCGGCATAGCGGAACGCGCCCCGCGGCACCACACGGGTGGCGGCGGTCGGGACACTTTGGAACCGCGACGGGGAGAGGATCGAGGGAGGATTCGTTGGCGCTGTCCGCTCTGGCCTGGGGCCTTGTCGCCGGAAGCGCTGCGTCTCTCGGCGCCCTTGTCGCCTGGTTTCTTCGGCCGCCGCTCCGTCTGATCGCCGCCGCGATGGCCTTCGCCAGCGGCATTCTGCTCTCGGTCGCCGCCTTCGAACTGCTTGACGAGGCGTTCGCCAAGAGCGGCTTCGTTCCGGCGGCGATCGGTTTCGTAGTGGGTGCCGGGCTGTTCGGTGCCGGGCTGTTCTATCTCGATAGCGCCGGTGCCCGCCACCGCAAGCGCCCGACCCTGATAGGCCCACCGCCCAGCGGTGACGAAGGGGTCGTCATGCTGGGCACCGTCCTCGACGGCATCCCGGAAGCGGTGATCATCGGCGTCAACTTCTATACCGGCACGGGTCTCGGCATCGCCACCGTCGTCGCGGTGTTCCTGTCGAACGTGCCGGAGGGGATTGCCTCGACGACCCGCATGAAAGCGGCCGGCCACGGCGCCGGACACATCTTCGGCGTCTGGACGCTGGTCGCGGTCGCCACCGGACTCGCCGCCCTTGCCGGCTTCCTGCTGCTCGGTGACCTCAGCCCCGAGGGCGTCTCTATCGTCCAGGGTCTTGCCGGCGGCGCCTGCCTCGTCTTCATCGTCGACGCCATGATCCCCGAAGCGTTCGCCGAAGACCACAACGCCGCCGGGCTCATCACCGCTCTCGGCTTCCTCATCGGCTTCGCCCTGTCGCACGGTCTCGGCTGATCAGCCTCGCTCCAGCCGGATGCGCTGCCAGGCCAGGTTGATCGCCGCCATCCGTTCGTGGGCGATCGCTTCCGCCTCCGGCGGCAGGCCGCGGCCGATCAGCCGGTCGGGGTGGTTCTCGGCGCGAGCGAGCGGTAGCGCGCACTGATCTCGGCGAGGCTCAGCGACCGGTCGACGCCAAGCGCGAGGTAGGGATCGCCCTCCTCCGGCACCACATGGCGCGCCGCGATCGCCTCGAACGCCCGCCCTTCGATGCCAAAGATCGCTGCGACCCGCTCGAGGAACACGTACTCGGCGTCATGCACCGCGCCATCGGCCGCCGCGATGGCGAACAGCCCGTCGATGACGTCGGCGAGGCTCTCCCGGTCGTCGCCGTAGATCGCCGCGATCTTGCGCGCATAGGATTCGAAGCCGGCAACGTCGTGCTGCGCCAGCTCGAACATGCGGGCAACGTTGCGTTCCTCCCTCGCCGGGACGGCGAACACCCGTTCGAAGGCCGCGATCTCGGCCGAGGTGACGATCCCGTCGGCCTTGGCCATCTTCGCCGACAGCGCAATCAGCGCCACCGAGAACGCCACCTGCTTGCGGGCGACCGGGTCGGCGATCGCCCCCAACTGGCCGCCCAGCCAGTCGATCACCGCGCCGACCGCTTCCGTACTGCTTTCGGCTGCAGCGCCGATCCAGGTCCACAGATTCATCGCAACACGATAGTCGGGATTGCCGGGGGAATGGAACTCGGCTGTCGCGGCTCGCCCGCCCGCCGCTCTCCGGCTATGTCGCGCTCGGTCGGCGCGCTGCGGTCACCCGCATCGCCGCGGCAAACTGACCCACGTCAGGGTTTCGTCACCGTCAGGTTGTCGAAGCCGAAGTCGGCGACCCCGTTCGGCGGCGAGGCGGCGAAGATCCCGATCTGCTGCCCGTTGTCGGGCGGCGAACCGGTGAGCTCCTCGAACTTGGTGCCGTTGACGTAGAACGTCGCGTCGCTGCCGACCGTCGTCACCTGCAGCTCGTTGATCGCGCCATTTCCCTGGTTGGCGCCCTCAACGTCGCGCCATTCCACCTGGGCGAGCCATTTGCCCCGCTGGCGCCGCCACACCGACGCCTTGCCGTTCGGTGCAAGTTCAAACACGTAGAAGTTGTTGGCGTCGGTGTACCAGAAGACCAGCCCGGCCTTCGATTCAAGCGGATCGACTTCGGTGATCGTCGTCATCGTGACGCAGACATTGATGTCGTCGTAGAGATTGGCCGAATTCGCCGCCCAGAAATAGGTGTCGGCGGGAGGCTGGACTTCAAGTTGGCTATTTACGACTTTGAACGAATCCGTTTCAGTACCCCAAGTTGGCTGTAGCCTGTCGAAGCTATCCTGATAGAGAATTGCACTCCCCTGACAGGCGGCGAGGGCGCTCCCGCTCACGCCAAGCCAGGCGAGCCAGGCGACGATGATTGAACCGAATTTCATTTCCTTCTCCACCAGGCCCAGCTGCCCCTGCCTGAACCTAGCGTCAGGCGACCGGAAAACATAGGCCTGCGTCCTCGATCCGACGCCCGCGCGCGAGGTTCATCCAGATGTTTTTGCAATCGTCCCGGCAACGGGAACCTTGGATTTCATACCAGTGAACGCAACCGGAAAATGGGATTTCTGGGTCGATCGGGGCGGCACCTTCACCGACATCGTCGCCCGCGATCCAAATGGCCGCATCTCGACGACGAAGCTTTTGTCGGAGGACAAGACCGAGCTCCGCGACTCCGCCATCAACGGCATCCGCGAGCTGATGCATGTGAAGCCCGGTTCATGGATCCGGCCGGAGGATATCGCCACCGTCAAGATGGGGACGACGGTCGCCACCAATGCGCTGCTCGAGCGCAAGGGCGACCGGGTGCTGTTGCTCATCACCCGCGGCTTTCGCGACGCGCTCGCCATCGGCTACCAGGCCCGCGCCGACATCTTTGCGAGAAACATCGTCAAGCCGGAGATGCTCTACGAACGCGTCAGCGAGGTCGACGAGCGGGTCCGCGCCGACGGCACGGTCGAGAAGGAGCCGGACATGGTGGCGATCCGGCTTGCGCTGGAATCCGCCTGGCATGCCGGCATCCGCGCTGTGGCGATCGTGTTCATGCACGCCTGGGCGTGGCCGCAGCATGAGCGCCGGGTCGCCGAACTGGCAGAACGCATGGGCTTCCCGCAAGTTTCAGCCAGCCACGAGGTGTCGCCGCTGATCAAGCTCGTCGGCCGCGGCGACACGACGGTCGTCGACGCCTACCTGTCGCCGCTGCTGCGCCGCTACGTCCTCCGGGTCGCCCAGGAACTGACCAGCCCGCCGACGGCGCGCGAGATCACCGCGCCCGACCTTCACCCGGAAGACCATGTGCCTCGCCTGATGTTCATGCAGTCGTCGGGCGGCCTCACCGATGCGAGGCTGTTCCAGGGCAAGGACGCCATCCTGTCCGGTCCGGCCGGCGGCGTGGTTGCCGCGGTGGAGACGGCGCGCCGCGCCGGCTTCGATCGTGTCATCGCCTTCGACATGGGCGGCACGTCGACCGATGTGTCGCATTTCGACGGCGAGTACGAACGCACCTTCGAGACCGAGGTGGCCGGGGTCCGCATCCGCGCCCCGATGATGCGGATCAACACGGTCGCGGCGGGCGGCGGCTCGATCCTCAAATATGAGCAGGGCCGCTACCAGGTCGGCCCGCAATCCGCCGGCGCCCGGCCGGGCCCGGCCTGCTACCGCCAGGGCGGCCCGCTCGCCGTCACCGACGCCAATCTGATGGTCGGCAAGCTGCTGCCCCGATATTTCCCTCATATCTTCGGCGAGCATCGCGACGAGCCGCTCGACGCCGACACCGTCGCCGCGCAGTTCGCCGCCCTGTCGGAAGAGATCGGCAACGGACAGGCGGCGGAGGAGATCGCCGACGGCTTCCTCAGGATCGCCGTCGCCAACATGGCGAACGCCATCAAGAAGATCTCGGTCGAGCGCGGCTACGACGTCACCGAATATGCCCTCAACTGCTTCGGCGGCGCCGGCGGCCAGCACGCCTGCCTGGTCGCCGACACGCTTGGCATCAAGACGGTGCTGATCCATCCCCACTCCGGCGTCTTGTCCGCCTACGGCATGGGCCTCGCCGACATTCGTGCCACCCGCAACCGCGCCGTGATGAAGCCCGTCGACGAGGCCGCGGCGCTGGGTGAGGTGGAATCGGAGCTGGAAGGCGAAGTGGCCGGCGAGCTCTGCCAGCAGGGCGTCGATCCCGGCGACATTGCCATCGTCGCCCGCGCTCATGTCCGCTACGACGGCACCGATACGTCGCTGCCGGTTGCGATCCTCGAGAAGCGATGCGGCGCCGGTCCGTCGGCCATCGCTCCGGCCGCCGACATCGCCCGCGCCTTCGAGGCGGCACACCGCAAGCAGTTCGGCTTCGTCTTCGACGGCAAGCCGCTGGTCGTCGAGTCGCTGGAAGTCGAGGCGGTCGGCGGCGGCGCCGATATCGACGAGCCGAACCGGCCGCTGTCGGCGGAAGCACCGGAGCCGGCCGAGCGGACGCGCTTCTATTCTGGCGGCGCCTGGCACGATAGCGGCGTCTTCCTGCGCGAGGCGCTTCTGCCCGGCGCCAGGGTCGTCGGGCCGGCGCTGGTCATCGAGCCGCACCAGACCATCGTCGTCGAGCCGGGATGGCAAGCCGAGGTGACGGCGCGCAACCACATCGTCATGACCCGCGCCGCGCCCCTGCCGAAGCGCGCCGCGATCGGCACCGATGCCGATCCGGTGATGCTCGAAGTGTTCAACAACCTGTTCATGTCGATCGCCGAGCAGATGGGGGTGACGCTGCAGAACACCGCCTACTCGGTGAACATCAAGGAGCGTCTCGACTTCTCCTGCGCGGTGTTCGACGGCGAGGGTCGTCTGGTCGCCAACGCGCCGCACATGCCGGTGCATCTCGGCTCGATGGACCGCTCGGTGGAGACGATCATCCGCCTCAATGCCGGCGCCATCCGGCCGGGCGACGTCTTCGCCCTCAACGCGCCCTATAACGGCGGCACCCACCTCCCCGACATCACGGTCTGCACGCCGGTCTTCGGCGCAGGGCACGGCGAGGAGACGCCGCCGATCCTCTTCTGGGTCGCCTCCCGCGGCCACCACGCCGACGTCGGCGGCTCGGCGCCGGGTTCGATGACGCCGCTCGCCACCAGCGTCGAGGAGGAAGGCGTCCTCATCGACAACTTCCGCCTCGTCGAGCGCGGCTGCTTCCGCGAGGCCGAGCTGACGGCATTGCTCACCGACCACCCGTGGCCGGTCCGCAACGTCGCCCAGAACATCGCCGACCTGAAGGCGCAGATCGCCGCCAACGAGAAGGGCGTCCACGAGCTTCAGCGGATGGTCGACCACTACGGCCTCGACGTCGTCCGCGCCTATATGGGCCACGTCCAGGACAACGCCGCCGAGAGCGTGCGCCGGGTGATCGACGCTCTTCACGATTCCGCGTTCGCCGTGAACACCGACCAGGGCGCCGTCATCAGGGTGAAGATCACCGTCGACCGCGACAGGCGCGAGGCGACCGTCGACTTCACCGGCACCAGCCCCGAGCAGAAGACCAACTTCAACGCGCCCGAGCCGGTCACCCGCGCGGCGGTGCTCTACTGCTTCCGCGTCATGGTCGACGATCCGATCCCGATGAACGCCGGCTGCCTGCGCCCGCTCAACATCGTCATTCCCGAAGGCTCGATGCTGTCGCCGCGCTATCCGGCCGCCGTGGTCGCCGGCAATGTCGAGACCAGCCAGCAGGTGACCAACTGCCTGTTCGGGGCGCTGAAGGCGATGGCCGCCGCGCAGGGCACCATGAACAACCTCACCTTCGGCAACGACCGGGTGCAGTACTACGAGACGATCTGCTCCGGCGCGCCGGCCGGGCCGGGACTTCAACGGCGCCGACGCCGTCCACACCCACATGACCAATTCGCGCCTCACCGATCCCGGAGGTGCTGGAGTTCCGCTTCCCGGTGATGCTCGAGGATTTCCATATCCGCAAAGGGTCCGGCGGCCGCGGCAAATGGTCGGCCGGCGCCGGCACCGAGCGCACCATCCGCTTCCTCGAGGAAATGGACTGCGCCATCCTCTCCTCGCATCGCAAGGTCCGCCCCCACGGCCTGGAGGGCGGCGAGCCCGGCCAGGTCGGCGCGACGCGGGTGCGCCGCAAGGACGGGTCGATCGAGGAGCTGGAGGGCTGCGACCAGACCCGCATGATGCCGGGCGACGCGGTGATCGTCATCACCCCGACCGGCGGCGGCTACGGCAAGGTCTGACCCGCCTCATGCCGGACTGAGCGCTTCGCCGGTCACGCCGGCCCCAAAGCCGGTTCGCACGGCAACCGATTGAGACTGGCGGACGCCGGTAGATCGGCGGTTTCGAGCGCAGGGACGCCACGCGACGGCTTACCTCGCCTCGTGGATTAGAACCCTCAATCCTTGGCGGGGAACTGCACCGGCGCGGTGATGGGCGGCAAGGGGAGCGCCGGACTCGCCGGGCCCTCCTGCCGGCTGATCGATCCGGTATAGGCAACCGACAGATCGTAGCGGGGCTGGCCGGGAATGGCGGCGTATTTCGCGCCGTCATAAGGCTGGCCGGACCGGCGGCGTCATGGTCGGCTTCGGATTGCAGTAGGTGTAGGTTCCACTCTTGCCGTGATGGGCGAGATCGACGTGGAAATGGTCGCTGTGATAGGCGGCGCCGGGGCCAAGCGTCGTCTTGAAGGTCTTGCAGGCGGTTGCAATCACCTCGCGGAGGAACTGCCGCTCGTCGGAGCGCCCGTACCACCCGGACTTCACCTTCACCACCCGGCCGTTGGCGAGCTTGAACGCGGCGATGTCGAGGGCGTTACCGAAGGCGTGCTCGGAGATCTCGGCTCCCCGTTTGTTGTTCCGCGTACGGCAGCTATAGCTTGAGATCTGCGTGATCTCGACGATCGGCATGCCGAAATAGGCGAAGGCCGCCGGCTGGACCGCGTCGCGCATCCACGCCGAAAGCGTCTCGGTCATCGGGCAGTTGAGCATGGCGTCCGGGCCGACCCCGATGGTGCCATCCTCCAGCGCCCCGACCTTGAGCGGGTACTGCATGCCGCACACGCCCTTGCCGTTGATGGCGCTTGCCTGGTGGATGAAATAGGATTCCGGGTGCTGCGCCATGCAGGCGCGATCGGCCTGCACGCGCCACGTATCGCGGCGCTCGAAGCCGAGGAAATTGAACGCGCAGCCGGTTACCAGCATGCACAAGCCGGCGGCCACCGTCAGATACGCAACGCGACGGAGCATGCCGCTAAAATGCGGGCTATTCCATTAATGAAGAGTCTAAGGATGACGCCGATCTGACCCACCGGGAGCGACAGGGTCAGCCTTGCCTACCGCATCGGCGCAACGACGTGCGGCTCCCGCCGGATTGCGCTCTCCCAGGGCGCACCTCTCCGTCGGTGCATCCCCAGTCCGGAGATTTAACCAAGCTTCAGCGTCCTGAATACCGTGATCGGCGCTAATGGCGTACAGTGGTGCCGAGCATCCTGAACCTGTCTTCGGCGATTGCGTCGACTGGGGGAAGCCATTCATATCCGCTACTTCTTTGTCTGGGCCACCGCCTTGCTGCTATTGATCGGAGCCGCACAAGGTGATCCCTTCGCCTATGGGGACATCGTCGAGGTCGCACCCGATGTTGAACTTGTCGGCGGGCGGCCGCTCGATATCCAAAAGGGCGAGATCGATGTAGCCAACGCCCTGCTCTACAAGAGCGGCTCGACCCTCGTCGTTGTCGACACCGGCGGTACGGCCGGATTTATCCAGTACCTCGACGCGGCTGCGAAGCGGCTGATGCCGTTCGATCGGGCTGTGCTCATCAACACCCATGGTCACGCCGACCATGTCGGCAACAATGCCTGGATCGACACACTGGGGGTTCCGGCCGAGCACTTCATCTCGGCCCACGACCTGACCCTCATGCGCGACCAGGTCGGCTATTTCAGCGGCGCCTTTGATGAAGTCGGCCCCTACCTTCCCGACGCGCCGCCGGGCAGGGTCTTCGCCCAGCAGCTGATTGATCTGTTCGGCGGGCTCGACACCGAGACCAAAAGCCTGACCCTCTTCGAGTCGCTGCCGCTCGCCGCCATCGACATCGGCGGAACCTCCTGGGACGGCTGGAGCTTGCTCGACGGCAACGTTCTCGTGCTGCGCACATCCGGCCATACCGCCGGCCACGTTGCCGTGTACCTGCCCGGGCCGAAGGTTCTGCACCTCGCCGACGAGACGACCGGCTACTACCAGACGTTCCGCGACGCCGACCCCGCCGCCAACCTTCTGACTTTTCAGCGCGCCGCCCACGCCGTTAGAAACGGCGCTGTCGACGCCCTCACCGACGGCCACTCGTTCTCGCTCCATCGCGGAGACGAGGCGGTCGCGTATCTCACCAGCATGATAAACGGCGCGATCGCCTACGACACGGCCGTGACGCGCGTTCTCAACGAGCACGCCGACGGAATTACCGTCGCCGATCTGGTGTCAGCGGTGGCCGGTGCGCGCGAAATGGCCAACGCGCCGAGCGGTGCCAACAACATACCGATCTTCAAATACATGCAGATCGTCAACAAGCTGAGGGAACTCGGCATCACACGACCAACCGATCCGTCCGCCCCGGTCGTTCTCCCCCATGAAGCGCCTCTCGCGATCAACAGCGCCGCGGCATTACACGGCGGGTTCAAAGCACGACCACGCCCTGATGCTTGGCTTTCTCCTCCGGCTCGACGTGGATGGTGATCATCGCGTCGAAGACTTCCGCCCTGAGCGCCGCCTCGATCCGGTCGCAAATGGAGTGGGCGTCGGAGACTGCCATCGAGCCGGGCACCACCAGATGGAACTCGATGAAGGTCATCCGCCCGGCATTGCGGGTGCGCACGTCGTGGGCCTCGATCGCGCCCTCCGCATTGGCCGAGATGATCTTGCGGATCTCCTCGAGCTTCCTCCCCTGGAACCGCCTCGTCCATCAGCCCGCCGAGCGACTGGCGGATCAGCCGCCAGCCGGACCACAGGATGTTGAGCGCGACCAGGGCAGCGAGCGCCGGGTCGAGCAGCGCGATGCCGGTCAGTACTGCCAGCACAAGCCCGACCAGCACGCCGACCGACGTGATGACGTCGGTGAGGAGGTGCCGGCCGTCGGCGACCAGCGCCGGCGAGCGCCGCTTGCGCCCCTCGCTGATCAGGAACCAGCACCAGCCGCCGTTGATGACGGAGGCGAGACCGTTGACCAGCAAGCCCTCGACCGGCGCCGTGAACATGCGCGGCGTGAGGAAGGCGAAGTAGGCCTCGCGCAGGATCGACAGCGCGGCGATGATGATCAGCACGCCTTCAACCACCACCGACAGGTACTCCGCCTTGTGATGGCCGTAGGGATGGTTGGCGTCCGGCGGCCGGGCGCCGTAGCGGATCGCCGCCAGGGCCGCTCCGGAGGCGGCGACATTGACGATGCTTTCCAGCGCGTCGGAATAGAGCGCCACGCTGCCGGTGATCCGATAGGCGAAGAACTTCAGCGCCAGCACGCCGATTCCCACCGCGACGCTCAGCGCCGCGATGGTGCCGATGCTGTGCCTGCGCAGGTCGGCATGCGTCATCATTCGCCTAGTCCGCCATCGTCTCGACCGAGGCAAAGCTCTCCGCCGGCCCTGCCGCCTCGAACGGCGTCGTCACCTCGACGAAGGTGTCGGGATAGAAGCCGTTGAACCGGGTCCTGAGCGCCAGCGAGTAGGCGCCGATATGGCCGATCTCGATCCAGTCGCCGGTGTCGACCGTCTCCGGCAAAAAGAACGGCCGCGACAGGATGTCGACCGAATCGCAGGTCGCCCCGCACACCTTGAACGGCACCACCTTGTGCGGATCGCCGTTGCGTTTCCGCCGCGCCGGGTCGGGCAACAGCCGGGCCGGCAGTGTGATCTTGCCGGTCCACGAATCCGACAGCGACGCCCAGATCCCGTCGTTGATGTAGAGTCGCCGCCCCTTCTTGAGAAGCACGCGGACGATCAGCGAGAAGCTCGCGCGCCGCGATCACCCGGCCCGGCTCCGCCACCATCGGCACATCGTCGAAGCCCCATTCCCGCGCTTCCTCCACCACCTCGGCGATCAGCGCCGCCGTATCGGGGTGGGCCGGCGCCTTCTGCCGCGGATCGTGACCGTAGGGGCCGGAAAGCCACCGCCGATGTCGAGGAGCGCGATCGGCACCTGCCGGTCCGCGACCGCACCCAGGCTGCGGAGGCGAGCGCGCGCTCGTAGGTGTCGGTGTCCTCCACCTGGCTGCCGACGTGGAAGCAGAGCCCGACCCGGAAGCCGATGCGGGCGATTCGCTGAACCAGTTCGACCGCGTGGCCCGGCGCCGCACCGAATTTCTTCGACAATTCGTAGGCGGCATGGCCGCGGACGGCGAGCCGCACCAGGAGCGTGATTTCCTCCGGATCGAGGTCGAGGCCGTGCACCGCGCGCAGGATCTTCGCCACCTCGTCCTCGTGGTCGAGGGCAAGGACGCGGATGCCGTAGGTTTCGAGCGCCAGCCGGATGTCGGACTGGGCCTTGACCGGGTGCGTGTAGAGGAGCTCGGCCTTCGGCGCCACGGCCCGCACTGCGGCGAATTCGGCCGGCGAGGCGACGTCGAAACAATTGATCCCGGCTTTCGCCAGCGTATCCAGCACCATCGGCTCGCCGTTGGTCTTCACCGCATAGGCGGTTTTGCCGGGAAACGCCGACTTGAAGGCCAGCGCATCGGCCGTGAGGACCGCCGGCCGAAAGCAGTAGACCGGCTGATCCGGCCGCAAGGCGAAGGCCGCGTCGCGCGCCGTCTTGAAAGTGTCCATGTCGCTCTTGTTTTGCCAGAAGGCCTCCGGTCGTCGGCACGCTAGAGCATATTCCGACCGGATGGAAAGTTTGCGCCGTCACAGCCGACAACTGCGACATCGCAACAACAGTTGCCGATTTTCCGGGAGAAGACGCGACAAAATCCTTTAAGCCCCGCGGTGCGTGTGGGAAAAGGGACACAGCTACCGTGGATATCCGATATCCTCCATGGGGAGAGGAACCGGCATGTCCGGAAAGATTGGGGTGAAGGGACTGGCTGCTGCTGCCGTGGCGCTGTTTGCGCTGGGCGGCCCGGCGATGGCCGATATGCAGTTCGGCATTTACGGCGGCTGGAACGGCAGCTTCGACAGCGACGCCACCTTCAAGCGCGGCAACAGCGACTTCACCATGCACGACGTCCCGTGGCTGGGCCTATCGTTCTTCAAGGACGGCGGCGCCCCCTATTACGGCGCCCGCGCCACCTTCTGGCAGGACTCGGTGCCGGAGTGGGGCTTCATGCTCGACTATACCCACGCCAAGGTGCGGGCCAAGCCGAGCGCCAAGGTCAAGGTCACCGGCAAGTACATGGGCGGTCCCGCGTCGAGCCCGAGCAAGGTCTCCAACCTGTTCAGCACCTTCGAGTTCACCGACGGCATCAACCTCGTCACCCTCAACGCGGTGCGCCAGCTTCCGCCCCTGGGGGCCAACGGCAAGATCCAGCCCTATGTCGGAGCCGGCATCGGCGCCGCCGAGCCGCATGTCGAGGTGACCGGGCCAGGCTTCCCCAGGACGTTCAGGTATGAGTGGGCCGGGGTGGCGGCGCAGGTGCTGGCCGGTGTCAATATCCCGATCACCAAGCGCTTCTCGATCTTCGGCGAGTACAAGCTGAGCTATGCCAACGTGAACGCCGACCTTTCCAAGGGCGGCCACGTGTCCACCAATATCTGGACGAACCACGTGCTCGCGGGGCTGGCGGTGCGGTTCGGAGGCGATCAGTAGGCGCCCGGCACGGCAAACTTTTCCACAGGCAGTCCATCCGCCTTTTGAGGGCGTTACGTTCGTCCGCTCAGGAGAACGGCGAACGCTCTTCGCAGCGCAGCATAAAAAACGCTTGCCGACCGCCGAAGTGCGGGTAGACTCCTCTTCATATTCGGGGAACAGGAGGCCCTTATGATGAGCCTTGCTCGCCCGCTTCATATGGCGATGGTGTGTGCTGCGTTCCTCTTTGTTGCTGCGGTTGTTGTCGGCGCTCTTTGAGGCCAGCCAGTTCTTGAGTACCCGAGTTGTATGGCCTTGGCCGGGCGCGTGCCCGGCTTCGTTGTGTCTGGGACCTGCTTTCCCTGCCCTGACGGCCTCTACCGATAGAAGCTCGGCATGAACATGATCAGGACGGCGAGGATCTCAAGCCGCCCCATGATCATCGCCAGACACATGATGATCTTCGCCGCGTCCGGCAAGCTGCTGAAATTGCCGGCCGGGCCGATCACCTCGCCGATGCCCGGGCCGATATTGCCGATCGCCGAGGCGGCGATCGAGATGCTGGTTTCGGCGCCGAGCCCGAGCAGCGCCATGGCAACCGCCACCAGCGCAAACGCCGCGATGTAGACGAACACGAAGACTCCCACCGAACCCGCCTGTTCATCCGGGATCACCCGCCCGCCGTAGCGGATCGGCGCGACGATGTGCGGGTAGATGGCATGCCGGACATGCTGCTTCACCACGGCAAACATGACCTTGAAGCGGAAGATCTTGATGGCGCCGGCGGTCGAGCCGGTGCAGCCGCCGACGAAGCTCAAGGCGAAGAACCAGACTGAGGCGAAGGCTCCCCACAGTACGTAGTCCGTCGACGTGAAGCCGGTGGTCGTGGCGATCGACACGACGTTGAAGGCGGCCTTGGTAAGGGCGGTGTCGACCGGCAGGCTCTTTTCTGCCAAGAGCCATACGGCGAACGCCGCCACCAGGATCACGAGGAGCGAGAAGAAGGTGACGACCTGTGGATCGAAGCGGTCCTGCAGGGTGCCGATCCGCGCCATGCGGAGGAGCGCCAGGAACGGCAGCGCCCCGAGCACCATGAACATCACCGCCGCCCATTCGAGCGCCGGGTTGTCGAAATAGGCGAACGATGCGTCGTGGGTCGAGAAGCCGGCGGTGCAGATCGTCGTCATCGCGTGGTTCAGCGCGTCGAACCACGTCATGCCGAGCAGGCGGTAGACGACCATGCACACGACGGTGAGCGTCACGTATATCTCGACGACCGCAACGGCGATGCTGCGCATGCGCGGCATCGCCTTCTCCGACCGCTCCGTGAACTCCAGCCGGAAGAGCTGCATGCCGCCGATCTTGAGGAACGGCAGTATGACGATGGCGAAGCCGATGATGCCGATGCCGCCGATCCACTGGGTCGTCGAGCGCCACAAGAGGACCGAGGCCGGGTGGGTATCGAGCCCGGTGATCACCGTCGCACCGGTGGTGGTGATGCCGGACACCATCTCGAAATAGGCGTCGACCAGCGGCAGATTGACCGGGTGGGCGATCAGCGGCAGCGCGGCGAAAGCCGGCACCACGACCCACGCGACGACGGTGAGCAGCGTGGCATCGCGGAACTCGAGCTGAAACGGGCGACCGCGGGTCGTCAGCACGCAACTGCCGGCGACCATCGTGGTCACCGCCGCCGAAACCCCGAACTCCTCGGCGTGGCCGTCCCCGGTCGCCAGGGCGAACAGCGCCATCGCCCCCTCTCCCGCGGCGATCGCAAAAAGGATCCCGCCGAGGGTGAGAATTGCCGGCCAGATTTGTGGCAGCAAGAGCCGGTTCC
This sequence comes from uncultured Alphaproteobacteria bacterium, assembly GCA_963710805.1. Taxonomy (GTDB): domain Bacteria; phylum Pseudomonadota; class Alphaproteobacteria; order Rhizobiales; family Kaistiaceae; genus Bauldia. The sequence goes on along the minus strand of CAVQBS010000010.1, from coordinate 19,935 downwards.
CTCCCCGCTAGCGCACCTCGTGCCGGTGGAGTGTAGGCGCTTTTGCCGCTCCGCGACGAGAGGCAAGGCGTGCCTCCCCGCCCGAAGCCAATCGGCAGCCCGATCTATTGCGCGGCAGGCGCCGCCGACCAGAAGCGCCCGTCGGTCGCAAGCTTCCGCCCGGCCTCGAGGATGGCGGCATCGGTGCCGAGGGAAGTCGTCACGCTCCCCCGCTTCTCGTCATAAGGCGCGCCGTTGAGGTCCGGGTCGCGCCACAGCCCGGTGGTGATGGTGACGCCGCGAAACACCAGCTCCTCGCCGACCCGGACGAGGTTCATGCCGCCCGACGACGCCCCGCTCGCGTCGCAGTCCGAGCGATAGAACGAGGTGATGCTCGACGAGATCGGCACCCGGCGCACCTTGCACGCTTGAGCCACCGGCACCTCGTTCGGCACTTCTTTCTCCATCCCCGCCGGATGGGCGGTGATGACGATCAGCCGGTCGCCGGCCTTGACCGGCACGGTCTCGGCGACCGGGAACGGCTCGGCGCCGGCAATCGGCTCGGCCAGCGGCACGATGGCGAAGTCGTAGTTGGAGCCGGGTTTTGGCGGCGTCGCCCCGAACCGGCCGGCCTCCGGCACCAGGTCGATCTTCACCGACGGCTCGTCCTGGTTCTTGAAGAAGCAGCGCGAGCGTCGCACGCCGGTGGTCGGATCGAAGAAAACGTGGCCGGCCGTCAGGATCTGGTCGTTGGTGAGGAACAGGGCGCCGGAGCCGAGCGACGGCGTCGGCAGGAAGCAGCCGACATTGCCCGACACCTTGCGGATGCGGGCGATCTCGTCGGCCGACAGGCCGAGCTCAGCTCCGATGGCAAGCAACGAATCCCGGTCGTCGGCGCCGTCGATCACGTTGGCGGCGGCACAGGTCGAGAACGCCGCAAGAGCCACCGCGACGGCAGCGAGGGTCGGGGCAAGGCTTGCTTTCATGGAGCACGACACACGGAATCGGAGAGCAATAGTCACAACGGACTATGGCAGGAATGCTTGCGGCGGGAACTGCCACATTCTCGCCCGGAGGTTGCAGGCACCAAAGGAATCGCTGGCATGCCCGAAAGACGGTGGTATCCTGCGCAGCGACAAGGATTTCGACATGGCTGCCCCGGTGACCCGAGAAGAGTTCGACGAGCTCGTTGACGAGGTGCGCGGCGAGAAGACCGTCACGCGCCACATCCTCGAGCAAACCCGCCGGAACAGCGACGACCTCGCGGTCCTGAAGACCCGCGTGGCGCGGGTCGAGGAGAAGGTCGACGGGCTCGACCGCAAGGTCGACGGGCTCGACGCCCGGGTCGGCAGGGTGGAAGGCAAGGTTGACGGCCTGGTGAGCGACCTGCCGCGCATTGTCGGAGATACGATGCGCGCGGTGCTGGACGAGCGGGACGATAAGTAACCGCCGTATGCCCTACTCCGCTGCATCCCGGCGTCCCGGCTCGTAGTTGAGGATCGGGGCGAGCCAGCGCTCGGCTTCGGCCATCGACCAGCCCTTGCGCGCCGCGTAATCCTCCACCTGGTCCTGCTCGATCCGGCCGACGCCGAAATAGTGGCTGTCGGGATGGGCGAAATAGAGCCCCGACACCGACGAAGCCGGCCACATGGCAAAGCTCTCGGTGAGCCTGATGCCGGTCGCCGCCTCGGCGTCGAGCAGGTCGAACAGCGTCGCTTTCTCGGTGTGGTCGGGCTGGGCGGGATAGCCCGGCGCCGGTCGGATGCCGCGATAGTCCTCGGCGATCAGTTCGGCGTTCGACAAGGCCTCGTCGGCGGCATAGCCCCAAAACTCCTTCCGCACCCGCTGGTGCATCCGCTCGGCGAAGGCTTCCGCCAGCCGGTCGGCGAGCGCCTGGCTGAGGATCTTCGAATAGTCGTCATTGGCGCGCGCAAAGCGCTCGGCGATCGCCTCCTCGCCGATGCCGGCCGTCACCGCGAAGCCGCCGATGAAATCGGCGCGGCCGGTCTTCACCGGCGCGACGAAGTCGGCGAGCGCTACGTGCCTGCGTCTGGTGTTCGAGCGGGCGATCTGCTGGCGGAGCGTATGGAGCCGCGCCCGCTCCGATGTCCGGCTCTCGTCGGTGAAGACGATGATGTCGTCGCCCTCGGCATTGGCCGGCCAGAAGCCGACGACGCCGCGGGCGGTCAGCCAGTTCTCCGCCACCATCTTGTCGAGCATCGCCTGGGCATCCGCGAACAGCGACCGCGCCGCCTCCCCCACCTTGGGGTCGTCGAGGATCAGCGGATAGGTGCCCTTGATCTCCCATGCGGCGAAGAACGGCGTCCAGTCGATGTAGGGAATGAGCTCGGCAACCGGATAATCGTCGAAGGCCCGCGTGCCGAGGAAGCTCGGCCGAGGCGGCGCGTATGCCTTCCAGTCGATGTCAAAGCGATCATCGCGCGCTTTCGCCAGCGACATCCGCTGCTTGTCAGCGACACCCCGCGCGTGGCCCTCGGCGACTTTCACATACTCCTCGCGGATGCCGGCCATGTAGTCATTGCGGCCAGCGCCGAGGAGCTTGCCCGCCACGCCGACCGCCCGGCTCGCATCGAGGACATGGACGGTCTGGCCGCGGTGGTAGTTGGGGCTGATCTTGACCGCCGTGTGAACGCGGCTGGTCGTCGCGCCGCCGATCATCAGCGGCAGGTCGAAACCCTCGCGCTCCATCTCCGCCGCGACGTGGCACATCTCGTCGAGCGACGGCGTGATCAGGCCCGACAGGCCGATGATGTCGACCTGCTTCTCCCGCGCCGTCTCGAGGATCTTCGGCCGGCACCATCACGCCGAGGTCGATCACCTCGTAGTTGTTGCACTGGAGCACGACGCCGACGATGTTCTTGCCGATGTCGTGGACGTCGCCCTTCACCGTGGCGAGCAGGATGCGCGCCGGCGCGGTTCGGCTCGGCCGGCGCCGTGCTCGCGTTTCTCCTTGCTCCATGAACGGCATCAGGTAGGCGACCGCCTGCTTCATCACCCGCGCCGACTTCACCACCTGCGGCAGGAACATCTTGCCCGAGCCGAACAGGTCGCCGACGACGTTCATGCCGGCCATCAGCGGCCCTTCGATCACCTCGAGCGGCGCGCTCGCGGCAAGCCGCGCCTCCTCGGTGTCGGCCTCGATGAAATCGGTGATGCCCTTGACCAGCGCATGCTCCAGCCGCTTGTCGACCGGCCATTCGCGCCAGGCGAGGTCGGCCTCCTTGCGCGCCGAGCGCCGCCCTTGTAGCGCTCGGCCGCCTCGAGCAGCCGCTCGGTCGCGTCGGGCCGGCGGTTGAGCACCACGTCCTCGGCAAGCTCGCGAAGCTCCGGGTCGATGTCGTCATAGACCGGCAGCGCCCCGGCGTTGACGATGCCCATGTCCATGCCGGCTCGAATCGCGTGGTAGAGGAACACCGAGTGCATCGCGGCGCGCACCGACTCGTTGCCGCGGAACGCGAAGGAGAGGTTCGAGACGCCGCCCGAAACGTGCGCGCCGGGCAGGTTCTTGCCTGATCCAGCGCGTCGCCTCGATGAAGTCGACGCCGTAATTGTTGTGCTCCTCGATGCCGGTGGCGACGGCGAAGATGTTGGGGTCGAAGATGATGTCCTCGGGCGCGATCCCGACCTCTTCGTCAGGATGCGGTAGGCGCGGGCGCAGATCTCCGTCTTGCGCTGGAAGGTGTCGGCCTGGCCCTTCTCGTCGAAGGCCATCACCACCACCGCCGCGCCGTAGCGGCGCACCTTCTCCGCCTGCTCGCGGAACGCCGCCTCGCCTTCCTTCATCGAGATCGAATTGACGATCGCCTTGCCCTGCACGCATTTCAGGCCCGCCTCGATCACCGACCATTTCGACGAGTCGATCATCACCGGCACCCGGGCGATGTCGGGCTCGGCCGCCATCAGGTTGAGGAAGGTGACCATCGCGCCTTCGGAATCGAGCAGGCCCTCGTCCATGTTGACGTCGAGCACCTGGGCGCCGTTCGCGACCTGGTCGCGGGCGACCTCGAGCGCAGCGTCGTAGTCGCCGGCGGTGATCAGCTTGCGGAACCGGGCCGAGCCGGTGACGTTGGTCCGCTCGCCGATATTGACGAAGGTGGCGGTACGCTCGGTCACGTAGCCACCTCGAACGGCTCGAGGCCGGAGAGCCTCAGCCGCGGCGCGATGTGCGGCACGGCCCGCGGCTTGACGCCCTCGACCGTTTCGGCGATCGCCCGGATGTGCTCCGGCGTCGTGCCGCAGCAGCCGCCGACGATATTGACCAGGCCGGAGCGGGCGAACTCGCCGAGCTGTGTCGCCATCGCTTCCGGGCTCTCGTCATATTCGCCGAACTCGTTGGGCAGTCCTGCATTAGGATAGGCGCAGGTGAAGGTGTCGGCGGCGCGCGAGATCTCGTCGATATGGGCGCGCATCTCCTTGGCGCCGAGCGCGCAATTGAGCCCGACCGAGAACGGATGCGCGTGGCGGAGCGAGTACCAGAAGGCGGTCGGCGTCTGGCCGGAAAGGGTGCGGCCGGAAAGGTCGGTAATGGTGCCGGAGATCATCACCGGCAGCTGCACCCCTTTCTCGCCGAACACCTCGTCGACCGCCGCCACGCCCGCCTTGGCGTTCAGCGTGTCGAAGATCGTCTCGAACAGGATGAGATCGACGCCGCCGTCGATCAGGCCGCGCGCTGCCTCGCCATAGGCAGCGACCAGGTCGTCGAAGGTGACGTTGCGGAATCCCGGATCGTTGACCCTGGGCGAGATCGACGCCGAGCGATTGGTCGGGCCGATGGCGCCGGCGACGAACCGTGGCCGCTCAGGCGTTTCGGCCGTCACCTCGTCCGCCGCCTCCCGAGCGATCCGTGCCCCCTCGCGGTTCAGCTCGTAGGCCAGCGCCTCCATGCCGTAGTCGGCCTGCGCGATCGAGGTCGAGGAGAAGGTGTTGGTCTCGATGATGTCGGCCCCGGCGCGGAGATAGGCGAGATGGAAGCGCTTCAGATGCTCCGGCTGGGTCAGGTTGAGCAGGTCGTTGTTGCCGCGGAGCTCCTTCGGCCAGTCGGCGAACCGCTCGCCGCGGAAATCCTCCTCCGACAGGCGGAGCGACTGGATCATCGTCCCCATCGCCCCGTCGAGGACGAGGACGCGTTTGGCGGCGGCGGCCGCAAGGACAGACTCAGCGGTTTCGGGACGGGTCATGATGTTCCTACTGGCATGTGACGTGACATTCTTCGGTGCGACCGTTCGACGGGACGCAGACGATGGCGTGGATGCCGCCGTCGTCGCTTTCCTCGATCTCGGCATAGTCGCCGGCTTTGACCGTGCAGTCGCCATCGACATAGGTCTCGATCGCGCCGCTGATCTTGAAGGTGCAGGTGATCGACTGGGAGCCCGGCTGGTCATCGACGCGATCAAGGCTCATTGCGTCGAGCCACGCGGAGCCCGGCGCCTGCCACAGAATCCCGTTGGCGTCGCGCGCTTGTGTCGTCAGCGTCGCCGGGCATTCGATCGGCGTCGCACCAAGCGCCACGGTGCCGGGAAGCAAGCCACCGACAAACAGCATGGACAGGATCGCCGCGCGATTCATCACGCCATGCTCCCGGTCTTGGCGGCGATGAACTCGAGCCGGTTGCCGAACGGATCGCGAAGGTGAAACCGCCCTTCGTCGATCGCGTCGGCGCGGGTGATTGTCTGGCCGGCGGCGGTCAGCCGCTCGGCCAGTGCGTCGATGTCATCGACCAGAATGCCGGGATGGGCGAGTGCGGCCGGCCGGAAATCGGCGCCGCAGCGGAAATGGATCTGCTGGTCGCCAAGCTGAACCCAGAGGAAGCTGCGCCCGGCGCCGGCGCGCGGACGCAGGATTTCCTCGAGCCCGAGGAGGTCGACATAGAAGGCCCGCGCCGCCGCCTCGCTGCCCTCCGGCACCTCGATCTGGATATGGTCGATGCCGAGAAGGGTCATGCCGCCGCCTCCGCCGGCGCCGGCTTGGTCGGCCGCATGCCGAGCAGGTGGCAGATGGCATAGACCAGGTCGGCGCGGTTCATGGTGTAGAAGTGGAAGTCGGTGACGCCGCGGTCGACAAGGTCGAGCACCTGCTCGGCGGCGACCGCGGCGGCGACCAGCTGCCGGGTCGGCGGGATCGTCGTCGAGCCCCTCGAAGCGCTGCGCGAGCCAGTCCGGCACCGAGGCGCCGCAGCCGCCGGCGAAGCGCGCGATCTGGGCGAAGTTGTGGACCGGCACGATGCCGGGAACGATCGGGATATCGATGCCGGCCGCCCGCACCCGCTCGACATAGGCCTCGTAGAGATCGTTGTCGAAGAAGAACTGGGTGATCGCCCGGTCGGCGCCGGCGTCGACCTTGCGCTTCAGCATGTCGATGTCGGTCGCCGCAATGCTGGGGCTTTCCGGGTGCTTCTCGGGTAGGCCGGCGACCGAGATCTCGAAATCGCCGAGCTTGCGCGATGCCGGCGACCAGCTCGGCGCGCGTTAGCGTAGCCGCCGGGATAGGGCACGTAGGCGGTTCCGACCCCGCCTTCGGGATCGCCGCGCAGCGCCACGATGTGGCGCACGCCGCATCGCCGGCATAGTCGCGAACCACCGCGTCGACCTCATCGCGCGTCGCCGCCACGCAGGTCAGATGCGCCGCCGGCCTGAGCGTCGTCTCCTCGAGGATCCGGGCGACCGTCGCATGGGTGCGCTCGCGGGTCGAGCCGCCCGCCCCGTAGGTCACCGAGACGAAGGTCGGCGCCAGCGGCGCCAGCCGCTCGATCGACTGCCACAGCGTCTCTTCCATCGCCGTCCGTCTTCGGCGGGAAGAACTCGAAGGAGACCCCGAGGCTGGGAGTTGGTACCGAGCAGCCGGCTCGCGCGCTTCGCTGCATCGCCCATCACGCCACCTCCCGGTCGCGCTCGCCGGCGACGGCGATGCGCTGGTCGCGGGCGAGCCACAGCGTCACCTTGAGCTTGTCGCTGTCGCGGGCCGGCAGGTCGATGGCGCTGTCAAGCACGAGGCCCGGCGCCTCGATCCATTGGCGACCTGGTCGTCGGGCGAAGCCGAGCCGGCGGTGGGCGAAGCTCCTCGCGCAGGAACTCCAGCTCGTGCGGGCGCGAAGTCGACGATCAGCAGCCGCCCGCCAGGCCGCAGCACCCGCGCCGCCTCGGCGAGCGCCCGCTCCGGATCGTCGAGGAAATGGAGCACCTGATGGATGGTCACCACGTCGAAGGAGCCGCGCGGCAGCGGCAGATTGTAGATGTCGCCGAGCCGGACCTGGGCGTTGGTGATGCCGGCGCGGTCGAGATTGGCGCGGGCCACCGCCAGCATGCTCGACGAGGCGTCGATGCCGACCGCCTGCTGTAGAGCGGATGCGAGCAGCTCCAGCATCCGCCCGGTGCCGGTGCCGAGATCGAGCAGGCTGTCGAAGGGCCGGTTGCCGATGGCCTCGAGCACGGCCGCCTCGACTGCGTTCTCGGCAACGTGGAGGGCGCGGATCGTGCCCCACTCGCCGGCGTGCTCGGCGAAATAGCGGTGCGCCGCTTCGGCATGGTCCCGCTTGATCTGCGCCAGCCGCTCGCGGTCACGCGCCAGTACCGGATCATCCCGGTCGGCGGCCGACAGAAGTCGCCGGCGAGGCGCCGCGCCGGGCCTCGCTTCGGTCAGGCGGTAGAAGACCCATGCGCCCTCCGGGTAGCGGTCGATCAGACCCGCGTCGGCGAGGAGCTTCAGATGGCGCGAGATGCGGGGCTGCGACTGGCCGAGGATCGCCGTCAAATCCTTGACCGACAGCTCCGCCTGATGGAGGAGTGCCAGCACCCTGAGGCGCGTGCCCTCACCCGCCGCCCTGAGCGTCGTCAGAAGCGCTTCCACTGAAACCGTTGCCTGCATCCTCATCCTGCCACTGACCCTCAACGCACATATACATATCTTTATATCTCGGGAAAAGCCAGCAACCTTTCCAGCCGCCAAGTCGCTTGCACGGTAGATGGCCGTTATGCTGCCCTCGCCGGCCAAGCCAATCGATCCCACCGGGGTGGCCTTGACATCCGTTTGCCATTCATTTAACCATCAAGTTAATTACGGAGCCTACGCATGCCTGCAGTCACCGATGTGTTCGGCGCCCTTGCCGACCCGACCCGTCTCGCCATCGTCGAGCGCCTGCTCAAGGAGGGCGAGCGCTCGGCCGGCGAGATCGCGGCGCCGTTTGCGATCAGCAAACCGGCCATCTCCAAGCACCTGCGCGTGCTGGAGGACGCCGGCCTGATCGAGCGGCGCATCGACCGGCAGTGGCGGGTGTGCCGCATCCGTCCGGAGGCACTCCGGGCGGTTGACGACTGGATACAGCAGTATCGCGCCTTCTGGGATGCGTCCTTCGACCGTCTCGAAAGGCTCCTTGCCAAGAACGGAGAAGAGGAGACCGGAGATGAGTGACACCAGCAATCTGGACAGCGCCGCCGCCGTCCGCCAGGGCTCGGAAGCCGACCGCACGCTCGTTATCGAACGTGTTTTCAAGGCTTCCCCCGAGCACGTTTTCAAGGCGTGGACCGATCCCGCCATCCTCGTCAAATGGTGGGGGCCGGAGGGGTTCGAGACGCCGGAGCAGTCGCTGGACGTCCGTGAGGGCGGTGCCTGGCGCACGGTGATGGTGAACCAGAAGGGCGAGCGCCACACGGTATCCGGCGTCTATCGCGAGATCGCCCCGCCGAAGCGGCTGGTGATGACATGGGCGTGGGAGCAGCCCGACGGCAGCCGTGGCCACGAGACCGTCGTGGAACTGACCTTCGCGCCGGCGCCGGACGGCACCCGGCTCAAGCTGGTGCAAAGCCTCTTCGAGACCGTCGAGCAGCGCGACAATCACAACATGGGCTGGAGCTCGAGCTTCACCTGCCTCGACCAGCTGTTCGGGTGAGCCCAGCACCGGCCGCTCCGGGAGGCCCGGAACAACGCCCCTGCCGGCCTCCTCCGCGACGTCACCCCAGCGAAAGCCGGGGCCCACTGCCTTGGCAGCGCGACCACAGGGCGGTTCCGATATGGGCTTCGCCAGCGATGGTTTCCGGCTGGAGTTTACCGCCGACTTCGATCGGGGGCCGGAATGACACGCAACGGGAAGTCGCCCTCACCTCACACTGACGCGCGGCCGCATGCGGTCGACGACGGTGGCCTTTGTCGCGCCGCCGGCGAAGCGGCCGACCAGATCGGTGAGGTCGGCGACCGCCGCGTCGAGGTCGCCGACGCCGTTCGTCTGCACGGTGATCACCGCCCGCGTCGTCAGCGGCGTCACCAGCGAATTAAGGTTCTGCCGCCAGTTCCAGCGGCGGCAAAGCACCTTCTCCTCGTCGGCATAGACTACCTCGCCGTCCTTGGGGGGATCGGGCTGGGGGCTGTCCCCTGCTTCTACGCCCGACGTCATGTCGACGAACTCGTCGCCGACGCGGGCGTAGCGAAACGCGATGTCGCCAGTCACCTTGGCGAGATCGTCGGCGCCGAGCGGCATCACGTGGGCGAGCGAAACGGCATTGTAGGCATCGACAAAGGGATTGATCTGCGGCAGGCCGCGACCGGCGAGCACGTTCTTGAGCAGCCGTTCGACCGACGAGCGGTAGCTGGTGCGCTTGATGCCGAAGGCGCGGTAGGCGCCGCGCCACGCCGCCACCCCCGGGATGTCGGCGAGCTCCCTTCCCTTCCACTGTTGCCGGGCCGCCGCTTCGCGCTCGGCGATGAGCGCTTCCAGCTCGGCCGGCCGGTCCGAACCGATCTCCAGGTTCTCGGCGATCACCACGGCGACGCGGAAATCGGGAAAGGCTTGGGCGATTTCGGAGATGTCGATGTACATGGGGCGACGGGAACGGATGGTCGATTTCCTCTCCCCTTGTGGGTCCTTGGGGGAGAGGGATGCGGTCAGATCATCATCCGGTAGTAGAGGTCGAACATGATCCACAGGCTGCCGCCGACCATGATGCAGATCAGGAAGGCGGCGAAGGCGAGCGCCAGCAGATTCGTCGCGCGGCGTCCGCTTGAAATCGATATGCAGGAAGAAGCGGAGATGGACGACCACCTGGACCACCGCCGCGACGGCGATGCACCGCGATCGCTGGCCCGACGGCAAGCAGCTTGAAATAGACCAGGCCGAAGGGGATCGCCGTCAGCACCAGCGCCAGCACGAGGCCGGTCAGATACGACCTGAGATCGCGGGTTTCAGTCGGGGCCGCGTCCGCCATCTACAGAACTCCCGGCAGGTAGACGATCGAGAAGATGCCGATCCAGACGATATCGAGGAAGTGCCAGAACAGGCCGAGCCGGAAGAGCCGCGACGACACCGGCGCGGTCAGCCCCTTGAACGACGATCTGGCCGAGCATGACCAGGATGCAGACGATGCCCGAGGCTGACGTGCAGCCCGTGGGTTCCGACCAGGGTGAAGAAGGCCGACAGGAAGCCGCTGCGGTCGGGACCGGCGCCGACGCGCGACCATCCCGGTGAATTCCTGGATCTCCATGGCGACGAAGCCGAGGCCGAGCAGCGCGGTGACCGACGAGCCAGCGCGATGACCGCGCCGCCGCTCGCCGGCCCGACGTCGCAACGGTGGCGAAGCCGAAGGTGGTGCTGCTGAGACGAGAAGCAGCATCGTCTCGCCGAAGGTGTGCGGCAGGCTGAACAGGTCCTTGCCGGTCGGCCCGCCCGCCGTGCCGCGCGACATGACGATATAGGTCGCGAAGAGCAGCGCGAAGATGACCGCGTCGGTCATCAGGTAGATCCAGAAGCCGAAGCGCCTTCTCTTCCTTCTGCTCGGCGACGCCCGGTCTCGGCGCCGGCTGGCGACGTGGCGGCCGCGTCGGTCATGACACCGTCCCCGGCACCGGCGCGCCCGGCACCCCGACCGGCACGTGGCGGAGATCAGGCGCCGGCGCCCTGGCCATGGCTTCGAAGCGGCGGTCCTCGATCGCTTCGACCTCGGCGGCGGGCATCACGTATTCGGTGTCGTCGCTGCTCGCGCGGATGACCACGGTGACCGCGATCGCCGACAGCGCAGACGATCGCCAGCCACCAGATGTACCAGACCACGGCGAAGCCGAAGACGAAGGCGAGCCCGCCGACGACGATGCCGAAGGCGCTGTTCTTCGGGCATCAGGATGTCCTCGTAGCGCGTCGGGCCGCTTGATAGGCGGTGCCCTGCTCCTTCATCGCATGGAAGGCGTCGAGGCCCTCGACCTTGGGGATGCACCGCGAAATTGTAGGGCGCCGGCGGCGAGGAGGTCAGCCATTCCAGCGTCCGGCCGTCCCACGGATCGCCGGTCCAGTCGCGCAGCGCCGCGCGGTTGCGGACGCTGACGACGATCTGCACGACGAGGAAGCGCAAGCCCGAACAGGATGAACACCGCGCCGACGAAGGCGACGACCAGCCAGGGCTGCCAGGCGGCGGTGTCGTAGTGCTCCATGCGCCGCGGCATGCCCATGAAGCCGAGCACGTAGAGCGGCATGAAGGCGAGGTAGAAGCCGATCACCCAGCACCAGAACGAGCGCCGGCCCCAGCGGTCGTCGAGCCGGAAGCCGAAGGCCTTGGGGAACCAGTAGGTTCAGCCCGGCGAAATAGCCGAACAGCGCGCCGGGGATCAGCATGTTGTGGAAATGCGCGACCAGGAAGGTCGAGTTGTGCATCAGGTAGTCGGCCGGCGGCAAGGCGAGCAGCACGCCGGTCACGCCGCCGATGACGAAGGTGACGATGAAGGCGATCGTGATACATCATCGGCACGTGGAAGCGGATGCGGCCGCGGATACATCGTGAACAGCCAGTCGAAGACCTTCACCCCGGTCGGCACGGCGATGATCATCGTGGCGATGCCGAAGGCCGCGTTGACGTTGGCGCTCGAGCCCATGGTGAAGAAGTGGTGCAGCCAGACGGTGAAGGAGAGGATGGCGATCGCCGCGGTCGCGTAGACCAGCGAGGTGTAGCCGAACAGCCGCTTGCCGGAGAAGGTCGCGACGACGCTGCGAATAGATGCCGAAGGCCGGCAGGATCAGGATGTAGACCTCCGGATGGCCCCAGATCCAGAACAGGTTGGCGAAGTTCATCATGTTGCCGCCGTCGCCGTTGGTGAAGAAGTGCATGCCGAAGACGCGGTCGAGCTCGAGCAGGGCGGCCACGACGGTGAGCGCCGGGAAGGCGAAGGCCATCAGGACGCTGGTGCAGAGCGCGGTCCAGGTGAACAGCGGCATCCGCATCAGCGTCATGCCCGGCGCGCGCCTCTTGAGGATGGTGACGATGAAGTTGATGCCGGTCAGCGTCGAGCCGATGCCGCTGATCAGCACCGCCCAGATCCAGTAGTCGACGCCGACGCCGGGGCTGATATTCGGCGCCCGAATAGGGCGGATAGCCGGTCCAGCCGGCGGTCGAGAACTTGCCGATCGACCAGCGAGACCATGACCAGCGCCGCGCCGGCGGCCGTCAGCCACAGGCTCATCGAGTTCAGGTAGGGGAAGGCGACGTCGCGCGCGCCGATCTGCTGCGGCACGACGATGTTGATCAGCCCGGTCAGGAACGGCATCGCCATGAAGAAGATCATGATCGTGCCGTGGGAGGAGAAGATCTGGTCGAAATGGCTCGGCGGCAGGTAGCCGTCCGAATTGAGCGCGATCGCCTGCTGGGTGCGCATCATGATCGCGTCGATGAAGCCGCGCAGCAGCATGATCAGCGCCAGCGTCACGTACATGATGCCGATCCGCTTGTGGTCGACGCTGGTGAGCCACTCGCGCCACAGATAGCCCCATCGCCCTCAGCCAGGTGATCACCGCCATCACCGCCAGCGCGCCGAAGACGGTGATCAGCGCGCCGCCCGCGGCGATCGCCGCTGTAGAGCGGCAGCGCGTCGATGGTGAGCCTTCCGAACATTGGCGAATTCTCCCGCGAAGGCGGCCGGCTACTTGTCGGCCATGGCGCCATGCTGCTGTCGAATGTCGCGATGATCTTGTCGAACAGGTTGGGCTCGACCGAGGAATAGTAGGTCACCGGAACCTTGCTGCTCGGCTTGGCAAGCTCGGTATAGGCCGCCTGATCGAGCGCCGTCCCCGACTGCTTGACCTTCGCCACCCAGGCGTCGAAGTCCTCCGTCGTCATCGCGATCGCTTCGAAATGCTGGTCGGCAAAGCCGGCGCCGCTGTACTGGGTGTTGCGGCCGACGAATTGGCCCGGCTCGCTGGCGAGCAGGTTGAGCTGCGTCTGCATGCCGGCCATCGCGTAGATCTGGCCGCCGAGCGCCGGGATGAAGAACGAGTTCATCACCGTGTCCGAGGTGATCCTCAGCGTTAGCGGCGTGCCGGCCGGGAAGGCGAGCTCGTTGACCGTGGCGATCCCCTGTTCGGGATAGATGAACAGCCACTTCCAGTCCTCTGCCACCACCTGGACCTCCAGCGGCTTCGCCTGCGCATCGAGCGGTTTGTAGGGGTCGAGCGCGTGGGTGAAGATCCACACATGGACGGCGAGCGAGATCACGATCAGCGCCGGCAGGATCCACGTGATGGCGTCGACCGTGTTCGACAGCCAGTTCGGCTGGTAGCGCGCCTTGGCGTTGGTGGCGCGATACCGCCAGGAGAACCACGCGGCCATGATGAACACCGGAACCACGACGATCATCATGATGCCGAAGGCGCGGAACAGGATGTTGCGCTCCGCCAGGCCGATGGGTCCCTGCGGGTTGGCGACCGGCGCGTTGGGAAGGCCGCAGCCGCTGAGCAGGATGGCGAGGCCGGCGACCGCTGCGGCAGCAAGCAGCTTGCGGGAGATCGCCTTTCCGTCCCTACCCGGCGATCGCGATGGTCTCGGTAGTGGATTGGATCGGTTCACGAGCCCGCCGCCCCTCGCCGCCGGTGTTCAGTGATAGCCCTCGCCCGCCACGACCTTGCCGCCGCGCAAGAACGTCCAGTACACGAACACTGTATACCCCAGAATGATCGGCAGCATCAGCAGGACGCCGATCAGGGTGAAAATCTGGCTTTCCGGCACTGCCGCCGCCTGCCAGACGGTCAGGGTCGGCGGCACCAGATACGGGAAGGTCGAGATCGCCAGCCCGAGATAGCAAAGCAGGAACAGAACGATCGACGCGATGAAGGGCTTGACCGTCGCGCCGCGTTCGATCCAGCGCCAGCCGCCGAAGGCGACGATCAGGGTGACCGCCGGCAGCACCCACAGATAGTAGATGTTCGGCGTCGAGAACCAGCGCTGCTCGATGCGGTCGAAGGCGAGCGGCGTCCAGATGCTCACCGCCGCGATGAAGATGAGCACGAGGAGGAACAGGCCGCGCGCCCAGCGCCGCGCCTCGGCCTCGAGATCGCCGCCGGTGCGCGCGATCAGCCACGTCGCGCCGAGCAGACCATAGCCGAACACCAGCCCGACGCCGCACATTAGGGCAAAGGGCGTCAGCCAGTCGAAGGCCGACCCGGCGAACGTGCCGTCGCTGGAAAGCGTGATCCCCTGGATCAGGTTGCCGAGGATCACGCCTTGCGCGAAGGCGGCAACGATCGAGCCGGCGCTGAAGGCGAAGGTCCAGGCGCCGTGGCGCGGCTTGGCGACGCCGCGGAATTCGAACGAGACACCGCGGAAGATCAGCGCCAGAAGCATGATGATCACCGGCAGGTAGTTGGCCGGCATGATCGCCGCATAGGCCGCCGGGAACGCCACCCACAGCCCGCCGCCGCCGAGGATCAGCCAGGTCTCGTTGCCGTCCCAGAACGGGGCGATGGTGTTGATCATCGTGTCGCGGTCGGCGTCCTTCCGCGTGAAGGGGAAGAGAATGCCGATGCCGAGATCGAAGCCGTCGAGGATCACGTACATGGCGACGGCGGTGGCGATCAGCCCCGCCCACACGATCGGCAGATAGAAGGCGATGGCGTCCATGGCTCAGCCTCCGCTCGTCGCTTCGGACGCGGTCGCCCCGCTGAGCGGGCGGCTCGGCACGCCGGTTGACGGCTCCGCCTCCTCACCCGAGGTCGGCCCCTTGCGGATCAGCCGGTTCATGTAAATGAGCCCGGCGGAGAAGATGATCCCGTAAACGATGACGAAGAGGACCAGCGTCGTCGCCACCTGCGCCGCCGAAATCGGCGAGGCGGCATCCGCCGTCCTCAGGATGCCCGTCGCCACCCACGGCTGACGCCCGACCTCCGCGACGATCCATCCGCACAGCACCGCGAGGAAGCCGAGCGGCCACGACCACGAGGCCAGACGGAGATAGAAGCGTGATCGATCGAGCCGCCCCCGGCTCAACTGAATCGCGCCCCAATAGGCGATGACCAGCATGATCACGCCGATGCCGACCATGATGCGGAAGCCGAAGAACGGCAGCAGCACCGGCGGCCGGTCCTGCGGCGCGAAGTCGAGCAGCCCCTTGAAACCACCGTCTCGCGAGCGGGTGACGATGATGCTTGCCAGCCCCGGAATGGCCAGCTCGTAGAGATTGCGCTCCTCCTTCTCTGACGGAATGGCGAAGAGCACCAGCGGCACCGGGCCCTCGGTGCCCGCCTGCCATTTCGCCTCGATCGCCGCCAGCTTCTCAGGCTGGTATTTGAGGACATCGCGACCGGACTCGTCCCCGGCGATGATCTGGAAGGGAACCAGCACCACGGCGAGGCCGAGCCCCATCTTCAGCATCGTCATCGCGTGCTTCTGATGGATGCCGGCGACCAGGTAGCGCGCGCCGGTGCCGATCACCACGAAAGCGGTGGTGATATAGGCCGCGAACACCATGTGGACGAAGCGGAACGGGAAGGTGGGGCTGAACATCACCTTCAGCCAGTCGTCGGGCACCGCGATGCCGTTCTGCATGGTGTGGCCGGCCGGATACTGCATCCACGAGTTCGCCGACAGGATCCAGAAGGCCGAGAACAGCGTTCCCACCGCGACCAAGATCGAGGCGAGCACCAGGAGTCCCGGCGGCACTCGGTTCCAGCCGAATAAGAGGATGCCGAGGAAGGTCGCCTCGAGGAAGAAGGCGGTCAGCACCTCGTAGCCGATCAGCGGCCCGACGACGTTGCCGACGACGTGCGAGAAATGGCTCCAGTTGGTGCCGAACTCGTAGGACATGACGATGCCCGACACGACGCCCATGCCGAACGACACCGCGAAGATCTTCGTCCAGAACCGGGCGAGCTCCTTGTAGCGGTCTTCGCCGGTCCGCCGCCACATGACGAGCAGCGTCGCGATCCACGCCGAGAGGCCGATGGTGAAGGACGGAAAGATAATGTGGAAGGCGACAGTAAACGCGAATTGCAGTCGCGCCAGCAGGACCGCGTCAAATTCCATCGTTCGGCTCCTCGGGAACGAGTTGCGTCAGTCGACGCGAATGTTAGCACGAAAGCGACGGAGGACAGCCCCGAAGGGCCGAAACCCTCAAGAAAGCCTTCTATTTCCGCACCGCGACGACAAAGAGTCGTGGAAAGCGGAAGAGCACGCGCCCGTCGATGAGTGGTGGATGGGCCGCTTCGATCCCAGCCAGATACGCTGCGAGGAAGACTTCCCTCTCCCCCGCATCGAGCCGGTCGAGATACGGTCTGAGGCCCGTCCCCTTCACCCACTCGACGATCGCCCCGGCATCCTTCAGCGGGTGATAGTAGACCGTGTGCCAGATATCGACCCATGCCGAGACCGGCTTCAGCCGGTCGTAGTATGCGGCCGGCGGCGGGATCGTCTCGCGGGCGACCGGCGCCGCGAAGCGCGCCTGCCAGGGGCCGGACCGCGCTACGTCGGCCATCAGCCGGTGTGTCGGCTCGTCGAGATTGTCCGGTACCTGGATGGCGAGCACCCCGCCGGGCGCGCAGGCTTCGAGCAGCCGGGCAACAACGCCGAGATGATCGGGCACCCACTGGAACACGGCGTTGGCGAAGACGAGGTCGACCGGCCGGTCAGGTGTCCAGTTGGCGATGTCCGCTTCGACGAAGGTCACGTCGGGGAGGCGTTTGCGCGCCGTGGCGAGCATTTCGGCCGAGCTGTCGAGCCCTACCACCTCGGCTGCGGGAAAACGTTCGGCCAGCATGTCGGTCGAATTGCCGGGGCCGCAGCCGACATCGACCACCCGCTGCGGCCTGTCGAGCGGCACGCGGGCCAAGAGATCGCGCGCCGGGCGCGTCCGCTCGTCCTCGAATTTCAGATATTGCGCGGCGCTCCACTCACCCACCGCCGCGTCTCTCGCTTCCCGCTCTCATGACGCTTCGCGCGCGGGCGGGGCCGGCGATGGACGAGGCGGCGGCGCCGGTCGCGGTGGACGGCCGAGGCCCTCGATGAGGATCAGCCACACGAACGGCACCATCGCCGCCATGGCGACGATGTCGGCGGCCTTGCCGATATGCAGGGCATCGGCGGCGAACGGCGACATCATCCCCAGGATCCCCATGGCGGCCAGGCGGCTGGCCCAGACGATGGCCAGACCTACCGACACCGCCCCGAGCACCGCCGTCGCGAGGCAGCCGAACCACCCGGCCTCCCCCGCGATACGGTGGCGCCGCCACAGGGTGTCGCGAGGATTGACCGGAGTCGGGGCGACGATCAGGAACACGATGATGACCCCAGCGAGCACGGTGAAGAACGGCAGGCCCGAATTGAGGACGCCGCCGGAAAGCGACACATGCCAGTAGCCGCCAAGCGTCGTCAGGAACTTCCAGTCGAGAAGCAGGAGCACCGGCACCGCGAGGCCGAGGCCCCGCGGCATGCCGAGGGTGCGCGCCCGTCGCCAGATCGGCCGCACCAGGAACAGGGCGAAGACCGCCAGGATGGCGGGCCTCAGTGCGGTGCCGGACAGCGCCGCGACCGCAAGGCAGCCGCCCTGGCTTGAAGCGCACTGCGTTACCGACTGGATCGCCGAAAGGATATGCGGGAAGCCGAAGGAGATCGCGACGAAGGCGGCGGTCCGCCATCCCACCGTCACGAGAAACCGGCCACCGGTCAAAGGTCGCATTGCTCTGCCTCATTGCCGGAAAACAAAATCCGGACGCCGCGCTGCAAGACTATCTGAGTTGTCCGCGCCGGAGGATTCGCGCGGCACGGCGCATGTTGCCGCATCATCCGCGCCGGCGCTCGCCCGTCTAAGGTTCGCTGGCTCAGTGGTCCAACCGGACTAGTATGACAATTGCATGACGGCGAATCCGTATCCGACTCGGATCGAGTTTGTTCGCAGCACCAACCTGCTCGTCCGCCTGCTCGCCGACTGAGCGGCGACTATGCGAGCATCTGGTTCATCCGGCGGATGCGCCCGACCAGCGTGCGCATCACGTCGAGGGCGAAATAGGGCGTGTCCTGGACGAGGATGACGAACAGCCGCTCGTCGATCGGCACCAGCTCGCAATCCTCGAGCGCCGTCGCCGTGGCGCTCCGGCTCTGGTAGTCGATCAGTCCCATCTCGCCGAAGATCTCGCCGGGTCCCATCTCCTCGACGGTCCTGCCGCCGACGGCGATCGCGACCCGCCCCTTGCGGACGATGAACATCTCCTTCGAGTTGGTCCCCGTGTTGAGAATGACGTCGCCCGCCGCGACATGGCGCGCCGGCACGTCGGCGTTCTCGAGAATTTCGAAGCTGGTCTTGTGGCTCTTGATGAGGCTCATGCTGCGCGACTTCGGCATGTGGGAGGGGATCGTCGTGCAACAGCTGGACGACGCCCGTGTGACAGCCGCGATGTTGCCCTCCCTGGGCAGGGACTATGAACCGGCCTGCTCGACCGCCTCCCGCACGCCCATCGCCGCGGCGATCCTGAAGAAGTCTTCAGCCCCGACCTCGAAGCTGCCGCGCCGGAACACCACGCCCCAGGAGGCATGTCCTCGGGCGAAATCGAGCTGGTCGAGAAGGGGCCGGATCGGCGCCTCACGGCAGGCGAGAAAATCGACATCGCGGCGGATCGGATGGAAGCCGCCGCCCATGTCGCCGGCATAAGGCTCGCCCGGCCTGATCCGCCCGATGGCGGTGAACGCCTGCACCGGATCGCCGCCGCGCATTTTCGTGCGCGGCGAGTAATAGGCAATCCAGTCGCCGGGCGTGAGCCGCCTCACCGGTCCGGCCTTGCCGTGGGAGAGCTGGCAGAACCCGCCGGCCACCCCCTTCATCACATGGTCGCGCGAGGCGACCCCGATCCAGTAGCGCGTGTCCAACATGCGCCGAGACTAGCGGCCCGGTGTCATGGCGTGTCAGGAGTAGGGAGGCGGCAAGGCGAAAATTAGGTGTGCGAGCCATCTTTCCTGCATCAACAGTTCGCAACGAATCAGGCACATTAAGAAACAGGATCGCTTGTTCTTGATTTGTTCTCGACGTACAGTGGTTCCTGTTGGAGACCCATCCAATGAACCAATTCGTAGAGAACACCATCATTTCGCTGGCGAAAGCCACTGCCGGCAAACGCTTCGGTACAGTGCTGGCCGATCCGCCGTGGCGCTTCACCAACCGCACCGGCAAGGTTGCACCGGAGCACCGGCGTCTGGCGCGGTATCAGACGATGACCAGCCACGAGATCGGCCAACTGCCGATCGGTGAACTCGTGACCGAACCGGCGCACCTCTATTTGTGGGTTCCCAACGCCCTGTTGCCGGATGGCCTTCAGGTGATGAAGGCTTGGGGGTTCGAGTACAAGTCCAACATCGTCTGGCATAAGGTCCGTAAGGACGGCGGCTCCGACGGTCGGGGTGTCGGCTTTTATTTCCGCAACGTCACTGAACTGATCCTGTTCGGCGTGCGCGGCAAGAACGCGCGCACTCTGCCTCCCGGGCGCAGTCAGGTGAACTACATCTCGTCCCGCAAGCGTGAACACTCCCGCAAGCCCGACGAGCAGTATGATCTGATCGAGAGTTGTTCCAGCGGACCGTATTTGGAGCTCTTCGCGCGCGGCACGCGGCCCGGCTGGACCTACTGGGGCAACCAGGCCGATGCCAACTACCGGCCGACGTGGGAGACCTACGCCTACAACTCCGTTGCAGCAGAATGAGCGGGCTACCGCAGCTA
>CAVQBS010000009.1:0-157979 GCA_963710805.1 uncultured Alphaproteobacteria bacterium | reverse complement strand
TCGGAAACACCTTCCATCCCAACCTTCATTCTAATTTCTTGAGACGTCAGAAGAGTGCTAAATTGGCCTTGAAATTTGTTTCCTTCCAAAAATCTGTGGCTTTGGTCTTTGAGTTTGAACTCTTATTCATTGGAAATCGAATTTCTTGCCATCTTGTTAGATCAAGAACCATTTCCCCTTGAGGGAGAATATTGTTTGTTGTAGCCGAAAACACTGTGGGGTTTTATAATTTGCGAATATAATTGTTTTTGCTGAATAAAAATAAGGAATGTAAACCAAACTTTTCATTTAATTTCAAGTTTTTGATAAGCATCTGCGTTTCGATATATGCTTCCAACTTGCCATTTTCATCTCTCTCCACAAATCCTTCTGTAATGTTCGTCACCAGCCATTGTGGCTTTAGCCCTAAAGTATTGCTATTATAAATAATTGAACCATTCGTATTTTTGAACTATTGATCTCAAGCCTGGTCGATCCGTCATGGTCTATTTCGTATTGAGGGTAATCGCGAACAATAGATTCTGGAAATAAAATATTCTGAATAATGCCAGAGAAGCTTCATATTTTCATAGTGACATCGAAAATCAGCGCCGTCTCTGATCCTCTGTTTGTTTGAAATATTTGAAATTCTTTCCCATTAGTTAAGCAGAAATAACTGCACGTATTTCGGGATGCTTTGCATATCCAAGATTGTTCATCGGCGTCTTCCCAAAATACGCCTGGGGCTTTAGTTTCAATCACCCACCTTACTTGACTTGAACCACGAGATGTAATAGGCCCGGCTTTCGGGATATAGGATCATTTTTATTCTTGCTACCAAGAAAACTTTGGGATAGGTCAGATTCTGTTCCCAAGAAACATGTTTTTGGCGGTACCCGATGATAACCGAGATATCTTAAATAAGAGCAATAATTTCGTATTAAATATTGTTTCGTTTAAGTTGTTAAAATCGTATCAGGGAAATCCATTGACCATTTATTTTACTATGCATAATGAGCTTGCCGCTGGGCAGGAAAAGGGGTTAAAAAGCCTCTGAACCTCACTGAAAAAAAGTTTCTAAATTGCTCCAAGGTAACCCGGTTGGCTGTGAAGTCCCTTTTATGTGTTAATTAATGAAAGTTGCATTTGATAAGTTTTAAGTTTAATTTGTCTAGTAATTAAGCACGCATTCTGGAGTGTGTCATTTATTTTCTGCTGATTATAACGCCAATTGCTGTTTTATTTGGAAAATGTTTTGATAACAAAATGCAAGATACATAGATATTTGGCCAAATACCCTAAGCTCGGCTTCTCCAGATTTAAGTTCAATAGCCGAATAATGAACCATTTTCGATGTTTTCTAATAAAAGGTTAATTGCCTTCAATTTGGAACTCAACGCCTTATCTTGTTGCCAAAAATTTGGTATCCAGGAAAAGCTTGGTCAACTTGCATTATTAGGGAGTACTTCAGATCATTTTCATATGTAAAGTTGTAGTTATTTGATGTTATTTCATCATCTATCTCATTTCTTTCTTCAAAAAGTGCCTCTTGACAATCGGGAGCTTTCAGCAGATGATAAATTACTACCCATATTTATATGTTCTAAAAATCTCACATATGCGGCCATCGCATTCCTAATGGTGCCTCTGCCTTTATTTCCAAATTCTGCATAATTTCCGCTTGTGTATATTCGGACGAAATCTTCCTTATAAGATTTGATATCTTTTCGCGATAGATATTTATTTTGTTGTTAGTTTGTTCTGAATAGTGTTCAGATATCCTATTAATTGGGTTTGCATCTGCATAAGCAATATTGGCTTGTTTCATCCACGAATCAAGTTTTGCTTCATTTGTTTCCCCTAAAGCTGCTCACCCGCGCCCCGTTATGCTGAAATACTTTAGGGGAAACAAATGAAGCAAAAATTTGATTCGTGGATGAGGACAATAGAAGGTAAAAAGCCGAATACTGCTTATGCGTATGCAAACTCAATTAATAGGATATCTCAACACTATTCAGAACAAACTAACAACAAAATAAATATCTATCGCGAAAAAGATATCAATCTTATTAGGAAGATTTCGTCCGAATATACCACAAGCGGAAAGTATGCAGAATTTGGAAATAAAGGCAGAGGCACCATTAGGAATGCAATAGCCGCATATGTGAGATTTTTAGAACATATAAATATGGGTAGTAATTTATCATCTGCTGAAAGCTCCGATTCTCAAGAGGCACTTTTTGAAGAAAGAAATGAGATAGATGATGAAATAACATCAAATAACTACAACTTTACATATGAAAATGATCTGAAGTACTCCCTAATAATGCAAGTTGACCAACTTTTTCCTGGATACCAAATTTTTGGCAACAATAATGAAGGCGTTGAGTTCCAAATTGAAGGCAAACGTATTGACCTTTTATTAGAAAACATCGAAAATGGTTCATTATTGGCTATTGAACTTAAATCTGGAGAAGCCGACTTTAGGGTATTTGGCCAAATATCTATGTATCTTGGTTTGTTATCAAAACATTTTCCAAATAAAACAGCAACTGGCGTTATAATCGCGGGAGAAATAAATGACACACTCCAGAATGCGTGCTTAATTACTGACAAAATTAAACTTAAAACTTATCAAATGCAACTTACATTAATTGACGCATAACAAGCGCTTTCACAGCCGACCGGGCTACCTTGCAGCAATTTAGAAACTTTTTTTTTCAGTGAGGTTCAGAGGCTTTTTAACCCCTTTTTCTATCCCCGCCCGGCGGCTGAAGCACATTATGCATAGTAAAATGCAGGAATGGTCAATGGATTTTCCTGAATACGATTTTAACAACTTAAACGAAACAGATATTCGAGAGGAAATTATTGCTCCTCTATTAAGATATCTCGGTTATAGATCGGGTACCGCCAATAACATAATTCGGGAACAAAATCTGACCTATCCCAAAAGTTTTCTTGGTAGAAAGAATAAAAATGATCCTATACTGCGAGGCCGGGCTGATTACATCTGCGTGGTTCAAGGTCAAGTAAGGTGGGTGATTGAAGCTAAAGCCCCAGGCGCTATTTTGGATAATGACGCCGATGAACAATCTTGGAGTTATGCAAACCATCCCGAAATACGTGCAGTTTATTTCTGCTTAACTAATGGGAAAGAATTTCAAATATTTCAAACAAACAGAGGACCAGAGGCGGCGCCTATTTTCGAGTGTCACTATGAAAATATGGAAGCTTCTCTGAGCATTATTCACAATATTTTATCTCCAGAATCTATTGTTCGCGATTACCCTCAATACGAAATAGACCATGGCGTTCCAATTGGCCCAGGCTTGAGATCAATCGTTCGAATTACGAATGGTTCAATTATTTATAATAGCAATACTTTAGGGCTAAAGCCACTAATTGGCTTGGTGATGAATATTACAGAAGGATCTGTGGAGAGAGATGAAAATGGCAAGTTGGAAGCATATATCGAAACGCAGGTGCCTTATCAAAAGCTTCAGAAATTAAATGAAAAGCTTGGTTTACATTCTTTACTTTTATTCAGCAAAAACGATTCTATATCGGCAGATTCTAAAACCCCCACAGTGTTTTCGGCTACAACAAACCATATTCTCCCTCAAGGGGAAATGGTTCTTGATCTGACAACATGGCGAGAAATTCCATTTCCAATGAATATAAGAGTTCAAACTCAAACCAAAGCCACAGGATTTTTGGAAGGAAACAAATTTCAAGGCCAATTTAGCGCTCTTCTGACATATCAAGAAATTAGAATGAAGGTTGGGATGGAAGGTGTTTTCGAGGTTTATTTAGCGTAAGTAAAGCCAATCAGTGGAGCTGGCGGCCTGTATCGTGGATTATCGTAAAAGGCCTTTCAGGTTGGTTATGTGGGAGGATGTGAAAATAGTAAACGGGAATTGAACATTGGTGACTCTGAAAAGGTGATAATATGAATCAGGATTTGAAATTTAAATTGTTTATAAGCTACTCTCATATTGATGAAGAACATATAAATTCATTCATAAATCATCTTGCCCCTTTAAGGTCAAAAGGGCTAATTGAGAATTGGTATGATAGAGAGATCTTTGCCGGTAAAGATTATCAAAATGCTATTGATAATGAACTATCAGACGCAGATATTATTTGTCTTTTTATCTCAGCGAATTTTCTATCTTCAGCCGCATGCATAAAAGAAAAGGATGATGCATTAGAGTTAAAGCAAGGAAAGGGTATCATCGTCATACCAATTATTTTATCGCCGTGTGGCTGGTTAGATGATAATGATCTCTCTCGCCTTTTAGCGTTACCTTCGGATGGTAAACCTGTTACGATTTTTACAAACATCGATTTGGGGTGGAAGAATGTTTATGAAGGCCTAAAAGAAGTGATACAAAACGAATTGCAAATTAGACAATTAGAGATAACAGAGAAATTCTCAAGTTTTCTCAAAGATACAGAATTATTAGCTAGAGCGCATTCCAGAAAAGAAAAAGTAGATATAGAAGATATATTTATTTATCCAGAATTGTCTAAATTTGACGATTTAAAAGAATATGAAAAAAAAATAAGCTCTGAGCTACTAATTAATGAATTTTATAAATACAATAAAATTATAATCGCAGGAGAGAACCAGTCTGGTAAAACGACACTTTGCAAAAAGATATTTATTGAACTAAGGAGAAAGAATAATATTCCTGTGTATGTTTTCGATAAAACATATCAATACCGTGGAAAAATAGATAGTCGCATAATCGATAGTCTTAAAGACCAATATAATAATATCGATATTAAAAAGATCGACTTTGAAAAGATAATCCCTATTATTGATGATTTCCATTTTGCGCTAAATAAAGAGAAACACATTTCCGATCTATCAAAATATAATCAATTGGTTATTATTGTAGATGACATTTTTAATCTTAATTTTAAAGATGAAAACCTACTAAATTCATTCATACACTTTAAGATTGAGGAACTAAATCCGCTACTACGAAATCAGCTAATCAACAAATGGACGCATTTAAGAGATACTGTAGAAATTACAGGAAAAGATGATAATGAATTTTATAAATTGATTGATGAAAAAACTGAGCTGATCAATGCGACAATAGGGAAAGTTTTTGGTAAGGGAATTATGCCTGCTTATCCCTTTTTTTTAATATCTATTATTAGTACTTATGAAACTTTTGCAAAGCCTCTTGATCAAGATATTACATCTCAAGGATATTGTTACCAGGCCTTTATTTATATGTACCTAAGAAAACAAGGCGTAAAAAATGATGAAATTGATACATACATCAATTTTCTTAGTGAATTTGCATTCCTATTCTTTTCAAAAGACACAAAGGAAATATCTGGGATCGAATTCGATTTATTCATGGCCTCATATCTCGAAAAATTTAATTTGCCAGTGAATCAGGATGTATTGCTTGAAAAGCTCAAAAAATCCAGCATTATCGCAATGGACAATTTCGGAAACTACTGCTTTTGCTATCAATACCTTTATTTCTTTTTTGTTGCGAAATACCTTGCTGATAATCATAATGAGAACAGATCTGTAATTGATACAATAATTAACAACCTGCATAAAGATGAAAACGCTTATATCGCAATTTTTATTTCCCACCATTCCAAAAATGAAGATATATTGGACGAGATTATTCTTAATGCCGTTTGCTTATTTGATAAATATGAAATAGCAACATTAAGTGCTGATGAACTTAAGTTTTTCGACGTACAAGTTGATAATATCGTGAAAGCAACTTTACCGTCTCCAAAAGAGCCACCGGAAGCAGAAAGAAACAACCGTCTATCAGCCCAAAAAGAGTATGAAGAAAGAAGTTATAACGATAAAAATGGAATCAAAGAAGACTACGATGAATTAACAAAAGAGTTAAGAAGAAGCATCAAGACAGTCGAGGTCATAGGCTCCATAATCAAGAATCGTGCGGGCTCTTTAAACAAAGACGCGCTCAAGTCGATGTTCGAAGAAGCTATGAAAGTACATCTCCGCATTTTAACTTCTTTTTTTGAACTAATTAAAACCGAGGAAGAGCAGAAAGAAATTATCGAATTTATCACAAGAAGAATAGAAACAATCGCAGAAAAGGTTGCCCAAAAAAGGATAAGCAAAGGAAAGAAACCTCAAGAATTTTCTAAACATAAACTTGAAAAATTATCTAAAAACATATTTTGGAATTTAAATTTTTTTACCATCTACGGGTTTATAAATAAAATTATCAGCTCATTGGGCTCTGACAAATTGACACAAATAGTTAGCAATACGGTACCCGAACCAAGTAGAAGGCAGGGGGGGGGTGTGTGCCGCTGACGGCGTGCCGGCGCCGCTCAACGACCAGGCCGAGGTGACGGCCGAAGGGCTCGCCGGCAGCGATCCGGCCGCGGTCGAGACGCTGCAGCTCTTCGCCACCTATCTCGGCCGGTTCGCCGGCGACCTGGCGCTGGTCTTCGCGGCGCTGGGCGGGGTCTACCTCGCCGGCGGCATCTCGGCGAAGATCGCGCGGGCGCTGAAATCGGGCGCCTTCCGCGAGGCCTTCGTCGCCAAGGAGCCGCACCGGCACCTCGTCGAGCGAATGGCGACGGCGATCATCGCCAAGCCCGATGCCGCGCTCGCCGGCATCGCCGACTTCGCCCGGGCGCCGGCGGCCTTCGGCAACGACCTGTCGCGGCGCTGGTGGCGCGGCTGAAGCGCTACTCCGCCTCGTCAGCGGACCCGGCCTGGAGCAGGCCGAAGCGCTCGGGTCCGATATCGTCGAGCAGGCCGAGCTGGGTCTCGAGGAAGTCGATGTGGCCCTCCTCGTCGGCCATCAGGTCCTCGAACAGCTTCATCGAGACATAGTCCCCAGCGACCCGGCACACCTCGCGCGCCTCGTTGTAGAGGTTGCGGGCGTCGTACTCGCCTTCGAGATCGGCCTCCATCACTTCCTTGATGTTCTGGCCGATCTTGAGCGGGTTGAGCTGCTGCATGTTGGGCAGCCCTTCGAGGAAGATGATGCGCTCGACCAGCTTGTCGGCGTGCTGCATCTCCTCGATCGAACTCGGCGCGCTCCTTCTTGGCGAGCTTCATGTAACCCCAGTCCTCGAGCAGCCGGTAGTGCAGCCAGTACTGGTTGACCGCGGTCAACTCGTGGCGCAGCGACTGGTTGAGGTAATCGATGACCTTGGGGTCGCCCTTCATGTCTCGCTCCTTACAGCATTCCAAGCTAGGTGGCCTACCGGCCGACGTCAAACACCACGTCGATCTCGACGACCATCTCCTCCTCCCCCTCCTCCGCATCCGAAGCCAGGGGCTCCGGACAGGTGAAGGCGATGCCGGCGTCGGCGACGATGCGGCGGACGGTGGCAAAGCAGGTGCCGCATTGCGGACGGGCGCCGAGGGCGCGGAACAGCCGGCCGGGTGTCACCGGGCGCAGCGGATCCTCGGCGGAGAGCTCTTCCGCTGCCGCGGCGATCCGTTCTCGGGTGAGTACATTGCAGGAGCAGACGATCATCGCGGTTTATTTGGCACCGGACCGGGCGACGCGCAACGATGCCGCCCGAACCGGGCCTTCCTCAGCCTGCCGCGGCGACCGCCCGCTTGGCCATCACCTTGACGAGGTTGGCGCGGTAGGCGGCCGAGCCGTGGATGTCGGAGAGCATGCCTTCCGGGCTGATCGTCAGCGGCTCGATGGCCTCCGGGCTCCACGAGGCGGTGAGCGCCTTCTCGATCTCGGCCGAGAGGAAAACGCCGTCGCCGCTCGCCCCGGTCACGCCGGCGCGGACGGCGCCGTCCTTCATGCGGGCGACGAAGACGCCGGCCATCGGATAGCGCGAAGCGGGATTGGGGAACTTGGCGTAGGCCGCCTTCTGCCGGAACCGGGAAGACGACGCGGGTGACGATCTCGCCGTCCTCCAGCGCCGTGGTCGAACATGCCCATGAAGAAATCGGCGGCGGTAATCTCGCGCTTGTCGGTATGGATGTTCGCACCAAGCGCAAGCACCGCGGCGGGATAGTCGGCAGCCGGGTCGTTGTTGGCGAGCGAGCCGCCGATCGTGCCCCGGTGGCGGACCGCCGGATCGCCGATCATGCCGGCCAGCGCCGCAAGCGCCGGAATCGCGCGACGGACGGCATCCGACGTGGCGACCTCGTCGTGGGTCGTCGCCGGCGCCGATGCTGACCGTATCGCCCCCCGCCTCGATGCCGCTGAGCTCCGCCAGCCGCGACAGGTCGATGACGTCGGACGGCGCCGCGAGCCGCTGCTTCATGGTGGGGATCAGCGTCTGGCCGCCGGCG
This sequence comes from uncultured Alphaproteobacteria bacterium, assembly GCA_963710805.1. GTDB lineage: Bacteria > Pseudomonadota > Alphaproteobacteria > Rhizobiales > Kaistiaceae > Bauldia. The sequence continues at coordinate 149,704 of CAVQBS010000009.1, read as the reverse complement.
AGATAGCGGGCGTCGCCGGCGCCGGAAAAGAGCCGGGCGGCCTCGGCGACGTCGGCGGGGCGATGATAACTGGTCTGGTACATGGGGTTCCGCTCCGCTACCTAGCCGGCCATGGCGGCGGCGCCGGCCTTGATCGCCTTGACGATGTTCTGATAGCCGGTGCAGCGGCAGATATTGCCTTCCAGCTCGTGGCGGATGGTGTCCTCGTCGAGCTGGTTGCCGAGCCGGCGCACCATGTCGAGCGCCGTCATCACCATGCCCGGCGTGCAGAACCCGCATTGCAGGCCGTGATGCTCCTCGAAGGCGGCCTGCATCGGGTGGAGCCCGTCGCCGGTCGCCACGCCCTCGATCGTCGTGACCTCGGTGCCGTCGGCCTGAGCCGCGAGCATCGTGCACGACTTCATGGCGACGCCGTCGACCTGCACGACGCAGGCGCCGCATTGCGAGGTGTCGCAGCCGACATGGGTGCCGGTCAGCTTCAGCTTCTCCCGCAGGAGTTCGACCAGCAAGGTGCGGTCCTCGACCTCGGCGGTTACCTCCTTGCCGTTCACTTTCAACGCAACTTTCGACATGCCTTCCTCAGGTAGTGAGCAACAGGATCACGACGATGATGACGAGCAGGGCGATCAGACCCCAGACATAGGGCCCGCCCCAAACGCCGCGGCCGGCCGCCACTTCGAGGCGCTCCTCCACCGCTTCTGCGGTGACCTCGACGTCGCCGATGACGTCCTCGCGCGTCGCCACCTCGCCCTTCTCGTCCACCGGGACAGCACCGAGCCGCTCGGCGAACTTGCTGAAGAACTGGTCCGCCATCTGCTTGGCCGTGGCATCGACCAGCCGGCCGCCGACCTGGGCGAGCTTGCCGCCGACCTGCGCCTTGGCCGTGTAGGTGAGCACGGTGGCGTCGGGCCCGTCCTCGGCGAGCTTGACGTCGGCGCCACCCTTGGCGAAGCCGGCCACGCCGCCCTTGCTCTCGCCGCTGATCGTGTAGCCGTTCGGGGGATCGAGGTTGGACAAGGTGACATGGCCGGTAAAGGGCGCTTTGACCGGCCCGACCTTGGCCTCGACCGTCGCCTTCATTTCGGTGTCGGAGAGCTTCTCCAGCGACTTGGCGCCAGGAATGCACGCCTTGAGGACCTCAGGATCGTTCAACGCGGCCCACACCTTGTCCCGGCTTGCCGGGATTTTGTATTCACCTGACATTTCCATGGTTAGGCAGCCCCGAGAGACGGTGTTCCGTCGTTTCTTCTGTTGTCCAGTGAAGGCACACACCAGTGCGAGCCCGGCAGCTTCTTCGGCGCCTGGACGATCTGGATCGATTCCAAATCCATGGTGGCACGGCCCGGACGGGCTCGGCAAGTGTTGGATTTGGGAGCGGCTCGCCGCTACATAGTCGCCCGAGGCAGAAGGGCAATCCTCGACAGGGCCATGGCAACGAGCACAATCCGACGCGCCGACGCGGGATCGGGAACCGGCACCGCGGCCGGGCCGCCGCACATGCGGGCCCCGGTCATGCTGGAGACCGGCGGCTGGGACGACTATGCGCTCCTCGATTCCGGTCACGGGCGGAAACTCGAACGTTTCGGCCGCTATCGCATCGTCCGCCCCGAGGAACAGGCGCTGTGGACGCCGCGGCTCGGCGCCGCCGAATGGGACGCCGCCGACGCCACCTTCGTCGGGATCGGCGAGGAGGAAATCGACGGCCGCTGGCGGACCCGGCGGTCGCTCGGCGAGACCTGGCCGATGCACTACGACGGAATCGGCTTCCTCGGCAGGTTCACCTCCTTTCGCCATGTCGGCGTCTTTCCCGAGCAGGCGACCCACTGGCAATGGATCGCGGAGCGTCTCGCCGGGGCCCGGCGGCCAATGCGGGTGCTCAACCTCTTCGCCTATACGGGCCTCGCCTCGCTGGTTGCCGCCAAGGCGGGCGCCGAGGTCGTCCATATCGACGCCTCCAAGAAGGCGATCGGCTGGGCCCGCGAGAACCAGACGGTTGCGGGGCTGACCGACCTGCCGATCCGCTGGATCTGCGAGGACGCCGTCAAGTTCGTCGCCCGCGAGGCGCGGCGCGGCAACCGCTATGACGGCATCATTCTCGACCCGCCGAAATTCGGCCGCGGGCCGAAGGGAGAGGTGTGGGACATCTTCACCAGCCTCCCCGACCTGCTGAGGGCCTGCGCCGGCCTCCTGTCGGAAACGCCGCTGTTCCTCATCCTCACCGCCTACTCGATCCGCGCTTCGTTCCTCTCCATGCACGAGCTGACGGCGGAATGCCTGGCCGAGGCTGGCGGCGTGCTGGAATCGGGCGAACTGGTGATCCGCGAGGAAGGCGGCGGCCGGGCGCTTTCGACATCTCTCTTCTCGCGCTGGTCGCCCGATGGGTGAGGGACACGGGCCCCGGCCGCCCGGCAAGGTCTTGAGGATCACCAGCCTCGCCAACCCGGTGGTCAAGGAAATCCGCGGCCTGGCGCTCGGCAAGCACCGCAAGGCGAGCGGGCAGTTCCTCGCCGAAGGGCTGAAGCTTTGCGCCGACGGGATGGAGGCCGGCTGGCGGATCCGCCGCCTCGTCCACGCCGCCCGCGTCGCCGACGACGCGCTGGTCGCGCGGCTGGCGGCCTCGACCCGTGCTACCGGCGGCGACGTCATCGTCGTCAGCGAAGCGATCCTCGCCAAGATCACCCGGCGCGAGAACCCCCAGACCGTGGTCGGCGTGTTCGACCAGCGGCTGGTGTCTCCCGAATCGATCCGTCCCGCCGAAGCATCGGTGTGGGTCGGGCTGGAGCGCATCCGCGATCCCGGCAATCTCGGCACCATCGTGCGCACCGTCGACGCGGTCGGCGCCGATGGCGTCATTCTGGTCGGAGACACCGTCGACCCGTTCTCCATCGAGGCCGTGCGGGCGACGATGGGCTCGATCTTTCACGTGGCGCTGGCGCGGACCACTTCGGACGGCTTCGCCAGGCTGGTCGCCGGCTGGCCGGGGCCGACCGTCGGCACCCATCTTACGGCGTCGCTCGACTACCGGACGGCCTACTATCACGGGCCGGTGCTTCTGGCGATGGGCGCCGAGCAGAGCGGCCTGACGCCGGCGCTCGCCGCGGCATGCAAGATGCTCGTCAGGATTCCGATGGCGGGACGGGCCGACTCGCTCAATCTGGCTGTGGCGACCGGCGTCATGCTGTTCGAGATCCTCAGGGAGAGGCTGGCGATCGATGGCTAGGCACAGGCCCCCCGACGGACCGCTGTCCTGGCTCGGCCTGTCGGTGATCGCAGCGACGCTGATCGTCGACCAGCTCGCCAAGACCATCGCCGACGGGTCGCTCCCCTTCGGGGCCACTATCGAGGTCCTGCCTTTCCTTGCCCTGCACCTGGTGCATAATCCCGGCGTCGCCTTCAGCTTCTTCACCGAATTCGGCGGCCTCGCCCTGATCGTCATGACGCTGGCGATTACCCTGGTGGTGATCGGGTTCTGGTCGCACGCCGTCGAAGGCGGCCGCTGGGCGACGGTCGGCTACGGACTGATCATCGGCGGGGCGCTCGGCAACCTCATCGACCGCATTCTCCACGGGCACGTCATCGATTTCCTGCTCCTCCATTTCGGCAACCGGACGCTGTTCGTGTTCAACCCGGCCGACGCGGCCTTGACCCTCGGCCCGGCACTCTTGATCGTCGTCTATCTGTGGCCGAGGCGCACGCAGCGGGACGAGCCATAGCGACCGCGCACCGGCAGTCGGTCGCCGCGCTGACAGGCCGAGTCGGCGACCGACCCCCTGCCGGATTGACGCCGATCAAGGCCGGCGCGGCGTATCCTGACTGCTTCAACCATCGATGAGGCGATCGCGGTGAAACGAAACGGTACGGAACGCTTGATCCGGCGCGCGCTGGTCGCCGTGCCGGCGGTGGGGCTTGCCGCCGGCGTGGTCGCCTATTTCAGCAACGCCCAGGACCTCGCCCATATCATCTGGGGGGTCGCCACCATTCCGGTGATCGCGGCGCTCGCTGCCGATATCGCCATCAGCCTCGGCCGCGCCGAGGTGGGCCTCGACGTGGTGGCGCTCTTCGCCATGGCAAGCGCCCTCCTTCTCGGCGAGACGCTCCCCGGCGTGGTGGTGGCGCTGATGTATGCCGGCGGCCAGTTCCTCGAATCCTATGCTGCCGGCCGCGCCCGCCACGAAATGACAGCGCTGCTCGAGCGGGTGCCGAAGACCGCCATGTGCTATGCGGCGGACGGCCTCGCCGAGGTGCCGATCGACGCGATCGTTCCCGGCGATCGCATCCTGGTGCGTGGCGGCGAGGTGGTTCCGGCCGACGGCACGGTTGTCACTGAAACAGCCGTGGTCGACCAGTCGGCGCTCACCGGCGAATCGCTGCCGCTCACCCTCGCAACTGGCGATCCGGTGATGAGCGGCTCGGCCAATGCCGGCGACCCCGTTCGACCTGGTCGCCACGCGGCCCGCAGCGGAAAGCACCTATGCCGGGATCGTCCGCCTGGTCGAGGCGGCCGAACGCGACAAGGCGCCGATGGTGCGCCTCGCCGACCGCTTCGCCATCGTCTTCCTGCTGGTGACGCTCGGTATCGCCGGCGGCGCCTGGATCGCCACCGGCGACCCGGTGCGCTGGCTGGCGGTGATGGTGGTGGCGACCCCCTGCCCGCTGATCCTTGCCGTGCCGGTGGCCGTCGTCGCCGGCGTGTCGCGGGCGGCAAGCCGGGGGGTACTGGTCAAGGGCGGCGGCGCAATGGAGGTGCTGGCGCGGGTGAAGTCGGTCGTTATCGACAAGACCGGGACCCTCACCGAAGGCGAGGCGAGGCTCTCCGCCATCCATCCCGCGCCGGGGCTCGCCGAGGCGGAATTGCTCCGCCTCGCGGCCTCGCTCGACCAAGCGTCGAGCCACGTCGTCGCGCACGCGCTGGTGCAGGCGGCAACGACACGGGGCCTCGCCCTCAGCCCGCCGACCGAGGTCCGCGAGACGCCGGGGGCCGGCCTGCAGGGATGGATCGATGGCCGCGAGGTCGCCGTCGGCGGCTTCTCCTATGTGCGCGACCGGGCGCGCGATGGATCCGATTTCGGCATGACGGGCAAGCGCGAGGGCGAGATTGGCGTTGCCGTGGCAGTCGACAACCGGATGGCGGGGCTGATCGTGCTCTCCGACGAGATCCGCCCTGAGGTTCCTGAAGCCCTCGCAGCGTTCCGCCGGCTCGGCGTCCGCCGCATCGTGCTCGCTTCGGGCGACCGCGCCGACGTCACTGAGGCGGTGGCGAGCCAGCTCGACATCGACGTCGTGCGGGCCGAGATGACGCCGGAGGCGAAGGTGATGGTGGTCGTCGCGGAACGCGAGAACGGTCCTGCCATGATGGTCGGCGACGGGGTGAACGACGCCCCGGCGCTCGCCGCCGCCGATATCGGCGTGGCGATGGGCGCCCACGGCGCCGTCGCCTCGGCCCAGGCCGCCGACGCGGTGCTTTTGGTCGATCGGCTCGACCGGCTCGCCGAGGCGATGGGGATCGCCCAGCGCTCGCGACGGATCGCGCTGGAGAGCGTGTTCGCCGGCATCGGCCTGTCGGTGGCGGCGATGATCGCCGCCGCCTTCGGCTATCTGCCGCCGGTCGAGGGCGCCTTCCTGCAGGAGGCGATCGACGTCGCCGTTATCCTCAACGCGTTGCGGGCGCTGCGCGGCTGAGCGGGCCGCCCGCTACTTTCTCTTGCCGAGGATGCGCTCTTCCAGCTCGTCGGCCGGGACGCCGGTCAGGTCCTTGTCGATCTCCGCGACAATCGCTTCGCGAAGGGCGTGCGAATAGGCCTTGCGGATCATCCCGAGGGCGCGCGGCGGCGCCACGATCACCACCCCGGTCGTTTCCTTGCCGACGACCGCCTTGTCGAGACGGTTGGCGATTGTCTTGAGAAACGCCTCCTCCTCGCGGTCATGCCAGTCGGTCTGGCCGACGGAGCTCCGCATCGTCTCGTGGGACTGATGGACCGTGCCGGGCTCGTCGGTGCCGAGGTCGCTGGTGCGCGGCGCCTCGTGGACCTCGCTCTGCCGGATGCGGAGGTCCGGATAGTCCGCGTCGCCGACGTTTTCGAGCACGATCGCCTTGCGGCCATCGCAGACCACCACCCACCCGTTCTCTCCGATCTTCACGTCCGCCATGTCACCTGGTCCTTGCGTTTCCTGCTCCTCGCCTCCGGCGAGAAGCTCGATCGCCTTCGTCTATCACGATCGGCCGCCGTCGCCGATGGCGCGTTTTGCCCGGCCGACAAGCGGTGCCACCTGCCAATGCAATTGACAACAGTCCGGTTTTGTTTCTGGTGTAGGCGCAGGCCGGGCCCGATCCCAGCGGGATGCCGGGGGATCCGAGGTCGGCGCGCCCGACCGGCGCCGATGAGGGGAGTGAGAGAAGCGGTGGAAGTCGAACTGAGGGGGGTGAAGAAGAACTACGGGATGGTCGAGGCGATCAAGGACCTCGACCTAAGCGTCGAGCGCGGACAATTCTGCGCCCTGCTCGGACCCTCCGGCTGCGGAAAGTCCACGCTCCTGCGCATGATCGCCGGCCTCGAGGTGGTGACCAAAGGCGACCATCCATATCGGTGGCGTCGACGTCACCGAACGTGCCGCCGGCCAAGCGGCGCATCGCCATGGTGTTCCAGTCCTACGCGCTCTATCCGCACATGACGGTACGGCAGAACATCTCGTTCGCGCTGAAGGTCGCCAAGACCGCCGAGCGGAGCTGGTCGACCGGCGCACGCATGGAAGTCGCCCGTATGCTGCAGCTCGAGCGACCTGCTCGACCGCAAGCCGGCGCAGCTTTCCGGCGGCCAGCGCCAGCGCGTCGCCATCGGCCGGGCGCTGGTGCGCGAGCCGGAGGTGTTCCTGTTCGACGAGCCGCTGTCCAATCTCGACGCCGAGCTGCGCGTGCAGATGCGCGTCGAAATCGCAAGCTGCATCAAGGATCTGGCGACGACGATGATCTACGTCACCCACGATCAGGTCGAGGCGATGACGCTGGCCGACAGGATCGTGGTGCTCGACCACGGGCGTTATCTCGCAGATCGGCACGCCGCTGGAGCTCTACCACGAGCCGGCCAACAAGTTCGTCGCCGCGTTCATCGGCTCGCCGACGATGAACTTCCTGCCGGCCAAGCTCAAATCGACCGCCAACGGCGACGCGACGCTCGACCTCGCGGGTGGCGATGTCACGATACGGACGCGTTCCGGCGCCGCGGGCGCCAGCGAGCCGCTGGAGGTCGGAATCCGGCCGGAGCATGTGGGGCTCGGCCAGGCCGGCGACACCCGCTCCAACCTGCCGGGCAGCATCCAGATCGTCGAGCATCTCGGCAACGCGACGATCATGTATGTCGAAACCCCCGCCGGGCAGATCGTCGTCCAGCAGGACGGCGACGCGACTGCGACGCCGGGCGAGAATGTCGGTCTGATCCTTGACCCGGCGCGCTGCCACGTGTTCGCTGCCAGCGGGCATGTCGTCTGAGCCTTCCCGACCCTAGACACGGCCACCTCCGAGCGCCGATCGCAGTCGGGCAGCCGGCTGTCGCAGCCGCACGTGAACGGGCACAGTCCGCGGTCGCCGCCTGGCCGGCCGCGTTAAGCCATTGACACGGCTGGCGCAAACGATGCAATTGGCGAGGCTCGCCGCCACATTCTCGCGCAATATTGTGGGCATGGCTCCCGTTCGCCGCTTGCCCAAGGCGGTTTCTCCCGCCCGCCAACACGGAGACGACCATGCCGACGATCGCCCTGGTTGATGACGATCGCAACATCCTCGCATCGGTTTCGATCGCCCTCGAATCGGAAGGCTACCGCGTCCAGACCTACACAGACGGCGCTTCGGCGCTGGACGGACTTCCAGACCTCCATGCCGGATCTGGCCATCCTCGACATCAAGATGCCGCGCATGGACGGCATGGAGCTGCTGCGGCGCCTGCGGCAGAAGACCGACCTGCCGGTCATCTTCCTGACCTCCAAGGACGACGAGATCGACGAGCTGTTCGGCCTCAAGATGGGCGCCGACGATTTCATCAAGAAGCCGTTCTCGCAGCGGCTGCTGGTCGAGCGGGTCAAGGCCGTGCTCCGCCGCTTCCAGCCGCGCGACGCAAGTCAGGCTAAGGCCGAGCGAGCCGACCCAGGTGCTCGACCGCGGGGCCCTGTCGATGGACCAGGAGCGCCATACCTGCACCTGGAAGGGCCAGCCGGTGACGCTGACGGTGACCGAGTTCCTGATCCTCTATGCGCTGGCCCACCGGCCCGGCGTGGTGAAGAGCCGGAACGCGCTGATGGACGCCGCCTATGACGACCAGGTCTATGTCGACGACCGGACGATCGACAGCCACATCAAGCGGCTGCGGAAGAAGTTCAAGGTGGTCGACCCCGAATTCGACATGATCGAAACGCTTTACGGGGTCGGATACCGATTCAAGGAGGTCTGACCGCGGGGCGACGGTCCGACGCTGGAAATGACGGCCAGAGCCGAGGACCAGTCTGTGACGGGTACCGTCGTCGCGCGGGAGCAGCGCGCCGGGCGGCTGAAGCGTTTTCTCGCCGGCGTCAGCCGCTTCATCCGGCTGCACATCTTCTCGAGCCTGACGCGGCGCATCATCGTCCTCAACCTGGTCGCCCTCGTCCTCCTCGTCTCGGGCATCCTCTACCTGAACCAGTTCCGTGCCGGGCTGACCGAAGCGCGCGTCCAGAGCCTGCTCACCCAGGGCGAGATCATCGCCGGGGCGATCGCCGCCTCGGCGACGGCGGACACCAACTCGATCAGGATCAACCCCGACAAGCTGCTCGATCTCCAGGCCGGTCAGAGCGTGTCGCCGCTCGACCAGGTGTTCGACGCGTATGAATTCGCCATCAATCCGGAAAAGGTGGCGCCGATCCTGAGGCGACTGGTCTCGCCGACCCGCACGCGGGCCCGCGTCTACGACCGCGACGGGACGCTGGTCGTCGAACTCGCGGCACCTCTATTCGCGCGGCCAGATCCTCAGTTTCGAGCTGCCGCCGCCGGCGGAGCAGAAGCCCTCGCTGCTCGAGCGGATCTGGCAGTCGATCAATCTCTGGCTGCAGCGGACCGACCTGCCGGTCTACAAGGAGCTCGGCGGGGCGAACGGCAAGGGATATCCGGAGGTGATCCGGGCCCTCGACGCCTCGCCGCAAAGCGTCGTCCGGGTCACCGAGAAGGGCGAGCTGATCGTCTCGGTCGCAGTTCCCATCCAGCGCTATCGCACCGTCTACGGCGCGCTCCTCCTGTCGACCGAGGGCGGCGACATCGACGCCATCGTCTATGCCGAGCGCCTGGCGATCGTGCGCGTCTTCGTCGTCGCGGCGGCGGTGACCGTGCTTCTGTCGATCCTGCTCGCCGGCACCATCGCCGCGCCGCTTCGCCGCCTCGCGGACGCCGCCGACCGGGTGCGGCGGGGGGTGAAGTCCCGGCCCGAGATCCCGGACTTCAGCCATCGCGGCGACGAGGTCGGCCACCTCAGCCAGGCGATCCGCGACATGACGTCGGCGCTCTACAACCGGATCGAGGCGATCGAAAGCTTCGCCGCCGACGTCGCCCACGAGCTCAAGAACCCGCTGACATCGCTGAGAAGTGCCGTCGAGACCCTGCCGCTCGCCAAGACCGAACAGGCCAAGGAGCGCCTCGCCACCATCATCCAGCATGACGTGCGCCGTCTCGACCGGCTGATCAGTGATATTTCCAACGCCTCGCGTCTCGACGCCGAGCTCGCCCGCCAGGAAGCAGCGCCGGTTGACATGCGGCACGTCCTCGAAGCGGTCGTCAATCTGGTGCGCGACACCACGCCGGGCGAAGGCCCCAAAATCAAGCTCGACATCGAGGACGCCGATCCCGACGCCTACATGGTCCTCGGTCACGACAGCCGGCTCGGCCAGGTCTTCAACAACCTCATCGACAATGCCCGGTCGTTCTGCCGCAAGGACGGCACCGTGCACGTCAGCCTGCGGCCGACGAGAACGCACCATCGTGGTGACCGTCGACGACGACGGCCCCGGCATCCGCGACGACCAGTTCGAACGCATCTTCGAACGCTTCTACACCGACCGCCCGGAAGGCAAATCCTTCGGCCAGAATTCGGGCCTCGGCCTCTCGATCTCCCGGCAGATCGTCGAGGCGCATCTCGGACGGATCACTGCCGAGAACCGCACCCGGCCCGGCCCCGCGCCCGACGATCCGCCGGAAGTTCTCGGCGCGCGGTTCACCGTCACCCTGCCGCGGGCGTGACCGCGCCGCTGACCCTTCACGCCAGCGCCGTGCTCGTCGGCGAAAAGGGCGTCCTCATCCGCGGCGGGCCGGGAAGCGGCAAATCCTCGCTGGTCTTGCGGCTGCTTGCGCTCGATCCCGTCGCGACCTGGCTGGTCGCCGACGACCGGGTAAGCCTCGCCGCCCATCACGGACGGCTCGTCGCCGCGGTGCCGGAGACGATCGCCGGCAAGCTGGAAATCCGCAGCCAGGGGATCGTCGAACGCCCGCATGTCTCGCCGGCGGTGGTGCGCCTGGTGGTCGACCTCATGCCCGCCGCCGAATGCCCGCGGCTGCCGGAGGACGACGAGATGACCGCCATTGTGGACGGCGTGGCGATCCGGCGCCTGATGCTGCCGGTCGGCATCACCGACGGTGCGGAACGGGTGCGGGCGGCGCTGGCCGCGCCGTGGCGACCGGAGGCTGGCGTGAAGTCGCGCGCAGTCGTTCCCTCTTGCGTTGCGGAATCGTTCGGTCAAGATAGCGCCCCCGAACGGGCACGATCCTGAAGCCGCCGGGCACCGACCGTTGGAGCGGTCCACCCGAAAGCATGAGGCGGGTTAGCCAAGACAGCGCATGATCGGACTTGTCCTTGTCACCCACGGCAAGCTCGCCGTGGAGTTCCGCGCCGCGCTCGAGCACGTCGTCGGGCCGCAGACCCAGATCGAAACGGTCTCGATCGGCCCCGACGACGACATCGAGCGACGCCGGCAGCGACATCCTCGACGCGGTCGGCCGGGTCGACGACGGCTCCGGCGTCATCCTGCTCACCGACATGTTCGGCGGCACGCCCTCCAACCTCGCCATCTCGGTCATGGAAGCGGGCAAGGTCGAGGTCATCGCCGGCGTCAACCTGCCGATGCTGATCAAGCTCGCCAGCGTGCGCGGCGAGAAGCCGCTGGCCGAGGCGGTCGCCGACGCGCAGGAGGCCGGCCGCAAATACATCAACGTCGCCAGCCAGGTGCTCAACGGCAAGTGATGGGCGGCTACGACCGACAGGGCCTCATCCGGCGCGACCTCGCCATCGGCAACCGCGCGGGCTGCACGCCCGCGCCGCGGCGCGCTTCGTCCAATGCGCCGAGCGCTTCGACGCCGAGATCACCGTCACCAAGGACGGCACGACGGTCGGCGGCACCTCGATCATGGGGCTGATGATGCTGGCCGCCGCGCCCGGCTCGACGATCACCGTCGCCGCCGAGGGCCCCGACGCGGAAGACGCCGTCGCGGCGCTGGCGGAACTGGTCGAGAGCCGCTTCGGCGAGGAGGCGTAGGCAGCGCGCTACGCGCTTGCCGGGCGATGGCAGCGCGGCTGAGTTTCGCCGCCGCTTCTCTCCTTTAGCGACAAGGCAGCCCGATCATGCAACCCGGCCTCGCCCGCTTCGCGGTGGTGCTCGGCCTCCTGTCGGCGGTCGGGCCGATCGCCATCGATATGTACATGCCGGGACTGCCGGTGATCGCCGCCGCCTTCGGCACCGATGTCGGCGCGGCGCAGCTGACCCTCGTCGCCTTCTTTCTGGCGCTCGCGGCGGGGCAGCCGATCTACGGGCCGCTGACCGACGCCTTCGGCCGCCGGCCGCCGTTGATCTACGGTCTGATCCTGTTCGTCGCCGCCGGCATCGGCTGCGTCTTCGCCACCAACATCGAAATGCTGATCGCGCTCCGCTTCGTGCAGGGATTCGGCATCTGCTCCACCACGGTGATCGTGCGGGCGGTGATTCGCGACCTCTATACCGGGGCGGAGGCGGCGCGCCTTCTGGCGCTGACCTTTCTGCTCCTCGGCATTTCACCGCTGCTGGCGCCGCTCGCCGGCAGCTTCTTCCTCGCCTATTTCTCGTGGCAGTCGGTATTCTGGGTGTTCGCCGTCGTGGGCCTGCCTCGGCCTTGCGCTGACGCTGCTGCTCTTACCAGAGACGCTGCCGCCTGAAAAACGCGACCGCCGCAGCCTGCTCCGCGCCTTCTCCGGTTATGGCGCGCTGCTCCGCGACCGCCGCTTCATGGCGCTGACTCTGGTTACCGGCCTCGTCCAGACCGTCCTCTTCAGCTTCGTTGTCGGCTCGGCCTTCTTCTTCATGGGCGTCCACGGGCTTCCCCCTGGCAGTACAGCCTCTTATTCGCCACCTGCGCCGTGGTCGGCATTGGCCTCGCCCAGCTCAGCGCCCAGGCCATGCAGCGCCTCGGTGCGGAACGGCTGGTCATCGTCTCCGTCACGGTCTGCGCCGCCGCGACCAGCGCGTTTCTGGTGGCAACGGTCGCCGGAGACCCGCCGCTCGTTCTCTCGCTGCCCCTCATCTGGATTGCCTTCGCGGGACTTGCCTTCGTCATGGCGCCGGGAACGGTGCTGGCGCTCGACCCGCATGGCGAGAAGGCGGGCACCGCGTCGGCGCTGATGGGCACCATCCAGTTCGGCCTCGGGGCGATCGGCGCCGGGCTGGTCAGCACCTTGTTCGACGGTACGGCGGTGCCGCTCGCCGCGACGATGGCGGGCTGCGCCGTGCTGGCCCTGGTCATCACGGCCCGAACGCTCTCCCTGCGTCCGGTGATCGCATAAAGAAATCTTTATATCCTTATTGCTCCGCGCCCGGCACGCCGCTATAACCCTCGGCAAAGTCAACGCCTTTCTTCGACCGAGGAGCCCGGAATGCCGGAATTCAACGATTACGTCGTCAAGGACATCAGCCTCGCCGACTGGGGACGCAAGGAAATCTCGCTGGCCGAGACCGAGATGCCCGGCCTGATGCAGACACGGGAGGAGTTCGGCCCCGAGCAGCCGCTGCGCGGCGCGCGCATCGCCGGCTCGCTGCATATGACGATTCAGACCGCCGTCCTGATCGAGACGCTGCAGGCGCTCGGCGCCGAGGTGCGCTGGGCCTCGTGCAACATCTACTCGACCCAGGACCACGCCGCGGCGGCGATCGCCGCCGGCGGCACGCCGGTCTTCGCCTCCAAGGGCGAGAGCCTGGAGGACTACTGGGACTACTGCCACCGCATCTTCGAGTGGCACGACGGCGGCTTCGCCAACATGATCCTCGATGACGGCGGCGACGCCACCCTCCTCCTGCACCTCGGCATGCAGGCGGAGACCAACAGCTCGGTCATCGCCCGCCCGACCAACGAGGAGGAGGAAGTGCTCTTCGCCTCGATCAAGAAGCGGCTTGCCGAGAAGCCCGGCTGGTACTCAGGCGTCGCCAACGCCATCCGCGGCGTCACCGAGGAAACCACCACCGGCGTCCACCGCCTCTACCAGATGGCGAAGGAAGGCCGCCTGCTCTTCCCCGCCATCAACGTCAACGACTCGGTGACCAAGTCGAAGTTCGACAACCTCTACGGCTGCCGCGAGTCGCTGGTCGACGGCATCCGCCGCGGCACCGACGTGATGATGGCCGGCAAGACGGCGATGGTCGCCGGCTATGGCGACACCGGCAAGGGCTCGGCGGCCAGCCTGAGGAACGCCGGCTGCCGCGTCATGGTGGCCGAGGCCGACCCGATTTGCGCCCTGCAGGCGGCGATGGAGGGCTACGAGGTCACCACCATGGACGACGCGGCGCCGCGCGCCGACATCTTCGTCACCGCCACCGGCAATGTCGACGTGATCACGCTCGACCACATGCGGGCGATGAAGCATCGCGCCATCGTGTGCAACATCGGCCACTTCGATTCCGAGATCCAGGTCGGGGCGCTGAGGAACTACAAGTGGCACAACGTCAAGCCGCAGGTGGACGAGGTCGAGTTCCCCGACGGCAAGCGCATCATCCTCCTGTCGGAGGGGCGGCTGGTCAATCTCGGCAACGCCACCGGCCATCCGAGCTTCGTCATGTCGGCGAGCTTCACCAACCAGACGCTGGCCCAGATCGAGCTGTTCACCAAGCCGGAGAAGTACGCGAAGCAAGTCTACACGCTGCCCAAGACGCTCGACGAGCGGGTCGCCCGGCTGCATCTCGCCAAGATCGGCGTCAAGCTGACCGAGCTTTCCGAGAAGCAGGCGAACTACATCGGCGTGCCGGTGACCGGCCCCTACAAGCCGGAGCACTACCGGTACTGAAGCGCGCGGTCGCGCCACGGCGCGGGTCCGTCGCTGTCGACGCGGCATGCCGACAGTATCCTGCCTAAGCAAGGCGAGGGTGCAGGATTTGCGCCCTCGCCGACTTGACGAAGTGTAGAAGGTCGAGGCCGAGGCTCGCCTCGAGGGCGATCTCGAGGGCGGCATCGGCGGCAAACTGGGCCTCCAGCACGCCGAACGGCCAGGCGACGGTGCGCGTCGGCTCGGTTGCGGTGACCGTCACCGGCGACGCTCTGTCAGTGCCCTTGCTGAGGAACCCGGTGGCGCCGAGAAAGCGTCCTTCGCCAAGCGCATCGACGACCGTGCCATCGTCTATGACACTGACGTTTCTCTGAACGATCAGCGACAGGCTCTCCTCTGCCTTTCCCTGCGCGAGGAGGTCGGTCCCGGTTGGAGCGGTGGTCCAGGTGCCGCACCGAAAAAGCTTGAACGCATCGTGCTCCGTCATATTGCGCAGGGCGATCCGGTACAGGCGCCTTTCCTCGTCGGTGAACTGCACCGGCCGGCGCTCGAGCATCAGCTTGATAATCCAGAAGATGTTGATCGCCGTGAAGACCACATCCCATGCGATCGGCGGCCACAGGGGTTCGGGTTGCAGGTAGTAGTAGGGGATGAGCAGGAGCGCGCCGAGAACGGTCAGAATGCGCAGCCACAGGATGTCCCGCACCGAGTAGGAAATCAGGTAGATGAAGTTGGCGACATTGACCAGTATTTCCAGCCCCAGCATGTTTCGATCGTCCTTGTCAGCCGGTGCCCGCATCGTCCGATGGGGGCCTCCCGGGGCCCGGGTGAAACACTCTTTCCACCAAAGACAGGTTGTCATAGCAAGACCGGCGGCCCGCCGCGGCAGATTGTGTATGCCCCGCTCTATGCCTGTGCCGGCTCCGCGGCCAACATGTCGAACACCGGGCGAATGCGCCGGTTGGCGCTCGCCGGGCCGTTGCTTGGAGCGGCCCCCCGCTCTTGGCAAGGTCTCGGAAGGCCGCGCAAACCAACCGCTGCCTGCGGCTTTCCTTATGCCAACCAGCGTGGCAGTTTTCGACTTGGCCCGGGCGGCGGCCAAGCAAAGAAAATCCTCGCATCGCAAAGGGGAGCCGGGGAGGACCATGACCGGAGTTTTCGACGAAGGTCTCGAGCGGAACGCAGCCAACTACGTGCCGTTGTCGCCTGTCAGCTTCGTGGAGCGAAGCGCCGAGGTGTTCGGTGATCTCACCTCTGTCATCCACGGCGCGCGCCGGTACAACTGGGCGGAGACGCGGGACCGATCGGCGCGTCTCGCCGCCGCGCTTCGCGGGCTCGGCATCGGCCGCGGCAGCACGGTCAGCGCCATGCTGTCGAACACGCCGGAGATGCTGGAGGCGCATTACGCGGTGCCGGCGCTCGACGCGGTGCTCCACGCACTGAACACCCGCCTCGACGCGCCGCTCATCGCGTTGCAGATGAATCATTGCGAGGCGACCGTCCTGATCACCGACCGGGAATTCTCGCCGGTGATCGGCGAGGCGCTTCAGATCCTCGAACGCGACTACGGGCGGACGCCGGTGGTCATCGACGTTTGCGACAGCGAATATACCGGGCCGGGCGAACAGGTCGGCGCCCATGAATACGAGGCGCTTCTCGCCGCAAACCGGCTGCTCGACCGGCTCGACTGTCCCGAGGACGAGTGGGACGCCATCGCGGTAAGCTACACCTCGGGGACGACGGGCGAGCCGAAGGGCGTAGTGACCAGCCACCGCGGCGCCTACCTCAACGCGGTCTGCAACGCCGTCACGTGGACGATGCCGCACTTCCCGGTCTATCTATGGACCCTGCCGATGTTCCACTGCAACGGCTGGTGCTTTCCGTGGACGATCGCCATGCTCGGCGGCACCCATGTGTGCCTCCGCCGCGTCGAGGCAGCCGCGATCCTTGCGGCGATCCGCGATCACAAGGCGGACCACTATTGCGGCGCGCCGATCGTTCACAACATGCTGATCGACGCACCGCCCGAATTGCGCGAGGGGATCAGCCACCGCGTCCGCGGCATGGTCGCCGCCGCCGCGCCGTCGGCGTCGATGATCGAGGGCATGGCGCGGATCGGCTTCGACGTGATCCACATCTATGGCCTGACCGAGGTGTACGGGCCGGCGTCGGTCTGCGTGAAACGCCCGTCCTGGGCAAGCAAGCCGGTGGCGGACCAGGTCCGCCTTAATGGCCGCCAGGGGACGCGCTATGTGCTCCAGGAAGGCATGACGGTTCGCGACCCCGACACCATGGCCGAGGTGGAAGCCGACGGCGAGACGATGGGCGAGATCATGTTCCGCGGCAACATCACCATGAAGGGCTATCTGAAGAACCGGCCGGCGACCGAAGCCGCCTTCAAGGGCGGCTGGTTCCACACCGGCGACCTCGCGGTGATGGAGAGCGACAAGTACGTGAAGATCAAGGACCGCAGCAAGGACATCATCATCTCCGGCGGCGAGAACATCTCCTCGCTCGAAGTGGAGGACGCCCTCTACCGGCATCCCGCGGTCCTCGCCTGCGCCGTGGTCGCCAAGCCCGACCCGAAATGGGGCGAGACGCCGCTTGCCTTCGTCGAGCTCCGGCCGGGCGCAGAGGCCAGCGCCGAGGAACTGATCGCGCATTGCCGTGACCTGCTCGCCCACTACAAGGTGCCGCGAGAGGTGCGCTTCGAGACCATCCCGAAGACTGCGACCGGCAAGATCCAAAAGTTCATGCTCCGCGAGTTGGCCAAATCGGCGAGCGCCATCGCGTAGCAAAGGAGTTCATGCAAATGCCCGACATCGATCAGCCTCTCGTGCTCTTTGAGCGCGACGACCGCGGCGCCATCCGGCTCACGCTCAACCGGCCCCAGGCGTTCAACGCGCTCTCCGAGGCGATGCTTGCGGCGCTGCAGGCCGAGCTCGACCGGGTGGCCCGGGACGAAACGGCGCGCGTCGTCGTCCTCGGCGGCGCCGGCAAGGCGTTCTGCGCCGGCCACGACCTCAAGGAGATGCGGGCGACGCCGTCGGCCGGCTACTACGAGGATTCTGTTCGGCGAATGCACGCGGACCATGCTCGCCATCCAGCAGCTGCCCGGTGCCGGTGATCGCCCGCGTGCACGGCATCGCCACGGCGGCCGGCTGTCAGCTGGTGGCGATGTGCGACCTCGCCGTCGCCTCGACCGAGGCGCGCTTCGCCGTGAGCGGCGTCAATGTCGGCCTGTTCTGCTCGACGCCGGGCGTCGCCCTGCGCGCGGAACGTCCTCAGGAAGCAGGCGATGGAGATGCTGCTCACCGGCGACTTCATCGATGCCGAGGAGGCGCGCGCCCGCGGCCTCGTCAACCGTATTGCAGCGCCCGAGCAGCTCGATGCGGAGGTCGAGGCGCTGGTGGGCAAGATCATCGCCAAGCCGCGGGCGGCGATCGCCATCGGCAAGGAGCAGTTCTACCGGCAGATCGAGACCGGCATCACCGAAGCCTATGCGATCGCTGGCGAGGCAATGGCCTGCAACATGATGGACGAGGCGGCGCTCGAAGGGGTGCAGGCCTTCATCGACAAGCGCCCGCCAGCCTGGAAACGCACCGGCTGACGGAACGCCTCGACCCTCACGCGACTTCCGCACCCAGCGCGACTTCAGCGCGGACATGCCGCTGTGCTGCAGGTCCTGGTGGACGAAGGTGATCGCCATGCTGCCCTCGCCCACCGCGGAGGTGACGCGCTTGACCGGGCCGAACCGCACGTCGCCGGAAGCAAAAACCTGGACGCCGAAGCGAAAATGCCGCCGGACCTGACCTGCGACATCAAGGACCACGCGGCCGACGATCGCCGCCGGAACTTGAAGCCCTGACAATCGTTCAAGTCACAACCCGGTCCGGCGAACGCCGCCCTGTACAGCTTGGCTGCGACAAGTTTCTTCGACGAAGGAATGTTCTCCATGCCCCCGCCATCCGAAACGATCAGACATCAAGCCATCGCCGTCGTGCGAATCCTGTTCGGCGTTGTCTGGCTGATCGACGCCCAGTTCAAATGGCGCCCGGCCTTTGTCGATCATTTCGTTTCCTATCTGAGCGGCGCACAGGCAGGACAACCCGCGCTGGTGAGGGATTGGATCGCCCTGTGGATCCACGTGGTCAATATCGATCCGGTCGCCTTTGCCTACGTGGTGGCGATCAGCGAAACGTTCCTCGCAGTGGCGCTCATCCTAGGGCTGTTCTCCAATCTCGCCTATCTCGGCGGTATCCTGCTTTGCCTAGTGATCTGGTCGACCGCGGAAGGGCTCGGCGGCCCATATGTCGCAGGCTCGACGGACATCGGCACTGCCATCATCTACGTGTTCGTCTTCATCCTCCTGTTTCTCACCCGGTCCGGCCTGTATCTGGGAGTTGATCGCTACCTTGGGCCCAAACTGAGAGACTTCTCGTGGCTTGGTTCGTTCGGGATTGATCCGCAGCATTTCGACGGCCGGTCGTCACACGCCTGAATGCTGCCGCCCGTGATGCAGTGATCGTCGCCAAGCGCCTGGAGCGCCGCCATTCCTGATTTTTGCCGCGCGAAGGATGTTTTTCACCCGCAGCGCTTCACACCCGATTCGCCATGTAGTTAGAGTGTGAAGTGATTTGCGAGGGCGTCGGCGGGCTCGCGATCGACCAACGGGCGACACCCTCTTGTGCAGCGGGGGCGCGCCGGAAGGGGGCCATTCGCATGCACGAGCGTGGCGGCAAAACGGTCGCGAGCAGCGCCGGATTCCGTGCCGCCATCCTCGTCACGACCGTCACAGCGGTGACCACCACGGCCGACGCGGCGTCGAGCTCCGACTTGCTGGCTCCGGGCCTCACAGCCGTCGACATCGTCTTTCTCGTCGTGCTGATCGGCTCGGTGAGCTTCGCGGTGATCAGCGCCATCGCGTTGATGCGGGCGCGCAACCGCGCCGAAACCGAGAACGTCGAGCTCCGCCTCCAGGTCGCCGACCTCAAGGCGACCGCCGACCGGGCCGAAGCCATGGTCAACGGCGACGACGAGCGGCTGGTGGCGTGGAACGCGACCGGCGAGGTGCCGCTCGTCGCCGGCAAGCTGCCCGACGCGGCCGGTGCGCCACACGACCGGGCCGGCTTCCGTGCCTTTGGCACCTGGCTCCAGCCGGAATTGGCGGCCCGCCTCGATCGCGCCATCGCCCGTCTCCGCGATCATGGCGAGGGGTTCGCGCTGACCATCGCCAGCCAAGCCGGGCGACTGATCGAAGCGACCGGACGGACGGCCGGGGCGGCCGCGGTCGTCCGCTTCCGCGACCTCTCCGGCGACCGGCTGGGGCGCGCCGAGGTGGAAGCGCGCTACGACCTGCTCGAGGCGGAGGTCGAAGCCATGCGGGCGATGTTCTCGGTGGCGCCGATGCCGATCTGGCTTCGCGACGAGACGGGCCGACTGGTGTGGGTGAACGCCGCCTACGCCACCGCCGTCGAAGCCGCCGACGAGGCAGATGCCACCGACCGCGGTCTGGAGCTCCTTGACAGCGGCGGCCGCCTGACGATCGCCGAAGGCCACCGCAACGATCCGGTCATCCTCAAGCGCCTGCCGGCCATCGTTGCCGGTGCGCGCCGGATCTTCGACGTCACCGACGTCGACACGCCGAACGGCAGCGCCGGCATCGCTATCGACGTAACGGCGGCGGAAGCAGCCGAGGCGGCGCTTCGCCGCGAGATCGACTTCAATGCCCGCACCCTCGACCAGCTGACGACGGCAGTCGCCATCTTCGGCCCGGACAGGCGGCTCAAGTCGTACAACGCGGCCTATCGCATATTGTTCGACCTCGAGCCGGCCTTCCTCGAATCGCGACCCGACGAGAACGCCGTCCTCGATCGCCTCCGAGCGGCACGGAAGCTCCCCGAGCAGGCGGACTTTCGGAGCTGGCGCGCCGACTTCCTCTCCGCCTACCGCTCCCCGGAGACGCGGGAATCGATCTGGCACCTTCCCGACGGCCAGACGCTGCGGGTCATCGCCAACCCCAACCCGCAAGGGGGCATGACCTGGGTCTATGAGAACGTCACCGAGCGGCTCGACCTCGAGAGCCGCTACAACGCGCTGATGCATGTGCAGGGCGAGACCCTCGATCATCTGGCCGAAGGGGTCGCGGTGTTCGGCTCCGACGGCCGGCTGCGCCTGCACAACCCCTCCTTCGCGGCGATCCTCGAGCTCGATCCGGAAGTCCTCGAAGGACGCCCCCATGTCTCGGACATCGTCCGGGCATGCCGGCGGCCGGGGGACGACGAGGCCGACTGGAACCGCTTCACCACCTGCGTCGCCGGCTTCGACGAAAGCCGGTCGAGCGTCTCGGGTCGGATGGAGCGCGCCAACGCCCGGGTGATCGACTACGCGACGGTGCCGCTACCCGACGGGCAAACCATGGTGACCTTCGTCGACGTCACCGACACGGTCCAGGTGGAGCGGGCGCTGATCGACCGCAACGAGGCGCTGGAGGCTGCCGACCTCCTGAAGAACGCCTTCATCCACCACGTCTCATACGAGCTTCGCTCGCCCCTCACCAACATCATCGGCTTCACCCAGCTTCTCGGAGAGCCGCGCATCGGCCCGCTCAACGACCGGCAGCGCGAATATGTCGGCTACGTCATGTCGTCGAGCGGCGCCCTGCTCGCGATCGTCAACGACATCCTCGACCTCGCCACCATCGACGCCGGCATCATGGAGCTGGACCTCGGCGAGGTGGACGTCGCCGAGACGGTAAGAGCCACCATCGAGGGGGTTCAGGACCGCATCAAGGAAGCCGACATCCATATCGAGACCGTGGTTCCCGACGGGATCGGCACGTTCATCGGCGACGAGAAGCGCGTCCGGCAGATCCTCTTCAACCTGCTTGCCAATGCCATCGCCTTCTCGCCGAAGGGCGGACGGGTGACGATCGAGGCAAGCCGCGAGGGCGAGGCGGTCCAGTTCGCCATCACCGACGAGGGCCCCGGGATTCCGGCCGATTTCGTCGATACCGCCTTCGACCGCTTCGCCAGCCAGTCGCGCGGCAGCGCCCGCGGCGGCGCCGGGCTCGGGCTGGCCATCGTCAAGAGCTTCGTCGAGCTGCACGGCGGCACGGTCGAGATCCGCTCGGAGGAAGGCAAGGGCTCGCGGGTCGTCTGCCGCCTGCCGGTCAGGCCCGGCATGGCGGCCGCCGCGGCCGAATAGGGTTTCGGCGCCCGGCGACCGGTGCTTCGGTGGAGAAGCCTCAGCCGCCGGTGATGCGGTCGACGTCGTCCAGCTCTTCCGCCGACAGCCGCCAGCCGAGCGCCTTGACGTTCGCCTCGATCTGCTCCGGCCTGGTGGCGCCGGTGATGATCGACGCCACCTGCGGCCGCCCGGCAAGCCAGTTGAGGGCGAGCTCGAGCAGCGTGTGCCCGCGCTTCTCGGCGAAGGCGGTCAGCTGCTCGACCTTCTCCTGATTGGCCGGGCTGAAGAACCGATTGGCGCTCCGTTCGTTGCCGGTGAGCCGCGCGCCCTCAGGCATCGGCTGGCCGCGCCGGTATTTGCCGGTAAGCGCCCCACTCGCCAGCGGGAAGTACGGGACGAGGCCGAGCCGGTGGGTGTCGAGCACTGGCAGGAGGGCGTCCTCAACGCCGCGGGCCAGAAGGCTGTACTCGTCCTGGGTGGCGACGAAGCCGGTCACGCCGATCCGCCGCGCCGTATCGACCGCGTCGGTCACCTCGCCGGCGGTGTAGTTCGAGGCGGCGACATGGCCGACCTTCCCCGCTTTCGTTGCCTCCTCCAGCGCCCGCAGCGTCTCCTCGATCGGCGTGCCGGGATCAGGCTCATGCATGTAGAGGAGATCGATGCGGTCGGTACGGAGGCGCTTGAGGCAGGCCTCGATGGCGGAGGCGACGTAGTCGTGGTTTCCGCGCCTGTCCTCGGGGTGATCCGGCATCGGCTTGCCGATCTTGGTGGCAAGCACGACCTCATCGCGCCGTCCCTTGAGACACTGGCCGAGAAGCTCCTCCGACTTGCCGCCGCCGCCATAGATGTCGGCGGTGTCGATATGAGTGACGCCGAGTTCCAGCGCCTTGTCGACCACCTTCCGCGTCGCCCCGAGATCGAGCCGGCCGCCGAAATTGTTGCAGCCGAGGCCGATGAGCGAGACGTGCAGGTTCGATGGGCCGCGCGATCGGGTTTCCATGGTTTCAGGTTCCTTTTCGGGGCGGGGCGGAGGCGATGCGGGAGGTCTCTAGGCTGACCGCTGACCGCCCCCGATGTCAATTGGACTCTTCCCGCCTTTCGTGCCAAATCCTCGCCTTATGAGCCTCATCGTCAAGATTTGCGGCCTGTCCGACCAGGAGACGCTCGACGCGGCACTCGACGCCGGCGCCGACATGGTCGGCTTCGTCTTCTTCGCCCGCAGCCCGCGCTTTGTCCGCCTCGAGCCGGCCGCGGAGTTGGCGGACCGTGCGCGTGGCCGCGCCGAGATCGTTGCGCTGACCGTCGACATGGACGATGCCGGTCTCTCGGCCATCGTCGAGCGGGTCCGGCCGGACTGGCTGCAACTGCACGGCGGCGAGGCGGTGGAACGCGTTGCGGCGATCAGGAAGCGTTTTCCCCAGAAGGTGATGAAGGCGCTCGGCATTCGCACCACGTCGGACCTCCCCCCCGCCGACGACTACGCCGCGGTCGTCGACCGCCTGCTGCTCGACGCCAAGCCGCCGAAGGACAGTGACCGCCCGGGCGGCCTCGGCCGCGCCTTCGACTGGAGCCTGCTCGACGGTTTCGCGTCGCCGGTCGGCTGGATGCTTTCCGGCGGCCTCGACCCGCAAAACGTCGCCGAGGCGATCCGCGTCACCCGCGCCCCGGGCGTCGACGTGTCGTCGGGGGTCGAGCGGGCGCCGGGAGAGAAGGCTCCCGACCTGATCCGCGCCTTCGTCGCCGCGGCGCGCGGCGCCGAGGGCCGGGCGGCCGCGAGGATGGCGTCATGACCGTTTTACCCAACACCTTCCGCGCCGGGCCCGACGAGCGCGGCTTTTTCGGCATCTATGGCGGCCGCTTCGTCGCCGAGACGCTGATGCCGCTGATCCTCGAGCTGGAGACCGCCTGGGAGGCGGCCAAGGCCGACCCGGCCTTCAAGGCCGAGCTCGACAACCTCAACACGCACTATGCCGGCCGCCCGAGCCCGCTCTATTTCGCCGAGCGGCTGACGCAGGAGCTTCGTCAGGTTTCTGCGGCCTCCGGCCGCGGGGGCGGCGGCAAGATCTACTTCAAGCGCGACGAGCTCAATCACACCGGCTCGCACAAGATCAACAACTGCCTCGGCCAGATCCTGCTTGCCCGCCGCATGGGCAAGACCCGCATCATTGCCGAGACCGGCGCCGGCCAGCACGGCGTGGCGGTGGCGACGGTGGCGGCGCGCTTCGGCCTGCCCTGCGTCGTCTATATGGGCGCCACCGACATCGAGCGGCAGAAGCCCAACGTTTTCCGCATGAAGCTGCTCGGGGCCGAGCTGAAGCCGGTGACGGCGGGGAACGGCACGCTCAAGGACGCCATGAACGAGGCGCTCCGCGACTGGGTGACCAATGTCGAGGATACCTACTACCTGATCGGCACGGCGGCGGGCCCGCACCCCTACCCCGAGATGGTGCGCGACTTCCAGTCGGTGATCGGCATCGAGGCGCGCGAGCAGATTCTCGAAGCCGAGGGCCGGCTGCCCGACGCCCTCGTCGCCTGCATCGGCGGCGGCTCAAACGCCATCGGCCTGTTCCATCCCTTCCTCGATGACAGCCAGGTCGCGATCTACGGCGTCGAGGCCGGCGGCCACGGACTCGACGTGGAGAACGGCCACGCCGCCTCGATGAACGGCGGGCGGCCCGGCGTCCTCCACGGCAACCGCACCTACCTCCTGCAGGACGACGACGGCCAGATCCTCGAAGGCCATTCGATCTCGGCCGGGCTCGACTATCCGGGCGTCGGACCGGAGCATTCGTGGCTCCGCGACACCGGCCGGGTCACCTATGTGCCGGCGACCGACAAGGAAGCGCTCTCCGCCTTCCAGCTTTTGACCCGCGTCGAAGGCATCATCCCGGCGCTGGAGCCGGCCCACGCGCTTGCCCATGTGATCAAGCTCGCGCCGACCATGGAGAAAGACCAGATCATCGTCATGAATCTCTGCGGCCGCGGCGACAAGGACGTGTTCACCGTCGCCGCCGCGCTGGGGATGGATATTGCGTGAGGACCGTCATGCTCGAGGTTCACGTCAACTACCCCCACATCGCCGAAGCGTCTTCGGCCGCGCGCGCTGCGGTTGAGAGGCGGCTTGCCGCCAGCGCCAACGTTCACGGCGCGATCTATTCCCACTACTGGTGGAACGACACCGTCCAGTCCACAAACGAGGTTGCGGTCGTGTTCAAGACGTCGGAGGGGCGGGTCGATGCGCTGATCGCCTTCATCGCAAGCGGCCATTCGTACGAGACGCCGGGCATCGTCGTTCATCGGCCGGTGCGGGCACACGCCCCGTATCTGGCATGGGTCGAGCGGGAAACGCGCCAAGCTGCGCCATGACCTCACGCACCGACCGTCGTTTCGGGTGAGGACCGTCAGTTCGGTGTTGGTTCCTCAGGCTGCCTCTTCGACCTCGGCCGCGCTTGATTGAGACATCTCCTGCTCCGTCAATGATAGTCGACGATCTCGACCGGTCCTCCCATCGGCGGGCCAAGTACCCACTGCTGACGACCATTTTACAAATCCACATGTTGTGTTAGCGACACACCATGACGATTTCTCTCAGCGAGCACCGCTTCGTCGACCCTCACCTCTCCCCGGTGGGGAGAGGTCGTGAGCCCGGCGTCCAGCCGGGCGAGCGGGTGAGGGGGCTTGAGCCTTATTCCGGATTGAGCTCACGGAAGATCAATTCAAGGACGCCACTGAGGTTGTGGGACACATCGCGGTTAGTGATACGAACAACGTGGAAGCCAAGGCTTTCGAGACGCCGCATGCGTAATGCGTCGTGGGCGCGTTCGCTCTCGCTTGCGTGGGTGACACCGTCGACCTCCACAACGAGCTTGCCGGCAAGCGTGACGAAATCCACTACATATCGATCGATCGGGTGCTGGCGCCGGAATTTCCACCGGTGGAGCTTTCGGTTGCGCAGCGCCTGCCACAGCCGGGCTTCGGCGCGTGTGTCCGAAATGCGAAGCTGCCGAGCTCTTTTCCGAAACTGGTCCATCCCCCTCACCCGCTCGCCCGGCTTGACGCCCGGCTCGCGACCTCTCCCCGCCGGGGAGAGGTATTCGAGCCCTTTCACAGCGGAATTCGCACGAAGGACCTCGGCCTTGAGGGAACCGTCGACCTTGGCGAGGTCGCCATGACGAACTCCCGGATCGATCGCCGTTTCGCCGCGCTGAAGGCCGAGGGACGCCCGGCGCTGGTCTGTTTCACCACCGCCGGCGATCCCGATGCCGACACTTCGCTGGCGATCGTCAAGGCGCTGCCGGCCGCCGGCGCCGACCTAATCGAGCTTGGGATGCCGTTCTCCGACCCGATGGCCGACGGCCCGTCGGTCCAGGCCTCGGGGCAGCGGGCGCTGAGGGCCGGCCAGACCATGAAAAAGACGCTGGCGTTGGTACGTGCATTCCGCGAAGGCGACGACGACACGCCGGTCATCCTGATGGGCTACTACAATCCCATCTACTCCTGGGGGAACGAGCGCTTCCTCGATGACGCGAAGGTGGCCGGCGTCGACGGCCTGATCGTCGTCGACCTGCCGCCCGAAGCCGACGACGAGCTGTGCATCCCCGCCATGAAGCGCGGCATCAACTTCATCCGGCTGGCGGCGCCGACCACCGACGACAGGCGGCTACCGGCCGTGCTCGCCAATACCTCCGGCTTCGTCTATTACGTGTCGATTCTCGGCGTCACCGGCTCGGCAGCTCCGGACGCCGCCAAGGTCGCCGAGGCCGTGACAAGGATCAAGCGGCACACCATATTACCGGTTGCCGTCGGCTTCGGCGTCAAGACGGCGGCCCAGGCGGCCGCCATCGGCAAGACCGCCGACGGCGTCGTGGTGGGGTCGGCCATCGTCAACGCGGTACGCGATTCGCTCGACGGCGAGGGCCGGGCCACGGCAAGCGCTGTCGCCGCGGTGACGGCCCTGGTCGAGGACCTTGCAGCCGGTGTGCGCGCGGCGCGGGCCGAAGCGGCAGAATAGGACAGGCAGAACAGTGAGCTGGATCAGCAACGTCGTCCGCCCGAAGATTCGCAACCTTCTTGCCAAGCGGGAAGTGCCGCAGAACCTGTGGATCAAGTGCCCGGAAACCGGCGAGATGGTCTTCCACCGCGACCTGGAGACCAACCAGTTCGTGATTCCCGGGTCCGGCTACCACATGCGCATGACGGCCCGGCAGCGCTTCGAGCACTTTTTCGACGATAGCACCTGGGAAACGATCCCGACGCCGGACGTGCCGGCCGATCCGCTCCGCTTCCGCGACGAGCGTCGCTACACCGATCGCCTCAGGGACGCCCGCGCCAAAACCGGCCTCACCGATGCGGTAATGGTGGGCGCCGGCACGGTGCAGACGGTCCCGGTCGTCTCGGCCGTGCAGGACTTCGACTTCATGGGCGGCTCGCTCGGCATGGCGGCCGGCGAGGCGGTGATCACTGGCCTGATGACGGCCAAGGAGCGCCGCCGGCCCTTCGTGTTTTTTGCCGCCTCGGGCGGCGCCCGCATGCAGGAGGGCGTTCTCGCCCTGATGCAGCTTCCCCGTACGACGATCGCCGTCGAGGCGTTCCGCGACGAGCGGCTCCCCTATATCGTGGTGCTGACCAACCCGACCACCGGCGGCGTCACCGCGTCCTACGCCATGCTCGGCGACATTCACATCGCCGAGCCGGGGGCGCTGATCGGCTTCGCCGGCCCGCGCGTGATCGAGCAGACCATCCGCGAGAAGCTGCCGGAAGGGTTCCAGCGCGCCGAATATCTTCGCGAGCATGGCATGGTGGACATGGTGGTCCACCGGCATCAGCTCCGCGATACCATCGCCCGGCTTTGCCTGCTGCTCGGCGCGGCTGCTCCGGAGCCGCACCCCGAACCTGAGCCGGAGCCTGAGCCCGAAGCCGAGGCCGACGAGAGTCCGGCTGTCGCCGAGGCGGAAGCCGGCTAGTTTTTCATGGAACGTTCCCACGCCATCCTGGAGCGGCTGCTCCGGCTGCACCCGCGCGAGATCGACCTGTCGCTGGGCCGGATCGAGGCGCTGCTCGCCGACCTCGGCAATCCCGAGAGCCGCCTGCCGCCGGTGATCCATATCGCCGGCACCAACGGCAAGGGCTCGACCACCGCGTTCCTGCGCGCCATGCTGGAGGCGTCGGGGCGGGGCGTGCATGTCTACACCTCGCCGCATCTTGTCCGCTTTCACGAGCGGATCCGCATTGCCGAGCCGGGCGGCGGGCGCTTCATCGACGAGGACGAGCTGGCCGACGCGCTGATCGAGGTCGAGCGGGTCAACGACGACCGGCCCATCACCCAGTTCGAGATCACCACGGCGGCCGCCTTCAACATCTTCGCGCGGAACCCAGCGGACGTGCTTCTCCTCGAGGTCGGCCTTGGCGGCCGGCTCGACGCCACCAACGTCGTTGCCGAGCCGCTGGCGACAGTGATCACCTCGGTGTCGATCGACCACGAGAAGTTCCTTGGCGACACGATCAGGGCAATCGCCGCCGAGAAGGCCGGCATCCTCAAGCGCGGCCGTCCGGCGATCATCGCGCCGCAGGCGGCCGAGGCGATGGCGGTGATCGAGACGGAGGCGGCGCGGAAGCGTGCCGAGCTGTTCGTCGCCAACCAGGACTGGGTCGCCATGCCCGAGCGCGGCCGGCTGGTCTACCAGGACGAGGACGGCCTTCTCGACCTGCCGAGCCCGCGCCTTGTCGGCCGCCACCAGTTCACCAATGCCGGCACGGCGGTCGCCGCCTTGCGGAAATCGGGCCTCGCCGTGCCGACGGGCGCGATCGAGGCCGGCCTCGCCAATGTCGAGTGGCCGGCGCGGCTGCAGCGGCTGTCGGCCGGGGCACTGGTCTCCCGGGCTCCCGCCGACGCCGAGCTCTGGCTCGACGGCGGCCACAATCCCGGTGCCGGTATCGTCGTCGCCGAGGCGATGGCCGACCTCGAAGAGCGGGCGCCGCGCCCGCTCTACCTGATCGCCGGCATGCTCAACACCAAGGATCCAGACGGCTTCTTCCGGCCCTTCGCCGGACTGGTGCGGCGGGTCTACACCGTTCCGGTTCCGGCGTCCCCCGCGGCCCGCGACCCGGCCGAGCTCGCCGGCCATGCTGCCGAGGTCGGGCTGATGACGGAAACCGCAACAAGCGTCGCCGACGCGCTCGACCGCATCGCCGGCGAGGTCCAGACGTTCGGTCCGCCGCGCATCCTGATCTGCGGATCGCTCTATCTGGCGGGAATGACGCTCGCCGAAAACGGCACACCGCCGGGGTAGGCGAAGCTGTCCAACGAAAAAGGCCGCGCCGAAGCGCGGCCTTTTCTTCTCTTGGACCGTCTGCGGGTCAGAGCGCCTGGTGGATCCAGTCCGACAGGCGCTGCTTCGGCACGGCGCCGACCTGAACCGCGGTCGGCTCGCCGCCCTTGAACAGGATCAGCGTCGGGATCGAACGGACGCCATAGCGCATCATGATGTCGGGATTCTCATCGACATTGAGCTTGGCGATCTTGACCTTGCCCTGCATTTCCCCGGCGATTTCTTCCAAAGCGGGGGAGATGAAGCGGCACGGGCCGCACCATTCCGCCCAGAAGTCGACCACCACCGGCTCGGAAGCGCCGAGCACGTCGGTGTCGAAGTTCGCATCGGTCACTTCGACGGAAGTCATGAAAACCTCGATTTGTGTGAGGGTTGGGAGGGAATCTCAGACCGAAAGGTAGGTGTCGCCCCCAGCACCGTCAAGGCGCCGTCCCGGCAGACGTCCGTGTGCCGGACGGTGCGTCACCGGCCGTCCCGGCGGCTTTCTTTGCGGCGGCTTCGAGCATTTCGGAAGGAATTTCCATGAGCGCCGGCCGGTCGGTCCACAGGATTGCCGCGACGAGGCGCTTGTTGGGATAGAGGCGTTTGAGGAGCACGCTGTAGAGGGCGAGCTGTATCACGTGATCGTGTGGGGCGTCCGCCAGCGTCTCGGGGGCCGGACGATTGGTCTTGTAGTCGACGACAAGCACGCGGTCGGCGGTCACCGCCAGACGGTCGATACGGCCGGAAAGCCTCGAGTCGCCGAGGGTTCCAGCGATTTCCACCTCGGCCCGGCTGCCGGGGGCGAAGACCGGAGCGAAGCTGGGATCGTCAATAATTCCAATGACTTCGGCGAGGAGGGCGGCGCGGTCGGTCTCGGCCCAATGAGCGGCGAGGACGTCGAGATAGCGCCGGCCGATGGCATGGCGGTCTTGTGGCGTAACCTCCGGTAATGATTGGAGAAGCCGGTGGATGAGCCGACCGCGCTTGGCAGCGAGGTCGGCGGCGGCGCCTTGAATGGACAGCGACGGACGCCCCCGAAACGCCCCTTCGGACGGCTTTGAAACGGCAGTGGACGGCGTGATGCGACGGATCGGAAGGGGCGCCGGCGGAGCGTCCGTCTCAAGCCAGGCCGGACGCCGGGGCGCGAAGGCCATCGCCTCCTGTTTTCCCCTGGCCGGGATCACCCGCTCCGCCGGCGCCCGCCATTCGAGCTCGACCGTGCCGTCGGGTCCCTCGCGGCGGGCGCACTCCGCTTCGAGCGCCGCCGTCACCAGCGCGTGCCAGCCCTTCACGGTGTCGGTTGTCTTCTTAAGGGTGCCGCAGACGTAGAGACGATCCTTGGCGCGGGTCATCGCGACGTAGAGAAGACGGCGATACTCCTCCTCCGCCTCGGCGCGGAGCACGTCGACCCGCTGCCTGACCCGGGCGGGCATCACCTTGGTGCTCCGCATCCACACAAGCGGGTGGCCCGCACCGTCGCGGTCGTCGTCAAGCGAGACCACCTTCGGATCGTGGCTCGGATGGACCGGCATGGCGCCGATATCGACGAGGAAGACGATGCCGGCTTCGAGACCCTTGGCGCCGTGCACCGTCATCACCCGCACCTCGTTGCGAATGGTGTCGGTGTCGCGACGGATTTGGGTCTCCGCCGCGTCGAGCCAGGCGAGGAAGCCCTGCAGCGACGGGGTGTGGGCCTGCTCGTAGGCGAGCGCCTGGGCGAGGAACTCGTCGAGCACGTCTTCGGCCTCCGGCCCGAGCCGCCGGAGGAACTGGCGGCGTCCGCGATGCCGGTCGGCAAGAACCTGACCGTAGAAGGCATAGGGGTCGTGGTAGTCTGCCTGTGCGCGCCAGGCGTCGAGCTGCGCCCGGGCCAGCTTGAAGGGGCCGCCCTCGCGGTCGGCCATCGCGGCCTCGCCGAGCGACCACCAGAGCGTCTTTGCGCCGCGCCCGTGGGCGATGGCAAAGAGCTGGTCGTCGTCGAGGCCGATCAATGGGCTCTTCAGCACCGCCGCCAGCGACAGGTCGTCCTCGGGCAGGAGCATCACCCGACCGAGCGCCATGAGGTCCATGACGGCGATGTGCTCGGTGAGGATCAGCCGATCGGCGCCGGCGATGGGGACGCCGCGCGTCTTCAGCGCCCGGTTGATGGCGTCAGTCTGGGCGCCGCGGGTGCGGGTGAGGATGAGGATGTCGCCGGGGCGGATCGGCTTGCCGGTCGATTCGAGCGGCTCGGCGCGGTTCAGCCAGCCGGCGATGGTGTCGGCGATGCGGTTGGCGAGCTTCACCTCCGGGCTCTCGTCGCCGAGATGATCGACCGGGCTCGTCCAGTCCTCCGGCTCGGGCTTCTCCGGCGGCTCGATCATCGGCCAGATGATCGACCTGACCGGACGCATTCAGCCGAGCCGCGGTGTGGACCGTCGGTCCCGGCTCGCCCGACAGGCCGCGCCAGGCGGTCTCGTTGGCGAACACGGCATCGACCGCCTGCAGCACGATCTCGGCGGAGCGGAACGACAGATGCAGTTGCGGATCGGTCCAGCCGAAGCCGGCGTCGCGCGCCTTCCTGCCCAGCGTGTGGCGCATCCGCGAGAACCAGGCCGGCACAGCCCCCTGGAAGGAGTAGATCGACTGCTTCTCGTCGCCGACCGCGAACAGGGTGCGCACTGTTTCGCTGGCGCCCTTCGCCGGCGAAGAACTCCTCGGCCAGCGCCGCGACCACCTCCCACTGGCGGGGGCTGGTGTCCTGCGCCTCGTCGACGAGGATGTGGTCGAGGCCGCGGTCGAGCTTGTAGTGGACCCAGTGGGAGGCGCCGACCCGCAAGAGAAGATTGGCCGTCTTGACGATCAGGTCGTCGAAGTCGAGGACGCCGCGGGCGACCTTCATGCGGTCGTATTCCTGGATCGCCGCATCGGCGAGGCGGAGCATGGCGGCGCTCGACTCGTAGCACTCCGCCGCCGCGATCCGGTCGAGGAGCTCCGCAAGTCGCAAGCGCTCCTCCTCGATCCATTTGGCGAGACCGGGCCAGTCGTTCTTGACCGTGTTCGTCACAGGGCTCGCGCGGAGCTTGCCGTCCGCGGTCATCCAGAAGTCGAGATAGGCGGTCGATCGGGCTTCGTCGGTGGTCGCTTCGAGAAGCGGCTCGAGGCGTGCGGCAGCCTGCCGGTCGCTCCTGCTGCCCTCGAGGAGGCTGGCGATCAGCCGCGGGAGCTCATCGGCAAAGGTGCAGTCAAGGACGACCGCCGCGCGCAAGCTGTTCGTCGTCTCCGTCTCTTCGAGACCGAGCCCGGCCTTGAGCTCGCGCAAAGCGGCATCGAGGGAGCCGGCCCGCACGATCCAGGCGCGGACGCGGTCGCGCCGGTCGATGAATTCCTTGACCGCCAGTTCGTGGGCGAAATCGCTCGCCGCACCGAGCACCGTGGTCAAAGCCTGACCGAGCGGCCCGTCTCCACCCTCCGCGGCGCGGGCAAGCACCCGCCGCCGCGCGGTGTCGGCGAAGGCCGCGGCGTCGCGCTCGTCGAGCACCTCGAAGTGGCCGGCGACGTTCGCCTCGAAGGGGAACTGATGGAGGAGCCGTTCGCAGAAGGCGTGGATGGTCTGGATCTTGAGGCCGCCCGGCGTCTCCAGCGCGCGGGCGAACAGCCGCCGCGCCGCGGTCAGTGTCGCCGCATCGGGCCGTTTTCCCTCGACCCTGGCGATCTCGGCGGCGAGCTTCGCATCCGGCAGCGTGGTCCAGGCGCTCAGCGTTTCGAACACGCGCTTCGCCATCTCGGCCGCGGCGGCACGGGTGAAGGTGAGGCAGAGGATGCGCGCCGGATCGGTACCGGCGAGCAGGAGGCGGATCACCCGCTGGGCCAGCACGAAGGTCTTGCCGGAGCCGGCATTGGCCGAAACCCAGGCGGAGGCGCGCGGATTGGAGGCGTCGGCCTGCGCCCGCTTCGTCGCCGTATCGACGGTCACGGCTTTCGCGGCGGCAGCCATTGAAGCAGGTCCTCCTCGCTTTCGACCAGCGCCCATTCGCGCACGCGGGCAAGATGGTCGTAAGGGCTCTCGTAGCGGGTCTCGAACATCGGCCGCGCCCGCGAGGCGTAGCCGCGGTCGGGATCGTCATAGGCGGCGATCAGCGCCTGCAGGCGGGCAAGCGCTTCGGCCGCCACGCCGTCCGGGGTCCAGTTGTTCTCGACGGCCGAGCGGATCGGCCGGCCCCGTTCCACCTGACCGAGGGCGATCCAGCCGAGATTGACGATGCTGCGCTCCGTGAACGCCGGGTCGAAGGCGCCGGCGCGCACCATGGCGGCTTCCAGGGCGAGCTGCGGGGCAAAGCCGACCAGCACCTGTTTCGCGCTCGGCGGCGTGCCGGTCTTGAAATCGAGCACCTCGACGGCGCCATCCCGGCGGAGATCGATGCGGTCGGCCCGGCCGCGGAGCCTGAACACCCCGGCCGGAGCGTCGATCTCGAACGTGCCGGGGATCTCGGCGTGGCGGCCGGCGATCTCCGGATCGCGCTCCGCCTCCCATGCGACCAGCCAGCGGGCGATCGCCGCGAAGCGGATCGACCAGATGGCGTGGACATCGGGAAAGAACTCGGTCTCGGCGAGCGTCGCCTTGCCGATCTCCATGAGGCGCGCCAGCGCGCGCTCGTCGAATGCTCCCGTCCATCCTTGCGTGAAGGTGCCCAGCGCCTCGTGGATCAGCGAGCCGCGGAGCGCATAGTCGGGCGCCTGGCCGAGCGGGTCGAGCTCGTCCAGCTTGAGGATGTGCCTGGCGTAAATGGCATAGGGGTCGCGAACGAGGACCTCGATCTCGGTCACCGACAGCCGGCGCGGCCGATCGGCGACCACCGGCTTCGGCTCGGGCTTCTTGACCGGCGCCAGCGGGCCGATCCACCGGTCGACGTCGCGGGCAAGCTCCACATAGACATTGCCGCGCGCTTGCATCCGCCCGGTTGCCGTCTCGCCGACAAGCGCGTCAAAACGCTGGATCCAGCGGGAGGCAACGGTCGGCGTGCCGCCGCGCTTCTCGGCGCGGGTGACAAGGACGCGCGGAGCGGCGAAGGCCTGGGCGAAATCGTGGGCGGCAAGGCCGATCCGCCGCTCCGGCGGCGGCAGCCCGATCTCGGCCCGCATGGCACGCGACAGCCACGGGTCGGTGCGGGTCTCGGCCGGCCACACCCCCTCGTCGAGGCCGCCGAGGATAAGGAGGTCGGCCGATTGCAGCCGCGCCTCCAGCGTGCCCCAGATGTGAATGCGGGGATCGGCGCCGACCGGCCGTGTCACCGACACGTCGGCCATCAGGGTGGCGAGGAAGGGCGGAAACTCCGCCGTCGACATCTCAAGCGGCATCCCGTCGATCAGCCCCGCCAGCAGGCGGCCGAGCGCCTCGCCGCCGGGCGCCGCCCACAGGCGCCCGTCGGTGTCGGTCGGATCCCGGCTTGCCTCGACGATCGCATCGCGGACGATCGCCGCGGCTTCCGCCGAGTCGACGGGCGAACCGTCGCTGAAGGCGGCCTTTACCGGCCCGAGCACCGCGTCGAGCCGTGCGACCAGACGGGCGGCGAGGCTCCAGTCGCCGGCAGAGAGCCGGCGGCGCGCCTCGGGGACGTGACGGGCGCCCTCCCCTTCGGCCTCCTCGCGCGCCGACGCCAGCGCGTCGCCCAGACCCGCGAGGCCGCAACTGCCGCGCCGTCCCCGGAAGACCGCGAGCTCGAGGATGCGCGCCGCGCGCCGGCATTCGATCCGCTCCATGCCGAAGGCGGCAAAGGGATGCTTGAGGAGGGCGAGCAGGCCGGCCGGCTCCCCGTCGTCGGCGACCGCTTCGGCTGAGCAGCCGGGCAAAGATGCCTTCCGGCAGGAGGTCGAGGCGGGCGCCGGCCGAATCGTCGATCGCCAGGTTCCAGCGCCGGAGCTCGGCGGCGACACGGCGGGCGAGCGTCCGATCCGGCGTGATCAGCGCCACCCGCGCCAATCCCTCCTCCAGCGCTTCGCGGATGGCAAGTGCGATGGCGACCGCCTCCTCCTGCTCGTTGTGGGCAACGATCAGGCCGACACCGGCAAGCGCCGCCTCGACCGCCCGCGGCTCGGCGGCGGTGGCGCGGAAGGCAACCCAGCTGTCGGTGGTCTCGGCGGGACGAAGCGCCTCCGAGGCGAGCCGGTCGCGGAGCGCCAGGGCCGGCGGCACGTCGCACAGCGGCTCGACTGTCCTCGCGAATGACGCCGAGGGCGGCGATCAGCTGCTTGAGGCCGAACTGCGGATGGCCGCGGGTGCGGGCCGGCGTATCGAGCCCGCCGATCGCCGCAAAGCCGGCCGCATCGAGGTCGCGGTCGAGGCCCGGCAGCACCACCGCGCCATTCGGCAGCCGTGGCGATGGCCGCGAGGAGAGCCGCTGTCGCGGGAATCGTGCCGGTCGAGCCGGCGGCGATGACCGGCCCCTGCGGCGGACTGCGGACGAGCCGTTCGGCCTCGGCGCGGATCAGCCGGTCGCGCCGCGCCGCCGGATCGACGAGGCCGCGCTCGGCCAGCATCTCCGGCCATTGCTCGAAGGCGATCTTGAGAAATTCGAGGGTGATCTGGAAGTAGCCGGCATGGTCTTCCGGCGCCAGACTGCGGATCGCCTCCCACGGAATCGCAGCGGTCTCCACGTCGTCCATCAGCCGGGCGAGATCGGCGGCGAGGCGGGCCGCGTCGGCGGCGGACGCCGGAATGAGAAGCGGCTCGTCCTCGTGGATCGCCAGCACCTCGCGGTTGCCGCGCACGGCCCGGCCCCAGGCGAGGGTGAGTTCCGTCAAGGCGAGCTGGCGCTGCAGCCGGTCGATGGCCGGCGGCAAGGCGAGGCGATCGGCGACGGTGTCGGTGGTCGGGTCAAGCAGGTGGTCCTCCTCGCTGGTATCGCCGATCGGCCGGATGACGGGGAGGATGGCGGCCTGGCCGCCGAGCCTCTCGACCAGGAGATCGCGGAGCGCCCGCACGGCCCGGCGGGTGGGCAGGAGGATGGTGACGTCAGCCAGCGCCAGCGGGTCGTCGCGCGGCTCCGGCAGGGTGCCGAGGTGGCCGGCGATCAGCGCATCGGCCAGGACATCGAGGAACGGGGCACCGGCCGGGATCGAGAAGACCTTCGGATGCGACCGCATCGTCTCGGGTCAGGCGGCGCTGTCGGCGATCGTCAGCTCCGCCTCGGCGATGGCGTCGGGGGTGCCGACATGGATCCACAGGCCGTCCATGCGCACGCCGTAGAGCCGCTCGGCCTCGATCGCCCGGTCGAACAGGAGATTGAGCGAGAACGGCCCGTCGGGACAGTCGGCGAAAAGGCGGGGATGGAGGATGCCGGCGCCGGCATAGACGAAGGGAACCACGTCGCGCTCGGCCCGCCGATGGAGCGCGCCGGCCGGGTCCATGCGGAAGTCGCCGGGCCCGCGATAGCCGACGGAGCGGACGGTCGGCGCCAGCAGGAGCAGCGCATCCATCTTGGCGTCGTCCCAGGTGGCGGCGAGCCAGTGGAGGTTGGGGCGGGCGCCCTCGATCCAGAACGAATTGGAGTTGAGCAGGAAGAAGGGGTCGGGGCCGAGAAGCGGCAGGGCGTTGGCGATGCCGCCGCCGGTATCGAGCAGCTCGGCCCGCTCGTCGGAGATGACGGTCTCCGGTGGGCGCCGACGGCGGGCGAGGTGCGCCTCGACGAGGGTCGGCAGGTAGTGGACGTTGACGACGGCGGCTTCGACACTGGCCGCCTCGAGACGGTCGAGAGCATGGTCGATCAGCGCCCGGCCGGAGACCTCGATCAGCGGTTTGGGGACGGTGGCGGTGAGCGGGCGCATGCGCTTGCCGATCCCCGCGGCAAGCACCATCGCCCGTTTCGGTCGCGCGGATGTGGGCACGGAATGCCTCTTCGATGCGTCAGGTGGCCGGCGGCAGGTGCCTCCGATGCCAATCCGCGTAGCCGCTCAGGGCGGGATGGGCAAGGCTCCGTTGGAGATATTCACGGACTCGTGGCATGTGGTGGAGATACTGGCGCTTGCCGTAGCGATCGATGAGGCGGGCGAACACCCCGAGGCTCTTCAGCGCCCGCGCGGCCGAAAGGATGGCATAGGCGTCGTTGAAAGCCTCGACATCGAAGCGCGGCTCGGCAGCGCGGCGGATCGCCACATAGCGGTCGCGAAGGGCCGCTTCCAGCGCCGCCGGCACGGTCGCCCGCATGTCCTGGCAGATCGAGGCGACATCGTAGGCGCTGGGGCCGCAGAACATGTCCTGGAAGTCGATGAGGCCGATGCGGGCGATGCCGTCGCGGTCGGGCAGCCAGAAGAGGTTCGGCGACTGGATGTCGAACAGCACCCAGCTTTGCTCGGCAGAGGCGAGGCGGGCGAAGAGGTCGTCCCAGATCGTGTGGAACTTGGCCAGCGCCGCCTTGTCAGGCCGCGCGCCGACATGGGGCAGATACCAGTCGGCGAAGAAGGCGATGTCGGCGGCAAGCACCTCGGCGGACAGTCGCGGCAGGCGGTGGGTCGTGCCGTCCGGCAGGGCGAGCGTGTCGGGGCGCGGCGCGGCATGGATGGCGGCAAGGAGGTCGATGACGACGCGGTAGCGCTCCGGGTCCGGCGCGCCGTCGGGATCGAGGACGCCTTCGGCGCCGAAATCCTCCATCAGGACGAGGCCCGCATCGAGGTCGCTGGAGAAGACCTCCGGGGCGGAGAAGCCCGCCTGGCGGAGTGCGGTGTCCACCGCGACGAAGGCGCGGGCGTCACGGGCGCGGAATGCCTGACGGCGGTCGTCGGGCGGCGCTTCGCGGGGCGGCCAGTCCATCAGCACGGCACGGCGACTGTCGGCATGGATGTGCTCCCAGACACGGGTCGAGGCGTCGCCCTGCAGGTGACGGCGGGCAGCATCGCGCCAGCCGGCACGGTCAAGGAAGGCGCGGACGGCAAGGCTGCGACCGAGGCGGCGCTGCCAGGTGTGACCACCGGTCACCGTTGCGGTGCGCCCCTCGCCGGCAAGGGCGAAGGCGATGTCCAGTCGCTCGGCCGGGACACGCGTCTCCGCCCGCTCGGGCCACTCGATCAGTGCCGCGCCCGACGCAAGGGATTCGTCGAGGCCGATCTCGTCGAGCTCGTCGGGTGCGGCGAGACGATAAAGGTCGAAATGGGTGACCGGAACGCGCTCCAGCCCATAGCTCTGCGCCAGCGTGAAGGTGGGGCTCGGCACCTCCAGCCCGGGATCGTCGGCAAGGGCGCGGATCAGCGCGCGGGCGAAGGTGGTCTTGCCGACGCCGAGCCCGCCCGACAGGGTCACCACGTCGCCCGGCGCGAGACAGGCGGCGACGTCCTCGGCAAGGCGCGCGGTCGCTGCCTCGTCGGCAAGCTCGATGGTGAGATGGAACGGCCGCGGCGCTGTCATCCTGGCATGGTGCACGAGTTTGCCGCCGCTGCCGAGGGCCGGGCCTGCGAGCAGGCGCTACGCGCCGATGGCGTGAAGGCGGAGACCCTCGCTGTTCAGCCAGGCGCGCGCCTGCCTGGTCTCCGGGCACACCAATTCGACCAGATGCCAGAAGCGCGGGCTGTGGTTCATCTCGTGGAGATGCGCCACTTCGTGGGCGGCGAGATAGTCGAGGACGAAGGGCGGCGCCATCACCAGCCGCCACGAGAAGGAAAGCGTTCCCGTCGACGAGCAGGATCCCCAGCGGCTGGACTGGTCGCGAAGCCGGATCGCCTTGACGCGGACCCCGAGCATCATGGCGTGCCTCATCACCGTACGCTCGAGATCGCGGCGCGCCTCGCGCTTGAGGAAATCGACGACGCGCCGGCGGAGATACTCGACCTGACCGGCGACCAGAAGCACCGGCCCTTCGCCATTGGCCATGGCCGTCACCGTGCCACGGCGGTGCGGGGTGTGACGGATGAAGTGGGGGACACCGCGAAGCGGAATGGTGGCGCCGTCGACGATGGGCAGCGCCTCGGGGAGCTTGCCCATCTGGCGGACGAGCCAGCCGGCATGGCGATCGAGGAAGGCGCGGGCCTCGGCGAGCGAGCCGCGCGCCGGCATGGTGAGCACCGGCGAGCCGGCCGGACTGCCGACGCGAAGCGTGTAGTTGCGGGCGCGCGGATGACGGCGCAGGGCGACCGCCACCGTGCCGCGCTCGGTGGCAAGATCGAAATGAACGGCACGGCGCGGCGGCGGTTTCTGCTCGAAGAAGACCATGCGGAGGTTCGACCCAGGAATCGCAAATCAATCGGCTTCGATCATTCTGCGCGATTTGGGCGAAAGCCGGAATCCTTCGCGCGGCATATTGCGTTCATCGAGACCGCGCCGACACGGCAGCTCAGGAGAATCAAAACGGCGGGGCTTTTGACCCCGCCGTCGTCGATTTGTTGTGCAGGACGAGCTTACAGATCTACCGTCCGGTCGTCGCCGTTCTTCCGCGCGGCGTTGCGTTCGCGCATGAAACGGTCGAACTCTTCCTGGTCGCGGGCGCGCCGGAGGTTCTGCATGAACGTCTCGAACTCGCGACGTTCCTCCTCCAGCTTGCGGCGCTCTTCCTCGAGGCGCTTCAGCTCGCGGGCCCGGTACTCGTCGAAGGCGGCGTTGCCGGTGCGCTGATAGCCGCGCGCCCCGCAGCCGCGGAACTCGTTCGACCAGTCGCGCTTCATGCCGTCGAAGTGCCGCCTCACCTCGGGCAGGCGATGGCCCCAGATGATGTAGGCGAGCATCGCAAGACCGAGCGGCCAGAAGACGACGAACCCGAGAACCATCAGGAAGATGGTAAGCGGCGTCCAAGCCGGACGCAGGGCGTAGGAATTGACCATCGTTCTCCCCTGTCATGGTGACAAGTTTGGACGTGGGTATGGTCAAAACCCGTTTCAAGAAGAATTCGGACAGGCGGCCTGCCGATTCCGGCGTGGCCAAAGGCACCACTCGCTCCACTGTCATCCTCCGGTCAAGCCGGTCAAGCCGGAGGACGACAGCTCTGCGGGTTCTGCCGTCCGTGTAAAGACGCCAGTGTTCGCTCCCTTCGGAGGCTGGCTCGCTCGACCTATTTGGAAGCGAGCGACTTCGCCTGCGCGATCCATTTCTCGCGCGCGATGCGGCCGGGGAAGCCGAGCTTCTTCTCGAGCTTCGCAACGTCGGCGGGTTTCAGCGAAGCAAGCTCGGCGAAGGTGGAAATCCCTTCGGCGTTGAGCAGCTTCTCGATCTTCGGACCGATGCCGGAGATCGCCTGCAGTCGATCGGGCGCAGGCTTGGCGGCTGGCTCTGGCTTCGGCGCGGTAGCGCCGTTGGTCGCAATCTTCCTCGCCCCGTTGCCGCGGCCGGTGCCGTGAGTGGCGATGAAGTCGGCGATGCGCGGCGCGATCTCGGCGCGGAAGCGCGAGCCGTTGAAGACGCCGTAGTGGCCGACCTTGGGCTGCAGGTAATGCGCCCGACGGTCGGCCGGAATGCCGGTGCAGATGTCGTGCGCCGCCCTGGTCTGGCCGACGCCGGAAATGTCGTCGTTCTCGCCCTCGACGGTGAACATGGCGACGCGGTGGATCGCCGCCGGATCGACGCGCTCGCCGCGATGCATCATCTTGCCCTTCGGGCAGGGCGTGCTGGATGAACACGGTGTCGACGGTCTGCAGATAGAATTCGGCGGTCAGGTCCATCACCGCCAGATACTCGTCGTAGAAGTCGCGGTGCTTGTCGGCCGAATCGCCGTCGCCGTCGACGAGATGGCGGAAGAAATCGCGATGGGCCTCGACGTGCCGGTCGAGATTCATGCCGAGGAAGCCGGAGATCTGCAGGAAGCCGGGATAGACGTCGCGCATGAAGCCGGGATGCGGGAACGGCACCTGCATGATGACGTTGCGGCGGAACCAGTCGAGATCGTGATTGTGAGCGAGCGTGTTGACCGCGGTCGGGTTGATGCGGGTGTCGATCGGTCCGCCCATCAGCGTCATCGAGGCCGGGAGGTACTGGTCGCCGCGCGTCTCCATCAGCGCGACCGCCGCCAGCACCGGCACCGAGGGCTGGCAGACGGCCATGACGTGGGCGCCCGGACCCAGGAAATGGAGCATCGAAATCAGGTAGTCGACATAGTCGTCGAGGTCGAACGTGCCGTCGGAGAGCGGCACCATGCGCGCATCGACCCAGTCGGTGATATAGACGTCGTGGTCGGACAGCATGGTCTCGACCGTGCCGCGCAAGAGCGTCGCATAGTGGCCCGACATCGGCGCGACGATCAGAAGCTTCGGCTGATCGGCTCCGTTTCGCGGCGCGTGCTTCTCGAAATGCAGGAGATTGCAGAACGGGCGGCTCCACGCGACCCGCTCCTGGACGGTGACCCGCTGGCCGCGCACCACCATCGAGGTGACGCCGAATTCCGGCTTGGCGTAGCGCCGGGTCGTGCGCTCGAACAGTTCCGCCGCCGCGGCGACGCTTCGGCCGAACGGCGTGTGCGACAGCGGGTTCAGCGGATTCTTGAAATAAAGCCGCGTCGCATCCGCTGCAGCCCGAAACGGGCTGAGCGCAGCATGATTCAATTCATAAAGCTGATAATAGGACAAAGCCCAACCCCTTTCCGGGAGCGCAATCCTGCCGACTCGGTCGACGGTTTGCACTGCAACAATGATATGGTGTGTAGGGGGGGCAAAGCAAGGAAAAGATTGACCGTTTGGTAACGAATCGACCCTAAGCCATGGCGGACCTTCACCTTCCGGCGAGCGACATCGCAGGCCACAGCCTCCGGCTCGAGACCCTTATCCGGCTGCGCTGGCTGGCCGTCGCCGGCCAGATCGGCGCCGTCGTCTTCGTCCG
This sequence comes from uncultured Alphaproteobacteria bacterium, assembly GCA_963710805.1. Classification (GTDB taxonomy): domain Bacteria; phylum Pseudomonadota; class Alphaproteobacteria; order Rhizobiales; family Kaistiaceae; genus Bauldia. The sequence continues at coordinate 108,155 of CAVQBS010000009.1, read as the reverse complement.
ATTCGGCCTCGATTTCCCGTTGCACTTCTTCCTGTGCCTCGGCCTGATTGCGCTTTCTGCCCTTCTCAACCTGGCCTTGCGCATCGTCTACAAGGCGAGCCAGAGGCTCGGCAGCGACGCCTCGCTGTGGCTGCTTTCCTACGACGTTTTGCAGCTCGGGGGCCTGCTCTTCCTTACCGGCGGCCTCGACAACCCGTTCGCCATCCTGCTGCTCGTGCCGGTGATCGTATCGGCGACGACGCTGGCGCCACGGCCGACCATGCTACTCGGCGTGCTGGTCGTCGCTACTGCAACCTTGCTCGTCATCGTCCACGAGCCTCTGCCGTGGACGGCAGGACAGTCCCTCGCGCTGCCGCTCATCTACTCGGCCGGCGTCTGGTTCGCGCTGGTGTCGGCCTGCGCCTTCACCGGCGTCTACACGTTCCGGGTCGCCGAGGAGGCACGCCAGCTCGCCAAGGCGCTCAACGCCACCGAGATGGTGCTTGCCCGCGAGCATCACCTCAACGCCCTCGACGGGCTGGCCGCGGCGGCGGCGCACGAGCTCGGCACGCCGCTGGCAACCATCGCGCTGGTCGCCAAGGAGCTCGAGCGCGAGATGCCGCCGGGCGGCGAGCACGCCGAGGACATCGCCCTGTTGCGCAGCCAGGTTCAGCGCTGCCGCGACATCCTGGCCAAGCTGACCTCGCTGTCCGGCGAACTCGACCATCCGCACACCCGCCAGCCGCTGTCGCACCTGATCGAGGAAGTCGTCGCGCCCTACCGCGAGTTCGCGGTCGAGATCGTCATCGCCAGGCCGCCGGACAGCAGGGGCGAACCTGTCGCACGACGCAATCCCGCCGTGATCCAGGGACTGGCGAATCTTGTGGAAAACGCCGTCGACTTCGCCCAGAACCGGGCGGAGATCACCACCACCTGGGACGACCGGCAGGTCACGATCACCATTGCCGACGACGGACCCGGCTTCGCACCCGGCATCCTCGACCATATCGGCGAGCCCTACGTGACAACGCGCAACCGGTCGGACGACGCTGTCGCCGATCACGAAGCCGGCGGGCTGGGGCTCGGCTTCTTCATCGCCAAGACGCTCCTGGAGCGGACGGGCGCCCGCCTGTCGATGGCGAACCGCGAGGCCCCGGCAAACGGCGCCGTCGTCCGCGTCACGTGGCCGCGGGCCCGGTTCGACGCCGAGCCGTCAGAAGCGGAAACCGACGATGCGCGAACGGCTTGGCGAGCCGGGGTCGAACCCCTATAACCCCTTTCAATTCCCGCCCCGCGACACTATTTCGCACGCGACCGAGGACGGCGCGCAATGCCCGAAACCACAGAGAAATCAGACATGTCGCTTTTGATCGTAGATGATGACAAACCTTTCCTGCAGCGCCTGGCGCGGGCCATGGAGTCCCGCGGCTACGAGGTCGACACCGCCGACAACGTCGCCGACGGCCTGCGCAAGGCCGAATCGGTGCCGCCGGCCTACGCCGTCGTCGACATGCGGCTCGACGACGGCAACGGCCTCGACGTCGTCGAGCTGATCCGCCGCCGCCGGCCGGATTCGCGGATCATCGTGCTGACCGGCTACGGCAACATCGCCACGGCGGTGACCGCGGTGAAGCTCGGCGCGGTCGACTACCTCGCCAAGCCGGCCGACGCCGACGACGTCCACTTCGCGCTGACCCGCGAACCGGGCGAGAAGGCGCCGCCCCCGGAAAACCCGATGTCGGCCGACCGGGTGCGCTGGGAGCATATCCAGCGCGTCTACGAGCTGTGCGACCGCAACGTTTCGGAAACCGCCCGGCGGCTCAACATGCATCGCCGCACGCTGCAGCGCATCCTCGCCAAGCGGGCGCCGCGGTAGGCAGGCAGGGCCGCGGCGTCAGCCGGCCAGTGCCGGCATCAGCACCGCGACCGGGAAGCCTTCGAACGCCTTTTCCGCCGGAATCGACCGCGAGCCGTCCGGCTCGCGCGCATCGATCAGCGCGCCGGTGAGTGCGTTCCGCCACCACTCGTGGTCGGAGCCCTGGGGCAAGGGGATGCGCGTGTCGCCCCAGCCGGGCCGGGCGTCGAGGGCGGCCACCAGGCGAGGAACCGCGGTTACCGCGAAGTAGGCGCTGTGCTGCCGCGCGAAGGCGCAGACGTGTTCGGCACGCTCACCCGTCACCTCCAGCACCTCGTAGTCGCCCTTCGCAAACAGGTCCGGCTTCTCGCGGCGGAGGGCGAGCGCCAGCCGGGTCAAAGCGAGCTTGACCGCGCCGTCCTCCCACCGCTCGAGGAGCCCGACGATCGCCGCCGGGTCCTGTTCGAACTTCGAATCCACCTCGGCGGCAAGCCGCCGACGCTGCTCGTAGTCGACCGGGCGCCGATTGTCCGGATCGACGAGGCTTAAGTCCCACAGCTCGCTGCCCTGGTAGAGATCCGGCATGCCGGGCGCGGTGAGCTTGACCAGCGTTTGCGCCAGGCTGTTCAGCATGCCGAGGCGGGCGACCCGTGCCTGGAACGGCCGGAAATTGTCGAGGAACGGGTTCGAGCGGGAGGTGTCGAGGCAATCGCGCACGAACGAGATGAGCGCCTCCTCATAGGCGTCGTCCGGCAGCACCCAGTTCGAATGGATCTTGGCCTCGCGCACCGATTTGACGAGCGCGGCCTCGACGCGCGTGGCGAAGGCAGCAACGGCGTCCGGGTCGAGGTCGTCGACGCCAGTGAGCTCCGCCGGCCAGGCGCCGAGGAGAAGCTGATAGAACAGATACTCGTCGTTGCGGTCGGGCGGCGCGGTGCCTTCAACGTCGCCACGGCGCGCCCGCACCATCCGGCTCCACGACTGGACATGGCGGTCCCACTCCTCCGGCATCTCGGACAAGACGTAGAGACGCGCCCTCGTATCCTCGCCGCGCTTGGTGTCATGGGTCGAGGTGGTGAGCATGGCGTGCGGCCAGCGGCGGGCCCGGTCGGCATTGGCCCAGTGGAAGGCGGAGACGGCGACGCCGAAATGGTCGGGATGGCCGCCGACCTCGTTCAGCGCGGCAAGCCGGTTGTAGCGGTAGAAGGCGGTGTCCTCGAGGCCCTTGGCCATCACCGGACCGCTGAATTGCTGCACCTTCATGGCGAAGCGCACGACCGCCTGGCGGCTGTAGCCGCTCCGCGGCTCGCCGACGAGGTCGGTGGTGAGCAGCGCGTGGAGGAAGTCGAAGGCGCTTTCGTCGGCGGCGTCGCGGGCGCGGCGGGCCTGGGCGATCGCCCAGTCGATGTCGCGCCGGTCCTCCTCGGCGGGCTCCGAGCCGTCGATATAGGTGCGGTAGACGGGGAAGCGGGCGACGATCTCGCGGAGCGCCTTGTGGAGGATGTTGTCGGTGAAGTCGCAGCTTCGCCAGTTGGAGCGGGCGATGCGGGCGGCATCGCGGGCGAGCACGTTGAGCTCGCTCGCCATCTCGGTGGTCATGATGCGCATCTTGCAGTCGCGGACGATGTCCTCGAAGGCTTGGCGCTGATCAGTGAAGGCGCGGTAGAGCGCGGTGAACGCCTCCTCCCCGGCCGGATCGACGAACAGGCCGCCGACCAGGGTGGCGAACTCGTAGCCGGTGGTGCCTTCGATCGGCCAGTCCTCGCGCAGGTGCTCGTGGCGGGCGAGGATCTTCTCGACGACGAGATAGAAGGGCCGCTTAGCCTTCTGCCTGAGCCGGACGCAATAGGCCTTGGGGTCGAGCAGGCCGTCGATGTGGTCGATGCGCAGGCCGTCGAGGGTACCGTCGGCGAGCTTGTCGAGGACGAGGCGATGGGTGAGGTCGAAGAGCTCCGGCTGCTCCATGCGCAGGCCGGCGAGCTCGTTGATGTTGAAGAAGCGCCGGTAGTTGATGTCGTCGGCCGCCACCCGGAAGAACGCCGCCCGCCAGTTCTGGGCCTGGATCAGCTCGTCCAGCCCGCGGAAGCTCCGCGGCTTGCCGGGCGTGCCGTTGAGCCCGGCAACGGCGGCGGCAATGGCCTTGGCGATTTCCGGGTCCTCGGCGGCGAGCCGGGCGAGCTCGGCCTTCAGGTCGTCGGCGCGCCGGATGACATGCGGACGCTCGCCCGGCAGCGCGGCGAAGGCATCCCCGAGCCGCTCCAGGGCCGGATGCTTGCGGCCGAGAATGCGGTCATAGTGCAAGGGGCAGACCGGCAGCTTGTGCGTTCCGTAGGCCCAGACGGCGAAGGCGCCGTCCTTCGCGTCGAAACGCAGCTCAAGGTCGCCGGCCTCCAGCACCGCGCCATACTGGTCGCCAAGCAGCGGCACCAGCAGCTTGTCGCGGAGGTAAGGATGGTCCGACTTCCAGTCGATGTCGAAATAGCCGGCAAACGGAGAATCCTGGCCCCACTCCAAGGTGTCGAGCCACCAGGCATTGTCGGAGCCGCCGACGCCCATGTGGTTCGGCACGAAATCGAGGATCTGGCCGAGACCGTTCGCCTTGAACGCCGCCACCATGGTCTCGAAATCCGCGGCGCTGCCGAGCTCCGGATTGAGCGCATTGTGGTCGACGATATCGTAGCCGTGGGTGCTGCCGGGACGCGCCATCAGATAGGGCGAGGCGTAGACATGGCTGACGCCCAGCGCGGCGAGATACGGGGCAAGGCGGGCGGCGTCGGCGAAGCCGAAATTGCTGTTGAACTGGAGACGATAGGTCGCGCGGGGGATGGTGAGCCGGCCACGCGGACGCTTCGGGCCGCTGTCGCTGCCTGGAGTCTTCATGAGCGGGCTTCCGCAGTCGCCGGCTCGATCGACCAGACGACCGACCAGGGGCCGAGCCGTCCGGACTCGACATCCCCCTCGCGCCAGATCTCCTTCCCGGTCAGCGCGGCGTCGGCTGCAACGTCGTTGCCGGAGAGGTTGGCGACAAGCCAGAGACGGCTGCCGTCGCCAAGGCGCCAGCGAACCCGCACAGCGCCGTCCCCCAGCACATCGTAGTCCCCGCCGTTTCCGGCCGCGCCAGCGAGGCGCGGAACGATCTCGGCACGGCGGACGGCGAGGATATGCCGGTACCAGGCGAGCCACCCGGCATGTGGTTCACGGGCCCGGTCGTCCCAGCCGAGCTTGGCGGATCGGAACGTTTCCACCGAGAGGGGATCGGGGATGCGCGCGAGAACCGCTTCGTCGCGGAATTCGGGGAAGGCGGCGAACTCCTCGCGGCGGCCCTTGCGTACCGCCTCGGCGAGGTCCGGCTCGAAATCGCAGAAGAAGGGAAACGGCTCGGCGGCCCCCCACTCCTCGCCCATGAACAGCATCGGGATGTGGGGCGCCAGCAGATAGACGGCGGCGACGGCGCGCACCGCCGCGGCCGGCGCCAGCGCCGTCAGGCGTTCGCCGAAGGCGCGATTGCCGACCTGGTCGTGGTTCTGGATGAAGCCGACGAAGGCGGTCGGCGGCAGATGGGCGCTCGGCTCGCCGCGTTGCGAGGTGACGCCGTCGTAGTGGAACGGCTCGCCCTGGAAGGCGAACCCTTCGGCGAGGGCGCGGCCGAGCTTGTCTGTATGACCGACGAAGGGCTGGTAGTAGCCGCCGCTCTCGCCGGTGGCAGCAACATGAAGGACGTGATGGATGTCGTCGCTCCATTGCGCCGCGTACCACGACGGCCGGCCGTCCGGCCGGCGGTGGAGAAAGCGGGCTTCGTTGGCGCCGTTCTCCAGCACGAGATGAACGTGACGCCCGGCGAACGTCTGATGGACGCGTTCGGCAAGCTCCTCCAGCACGTGCTTGTCGCTGTCGTCGAGAATTGCGTGGACGGCATCGAGGCGCAGCCCGTCCATGTTGAATTCCTCCAGCCAGTAGAGCGCGTTGTGGATCATGAATTCGCGCACCGGCCGGCTGTCGGCGCCGTCGTAGTTGATGGCCGCGCCCCACGGCGTGTGGTGGCGCTCGGTGAAGAACGGCCGCGCATAGGCGTGCAGGTAGTTCCCTTCCGGACCGAAGTGGTTGTAGACCACGTCGAGGAACACCATGATCCCCCTGGCGTGGGCGGCATCGACCAGTGCCTTGAGGTCGTCGGGCCGGCCGTAGCCGGCCTCCGGCGCGAACAGATCGACGCCGTCATAGCCCCAATTGTGCCCGCCCGGCGAAGTCGGCAACCGGCATCAGCTCGATCGCCGTGACGCCGACGTCCACCAGGTGGTCCAGCCGGTCGATCGCGGCCCGATAGCTGCCTTCCGGAGTGAAGGTACCAATGTGCAGCTCGTAGAGGACGGTCTCCTCCCACGGACGGCCGCGCCACGCACCGTCCCGCCATTGATAGGAGCGCGGGTCGATCACCTCGCTCGGTCCGTGGATATCCTCGGGCTGATAACGAGATGCCGGATCAGGGACCCGCGCGTCGTTCTCCAGCGCGAAGCGGTAGCGCGTCCCGGCTCCGGCGTCGGGAACGACGATCTCGTGCCAGCCGTCGGCAAGCGCCCGCATGGCAATCGGATCGCGCCCGTCTTGCACCAGGGCGACGTGCTCCGCGGACGGCGCCCACAGCCGGAAGCGGACCCCGCCATCGGTGCGGATCTCGGCGCCGAAGGGCATGGCGTGGGCGCGGCTGACGGTCATCAAGAAGGATATCCCCGGCGTTGCAGAAGGGCGGTCTTCGTCGCGGGCCAACGATGCCGGCGCCCAGGGGCATGATCCGGCTGTGGGCAGACGGCGGAAGCCTAGCGTTGATCCGGCGACAAATACAGGCGGCTCGGCGCGCCCTCAAGAAACCGGAACAACGGCGCGGCGCTTCCGGTTCCATGGCCAGCCCATTCCCCCCAGCTGACAAGCTGGGTGCGCCCGTCCCGCGTTAGCCGAGTCCGGCGACCGCCGGGTCGATCAGCCCGTGCAGGCGGTCGGCGGCAGCCTGGGCGAAGCGCAACAGCATCGCCTTCCGTGTCGCTGCCGCCAGGCGATGCTCCGGCGCATCGCGCAGCAGCTCGGCGCCGTAGGAATCGGCAAGGATGAGCCCCGTCTCTTCCGGAAAGACATCGAGCGGCACGGCGGCATGGGTGGCGAAGAACAGGCGGTCGCAGGAGAGCCGGTAATCCGGCCATTTGCCATCGGCGCGAAAATCCTCCACCGACGACTTGATCTCGACGATCCAGATATCCCCGGACGAACTCAGAGCTACGAGGTCGGCGCGGCGGCCGGTCGCCAGCGGTAACTCGGCGACCACGGCAAAGCCGCGCGCCCGCATCAGCCGACCAACGCCGCGCTGGACGGCGGCGGCATGCTCCGACTGGCGCCCATCGACGGGCGGCGGGATGGCGGACAGGTCGTTCAGCATAGGAACAAAAGTGGCACAAAGCGCCGATTCACGAAAGCCGGTTTTCGTCGGCGCGGCAAGACGTCCGCCGACCGGTGCGGCTGTTACCGGCGGCTCAGATGCCGTGCGCGCGCAGTTCGTTCTTGGCGAAATTGCCAACCCGCCGGGCGCGGTTGCGGATCTTGCGCCCGATCGAATCGTCCACGTAATAGGTGTGGAGAATGGTGTCGCGCGAGGCGTTCACCAGCTTCAGGGCATCCACCGAATGCCAAGTGTCGGCTCCCACCGCGAAGGCGTAGCCGTGGTTGGGAATGAAGGCCATCTGCTTGACGCGGCGAAACGTGCCGTCGGGGAGTTCCTCGCTGAACACCGTGCCGATGCCGTCGAGGCTCTCGTCGCGCGGAAGGTAGAGCTGGACGGTGATGCCCTTCCACTTGGTGTCGGTGTGCTCGCGGATGCGATAGCCCTCGGTATCGCGGGTGAGCATCGGGACGGGAAACATGCCGACCCGCTCATAGCCATCGCCGAAGCGCTTGCGAAGGCCGGAGGACAGCCGCCTGACGAAGGCCGCCTTGACCTCCGGCGAGCAGAGCGCGGCACCGACCATCTTCCACACCCCCTTCTGTTCGCCCTCCAGGTGGCGGATGTATTCCGGGAAGAGGTCAACCTTGACCCGTCGCGCCGTCCCGTCCGGGTTGAAATTGGCGCGGTTGCGCTTGCGGATGGCCGAGCGGTAGGTGTCCGGGGCCGGGAAATTGTCGAGCATGCGCTCGTAGATGTCGTCCGGGAAGATGCCGTCGAGGACGAGATGAAAGAACGGCGTGTCGTTGCTCTCGGCCGTCTCGACGCATTGCACGATGTGCCGGGTGAGTTGGGCCTGGGTCCCGCCATCGATCGAAAGCATGGCAACCTCCGGGGATTGATGCCTGGACGGACCGAATTTTTTCGGGAAACTGCGCGATGTCGCCGCCCGCGTCCCCGTGGCAAGAATCTACGCGGGCGTCCGAAACCTGTCCAGCGCGACGGTGGTTGTGCGTGAACCTGCCGCACAAGGCAACCTGGCGGCCGTGGCCGACAGACCAAGCCGCCGCGAAAATCCACACATCGGCCGCCGCTTTCCTCCTCTGCGTAGCGGGGGAGGAGAACCATTGCGAAGCGATAGTGGAGGGGCGCGGAAGTGGAACCGGAAATCTGCCCCCTCCGTCGCCGCTTCGCGGCGCCACCTCCCCCGCTCGCTCGCAAGGGAGGAAAGCGGCGTTAGCGCAGGCGGATCCGCCCTAGAACTGCCGGCCATGCTTGCGGCGGCCGTAGCGCCAGCGGTCGTGCAGCCACAGCCACTGGTCCGGATGCTCGCGCACCCATTGCTCGATGATGGCGTGCACGACCACGTTGGCGCCGTCCGCGTCCACCTTGCCTCTGGCATCCCGCGGCAGATCCAGGCGGGGCGTTATCTCGATGCGGAACCGGCCGTCGGCCAGACGGGTGCAATGCGCGGCATGGACCGGGCAGTCGAAGAGCCTCGCCATGATGCCGACGATCGGGTTGCTGTAGGACGCGCGGCCGAGGAAGGGAATGACCTGCCCGTCGCCGATGCGCTGGTCGATGATGGCGCCGATATGCGCGCCCCGGCGCATGGCATTGGCCACCTGGCGTGCCGCGTTGGTGCGGGTGTCGATGAGTTGCGCGATCAGCGGACTCCGCTCCTTTTCGATCTCCGCCGCGACATAGGGATTGGCGGGCGGCCGGTAGAGGCCGGCGATCGGCAGGCCGACGCGCTGGGCGAAGACGGCCACGAGCTCCCAGTTGGCAATATGGGCGCCGAAGATGATCGACGGGCCACCCGCCTCGCGCAGCGCGCGGACATGTTCGATGCCGACAAACTCGATGGAGCTGGTCTCGGGATGATCGGGATCGTAGGCATCGAGGATGTCGGCCATGAAGGCATATTCGATGGTGACACGGGCGAGATTGTTCCACACGCCCGACAGGATGCGCCGGCGCTCCGCCTCGTTCTTTTCAGGAAAGGCGAGCGCGAGATTGGCGGCGGCGAGCCTGTGTTCGCGCGTCCTGGGTCCGAGGCGCCGTGCGACCCCCGAGGCGACCCGCGACGCGCGCTCCCGCCCGACGGCGCGGGCCCAGGCAAAAACGAAGCGGAGCAGCCCGGCGATGCGACGCTGGACGAAGGGCGAATCCTGCAAGCGGCGAAGCGGCGTCTGACGGCTCTGGAGCTTGGCCGCCTTGCGGGCGGCACGTTTGGCGGCCTTCTCGGCAGGCGACAGCCTGCGCCTGTCGTGCCGGGGTGCGCCCAATTCGATCACCTTCGCTTTCCTGGCCGATCGCGCCGAATCGCCTTTCCCGTCGCCGCCTTCCGACCCGTCTCTCACAACGTCACGATGATCTTGCCGAAGACCTGCCGCGATTCCAGGCGGGCGAGCGCGGAGTCGATGCCGTCGAGGTCGGTGGTCGAATCGACAATCGGCCTGACGATGCCGTCGGCCATCTTCTGGAGCGAATCCTTGAGGTTCTGCACCGTGCAGCCGAAGCTGCCGATCAGCCGCAGCTGTTGCTGGTAGAGCTGAAACAGGTTGATCTCACACATGATCCCCGTGGTCGAGCCGCAGGTGACCAGCGTTCCGCCGCGCTTCAGGCAGAACATCGACTTGGCGAAGGTGTCGACCCCGACATGCTCGAAGACGACGTCGACGCCGCGCTTGGCGGTGAGCTTGCGGACGACGCTCTCGAAGCGGTCCTCGCGGTAGTTGATAACGTGGTCGGCGCCGATCGCCTTCGCCTTGTCGATCTTGTCGTTACTGCCGACCGTGGTGATCACCGTCGCGCCGACCGCCTTGGCGAGCTGGATCGCGGCGGTGCCGATGCCGCTGCCGCCGGCCTGGACGAGGATCGTCTGGCCCTCTTTCAGCTTGGCGTTGTCGAACAGCATGTGCTGCGGCGTGCCGACGGTGACCGGCGCGCAGGCGGCGGCGACAATGTCGACTCCCTCCGGCGCCGCGATGGCGAGGCGGGCCGGCATGTTGACCATCTCGCGGGCGAGACCGTCGATATGGAAGCCGCGAATGCCGCCGACGTTCTCGCAGAGATTCTCGCGGCCGGCCCGGCAGGCCTCGCAGGTGCCGCAGGTCTCGGCGCCGAAGATCGCCACCAGCTGGCCCGGCGCGAGTCCCGCGACGCCCTCGCCGACGGCGACCACCGTGCCGGCGGCCTCGACCCCGACGACGATCGGCAGCTTGCGCCGCGCGAAGGCCATGCCGCGCCAGCCCCACACGTCGATGTGGTTGAGGGCGACCGCGCCGATGCGGACCTGCGCCTCGCCGGGACCCGGCGGCGGCGGATCGGGAAGATCGACGACCGCGAGCTGGCGGCTGTCGAGGAGCTGGAGGGCACGCACGCGACGAAGGACCTAATGCCGGTTATGCGGGCTCCGCCGCGATGATCAGGCAGGCGTTCTGGCCGCCGAAGCCGAAGGAGTTCGACAGGACGATCGAGACCGCTGCCTCGCGCGCCTGGTTGGGCACGACGTCGAGGTCGATGGTCGGGTCGGGAACCTTGTAGTTGATGGTCGGCGGAATGACACCGGAGAGCATGGTCTGGATGGAGAACACCGCTTCCAGCGCCCCCGAGGAAGTGAGGGTGTGGCCGATCATCGACTTGTTGGAGCTGATCGGGACGCCGCGCAGCCGCTCGCCGAACACCTTGTCCAGCGAGAAATGCTCCATCTTGTCGTTCTCCGGCGTGCCGGTGCCATGGGCGTTGATGTATTCGATCTCGTCGGGATGCATGGCGGCATCCTCGAAGGTGGCGCGGAGCGCGCCGATCACCGCCGAACCGTCCGGCTTGGAGCGGGTGCGGTGGAAATCGTCGTTCTTGTCGGCAGCGCCACGGATGACGGCGAGGATGTTGGCGCCGCGCGCCCTGGCCGCGTCGTAGTCCTCGAGCACCAGCGCTGCCGCGCCTTCGGCGATGACGAAGCCGTCGCGGTTCTTGGAGAACGGCTTGGCGGCCTCCGCCGGCGGACCCTTGGCGGAGGAGAGGGCGGAGAGCAGCGAGAAGCGGATGATCTCCTCCGCCGTCACCGAGCAGTCGGTGCCGACGCAGAGCGCCGCCTCGGCCTCGCCGCGGCGGATGGCCTCGACGCCGAGCTGGATGGCGGTAGCGCCGGAGGCGCAGGCGGTGGTCAGCGAGATCGGCGCACCCTTGGTGCCGAAGCGGTCGGCGAGCTTCTCCGAAACATAGCCGTACATCGCGCGGTCGAACTCGTCGCGGTCGTTGGCCTTGCCGGCCGCGTAGCACATGCGGTCGTAGGCATCGCCCGGCTCGTCGCCGGCGGCCTCGTAGAGGCGGCGCCGTGCCGGCCAGCCGAGCTCGACCGGCGGGATGGCGGTGAACAGCGGCCCGGGGAAATCGCCCGGTTGGCCAATCGCCGCCATGCGCACCGCCTCGTCGACGGCCAGCTCGCCGACCGTCAGTTTGAGGTCGCGCGGGTCGACGCCGGGAAGGTCGATGGTGCCGGCGAAGGTGGTGCGCAGATGCGTGGTGGGAAAGCGGGTGATCTCCTTGATGCCGGAGCGGCCGGCAACCAGCGCCGCCCAGTTCTCCTCAAGACCGGTGCCGAGCGAGGAAACGACGCCCATGCCGGTCACCGCGACGACCGGGCGGTTCCGCTTGTCACGAAGTGCCATCCTAACCTCCGTCAGCCTGTTCGATCGCCTCGACGAGACCCATGCCTTCGCCGCGCCAACTTCCCCAGGACTTGACGGCGATGGCGGTCGGCACCCGGGTCGCCGGGGTCTCGAAGCCGGTCTCGTCGGCCGGCCGGTAGAACCCTTCTCGCGACAGGGCAAGAGCCGCCAGCCCGACCATCGCCGGGAAGCTCGCCTCGACGCAGGTGCCGAGCATGTTCGGCATCGCCCGCACCGTATCGATCTCGCCGCGGGCGATCAATCCGGCAAGAAAGTCGCGCTGCTCCGTCGTCATCGGCGCCAGCCCGGAGGCGTCGCTCAGCATGGCGAGCGGGCGGTCGCCGGCTTCCTTGCGGATCACGGCGAACTGCCCGGCGGCAATTGCCGCGGCCTGGCCGGGCTCGCGGCGGCTGCGGCCGGAAAGCACCGTGCCGAGCCGCGCATAGGGCTTGTGGCCGCGCGCCTTGGCATGCTCGGCAGCCTCGAGGACGAGGAAGGCGCCGACCGACCCCATGACGGCGCCGCCGCCCTTCTCCGGCCGCGCCCAGACGGAGATCGGTTCGCCGGTCCATGCCCAGCCTTGGCCGGCCAGCACGAGGAGCACGTCCTTGCGCTCGGCGATCACCGCGCCGCCGACCAGGAAGATGTCGCCCTGATCGGCGCGGATGCGGCGGGCGGCGACCTCGACGGCGCTGACGCTCGCCAGCTCCTCGCCCATGAAGGTGCGCGACGAGCCGGTGACCTTGTGGACGATGGCGATGTTGCCGGCGACCAGATTGGGCAGCTGCGCCAGGAACAGCGTCGGCCTGAGATCGTTGGAGAGCCGCTCGTTGATGAACTCCTCCGGCGCGTCGGCGTCGCGAAGCCCCTCGAGGATCGCCTGGTCGACCGCCAGGTCGCGCTCGCCGCCGGCGGCGGCAACCACCATGTTGGTGTTGCCGAGGATGTCGAGATTGCCGGAGATGCCGGCGTCATCGAGGGCCAGCCCGGCGGTATAGGTGCCGACCCGCTGCCAGTTCTCCATCTGGCGGCGGTCGCCGCCGCGCGGAATCTGCTTCTCGAAATCGAGAGGCACCATGGGATGGACCGGATAGGGCGCGAAGTTGGTCGCATCGATCACCGGCCGGGGATGCTCAGCCTCGGCCATCGCCTGCCAATGGGCGTCGAGCCCCTCGCCGAGGCTGGAGGTGAGGCCGATGCCGGTGATCCAGACCTCGCGCGTCATCGGGGTTCGCTGCCGGTCAAGTCACCAGCCCCAGCGCGACGCCATGCTGGCGGGCCCGCTGGCGGACCAGTTCCGGCAGCTCGGGGCTCGGGAAATCCATTACCATCATGGTCAGTTCGGCATCGGCGACCAGCTTGCCGTCGACCCGGATTTCATTGCGGGTGATGCAGAAGCCCGACCCGTCATGGACAAGGTCGCAGATCGACTTCAAGACCATGCCCGGCGCGACGAAATTGCGGATCTTCACCTTCTTGGCGCCGGCGAAGAACGGCAACCTGCCGAAATCATGCATGCCGAGCAGCAGATAGCCCGACGTGTGATTCATCATTTCGAGAAGGAGGACGCCGGGCAGCACCGGATAGCCGGGAAAGTGCCCCTCGAAGACCGTGCTTTCAGCCGGCACCGTCGAAGTGGTCTCGACGTGCCCGGCGGCAAGGTCGAAGACGTCGACGGTGTCGATGATATCGAAATATTCGAGGCGCATGAGTGACTTTGCTCAGGCGTTCTTGGCGGCGACGAGCTCGTCGATTCGGGTGCAGAGATTCTTCAGGACGAAATAGTCGTCGACCGACGCCCGCCCCTCGTTGACTTCCTCAGTCCACGATTCCAGCGGAATCTTGATGCCGAATTTCTTGTCGAGAGCGAAAACAATATCCAGGAAATCGAGGCTGTCGATTCCGAGATCGTCGATGGCGTGGGATTCCGGGGTGATCTGCTCCGATGGAATCTCGCTGGTCTCGGAGATGACCTTGGAAACCACGTCGAATGTCGAGGACATGTGACTTTGACAATCCCTTGCTGATTCAGGCCATGTAACCCCGCCGGCCCACGAATCCAAGCGGAAAAACCCCTGCCGCCCGCCCACTGTCGCGGCATCGGGCAGCGTTTGGCTTGCTCCGGTCCGGCTGCAAGAAAGACGCCGATTTTGAGCCGTTTCGCGCCGCATTGCAACGCACAAACGGTGGGCGCCTCGCGGACACGGGGCAAAACCGGCACCGGCAATACCCGCCTTCCCGTCCCCTGTCCACCTGTCAGCACAGACAGTTGCGCCGCAGGGGCCGGACGCGAGAGAATGGTGCGCCGGCCGCGAGAGGTAAAGCAAAGTGGTTGCCACAATCGAATCACGGGTCGAGCGGCGGTCCTCCCGGCTTGCCGCCCTCGATGTCCTGCGCGGCGTCGCCATCCTGGCGATGGTCGTCTACCACTTCTCGTGGGACCTCTCGGCCAACGGCCTGATCGGGGTGGACGTGTCGATCAGCCTCGGCTGGGTGATCTTCGCGCGGTTGATCGCCGGCACCTTCCTCTTCCTCGTCGGAGTGAACCTGGTGCTCGCCGCACGGAACGGGTTCCGCCTCAGGCCCTATCTCCGGCGCCTGGCGGTGATCGTCGCGGCCGCCATCGTCGTCAGCCTCGGCACCTACTGGTTCGACCCGCAGACCTTTGTCTTCTTCGGCATCCTCCACTCGATCGCGGCGGCGAGCGTCCTGGCGCTGCCCTTCCTGTGGGCACCGGTCTGGCTGACGGCGGTCGTTGCCGTGTTCTTCCTGGCCGGCCCGCATTTCCTCGCCAGCCCCTTCTTCAATTCAATGACATGGTACTGGCTCGGCCTCTCGACGGATCCGCCGGCAACGGTCGACTACGTGCCGATCTTCCCGTGGCTCGGGGTAGTGCTTTTCGGCGTCGTCGCCGGGCGGTTCATCCTCGATCACATGACGTGGCCGCTATGGCGGTGGCAGATGGAGGGGCGGACCCCGCGAACCCTGGCGGTGGCCGGACGGTGGAGCCTGCCGATCTATCTGGTGCATCAGCCGATCCTGGTCGGCATCCTGTTCCTCGTCGCGCCCCTGATCGGCCCGAGCGAGGCCGCCCTCGCCTCGCAGCTCCTCAGCGAGTACGAGGCGAGTTGCGCGGTAGCCGGCTACGGAGAGGAACCCTGCAGCGAGTATGCCCAGTGCATCCTTGCGGAGCTCAGCAAGGAGAAGGGCATCCTCATCGTCGCAAGCCGGCACGAGCTCAGCAACGAGCAGAGCCAGCGGTGGCAGATCGCCGTCAACGAATGCCGGGCGAGGACGCTGCCGCCGACCGGAGCCACCGGCATCTGACGATCAGGGGACCTGGGCACCGGTGGCGGTGACATAGACCGAATAGAGCTCGTGAGTGCAGGTGACGAAGAGGCGGTTGCGCTTCGGCCCGCCGAACACGAGATTCGAAACGTTCTGCGGAAAATTGATGCGGCCGAGGACGTCGCCGCTCGGCGCGAACACGTCGATGCCCGCCCCGGCACTGGTCCACACGTTGCCGTCGGTGTCGACGCGGAAGCCGTCGGGGAAGCCTTGCTTGAGGACGAACCGCGGCTTGCCGCCGGACAGCTTGTTACCCGAGCCGACCTTGAAAGCGCGGATGTGGCGCGGCTTCTCCGGCTCGTGGGCCGAGGCCGAAATCGGCGATGTAGAGTTCCGACTCGTCGGGCGAGAAGGCAAGGCCGTTCGGCTTGTCGAAGTCGTCGGCGACGACGGTGAGCTTGCCGCTCTTCGGATCGAAGCGGAAGACGTTGCAGCCGTCCTGCTCCATCTCGCCCTTGTGGCCCTCGTAGTCGCTCATGATCCCGTAGTTGGGATCGGTGAACCAGATCGTGCCGTCCGACTTGACAACGACGTCGTTCGGCGAATTGAGGCGCTTGCCCTTGTAGCTGTCGGCGATGACGGTGATCGAGCCGTCCGCCTCGGTACGGGTGACGCGGCGGGCCCCGTGCTCGCAGCTGACCAGCCGGCCCTCGCGGTCGCGGGTGTTGCCGTTGGAATAGTTGGAATTGGTGCGGAAGACGCTGACGCTGCCGGTGATGGCGTCCGGCACCCAGCGCAGCATGCGGTTGTTGGGGATATCGCTCCAGACGAGGAAATTGCCGTCCTGGAACCAGACCGGCCCCTCCGACCAGCGGCAGCCGTCGAACAGAAGCTCCTTGTGGCAGGTGCCGTTGATCAGCCAGGTGAAGCGCTTGTCGTAGTGTTCGGCGTCCGGTCCGACGAGTGCCATCAGTCGTTTCCCCTTTTCTTTTGTGGTCCGCCTCAGCGGAGCGTTTTCTGGCCGCCGGCGGCGGTGATGACGCCGACGATGACGAGGCCGGTCACCACGAGGCGGACACCGGCGCTGACCCCGAATGTATTGAGCATGGTGAGCAGAAGCACAAGGAAGAGCGCGGCGCCCCAGATGCCCGGCACGTTGGCCTTGCCGCCGGCGACCGAGGTGCCGCCGATGACGACGACGGCGATCGAGGCAAGCAGGTATTCGTTGCCGATATCGACATTGGCGCCGCGGA
Organism: uncultured Alphaproteobacteria bacterium; assembly: GCA_963710805.1. Lineage (GTDB taxonomy): Bacteria > Pseudomonadota > Alphaproteobacteria > Rhizobiales > Kaistiaceae > Bauldia. The sequence goes on along the minus strand of CAVQBS010000009.1, from coordinate 91,679 downwards.
AATAGCCGGCGAGCAGAGCGCCGTTGAGCCCGCCGAGGGTGCCGCACAGCACATAGGTGATGAAGCGAATGCGCTCGACCGGAATGCCAGCGAGCCAGGCGGCGCGGATGTTCTGGCCGATGGCAAGCACCGAGCGGCCGTAGAGCGTGCGGTGGAGAAGAACGCCGACGCCGATCGTGAAGAGAACCGTCAGCACGGCGATCAGCGGGATGCCGACGCCGGCGACCGGAATCAGGATGTTGGTGAAATCGGCAAAGCCGGGTGGCGGCTTGATCTGCAGGCCGCGACCGTAGCTGATGTCCACCGACTGGATGATGAAGCTCGCCGACAGCGTGGCGATGATCGGCGGGATGCGGAGCGCCCAGATCAGGAAATAGTTGGCGAGGCCCACCGCCGCGCCGCTGCCAAGCGCGGCAAGCAGCCCGACCGCGATCATCGCGTCGTTGCCGTCCATCACCTTCATGGCGACGGCGCTGGCAAGGCCGATATTGGCTGGCAGCGATAGGTCGACGTTGCCCGGCCCCAGCGTGATGACGAACATCTGGCCGACGCCGACGATGACCGTGAAGACAGCGAGTGACAGCGCCGCCGTGATCATGCCGCCGCCGCCATAGCCGCCGGTGAAGGCGACGGCAGCGAGCCAGACGAGGATGGCGCCGACGAACGACCACAGCCACGGCTTGGCGAGGAACCTCATCACGCCGGTCATCGCATCATCCCTCCCGCCGCGTGATCAGCGCCCGCGCCGCGAGCACGATGATGAGGATGGCGCCGTTCGCCGCCACCTGCCAGTCGGGCGGAATGTGCATGAAGGTGAGGAGCGACGAGGCGGCCATCGCCAGCGTCAGGGCGCCGAGCACGGCGCCGATCGGCGACACGCGGCCGCCGACGAACTCGCCGCCGCCAAGAATCACCCCGGCGATCGACAAGAGCGTGTAACCGTTGCCGATATTGGCGTCCGCAGAGGTGGTGATGCCGATCAGCGCCATGCCGGAGAGGACGCCGAAGGTGCCGGCCAGCGCGAACATGACGACCTTGGTCTTGAGGAGCGACCAGCCGGCGCGGTTTATCGCCTGCGGGTTGCCGCCGGCGCCGCGGAGAATCGCACCGTAAGAGGTGCGCATCAGCGCGATATGGGTGACCACCGCGATGACGATCGCCGCGACGATCGGAAAGGGCACGAAGGGTGGCTTGAGGGCCATCAGTCCGTGGAGCCAGTCCGGCGCCTTGCCGCCGGGCTTCGGCAGGAGAAGGATGGCGAGCCCCTGCCAGACGAAGCTCATGCCGAGGGTGACGACGATCGAGGGTAGGTTGCGGAGATAGATGAGCGCGCCGAGCGCGGCATAGACGCCGATCGAGCCGAGCAACACCACGACACCGAGAAGCGGCGCGTCGTGGAGCCAGGTGGCGGTGACGCAGCCGACGAAGCCGACGAAGGTGCCGATCGACAGGTCGAGGTCATTGACGCAAATGACGAACATCTGGGCGATCGTCGCCAGCGCGATGGGGATCGCCAGGTTCATCATCAGGCTGAAGCCGAAATAGCTGATCGCCCGCGGATTGAGATAGGCGATGGCGATGATGATCAGCGCCAGCGACACCGCCGGCAGCGCCGAGCGGATCAGCCGCCGCGGCTTGACCGACGCAAGCAGCGGCAGGCGCGCCTCTTCGGTGGCCGGCATCGTCGCCATGTCAGGCGACCTCCTGGAACGATGACTGGATGACCTTCTCCTCGCTCAGTTCGCTTCGATCGAGGTCGGCGACGATGCGGCCATTGCGGAACACGTAGACGTGGTCGCAGTTCTCGAGCTCCTCGATCTCGGTCGTGTACCAGAGAAAGGTACGGCCGGCCGCCGCCTCGGCGTGGATGAAGTCGTAGACCTCGAGCTTGGTGCCGACGTCGACGCCGCGCATCGGATCGTCCATCAGGACGATCCCGGCATCGGAGCCGAGCGCCCGGGCGAACAGCGCCTTTTGCTGGTTGCCGCCGGACAGCGACAGGATGTTGTTGTCGACGTCGGGCGTGCGGATATCGATCTTGTCTCGCCACTCATCGGCGAAGCATCCTCCGCCGCCGGGCGAAATCAGCAGGCCCCGGCGCAGCGCCGCCAGCGAGCGGATGCCGATGTTCTGGGCAATCGACCAGAGCGGGAAGATGCCGTCCGACTGCCGGTCGCCGGCGATGAGGGCGACCGCCCCGTTGACCGTGACGCGCGGCTTACGCCGGCCGGCGGCGGCGAAGATGTCGAGGAGCAGCTGCGGTCTGGCCGTGGCCGGAAAGGCCGGCGAGGCCGATCATCTCGCCCTCGTGCGCCACCAGCTCGGCGTCGTCCTCCTGTCGCTCAGGCCGGGCGCGCACGCGGACCGGGGCGTCCTTGCGTGTGCCGGCGATGGCGGCGGACGGCGCCCGTTCGTGCGCCTCGCCGCCGCCCATGGCATCGACGAGCTTCGCCCGGTCGAAGGCGGACGCTTCCGCCGCGGCGACGACCTTGCCGTCGCGCATCACGACGATCCGGTCGGAATTATCGAGCACCTCGCCGAGGACGTGGGAAATCAGGATGCAGCTCGTGCCCTCCGCCACGACCTTGCGCACGAAGGCAAGCAGCTGGCCGGCGGTGTGGACATCGAGCGACGAAGTCGGCTCGTCGAGGATGACGAGCCGCAGCGGATCCTCCGTCACCGTGAAGGCGCGCGCCACCTCGACCATCTGGCGCTTGCCGATCGGCAGGTCGCGTACGATGTCGCTGGCAGACAATGCCGTGGCCCGGGAATATCTCGTCGAGCTTGGCAAGAATCAGGCTCGCCGGCGCGCCGCCGCCAGCCGAAGCCGGCGAGCGAGGCATGGTTGACGCGGGCGTTCTCGGCGACCGTCAGGTTGGGGCAGAGCGACAGCTCCTGGAACACGCAGCGGATGCCGAGCTTCTGGGCCCGCTGCACCGCTGTAGGCCGCTCTGCGCCTGGCCGGCAATGACGATGCGGCCCTGGTCGGGCGCCAGCGTCCCGGCCAGCACGTTCATCAGCGTCGACTTGCCGGCGCCGTTGTGACCGACCAGCCCGACGCATTCGCCCGCCTCGACAGCGAAATCGACGCCGTCCAGCGCATGGACGGCGCCGAAATGTTTTTCGACGCCGTCCAGCACTGACGATGTTTGCACGCGTCTCAGTCATCACCGGCACAGGCTCCGGCCGGTGCCGATGATGAACGGGTCGCCACTACCGCGCAATCACATACTTCATGTTGGCCTCGATGGCCGCCTTGATCGCGTCTTCCTGGGTATATTCGTGGCTGGCGACGCCGCCCTTCGGGATCTTCGGGAGCGCTGCCTCGAAGTCGTCCTGGGTGAAGGCGAGATAGGGCACCAGCAGGTCGTGCGGGATGTCCTTGCGGCCGTCGAGGATCTGCTGGGCGACCCAGAAGGCGAGGGTCGAGACGCCCGGCGCGATCGAGGCCGACCAGGTCTTGTAGCCGTCCTTCTCCTTCTGCTCCTTCCACCACTGCAGCTCGTCCTGGCGGTTGCCCATGATGATGGTCGGCCGCGGGCTGCCGGCGGCGGCGAAGGCCTGGGCGGCGCCGTAGCCGTCGCCGCCCTGATCGACGATGCCGACGATGTCGGGCAGCGAGGGCAAGCACGGTCGCGACAGCCTTCTGCGCCGTGGTCTGGTCCCAGTCGCCGGTCACCGAGCCGACGATCTTGAACTCGGGATGCGCCGCGACGCCTTCGAGGATGCCTTCGTGGATCGCCTCGTCGATCGAGGTGCCGGCAAGGCCGCGGATCTCGAGCAGATTGCCGCCATTGCGGCTGGAACTTGGCCATCTGCTCGACTTCTTCCTTGCCCATGGCCTTGAAGTCGACGACGACGCGCTAGGCGCAGGGCGCGGTGACGATGCCGTCGAACGAGACAACGACGATGCCGGCATCGCAGGCCTGCTGGATGGCGCCGTTCAGCGCATCCGGCGAAGAGGCGTTGATGACGATCGCGTCATAGCCCTGCAGGATCAGGTTCTGGATCTGGGCGGCCTGGGTCGGCACTTCCTTGTCGGCGGTCGTGAAGACGTCGGCGGCGGCGACGACGCCGTCGGCGACCGCCTTCTTGGTGACGATGTCGTAGCTCTTCAGCATCGCCTGGCGCCAGGAGTTGCCAGCGTAGTTGTTCGAGAAGGCAATCCTCTTGTCACTCGTATCAGCGAGCGCCGAGGCCGCGATGACGGTGGCACCAAGCCCAGCCAGTGCTAACATTCCAGCGAGACGGTTCATGCAAGTTCCTCCCTTGGGTAGGATGATCCGGCGTCTTCAGGATCGCCTGGAGTTTCCGCAGCCCCCCGACCGGTGCCGACCACGCCACGGCGTGGCGCCGGTCGATATCGGGAGCTAATATTAGTTTAGATCGGATTGGCCATTTCGAACAAGAGCGATTGGTCAATCGGACAATCGGCCACGGCCGGTGGTGCGCCGACGAGGGAGATCGGATGAGAGCAGTGATCTGTACGGAGCCGGGGCGGCTCGAGCGGGTGGAGCGGGCCTGGCCGGAGCCGGCGCCGGGACTGGTGGCGGTGGATGTGAAGGTGGTGGGGATCTGCGGCACCGACTTCCACATCTACAAGGGCGTGCATCCGTTCCTCGAGTATCCCCGCGTCATGGGCCATGAGTTGTCCGGCGTCGTCGTCGAGGGGGGGCGCAGCGACAAACTGACGCCGGGCACGCCGGTGGTGATAAACCCTTACTTCTCCTGCGGAACCTGCGTCGCCTGCCACAAGGGCAAGCCGAACTGCTGCGCCAAGCTCAAGGTGCTCGGCGTCCATATCGACGGCGGCATGTGCGAGCGGATCATGGTCCCGGAGGAAAATCTCTATCCCGCCAACGGCTTGAGCCTCCGGGATGCGGCGATGATCGAGTTCCTGTCGATCGGCGCCCATGCGGTGAGACGGTCCGCGCTTGTCCCCGGCGACCGGGTGCTGGTGGTCGGCGCCGGGCCGATCGGGGTGGGCACAGCGCTGTTCGGACGGCTCGCGGGCGGTGAGGTGACGGTGATGGACGTGTCGCGGACGCGGCTTGAAACGGTGGCGGACAGCTTCGGTTTTCGCGAGACGATTGCCGCCGGCGAGACGGCGCTCGCCGACATCGACCGCCTCACCGACGGCGACCGCTTCGACGTGGTGCTCGACGCCACCGGCAACGCCAAGGCGATGGAGACCTCGTTCGACTTCGCGGCGAGCGGCGGCACCCTGGTGCTGGTCGGCGTGCTCAAGGCCGACATCACCTTCAACGATCCGGAGTTCCACCGGAAGGAGCTGACGCTCCGCGCCACCCGCAACGCCACCAAGGAGGACTTCGAGACGGTGATGGCGGCGGTCGCCGCCGGCCACATCCCGATGGACGCGCTCAATACCCACAGCGACCAGCTCGACGCGCTGCCGGAGGCGATGCCGGCCTGGCTGGCGGCCGACGAGCCGCCGCTGAAGGCCATCGTGACGGTATGATCCCGTGAAGACACCGATCATCCAGTTCGGCACCAGCCGCTTCCTGCAGGCCCATGCCGACCTGTTCATCTCCGATGCCATGCGCGAGGGGCAGGCGGTCGGGCCGGTGACGGTGGTGCAGACCACCGGCTCGGGGGAGCGCGCCGGCCGGCTCGCTGCCTTCGACGGGCGGCCGCTACCGATCGTCGTCCGCGGACTCGAAAACGGCGAGCCGGTCGAGCGGACCGAGTATACCACCTGCCTGGTGCGCGGCCTGTCGACCGCCACCGACTGGGACGAAGTGGAGCGCGTCTTCGTCGAGGAGGCGGCGTTCGTCATCTCCAACACCGGCGACAGCGGCTACCAGATGCCGCCGGACGAGACGATGGGCGACGGACATCTGCCGGGCTCCTTTCCGGCCAAGCTGACCCGGCTCCTCGCCGACCGCTGGCGGCACGGCGGCGCGGCCGCTCACCCTCTTCCCCTGCGAGCTGGTCCCCTCCAACGGGGTGGTGCTTTCCGGACTCTGCGCCGACATCGCCCACCGCTCCGGCATGCCGGACGATTTTATCGCCTGGCTTCGCGATGGCTGCGTGTGGGCGAACAGTCTGGTCGACCGCATCGTCACCGAGGCGCTGGAGCCGGCCGGGGCGGTGACCGAGCCCTATGCGCTGTGGGCGATCGAGAAGCAGGCGGGGCTGACGGTGCCGTTCACCCACAAGGCGGTCAGGCTGGTCGACGACCTCACGGTGATCGAGCGGCTGAAGCTGCTCATCCTCAATCTCGGCCACACTTGCCTCGCCGAGCGCTGGCTCGCCGACCAGCGGCGGGCGGACGAGAACGTCCGGCACATGCTCTCCGATCCGCAAATCCGCGCCTGGCTCGACGGCATCTACGACGCGGAGATCCTGCCGGTCTTCGCCGCCGCCGGCATTACCGAAGCGCCTGACTATCGCCGGACGGTGATCGAGCGGTTCCTCAACCCGTTCCTCGACCACCGCATGGCCGACATCGCCATGAACCACGCGGCGAAGAAGGACCGACGGGTCGGCGCGCTGCTTTCCTTCGCGGCGAAGGTCCTACCGGGCCACCAGACGCCGACGCTAATCGCCATCCGCGATTCCGGGCTGGCGGGGTTCGGATGACGGCTGGGTGGCGGCAGGGATATCGAAGTTGGTCCGCGTGTCCGCGTCGGCCCGGCCAAGCATCGTTCGAGGCGGTCGAGTTCGCCACGCTGGAACCGGTGGACTGGTTCAATAACCGGCGGATACTGGGGCCCATCGGCACATCACGCCGGCCGAAGCTGAGGCACGCTGTTACGCCGTGCTCGAAAAGCCCGCGATGGTGGCGTGATGCAAACCAAATGGCCTCCGGCAATCCCGGGGCGGTTCAGTTCCCTTTCATGGGCTCGCTTCAGGATGGCAATCTGTCATGACGGCAATTACCCAGTTGCTCGGCCAGAAGGGCCATGGTGTGGTCTCGGTCGGTCCTGACCACACGGTTTTCGCCGCTATCAAGAAAATGGCGGACGAAAACATTGGTTCCCTGCCTGTGATTGAGGATGGGAAAGTGGTCGGCATCTTGACCGAACGGCTTTACGCCAGAAACGTGGAGCTGAAGGGCCGCAGGGCGGACACCACCCTTGTCCGCCAGATCATGGTGACCAAGGTCATCTATGCGCGTCCAGAGCAGACCGTGGAGCAGTGCCTCGCAGTGATGATCGATCGAAAATTGCGTCACTTGCCGGTCATCGACGAGTTCAGGCTTGCTGGGGATCGTCTCAATCGGAGATCTTGGGCGAAGCATCGTGGGCGATCAGAAATCCACGATCGATCAGTTGGTGCACTACATTCAAGGCTGACCAGGTGTTCCCGGCATCACAAGAACGGCCCGGCGGGCGCGCCGCCCGAACCATCCAGCGGACGTGCAGTGTTCAATGAACGGAAGTCTTGAAGGGTGTCCGATCCTTTGCGCCGGGCCACGGTGCCCCGACGCTCTGACCGGGCTGGGTTCCCCGCGCCGAGCGGCGCAGGGCGCTCCCGTCGAGTGCGCGAAACGCTTCAGGTTCGGCTCACAATACGAAGTCGCCGGCGTCGAGCCCTGCCACATGCTTCACGAGAATCGCGAAATCCGCCTTGCCGTCGCCATTGACGTCGGCCTGGACGAGCACGCTGGTGCCTTTGTCGATGACACGGAGTTCGCCCTTCCTGCCGTGGAAATCCTGCAACCCGATAAACTTGAACGCGTTGTCCGCACCGCCCGGCCTGGCGTCGATGTCGGAGAGGTCGATCACGTCGCCATCGGTCTCGTTGAAGTCCCAGATGGTGTCCCGTCCGTGGGCGCCCCTGGTGGAGTCCTTGATCCTGTTGAAATCGAAGGTGTCGCTGTCCTGGTTGCCGAAGAGATCATCCCTGCCCTTTCCGCCCGCCAGGATGTCGTCGCCAAAACCGCCACGCAGGACGTCATGGCCCTTACCGCCGAGCAGGACATCACTACCGTTTTCGCCCCACAACAGATCGTTGCCCCCGTGGCCGTGAATCCAGTCACCGAGGCGCGAGCCGACGAGTTGGTCATCGAGCGACTTGCTCGAGAGGTCCAAGGCCGCCTCCCGCGGGTCGAAGAACTGCCCGCGGACGCCGGAGTCGGAGAGTTGCCCCGTCAGTGTGCTTTCGTCCTGCCAGGTGACGAACACGCGCCCGTCGAGCAGCGTCGTCATGCCCGACGCGCTTTGGTCGCCTTCGGTGATCGCGTTTACCAGGAACTCCTCCCCGTCGGGGTTCCCATTGGCGGCGAAGCGCTGGCCGCGCACGGCGGACCCGTCGAAGTTTGGCGTGCCCATCCCGCTCTCGTCGGTCCATGTGACGATGAAGCCGCCGCCGGTGAGACCGGTGACATGCGCATCCGTCTGCGTGCCGGCGATCGTCGTATTGACGACGAATTCCGTCCCCACCGGGGCGCCATTTGCCGCGAAGACCTGCCCCCGGATGTCACCGGCCGTATGATTGTCTTTGAAGACGATGACGAAGCCGCCACCGTCGAGCGCGGCAATCGCCGGCTCATCCTGGTTGCCGGTCGTCGTCGTCATATTGACGAGGAACTCGCTGCTGGCGGCGCTTCCGTCGGCGCTGAAAACCCGTGCGCGGACAGCCGAGCCGTCGGTGTCGAGCCCGGTCGCGCTTCGGTCAACCCAGGTCACGGCGAAGCCGCCGCCTTCGAGGGCCGCCACCCGCGCGTCGGATTGGCTGTCGGTCGTCGTGGTGTTCACCAGAAATCGGCGCGCCGACCGGCGCGCCGTCGCGCTCGATGAATTGCGCGTAGACACCGCTTAAATCCGTGTCGGGCGCCGCCGGCGAGATATCGTTCCAGACCGTCACCAGGTCGTGGTCGGTGAGTTCCACGATCTGCGGGAAATTGGCCCCGTCGCCGAACGGCGCTCCGGGCGTGAAGATCTTGCCGGACTTGTCACCGGCAGCGTCGAAGAGCTGAGCGCGCAGCGTGTAGGGGACGATGCCGTCGGTAATGTAATTGGTCCACGAGACGATGAAGCTGCCGTCGTGGAGCGGTGTGATCTGGGGATAGAAGGTCTGCAAGGCGGTATCGTCGAGCAGGATCTCGTCTCCGGCCGGGCTGCCGTCCGCGTTGAGGATCTCGGCCTTGGCCACGTATTTCGATCCGCCGACATATTCCATCCACGCGACGACGACCCGTCCGTCGGCAAGCGCGGCGGTCGACGGGGCGAACCCGAACTCGTTGAGTGTCGTGCTGACGGGAAATTCATCTCCCCACTTGATCGGCGTCATGGCTTCCTCGCAGACGGTTGCGGTTGCGTGGGTTCAAGCGAGACACGAGCCGGCTGAAGCGGCCATTAAGGAAGTCGATACAATTCACGCAATCTCGGCAGCGGAGGGGGAAACCTGTGTGGATCGACGGGCTGGGCGACAATCTTGTCCGCGGCGAAATCGTCAATCAGGCCGAAGCGGCCCTCATGCACGGGCTGATCGACCGGCGCGGCTTCATGCGCATCGTGCTGGGCGGCGGGGCGGCGCGGAAATGCAGCCGTTCATCAAGCGGGAGGTCATGCCCGGTCCGTTAAGGGGCAAGGCGCTCGGAGGCGTTCGTGCGCGACGCCGCCACGACCTTCTTTCACCAGTCGTGCACCTGCCGCATGGGCCGGGACGAGGGCGCGGTGGTCGACAGCCAGCTCAGGGTCCGCGGCATCGACAGGCTGCGCATCGCCGACGGCTCGATCATGCCGAGGGTGACCACCGGGAACACGATGATGCCGTGCGTGATCATCGGCGAGCGGATGCGGCGAGATCCTGACGGCGTGAACCGACGGACTTCCGACGGCTTCGCACACCCCCGTCCTCGCCCGGTTGCCGAGTGGGACCGGCACCCTCGTCCCGTTCGGCGCGGGCAACACGCCAGCGTTGTACTCCTCGGCCCGGACTGCGTCCGTTTTTGCCGAGGGGCCGGCCGGTTGACGAACATCAATGCTTTTTCGGCACATTGCTGAACCAGCTTGCTATGTCAGGTCGACCGCGCCCGGCCCGCGCACAAGCGTGTGGAGGTCCGGCGGTTGCCGGGAAACCTGTCCGCGGCGTCGGCCCTTCGCCATTTTCGCCCGGCAGAGTGAAGGCCATGAACTGGCAGGGGAATCACAAGGAGTCTCCGGAGCCTGGAGAAGGTCTTCAGGCCTTACCGGATCGCGCTCATCGGCACCGAAGGGTCCTCCAGTCCCGGAGCGACGCTGCTTCGCAACCTGACCGGCGGCGGTTTCCCGGGCGCGGTCTACCCCGTCGGCACCGAAAGGGATGCGATCCAGGGGATTCCCATGTTTCCCGACCTGGAGCATCTGCCGCACACGCCGGACCTCGCGCTGATCTGCAGCCCGGCCGCCAGCGTTCCCGAACAGGTGCAAAAATGCGGAGAAGCCGGCATCCGCGGCATCATCATCTTTTCCGCCGGATTTCGCGAAAGCGGCGCGGCAGGGCGCGGCGCTCGAGGCGGAGATCGCGAAGATCGCGGCAGCGCTTCGACGGACCTCAGGATCATCGGTCCCAATTCGCTCGGCATCATCGCGCCGCATTCCGGACTGAACGCCAGCCTGGCCGTCGCCCAGCCCACCGCCGGCCATCTCGCCTTCATCTCCCAGTCGCGGGCGCTGTGCAACTCGATCATCGACTGGGCGACGGACCAGGGAATCGGCTTCTCCCACTTCGTTTCGATCGGCAACATGCTCGATGTCGGCTTCGGCGACCTGATCGACTACTTCAGCCGCGACCCGCACACCCGGGCGATCATCCTCTACCTGCAGTCCATCGAGAATGCCCGCCGTTTCGTGTCGGCGGCGCGGGCCTTCGCCCGCACCAAGCCGATCGTCGCCTGCAAGGCGGGACGCTTCCGCGAATCCGCCAGGGCGGCGGCGCTCGCATACCGGATTCATGGTGGCCGAAGACGCCGTGTACGGGGCTGCGTTCGACCGCGCCGGCGTGGTGCGGGTCAACGAACTCGACGACGTGTTCGACGTCGCCGAATCGCTGACCGCCCGGCGGCTGCCCAAGGGCCCCCGGCTGGCCATCCTCAGCAATGCCGGCGGACCGGCGGTCATCGCCGCCGACGCGCTGCTTGGGCAGAGGGAAATCCTCGCCCGTCTCGATCCGGCAGTCATTGCAAGGCTCGAGGCGATGCTGCCGGCCGTGGCGCCGCGCAGCAATCCGGTCGATCTTCTCGACGAAGCGACCGCCGCAGCACTACGCCGTACGCCACCAGCGTCGTTCTGGACGACCCGAATGTCGACGCGGCACTGGTGATCTATGCCTCGCAGTCGGGTAGCAACTCGCTGAGCACCGCCGAGGCGATCGCCGACGTCGCGGCAAAGCGGTCGCCCAAGCCGGTTCATCGCGGCATGGATGGGCGGCAGGGATGTGCGCCCGGGTATCCGCCGTCTCAACGAGGCGGGGGTGGCCACCCACTCGACCCCGGAGCAGGCGGTCCGCGCCTTCATGCACCTGGTCTCCTACGCACACAATCTCGAGGGCCTCTACGAAACGCCGCGCGACATACCCGTTCGCTTTGATCTCAATCGCCGCAAGCTGCGTCAGAAACTCGCCCCCCTGCTGAGCCAGACGGCGTCGGGTACCCTGAGCGAGCACCAGGCCGCAGGCGATGCTGAAGGCGTACCAGATCCCCTTCGTGGAGTGCGCGACCGCGCGTTCCGGCGAGGAGGCCGCGCGGATCGCCGACCGGGATTGGCTTTCCCGTCGTCCTGAAGATCCTGTCGCGCCATATCGTTCACAAAGTGGATATCGGCGGAGTGGCTCTGGACCTCGCTGATGCCGAGGAGGTGCGCGCCGCTTTTGACGGCTGGTCGCCAATACCAGGCAACAATCGATCGAGATCGAAGGCATCGGCGATCCAGAAGATGATCAAGGCACGCGACGGTGTCGAATTGATCCTCGGCGCCAAGAGGATCCGGACGTTTGGCGTGGTCCTGATGGTCGGCAGCGGCGGCGTGGCGGCGGAGATCGTCCGGCGACCGCGCGCTCGCCCTGCCGCCGCTCAACGAGCGCCATGCCCGCCACATGCTTAAATCGTTGCGCCTGTGGCCGATCCTGCAGGGCTATCGCGGGCAGCCGGCGGCAAATCTCGATCGGCTGATCGAGGTGATCATTCGCTTCTCCTGCCTGATCACCGACTATCCCGAAATCCGGGAGTTCGAGATCAATCCCCTGCTGGTGACGCCGCAGGACGTCATCGCCCTCGACGCCGTCGCCTTTGTCGATTTCCGGCCGGCGCTCCGCTGCGCGATCCGCACCCGCATCTGGCGATCCGGCCCTACCCCGAGGACTATCGTGCACCGCGCCCGGCTCAAGGACGGGACGCCGGTGACGCTCACGGTCGGTGAGACCGGAGGACGAGGATCGCTGGCACGCGCTTATCGCCAGTGCGTCGCTCGAATCGATACGGTTCCGCTTTCGCTCGCTGTTCAAGAAGAGCACGCACCAAATGGCGGTCGAATACTGCTTCATCGACTACGAGCGGCAGATCGGCATCGTCGCCGAGACCGGAGCCGACGATGAGACGACGCTGATCGGTCTCGCCCATCTCCTGGCCGACCGAGCCAGGACGCGGCCGAGTTCGCCGTCATGGTGGCGGACGCCTGGCAAGGCCGGGGGCTCGGCGGGATCCTGCTCGATTATTGCCTCGAGCTGGCGCGGCGCCGCGGATTCCGCCGCGTCGTGGCGGAAACCGATCCGGAGAACCGGCCGATGCTGGCGGTGTTTTCCGGCCGCGGTTTCGCTTCACGCACGGAAGACGGCGTAGTGTATCTGGAGAAGCCGGTCGCGCGGAAACGCTGACCGCCGGTGGGGGCGATCACCTCCCGTAGTCGAGTTTCGGATACCAGTCGGTGCCCCGCCCTTCCGGCGTGATGTCGAGCACGTTCCACAAGGGCGCCAGGTCGGGCGCACCGCGCGGGTCCTGACCCGGATCGGCGGAATCGCCGGTCATCTCGCCGCACCAGAAATGGCGGATGGTGCCGTCGCGGCGGGTGAAGACGTTGAAGGCCGGAATGTCAGAACCGTCCGGCAACACGCCGTAATAGTCGCGGGAATAGTTGCCGTTGAGGTCGCTGTAGAGCTTGAGGTTCTTCCAGCCGCGCTCCTTTTTCCAGTCGACCAGCCGGCCGATCGGCGAGCGGGCGACCACGGCGAGCGCGATGCGCTGCGCAACGTCGGTGGCGTTGCCCTCGAGGGCGCCGAGGAGGTTGGTGCACATGGGGCACGGGCGCTCGCGCTGGGGCCCGAACATGAAGCTGTAGATCGCAAGCGTCTGCTTGTCGCCGAACAGCTCAGCCAGGCTCACCGAGCCATCTTCCCCCTCGAAGCGATAGTCGCCGATCACCTCGCCGCCCGGCGGCAGGGCGCGGCGCATCGCGGCGACGCGCTCGAGATGGCGGCGGAGTTCGATCTCCTCGGCAAGCAGCGCCGTGCGTGCGGCGCGGTATTCGGCGCTCTCGTTGGGAAAACGGACCGGGCTCAGGCGGGCAAGCTCGGCGGCGGGGACGAGGCTGTCGGACATGGAATTCCTCATTCGGCTGGTCATCAACAATGGCGCCGGCCGGACGTCGGTCAATACGAAACCCGCCGGACCCCGTCTTCTCGTCGTTCGGCGGGCGGCGGAATCGACATCGATCGGATTTTTTTCGCATTCGGCGGCGGCCTCCGTGAGCCGCATGCGGCCGTGACGGACCACGTCGCATGCCGCCGGACGGCACGCAGACCACCCGGCAGCAGGATTATGCGCGAGCCGATCATAAAACGGCAGGGTTGAGTGCGGCCTGCCCTGGCGGTTTCCTGCAAACAGGCTCCGGCCCGCAACGCATCCTTAACCGAGCATGCGACGCTTGCGGCAATCGGTGGTGGACGCTTTCGTGGTCGATGGCTTATCGTGCCTTCAGGCTGGTCGACGCGATGATGGGATGACCGGCATCCGCGGCGCGGGCACCGGATCACGCATCGGTCGAGAGGCGGGAGATCGCCGCCAGGCTCAGGGCGACACTTGACGACTGCCTCCGGGCAGGAGGGACCGATGCCTGTGCCTGTCTCCACCTTTACCGTTACCAACGAACAAGAACTGCGCGACGCGATCTTCACGATCTCGAACGACTTCGCCGACAACGGGGTGGTCGACGGCAGCAGCAGCGGCGGCGCATATGCCCCGCCCTACACCATCGAAATCACCGGCGACAGATCACCCTCAGCCAGTCGCTGCCGATGATCCGCGGCGACGACAGCCACACCATCACCATCGAGGGCAACGGCAACACGATCGACGCCGACAATGCCGGCCGGGTGTTTTTCGTCGAGAGCGGCACGGTTGCGATCAACGACCTGACCATCGCCAATGCCATGGCCCAGGGCGGTAAAGGCGGCAATGTGGCTCCGGCGTCGGTGGCGGCGGTGGCGGTGGCGGCGGTCTCGGTGCCGGTGCGGCGCTGTTCGTCAACGACGGCGCGGTGGTGACGCTGACCGATGTCGCAGTCGCGGACGCTGCCGCGGCCGGCGGGACCGGTGGCAATGGTGCGCCTCCCGGCTTCTTGCTTACGAACGGAGGTGGCGGCGGCGGTCTCGGCGGTGACGGCGGCCTCGGCTACTACCATGGCGGTGGTGGTGGCGGCGGCTACGAAGGCTCCGGCGGTGATGCCGCCCTATCCGCCGGCGGCGGCGGCGGGGAATTTGGTTCTGGTGGCTCCGGAACCCTTTCGGGGGTCGGCTCCAGCAGCGGCGGCGGCGGCGGTGGCGGCCAGCAGGGCAACGGTGGGCAAGGCGGCACGGAAGTAGGCGGCGGCGGCGGTGGCGCGGGGCTCGGCGAGGATGGCCAGAATGGCAACTCCGGCGGTGCCGGCGGCGGCGCCCCCACCAAGCAAGGGGGTGACGGAGGCGGCCAAGGTGAGGCGGGCGACGATGCATATGCGTCTCTCGGCGGCGGCGGCGGTGGCAGCAGCAACGTAAGCGGCGACACCGCGGGGGCGGCGGCGACGGCCTCGCCTCCGGCGGAGGCGGGGGAACTGGGAACGCTTCGGTTGACCCTGGCGGCGCCGGCGGCCTCGGCGGCGGTGGCGGCGGCTCGAGGGCGGCAACGGCGGCAACGGTGGCGACTTCGGCGGCGGCGGCGGGACGGGGAACGCCAATGCCGTCAGCGGCGGCGCCGGCGGCTTCGGTGGCGGCGGCGGCGGTGCGCAGGACAACACACAAGATCAGACCGGCGGCGCCGGCGGCTTCGGAGCCGGCGGCGGCGGAGGCGAGAACGCCGGTTCCGGCGGGAGCTTCGGCGGCACCGGCGGCTCGGGTGACGGCGCCGATGGCGGCGGCGGCGCGGCGCTTGGCGGCGCCGTCTTCGTCCGCGATGGCGGCACCCTGATCATCAACGACGGCGGCTTCATGGGGACCTATGCGGTAACCGGCGGCGCCGGCGGTGATAACACCGGCGGCGCCGGGGACGGCCAGGCCCAGGGCAAGGTCATCTTCCTGCAAGGCCACGCGGCGACCACCACCCTCGCCATCTCCGACGGCAACACCCAGACGATCGGCGACGACGACGCCCTCGCCGGCAACGGCGCCCTCGTCAAGGACGGCGACGGCACCCTGGTCATCGGCGGCGATAGATCTCAACTTCAACGGCGACGCCACCGTCGACGCCGGCCTCCTCCAGGTCGACGGCAACATCCGCAAGGCAACCACCACCGTCGAGACCGGCGCCACCCTCGGCGGTAACGGCAAGGTCGGGGTCACCCAGGTCGACAAGCGGCGGCACGCTGTCTCCCGGCGCCAGCGCCGGTCTCCTGCACACCGGCGACCTCACCCTCGCCGCCGCCAGCACCTTAGCGGTCGAGATCGGCGGCACCACGCCCGGCGTCGGCGGCTATGACCGGGTGGCGGTCAAGGGCACCGTCGACCTCGACGGCGCCATCCTCGACACCTCGCTCATCGACGGCTTCAATCCGTCGGTCGGCGACCACTTCAAGATCGTCGTCAATAACGGTAGCGATGCGGTGATCGGAACCTTCCAGGGCCTTGCCGAAGGGGCAGACTTCCTCATCGACGGCCGCATCTTCACCATCACCTATCACGGCGGCAGCCACGACAACGACGTGGTGCTGACAGCGCAGGGGGCCGTCATCATCGGCACCGGCGGCGCCGACCTGGTGGATGCCTCGCACACGGTCGCCGGCCAGCCGTTGCCCACCGACGGTGATGACCTGATCAAGGGCAAGGGGGGCGACGACGACCTCTCCGGCCTTGCCGGCGCCGACACCATCAAGGGCGCCAAGGGCAGCGACATCCTGCACGGCGGCGGCGGTGGCGACGACCTCCGTGGCGGCAGCGGCAACGACCTGCTGAAGGGTGACAACGGCGGCGACAGCCTGGATGGCGGAGGGGGTGATGACAACCTCCGCGGCGGGAGCGGCAGCGATGTGCTGGACGGCGGCAAGGGCGACGACCTGCTGAAGGGCGGCAAGGGGCACAACGCCTTCGTCTTCTCGACCGAACTCGGGCCGCACAACGTCGACACCATCGCCGACTTCGGCGGCGGCGACGCCATCTGGCTCGACGCCTCGGTGTTTCAGGGGATCGGGCCGAAGGGGGAACTGGCGGATGCGCTGTTCGACACCAGCATCTTCGATACCGGCCTCCACCTCTCCCATCCCGACGCGCTGATCATCTACAACGAGCAGAGCGGCGACCTGTTCTATGACGAGAACGGCAACGCACTGGGCGGCCTGGTACTGTTTGCCACCGTCACCCCCGGCACCCATCTCGACCACACCGACTTTGTCGTGATCTAGCGGTGTCAAACCTCGGCCGTCCGAGCGCCGACGGGGTGAGCTGCTGCGCGGGCGCGCTCCGGCGTCGTGCCGGTCCAGGCGTGGAAGGCGCGGATGAACGAGTTGGGATCGTCATAGCCGAGCAGGAATGAAATTTCAGCGCTGGAGTAGCGGGACCTCGCCAGATAATGGCGCGCGAGATCCTCGCGGAGCGCATTCAACTCCGCCTGGAAGGTCGTCCCCTCCTCTCTGAGGCGGCGCTGCAGTGTGCGAGAGCTGACGCCGAGGCGTCTCGCCGTATCGGCCATGGTGCATTGGCCGCCGGCCAGCGTCTCCATGATGGCGGCGCGCACCCGATCGCGAAACCCGGCGTCGAGACCGAGCTCGGCCAGACGCGCATTGAGCTCAGGCTCGAACACCGACCACATGGTGTCGCTCGCCGTCATGAAGGGCAGCCGCGCACGCACCGCGTCGAAGGTCAGGCCGTCGAAATCCGCCAGGGTGATCGGGACACCGAAGAACGCCGCATAGGCGCCGGCCTCCGGTGGCAGCTCGCGCATGTGGACCGCTTCGGGCACGATCCGCTCCCGCGTCGCCAGGCGCGCCATGTGGACGAGAAAGACGAGCTCGGTGGCGATGAACAAACCGGGTGGCGGACTATCCTTCGGAAGGCCGCCGAGGGCGACAACGGTTGCCCGGTCGCCAATATCGACAGCGAGGGTCAGCGGACCGATCAGTGGCTTGTATTGCGACAGCCGCATCAGCGCCGCGTTGAGGTCGGGGCTGCAGAAACAGGCGAAGATCGGCGGACTGAAGGCCTCGACCGTTACCGCCTGCCCGAGGCGGAGAGGAAAGACCGGATCGTGGAGGAGCTGTCCGAGGCTCTCCCACAGACGGAAATAGTCCTCCGTCGCGAGTGCCGGCGTCGGCCGGCTGAAAAGGTCGAGCGGCAACCGCGCGTGACGCAACAGATCCTGAGGCACAAGCCCGAGGTCGCGAAGCAGAACCTGCCAGCCGAGATCGACGACGAATTTTCGCGGCGTGGCGGTCATCGGGCGGCGCGAAGAATCATCCGGTCGAAGAGCCGGTCGCCGAACCATTTCCGCGCGAAGATCAGCATGGCGGCGAGGTGGCCGGCGACATAGCGGGTGCGTGGCCGGCGGGCCTTGATCGCTCGCGAGACGACGCTGGCGATCACCTCGGGCGGCGACCCGCCGCCCCGCCCATAGGAATCGGCGGTCGCCTTGGCGACACCCCTTGCCATCGACGCGTAAGGGCCCTCCCCGGAGAACTTCATCATCGGACCCTCCAGCACGTTGCCGAAGTCCGTCCGGATGATGCCCGGCTCGACCACGACGACGTCAATGCCGAAGGACGACAGCTCGAGCCTGAGACAATCGGACCAGCCTTCCAGCGCATGTTTCGACGCGTGATACCAGGCCCCGAGCGGGGTGTAGATCTTGCCGCCCATCGAGCTGATGTTGATGATCCTGCCGGACCGCTGCTCGCGCATGTGCGGCAAGATCAGCTGGGTCAGCCGAGCCGGCCCGAACAGGTTGACCGCGAGTTGGTAGCGGGCCTCGTCGAGCGGCACGTCCTCGACCGCGCCGTAGAGCGCGAAGCCGGCATTGTTGACCAGCACATCGACGCCGCCATGGGTCCCGGCGATCCCCTCCACCGCCCTGACAATGCTTTCCTCCTGCGACACGTCGAGCGCGATGGCGTGGGCGCCCAGTGCCTTGAGATCGCCCATCCGGTCGACGCGGCGCGCCGCCGCGATGACCGACAGGCCGTCCCTGATCAGCTGCTCGGCGATCGCCTTGCCGATGCCCGACGAGGCGCCGGTGACAAGCGCCGTCTTCGCTGCGTTCGTAATCATCGGGCGTCTCCTATTCGGTTGCCTGCGAGGCGACCGCGCGTGGCGGCGATCACCAGATGCGCCTTCACCTAGACAGGATTCTCGGTCGCGACACTCGCCGAATGTGCCAATTTGCCCGCAGAACGCGCCAATGCCTGCATTGGGCAAAGCGGACCGCGATTGGGCCCCCGGCTTCGAAACCGTTAGGCTGGCGCAGGGCCCGCTCGAACCGGGCACGCCAAACGGAGCAAAACGATGGGTCTCGCCGTGATCGGCGCGGGATTTGGCCGCACCGGAACCGAGTTCGATGAAGCTGGCGCTCGAGACGCTCGGCCTCGGCCCCTGCTACCACATGAAGGAGGTGCTTGCCGATCCCGAACGGATCGCCGTGTGGCGGAGAGCGGCCCGTGGCGACCTGCCGGACTGGGAGGAGACCTTTGCCGGGTACAAGTCGACGGTCGACTGGCCCGCAGCCTATTTCTGGCGCGAGCTCAGCGCCTTCTATCCCGATGCCAGGATCCTCCTGACGGTGCGCGACGCCGACGGCTGGTACGACAGCATGGACAAGACGGTCTTCCCCGTGCTGAGGCAAAGCACCGACCCCGATTCCGTCGGGCACCGGCTGATCGGCCAGGCGGTCTTCGGCGGCAGGTACGACCGCAGCCACGCCATCGCGGCCTACGAGAGAAACATCGCCGAGGTGGAGGCGGCCTTCACCGACGAGCGGCTGCTCACCTTCCGGATCGGCGACGGCTGGGAACCGCTCTGCCGGTTCCTCGACAGACCCGTGCCGGCCGAGCCCTTCCCGCACCGCAACCGGCCCGACGCATTTCAAAGGACGATGGAAGAGTTCGGCCGCGGCAGGCGCGCGTAGACGCGAACGTCGCCAGGTCGAGACAGCTTCGACGATCCGCGCCGGGTCTTGTGCCGCGCGTTCGGCGCGCCGTTGGAGCCGGTCAGAACACACATCGCTATTCAGGATACAAGGAGTTTCATGAAACTTGACAAGCCGGATTTCAGGGCGTAAGACTCTTTTCGCGAAACATACTAGTTCATCAAATTCAACAGCGAGCGGTATGCCGCCAGCCGGTCGGCAGCCGGTTCAAAGCGAGGAAGCGCCATGACCCTTTTGACTATGGACAATCCAATTTTCGTCACCTACGCGATCGCCGGCGCGATCATGATCCTCAAGCTCATGGGCCAGGGATGGATGACGGTCTACAGGATGCTGAAGGTTGATGCCGGCTGGGCGACCCCGGAAGACATGCGGGGCGGGCTGATCAACCGAAATCCGCGGCCTGAGCAGCTCGAAGTGAACGACTATGTCGACCGGTCGCGGCGGATGCAGCGCAACGACCTGGAGAATATCCCGGCGTTTCTCGCTTGCGGACTGCTCTTCGTTGCCGTGGCGCCGTCCTACCTTTTGACGAACATTCTGATGTACGGCTTCGTCGGCGCCCGCCTCCTCCATACGCTCGCTTACGCGACCAAACAGAGCCATGAGATCCGGGCCACCCTGTACACCATCGGCTCGGTGGTGGTCGTCGTTATGGCGATCTACGTGCTGGTCGCCGCCGTCCGGTGAAACCGGACCAGGCATGGATGCCACACGCTGAAGGCCTGGCGTTGGAAGTCCTCCGCCAGGCCCTTTCAACCGCGCAAACCCGTTCGGACGCCGGCAGCGGACACGACGCTTCACCTTGGATCCATCGGTGGACAGTCGCAGGTCAGCCGCTCCATCAATGCGATCGCCTGCTTGTCCGTGAGGCCTGCCCGAGTGAGGGTGCGCCAGGTGTGGAGGTCGAGCGCCAGAGCGAGCGCCGCGCGCAGCAACGTCTTGCGGCGGCCCGTCACTGGCCAGGGCTCGGCAAGCACGTCCGCTGCACGCTGCCAATACGCGTAATACGGCGCCAGCATCGGCAGATCGGGAGCATCGGCGAGAACCCGGGCCATCATGGCTTCCGTTGCCCTGTGGTAGGCGTAGGTGTCGCGCAGACCCCGGCGCAGCCGCTCGCGGGCATCCGGCACGCATCGCCACGGTTCGAGGTCCGGAAGCGGGTGACGCTCGAAGTACTGACCACTGCACGCGCGCACCAAGGCGACTTCGTCCGGGAAGTGGCGATAGACGGTGACCCTGCCCACCTTCGCCCGCTCGGCAATGTCGGCCATGGTGGTCGCGGTCAGCCCCTTGGACTGGTGCAGCGCGATCGCCGCCTCGACGATCTTCTGCCTCGTCTGATCCTGACGCTCGGCGCGTCGCTTCAGCTGATATTGGCGTGCCATACAATCATGATACACCATCTTTCACGAACTTGGCGACGAACATCGAACGAGCAGAGGCCGCTTTTCGCGAAAAAATATTCCGTTCCGCGAAATGACGGAGAAAAACCGGAACGTCGATCAGGTCGGACGGATTCGGAGCCGCCGCGTTTAGCGGAGCTCACAGAAGGCAGCGACGGGGTCGTGCGTTTGTCGTCGGACCGCCTTCAAAGCTAGCGATTCCTTGCCGGATCCGGCGCTGCCCGTTGTGCGTCCCGAAGTTGATCTTCCTGCACTCCACAATCTTTCGCGAAACAAATTGTACCGCGAAACTTGCCAGGCGCCGATTTTGAGTGTATGCAATATCAAGAAACAGTTCGTATCCCGAAATTGAAAGTGCGCCTGATGAGCCAAGCCGCCAGACCCGTGACCGGATCGATGATCGACCGTCACACGAATGGCCGCGGGGCGCTGCACAAGATCGGGTTTGCAAGCTGATGTGCGACCTGCGCCAACAAGCGCAGACACCGCGCAGTCCTTTTGCCCGGCTGTCTCAAGACACTGGGAGCCGGGCGACCAACCGGTCGCGCGAGAGAAGGCGAGAACGGCCGAAACCAACTGAACCGAATGGCAATAATTTCGAAGCCCTTGGAGGGAATAATGCAGTCTTTCTTGAAGTTCTCAACTCACACAACTGCTCTGGGCGCCGCGTTGCTGGCAATGGGAGCAGCCTCCGGCGCCATGGCGGCGGACACCAACACCTATGTCGGCAAGGCCGTGAAGGTCGGCGACGGCACCGGCCAGATTGTCGTCAAGACTGACGACGCCGGCAATCCGGCGTCAATCGCCATCAGTCTCACCCCCGACGCGGTGAAAGGCCAGCCGACCGAACTGAACAAGCAATCGCCGGAAGGAAGCTGGGACTACGCGCTGCCGATGCCGACGGACGGCCCGCAAACCGGCTACAGCGAGGTGATGATCGACTGGAATCCGCAGGGCCATCCGCCACCCCACGTCTACACGGTCCCCCATTTCGATTTTCACTTCTACGCCCTCAGCCCCGACAAGGTGCAACAGATCAAATTCACCGGCCCGGACGACCCGGCGATCAAGGTCTCGGACCAGGGGCTCATTCCGCCCGACTACCAGGTTATCCCGGACACCGCCGTGCCGATGATGGGGGTTCACGCCATCGATATGACCGCCCCGGAATTGCACGGCAAACCTTTCACGGCGACCTTCATCTACGGCTACGACAACGGTCAGCTCATCTTCCTCGAGCCGATGGTGACGCAGGCTTTCCTCGAAACGAAGCCTGACCAGACCATGCCGGTGAAGACGCCGGAGCACTACAGCAGCCCCGGCTACTATCCGACCAGCTACGGCGTGCGGTACGACGCCGGACAGGACCGCTACCTGATCGAACTCGGTGGTCTCAAGTCCTGGAAGTAAGGGCGCGCATCGACTCGTGTGACGGCGCCGGACAAAGCTGAAGCGATGCGGACCGCGGTCCGCATCGCCTCCACCCGGCATTGCCGTCGCCGCAGTCGTGACGGGGCGCTTCGGGAGCCCTCGGCGGAACGGCCGCTGCCTTCGGCCGGACGGTTCGGCGCGGATCAGGCGATCACCGTGAAGCTGTCGGCGTGAAGATGGAGCCCCTTGTCGAGCTGGGCGAACTGGACCTTGTGCGCGCTGCCATCGCCATCGGGATCGTAGTAAAGCGACCCGGTGTCGGGGTTGTAGATGATGTAATCGTCGCCGTCGGTCGCGTGATGACCCCTGCGGAACTCGCCGGCGGCCAGCGTTCCCAGTCCGGCCAAGCTGGTGAAGATACTCTGGTCGAGGAACATCATGTCGGTCCCCGGATCGAAATGATGGACGCGGTCGACATTGGTGGCGGCGTTCGGCGTCGTATCGAAGACGAACTTGTCCTTGTGGAGGCCGGCGAAGAGCTTGTCGTTGCCGTCCCCGCCGAACACCCTGCCGGCGGTGCCGCCGTTGTTCCGGAAGACGTCGTCGCCGGGGCCGAGATGCACCTCGCCCTTGATCGAGCCGTCGTTGATCACCTTGTCGATGCTGTCCGGGTTGAGGGACAGGACTTGGCCCCTGAGCGTGCCGTGATTCTCCAACAAGAGGTTTCCCGAGTTCGGTCCTGACCGAAGAGTTGATCCCCTTGATCGTGCCGCCGGGCTCGTTGACGATGGTCGTCTTCTCCCCAAAGGCCGTCTGGACGTATACCCCGCTGCCGTCCGAGTGGATCAGGCCGGCATTGTCGATCATCGCTCCGGCATGACCTGGGGTGCCCGAATAGAGGTAGACGCCTTCATTGAGGCCGTAGATCTCGCCGTCGTTATTGAGAGCGAAATGCGATGAGTCGCTGACCAGCACGCCGTACCACGTGTAGCCGAGTATGGTGCCGTGGTTGGTGACCGCGGTGTTGCTGTCGCCTTCCAGGTCGATGCCGTAGGTGCCGAAGATGCTGCCGGACGCCGGTTGATGACGCTGCTGTCGCTGCCGGTAAACCGCACGCCGTTCCCTTGGGCCGAATAGACGTGACCCTTGTTGATCAGCTTGCTGCCGTCGTAGGTGCTCAACACCGCGGTCGTGTCGTGCGAACCGACGAACACGCCGGTGGCAATCGTCCACGTCTGGGCCATCGTGTATTGAAGGCCGAACGTATTCTGGTTGTACACGTAGTCGTGCTGGGTCGGCATGCGCGTCCTCCTGCTCTCGCCCACCTGTCAGCGGCAGCCCGATTGCATCAGGAGTCGGGACGGCGTTGCCTATCGTGCCCGGCGTCCTCGCGAAGCGGCAGATGTGAAGCAACCCGGCAGGGCCGCGGACGGCACCGTTATGGCCCCTGATCCACCCTCTTCGCAGGCTGCGATACTAGACGCCGCGCGGCGCAATTGCCACTTGTCGTTCTGGTGCTGCGGATCAGATCAGCGCGGCCCGGACGGCGGGCCGTCGCGGGCGGACCGGTGCCGTCCAAAGGCGCCATCGCTTGCCACCCCCCCTCGTCCGTGACATCAAGCCTGCCCCATGAGGCCGGCCAGATGGATATCGGATGAAACGTCTGCTCATACGCGTTGTCGTGGTTCTGGCGATCATTGAGGTCGCCTATCTCGCGGTCGTCAATGTGGTTCTCAACCTCCCGACGACGCAGACCTACCTGAACCAGTTGCGGCCGGACCGGGTGGTCTATCACTGGGACCGGGCGTGGAGCTGGTTCCCGTTCCAACTGCAAGCCACGAACTTGACCATCAACGGCCAGTCGTGGTCGCAGCAATGGCAGATGTCGTCGCCGTCGGTCACGGCGTCGCTGGAAATCCTGCCGCTGTTCGCCAGGACCGTCCATTTCGCCGGCCTCGAGGCCACCGACCTCGACGTCCGCTTCCGTCCGCGGCCGAGCCCCGACCGTGACGACGCGGACCTCCGCCAGTACTACCCGACCATCCCCGGTCGGGATCCGAACCTCGCGGCCGAGCCGGTGCCGAGCCAGATGCCCGGCTGGAAGTTGGTCTTCGACATCGCGCAAATCAGCGGCAAGAACGACGTCTGGCTGGCGGCGACCCGGATGACGCTAGTCGGCGAGGCGGGAGGGACGATCACCAAACAGAACCAGAACGGACCGCTCTCCATCAGCGACGGTCGGGCCGACGCCAAGGTGACGTCGTTCACCATCGCCGGCCGCAAGGTTACCGACGAAGGATCGATCAGCGGCGCCTTCGATTTCGCGACGTTCCTCCCCCAGGGGAACCGCGGACTGAAGGTGCTTGCCTTCCTGACGCTCGACGCCGATATCGACCTGCCGGTCGAGGGCCTCGATTTCCTCGACTTCTTCCTCAGCGAAGTCAGCAACATGAAACTCGCCGGCAAAGGCGGGGTGAAGGGCCACATCGCCTACGACAAGGGCGATCTCGCCGCCGGCACCGACCTTACCATCACCGCTGACAGCCTGGCCGTCGATCTGGCGCCGTACGCGACGACCGGAGCCGGCGAAGTGACGATCACGGTCGCGGCGACCAGCCCCGACGCGCTCAATGCGGACTTTCGCTTCAAGACGCTGAGTCTCTTTCACGATCCGGATCATCAGGAGCTGTTCACCGGAACCGATCTCGACCTTGCCGTCGCGCGCATGACCCGCATCCTGCCGGGAGACAACACCGAGAAGGTGCCGAGGCGGGTGGCGATCACCATCCCCAACGTCACGGTGCCCGACATCAGCGCCTATCAGCAGTATCTGCCCGACAAGTGGGCGGTGGCCGTGGTGGGGGGCAGCGGCTCGCTGAACGGACGGGCCGAGATTTCCGCATCGAAGGTGGACTTCGACCTGACGCTCCGCTCCGACAATGCCGAGATCAAGTTCCCGCAGAGCTCGTTCGAGACCGGGCTGGAGATGGGGATCAAGGCCAAGGGCGAGGCCGGCGACAAGACGGCGGGGGTCGACATCTCCGGCACCTATGTCGACCTTGATGATTCGCGGGTGAAAAACGCACAGGGCAATTCGACCCCGTGGCGGACGCACCTTGCGGTGAGCGAGGGGAACGCCGAATTCGCCCTGCCCGCCAAGAGCGACGCCGCCGCCGGGGTCGTCGGGTTCTGGAGTCTGTTCCAGCAGGTCGACATGAAGGCGATGCTTTCGACGGTGGACGGCCAGCTGAAGGCGTCGCTCACCGTTTCCGACCTCAACTGGGTGAATACGCTGTTCAAGAACCCCTATGACCTGGCGGTCTACAATTCGGCCGAGGTCGAGGCGGATGTGACCGTCCGTTCCGGCTGGCTCGCCGAAGGCTCGACCGTGAAGATGCCGCCGCGCGACTTCAAGGTGGCGGTGCTCGACTATGTGGCGGAGGGAAACGGCGGCTTCGATCTCTCCGTCGAGAAAGGCGGGGCGTATCCCGACATCCGCCTCAACGCCAATCTCGCCGACGCATCGTTGAAGCTGCAGGACGAAAAGTCCGCGGTGATCGACCAGGTAACGTTTTCGGTGGCAGCCACCGCGAACGCGGTTTCGCTGAGTGGAGGCACCGTGCAAACGGTGGAGCTGGATGTTCCCTCGGCAAAGGTCACCGACATGGCGGCTTACAACCCGTATCTGCCAAAGGGATCGCCGAATTCGCATCCTCAGCGGCACCGCCGACCTCGCCGCGAAGCTCATCATGGAGGAGAAGTCCGCCGGAGGCTTCGTCAAGCTGAAGACATCGCGGGTCGAGGCCGACCTTGAGGGCGAGCGGATTGCCGGGACGATCACCCTCGACGTGCCGATCAAGGGCGGCTCGGCGAAGGACAAGACCTTTGACATTGCAGGCGCATCGCTGGCGCTCGACAACGTGTGGGTGAGCGGCGAGCACGCCACCAACGGCGACTGGGGCGGGCGGCTCGATCTGACGAAGGGCCGGGTAATATGGAAGCGGCCGATGACGCTCGACGTCACGGCCGGCATCCGCATGACCGACGCGCGCCCGGTGCTGGCGATCTTCGAGGCCAATCGCAAAACCAACCGCTGGCTCGACCGTCTCCTCGACCTCAAGAACATCCGCGGCACTGCGACGCTCAAGGTGACGCCGGGCGAGGTCGTGGTTCCGTATGCCTTTGCAAGAAGCGATACGATCGATCTCGGGGCCAAAGGGATTTTCCGCGAAAACAGTCGTCAGGGGATGTTCTATGCCCGCTACGGATCGCTGTCCGGCATCCTCGTCATCGACAACAGCCAGAAGCGGTTCGAGCTGCTCAACGCGACAAAGAAGTTCGACGACTACGTGCCGGGCGGACCGCTGCACGGTCCGACCCGCCCCGACCCGGCGCGAAAGGGACCGTTCTCGATCTTCAAGCGGAAGTAGGGCTAGGCTTGGGTAGCCATTGAGCACCCCTTTCACTGGACGAGGAACGGCCTCGCGCGGCTGTCGGGGAAGCTTGCCCGGGTCGCCCGAAGCGGAAATACTCCCCGGCAGGCGACTGCACCGGCCCCGCGACAACGCGGCGATCCCGCCCGAAAAAGACCGGAGTTCTCCAAATGACTGACGCCGGCCCCACACCCCGTCCCCGCGCGCTCGTCACCGGCGCCTCCTCCGGCATCGGCCGCGCCTTCGCCGAGCGGCTCGCCCGCGACGGCTACGACCTGATCCTCGTCGCCCGCCGGCAGGACCGGCTGGCGGCGCTGGCGCGCGAGTTGGAGAACGGCGGCGCGCGGGCCGAGGTGATCGTCGCCGACCTGGCGACGCCGGAGGGCCTCGCCGCGGTCGAGCAACGCGCCGCCGCCGGCGACGTCGCCATGCTCGTCAACAATGCCGGCTACCAGACCTACATGCCGTTCGTCGACCTCGACCCGGGCCGGGCCGAGGACCAGATCCACGTGCATGTGACGACGGTCGTCCGGCTCTGCCACGCGGTGCTTCCGGCGATGCTCGCCCGCGACTCCGGCGCCATCATCAACGTGTCGTCGACGCTCGCCTTCAGCGCCGGGATGGACGCGCCGTTCCTGCCCAAGCGCGCCAACTACGCCGCTACCAAGGCGTTCATCAACGCCTTCACCGAGACGTTTGCCACCGAGCTCGCCGGCACCGGCGTCAAGGTCGAGGCGCTCTGTCCGGGGGTGGTGCGCACCGAGTTCCACAATGTCGACGGCGAGCCGCGCCTGCGCCCCAAGGTGCCGGTCATGGAGCCGGAAGATGTGGTGCAGGCCGCGCTCGCCGCGCTCGCGCTGGGCGACGTGGTCTGCCTGCCGGCACTGACCGACCGCGGCCTGCTCGCCCGCGAGCGCGAGAGCCGGCACGCCATCTTCGGCAGCGGGCTCAGCGCGGAGATCGCGCCGCGCTACCGCAGTGAGCCGGCCGACTGAGCAGACTGCCGAACGGACGTCTCACTGCCGCCCGTTCCTGCCCCGCGCCGAATAGGTGCGCACGATGCGTCTTACGATGGCGACCTCCTTGAAGAAGTCGCGTTGCGGCTGGGCCGGCGTGCCCTGCACCGTTATGCCGGCCGGCACATCGGCCATGACGCCCGCCTGGGCTCCGATCTTCGCCCCGGCCGCAACGTGCAAATGCCCGGCAATGGCGGCCTGGCCGCCGACCTGGACAAAATCCTCGAACACCGTCGAGCCGGCGATGCCGACCTGTGCGACGACGACGCAACATCGCCCGAGGCGAACGTTGTGGCCGATCTGGACCAGGTTATCGATTCGCGAGCCGGCGCCGATCACGGTGTCGCCGGTCGAGCCGCGGTCGATCGTCGAATTGGCGCCGATCTCGACATCGTCTTCGAGGATGACCCGCCCAAGCTGCGGTATGGTGAGATATCCCGACTTGGTGTAGGCGAAGCTGAAGCCCTCCTGGCCGATCCGCGCGCCCGGATAGACGTAGACGCGGGCGCCGACGATGGTGTGGCTGAGGCTCGCATGCGGGCCGATACGGCAATCGCGGCCGATGATCACCCCCCTGCCGACGTAAACATGAGACCCCAGTCGGCATCTCGCGCCGATCCTGGCTCCCGCCTCGACCACGGCAAAGGGCCCGACTTCCGCCAGCGGATCGACAAAGGCATCCGCGTCGACCAGGGCAGAGGGATGAACGCCGGGAGTCGTGCCCCGCTCGGGATGAAACAGCCTCGCGACGCGAGCCCATCCCTCGTATGGGGCGGATGTGACGATCGGTATCGTCGCCGGCGGGACGCGATCAAGCATATCGGGGTGCACGATCACGGCGCCCGCCCGCGTCTCCTCCATCGCGGCCGCATAGCGGCGATTGTCGAGAAAACTGACGTCGCGCGGTCCCGCCGTTTGCAGCGGGGCAACCCCGGTCAGCAGCAGGTCGCGCGACGGCGTGGTTCCGGCCGCGGCGGTCGCCACCGCCGCCAGCGTGTGCGGGCCGCTCCGCGCGAAGAAGCGCGGATCGCCCATGGGCATGGAAGTCATCGATTGTCCCTGGATTGGATGGGCCCGGTTTGGCGGCTGGATCGCCGCAAGCGTGGCGCAGCGCGCCAGCGAGGCCAACCGTCATAGCACCTTTGGCGGTGCGACGCATCGGACCTCGGTTTCGCGCCGCCTGCAGGTTTCGACACGGCGAGCGGACCGGTATGGTGGACAGGGTGGTTCGTCCGGAAGTCGGGATGATCCGCGAAGGGCATGAGAGGGCTGACGGCGGCGGCGGCGACGCCCTGCGCACCAGACGGGAGCCATGACGGCCGAGATGTCGAGCAGCTCCGCAGAGATGGCCGATCCGACCCGGGAGCCCGAATTCCCCGACAGCCAGGTCCCGGCCGATGACCGGTTCGGACGGTTCGAGTATCCCGGTCGCGACTTCCCCTACTACAACGGCTCGCCCGTCCAGATTTCCCCGGCACAGTGGCTGTTCCTGATGGCGATGGTCGTGCTCGGGTTTCTCGCGCTTGTCGTGCAGTTCCCCGTGTATGCCCGGGATCTGGGCCAGTTCGTTCCCGTGATCCTGTTCTTCGCCATTCCTCTGGCCGGCCTCCTCATCGTCACGCCCGAGCACTGGACGGCGATCTTTCGCAAGGTCAGAGGCCGGGACATCATGTGGATGGTCGTTTTCGCCGTCATCAACCTGCTGGTCAGCGTGAGCGTCGCAGCTGTCGTCACCGGAGTTTTCGGGACGACCACAAATCCCGCCGTTTCGGCGCTCGCGACCATGACGACGGCGGAACAAATTCTCTTCTATCTCAAGACGATCCCGCAGCTTTTCGGCGAGGAGGTCCTGACCGTCCTGCCGTTCCTCGCCCTGCTGACATTCCTCTCTTAAAGTCTGACTCGAAACGATGCGATTGATTTCAAGCTCTTGCGAGCTTGCGGGTGAGGGTTCGAATGTGAGCGACAAGCATCCAGGCGAGGGCGCTCGGGATTGTCGCTTCGAAGTCCTTGGCAAGTCTGCGGCATCGGCCGAGCCAGGCGAAGGTCCGTTCAACCACCCATCTGCGGGGAAGCACGACGAAGCCGGCGGCGGGATCGGAGCGCTTGATGATCTCGATGGTCCATCGCCCGAATGCGGTCAGCGCATCGCGGAGTTTGTCGCCGGCGTAGCCACCATCGGCGAAGAGGTGACGCAGCCAGGGATAAAGCGAACGGATCGAGGCGAGAACGCTGACGGCGCCATCGCGATCCTGGATGTCGGCAGCATGGACCTGCAAGCCGACGAGATGACCCTCGGTGTCGGTGACGATGTGGCGCTTGCGTCCCTTGATCTTCTTGCCCGCATCATAGCCGCGCGGACCGCCGCTTTCCGTGGTTTTCACCGACTGGCTGTCGATCACGCCGGCCGACGGGCTGGCTTCGCGTCCCGCCTTCTCACGGGCGGTCATGACCAAGGCGTGGTTGATCGTGAAGAACCGACCACCGCGCGACCATTCATAGAAATAGCCCTGCACGGTCGAATAGGGCGGGAAGTCCTTCGGCAACTGCCGCCACTGACAGCCGGTCGAGGCGATGTAGAGGATCGCATTCATGACCGAGCGAAGATCCGTCGTGCGTGGACGCCCGATTGACGACGGCGCTGGCATGAATGGCTCGATCAATGTCCATTCCGCATCGGTCAGGTCACTTGCGTAGCGCAGGCCTTCGCGCCGATACTGCGGTCGAGTGATTTCAGTCCAAGGCATCGTGATCTCCATCGAATCTTCGCAAATCCGACGGAATCATAACCAACTGGAATCACTCAACTCTTTTTCAGTCAGGCTCTTACAGGATGAGGCTTTCCCGCAAGCCGGCCGTCGTCGTCACCTCGCTGGTCGTGGCGGTCGCATTCGGGCTCCTGCACCTGCCGACCTACGGCTGGAACGTCCAGCAGAGCATCATTGTCATCGGCCTCGCCCGCCTCGTCCTCATCCTGCCCTACATCAAGACGAAGAACATCTGGGTCTCCACCGGCGCGCATGTGCTCAACGACTGGACCCTTTTCACGGTAACCATCCTGGGCGCCGGCCTCGGCAGGTGAGCGGCCAGGCGAGGGGCACGCCGCGGCTCCGCCGGGCTGCGGAACTCAGGCCAGGATGCCGGTGGCGGTGGCGACCACGTAGACCGCGCCCGCCAGACACAGCACGCCGAGGCTGGTCGACATGACGCGGCCATGGGGCGCGACCTTCTCGACCAGCACGATCAGTGCCAGACCGGCGATCCAGACGATGTTCATGATGCCGCCGACGAAGAGAAGCGCCATCAGAACCCAGCAGCAGCCGACGCAATAGGCGCCGTGGATAAGGCCCATGCGCAAGGCGCCCGAATGGCCCGCGCGCCAGTGGCCGAGGAGGAAGGAAAACGGCGACCGGCAATGGCGGAGGCAGGCATGCTTGAGCGGCGTCAGCTGGTAGAGGCCGGCCGCGGCAAGCAGGGCGGCGGAGAGCCACGGGTTGAGGCTCCACATCATCATGCCGTGAACCAGGCCCGCCTTCTCGAGCCCGAACTGCAGGCCGGTCGCCACCGCCGAAAAGGCGAGCCAGGCAAGGCAATAGCCGGCTGCCAGCCAGGCGGTCGAAACCGCGGGCTTGCCGCCGCTCCGGGTGCGCCGGTAGACCTGCCCGAACAGGAGGATCATCGGCGCGGCGCTGGGGAGCATCATGGCGACCATCATCACCCACCACATGGCGAGCATGGCCAGCCAGTAGCCGGCGTCCCAGGCGCCCGCCATCTGCGGCCGGTTCATCGGCGGCGGGAACTGCCAGGTGGACATGGCGCGGATGCTCATGCCGGTGCCGGCGCCGGCCAGCACGAACGCCCAGGCGAACAGGCAGACCAGCACCAGGCCGGAAATGACGATCGCCCGCTGCCGGCGCGCCGCCGTCTCGATCAAACTCGTGGTCAACATGCGTTTCCCCTTGTCGCCGCGGAAGGATCGGTCGGCGGAAAACCGGTGTCAATTCGCCGACGGCCACCGATAAGCCAGGTGAAGTCAGGTCGAAAGCCTCCTCCCGAGCCGCGCGGCGGTTGTCGCCGGCGGACGAGGGGGGCTATACCTTCGGACCAGCCCAGGATGACCCGATGCGCGGCAACGATGAGACCAGCAACCAGTCTGGCCTGGCATGGCCTGACGCTTTCGCCGACCTGCAGCCGCAGATTCGCGAGCAATGGGCCGTCGACGGCGAGATTTACCTCGTCCGCCAGCTGAGCGGCGGCAAATCCGGGGCGCTGGTCTACGCCGCCGACCTCGACAGCCGCGACTTCGGCGGCCAGGCGATCCTCAAATTCGACCGCTATCCCGAAGCGGCCGGCGAACCCAACGAGGCCGAGCAGCACAAGCTGGCGCTGGAGCAGGCCCCCGAATATGCGGCCGGGCATCTGCCGCGGCTGGTCAACACCTTCCGCCAGGACGCGCGCGTGGCGATCCTGTCGACCATTGCCGGCCGCGGCCTCGAATACGCCGAGCCCTGGCTGAAGTGCCGCTACGACCGGCAACTGGCCACCGCGCGCACGCTGTCGCGCGGCATCCTCGACGGGTGGAACGCCGGCTACCGGATGGCCGAGGGCCTGAGGACTCCGCAGGAGCTCCTGCAAGCCTGGCTTGGCTATCGCCTCGACCCGGAGAAGGGGCGCATTCACAGCTTCCTGTCCGATGAATACGGACTGACGCCGGAGCAGCCGAGCTTCGTCGTCGACGGGGAATGGCTGCCCAACCCGCTGGCCTTCGTGGAACAGCGCTCGCGGCTGCCCGACCACCTGCAGCTCCGGGCGGCGACCGGCAACGTCCACGGCGACCTGCACGGCTTCAATGTGCTGGTGTCGACACCGCCGGGCGGCGATCCGACCTACTACCTGATCGACCTCGCCCTTTACCGGGCCGGCCAGTACCTGTTCTACGATCACGCCTATTTCGAGCTGACCTATCTCCTCGCATCGCGCGACCGGGGCAATCCGGCGAACTGGCCGTCGATCCTGGCGAGCATCGAGGAAAGCGGCCATGGCGGAATGGCGGCGCAGGGCGACGACGTCGGCATCGTCCAGCTGGTCGATGCGCTTCGTCGCGAGGTCTTCGACTGGGTCGATCGCCGCGAAGCCAATCGGCTCTCCTACATGGAGAGCCAGTACCTCCTGGCGCGCGTTGCGGTGGGGCTCTGCTTCGCCCACCGTCAAATCTCGGTCGAATCGCGGACCCTGGCCTTCCTCTACGCCGCGCACAATCTGAAGGCCTTCCTGAAACACAACACCGTGGACTGGCCGAAATACGGCCCGCCCTTCGCGCTATCCCAGCCCGCCGATGGCACCCCGGCCCAACCGACCGAGCCGGCGGCAGCGCCTCGCGCCACCGCTCCTTCCCCCGCCGACGCAGCCGCCACAGCCGCTCCGGCTGCCGCAGGGAGTGCCGAAACCGAGGACCTGACGGCGCCGATGAAGCCGGCCATCGCGGTTCTCCCCTTCGACAATCTCGGGGGCGATCCTGCGCAGGAGTATTTCGCCGACGAAATCACCGAGGACCTGATTACCGAGCTGTCGCGCCTGGACTGGCTGACGGTGATCTCGCAGCGATCGACCGCCGCCTACAAGGGAGAGACGGTGGACTCGCAGCGGATCGGGCGCGAACTTGGGGTCCATTTCGTGGTCACCGGCAGCATGCGCAAGGCAGGCGACACGGTGCGGGTCGCGGCGCAGCTGATCGACGCGGAGACCGGCAGTGCGGCGTGGGCCGACCGCTTCGACCGCAAGCTCGAGGACATCTTCGCCGCCCAGGACGAAATCGTCGATGCCATCGTCGCCAATATCGATACCGAGGCGAAATACACGGAGCGCGAGGAGGCGCGTCGCAAGCGCGGCCCGCTGAACGCATGGGAATCCTACCAGAAGGGCATGTGGCACTTCTTCAAGACAACGCCGGAGGATGACGAAGCGGCAGCCGAGCACATGCAACAAGCCATCCGCCTGGCGCCGGACTTCGCCAATGCCGAGGCGATGCTGGCCATCCTGAAGACGCGCAAATTTGTCTTTGGCGTCGCTACCGATCCGGCCAGCGACCTTGCCGAGGCGTTCGAACACGCCGAGAAGGCTGTCGCTGCGGACGATCGCAGCGCGCTTGCCCATATTGCTCTCGGCCGCGTGCTCGGCTTTCGCGGCCAACTCGATGAAGGGCTCGTCGAGATGGAACTAGCGGTCCGGCTCAATCCAAGCTCTGCCAACGGCTACCTCGCCCTTGCCGCGATCCTTTACTGGAAGGGGCGCTCCGCAGAGGCTCTGAAGACGATTGACCAGGCCCTGCGCCTCAGTCCCCACGACCCCATGATGTTTGCGGTGCGGAGCATCCAGGCCCTGTGCCACGCGGATCTCGGCAATCTCTCCGAGGCCGAGGGCTTCGCGCGGGCGGCCGTGCGCGCGGCGCCAAAAGCGGTGGTCCCCTACGTCGCGCTCGCCGTCGTGCTCGTTCGCCAGCAACGTATCGACGAGGCGCGCGCGGTCGCCGCCGAAGTGCGCGGTCTCAGTCCGGGCCCCGGTTTCGCGGGGGCAGCGACCTTGGTCAGCTACATGGAACCGACCCAGCGCGCACGTTTCCTCGCCGATCTGAGCACGGCCGGTGTCGGCGGCCCCGCCGCGGACACCGCGGCAACCGGCCAATCAGCAAGCGGATGAGCAACGACCCGGGAAGCGTCCGACACATGCCGCTTTGGGAGTCCGCCGTCTTCGCCTACAATGACCGGCAAAGGATGCGCGAGGGCGAACGCTCGATGGGTGACGGCGCATTTGATCTGGTCAGGGCACACCGGCCGCAGCGGGAGCGGGGTGTTCTGTTTGTGCTGGATCAAAGCCGGGCTCCGCAACGCCCCGCATCTTCATTTCCAACGACAACAATGAAGACGGAGGAGGCCGGGCATGGGGCGACAACCTGCTTTGCGCGAACGTCGGCGGGGCGGTTCCGGTAGCCGGGCGCGGTCGAGAGCGTCTCTTGTCCTCGTCGCCATTGCCGCCCTGATCGGCGGCCGTTCGGCGCTGCAGGCGCAGGAGGCGCTGCAGCCGGGCGAGGCCTTCGTCACCAAGTTCTCCGGCACGACAACGGCCGACACGCCGGCCGGGCCGCGCACGGTGATCGACCTTGCCGGTCAGGTCGGCGTTGCGCTCGATCTCCGAACCCCCGGCTTTTCGGCAGACGGCCGCCACTGGCTCAACGAGCCGCAACTCTTCTCGGTCACCGCCGGCGACGTCGGCCAGGTGTTCGGCGTCGCCCTCGACGACGCCAATCCGCCCAACATCTACCTGACGGCGACCGTCGGCCTTCGGCCTTCACCGCAATGCCGATGACTCCGGACTGGATGGACGGCATGTGGGGCCCGGGCGGCGGACCGGGCACGGTCTATCGCCTCGACGCCGCCAACGGCTATCAGCCCGAGATCTTCGCCGACGATCACCCTCGACGGCCGGCCGAACAGCGGCGCTGCGCTCGGCAACATCGCCTTCGACCGTTGGCACCAGCAGCTCTTCGTCTCGGATCTCGAGACCGGCATGATCCACCGGCATCGCGCTCGCCGACGGCACCGACCTCGGCCACTTCGATCACGGCGTCGACGGGCGCAGCAGTTTCATCGACGCGGTGACCGGAACGCCAGTGTCGCTGCCGCCGGTCGCCTTCGATCCGACCTCTTCGGCGCACATTGTCGACTGCCCGAGCGGGCGATTTCGCCCGCACGCCGTCGTGCTGGAACTTCGCCGATTTCCGCCGCCGCGTCTGGGGCCTCGACGTGCGCCGCGATGCCGCCAGCGGGCACCGTGCGGCTCTACTATGCCGTCTGGGGCAGCCAGGGCTTCGGCAATCCCGACTGGGCGCTCGCCGGCGAGGACCAGCAGAACTCGGTGTGGTCGGTCGCCATCGCCGACGACGGCAGCTTCGACACGACCAGCGTACGCCGCGAATTCTTCCTGCCCGAGTTCTTCCGCTCGCCGGAAGCGATCGCCCGCGCCGGCATCAGCAATCCCGTCGCCGACATCGCCTTCCCGGCGGTCGGCGACCAGAGCGTGATGCTGCTCGCCGAACGTGGCGGCCTACGTAATCTTGGCCTGTCGGCGGACGATGCCTTCGCCCATCCCGACGAAGCGCGGGTGCTGCGCTACCAGCTGGATGCCGGCGGCGTGTGGCAGCCGGCCGGCCGCTACGATGTCGGCTTCTATGACCGCAAGAACGAGGGCCCGCCCTACATTCGCGCCGGCGCCGCCGGCGGCGTTTCCTTCGGTCCCGGCTACGGCCCGGACGGCACGGTCGATTCCGCCCAGGCGGACGCCTTCGTCTGGATGACCGGCGACGGGCTCTGTTCGCCCGACGGCGCCTGCCTCGACCCCGCGACTGGCACCCACGACGACATATCCGAGGTTTCCGGACTGCAGGGCGAGGCGGCATCGGCCTATCAGGAGGTCATTCCGCCCGAGGCGTTCCAACCCTATCCCGCCCCCGGTCCCGCCTCCCCGCCGACCGGGCCCGACCAGTCCTACATGATCGACGCCGACGTCAATGTCGACGCGTCCGGCCTGCCGATTCCCGAAGAGCTGGCGCGGAACGACGCCACCCGCATCGGCGACGTGGTGGTCTTCCAGCAGCCGCCGGCACCGCAGAAGCTCGACCTCGAGATCACCAAGCGCGTCCTCGACGCATCATGCACCGCGGGCGGCAATTGCGCCTTCGAGGTGGTGATCAGCAACGTTGGCGACCTGCCCTATTCGGGCCCGCTGGTCGTCCGCGACACGCCGGAGAACGGGTCGTCGCTAGCGATCCCGCCCGCCTCCGACTGGGCATGCTCGAACCCGTTCCCAAGCGTCTACGAGTGCACCCTCGCGGCCGTCTCCCTCGCCCCCGGCGAGCAGACCTCCTTCCAGGCGACGTTCACGGTTCCCGACTGGTGGAGCGGGTCGGTGTTTTCGAACTGCGTCGATCTCACCACGCCCGGCTCCGGCGAGGACGACCGCACCTACAACAACAGCGCCTGCGGCTATGCCGCGACCGCCGAGCCGGGGACGACCTACTACGCGCCCGACCTGCAACTCGCCAAGTACGGTCTGGACGGCCAGTGCGACTGGTTCGCCAACTGCCTGTTCGTCATTCGCATCACCAATGTGGGCGCCGCAAGCTATACCGGCCCGCTCAATATCCACGACGCGATCGACCACCCGGGTGCGGTGCTCGCCAACTGGGCGCCCGGCGCCGATTGGGCCTGCGGACCGGTGGGCGGTGACAGTTTCGACTGCACGCACGGGTCGCTGACGCTGGCGCCTGGCGAGTTCCTCGACCTGACGCTGTGGGTCGCGGCGGGTCCGATCGTGCCGGGCTACGCCCATGTGCGGAATTGCGGCTGGATCGACTGGGCCGGTGGCCCCGGCGACTACAACGCGGCCAACGACTACGACTGCGCGTCGATCTCCCGCTATCCGCCGGGCTACCCCGGCGCGTTCGCCGCGCTCGACGTCGAGAAAGACGCCCAGTCGACCTGCTGGGACGGCGCCGGGCCGACTGGTGGTTGGGCCTGCTATTTCCGCGTGACCGTCACCAATGTCGGTGGCGCTCCGTATGTCGGTCCGATCGAAGTCAGCGACACTGCCGATATCGCGCCATCGGTGCTCTCCGACGTGAATCCGCCGTTCTGGACCTGCGTGCCCGGCGTCGGCACGCCCGGCACACGGACATGCGGCCGTCCCGGCGTCCCCGGTGGCCTTCAACCGGGCGAGAGCGTCGACCTCTATCTGGATTTCGAAGCGCCGGCTGCGATCCCCGTTCCCAACGCAGTGCGCAACTGCGCGACGGTCAGCTCCGACCACAACGGGGACGGCATCAACGAGGACTATACGAGCTGCGCCTATGCGCTCGTCTGTCATGCGGGATCGGCCGACTGCTGGCGAGACCTAGCGGTCCGCAAGGATCCGCAGCCCGATCCCTGCTTCCCCGGTTTCCCCTGCTTGTTCGAGATCCTCGTCGACAATATCAGCGACCAGGACTACCCCGGCCCCGTTGTGGTGACCGACATCCCCGATCCCGGCGTCGGACCGCTGACCGTCACCTGGCCGATGGATGTGACCTGCTTGCCGGCAGGGGCAGGCTACACCTGCACCTGGCCGCACAACCTGCTCGCCGGCAGCTCGCTCTGGATCGACCTCCAGTTCGACATCCCGCCCGGCCATCCCGGACCGTCGTTCACCAACTGCGCCAGCGTGCCGCCGGGAATCGCCAACGTTATCTCCGTCAACGACGAGGACTGCGCGACCGCCTTCGTGCCGTTCCCCGACCTCGCCCCGTTCAGCCCGTCGACGTGTCAGCGGGGCTCCGCCTGCACGCTGAATGTGCGCATCGACAACAAGGGGCTGCTGCCCTTCATAGGCAGCGCCGGGATCGACGGCACCCTGTCGCCGCCGGTGATCATCACCAGCATCACCAGCCAGACCCCCGGCCTCAGCTGCAATGTGACGGGAAATGGCACCTATCAATGCCTCGGCCAACAGCTCAACATCGAGCCGGGCGGGGCAGCGCAACTCCAGCTCGTCGTCGATATTCCGGCGGACTTCCCCTATGACGCGATCACCCACACCAAGCAGATGATCTGGCCGGATCGCGAGGTAAAGGACAAGCGGCCGGAGAATGACCGCCACGTCAGCACCATCACCATCGAGGGGCCGAAAGAGGAGAAGCCGCCCCCACCGCCTCCGCCGCCGCCACCTCCGCCACCACCGCCGCAGGCGCTGGCGCCGGCCGCCGACCTTCTCATCATCAAGACCGCGAAGCAGCCGAACTGCGTCGCCGGCCAGTCGTGCGGGTTCACCGTGACGGTGCGGAACGTCGGCAACGGCGCCTATGTCGGCCCGCTGCAGATCGACGACATCACCACGCCGGCCAACACCCGGCTGGCCGGTGTCAGCCCGTCGCCGTGGTCGTG
Organism: uncultured Alphaproteobacteria bacterium; assembly: GCA_963710805.1. Lineage (GTDB taxonomy): Bacteria > Pseudomonadota > Alphaproteobacteria > Rhizobiales > Kaistiaceae > Bauldia. The sequence continues at coordinate 52,943 of CAVQBS010000009.1, read as the reverse complement.
CAGCGGCTCGAACGGCCACTACACCTGCCGTCATCCGGCGACGACGATCGCGCCCGGAGCGGCGAAGACCCTGTCGCTCGCGATCACCACTAGCCGGAACATCGTGGGCAACCTCAGCAATTGCAGCACGCTGGCGTGGACCGACACGATGCGCGTCTTCGCCGTGCAGACCGCGCTGAACGGGCTCGGCTTCCCGTCCGGCACCGCCGACGGCCAGATAGGGCCGAACACGCGGGGCGCCATTGAGGCGTATCAGGCTGCCGTCGGTCTCCCCGTTACCGGCCGGATCGACGACGCGCTGTTGCGCCGGCTGTTCGGCTCGTGGGGTATCGGCGACGCCAACGGCGGAAACGATCGGGCCTGCGCCACAGTCGTGGTGGAGACGCCGCCGCCGCCGCAGATCGTCTGCCAGGGTGGCGAGGTCAGCAACAACCAGTGCTTCTGCCCGCAAGGCACACAGGTTCAGCAGATCGGGCCCAATGCCTATCGCTGTGTGCTGCCACCACCGCAGATCGTCTGCCAGGGTGGTAGGGTCAGCAACAATCAGTGCTTCTGCCCGCAAGGCACGCAGGTCCAGCAGATTGGACCCAATGCCTATCGCTGTGTGCTGCCACCACCGTCGATCGTCTGCCGGGGCGGTCAGGTCAGCCACAACCAGTGTGTCTGCCCGAAGGGAACCGATCTCCAGAAGATCGGCCCCAACGCCTATCGCTGCGTCGCCCCGCCGCCGCCGGAAATCGTCTGCCGGGGCGGTCAGGTCAGCCACAACCAGTGCGTCTGCCCGAAGGGTACCGACCTGCAGAAGATCGGCCCCAACGCCTATCGCTGCGTCGCGCCTCCGCCGCCGCAGATCGTCTGCCGCGGCGGCAAGGTCAGCAACAACCAGTGTGTCTGCCCGAAGGGCACCGACCTGCAGAAGATCGGCCCCAACGCCTATCGCTGCGTCGCGCCGCCGCCCCCGCAGATCGTCTGCCGCGGCGGCAAGGTCAGCAACAACCAGTGCGTCTGCCCGAAGGGTACCGACCTGCAGAAGATCGGCCCCAACGCCTATCGCTGCGTCGCGCCGCCGCCCCCGCAGATCGTCTGCCGCGGCGGCAAGGTCAGCAACAACCAGTGTGTCTGTCCGAAGGGCACCGACCTGCAGAAGATCGGCCCCAACGCCTATCGCTGCGTCGCGCCGCCACCCCCGCAGATCGTCTGTCAGGGCGGCAAGGTCAGCCATAACGAGTGCGTCTGCCCGAAGGGCACCGAGATCAAGAAGACCGGCACCAACGCCTACAAGTGCGTGAAGATCGAGCCGACCATCGTCTGCCAGGGCGGGCGCGTCAACAGCAAGGGCCAGTGCGTCTGCCCGAACGGGACGTCGCGGGTGAAGACCGGCAACAATGCCTATCGCTGCGTGCCGATCCAGACGCCCCAACTGCAGCTGCAAACGCCGCAGGTACCGCAGGTGCCGCTGACCCGGACGCCCAACCTGCAGTAAGGGGGCTCCGGACGTCGTGAACGCCTTCGCCGCCACGGGCGGCGGGGGCTGTTGGCTCAGCCGGAATAGAACGCCGTCATCTGTGCGGCGATCTCGTCGCGGCCGACGCCGACGCTGACCCAGCGGCGGGCCTCGGCGTGGCGGCTCGCAAGCTCGGCGTGCCGCTGCTCGACCACCACCGCGAAGCGTTCGGCGAGCCGCGGCTCGGCAGCAAGGATCGGCTCCAGCGCCGCCTTGGAAATCTCAAGCGCCGTCACCTTTCCCTTGGCCCTGACGGTGGCGCTCCGCCGGTCGCCGGTCATCAGCGACATCTCGCCGACCACCTCTCCGGGACCAAGAGTCGCGACCATGCGGTCGCCGCCGGGCTCATGCACCGACACGGTTACCTTTCCGTCGACGAGGACGAACATCGACGAGCCGAGATCGTTCTGGCGCATGATCACCTCGCCGCGCTTGAAGCGGACGACCCTGGTTGCCTCGGCGAGCCGGTCGAGCTGGCGCGCATCGAGGACAACGTTGAAGAAGGCGGTTGCGTTGAGGATGCCGCGAACTTCCATCGCCTCAGCTCCGTATGCTGCCTCCGGCTTACTGTCCGCCGCAGCAGCCGAGGCGTCAAGCAAGCGGCGGTCGCCAAACCGTCAGTGAGACCGGGGCAGCGCCATCTGCCTGCGGGCCGCCGGCCGGGGCTCGGTACTGGCATCAATAAGGTCCTGGTAGAGGTGCTCCCATTGATCGCCTATTGCCGATGTCGAGAACTGTTGCGCAAACGCGGTCGCCCGAGCCCCCAACCGGGCACGCAACAGCGCGTCTTTCGACAACATGGCCAGATGCGCGGCCATCTCCCGGTAGTCGTCACGTTCAAACAACAAGCCGCGCTCGTCGTTCAAGTACTCGGGTATGGCGCGCCACCGCACCCCCACCGCCGGCAACCCCGCGGCAAAGGCCTGAATGAGCGACATGCTCTGCGTCTCCGAGACGCTTGCAATGGCATAGAGGTCGGCGGCCTGGTACAGCTCCGCGACGCCGCGTTTGGTCAGCGTCCCCAGAAAGCGCACGCGGGTTTGCACGCCGAGCCTCCGTGCAAGCGCCTTCATCTCTTCCTCAAAACTGCCATGCCCGCCAAAGACCAGCAGCGCGTCCGGCACTTGCTGGCACAGTTCGGCAAACGCCTTGAGGACGATGTCGGTCTTCTTCTCCGGTGCAATCCTCCCCACGCAGGCAATGACCGGCCCTGCAAATCCAGATTGCGCCCGCAACGCCTGGCGGACTTCCGGACGGGGCGGTTTGAACGCCGCCGTGTCGATGGGGTTTGACACGACACGGCAAGGCGCACGGAAGCCGTGGGCTTGCTTTTCGGCCAAGACAATCCGGGAAGGGGCCGTCGTTAACGCACATTGATTATAGAACCACGTGACGTAGCGAATACTCGCCGCACGAAAGAGACCGGCGAAGAACCAAGGGACATAGTCGGCAAACTCGACGATCGCCCAATGGTTGGTGCCGACGAGCGGCACGCCGGCGCGCTTGGCCACGCGCAATCCGCGGTATCCAATCCCCAGGAATGAATGGACGTGGACCACGTCGTAGCGCTTCTTGCGGAGCCGGAAAAAGGGTGAGGCAAGCCTCGACTGGAGCGACGAGCTTGGGATGCCGACCGAAGGCACACGGTGGATCCGCACGCGCGCGCCAAGGTCGATTTCCTGCGGCGGCAATCCGACGAAACTGAAGTTCGCGCGGCTCGCCCGCGGCGCCCAAATGTCGACTTCGTGCCCCCGCCGGCCGAGTTCGCGTGCGAGTTCGGCGATGCTGTCCTGTATGCCCCCGAGTTCCGGATAAAAATGGTCGGTGAAAATGCCTATGATCATGTGCCGTCGCCCGCTTCCTGCTTCAGGCGCCTGCGCACACCGTGAGAAACAATATAGTATAGTACAACAGTGACAGCGATTATGGCGAGAGCTATCTGTGCAATATGTACTCCGTTCTGGACTGCTGTCAGGGAATTGCCAAAGTAGTATCCGAGAAATAAAAGCGTTCCGTATTGCAGTAGCGATACCTGCACCGCGTAAAACCAAAAACGCCCATAGGCGATCCGCGTCAGGCCGGCCGACACAAGAAACGGCAGCGACAGTCCGTAAGCGAGCTTGCTGAAGAACATGGTCCGCCACGGATGGTCTTCCCACAGGCGTTCCACCGTGCTCCAGTGCTCTTCGACGATGCCGATCTTCTTGGCGTAGTGCTTGACCAGTGCGGTGCGATTGCCCAAACGGCCGATGGCGTAGCAGGCGGCATCAACCGAGATGTCCTTCCCAACCATGATGCCGAGCACGACAAAGGGGTCAAAATAGCCCAGTGCGGACAGCAATCCTGCGGTGAGAGCCACGATAGGGCCCTCAATAAAAGCGAGCGGGACGAGTATTAGATAGCGATACTCAACAATTAGGTCTAAAATTGTCGTTTGATCCATGGGCGGTCCAGCGTATTTCTCTCGTATTCTCGCGAAGCTGTGCCCACGGGTGCAGAAGGCGCTGCACATGATACTGACTGCCCAGCGTTATGGGGCGTTCTTGGCGCTTCAGGCTAAACGAACCGTCAATGACGGTTTGAGCTCAGTCACCAACGACAGGCCAGACGTGTTTTGCTTTGTCTCTGATGGCCAACCTCAGCGTCGCCGCTGAAAAAGAGACTGTCGAGGTCCTCATCGGCAACGAGGCGGTGGAGGCGTCAAGCGAGGGGCGGTCGCCACACGGTCAGGGAGACACGCGCCGCCGCATCGAGCTCCTCGGTCGGACCGGGGACGAGGCCATGCGCGGCCAGGATCGCGTCGGCCCCCCGCCCTTCCGTCACCGCCGAGAAGAGCGGCACGCCGCCGGGAATATGGACGTCCTCGGCGCGGGTGAGATGGAAGGCGTCGAAGCCGATATCGAGAAACATGTCAAAGACCTGGCGCCCACCCGGCACCGCGGCGACACCGCCTCCGGGAGCCGCCGCCGCCAGCGCCTCGGCAGGCGGCGCCTCGGCCGGGTTCCACCACCAGGCGTCGGCGCGCTGCTCGATGCCGCGGGCCGACGTCGACAGCACCAGCCGGTTGCGGCCCTTCAGGTTGGGGTTCGCCTCGTGGCCGAGGCGGCCAAGGACGGTGACCGCGGCTTCGTCAAGGGCGGCCTGAAACCGCGCCCAGTCGGCGTCGTTCCTCAAGCTTCCCGGCGTCAGGCCGTCGGCACCGGCGATCCTGTCGTCGGCCGAGACGATGGCGTGGCCGTGGATGGCAAAGCGGCCGATCATGGGGGGCTGCCGCCGTGTGGCGGCACCCTCTCCCCCCTTGCGGGGGAGACAGCGGAGCTTGGCCGAGCGCCGCGAGGCCTAGCGAAGCTAGACGGGGGTACGCTTCCGGAAGCGTGGGCTACCCCCCTCCCTGGTCTCGCCTCGACAGCTGTGTGTCGACCGCTAGCGCGGGGCGTGTTCCGTACCGGCGCGAGGATGGTGATCACGCCCTGAGCGAGCCGCCGGTCGCCTTCTCGACCGCCGCGACGATCTTGGCCGACGTTGCGTCGATCTCCTCGTCGGTCAGCGTCTTCTCGGTCGGCTGGAGCACCACCTCGATGGCGAGCGACTTCTTGGCCGGCCCAAGCGCCTCGCTCTCGAACAGGTCGAACACGGTGACCCCGGCGATCAGCTTGCGGTCGGCGCCTTCCGCCGCGCGGATCACCTTCGCCGCCTCGACCGAGCGGTCGAGGACGAAGGCGAAATCGCGCCTCACTGGCTGGAGATCGGCGAGGACGAGGGGCGGCCGGGTCTTTGTCGGCCGCGCCTTCGGCTCGGGGATCGCCTCGAGGATGATCTCGAAGCCGGCGAGCGGGCCTTCCACGTCGAGCTCTTCGAGCACCCGCGGGTGGAACTCGCCGAAGGCGCCGATCACGGTCTTCGGCCCCTGACGGATGGTGCCCGAGCGGCCGGGGTGGAACCAGGCCGGGCCTTCGGCGACGACCTGAACCTTGTCGGGCGACAGGCCGAGGGAATCGAGAAGCGCGAGCGCGTCGGCCTTGGCGTCGAACACCGTGACGGGACCGGCCTTCCCCGACCAGTGGCGGCCGCTGCCGTTGACCCCGGCGGTGCCGCGGCGGATGCCGGTTGCCGCGGTCTTCTGGTCCTCCGGCCGGTCGCCGCCATAGACCTGACCGACCTCGAACAGGGCGAGGTCGTCGAAGCCGCGGTCGGCGTTCCGCTGGGCGGCGGCGAGCAGGCCGGGCAGCAGGCTCGGCCGCATGTCCGACATGTCGGCGGCGATCGGATTGGCGAGGATCAGCTCGGGCGTGCCGCCGCCGAAGGCCTCCGCCTGGCGGGAGGAGATGAACGACCAGGTGACCGCCTCCACCATGCCGCGCGCGGCGAGCGTCCGCTTGGCGGCGCGGGTCCGGGTCTGGATGGCGGTGAGGATCGGCTTCTGCGCGCCGGGCTGGCGTGCCAGCGGCATGACCGGCACCCGATCGACGCCGATGATGCGCACCACCTCCTCGACCAGATCGGCCTTGGTGGTGACGTCCGGCCGCCAGGTCGGCACGGTGACGCGGATGGTGCCCTTGGGGCGCTGCGCCTTGCAGCCGAAGCCGAGCGCCTTGAGGATCGCCGTGACATCGCTCACCGCGGGGTCGATACCGGCGAGCCGCTTCACCTCGGCGACCGGGAAGTCGATCGTCATCGCCGGTTCAGGCACCTCGCCGGCGACGAGAATCTCGCTCGGCGTGCCGCCGCAGAGATCCAGCACCATGCTGCGTCGCCATCTCCAGGCCCGGCACCATGAAGGCCGGGTCGACGCCGCGCTCGAAGCGGTGGCGGGCGTCGGACTGAACGCCGAGCTTGCGCCCGGTCTGGGCGATGTTGATCGGCTCCCAGAGCGCCGATTCGATCAGCACGTCGGTGGTCTCCTCGGTGCAGCCCGACTGCCTCGCCGCCCATGATGCCGGCGATCGATTCGACGCCCTTGCTCGTCGGCGATGACGCAGATGTCGGGATCGAGCGCGTAGGTCTTGCCGTCGAGGGCGAGCACCTCCTCGCCGTCCCGCGCGCGGCGGACGACGAGATCGCCGCTGACCTTGGCCGCGTCGAAGACGTGCAGCGGCCGGCAGCGGTCGGTAGGTGATGAAGTTGGTGATGTCGACCAGCGCGTTGATCGGACGGAGGCCGATGGCGCGGAGCCGCCGCTGCAGCCAGTCCGGCGACGGGCCGTTCTTCACCCCGCGCACCAGGCGGAGGCCGAAGGCGGGGCAAAGCGACGGGGTGTCGCCGAAGTCGAGGGTGACCTTGACCGGGCATTCCCCCTCCCCCTCCACCGGCTCGACCGGCCGCTCGATCAGCTTGCCCTCGCCGGCGGCGGCGAGATCGCGGGCGATGCCGGTGACGCCGAGCGCATCCGGCCGGTTGGGCGTGACGGCGACGTCGAGCACCGGGTCGGTGAGGCCGGCATATTCGGCATAGGGCGCGCCGACCGGGGCGTCCTCGGGGAGGTCGACGATGCCGGTGTGGTCGTCGGAAAGGCCGAGCTCGCGCTCCGACAACAGCATGCCGTTCAATTCGACGCCGCGAATGACGCCCTGCTTCAGGTCGACGCCGGTGCCGGGGATATGGGTGCCGGCCGGCGCGAAGACGCCGATCATGCCCGCGCGGGCGTTCGGCGCGCCGCAGACCACCTGCACCTTCGACCCGTCGCCGGGATCGACGACGCAGACGCGAAGCCGGTCGGCATTGGGGTGCTGCTCGGCCGAGACGACGCGGGCGACGCGGAACGGGGCGAAGTCCTTGGTCAGGTCCTCGACCCCCTCGACCTCGAGGCCGATCATGGTGAGCTTGTCGGCGATCCCATCGACGGTGGCGATGGTGTCGAGATGCTCCTTCAGCCAGGACAGGGTGAACTTCATGGCATGGGCCTCGGAAGGATGGGAGACGGAACGGCCCCCGGTGCTTTTTCTCCGCGCAGGATGGAGGCGATGGAGATGTCCTCGTCGAGGTCGGGCCAATGCAAGCCCATCGGCATCAACTCGACCGTATCGCGCGCAGGTGCGCTGACACCGGCGAGGCGGGGATACCACCACAGCGGCGCCGACAGCGTCCGCCCATCAGCCACTGTGACGTGCAGATGCTCTGCGTCGCAGTGCGCGGCGAGGAGTCTCATGTGCTCTCACCCACAGCGATCTCTCGACCGGTCCCCGTGGCGTTGTCGGCCCATTTGTAACCTTTCTCGCCGGTCGCCTCGCCAACCCACTGGTACGGATTCAGCAGTTGCTTCGACTAGAAACTCGACACCATGCTTGGTCTGAGGCTCAAAATCTTCCTCGTTCAGCATGTCTCTCTCTTTCAACTCGTACCCAGCAATATGGCCCTGACGGTACGAAGGTTCCGTTTTGCTCTCGTGCAGCGCGAGATAGGCACCGTATTCGAGACTCCGTTTGACCTGCTCTTCACTGACGACCCATGAACCACTCTTGAATCGACCAGCTGGCAGAAGAGTCACGCCGCGATCGCCTTTGCATACGAAGTGATAACCGACCACCACCCCCGTTTGCCGCTTGGAGACGTTGGATTTTTGCACCCTTGGCGTCCTCTTTGGATTCCGCCTCTCCAATTCGGCTTCACAAAGCTTAGCCAAGTCAGCGACTTCGTAGCGAACAGCGTTTTCCCTAAGAGCCTTCAACTCCCGATCGTCTAGGCTCGCTATCTTCTCTGGCGGCCACGCATTCCGGTCGATCTTCATTGCCGGCGCCGAACGCTCACGACGACAGCCCCCGTGCCAGCGACGGCAGGTCGAGCGGGCGGAAGCCATAGTGGTTCAGCCACCGGACGTCGGCGTCGAAGAAGGCGCGAAGGTCGGGCATGCCGTACTTCAGCATGGCGATGCGGTCGATCCCCATGCCCCAGGCGAAGCCCTGCACCTTGTCCGGGTCGAGGCCGCCATAGCGGATGACGTTGGGGTGGACCATGCCGCAGCCGAGGATCTCCAGCCAGTCGTCGCCAGCGCCGAAGCGGACCTCGGTTCCCGAGCGGTCGCACTGGATGTCGACCTCCATCGACGGTTCGGTGAAGGGGAAGAAGGACGGGCGGAACCGCATCTTCACCTGATCGACCTCGAAGAACGCCTTGCAGAACTCCTCCAGCACCCATTTCAGCGTGCCGACCGTCGATTCATCGTCGAGCACCAGCCCCTCGATCTGGTGGAACATCGGGGTGTGGGTCTGGTCGGAATCGAAGCGGTAGGTGCGACCGGGGATGACGACGCGGATCGGCGGCTTCATCGTCTCCATGGTGCGGATCTGCACCGGCGAGGTGTGGGTGCGCAACAGCATCCGCTCGCCGTCCTCCTTCGGGTTGAAGAAGAAGGTGTCGTGCATCTCCCGCGCCGGGTGGCCTTCCGGGAAATTGAGCGCCGTGAAATTGTAGTAGTCGGTCTCGATGTCCGGCCCCTCGGCGACCGAGAAGCCGAGATCGGCGAAGATGGCAGTGATCTCGTCGACCACCTGGCTGACCGGGTGGATGCGGCCCGTCTCGAGGCCGGAGGGGCGCAGCGGCAGGGTGACGTCGACCCGCTCCTCCTCGAGCCGGCGCACCAGCGCCTCGTCTTTCAAGACGGCGCGCCGGGCGGCAATCCCCTGGTTGAGACGCTCCTTCAGGCCGTTGAGGATTGGCCCCATAACCTGCCGCTCCTCGGGAGTCATGCGGCCGAGGGCCTTGAGCAGTTCCGAGACGACACCCTTCTTGCCGAGGGCGGCGACACGCTCGGCCTCCAGCGCGGCCTCGTCCGGCGCACCGGCGATGCGGGCGGCAATCTCGTGCTCCAGCGCTTCGAGGTCGGCGGTGACAGTGCTGTCCATTGGCTCTGATTTCAGCTCTTGAAGCGAAGCGTCTTCGGCTTCACCGGATTGACGAAGGGGCGGCCCTCCTTGCCGGAATTCACCCATTCGTCCTTGAGATGCATCCACCACCGCGCCTGGGTGTTGGCGTCGTGGATCAGCATCAGCTTGGGCTCGTCGAGCAGGCCCTCGCGCTGCTGGAGGGCGATGTCGCGGTCCTGGTTGAGGAAGCGGCGCGACAGCGCTCGGATGACCGGCTTCAGCGGCTTCGCCCAGCCGATCGTCGTCCAGAACATCTGGTGGAAGGCGGTTTCCTCGTCGGTGATCGGCGTCAGCGCGGTCAGGCCGACGACGTTGTGCTTGTCGCCGTGCAGTTCCTCGATGCGGATCGCCGGCAGCGCGTAGCTGATGTCGGCGGTCACCTTCGAGCCGAGGAGCTTGTAGAAGGTCTGGGTCTCCGGCACCGTGTGGGTCGCCATCTTGAAGCCAAGCGGCGAGGGCTCGAACGCCTTGGTCTTCTCGGTGACGTGGCGCGCCTTGGCGCGGAACCAGCGCGAGGTATGGACATAGGCGACGTGCGCCGGGTCCATCAGCCCGTAGGTGGTGTGGTCGATGGAGCAGGGGAAGATCAGCCTGACGTGGGTGTCCGGCGGGCGGTCCGCGGCGAAGAGCGGCACCAGCGGCGGCTTCTCGGTGACGCCGGAGGGCTCCTCGCCGTCGCGGGCGAAATAGACCCAGACGATCCCCTGTTGCTCGACGCACGGAAAGGCGCCGCAACGGATCTTGGTCATGTCGATCTTCTGCCCCTCGACCATCGAGGGGACCTCGACGCATTCGCCGGCGCGGTCGAAGCGCCAGGCGTGGTAGGAGCAGGTGATCGTCTCGCCGTCGAAGCTGCCATAGTGCAGCGGCACGCCACGGTGCGGGCAGATGTCGCGAAGCGCGAAGACCTTGCCGTCCCTGCCGCGGCCGACCACCACCGGCTCGCCCATCATGCGCAGATGAGCGAGACGGCCGGGCTTCACCTCGGCGCCCGGCAGCGCCATGTACCAGAATCCGCGGAGGAGCTCCGCTTTGAGGCCCTGCACGTTCGACTTCCGTCCTGGAGCAAGATCGTTTCAGCTGAATCGAACCGTTGCTCCGGTTCGTTGATTCTTCGCTCTTTCCGGGCGGAAAAGTGAAGACACTTTTCCTGAAAACGCTCTTGTGACGCCGTCCGCTTCAGCCTAGCCCCTGATCGGCGGTCGGCGGAAGGCCGGCAGGCGCGTCACTGCAGCGCGCTTTGGGCCTTGTCGACGAGCGCCTTGAAGGCGGCCGGCTCGCGGACGGCAAGGTCTGCGAGCACTTTCCGATCCACCTCGACCCCGGCCTTGCCGAGGCCGTCGATAAATCGGCCATAGGTCAGGCCGTGCTCGCGGGTCGCGGCATTGATGCGCTGGATCCACAAGGCGCGGAACGAGCGCTTGCGGTTCTTGCGGTCGCGGTAGGCGTACTGCGCCGCCTTGTCGACCGCCGCCTTGGCGGTGCGGATGGTGTTCTTGCGGCGGCCGTAGAAGCCCTTGGCGCGGGCGAGGATCTTCTTGTGCTTGGCGTGGGCGGTGACGCCGCGCTTGACGCGTGACATGGCAATCTCTCCGGTAAGGCTCGATCAGGCGTTGGGCAGGAAGTGCTTCTTGATGATCCGCGCGTCCGGATCGGACAGAACGGTCGTGCCGCGTGCCTGACGGATGAACTTGTTGGTGCGCTTGATCATGCCGTGCCGCTTGCCGGCCTGCGCGACCTTGACCTTGCCGGTGGCGGTGACCTTGAATCGCTTCTTGGCGCCCGCCTTGGTCTTCATCTTGGGCATTTTGCTCTCCATCCGGCCGGGCCCGGAAAGACCGGCGGCCATATGCTGCTGTGATTCTGAGCTTTCGAGCCGCCACGGCATGCCCTTCCAGGCCGGGCCGCTCGGAACCGCGGGGTTATAGCGATGGCTGCCACGCCGCACAAGAGGGAAGCCGGACACCGACTGCACGCCGCGCCCTTGCCGACGGTTCCTCGATTCCGATGAGGAAGAGGCGCCGCGTCAGCGCGGCGCCAGCACCATGGTCATCTGGCGGCCCTCGAGGCGCGGCTCGGACTCGACCTTGGCGAAGGTCGACGTCTCTTCCCTCACCCGGTCGAGAAGCTTCACGCCGAGCTCCTGATGGGCCATTTCGCGGCCGCGGAAGCGCAAGGTCACCTTGACCTTGTCGCCCTCCTCGAAGAAGCGGCGGACCGATCGCATCTTCACTTCATAGTCGTGGATGTCGATGTTCGGCCGCATCTTGATTTCCTTGATCTCGACCGTCTTCTGCTTCTTGCGGGCCTCGGCGGCCTTCTTCTGGGCCTGGTATTTGAAGCGGCCGAAATCGAGGGCCTTGCAGACCGGCGGACTCGAATTGGGGGCGATCTCGACCAGATCCAGCCCCGCCTCCGCAGCGATCTCGAGCGCGCGTTCGATGGGTATGACACCCATATTGGCGCCCTTGTCGTCGATCATCTGAACTTCGCTGACGCGAATTTCCTCGTTGACCCGCGGTCCTTCCTTGGTGGCGGGCGGTGGTGCTCTGTGGGGCCTGCGAATGGCCTGTCTCCTCTCTCGTTATGAAACACGTAAGCTTCATCGCGCCGGCTCTCGGCCGGCGACGTCGAAGCCGAAGGATTCCTGCAAAGCCGGCGGGAAGTCAACCAATTCCATGGCAGGAGGGTTCCCCGCGCGGCCGACGCGATATAGGCAGGGACACGGGCGAATGCCAGCCATCGGGAACCGGAAATGGACGCACCGCAATCCCAGACCATCACCGTCGGCAACGGCGCCGCGGCGCGGGAGATCGCGATCCTCGCGCGACCCGGCAGCGAGCCGGGCCTGTTCTGGCTCGGCGGCTTCGCCTCCGACATGGCGGGCACCAAGGCCGAAGCGCTCGACGCCTATGCCGCCACGCGCGGCCTCGCCATGACCCGCTTCGATTATTCCGGCCACGGCCGCTCCGCCGGTCGATTCGAGGACGGCACCATCTCGCTCTGGCTGGAGGAGGCGCTGGCGGTGTTCGACCGCACGCAAGGCCAGCAGATCGTCATCGGCTCGTCGATGGGCGGCTGGCTGGCGCTCCTCCTCGCGCAAGCGCATCGCGCCGCCACCGGCCCCGAGGCGAGCCGCATCGCCGGCCTGGTGCTGATTGCACCGGCAGTCGACATGACCCGCGCCCTGATGTGGGCGGGCATGCCGAAGAAGGCACGGAAGGAACTTACCGAGACGGGCGTCTATCGCGCACCGAGCGACTACGAGGACGAAGGCTATGTCATCACCCGGGCGCTGATCGAGGACGGCGACCGCCACCTCTTCGGCGACCGGCTGATCGAGACCGGCTGCCCGGTGCACATCCTGCAAGGCGTGCGCGACACCGACGTCCCCTGGCGGCACGCTACCGAGCTCGTCTCGCGGCTCGCCAGCGACGACGTGGTGCTGACGCTCGTCAAGGACGGCGACCACCGGCTGTCGCGGCCGGAGGACATCGAGAGGCTGGAAGCGGCGATCGCCGGGATTATCGACGACAAGGACGCGCCAAAGTCGTAGCGATGCGGTGCCGACGGGCATGATAGGATCCGCCCCGGAGCGCCTGACGCTCCAATTCAACGGGAGGACCTCATGGGCATTTACATTGCGCTGACCAATTGGACGGAACAGGGCATCAAGTCGATCAAGGACTCGCCCGGCCGTGTCGACGGTGCGCGTGCACTGGCGAAGAAGTACGGTTGTGAGATGACGCACTTTTTCATGACGATCGGACCATACGACATGGTCGCGATGCTCGAAGCCCCGGACGATGATTCCGCGGCGGAATTCATGCTTGCTCTCAGTTCGTCCGGCAACATCCGAACGACGACCCTGAAGGCGTTCTCCGAGGACGCCTACCGCAAGATCATCGCCGGCCTGTAGGCTCACCTGCCCGGCCGGCCGGCGACCGCCACCTCTTCGGGCGACCGGCTGATCGAGACCGGCTGCCCGGTGCACATCCTGCAAGGAGTGCGCGACACGGACGTGCCCTGGCGGCACGCCACCGAGCTCGTCTCGCGGCTCGTCAGCGATGACGTGGTGCTGACCTTGGTCAAGGACGGCGACCACCGGCTGTCACGCCCGGAGGAATTCGAAAGGCTGGAGGCGGCGATCGCCGCGATCATCGACGGCGAGGACGCGCCAAAGTCGTAGCGATGCGGTGCCGACGGGCATGATAGACTCCGCCCCGGAGCGTCCGACGCTCCGCAACAAAGAGAGGATCGCATGGCCATCTACATTTCGCTGCTCAATTGGACCGATCAGGGTATCAAGTCGGTCAAGGATTCGCCCAGCCGGCTTGACGCCGCAAAAGCGGCGGCCAAGAAGTACGGCTGCGAAATGACGGCCTTCTACATGACGATCGGCAGCTACGACATGGTCGCCATGCTGGAAGCGCCGGACGATGAAGCCGCGGCGAAATTCTCGCTCTCTGTCGGCTCATCCGGCAGCGTTCGCACGACGACGCTCAAGGCCTTTTCCGAGGACGCCTACCGCAAGATCATCGCCGGCCTCTAAGGCCTGACTAGAGCATTTTCGTTGAACGTAGAGTTGGGGATGGGATTCCGGTTGGGTGCGTTGTCTGATTCACTGTCCGCAGGTGATTTGCGGGGAGAGGATGATGACGCGCAGCTTGAGTGCGGATCTTCGAGGTCGGGTGATCGAGGCGATCTCGGAAGGGCTTTCGACGCGGGAGGCAGCCCGGCGGTTCAAGATCGGCATTTCGACTTCGGGCCGGTGGTATCGACGCTATCGCGAGACCGGCGAGACGGTTGCGCGCAAGCAGGGGCAGCCGTCACGCTCGAAGCTCGATCCGCATGAGAGGTTCATCCTCGATCTGATCGAGGCGACGCCGGACCTCACATTGGCCGAGATCGGCGAACGGCTGGCTGAGGACTGCGGCGTGCGGGCGGTGCCCTCGACGGTGTGGATGTTCCTCGCCAGGCGCGGCATCACGTACAAAAAAAGACGGCGCATGCCAGCGAGCAGCAGCGGCCGGATGTAAGGGCGCGCCGGGAGGCTTGGTTCGACGGCCAGCTCGATCTCGATCCCGGGAAGCTGATCTTCATCGATGAGACCTCGGCCTCGACCAAGATGGCGCGCCTGCGCGGCCGGGCGAAGAAGGGCGAGCGCTGCCGGGCCTCGATCCCGCACGGCCACTGGAAGACCACCACCTTCGCCGCCGGGCTGCGGCTCGACGGCCTGGCAGCGCCGATGCTGCTCGACGGCGCCATGAACGGGCCGGCCTTCCTCGCGTACGTCGAACAGGTTCTCGTGCCCGAACTCACCCCCGGTGACATCGTCGTCATGGACAATCTGCCTGCCCACAAGGTCGCCGGCGTGCGCCCTGCGATCGAGACGGCCGGCGCCAAGCTTCTCCTGCTGCCGCCCTATTCGCCCGACTTCAACCCCATCGAGATGGCCTTCGCAAAGCTCAAAGCGCTCCTGCGCAAGGCCGCAGCCCGAACCGTCGACGAGCTCTGGGCCGTCGTCGCCAACTGCCTCGACCAGTTCTCGACAGCCGAATGCACAAACTACTTCCAGGCCGCAGGATATGACCCCGAGTAGGTCGAATTCTGCTCTAGCACCCGGCCGCCCGCGGGCGGACGGGAGCTATCCGCGCCAGTTGCCGTCCCGCCACAGCGCGGTCAGACCGTCGCGATAGGTGGGATAGCGGAGCGCGATACCAAGCTCGTCCTTGATCCGCCGGTTCGAGACCCGCTTGTTCTCGCCATAGAAGGAGCGGGCCATCGACGTCAGCTCCGCCTCGTCGAAGGAAATCTCCGGGGGAGCCGCGACGCCCATCAGCGTCGCGGCGAAGGCGACCACGTCCTGCGGCGGCGCCGGCTCGTCATCGGCAAGGTTGTAGATGCGGGTCGTCGGCGACGCCGCAGCCGCCGCCAAAGCTTGAGCAATGTCGGCAACATGGATGCGGTTGAACACCTGCCCCGGCTTGACGATGCGGCGGGCCCTGCCCTCGGCGAGATTGACGAAAGCGTTGCGGCCCGGCCCGTAGATGCCGGCGATGCGGAAGATGCCGAGGGGGACCTCGCGCTCGGCAGCAAGCGCCGTCCAAGCTCGTTCGGCGGCAAGGCGCGCCTCGGAGCGGCCGCGCCGGGGCTGCGGCGGCGTCTCCTCGTCGACCCAGCCGCCGCCATGGTCGCCATAGACGCCGACGGTCGACAGGTAACCGATCCATCGGAGATTCGGCGCGGCAAGGATGTCGGCGCGGTGATGTGCGAGGACGCGGTCGCCCGCCTCCCCCGGCGCGATGGAGACGAGCAGGTGGGTCGCCCCCGCCAGGGCGTCGGCCACCGCGCTGCCGGGTTGTTTCCCGTCGAAGACCTGTGCAGCGATCCCCTTGGTGCGAAGCCGCTCCGCGCGCCCCGCCTCGCGCACCGTGCCGCCGGTCCACGCGGTCCGGTCGCGCATCGCTTCGGCAAAGGCGCCGGCGCTGTAGCCGAGGCCGAACACGAACAGGCGGATCGGTTCCATGTGCTAGGCAAAGCAGGGATGCACCTCCCCCCTTGCGGGGGAGGTCGGATTTCCCCGACTTGCGTCAGCAGGTCGGGTTTGGAAATCCGGGAGGGGGGTACCCCCAACCGTTTGCGCAAATGTGCCCCCCTCAAGCATCGCTAACGACCGCTTTGCAGTCGAAGCGATGCTATCTCCCCCGCAAGGGGGGAGAGGGGGCGATTGCTGCACCCCGATCTCGCAGTTCGCATCGATCTCAGTCACCGTCAGCGGCGGCGACGGTCACGCTCGGCTACCCGCTTGAATTCGCCGATCTCGAGCGTGTCGATCCTCAGCCGGTCGATATGCGCGTCCCGGGCTGTGAAGCGCCCGACCGCGAGACGGCCGATGGCAAGCGCCCCGATCGCCAGGGCACCGATGGCGAAAGCGCCGACCGCAAGGGCGCCGAACGAGGCGGCGCCCACGGTCTGACGGCCGACGGCCTGGGCGCGGACCGCCTGGGCACCGACTGCCTCGGCCGACTTCCGCGTCGCCGAGCCTCCGCCCAGATCGACCAGAACCTTCCCCGGATTGATGGCCCCCTTCCCGTCGTTGCCGGCTTTCCCGGCCTTGTCAGGCGATGGCATTCCACTCCTCCATGACATCGGGGTCAGATTCGCGAGACCGCCGCGTCGTACCGGCGGCCCGCGCCGCGGCAGAATCGAGCCGGGCGAGCGCCCATATGGCGGCGCCGCGCACCAGCGGGGCGGCATCGTCGAGACAACGCATGGCGACCGGCCTCAGATCCGCACTGCCCGAATTGCCCACCGCGATCAAGACGTTGCGGACGAAGCGGTCGCGGCCGATGCGCTTGATCGGCGATCCGGAGAAGCGGGCGCGGAAGCCGGCATCGTCGAGCATCGCCAGCCCGGCAAGCGGCGGCGCAGTGAGATCGTCGCGGGCGGCGAGCTTCGCCTCCCGGGTCGTGCGGGCGAACTTGTTCCACGGGCAGACGGCGAGACAATCGTCGCAGCCGTAGATGCGGTTGCCCATCGCCGGGCGGAACGCGGCGGGAATCGGCCCCTTGTGCTCGATGGTGAGGTAGGAGATGCAGCGCCGCGCATCGAGCTGATAGGGCGCCGGAAAGGCGTCGGTCGGGCAGACGTCGAGGCAGGCGCGGCAGGAGCCGCAATGGTCGGTTTCCGGCTCGTCCGCGGGCAGGTCGATATCGGTGAGGATCGCGCCGAGAAACAGCCAGGAGCCGAACGCGCGGCTCACCAGATTGGTGTGCTTGCCCTGCCAGCCGATGCCGGCGGCTGCGGCGAGCGGCTTTTCCATCAGCGGCGCGGTGTCGACGAACACCTTGACGTCGGCCCCGGCCCGCGCCGCGAAGCGGGAGGCCACCTGCTTCAGCCGGCCCTTGATCAGGTCGTGATAGTCGCGGTTGCGGGCATAGACCGAGATGGTCGCCCGGTCCTTGCGGCCGAGGCTCTCCAGCGGATCGCGATCCGGCCCGTAGTTGAGGCCGAGCATCACCACCGAGCGGACGCCCGGCCACAGGACGCGCGTATCGCCGCGGCGCCCGGCGGTCGTTGCCATCCACGCCATGTCGCCGTGATGGCCCTCGGCGAGGAAGTGGCGGAGGCGTGGAACCGTCTCGGGAACGGCGTCCGGCCGCGTCACGCCGACGACGTCGAAGCCCTCGGCCTTGGCGTCGGCGACGAGGCCAGCCTTCAGAAGTCGAGGTCGACGTAGTGGGTCGCCGGCGGGCTGCCGCGCACGACGTCGGCGAGGATCAGACGAAAGCTCGGACGCGACTTGACGCGCGCGTACCACTGCTTCGCCGTCGCGTCTTCCTCCCATGGCACCTCGCCGAGGTAATCCGCACAAGACAACACCGCCGCCGCGGCGAGATCGGCGAAGCTCAATTCGCGCCCCGCCAGGCAATTCCGCCGCGCGACCAGATAACCGATATAGCGCATATGGTAGCGGATGTTGCTGCGTGCAGCCCGAATCGCCGCCGCATCCGGCGGGCCGCCGCCATTTCCGGTCGGCGCGTGGCGCTTGAAGACCTTCTCGGTGACCAGATAGCCGGCGACCTCGTCCTCGAACTTGTCGAGGAACCACGAGACCAGTCGCCGCACCTCGGCGCGCTCGACCGGGGTAGCCGGCATCAGCGTGTGCTCGCCGACCCGGGCGCCGCGTGTCTCGGCAAGATATTCGCCGATCACGGTGGCGCCGCAGATCGGCCCATCGGTCTCGTCGACCAGCACCGGGACGGTCCCGGCCGGGTTGAGGGCGAGCAGCTCTTCGCTGCGCTCCCACGGCACGGATTCGATGAGCTCCACCGCCTCGCCGTATTCGGCAAGCACGAGACGCACATAGCGGGAGCCGGCGGACAAGGGATGATGGTAGAGAACTGACATCAGGCGGGAAATCTGGCGGAGGCCCCGTTAAACCTTCCTCACGCAAATCGGCATCGGGTATAGAGGCGGCCTGCGGCCGGAACAAGGCGATTCGGCAGCGCAAGACGGGGACGTTTCATGGATCTGCAAACGATCATCGATGCCCTGATCCTCGGCATCGTCGAAGGTATCACCGAATTCCTCCCGGTCTCCTCCACCGCCCACCTCCTCCTCGTCGGCCGCCTGCTGGGCTTCGAGGACGCCGGCAAGGCCTTCGAGGTGCTGATCCAGCTCGGCGCCATCCTGGCGCTCCTGTCGGTTTACGCCGGCAGGCTGTGGCATCTGGCGGTGAGCCTTCCCAGCGACCACACATCCCGGCGCTTCGTCCTCGGCGTCTTCATCGCCTTCCTGCCGGCCGCCATCCTCGGCGTCCTCCTCCATGGCTTCATCACCCGGGTGATGTTCGAATCGGTGACGCTGATCGCCACCACGCTCATCCTCGGCGGCATCGTGCTGCTTTTCATCGACCGCCTGCCGGTGAAGCCGCGCTTCCACGCCATCATGGACTATCCGGTCTGGCTCTGCCTCGGCATCGGGCTCTTCCAGACGCTGGCGCTGATTCCCGGCGTGTCGCGCTCCGGCGCCACCATCGTCGGGGCGCTGATCCTCGGCACCGACAAGCGCTCGGCGGCGGAGTTCTCGTTCTTCCTCGCCATGCCGACCATGCTCGGCGCCTTCGTCTACGACCTCTACCAGAACATCGACGTCATCGATGCGAGCGCCGCCGGGATCATCGCCATCGGCTTCGTCGCGGCGTTCCTGTCGGCGCTGGTGGTGGTGAAAACGTTCCTCGACTTCGTCAGCCGGCACGGCTTCGCGCTGTTCGGCTGGTGGCGCATCGTGGTCGGCATCATCGCGCTGGCGATGGTCTACATCTTCGCCTGAGCCAACCGTGGCCGCTCAGGCGAGGCGGCGGTCGTAGGCGCCGGAGCGCGATCCTCAGTCCTTCGGGTAGTAACTGCAAAAGTGTGGGCTAAAGTATGCGGCAGAAAACCTAAGCAGCTGCTTGTTAGGAGCGTCATAGTAGAAAGTCGGGTAAGCGCCGTTGGCCTGTTTCACCAGGCGTTGTCCGTTGATGGTCATGGGAAAATTTATTGCGTAGGCGCTGTGCTCATCCGACATCGAGTGAAAGAGGAGCACATTGGCGGGTGGAAGCGCGTTGGTGTCGAGAGTGAAATGGTCGTCGGTCCTTGCCACCATGCTGTAGACAGCGGGGCCAATCACGGTCTGGTGCAACTCGGGTATGTCCTGCTCGATGTCGAGGGGCAGCGGATGGAGGCCGGATGTTTCAGCCTCCAGGCGCTGCTTCCACGGGCCGTCCGGCAACTCCGATAGCTCGACGAGCGAGACGACCGGCGCCAGCCATTGCCAGGCGTTGCTTTCTTTCAGCAGGCTCTGGTGCTTGCTGAGGGGGCAGTATTTCGCCTCCCATGGAATGATGTCCTCGATGCGGGTCGTCTCACGGTCGCCCCACTCTCGCGGCGTCATCCGGCGGATGCTCGCGCTGACCAGGCGGACCTTGTTCGTCGGATCGTCGAAGAGGCGATCGCCGAGATAGCCGATCATCGCTTTCGGCTCTTCGGCGCTATCCATCCACACCACGAACTGGTCCAGGTATCCGGGCGTGAAAAACGGGCGGAGGTTGAGAGATACGATCTCGCCCTCGCGCAGACTGGTGGGTCCAGAGACGCTGGCGTTTCCCGGCCGCAGAGGAGGCTGACGGTCAAGGACCGACCGGGGCGTGATGAGATAAGTCAACCGAAGACAGGGATCCAGCAAGCGCGCCGCGACGACGATTCCTGCGCCGGACGGAAGGCGCAATGCCGGGATCGAGCCGTCCGGCGTATACGCGAACCGCCGAACCGTCAGGATGGAAAATAGGCGGTCGAAGGTGACGCAGCGGCCGTAGTTGTGGATCTCGTGGCGCCGCCCCTCGGCATCGACGACAATGGCGAGCTCCGTGTAGACGTCGCGCGAGCAGCCGCTCGCCAGGGCGAGCAGACACCCGAGAAGAATGAGCCGCACGGCGGACATGCGCGTTCCGCGATTACCAGAGGCACCTTGCCCGGCAAGCTTGCCACGGAAACCGGCAACAACCTAATGGTGACCACCGGGCCCTACGGCATGCCGCTCAGGCGAGGCGGCGGTCGTAGGCGTCGGAGCGCGATCCTCAGTCCTTCGGGTAATAGCTGCAAAACTGCGGATCGAAGCGAGCGGTGGCCGCAAACTTGAGCAGCAAGCGGTTGCCGGCATCATAGTAGAAGGCCGGGAAACCGCCGTTGGGCTGTCTGACCAGACGTTGTCCGTTGATGGTTATGGGGTAATTCGGCCCGTAGTAGTGGTGCTCGTCTGACATCGAATGGAAGAGGAGCACGTTGGCGGGTGGAAGCGCGTTGGTGTCGAGAGTGAAATGGTCGTCGGTCCTGGCGACCATGCTGTAGACGGCGGGGCCGATCACGGTCTCGTGCAGCTCGTGTATGTCCTGCTCGATGTCGGGGGACAGCGGAAGGAAGCCGAAGGTTTCAGCCTCCAGGCGCCGCTTCCACGGGCCGTCCGGCAACTCCGATAGCTCGACGAGCGAAACAACCGGCGCCATCCATTGCCAGGCATTGCTTTCCCTCAGCAGGCTCTGGTGCTCGCTGATCGGGCAGTATTTCGCCTCCCATGGAATGATGTCCTCGATACGCGTCGGCTCACGGTCGCCCCACTCGCGGGGCGTCATCCGGCGGATGCTCGCGCTGACCAGGCGGACCTTGTTCGTCGGATCGTCGAAGAGCCGGTCGCCGAGATAGCCGATCATCGCTTTCGGGTTTTCCGCGCTGTCCATCCACACCACGAACCGATCCAGGCGTTCGGGCGTGAAGAACGGGCGGAGGCTGAGCGAGACGACTTCGCCCTCGCGCAGACTCGTGGGCCCAGAGACGCTGGCGTTTCCCGGCTGCAGAGGAGGCTGACGGTCAAGGACCGACCGGGGCGTGATGAGATAGGTCAACCGAAGACAGGGGTCGAGGAGGCGTAATGCGACGACGACTCCCGCGCCTGACGGAAGGCGCAATGCCGGGATCGAGCCGTCCGGCGTATACGCGAACCGCCGAACCGTCAGGATGGAAAATAGGCGGTCGAAGGTGACGTAGCGGCCGTAGTTCTTGATCTCGTGGCGCTGCCCCTCGGCGTCGACGACAATGGCGAGCTCCGTGTAGACGTCGCGCGAGCAGCCGCTCGCCAGGGCGAGCAGACACCCGAGAAGAATGAGCCGCACGGCGGACATGCGCGTTCCGCGATTACCAGAGGCACCTTGCCCGGCAAGCTTGCCACGGAAACCGGCAACAACCTAATGGTGACCACCGGGCTCTGACGGCAGGCCGCTCAGGCGAGGCGGCGGTCGTAGGCGCCGTGGGGGCGGAAGCGGGAGAGGTAGGAGGGCAGGATCGCCGCCAGGCTGGTCGGCGTGATGCCGAAGCTCTGGATCGTGCGGTTTTCGGCGACGGCGGCCTCCGACACGACATTGTCGTGCTTCAGCTGGCGGACCTGATCGAGGGTGAGCATCTTGCCCGGCAGACGCTGCAGGACGCCGCCCATCAGCGACGCCACGCTCCAGGGGATCGGCACCAGCAGGCGCTTGCGCCCGATCTCCCTCAGCATCAGCTTCATGCAGTCGCGGAAGGTATGCACCTCCGGACCGCCGAGCTCGTAGACCGTGCCGGCTCGCGCCTTGCCCTCGACCGAATCGGCGATGGCCGCGGCGACATCCCCGACAAAGACCGGCTGGAAGCGCGTGTGGCCGCCGCCGATCAGGGGCAGCGCCAGCGAGAATCGCGCCATCGCCGCGAAGCGGTTGAAGAAATGGTCCTCCGGCCCGAACATGATCGACGGCCGGAACACGACCGAGTCCGGCAGGGTCTCGAACACCGCCGCCTCGCCTTCCGCCTTGGTCCGCGCATAGTCGGAGCTGGACGCCTTGTCGGCGCCGATCGCCGAGATGTGGGTGATCGCCTTCAGCCCGGCCGCGCGGGCCGCCTCGGCGACGGCGCGGGCGCCGAAGACGTGGACGGTCTCAAAGGTCTGGCGGCCGGACGGGGCGAGAACCGCGACGAGGTTGATCACCGCATCGGCGCCCTCGACGGCGCGGTCGACCGACCAGCGATAGCGGAGGTTGGCCTGGATCGGCTGCACCCAGCCGACCATGCCGAGCGGCTGGAGGTGCCCGGCAAGATCGGGCCGGCGCACGGCGGCCCTGACCCGCCAGCCGCGCTTGAGGAGCGCGCGGACCACATGCCGGCCGAGGAAGCCCGATCCGCCGAAGACGGTGACCAGCCCCTTGTCGGCGACGGTAATTGCCATCCTGTTTGCCTCCGAAGGATTGCGCCCGGCGTCGCGTTGTCGCTGACCGGGCCCCCGCTTCACGGACCTCTTGCGACTGGTGCCCAGGAGAGGACTCGAACCTCCACGCCTCGCGGCACACGGACCTGAACCGTGCGCGTCTACCAGTTCCGCCACCTGGGCACGGGCGCGATAGGTAAGGGGGGGCCGAAACCTTGTCAACGGCGACGGGCGCCAGCAGGGACGGCAGAACCTCAACCGCCGGCGTCGGCCGTTTCTCCGACGGCAACGGCAGTGCGGCGCGGCTGCCATGCGGCGACCAGGCGCGTGGCGGTCGCCAGTTCCTCGGTGCTCAGCACCGCTGCGAGGCGATCCCGCGCCGCTGCCGCCGCCGCGCGCTTCTCGGCCGTCGGCAGGCGACGGGCGGCAAGGTCGTACCAGACATAGGCGGACACATCGTTGCGGTGGACGCCCAGCCCCTGCCGGTAGAAGTCGGCGATGGCGAATTGCGCATCGGCGTGGCCGAGCTCGGCGGCGGCCAAGAGGTTGCGCGCCGCCGCGTAGACATCGCGATCGACGCCGTTCCCGTCGCGGTAGTCGAGGCCGATGCTGTAGAGGGCGTCGGCGTCGTCCGGGTTGGCGGCGAGGGCATAGCGGGCCACGGCCGACCCGTAGTCCTGGTCGGGCGGCGCATGGACCACCGCCGCGACGCCGCCGGCCGCGAAGCGGGGCTGCGACCTGGCGGCGACAAACTGCGCTACGCGCCGCAACGCCTTGGCGCCCGCCCGGCCCCAGCTTGCCGGGATGCTGTCCGTCAATCCGGCGAGGCCGCCGGACAGACCCGACCAGCCGGACCAGTGATCCGGCCGCCCGGACAACCCCGACAGGAGCTCCCCGGAATCCGTGCGCGGGGTGATCGCGCCGGTGGTGCCGACGTCGGGGTTGACGAGGAGGACGGCGCTCGACACGAGGTCCGGTTGGCTGCCCGGCGGCGACGGGGCATCTCGACGGTCCGGCGCGACGCGATGCGCCACCAGCAAAGCGCCCGCTGCGAGCATGCCGAGAAGCAAGGTAACGATGATGGTGTGTCGCACGCGCTGAACCCCGCGTCGTGGGTTTTTGCATCCGATTTTCTACGAGTTTTACCAAAAGAAGTTTCCGGAAATGCTAACCCGATCTCCCGGAAACCGGCGGAACTCGTTATCGACGTCTTAAGGTTATCGCGCCATGAATGACCTGACCCTGTGATCTGCCGTTGTGCGCCGCACGATTTGATGGCCGTCCCTCCTTCCTGTAAGCCCGTGCGCGCCAGACAGAGATGGATTTCAAGCCCATGACGATCCGCTTCCACAAAGGCGACCTGCCCGACCTGTCGCTCTATCGCGGGCCGGTGGCGGTCGACACCGAGACGCTCGGCCTCAACCCGCACCGCGACCGGCTCTGCCTCGTGCAGCTGTCGCCAGGGGACGGAAGCGCCGACATCGTCCAGATCGCGCCGGGCCAGAGCGAGGCGCCCAACTTGACGGCGCTGCTTGCCGACGACCAGAAGATGAAGATCTTCCACTATGCGCGTTTCGACATCGCCATGCTGTTCAAGACCTTCGGGGTGATGACCGGCCCCCTCTATTGCACCAAGATCGCATCGCGGCTGACGCGCACCTACACCGACCGGCACGGGCTCAGGGATCTCGTCAAGGACGTCCTCGACATCGACATCTCGAAGCAGGCGCAGAGCTCGGACTGGGCGGCCGAACGGCTGACGGACGCCCAGATCGCCTATGCGGCATCCGACGTCCTGCATCTCCATGCCCTCAAGCAGCAGCTCGACGAGCGGCTCGCCCGCGACCGGCGAAGCGAGCTTGCCGCCGCCTGCTTCCTCTTCCTCCCGGCGCGGGCGCTCCTCGATCTCGCCGGCTGGGCGGACGAGGATATCTTCGCCCATTGACCGCGGGCGGGCGGTCCCGGTGGACGGCGATTGCCGTCCGGCCACCTTAAGTCCACAATGTGGTTGGTAAATTCCGCCCGGATCGGCAAACGGCATGACCGACTATTACTACGAGGACCAGGACGCGGACGAGGACGCGCCCGCCGAGGACCGGCGGCGGCCGAGCGCGTCCGTGCAATACCCGGCCGACCGGGCCTTCTATTCCCGCGCGGAGGAGCCGGCGCGCGATTACGACGACGATCCGCCCATCCCGCCTGAAGACGCCTGGGGCAAGTCGGAAGACGCCTGGGGCGAGACGGCGGCCGACCGGGGATACCTTTCGGCCGAGGATATCGACGATGCCGGGGACGGCGCGGAGCAGGGATACCCCTCCCCGGACGATGCCTACTATGATGACGAGGCCGACGACCAATACGGCTATCCGCCACCCCGGGATGCCGGCTACGGCGCGTTCGACCGGACCCCCGCGGGGCCGCCGGACGTTTCGCCCGACGACGCCTACTATGCCGACGAGCCCGCACCGGCCGGCCGGCCGGTGTTTACCGAGGCGGCAGCGGCGGTCGCTGCCGGGACCGCAGCGACCCGCCATATCCGTTTCGATCCGACCAAGGAACGCGGCGACAGCTATTTCGAGCGCGCCGCGCGGCACAGCCGTCATGTCCGCTGGCTCAAGATCGTACTGCCCACAGTCGCATTTCTCGGAATTGCCGGATTTCTGGCCCTCGTCCAGTTCGCCCCGAACCCCGAAACGGCGATCGTCAGCCTGGCGGGAATCAACGTCGAGTCGAAAAGCGTGACCATGACGAAGCCGCACATTTCGGGTTTCGAGGGAACGCGCCGTTCATACGAAGTGAACGCCGCCCAAGCGGTGCAGGACCTGAACAACCCGAAGATCGTGACCATGACCAGGATCACCGCACGGCTCGGGACAGGCGATGGCGGCACGGCGCGCGTGCAGGCGGCGACCGGTGTCTACGACGGCAACACCAACAAGCTGAGACTGAGCGACGGCATCAATGTGGAGACCTCCGACGGCTACAAGGCCACCCTCCAGGATGCCGACATCGACATCGACAGCGGGAAGATGACCTCTGCGAAGCCGGTCGAGATCGTCACCGACCAGGTGTCGGTCAAGGCCGACACCATCGAGGTGCAGGACCAGGGCAAGCACGTCTGGTTCCGCAACAACGTCACCGTGGTCTATACGCCGAAGGACGAGCCGGCCGGCGACGCCGCGACGGCCAAACCACCCGACGGCGGCGACACTGCGACGGCCAAGCCGGCAAACGGCGGCGACACTGCGGCAGCCAAGCCGGCGAAGTCGGCCAAGGCAGCCAAGCCGGCCAAATCGGCCAAATCGGCCAAGTCCGGCGATGCCGCCGCGGCGGCGAAGGCGGCGGGCGGCGGCGACGCTACGGCAGCCGAGCCGGCCGGCGGCGATACCGCGCCTGCGAAGGATGCGTCCGGCGGGTCCTCGCCATGAGGCAGGTCCTGCGAATTTGCCGGCATGTCGCCGCCTTGCTGGTCGTCGCGCTCGTCTCGACCCATGCCTTCGCCCAGTCGACCGACGTGTTCAAGGGGTTCTCGGGCGATTCCAAGTCCCCGATCCAGGTCGATGCCGCGTCGCTGGAGGTTTACGAAGAGGGCGACCAGCGCATTTCGCTGTTTACCGGCGGGGTCACCGTGCGCCGCGGCGACACCACCATGAAGGCGGCGACCATCAAGCTCTATTCCGACAAGAAGGATGACCAAAGCGGCTTCACGCGCATGGAGGCCAGCGGCACGGTCTACGTCAATTCGGGCAATCAGACCGCCACCGGATCGAACGCGGTGGTCGACAACAAGGCGAAGACGATCACGCTGACCGGCGACGTGGTGCTGAGCCGCGACAAGGACGTGGTCACGGGGGCGCGGCTCGTCATCGACATGGCGACCGGCCGGGCGCGAGTCGATCCCAAACAGGGCGAACCCGTCAAGATCCTGATCACGCCCAACGCGAAGAAGAAGGGGGCCAACGCAAATGCCCCCGGCGGCACTACTCCCGGCGCCGCACAGAAGTCGCCCAACTGAGAAAGCCTCCGAAGACCGGCCTCGACAGGAGGCACGCGACCGCATATCTCGGGTGGGCGGCAGAAGGATTCACCCGGCGTTGAGCCTGACAAAGCCATTCGGACGCAAGCGGAACGGCCACGCAACGAACGGGTCCGGGCAGGACGACTACGCGGACGTCCCGCCGTCGCGCCTGGTTCCGGAAGCCGGCGGACGCGGCTGGCTGGTGGCGCACGGCCTCGGCAAGTCCTATCGCGGCCGGCAGGTCGTCCACGAAGCGAGCCTCGCGGTCGCCCGCGGCGAGGCCGTCGGCCTGCTCGGCGCCAACGGCGCCGGCAAGACCACCATCTTCTACATGATCACCGGACTGGTGAAGGCCGACTACGGCACCATCGAGCTCGACGGCCATGACGTCACCGGCATGCCGATGTACCGCCGCGCCCGGCTCGGCATCGGCTACCTGCCGCAGGAGGCCTCGATCTTCCGGGGCTTGTCGGTCGAGGCCAATATCCGCGCGGTACTCGAGGTGGTGGAGCCGGATAAGGCCGAGCGCGAGGAGCAGCTCGACGCGCTGCTCGACGAATTCCATATCGCGCACTTGCGCAAGGCGCCGGCCATCTCGCTGTCGGGCGGCGAGCGGCGGCGCTGCGAGATCGCCCGGGCGCTCGCCAGCCGGCCGGCCTTCATGCTCCTCGACGAGCCGTTCACCGGAATCGATCCGATCGCGGTGGGCGACATCCAGGCGCTGGTCCGGCACTTGACCGGCCTCGGCATCGGCGTGCTGATCACCGACCACAATGTCCGCGAGACGCTCCACCTCATCGACCGCGCCTACATCATCCATTCCGGCGAGGTGCTGTTCGAGGGGCGGCCGGACGAGATCGTCGAAAGCCCCGACGTCCGCCGCCTTTACCTTGGGGAGCAATTCAGCCTTTAACTGGGCGGCGGGATAGGCTACGAACGTCCCGACAAGCAATTCTCGGACCAGTTTCGCCCCCGGCTGAGCCCACGGACATAATGGCCCTTTCCCAGAAGCTCGAGTTCCGTCAGAGCCAGATGCTGGTGATGACGCCGCAGTTGATGCAGGCGATCAAGCTGCTGCAGCTGTCGAATCTCGATCTCGTAGCCTATGTCGAAGCCGAGCTGGAGCGCAATCCGCTGCTCGAGCGGGCGAACGAGGAGGGCGACGGGCCGGATCAGGCCGACGGGCCCCTCGGGATGGACGGGGCGGAACCACCGGCGGTCAACGGGGCGGACGCGCCGGACTGGCTCGAGACCGAGCCTCAAGGAAAGCGCCGAGACGATCGAGGGCAAGCTCGATGCCGATCTCGCCAATGTTTTCCCCGACGACCATGGTCAGGCGCCTGGCGAGACGCCGCCGACGCTGCCGACCGAATCGTGGGCGACGGCGCCTACCCGCCAGCCGGTCAGCTCGGACGACTACAATCTCGAAGCCTTCGTCGCCGAGGAGAAATCGCTTTCCGATCATCTTGCCGACCAGCTTGGCCTGGCGGTATCCGATCCGGCGCTCCGGCTGGTCGGCCATGCGATCATCAGCGAGATCGACGAGGCGGGCTACCTGCGCACCGACCTCGACGCGATCGCCGCGCAGCTCGGCGCCGATCCGGAAACCGTGCGCCGCATGCTCGCCGTCGTCCAGGCCTTCGAGCCGTCCGGCGTCGGCGCCCGCGACCTTGCCGAATGCCTGGCGATCCAGCTCCGCGAGCGGGACCGCTACGACCCCGCCATGGCGGCGCTGGTCGACAATCTCGAGCTCGTCGCACGGCGCGACCATGGCCGGCTGATGAAGCTCTGCGGCGTCGACGGCGACGATCTCGCCGAGATGCTTGCCGAGCTGAAGGCGCTCAATCCGAAACCGGGCAATGCCTTCGGCAATGCCGTGGTGCAGCCGGTCATTCCCGACGTGCTGGTCACCTCCGCCAAGGACGGCGGCTGGCACGTGGAGCTCAACACCGGCACGCTGCCACGCGTCCTCGTCGACCAGACCTATTATGCCAAAGTGTCGAAGGGCCGGCGCAACGACAAGGACGATGCCTATCTCGCCGACTGCCTGCAGACCGCCAAATGGCTGGTCAAGAGCCTCGACCAGCGGGCCCGCACCATCCTCAAGGTCGCCACCGAGATCGTCCGCCAGCAGGACGCCTTCCTCGCCCACGGCGTCCAGCATCTGAGGCCGCTCAATCTCAAGACGGTGGCCGAGGCGATCGGCATGCACGAGTCCACCGTGTCGCGCGTCACCTCCAACAAGTACATGGCGACCAGCCGCGGCATCTTCGAGCTCAAATATTTCTTCACGGCGGCGATCGCCTCGGCGGAAGGGGGCGTCGCCCACTCGGCCGAAGCGGTGCGCCATCGCATCAAGCGGCTGATCGACGACGAGCCGGCCGACGCCGTTCTGTCCGACGATACGATCGTCAAGGTCCTGAGGGATGCCGGCATCGACATCGCCCGGCGGACCGTCGCCAAGTACCGTGAGGCAATGCGCATCCCCTCCTCGGTGCAGCGCCGACGCGACAAGCAGGCAGCGCTCTGAGCCGCCGAAGACGGCCCGTCGCGACGACCGGTTGAAACGAATGTCAATCGGTTGACTTGCGGTGCGCGTCGCCAATAGAAGGTGCGCCCATTGACGAGCCGGGCGGGCGGGAAGGCTTTCAGCGATGCTCGCGGATTTGTCCGATCCGGCCGCGCGGCCATGGGCTACGGACCGTCACCGTACGGTCAGGCAAGCAAAAGAACCGGAACAACCAGGAAGGTTCGAAGCCCCGATGGGTCTGCAGATTTCTGGAAAACGCATGGATATCGGCGAGGCGCTCAGGAGCCAGGTCGAATCCCGCATGGGCGAGGCCCTGCAGAAATATTTCGACGGCGGCTTCACCGCCCATGTGACCGTCGAGCGGGAGGGATCGGGCTTCAAGACCGACTGCACCGTCCATCTCGACACCGGCATCACCTTGCAGGCGCACGGCCAGTCGCAGGATGCCTATCAGAGCTTCGACATCGCCGCCGAGCGCATCGAGAAGCGGCTGCGTCGCTACAAGCGACGCCTCAAGGAACACCACACGCCGCGGCCGACCGAGTCGGCGGCGAGCTACGTGATCGCCACCCTCGACGAGGAAGAAGAGATCGCGGCGGATTACAACCCGGTCGTCATCGCCGAGGAGACCACCCATCTCGACACCATGACCGTCAGCCACGCGGTGATGCGGATGGACCTTACCGGCGCACCGGTGCTGGTCTTCCGCAATGCCGCCCATGGCGGCGTCAACGTCGTCTACCGACGGCCCGACGGCCATATCGGCTGGGTCGACCCATCCCTCAAGACGGCGGGCTCGTCCGCCACCAGCTGATTGAGCACGGCGCCGACGGTCTCGCCGACGCGCCGCGCCCCAGGGGAACGCATTGGATTTTCTGCAATGGACCTAGGTGATCTCATCGCACCCGAGGCGGTCATTGCCTCGCTCAAGGCCAACAGCAAGAAACAGGTGATCCAGGCGATTGCCGAGAAGGCCGCGGCGCTGACCGGCCAGCCGGAGCGCGAGATCTTCGAGACGCTCTTGCAGCGGGAAAAACTCGGATCGACTGGTGTCGGCGGCGGGATTGCCATTCCGCACGGCAAGCTCCCCAGCCTCGACCGGATATTCGGGCTGTTCGCCCGCCTGCCGAAGCCCGTCGACTTCGAGGCGCTGGACGATCAACCGGTTGATCTGGTGTTCCTGCTGCTGGCGCCGGAAGGCGCGGGCGCCGACCATCTGAAGGCGCTGGCGCGCATTGCCCGCCACCTCCGCGCATAGCGGCGTGGCGAACAAGCTGCGCGCCTCGACGGACAAGGCCGCCCTGCATGCCGTTTTGACGGAAGAGGCGACGCCCGACGCCGCCTGAGCGTCTGCGATCAGTGGATGCTCACCATCTCCAGATCGTTCTCATGCGCGTTCATCACCACGGCGTCGCGGGTGTCGGCAAGCATGATCGGCGAACCGTCGGCGCCGAGCAGCGCCCACAGCTCCAGATCCGGCGCGACCGGCGGCAACCCGGGAAACAGGTCTTCGCTTCGTCGGACTTGAGGGAACGGACATAGGCGATCTTGCCGCCACCAAGGCCGGCAAAAGTCGCGGGAGGCATGACCTGCCTTTCACTGTTTTCCATGACTCGTCACTCCTTTGGGCTGGATTGTACCACGCCCGTTGATCTCGATCCTGCGAACCCCCTTGTCATTCGGCGGGCGAGCAAGATCGATGGAGAGAAGCCCATCCGCAAGGACGGCGCCGACCACCTCGATCCCTTCGGCGAGCACGAAGCTCTTGCGGAACTGCCGGGCGGCAATGCCGCGGTGAAGGTAGGTGCGGGAGTCGTCCTCCTCGGCCCTGCGGCCGCGGATGACGAGCTCTTTGTCCTCTACGGTGACATCGAGCTCATCGCTCGAGAAACCGGCAACCGCCAGGGTGATCCTCAGCATCTCACCCTGCTCGCCGGTAGCCGGCACCCGCTCGATATTATAGGGCGGATAGCCGTCGCCGGTAGCTTTGGAGAGTCGATCCAGCGCCCGTTCGACTTCGTCGAAGCCGAGGAGAAGCGGACTGGAAAACGCCGAGATACGCGTCATTCTGCGGTGGTCCTCGTTTCCTAAGCGACCTTCCTGTCGGACCCTTTCGAGGCATCCGAACGAACGGAATATGGTGGGGGTGCCGGATCGGTTCAAGCCGCCCCCAAGCTGGCTGCCCGGTCAGTCGAGGCCTTCAAAAAGCGCCGTCGACAGGTAGCGCTCGGCGAAGGACGGGATGATCAGGACGATGGTCTTGCCCTTCATCTCCGGCCGGCCGCCGACCTTCACCGCCGCTGCAATCGCGGCGCCCGATGAAATGCCCACCGGAATGCCCTCGATGCGGGCGCTGAGGCGCGCATAATCGAAGGCGTCGTCGTTGCCGACGGTGATCACTTCGTCATAGACCGATGTATCGAGGATGGCCGGGACGAAGCCGGCGCCGATGCCCTGGATCTTGTGGGGGCCGGGATTGCCGCCCGACAGCACGGGGCTGTCCGCCGGCTCGACCGCCACCACCCTGACGTCGGGCTTCCGCGCCTTCAGCACCTGACCAACCCCGGTGATGGTCCCGCCGGTGCCGACGCCAGAAACGATGACGTCGACCTAGCCGCCCGGTATCGTTCCAGATTTCCTCCGCCGTGGTCCGCCGGTGGATCTCCGGATTGGCCGGGTTGCGGAACTGCTGCGGAATCACCGAGTCGGGAATTTCCTTGTCAGTTCGTCGGTGCGGGCGAGCGCGCCGCGCATGCCGAGCGCCCCGTCGGTCAGCACCAGCTCGGCGCCGAGCAACTGCAGCATCTTGCGCCGCTCGACCGACATCGTCTCCGGCATCACCAGAATCAGCCGGTAGCCGCGGGCGGCGGCGACGAAGGCGAGCGCAATGCCGGTGTTGCCCGAAGTCGGCTCGATCAGCGTCGTCACGCCCGGCCGGATACGGCCCTCGGCCTCCAGCGCGTCGATCATCGCGACGCCGATGCGATCCTTGACGCTGCCGATCGGATTGAAGAACTCGAGCTTGGCAAGGAGATGCGCCTCGACCTCCTTCGCCGCCGCGATGCGGTCGAGGCGGACGAGCGGCGTGTCGCCGATCGTGTCGGTGATCGAATCGTAGATGCGCCCGCGCCCCGGCTTGTGCGCCGCCGGTGATCCCTCGTCGGTCATGTCGTCAGCACTCTCCTCCGCGACTTCGGGCGCGATCTTACCCCGACAACCCGGTCGAACCGAAACCGCCCCCGCCCCGCGCGGTTTCGCCGAGGTCGTCGACCTCGGCGAAGTCGGCCGGCGCGACCGGCGCGACGACCAGCTGGGCGATGCGCATGCCGCGGGTGACGACGAACGGCTCGGCGCCGTGATTGACCAGGATGACCTTCACCTCGCCGCGGTAATCGGCATCGATGGTGCCCGGCGCATTGAGGATGGTGACCCCGTGGCTGGCGGCAAGGCCCGAGCGCGGCCGGACCTGACCCTCGTGGCCGGACGGCAGGGCGACGGAAAAACCGGTCGGCACCAGCCCGCGTCCGCCGGGCGGAATGGTCATTGGCTCGTCCGTCGGCACCGCGGCGGCAAGGTCGACGCCGGCCGCATCGGCTGAGCGCGGCGTCGGCAGCGGCAGGCCGGCGCCATGCGGCAGGCGCCGGACGAGCACCCGCACCCGGCTCACGCGCCGGCCCTGCCGGAGTGGCGCAAGGCCTCCGCGATCCGCTCGACGAGCCTGGCGGCGACTTCGGTCTTGGCCATCTTCGGCCAGGCTTCGACGCCGGAGTGAGTGACGAGGTGGATGGTGTTGTCGTCGCCACCCATGGCGCCGGTCGCCGGCGACACGTCGTTGCCGAGGATCCAGTCGGCGCCCTTCTTTTTCAGCTTGGCTTCGGCGTTCTTCTCGAGATCGGCGGTCTCGGCGGCAAAGCCGATAACCAGCGCCGGGCGAAGCGTGTGGTGGCGGCCGATGGTGGCGAGGATGTCGGGGTTCTCGGCAAGCGCCAGCGGTGCGACGTTGCCGGAGCCGTCCTTCTTCATCTTGCCTTTCGCCTCCTCCGCCGCGCGCCAGTCGGCCACTGCGGCCGCCATGATGGCAACGTCGGCGGGGAGCACCGATTCCACCGCTTCGAGCATCTGGCGCGCCGTCTCGACATGGATGACGGTGACGCCCGGCGGATCGGGGATGGCGACCGGACCGGCGACCAGCGTCACCCGCGCCCCAGCGGCGGCGGCGGCAGCGGCGATGGCGTGGCCCTGCTTGCCGGAGGAGCGATTGGCGATGTAGCGCACCGGGTCGATCGGCTCGCGGGTCGGTCCCGAGGTGACGAGAACATGGTGGCCGGCAAGCGGCCGGCCTCGCGGCTTCAGCATCGCCTCGACCGCGGCGACGATCTCCAGCGGCTCGGCCATGCGGCCGACACCGGCCTCGCCCGCCTCGGCCATCTCGCCTGCGTTCGGGCCGACGAAGCGGATGCCGTCGGCATGCAGGCGCTCGACATTCCGCTTGGTGGCCGGGTGCGACCACATGTGCGGGTTCATCGCCGGGGCGACCAGCACCGGCCGGTCGGTGGCCAGCAGCACCGCGGAGGCGAGATCGTCGGCATGGCCCCCGGCCATCTTGGCGAGAAGGTCGGCGGTCGCCGGGGCGACGACGATGAGGTCCACCTCCCGCGCCAGCCGGATATGGCCAATGTCGAACTCGTCCTCGCGGCTGAACAGGTCGGTGAACACCTTGCCGCCGGTCAGCGCCCCGACGGCGAGCGGCGTGACGAACTCGCCCGCGGCGCGGGTCATCACCGCGCGCACCGTCATCCCCCGCTCGCGCATCCGCCGGATCAGGTCGAGCGCCTTGTAGGCGGCGATACCACCAGAGATGACGAGGAGGATGGAGGGGGACGGCATCGGCTCAGGCCTCCCAGGGATTGATCAGGTCGATGCCGCAATCCTCGAAATCGACCGTGTTGCGCGTCGCCACAGACATGCCGTTGGCGCCGGCTATCGCGCCGATCACGATGTCGAACGCATCAATAGACTTGCCTTCCCGGCGGCGGATTGTCACCGCCTCGGCGTAAAATGGGGTAGCGGGCATATCGAACCCAAGGATCCGGTCCCGGAAAAGCCCGATCACTCTCTCGGCCGCGTCCTGCTTTCCCGCACGCTGTTTGCCGTCGGGCATGATCGCCAGGCCGGCAAGAATTTCAGCCACAGTGATCGTCGTCAGGAACAGGCGCTCTCCGCGCTGATGGCCCAACCACGTCACAACGCTCCCCGATCGCTGCGAATCCGGCTTCATCATTTCCGACACGACATTGGTGTCGAGAACGATCATTCCCCATCCTCGAGCCAATCGCCGAAGCGTGGAGGCTCCCGCATTGGGGAGCGGGGCGGCAGATCGAGTTCGATTCCGCCAACCGGATCGACGATTGCCATGATCGCTTCAGCGAGATTCTCAGGCTCGCGCTGTGTCTCGCCTGCAGCCGCGCTTGCAAGAATTTGGCGTACTTCTTCCTCGAGCGAGCGGCCCTTCGCCGCCGCACGCAGGCGGAGTGCCTTCTTGACGCTCTCAGGCAGTCGGCGAACGGTGATGCTGGTCGTCCCGGACATGGCAGAGAGAATAGGGAGCGAGTGATTGCAGTGCAAGCACTTGCATCAAAGCACCCACCTGAGCGCCACCACCACCGCAACGACGGCGATGACCCAGAGCGCCACGCGGCCCCAGCGCGCGGCATGGGCCTCGGAGCGGCCGATGCCGGCGATGGTCTCCGGGTCGAGGCGCAGCCCGTGCTCGCTCATGCGGTCCATCTCGGCGGAGAGGCGGCCGGCACGCTCGGCAAGCCGCGGCAGCTCGCTCGCCAGCCGGCCGATGGCGCCGACGCCCTCGGCGGCGAGCTCGAGCTGGCCGGACGGGCCGAGATAGCGCTCGATCCATTCGCGGACCACCGGCTCGGCCGCCTGCCACATGTCGAAGTCCGGATCGAGCGAGCGCGCCACCCCCTCCACCACCACCATGGTCTTCTGGACGAGAAGCAGCTCCGGCCGCGTCTGCATGTCGAACAATTCGGTCACCTCGAAGAGGAGCGTGAGAAGCCGCGCCATCGAGATCCCGCTCGCCCGCTGGCCGTGGATCGGCTCGCCGATGGCGCGAAGAGCCTGGGCGAAATCGTCGACCGAATGCTTGTCGCCCGGCACGTAGCCCGCCTCGAAATGCACCTCGGCGATGCGCTTGTAGTCGCGGCGGATGAAACCGTAGAGGATCTCGGCGAGGAAGCGGCGCTCGTCACGATTGAGGCGGCCCATGATGCCGTAATCGACGGCAACGATATCGCCGGCCGCGTCGACGAACAGGTTTCCCTGGTGCATGTCGGCATGGAAGAAGCCGTCCCGCAGCGCCTGGCGGAGGAAGGCCTGCATCAGCCGGCGGGCAAGCAGCGGCAGGTCGTGGCCGGCGGCGCGGAGCGCGGCGAGGTCCGACAGCTTGATGCCGTCGATCCATTCCAGCGTCAGCACGTCGCGGGCGGTCAAATCCCACTCGACCCGCGGCACCCGGAAGCCGGGATCGTCGGCGGTCGCCTCGGCCATCTCGGAGAGCGCGGCGGCCTCGAGGCGAAGATCCATCTCGATGGCAACGGAGCGGGCGAGGGTATCGACCACGGCGACCGGGCGGAGCCGGCGCGAGGCGGGGTCGACCCGCTCGATCGCCCGCGCCCCCTCGTAGAAGGTGTCGAGGTCGCGGTGGAAGCGGCGGCGGATGCCGGGACGCAGCACCTTGACCGCCACCGCGCGCGATCCGTTCTCGTCGCGGATCTCGGCCTTGTGGACCTGGGCGATGGAAGCGGCTGCGATCGGCGCCGAGAAGGTGGCGAACAGTTCGTCCACCGGCCGGCCGAGCGCCTTCTCGATCATGGCGCGGGCCTCGGCTTCGGGAAAGGGCTCGATCTCGTCGCGGAGCCGGCCGAGCGCGTCCGACGCATCACGGCCGACGATATCGGGCCGGGTGGCGAGGAACTGGCCGAGCTTGACATAGGAGGGACCGAGCCGGTTCAGCGCCGCAGTGAGCTTCTCCGAGCGGGTCTCCTCGCTGACATCCCGCCGCGCCGCCAGGCGGGCGAGCCGCACGACCATGGCCGGCCCGGCCGGCAACTCGTCCGGGTCGACCATCGAGAAGGCGCCCTCGCGAGCGAGCACCCAGCCGGCGCCGGCCATCCGGAAAAGCGCGGCGACGGTGCCGGTCATCGGCTCAGAGCTTCCAGCCGGAATGGATCGCCGCGATGCCGCCCGTGAGGTTCCGATGCTCGACGCGAGCGAAGCCGGCATCGGCGATCATTGCGGCGAAGCGGGCCTGGTTGGGAAACCGCCGGATCAACTCGACCAGATAGGCGTAGGCTTCGCGATCACCTGCTACCCATTCGCCGATCGCCGGGATGACGTTGAACGAATAGAGGTCGTAGAGGCGGTCGAGGCCGGCGACGTCGACCGCAGAGAATTCGAGGCAGAGGAACCGGCCGCCCGGCTTCAGGACGCGCAGCGCTTCGGCGAGGGCTCGCTCGATGCGCGGCACGTTGCGGATGCCGAAGGCGATGGTCACCGCATCGAAGCTTCCGTCAGGGAAGGAAAGCTGCTCGGCATTGGCGTCGACGAAGCGCACCCGGTCGGCAAGCCCGCGGTCGGCCGCGCGGGCGCGCCCGACCTTCAGCATCTCGCTGTTGATGTCGGCGACGACAACGGTCGACCCCGCCGAGCGGCCGGCGATACGGAAGGCGATGTCGCCGGTGCCGCCGGCAACATCGAGCACCTGATAACCGCGGCTCGCCTGGCGCGGCGGACCGAGCCAGGCGACCATGGCATCCTTCCACAGCCGGTGGAGACCGCCCGACATCAGGTCGTTCATCAGGTCGTAGCGCTTCGCCACCTGGGCGAAGACCCGGTCGACCATGCCTTGCTTCTTGTCGAGATCGACCTCGCGGAAGCCGAACCAGGTGCGCTCCTCGCGGTCCCGCGGCGACGCTCCGACGCTTTCTGCCATTCCTCTGTTCTCCGATCGGCGCGGACGATAGCCCAAGCACGCGGTTCAGGCTATCGTCGCCGCCCTGCCAAAGGGTTAGCGGAAGATCCATGCCGGAACTGCCGGAAGTCGAAACGGTCCGCCTCGGCCTCCGGCCGGTGATGGAAGGCGCGGTGATCGAAAAGGTCACCGTGCGGCGCCCGGACCTCCGCCGGCCGTTTCCACCGCGGTTCCGGGCGAGGCTGACCGGCCGGCGGATCACCGCGCTCGGGCGGCGGGCGAAATACCTCCTCGCCGACCTCGACGACGGCAACGTGCTGGTCATGCATCTCGGCATGTCCGGCTCGTTCCGCATCGAGGCCAAGGGGAAGGAGACGGCGATCGCCGGGCACACCTACCATCCGCGGAGCCGCCGCAGGGCGCACGACCACGTCGTCTTCGACATGTCGTCGGGGGCGCGGGTGATCTTCAACGATCCGCGGCGCTTCGGCCTGATGGACATCGTCGGCCGCCGCGACCTCGATGCCTCGCCGCTCTTCGCCGGTCTCGGGGTCGAGCCCCTGGGCAATGCCATGAGCGCCGCCCTGATCGCCGAACTGTTCAAGGGGCGCGCCGCTCCGCTCAAGGCAATGCTCATCGACCAGAGCCGGATCGCCGGTCTCGGAAACATCTACGCCTGCGAGGCGCTGTGGCGGGCGCGGCTGTCGCCGAGCCGGCCGGCCGGCTCGCTCGCCACCGGACGGGCGGCGGCGAAGCGCATGGCCGAAGCGCTCGCCACGGCGATCCGCGACGTGCTCAAGGAAGCGATCGCCGCCGGCGGATCGTCGCTCCGCGACCATCGCCAGACCAACGGCGAGCTCGGCGATTTCCACCACCGGTTCGCCGTCTACGATCGCGAGGGAGAGCCCTGCCCGCGCCGCGACTGCAGCGGCGTCATCCGAAGGACGGTTCAATCCGGGCGGTCGACCTTCTATTGTCCGGTTTGCCAGAAGTGAAGGGATCGGAACCGCAAGCCGAAGCATTATGCTGACGCTGACGAACTTCCTGGGGGATTCATGGCTTACGAAACCATCGCCACCGAGATACGCGGCCAGGTCGGCCTCATCACGCTCACCCGGCCGAAGGTGCTGAATGCGCTGAATGCCCGTCTCATCGGCGAATTGACCGACGCGGTCGACGGCTATGATGGCGATCCGAAGGTCGCGTGCATGATCATCACCGGGTCGGAAAAGGCGTTCGCCGCCGGCGCCGACATCAGCGAAATGAGCGAGCTGCCCTATATCGAGGCATTCACGCGGGACTACGGCGCGGCTCTCGCCCGCATCGGCCGGGCGCGCAAGCCGATCATCGCCGCGGTTGCCGGCTATTGCCTCGGCGGCGGCGCCGAGCTCGCCATGCAATGCGACATCATCGTCGCCGCCGACACGGCCAGGTTCGGGCAGCCCGAAATCACCCTCGGCATCATGCCCGGCATGGGCGGCACCCAGCGGCTGCCGCGCGCCATCGGCAAGGCCAAGGCGATGGATCTCATCCTCACCGGCCGGATGATGGACGCCAGGGAAGCTGACAGCGTCGGGCTGGTGTCGCGGGTGGTGCCGGCCGGCGACCTCCTCGAAGAGGCGTTCAACATAGCCGACAGGATCGCCGACTTCTCGCTGCCGATCGTCATGATGGCCAAGGAGAGCGTCAACCGGGCCTTCGAGACAACGCTTGCCGAGGGGCTCCGCTTCGAGCGCCGGCTTTTCCAGGCGATGTTCGCCACCGAGGACCAGGCGGAGGGCATGACCGCGTTCCTGAGCAAGCGGGCTCCCCAGTTCAAGAACCGGTAGGGCGGCGTTGACCTTGCCCGGGCGCGCCCCTATAAGCACCGGCCAACAAGGTGGCGGACGGCTTCGCCGCCGTTTTCGTCATGTCCCTGAAGGCAGAATCCATGGCCAACACGTCATCCGCCAAGAAGGCGACGCGCAAGATCGCTGCGCGTACCGAAGTCAACCGCAGCCGCCGCGGACGAATCCGCACCTATATCCGCAACGTCGAGGAAGCGATCGCCGCCGGCGACTCCGCCAAGGCGACCGAGGCGCTCAAGGCAGCCGAGCCGGAGATCATGCGGGCCGCCTCGAAGGGCGTGATGCACAAGAACACCGCATCGCGGAAGGTCGCCCGACTGAACGCGCGCGTTCGCGCCCTCAACGCCTGATCCGGCTGTCATCCGATGCCCGCGGCACGGCGGCCCGCCGTGCCGTTTTTCATGCGGCGGCTAACCCGCCGTCACGTCTGCCGATTCCGCGCGATGCCGCGCTGCTGCGGGCGCCCCTGACATTCAAATCCATTGTGTTTCAAAGCTCTGACCACACGTGGCCGTCGGGGGCAAATCGGCAGCCGCTGCCGAGCCCGAGTCAAGGCCAAAGTGCCAAATTTTTTTTGCAGGCTACGCGACGCGAACCGTCAAAAATGATTCCGTTGACTCGCAAAGGCTTAACCTTCCGGCGGTCCGCCCGGCGTGGCTGCGGACCCGCGCGAACGCCGTGACAGGCGCCCGTTGCGGCGAAAGAGTCATTGCGATGACGGCCCGACTGTGTATTCTCCGATCACGGCCGCGGTGTCAGGCCGTTCAATAAAATTGAAGAGTACGGGGCGGTGATCGTGCGTTTTTCCTGCGTTTGTCTGGTTTATCCGATCATAGTTTGAGTATCGGTTTTCAGGTAAACTTTTCCCCTTTCGGGAAAAGCTCTCTCGAGTAATTCGAACAGCGGTGTGAGGATTGTCGTGACGGCCGGTTGGCCGCCGCGATGGGGGATCTTTATGTCTGCAAATCCCATCGTCGGCTATGCCGGCGACGTGTCGGTGAAGGCTGCCTGGGACGAACTCTCCCGCTCGCGGGAAGCGGTCCTGGTCGACGTCCGCAACGAGGCCGAGTGGGCCTATGTCGGCGTGCCTGTCCTTTCCGGCATCGGCAAGGCTCCGGTCCTTGTCGCATGGGACGACTACCCCAGCGGCGAGCTGGTGCCCGACTTCGTCGGGCGTCTCGTCGCCGCACTCGAGAAGCAGGAAACTGGCAAGGACGCCCCTTTGTTCTTCTTGTGCCGGTCCGGCAATCGCAGCCGCAAGGCGGCGATTGCGGCGACCGCCGCCGGCTACACGCGTTGCTACAATCTGGAGCACGGCTTCGAAGGGAGACTCGGCCCTGACCGCCATCGCGGCACGGCCGGCAGCTGGAAGGCTGAGGGATTGCCATGGGCACAAACATGATGCGGTCTGCCGCGTTGTCGCGGCGGGTGGAAGAAATGGCGCCGGCGGACGCAAGGATCGCCGCGCAAGGATGGGGAGCCGGTGCAGCCGGTGGAGACGAGGAGGCGGGTCTGATGACGGAGCGTGGGAATCCAACCCAGTGGGCTCGCGTCAGCAAACGTCTCCGCGCCGAACTCGGGGAGGATGTGTTCAGCAGCTGGTTCGGCCGCGTCGAATTCGAACACGCCGACAAGAACACCGTTCATCTGTCGGTGCCGACCCGCTTCCTCAAATCGTGGATCATGTCGCATTACTACGAGCGGCTCCTGGTCCTGTGGAAGGCCGAGCGCGAGGCGGTGATCCGCATCGAGATCATCGTGCGGAGCGCCATCCGACCGAAAGCGCCCCCGCCGGCGGAGCAGAAATCCGCCGAGGTTGCGCCCGTTCGCCAGCCGCCCGCCGTCGCGGCGATCCCGCCGGCGCGCCGGCCCGAGATGCCGGAGGGACACTTCAGCGGCTCGCCGCTCGACGTCCGCTGCACCTTCGAGACCTTCTGCGAAGGGGCCGCCAACCGCCTCGCCTTCGCCGCGGCACGCGCCGTCGCCGAGGCGGGAGCGGACGCAGGCAAGCTCCATCGCTTCAATCCGCTCTACATCCATGCCGGAGTCGGCCGGGGCAAGAGCCACCTCCTCCAGGCGACCACCCGTGCTGCCCGCCGCGCCGATCCGTCGCGCAAGGTGGTGTACCTCACCGCCGAGCATTTCATGTTCCGCTTTGTTGCGGCGCTGCGCAGCCAGTCGGCGATCCCCTTCAAGGAGAGCCTGCGCGACATCGACCTGCTCTTGATCGACGACATGCAGTTCCTGCAGGGCAAGTCGGTGCAGCAGGAGTTCTGCCACATGCTCAACGCGCTGATCGACGGGGCGCGCCAGGTGGTGGTCGCCGCCGACCGGCCGCCGGCCGAGCTGGAGACGCTCGACGAGCGCGTCCGCTCGCGGCTGAAGGGCGGCGTCGTGTTCGAGATCGGCGCGCCCGATCTGGAGCTCCGGCGAAGGATCATCGCCACCCGCTACCAGTTCGCCCGCGAGCACAATCCCGGCCTCGACATGCCGGAGCCGGTGCTCGAATATCTCGCCCAGTCGGTGGTCTCGAACGGCCGCGACCTCGAAGGCGCGCTGAACCGCCTGGTGGCGCAGTGGCAGTTCACCAGCCAGCCGGTCACGCTCGGCTCGGCCGAGATCACGCTCCGCGATCTGGTCGGCGTGCGCGAGCCGCGGCGGGTGCGGATCGAGGAGATCCAGGTCGTCGTCGCGCGCCACTACAACGTGTCGAAGGCCGACCTGTTGTCGGCCCGGCGCACGCGCACTATCGTGCGGCCGCGGCAGATCGCCATGTATCTCGCCAAGATGCTGACGCCGCGCTCGTTGCCGGAGATAGGCAGGCGGTTCGGCGGTCGTGACCACACGACAGTCCTTCATGCCGTGCGCAAGATCGAAGGGCTGATCGAGGGCGACAAGACGCTCGCCGACGAGATCGAGCTTCTGAAGCAGATGATCGACGAGTAGTCGCGGAAAGCGCTTCTCGCCCGTGGTCCACCGCCTGTCGACAAGGCGGTGGACCACGCGTTCCCGCCTCTTGCGCTTTCCGGTCCGGCGGGCCAATTTCTTTGGTCCGTCCCGGCGCTTTGCGAGCCGGCCGTCCTTCTCGCCCGAACTCCAGGGTTCCCTGACCATGCGCGCGACCGTCGAGCGATCGCACCTCCTCAAATCCCTCAACCATGTTCATCGCGTCGTCGAGCGGCGCAACACGATTCCCGATCCTGTCGAATGTGCTTTTGCGCGCCGATGGCGGCGCTGACCCTGAAGGCGACCGACCTCGACCTCGAGGTGACCGAGACGGTGCCGGCCGAGATCGAGCAGCCGGGCGCGACCACGGTGCCCGCCCATATCCTCTACGACATCGTCCGCAAGCTGCCCGACGGCGCCGAGGTGTCGCTCGACACCGGCGACGGGCGCGCGGCTCGAGTGAAGGCCGGCCGCTCGCGCTTCCCGCTGCAGGTGCTGCCCGAGGCGGACTTCCCCGATCTGACCGCCGGCGACTTCCCGACCCGCTTCACGCTGCCGGCGTCGGCGCGTGAAGACGCTGATCGACCGCACCCAGTTCGCCATCTCGACCGAGGAGACGCGCTACTATCTCAACGGCATCTACCTCCACGCCGTCGACGGTCGACGGCAAGCCGATGCTGCGCGCCGTGGCGACCGACGGCCACCGCCTCGCCCAGGCGCAGATCGAGGCGCCGGCCGGCGCCGAGCAGCATGCCCGGGGTCATCGTGCCGCGCAAGACCGTCGGCGAGATGCAGAAGCTGGTCGAGGACGCCGGATGCCGAAGTCGCGGTCGAGCTCTCCGACACCAAGATCCGCGTCACGCTCGGCACCGTCGTGCTGACCTCGAAGCTGATCGACGGCACCTTCCCCGACTATGTGCGGGTCATCCCGCAGGGCAACGACAAGATCCTGAAGGTCGACAAGGCCGAGTTCGCCAGCGCCGTCGACCGCGTGTCGACGATGTCGAGCGAGCGCGGCCGCGCGGTCAAGCTGGCGCTCTCCGACGGCCAGCTGGAGCTGTCGGTCAACAATCCCGATTCCGGCAGCGCCAGCGAGGAGCTCGCCGTCGACTATCGCGGCCGACCCGATCGAGATCGGCTTCAACTCGAAATACCTGCTCGACGTCGCCGGCCAGCTCGAGAGCGAGACCGCCGACTTCCGCTTCGCCGATCCCGGCTCGCCGACCCTGATCCAGGACGACGCCGCCGGCAACGCCCTCTACGTGCTGATGCCGATGCGGGTGTGAGGCGGGACAGGCTCATCGCCCGCCGTCCCATCGCGCGATCACACAACAGGCGAAGCCTTGGCCCGCGCACTGACCGCCGCCGTTTCGACCCTCCGCCGGCCGCGCTATGCTGACGCCGCCAAGCGGCGGACGTACGGCCGTTTGCCTGGCCCAACCAAAGCGGCCCGAGGGAGGACCCAATAAAATGCAGGAGGCCAATGTCGAGATGGATCGCGACGTCAGCGACAGGATCGTCGCCTTCAAGAAGCGGCTCGCCCCGCGCCGGGCGGCGCTGAAGCGCGCCTTCGGCGAGGTCCGCGACCACATCGCCCGCGCCGCCGAGACGATCCGGGCCGACCAGGCGGCCGGCCGGCCGGTGATCCCGGAGATCGCCTACAGCGACATCGCGGCGGGAACCGTCAGCGACGCGGCGAAGGCCGCCATCCGGCGGACCGGCTCCGCCATCGTCCGCGGCGTCTATCCGGAGCGCGGTTGCCAACGCCTGGTTCGCCGAGCTTTGCGACTATCTCGACACCAACCACTACGAGGAGCGCGAGGTGGAGAAGCGCAGCCTCGACAAGTATTTCTCGGCGCTGAAGGCCGGCAAGCCGCAGGTCTTCAACGTCTACTGGTCGAAGCCGCAGGTGAACGCCCGACAGGGCGAGAGCCTCGCCGCCACCCGCTCCTTCCTCGACCGGCTGTGGAAATACGGGGGCGTCTTCGACCCCGACCTGCAGGTGACCTATGCCGACCGCGTCCGCCGCCGGCAGCCGGGCGACACGACGCTCGGCCTGTCGCCGCACATGGACGCCGGCACGGTCGAGCGGTGGATCGATCCCGGCTACCAGGGCGTCTACGAACGCGTCTTCGCCGGCGACTGGCGTGGCTACGACCCGTTCGACGGCACCCATCGGCTGGAGACCCGCGAGATCCCCTCGCCGGCGGTCGCCAGCGTCTTCCGCACCTATCAGGGCTGGACGGCGCTGACCCGCCAGGGGCCGAACGACGGCACGCTGCAACTGGTGCCGGTGGCGGAAGGGATCTCCTACGTGCTCCTCCGCGCTCTCCAGGACGACGTGGCCGACGACGA
Source organism: uncultured Alphaproteobacteria bacterium (assembly GCA_963710805.1). Taxonomy (GTDB): domain Bacteria; phylum Pseudomonadota; class Alphaproteobacteria; order Rhizobiales; family Kaistiaceae; genus Bauldia. The sequence goes on along the minus strand of CAVQBS010000009.1, from coordinate 8,625 downwards.
CCTCTGCGGCGCCGCCCCCGGCCGGGCGCTTGGCGTCAGCCCGCATTGGCACCCGGAGATGATGGACTGCCTCGTCTCGATTCCCGAGGTCGCGCCCGGCGACACCGTGTGGTGGCACACTGACATCTGCCACGCGGTCGCCGACGAGCACAACGGCAAGGAGTACGCCAGCGTCGTCTACATCGGCTCGGCGCCGGACTGCCCGAAGAACCGCGCCTATCTGCCCCGCCAGAAGGAAGCCTTCCTCGCCGGCCGCTCGGCGCCGGATTTCGCCGCCATGGACTTCGAGGTGGACTTCGTCGGCCGGGCGACGGAAGCCGACCTCACCGACCTCGGGCGCCGCCAGATGGGCTTTTGAGCGAGGAGGCAGTGGACCGAGCGCGACATGACTGACCTGCACGTCGTCTTCGGGGCCGGGACCATCGGCCGGACTCTGGTCGACGCGCTGGTGGCGCGCGGCCTTGCCGTGCGTGTCGTCAGCCGGTCCGGCTCAGCCGACCTGCCAAGGGGTATCGAACAGGCCCGCGGCGACGCTGCCGATCCCGCTTTCGCCAAAGCGGCGGCGAAGGGCGCGGCGGCCGTCTACCAGTGCCTCAACCCGCCTTATTCGCGCTGGACGGACCTCTTCCCACCGCTCCAGGCCTCCGTCGTTGCCGCGGCGCAAGCCGCCGGCGCCCGCTACGTCTCCTTCGAGAACCTCTACATGGTTGGCGATACCCATGGCGCCCCGATTACCGAGGACCTGCCGTTTGCGCCCCACACCCGCAAGGGCCGCGTCCGCGCCGCCATGGCCGAGGACCTCGCGCGGCGCGCGGCAGCCGGTGACCTTCGCCTCGCGACGGCGCGGGCCTCGGACTATTTCGGGCCCCGCGCGACAAGCCAGTCGCCGCTCGGCGAGCGGGTGATCGGCCGGGCGCTCGCCGGCAAGTCCGCCCAGGTGATCGGCGATCCCGACCAGCCGCACAGCTATACCTACGCACCTGACGCGGCCGCGGTGCTGGCGACCCTCGGCACCGACGACCGGGCGCTTGGTGAGGTGTGGCATGTCCCCAACGCGCCGGCCCGCACCACACGGCAGCTCGTCGCGATGATCGCGGACGCGCTCGGCCGCGAGGTCAGGCTGCAGCCGGCGCCGCGATGGCTGCTTCGGCTCCTCGGCCTGTTCAACCCTGATGTTCGCGAGCTGGACGAGATGCTTTACGAATTCACCCAGCCGTTCGTCGTCGACGGATCGAAATTCACGACGACGTTCGGCATCGGCGCGACGCCGCTGGAGGAGGCGATCGCGGCGACCGTCGCGTGGTGGCGGGCGAGACCGCCAACCGGTCAGTGAGCCGCTTTAGGGATTGGTCAGCCCGGTGCATTCCGCCGCGATTTCCGTCGGCGGGGTGGCAACACCGAGCGCTTGCCGGATCTTGTCGATCGACTGCCGCATCTGGCCGACGAAGAAGCCGAGGCTCCGCTTGATGGTAGGGTCTTCCATCTGATCGACCTCGACGCACATCTTGGCGTCGAGGGTGGCCGCGATCGTGCCGACCTCGCCGTCGACGGTGGCTGCCATGGTGTTCACCTCTGCCTTGAGGTCGGCCAGCGCCTTCTCGGCGTCGTCTCTGGCGGATTCCGCCTCGGCCAGCGCGGCCTGAGCCGTCTTGGCGTCGGCGATCGCCTTGTCGCGATCGGCAATGGCCTGGTCGAGCGCGGCGTTGCCCTTGTAGATCTCCGAGCCGATGGCAAGCGCCGCGACGATCAGGGTGAAGCCCATGAAGACGAGCGCCAGCCGGAACGAGGCCTTCGATCGCGCGCCGGAGAAGACGACGACGGCCACGACGATGATGCTGATCGCCAACAGACCGAGGGCACCGAACTTGAGCCAGTCGGGACTGAGCCCCAATATTCCCTGACCGATTTCCGCTGACATCGCCGCCTCCTCACGCCGGCGCCGCCGAGCACCGGAGGCGGGAGATTATCATGGACTGCGATCCGGGGCCAAAGACGAGAGAGACGGCCGCGGGCTACAGCTGCTCGGCCTGCTCAATCCCGATATCCGCGAACTGGACGAGATGCTCTACCAGTTCACGTAGTCATACCTGCCGGTACCCCGAAAAATCGAAGGGCCGCCCCGTCGGGGGCAGCCCTTCCATTGCCTCACCGCGGGTGAGCGGTGTGAGCTTAACTCGGCCCCAACTCAGGAGGCGCGGACCTCGCAAGAGGTACGGTTCCAGGTCAGGTCCACCGCCACACGCGGGGTTTGACAATGAGACACTGGATCACCTCCTTTCAGTTGTTGATGGGAGCCCCGAATATGGAACGCGAATTGATTCCCGACAAGACCCTCCGATCACGGAAATTCCTTGCCCTGCCGACGGCGATTCTCGGCCACCCTTCGGCTCTTCTGTTCAAAGGGTGGGCTCTCGACTAGATTTGGGCTACCGGCGACCGTTGCCGGTGAAGCGCGGCAATCCGCCATCCTGACCGGGCCCGCGTGAGGAGCGACGGACACATTCATGGTTGCTGTGGTGGTTCTCGATGCGGACGGACGCTGCAACTACGTCAACGCCGTCGCCGAGGTGCTGACCGGCTACGGGTCCGCTGAGGCCTTCGGCCGGTATGCCGCCGACATTGTGCGACTTGCCGGTGGCCTCGCGCTCGACGACACGCCGCTCGGCGAGGCCATTCGCACACGAACAGAAGCCAGCGGCGAAGTCAGCCTGGTCGACCGGCGCGGCCAGCCGTTGCCGGCGGCGTTCCGCGCGGTGCCGCTGACACGGATGAACGGCGACGTACACGGGACCGTCATTGAGCTGATCGACCTCACCGGCGAGACGGGCTCTGGCCGCGCGCTCCGCGAAAGGGAGGAGCGCCTGCGACTGGCGACCGAGGCCACCGGCATCGGCATCTGGGACGTCGATCCGACGACAGACCACCGTCGATGGTCGGACGAGTTCCTTGAGATTCTCGGCCTGCCGCCCGGCACCACCCCAACTGCCGGCCTGTTCGCCTCTCTGATCCATCCCGACGATCGCGAACGGGTCGTTGCCGAATATGAGCGCGCTTATGCCTCCCCGGAAGCAGGCGAGTATCACGCCGAGTTCCGCATCCGCCGCGCCGACACCAATGAGGAGCGCTGGGTTGTCACGACCGGGCTGGTCACGTTCGACAGCGAGGGGCAGCCGGTGCGCGGCATCGGCACGCTTCGCGACATCCACGAGCGGCGAGCCATCGAGACCGCACTGAAGGAAAGCGAGGAGCGCCTGCGCATCGCGCTTGCCGCCGGCCGCATGGGAATCTGGCGCTACGACTTCGCGACCGGCCGGCAGGAGTGGAACCATCGGCAATACGAGCTCTTCGGAACTCGACCCCTCGGTCGAGCCGACGCGCGAGCTTTTCCTTTCGCTGGTCCATCCCGAGGATCTGCAGGCGGTCTATTACGATCTGACTGCCCTTCCGGCTCCCGGCACCTATCTCAACTCCGAGTTCCGTATCGTCCAACCGGACGGCACCATCCGCTACATCACGGCTCATGCGCTTGCCCGCTACGATGCCGCCGGCGCCCCCACAGAGATGATCGGCGTCAACTGGGATGTGACGGCCAGGCGCGAGTTGGAGGAGCAGCGCGAGCTCCTGCTCCATGAGCTGACGCATCGGGTGAAGAACATCCTCGCTCTGGTTCAGGCCGTGGTCTCGCAGACGCTGAGGACGACCGGCGATCCGGACGACGCCTATGAGCGGATCCTGGCGCGGCTTTCATCGCTGGCCAGCACGCACGACCTCCTGGTCGCCTCGCGCTGGGTCGGCGCCTCGCTCGAGGCGTTGCTGACGACGGCGCTACAGCCGTTTGCCAGTGGCGACGAGGAACGCCTGCGGCTTTCCGGCCCGCCGGTCGAGATCGGCCCACGGGCGGTGCTGACGATCGGCATGGTCGCCCACGAGCTCGCCACCAATGCCGCCAAGTACGGATCGCTCTCCCGGCCGGAAGGACGCCTCGAGCTCGGATGGGAGATCACCCACAAGGGCGGCGAACCGTGGATCGTAATCGATTGGTGCGAGCACGGTGGCCCGCCGGTTGCCGCACCGACCAAGAAGGGCTTCGGCTCGCGGCTGATCGAACGCAGCGTCGAGGGGAACCTGGCCGGCAAGATCGAGCTCGACTACGCCGGTACCGGCTTCCGCTGCCGGCTGAGCTTCCCGTTGCGGCCGGCCGCCGACAGAGGCAGCGACGATCAGGCGCGTACCGCCGCCGAATGACCCTCGCAACGCGTCGGCTAGGCTGAACGGCAGCGGCCGGGCTATAAGCGGGACGTGCCGGACGCGAATTCAGGATCTCGATCATCATCCCCGTGGCGGAGACCGCGCGGCGCCCGCTGCGCGCGCGGCGATCGTTTCGCTGAAGCTCACCAGCTTCCGCAACTACGCGACGCTGGCGCTGGCCCTCGACCCGCGGCCGGTGGTATTGACCGGACCCAACGGCGCCGGCAAGACCAATCTCCTCGAAGCGGTCTCCTTCCTGTCGCCCGGACGGGGCCTCCGCAACGCCCGGCTCGAGGAGGTGGCCCGCCAGGGCGGCGACGGCACCTGGGGGGTGGCGGCGAAGGTCGTCAACGGCGCCGGCACCGTCGACCTCGGTACCGGCGTGGTGCTCGGCGAGGACGGCCCCGAGACGCGACGCCGCGTCCATGTCAACCGCGCCGCGGCCGGCTCGTCGGCGGCGCTCCTCGACCACCTGAGGGTGCTGTGGCTGACGCCGGCCATGGATGGCCTGTTCACCGGCCCACCGGCCGACCGGCGGCGCTTCGTCGACCGCGCGGTGCTCGCAATCGACAAGACCCACGGCACCCGCGCCAACGCCTTCGAGCGGGCGATGCGGGACGGAACCGCCTGCTCGCCGAACCGTCGCCTGACCCGCGCTGGCTCGACGCCATCGAGACCGAGATGGCCGAGCTTGGCGTCGCCATCGCCGCGGCGCGCCGGGAATGGGCGGGGCTCACTGTGGCGATGCTGGCGGAGGCGGACGGCTCGGACCCTTTCCCGGCCGCGATCGTCGCGCTTGCCGGTTCGCTGGAGGAGGCGCTCGACCGCCTGCCGGCGAGCGCCATCGAGGACGGCTACCGCCGGCAGCTCCGCAACGAGCGGCCCCGCGACGCGGCGGCCGGACGAACGCTCGCCGGGCCGCACCGCTCCGACCTCACCGTCCGCCACGGTCCCAAGGACATGCCGGCCGAAAGCTGCTCGACCGGCGAGCAGAAGGCGCTGCTCGTCGGCCTGGTGCTGGCGCAGGCGCGGCTGGTGGCGAAACTCGCCGGCGAGACGCCGATCGTCCTCCTCGACGAGATCGCCGCCCATCTCGACGCAATGCGGCGCGAGGCGCTGTTCGCCATGCTCGACTGCCCTCGGCTGCCAGGCCTTCATGACCGGCACCGACGACGGCGTGTTCGCGCCGCTCGGCGACGGCGCCCAACGGCTCGCCGTCGCTGACGGGACCGTGACCGGGATCGCGGATTGACGCGGCTGGTCTTTTGACACAGTTCAAGGTTCCTGAGGCAACCTCCGTGGAATCGGCAGCGCGGATGATGGTTCGCGCCCGGCGATCCCGGAACGCAGACGTAGAGACGATGGCACAGCAAACCAGGCAAAACGCGATGAGATGGCTGTGGCGGGGGCTGCTCGTGCCGCTGGTCGCACTCTGCGTGATGGCGCCGCAGGCAGTGACGTCCACTGCAGCGGCCGCCAAGGTGGCGGTGACCATCGACCTTTCCCAGCAGCGCATGTACGTGGCGGTCGGCGGCCGCCCCAGCTACACATGGGTCGTCTCCACCGCCCGCCCCGGCTACCGGACGCCGACCGGCACGTTCCGGCCGATCCGGCTGGAGCGAGTTCTGGTACTCGACGATCTACCACCATTCGCCGATGCCCTATTCGATCTTCTTCTCGGGGGGCTATGCCATCCACGGCACCTACGAGACCCGGTATCTCGGCCGTCCGGTATCCCACGGCTGCGTCCGGCTGACGCCGAGCCACGCGCGGACTCTGTTCAACCTCGTCAGCAGATACGGCCGGTCGAACACCCTCATTACCGTCCGTCGGTGAGGCCGCCGCCTCACCGACGGAACCTGAACGCAGCGACCGCTTGACGCAGCCCGCTGCTTGACGCACTTGATGGCTTCTGAGGCGAAATCCGTGAAGCCGGAGCGGCACTCCCACGGTGATCGCGGAGCCAGCGGGAAGACCGGCCATGTCACAGGAAACCATGGGAAATGCGGTGAACTGGCTGCGGCGGGGACTGCTCGTCCCGCTGGTCGCGGCATGCATGATGCTGCCGGAAATGATGATGCCGGCAGCGGCTTCGGCGGCCAAGATCGCGGTGACCGTCGACGTGTCCCAGCAGCGCATGTACGTCGCTATCGGCGGTCGCCCGACCTACAAATGGGCCGTCTCCACCGGCAGGGCCGGATACCGGACGCCGACCGGCTCGTACCGCCCGTTCCGGCTCGAGCGCGACTGGCACTCGACCGTCTACGAAAACGCGCCGATGCCCTACTCGATCTTCTTCACCTCGGGCGGCGACGCGATCCACGGCACCTACGAGACGCGCTATCTCGGCCGGCCGGTCTCCCATGGTTGCGTGCGGCTGACGCCGGGCAATGCGCGGACCCTGTTCAGCCTGGTCCGCCGCTACGGCCTGGGGAATACGCTGATCACGGTTCGCCCGTAAATCGGAGGCCGCTTTTGCTGCGGCGCACAAATCCCGCCTAAATTCTTGGCGAAAGGTCGAAATTCGCCACCGGCGATGCTATATTAGAGCCATGATTCTGGCTCTCTATGGCGGCGCAGTGAACGAACGTTTTGGGCGGTCGGCTTCGTGTGTGGCCGGCCTTTTGCCCGCGCCCTAACGACCAAGAAAATTCATGAACGAAATCAAACCCATCGCCGATAAGGGCGGGGACTATGGCGCCGAGTCGATCAAGGTCCTCAAGGGCCTCGAGGCGGTGCGCAAGCGCCCCGGCATGTATATCGGCGACACCGACGACGGCTCCGGCCTGCACCACATGGTCTACGAGGTGGTCGACAACGCCATCGACGAGGCGCTGGCCGGCTATGCCGACCGCGTCGACGGTGACGCTCAATGCCGACGGCTCGGTCACCGTCAGCGACAACGGCCGCGGCATCCCGGCCGACATCCACAAGGAGGAGGGCGTCTCGGCGGCCGAGGTCATCATGACCCAGCTGCACGCCGGCGGGAAGTTCGACCAGAACTCCTACAAGGTCTCCGGCGGCCTGCACGGCGTCGGCGTCTCGGTGGTCAACGCGCTCGTCCGACTGGCTGGAGCTGCAAGATCTGGCGCGACGGCAAGATCCACGCAGATGCGCTTCCGCGACGGCGTGCCCGACGCGCCGCTGGCCGTCACCGGCGACGGCCGAGCGGCGCGGCACCGAGGCGCGGAGCGGCACCGAGCTCACCTTCCTGCCCTCGACCGGCACCTTCACGATGACCGAGTTCGACTTCGCGACGCTGGAGCACCGGCTGCGCGAGCTCGCCTTCCTGAACTCCGGCGTCACGCATCGTGCTCGACCGACCGCCGCGGCGTCGAGCCGCAAGAGCCGAGATGCTGCTACGAAGGCGGCCTGCGAAGCCTTCGTCAACTATCTCGACCGCTCCAAGCACGCCGCTGATCGCCGAGCCGATCTGCATCACCGGCGAGACGCGACGGCATCGCCGTCGAGGTCGCGCATGTGGTGGAACGACAGCTACCACGAGAACATCGCTCGCCTTCACCAACAACATCCCGCAGCGCGACGGCGGCACCCATCTCGCCGGCTTCCGCGCGCGCGCTGACCCGCAAGATCAACGCCTACGCCGAGAGCCAGGGCATCGCCAAGCGCGAGAAGGTCGTCGCTCACCGGCGACGACTGCCGCGAGGGGCTGACCTGCGTGCTGTCGGTCAAGGTGCCCGACCCGAAATTCTCCTCCCAGACCAAGGACAAGCTGGTCTCCTCCGAGGTCCGCCCGGTGGTCGAGAGCATCGTCAACGAGCAGCTCGGCGAATGGTTCGAGGAGCACCCGGCGGAGGCCAAGTCGATCGTCGGCAAGATCGTCGAGGCGGCCGCCGCCCGCGAGGCGGCGCGCAAGGCGCGCGAGCTGACCCGCCGCAAGGGCGCGCTCGACATCGCCTCGCTGCCCGGCAAGCTCGCCGACTGCCAGGAGCGCGACCCGGCCAAGTCCGAGCTCTTCCTCGTCGAGGGCGATTCGGCCGGCGGCTCGGCCAAGCAGGGCCGCAACCGCGCCAACCAGGCGGTCCTGCCGCTGCGCGGCAAGATCCTCAACGTCGAGCGCGCGCGCTTCGACAAGATGCTGGGCTCGGAGCGAGATCGGCACGCTGATCACCGCGCTCGGCACCGGCATCGGCCAGGACGAGTTCGACATCGACAAGCTGCGCTACCACAAGATCATCATCATGACCGACGCCGACGTCGACGGCGCCCATATCCGCACGCTGCTGCTGACCTTCTTCTTCCGCCAGATGCCGGAGCTGATCGAGCGCGGCCACCTCTACATCGCCCAGCCGCCGCTCTACAAGGTCAAGCGCGGCAAGTCCGAGGTCTACCTCAAGGACGAGCGGGCGCTGAGAG
>CAVQBS010000008.1:0-49246 GCA_963710805.1 uncultured Alphaproteobacteria bacterium | reverse complement strand
GAAGGAGGCGATGTCCTCCAGCCGCGATCCGATCTGCTTGCCGTAGAGGTCGACCGACGAACGTCCAATCGTCACGACGTCGAGGGAGGGTTGCGCTCCCGGCTGTGGCATCGAGCGTCTCCCGGATTATCATTGGACAGCCTGACGGCCGCGAATTAGAAAGAATGAAACATCGGTTCCAAAGAGCCGTCAATTCAGAATTTTCATTCCATGATGAGGGAGGGTGGAAATCATGGTCCGTTTCGGACTTCTCGGAGCGGGGCGAATCGGCAAGCTCCACAGCGGAAACATCGTGGCGTCACCGGACGCCGAGTTGGTCGCGGTGGCCGATGTTGTGGCGCAGGCGGCGACTGATCTCGCTGCGGCGACGGGCGCCGAGGCGCGGAGCGTCGACGACGTCATCAACGCCGGCGACATCGACGCGATCCTGATCGGCACGTCGACCGACACCCACGCCGACCTCATCGAGCAATCGGTCAACGCCGGCAAGGCGGTGCTCTGCGAGAAGCCGGTCAGCCTCGACGCCAAACGCATCGAAGCCTGCCTGAAGGTTGTGGAAGCCGCCGGCAAACCGCTGATGATCGGCTTCAACCGCCGCTTCGACCCGAATTTCGCGGCGCTGAAGAAGCGTCTCGACAGCCGTGCGGTCGGCACGGTCGAGATGGTGACGATCATCTCCCGCGATCCGGGGCCGCCGCCGATCCCTTACATCGAGCGCTCCGGCGGCCTCTACCGCGACATGATGATCCACGATTTCGACCTGTCCCGATTCCTGCTCGGCGAGGAGCCGGTGGAGGTCCACGCGATCGGTTCCGTCATGGTCGATCCGGCGATCGGCGAGGCGGGCGACGTCGACACCGCCATGGTGATGCTGCGGACGGCATCTGGGAAGCTCTGTCAGATCTCCAACTCGCGGCGGGCCACCTACGGCTACGACCAGCGCATCGAGGTGCACGGGTCCGGCGGCATGATCCGCGCCGGCAACATCCACGAGACGACCGTGGAAATAGCGACCGGCGATGGCTTCAGGCAGGACCCGGTCCTCAACTTCTTCCTCGAGCGCTACATGCCGGCCTACCGCCTCGAGCTCGCCGCCTTCATCGAGGCGCTGAACACGGGCAAGCCGACCTCGCCGTCAGGCTATGACGGCCTGATGGCCCAGCGCCTCGCCGACGCCGCCACCGAGGCCAAGAAGACCGGGAAGCCGGTGAAGGTCTGAGGCACGGCCGCCCGCTTCAGACCTCGATCACGGTCTCTGCCGGAATTGGGCGGCGCATCGCCGGTCGACGGCCGAAGGTGACGATCCGCTGCAGCAGGCCGAGCTCGCGGGCGGGCTCTTTCGGGATTTCGACATAGCGGATGACGATCCGCCCCTGCTCTGCGCGGATGTGGAAATAGTTGAGCCGGAAGGACGGGTAGTAGACCGCCGGCAGATAGCCGAAGCGGACCGGCACGCGGTCGAGGATCTTCAGCCAGGTGCCCATGTTGATGATGACGCGGCCGTCCTCACGGGCGAGGAAAGCGTCGTGGGTGTGTCCGAAGAGGTAGACGGCGGTGTCCGGGTTCTCCGCGAAGACTTCGCGGGCCCGGCGGAGATAGGTCTCGTTGCCCTGACCCTCCAGCGTGCTGAAGTCGGCGGGGGCCAGTCGAAATCGCCGGAGGGTCCTCAGCACGTCGTGCAGGACGATGGCGCCGGGTATGGCAACGACCAGCACGAAGAACAGGATCACCATGTTGACCACGATGATCGCGCCGAGAATGTTGCCGACGAAGCCAAGCGACCGCATGAACGGGTTGTTGAGAACGAGATTGACGTCGACGACACCGGCGCGGCGGAGAAGATCGGCCGCCAGCGCCAGCACGGTCACCGCGACCAGGAGCAGAAAGACGGTCAGCACCACCCGGATCACCCAGCCCATTTCCCGGTAGAAGTAGTTGGACAGCACCCAGTCCGGAATCCGCTCGGTGGCGACGGAGCGGATGTCTTTCAGCCAGTTGCCTCGGCCGAAGGCGGAGAAGCGGCTCGCGCCGGCGACGATGGTCTCGGTGATGAAATAGCCGACGGGTAGCGCGTACCGGTTGCCGTAGTCGGGAGAGGCGTTGAACGGATCGACCTGCTGTCCGTGCTCGATCCAGATCGTCTTTCCCGAGAGCCGTCGCTGAAGGCTGATCGAGGTGTCGAGAGTGAGATTGTAGCCGGCAAGCTTCTCCGCGAACCGGGGATCGCAGGCGAGGTCGTAGTCGTGGTTCCCGACCATCAGCGTGATGGTGATGCGGGCACCGGCCTTCTTCAGGGCGTCGAAGATTGCCTGATGGTGTCGGACGATCTCGTCGAACTTCGCCAGACCCTCGACCGAGGTCAGCTCCCAAAAGCCGAACGTGTCACCGCCGACGACCAGCTCGGCGTCACCGTCTCTGGTCGCCAGATCCGTGAGGAAGGCGATGAATTCGCCGGCGAAATCGCAGTGCTGGAGGTCGCCGTCGCCGCCGAGGTGCAGATCGCTGACGAAGTAGTAGTCACGCGCCAAGGCAGCCACCTCCCTGCACGTTGCGCCGGCCATGGTTCGACCATGCGAGCCGGTGGCTGTTGCTGGGCGGCGACAGCCACCGGCTCGCCTTTGGCGTATAGTGCACGACAGCCGGCCGCGCCACGGCTAACGCTCAGGGGAGGGAGGCGTTATCATGCGACAGCTGCGAATTGTCATCGGCGCCTGCGCCGTCCTTGCCGGCGGCCCGGCCGCGGCCGCGGACCTTGCCGTGTATCCGGCCGCCCCGCCGCTCGCAGGAAGCCCGATCTACTCAGGGCACTCTATGGTCACCGGCGACGTGTCGCTGGCGCTCGGCTATTTCTCCTTTGGCTCGGCCGATACGGGCGAAGCCTGGGGCACTGGTCGCGTCAATATCCCGTTCGGAGGCGGCCTGAATGAACAGGTCGAACTGTCCGGCCTCGGCGGCTTCGAAAAGAACAGCTACTACACCTACGGGGTCTACAGCCACAGCTACTGGAAGAGCCCGCAGGCCGCGGCTGGCCTGCTGCTCGGCGGATTCCAACCTCTCCGGCAGTGGCGTCCTGACCGTTGGCGGCGAGGCCGCCGTCTTCCTGCCGACGGCAAGTTTCGTCGGACTCCTGGCATACAACTGGGCCGACAACGGCGTTCCCGACTTCTGGTCGGCGAGCGGTGAGGCGCGGTGGTACTTGAACTCCAACACCAAGCTCACAGGCAGCGTCAGCTACAACGAGTTCAACGCAGCCTGGAAGCTGACCGGCGGAGCCGAGCACCGCTGGGACGGGACGATGGTGAGCCTTTTCGGCGAGGGCACCTACTACACCAACAGCCAGGGAACGGGTTGGGAGGTCTTCGCCGGCGGTCGCCTGTCGTTCGGCCAGCCGGGGCAGACGCTGCAGGGGCACGACTTCGAGGTGCCGTTCGCGGCGGCGCGGGCGATCACCTTCTAGAGCGGATTCGACTTATTCCGGGTCATACCCTGCGGCTTGGAAGTAGTTTCGGCATTCGGTGGACGAGAACTGGCTGAGGCAGCCGGCGATGGTAGCCCACAGATCGTCGATGGTTCGGGCTGCGGCCTTTCGCAGAAGCGCCTTGAGCTTGGCGAAAGCCATCTCGATGGGGTTGAAGTCGGGCGAATAGGGCGGCAGCAGCAGAAGGCTGGCGCCGACCTTCTCGATCGCCTGCCGGACGCCGGAGACTTTGTGGGCGGGAAGATTGTCCATGATGACGATGTCACCGGGGGCGAGTTCTGGCACCAGTACCTGTTCGACGTAAGCGAGGAAGGCGGGTCCGTTCATGGCGCCGTCGAGCAGCATCGGCGCCGCCAGGCCGTCGAGCCGCAGCCCGGCGGTGAAGGTGGTGGTCTTCCAATGGCCGTGTGGGACGGCGGCGCGGCAGCGCTCTCCCTTCTTCGCCCGGCCGCAGAGCCTCGCCATCTTGGTCGAGGCGGAGGTCTCGTCGATGAAGACCAGCTTGGCGGGGTCGAGGTCGGGCTGGCCGTCGAACCAGGCGCGCCGGCGAGCCTTCACATCCGGCCGTTGCTGCTCGCTGGCATGCGCCGTCTTTTTTTGTACGTGATGCCGCGCTTGGCGAGGAACATCCACACCGTCGAAGGCACCACCCGCACGCCGCACTCTCCCGCCAGCCGTTCAGCGATCTCGGCCAGCGTGATGTCCGGCGTCGTCGCGATGAGGTCGAGGATGAACTTCGCGTGCAGGTCGAGCTTCGAACGCGACGGCTGACCTTGCTTGCGAGCGACCGTCTCGCCGGTCTCTCGATAGCGCCGGTACCAGCTTCCTGCCGTCGAGCTTCCGATCTTGAACCGCCGTGCCGCCTCCCGCGTCGAAACCCCTTCCGAGATCGCCCCGATCACCCGGCCGCGAAGGTCCTCACTCAAGCTGCGCGTCATCATCGCCTCCCCGCAAATCACCGCCAGAGAGTGAATCAGACAACGCCCCGCACCGGAATCCCCAACCTGACTCTGCGTTCAGTGAAATTGCTCTAGCGTGAGGTCTGTTGCCTGATGGCATAGCGGGCCGGGGGGCTTTGCTGTATAGTAAGGGCAATTCGACCGTCCGAAGACGGCAGGAAGAGGGGGTGTCAGGATGCGTGGGACAAGGCTCGCCTTGTCGGTTTGTGCTGGTCTGGCAGCCAGCCCGGCGTTGGCGCAGTACTACGGGGCTCCGCCGAACGGGAGCCCGCTCTACAGCTCCAGGCCGATGATCACCGGCGACGTTTCGCTGTCGCTCGGCTGGTATAATCCGAGCGCAGGCAAGAGCAGTGGCGAGTTCCTGGGCGAGGCCCGGATCAACCTGCCGATCAACGAATTGTGGAACGCTGAGGCCGAGCTTTCGACGCTCACCAGCTTCAAGAAGAACTACTACAACTTCTACGGCGGCTACGGGCACCTCTATCTGAAGGATCCGCAGTACGCGCTCGGCGGCTATGTCGGTGGCAACAGCGTGACCGGCGGCAGCGGATTCTCGACGGGCCTCGAGGGGGCCGTGTTCATGCCAACGACCACGGTCAAGGGATATGCGGGTTATACGTGGGCCAACGGTTATGCGAATTTCCTGACGCTGGCGGGCGTGTTCGACTGGTACTTGAACCCCAACACGAAGCTCGAAGGCACTGTCGCCTACTGGAACGGCGGCGGAAACGGTTGGACCTTCAGTGGGGGGGCCGAGCACCTGATCAGCGGGACGAACCTCTCACTGTTTGGCAACGCCACCTACTACAACTTCAACAAGGGCGGCGACGCGTGGGAGTTCATCGCCGGCGGACGCTATGCGTTTGGCGAGCCTTCCGGCCGGCAACTGCAGCAGCGTGACTGGGACCGGCCCTTCTCAATCGGCCGCATCCTCTCCTTCTGACCCGGCCGAGAGGCGCCGTGAGCGCATCCCGCTTGGCGTGCCGGCGGGCGGATATGCCGTCCAGTTCGATGCGCGAAGAAGCGCAGGGGGCGTCGTTCCGCTCGGCCTGATCAGCTGACTGACTCGGTTCGGCGTTACCGCGGCCGGTGGGATGGCTCTCCGGCGTGAGCATAAAGAAGGAGGGCGCCTGACGGCGCCCTCCCGGCATTTCCATGCTTCGTCCGGCCGGTCAGACCGAGTAGTACATGTCGAACTCGACCGGATGCGGGGTCTGCTCGAAGCGGGTGACCTCCTCCATCTTGAGCTCGATATAGGCGTCGATCATGTCGTCGGTGAACACGCCGCCGGCCTTCAGGAACTTGCGGTCCTTGTCGAGGTTGACCAGCGCCTCGCGGAGCGAGCCGCAGACCGTCGGGATCTTCTTCAGTTCGCGCGGCGGCAGGTCGTAGAGGTTCTTGTCGATCGGCATCGCCCGGATCGATCTTGTTCTGGATGCCGTCGAGGCCGGCCATCAGCATCGCCGAGAAGGCGAGGTACGGATTGGCGCCGGGATCGGGGAAGCGGACCTCGACGCGCTTCGCCTTCGGCGAGCTGCCACCGGAATGCGGCAGGAGGCCGAGCGGTTGCGCGACGAATAGGCGAGCAGCACCGGCGCCTCGTAGCCCGGCACCAGCCGCTTGTAGGAGTTGGTCGTCGGGTTGGTGAAGGCGTTGATCGCCTTGGCGTGCTTGATGATGCCGCCGATGTAGTAGAGGCACGCCTCCGACAGGTCGGCATAGAGCTTGCCGGCGAAGACCGGCTTGCCGCCCTTCCAGATCGACTGGTGGACGTGCATGCCCGAGCCGTTGTCGCCGAAGACCGGCTTCGGCATGAACGTCGCCGTCTTGCCGTAGGCATTGGCGACCTTGTGGATGCAGTACTTGTAGATCTGCAGCTGGTCGGCCTGTGATCACCATGTCGTCGAACTTCATGCCGAGCTCGTGCTGGGCGGCGCCGACCTCATGGTGGTGCTTCTCGGTCTTGACGCCCATCGCCGCCATCGTCGACAGCATCTCGGAGCGCATGTCCTGCATGGTGTCCTGCGGCGGAACCGGGAAGTAGCCGCCCTTGGTCCGCATGCGGTGGCCGAGATTGCCCATCTCGTAGTCCCGGTCCGGAGTTGGTGGGCAGCTCGATGTCGTCGAGCTTGAAGCCGGTGTTGTAGGGTTCGGCGGCGAACTTCACGTCGTCGAAGACGAAGAACTCGGCTTCCGGACCGAAATACGACGGTGTCGCCGATCTTGGTCTGCTTCAGATACGCCTCGGCCTTCTTGGCGATCGAGCGCGGGTCGCGGTCGTAAGGCTCGCCGGTCAGCGGCTCGAGGATGTCGCAGACGACGGACAGGGTCGTCTGCGCGAAGAAAGGATCGATGGTCGCCGTGACCGGGTCCGGCATCAGCTTCATGTCGGATTCGTTGATCGCCTTCCAGCCGGCGATCGACGAGCCGTCGAACATCACGCCCTCGGTGAACGTCTCCTCGTCGACGATGGCGACGTCGAAGGTGACATGCTGCCACTTACCGCGCGGATCGGTGAAGCGCAGATCGACAAACTTGACGTCGTTGTCCTTGATCATCTTGAGGACGTCTTTGGCGCTGCCATGTGGTGTGTTCCTTCTTTCCTGTCTTTCAAGTGTTGCCTATCGACAGTTGCAGGCGGTCAGTGCCGGCGAAGCAGTGTCGATGTCGGTGGGATGGATTTGAGCTTGCGGCAGAGGTGCGGTCAGATCGCGTCCATGCCGCTTTCGCCGGTGCGGATGCGGACCGCCTCCTCGACATTGGACACGAAGATCTTGCCGTCGCCGATGCGGCCGGTCTGGGCGGCCTTGCGGATCGCCTCGACGGCCCGGTCGACCATGTCGTCGCCGAGCACGACCTCGACCTTCACCTTGGGGAGGAAATCGACGACATATTCGGCGCCGCGGTAAAGCTCGGTGTGGCCCTTCTGCCGGCCGAACCCCTTGGCCTCGGTCACCGTGATGCCCTGCAGGCCAACCTCCTGAAGCGCTTCCTTCACCTCGTCGAGCTTGAACGGTTTGATGATCGCCTCGATCTTCTTCATTGAATCCGGGTCTCCGAAATACGCATTGGCCTCCAGCCGTCGGCCGGTCACGGCCGTGTTTTGCAGACTCCATGCCACCTCGTAGGGCGGTGGAAGCCGCCGGGAAATTGGGCTAGTCGGTAGGTCACAGGATGCTTGTCGGTGCCGGAACAGTCAATCGGTGATTAAGGAATGTGCAATTGACCAAATCTTCATCGATAGACCAGAAATGGGCGCAACGCTTCGCGACCCTGCTCGGCGATCCCACCGAGGAATCGATGCCGATCGCCGCCGATACGATCGAGCTTCTGACGCCCCAGGAAATGGCTGACGGGGACCGGCGGGCTGTCGCCTCCGGGATCAGGAGCTCGCTGCTGATGGAGCGGGCCGGCGAGGCAGTCGCGACCGTCGCGGAGCGGATGGCCCCGGCGGGGGGACGCATCGCCGTTCTCGCAGGGCCGGGCAACAACGGCGGCGACGGCTTCGTGGCGGCGCGGCTGCTCTCGGCCAAGGGCTTTCGCGTCCGCGTCTTCCTGGTCGGCGAGCGCGAGTATCTGAAGGGCGATGCCAGCCTTGCCGCACGGGCCTGGACCGGGCCGGTGGAGGTGCCGCGCCGCGATTTTGCCGATGACGCCCAACTCATCATCGACGCCCTGTTCGGCGCCGGCCTCGACCGTCCGGTCGAGGGGGCGGCTGCCTCCGCCATCGACGGGGCGAACGAAAGCGGCGTGCCGATCCTCGCGGTTGATCTGCCGAGCGGCGTCGAGGGCGCCTCCGGCGCGATTCTCGGTCGCGCTATCCTCGCCAGGGAGACGGTGACCTTCTTCCGGCGGAAGCCGGGCCATCTCTTGCTGCCCGGCCGGCTTCTCGCCGGCCCGCTGACGCTCGCCGATATCGGCCACGATCCGGCCATCCTGCAGGCGATCCGGCCGGCAGCCTTCCACAACAATCCGGCCCTTTGGCTGGAAACCTACCCGTGGCCGCGCATCGACGGCCACAAATACGATCGCGGGCATACCGTCGTCGTCTCGGGGCCGCTGACCGGCACCGGCGCGGCGCGGCTTGCTGCTCGGGGCGCGCTCCGGGTCGGCTCGGGACTGGTCACCGTGGCTTCGCCGCCCGACGCGGTCGTCGCTAATGCGTCGCAGCTGACCGCCATCATGCTGACCCGCATGTACGAGGCCGAAGGCCTGGCCGAGATCCTGGCGGATCGTCGGCGGAACGCGGTGGTGCTCGGTCCGGCGCTCGGCGTCGGCGAGAACGGCGCGGCCATGGTGTTGGCGGCGCTCGCCTCCGAGGCGGCGGTGGTAATCGATGCGGATGGGCTGACCTCGTTCGCCGGGGCGCCGGACGAGCTGTTCGCGCCGATCAGGAATCGGCGCGGACCGGTGGTGCTGACCCCGCATGAGGGCGAGTTTCAAAGGGTTTTTCCCGATCTCGCCGACCTGCCGTCGAAGCTCGACCGGGCGCGGGGAGCTGCCGCGCGAGCGGCCGCGATCGTCATCCTGAAGGGGCCGGACACCGTCGTGGCGGCTCCGGACGGGACCGTGGCGATCGCGGACAACGCCCCACCCGACCTTGCCACGGCAGGGGCCGGCGACGTCCTTGCCGGACTGGTCGGCGGGTTGCTCGCCCAACGCACGCCGGCCTTCGATGCGGCCGCCGCCGCGGTGTGGCTCCACGGCGCCGCGGCGGCGCGGTTCGGGCACGGCCTGATCAGCGAGGACATCCCGGAGGCGCTGCCCTCGCTGCTCGACGATCTGCTCGGGCCGTAACCGGCGGGATGCCGCCGTTTTCGCCCGCAGCGGTTTCCCTTTGATCAAGCCGATGCCAGTTGTTATAGAGGCGGCGCCTCGGCCGGGGCCGCCGCGGTCCGCGGGCGTGGCGGAACTGGTAGACGCGCGGGATTTAGGTTCCCGTGACGAAAGTCGTGGGGGTTCAAGTCCCTCCGCCCGCACCATCGCTGCCCCGGACAGGTTCAAGGTGAGCCGGATCGGGCCGGACACTGCCGACATGACGAAGACCAGCGACCGCCCGAAGGCTTGCTTCAACGAGTGGATGATCGAAAGCGTGACGACATGCAGGTGACGGAGACACTGGCCGAAGGGCTGAAACGGGAATTCCGGATCACGGTACCGGCGTCGGAACTCGACGACCGGCTGGCGAGCCGCCTGGACGAGCTGAAGGGCGAGGTGCGGATCAAGGGCTTCCGGCCGGGCAAGGTGCCGGTCAGCCACCTGCGCCGCCTGTTCGGCAAGTCGGCGATGGCCGAGATCGTCCAGAGCATTGTTTCCGAGGTTGCCCGGGATACGCTCTCCGAGCGCGGCGAGCGCGCCGCCCAGCAGCCCGACTTCCAGCTGCCCGAGGACGAGGGCGAGGCAGAGAAGGTGCTCCAGGGCAAGGCCGACCTCACCTATACGATGAGCTACGAGATCCTGCCGGAGGTGAAGCTCGGCAACTTCAAGGCGATCAAGGTCGAGCGGCCGATCGCCGAGGTGAAAGACGCTGAAATCGACACCGAGCTTCAGCGGCTGGCCGAGAACACCCGCACCTTCTCGCCGAAAGAAGGCAAGGCGGAGTCCGGCGACCAGATGGTCATCTCCTATCTCGGCAAGATCGATGGCGAGCCCTTCGAGGGCGGCGCCGACGACAATGCCACGCTACAGCTCGGCAGCGGCCAGTTCATCCCCGGTTTCGCCGAACAGCTCGAAGGCCTTTCCGCCGGCGACGAGAAGACCATCTCGGTCACCTTCCCGGAGGACTACGGCGCCCAGCACCTTGCCGGCAAGGCGGCGACCTTCGACGTGACCGTCAAGGAGGTCTCCGCCCCGGACGAGATCAAGATCGACGACGAGCTCGCCACCCGGCTCGGGCTCGAAAACCTCGACCAGCTCCGCGATGCGATCCGCCAGCAGCTGCAGAATCAATATGGCATGGCGACCCGCCAGAAGGTGAAGCGACAGATCCTCGACCGGCTGGACGAGATGCACAGCTTCGAGCTGCCGCCGAAGATGGTCGAGCAGGAATTCGACAACATCTGGCGGCAGGTGACCGGCGATCTGAGCCAGTCCGGCCGGATCTTCGAGGACGAGGATACGACCGAGGAGGCGGCCCGCGAGGACTATCGCAAGATCGCGGAGCGCCGGGTGCGCCTCGGCCTGGTGCTGTCGGAGATCGGCGAGAAGAACAACATCGAGGTTACCGAGGAGGAGGTGCAGCGGGCGCTGTCGGCCCAGCTTCGCCAGTTCCCCGGACGCGAAAAGGAGCTGGTCGACTACTACCGCTCCAATCCGGACGCGGTGGCGAGCCTGCGCGCCCCGATCTTCGAGGAGAAGGTCGTCGACTTCCTGCTTGAACTGGTGGACGTCACCGACAAGACCGTCTCGCGCGAGGAGCTGATGCGCGAGGACGAGGAGGAGGAAGCCGCCGCTCCGGCCTGAGCCGTCGAAGTGGATTGCCGAGAATCCGGATACTGCGGCGCAGGCGCCAGCGCTCAGCTGATGTCCACGCCGGCCTGACCGCTCGGCAATGATGCCTTTTCCGCTGCCGACGGCGTCTTTCCGCCCGGCGGCTTACTTCCCGTTAATCGTTAGTCAATCGGACGCGCATTGGATGCCTGCATCGGGTCCATAATTCGGCCCACGGCGACCGGCAAATGCTATCGTCAGACGTGGGCATGGGGTATGGTCGTCCGGCGTCATTCGGGATTGCAGTCGATCCCCGGAGGGCCGACGGGCAGGCAGGGCGCGTCAGGAGGAACCGGAGATGGTCAAACTCGTCGCAAGTGTAGCGGTCAACACCCAGAACCTGAGCGAGCTTGGTTTGCTCGACGATTTCCACCACATGAAGTTCAACAACCGGACCTTCAACTCCTTCACCGCAAAGGACAAGGACGCCGGCGTCAACTTCGAAATGAAGGGCACAATCTTCACCTATCTAAACAACAAGCCCATCACCGGCGTGGTGCAGAAGATCGGTGTGGTGGAGTCCGGGGACACCCAATACACGCTGAAAGGTCTCAACCTCTCGATCCACAATCTGGAGAACTTCTTCACCGGCAGCATCCAGAGCGTGATGTCGGATTTGTTCGAGAACAAAGACACGCTGTCCGGCTCGAATTTCAACGACCGCCTCTTTGGCTACGACCGCGCTGACAAGATCAAGGGATACAACGGTGAGGATGTCATCAACGGGGGCAAGGGCTCGGACGACCTCAGAGGCGGCAAAGGCGACGACAACCTGAAAGGCGGCAAGGGCCACGACACACTCGACGGCAATGCCGGCAACGACAAGCTAACCGGGGGCAGCAACAGCGACACCTTCGTCTTCGACAGCAAGCTTAACGCGACGACCAATGTCGACAGGATCACCGACATGAAGCCGGGAAGCGACACGATCGAGCTGGACCACTCGATCTTCACGACGCTCCCGACCGGGGTGCTGCACTCCAACGTGTTCGTCGTCGGGTCGGCGGCGAACGACAAATCCGACCGGATCGTCTACGACGACAGCAACGGCAAACTCTACTACACGCCGGACGGCGACCAGAGCGCGACCCAGATCCAGTTCGCCAAGCTTGATGCGCATCTGTCCCTGGACAACACCGATTTCTACGTGATCTGAGGCCTGACCGGTCGCAAATCGGCCGATCCATATCCAGAGAAATTCCAAAACGGCGCCGGCAAGACTTCCGGCGCCGTTTTCATGGAACCCGGTAGTGATTCCGGTTGTGCCGGCGGTCCATTCGGGTAAGGTTGGGCAAGCTCTAATTCTGTCGGGAGAACACGATGGTCAAGTTCGTTGCCAATGTCGGCGTCAACATCAATAAGTTGCAGGGTCTCCAGGACCTGGTGGACGGCGACTACAGCATCAAAAACGTTTCCGATACGTTGGTGACACTGAAGGCGGGTTCGATCAACTTCGAGATCACCGGAAAGAATTTCGGTCTCGACGGTAATGATCTCACAGGCAAGGTGACCGGGATCGAGGCGATCAGACATGGAGATACGCTCTATAAGGCGACCCGCTTCAGCCTCGACCTCTCGAAGGTGACGGACGCGAACAGTCTCTCCGGATTCCTCAAGGACCTGCTCGACGGGAAAGACACGCTGAGGGGCTCCAGCGACGATGATATCCTGCGCGGCTTCGACGGCGCGGACAAGCTGATCGGCAAGAACGGAAAGGACACGCTGATCGGCGACACAGGCGACGACGACCTGCGGGGCGGCAACCAGAACGACGATCTCAACGGCGGCAAGGGCGACGACGATCTCAACGGCGGCAAGGGAAACGACCACCTCAACGGCGGTAAGGGCCTCGACCACTACATCTTCAAGGACTCACCGGGACACGGAGTCGACACCATCACCCACTTCCAGACCGGCGAGACGATCGAGGTCGACAACGCCGACTTCGCCGGTATCGGCGGCGCCGGCACGCTGAGTGGGCACTTCTTCGTCGAGGCGCACGACGCCCAGGACAGCAACGACTTCTTCGTCTACCGGAAGAGCCAGGGGAAGATCCTTTTCGACCCTGACGGCAACGGCAGCGACGATCCGATCCTGTTCGCCAAGGTCGACCCGGGCACGAACCTCGACCACAACGACTTCCTCGTGATTTGAGCCGCCGCCCGACCGGCCCCCGCACAAGAACAACGTTCTGAAGGGGGCCCCCGACGCGGCCGCGGCCGCGTCGGCTGCTGCCGACTATTTTTATCAGCCACCGGCGCCAAGCTCTTCCGCGGCAACGAATTCCCGCCAGCCGACGGTCGGGCGGCGTTGCCACCCGGCGTCAAAAGTCGCCGATACGATTAAGTATTCTTTTGCGGTTTACCGGCGACAATCGCTGGCACCGACGGCCTCGTTGCCAACGTGACACCGCGCCCGGCTGAAGAGCCCCGCGGGAGACGCCATGTCGACGAAAATCGAAAAGGCGATCGACTGGGGGACGGCGGTCAACCACGCCGATCCGTTCGTCTACTATTATTTCTATGGCGCAGGTGAGACGACACCCTTCGGTGACACGTCGTCGGGGTGGAGCACCTACGAGGAGCAGCAGTTCCGGCTGGCCTTCGACATCTACGAATCGTTCCTCGACCTGCACTTCTTCGAGACGGACCAGTCGGGGAAGGCGGATTTCAACCTTCTCACCTACGCATCGAGCGGTAGCACACTCGGCTCCATGTACCCGCCGGGTACCGGCGAGCAGTCCGGCTTCGGGTACTTCAACTACACCGGCGCCGGCTGGGACTGGAACAATCCCGGAACCGGCGGCCTCGAGCAGGGCGGCTACGGGTTCGTCACCATCATCCACGAGCTCGGTCACGCGTTCGGATTGGCGCATCCCCATGACGACGGCGGGAAGTCGACGATCTTGCCCGGCGTCACCGGCCCCTTCGGCAGCTACGGCAAGGCCGATCTCAATCAGGGCGTCTACACCACCATGTCCTACAATGACGGGTGGCAGACCAACCCGGACGGCAGCCCACCGTCGCTGGACTACGGCTACCAGGGCACACCGATGGCGCTCGATATCGCCGTGCTTCAGGAGAAGTACGGGGCGAATACGGCCTACCACACGGGCGATAACACCTATCGTCTGCCGGCGAGCAACGGGAGCGGCACGTTCTATTCGTGTATCTGGGATGCCGGCGGCGATGACACCATCGTCTACAAGGGCAACCGGCCGGCCACCATCGACCTCAGGGCGGCAACCCTGAAGGACGCGCCGGGTGGCGGCGGGTTCATCTCCCACGCCGACAGGGTTTTCGGCGGCTTCACGATCGCCCACGGGGTGGTGATCGAGAATGCCACCGGCGGCGGCGGGGACGACTACCTGCGGGGCAACAGCGCCGACAACGTGATCAAGGGCAAGGGTGGCCACGACATCATCAAGGGCGGCGCAGGCAACGACATGCTCCGCGGCTCGGCGGCCGGCGACACGATCGCCGGCGGCCGTGGCCGGGACTCGCTCAACGGCGGCTCCGGCGCCGATGTGCTGAAGGGCGAAGGCAGCCACGATACGCTCAATGGCGGGCGTGGGCGCGACACGCTGATCGGGGGTCCTGGCAAGGACCGGTTCGTTTTCAAGGAAGCGCCCGATTCAGGGAATGTCGACACGATTGTCGATTTCAAACCTGGCCGCGACGAGATCTCGGCTTTCGCGCTCCGACTTCGACGGGCTCGGCGGCGAGGGGACGTTGAGAGCCCGCGCATTCCATGTCGGATCCGGCGCCGGCGATGCCAACGACCGGATCATCTACGACAAGGAGACCGGCGACCTCATCTATGACGGGAACGGCGATGCGGCCGGTGGCGCTATCCGGTTCGCGGTGCTCAAGCCGGGCCTCGATCTGACCCACCACGACATCCTGGTGATCGCCTGATCGCCGCCGGCGCCGCTCCCTGGCCCTTCGGTCGTCCGCCGGCGTGGCGGCCGTTCGGGCAGGCCCCCTTTCGAACCGCCCGGCAATGCCATATCTAATGCCGGCACCCGATTCCCGGATTCGCGCGGAAGCCGCGCCAAGACGCTCCTTTTCCCACCAACGATCAGCCCGGATAGACGACGATGAAAGACCCTGTTGACACCTACATGCAGACCCTCGTCCCGATGGTCGTCGAGCAAACCAACCGCGGCGAGCGCGCCTATGACATCTATTCCCGGCTGCTCAAGGAGCGGGTGATCTTCGTCACCGGTCCCGTCGAGGACCACATGGCGACGCTGATCACCGCGCAGCTGCTTTTCCTCGAGGCGGAGAACCCCAAGAAGGAAATCTCGATGTACATCAACTCGCCAGGCGGGGTGGTGACGTCGGGGCTGGCGATCTACGACACCATGCAGTTCGTCAAGCCGGCGGTGTCGACGCTGTGCATCGGGCTTGCCGCGTCGATGGGCTCGCTGCTTCTGACCGCCGGCGAAACCGGCATGCGGTTCGCGCTGCCCAACGCCCGCATCCTGTTGCACCAGCCCTCGGGCGGCTTCCAGGGACAGGCCTCCGACATCGAGCGCCACGCCGAGGACATCCTCAAGATGAAGCGGCGACTGAACGAAATCTACGTCAAGCACACCGGGAAGGACTACGAGACCATCGAGCGGAGCCTCGATCGGGACTATTTCCTCACCGCATCGGAGGCGCAGGACTTCGGACTTATCGACAAGGTGATGACGACGCGCGAGGCCCTGGACAGTGCCGAAAAGACCGAGCAGAACTGACTTTGACCGCTGGCCCGTGCCGGAAGGACGCATGGCCGGCGGCCGGTTGCGTTAAGTATCTCTTGAACAAATCACGCCTAGCATGATTGGATTGGTGCCGGGTGAGTTGCCTCGTTCGAGGTGTCGTCTAAAGTCCGACTCGAATCCGCCGTGGTTCGGGCTAAGATCGGGTGGGACGTAGGGTGGCCGGGATGATCGGCTGCGAGGAAGATGGATGAGCAAAGTCAACGGTAGCGAGAACAAGAACACCCTGTACTGCTCCTTCTGCGGAAAGAGCCAGCACGAGGTGCGGAAGCTCATTGCGGGTCCCACGGTCTTCATCTGCGATGAATGCGTCGAGCTGTGCATGGACATCATCCGCGAGGAGAACAAGTCCTCGCTGGTGAAGTCGCGCGACGGCGTTCCGACGCCGAACGAAATCTGCTCGGTGCTTGACGACTATGTGATCGGGCAGGGCTACGCCAAGCGGGTGCTGTCGGTCGCCGTGCACAATCACTACAAGCGGCTCAACCACGCGGCGAAGAACAACGACGTCGAACTGGCCAAGTCGAATATCCTGCTGATCGGCCCGACCGGCTGCGGCAAGACGCTGCTGGCGCAGACGCTGGCGCGCATCCTCGACGTGCCGTTCACCATGGCCGACGCGACGACGCTGACCGAAGCCGGCTATGTCGGCGAGGACGTCGAGAACATCATCCTGAAGCTGCTGCAGGCGGCCGACTACAATGTCGAGCGGGCGCAGCGCGGCATCGTCTATATCGACGAGGTCGACAAGATCAGCCGGAAGTCGGACAACCCGTCGATCACCCGCGACGTTTCGGGCGAGGGCGTCCAGCAGGCGCTCCTCAAGATCATGGAAGGCACGGTGGCGAGCGTCCCGCCGCAGGGCGGCCGCAAGCATCCCCAGCAGGAGTTCCTGCAGGTCGACACCACCAACATCCTGTTCATCTGCGGCGGCGCCTTCTCCGGGCTGGAGAAGATCATCTCCGACCGCGGCCGCAAGACCTCCATCGGCTTCTCCGCCAACGTCGCAGCACCAGAGGACATGAAGACCGGCGAGCTGTTCCGCGGCGTCGAGCCGGAGGACCTGCTCAAGTTCGGCCTGATCCCGGAATTCGTCGGTCGGTTGCCGGTGCTCGCCACCCTCGAGGATCTCGACAACGACGCGCTGGTGAAGATCCTGACCGAACCGAAGAACGCGCTGGTGAAGCAGTATCAGCGGCTCTTCGACATGGAGAATGTCGAGCTCAGCATTCACCCGGATGCCCTCAACGCGATTGCCAAGAGGGCGATCGAGCGCAAGACCGGCGCCCGCGGCCTCCGCTCGATCATGGAGGCGATCCTGCTCGAGACCATGTACGACCTGCCCAGCCTCGACGGCGTGCAGGAGGTCGTGATTTCGGCCGACGTGGTCGAGGGCAAATCGCGGCCGCTGTACATCTACGCGGACCGCCAGGAAGAAGTCGGCACCTCTGCCTGAACGGGGCGGGGGCGACCACCCCCGGGCGCGGGCGTCGCACGGCCGGCCGCATCCGCCGTTGCGGCGCATGGGTTTTAGGCGCGGGACTACCGTTGTCTTGACACCCCCTGTCGGCGACGCCACCTAATGCGTTGTCAGGCAAGCGTAAGCGTGATTCACAGAGGCATCCCGCTTCCGCGCCCTCCCTGCCTGAATTCGGTGAAAGACCGGGCCAGTGGCCCGGGATGGAAAGGAAACAATATGGCCGAGCAAACGAGCTCGATCGGAGTTCCAACGGGTGACGGCACCTATCCGGTGCTGCCGCTGCGCGACATCGTCGTTTTTCCCCACATGATCGTGCCGCTCTTCGTGGGGCGCGAAAAGTCCATCCGCGCGCTCGAAGAGGTGATGCGCGCCGACAAGCAAATTCTCCTCGCGACCCAGCAGAATCCCAGCGAGGACGAGCCGACCCCAGAGACCATCTACAACGTCGGCACCCTGGCCTCCGTCCTGCAGCTCCTCAAGCTGCCCGACGGCACGGTGAAGGTACTCGTCGAGGGCGTCGGCCGGGCCGAGATCCTGCGCTACACCGACAATGAATCCTTCTACGAGGCGGACGCCTTGAAGCTCGAGGACAAGGTCGGTGACGAGGTCGAGGCCGAGGCGCTGGCCCGCTCGGTGATCGCCGAGTTCGAGAGCTATGTGAAGCTCAACAAGAAGGTCTCTCCGGAAGTCGTGGGTGCGGTGACCCAGATCGACGACTACTCGAAGGTCGCCGACACCGTCGCCTCGCACCTGGCGATCAAGATTCCGGAGAAGCAGGAGCTGCTCGCCCTGCCGACGGTCGTCGAGCGCCTGGAAAGGGTGCTCGGGCTGATGGAGAGCGAGATCTCCGTCCTGCAGGTCGAGAAGCGCATCCGCAGCAGAGTCAAGCGCCAGATGGAGAAGACCCAGCGCGAGTACTATCTCAACGAGCAGATGAAGGCGATCCAGAAGGAGCTCGGTGACTCCGAGGATGGCCGCGACGAGCTGCAGGAGCTCGAGGAGAAGATCGCCAAGACCCGCTTCTCGAAAGAGGCGCGGGAGAAGGCGCAGAACGAGCTGAAGAAGCTCCGCCAGATGTCGCCGATGTCGGCGGAAGCGACGGTCGTGCGCAATTATCTCGACTGGTTGCTCGGAATCCCGTGGGGCAAGAAGTCGAAGGTCAAGAACGACCTCAACTTTGCCCAGGAGGTCCTCGACGCCGACCACTACGGCCTCGAGAAGGTCAAGGACCGGATCGTCGAGTATCTGGCGGTGCAGAGCCGGGCGAGCAAGCTGCGTGGCCCGATCCTGTGCCTAGTCGGTCCCCCCGGCGTCGGCAAGACGTCGCTCGGCAAGTCGATCGCCCGCGCGACCGGCCGCGAGTTCGTGCGCATGTCGCTCGGCGGCGTGCGCGACGAGGCGGAGATCCGCGGACACCGTCGGACCTATATCGGCTCGATGCCCGGCAAGGTGATCCAGTCGATGCGCAAGGCCAAGAAGGTGAACCCGCTGTTCCTGCTCGACGAGATCGACAAGATCGGCATGGACTTCCGCGGCGACCCGTCATCGGCGCTCCTCGAGGTGCTCGACCCCGAGCAGAATTCGTCGTTCAACGACCACTATCTCGAGGTCGACTACGACCTGTCGAACGTCATGTTCATCACGACGGCGAACACGCTGAACATCCCCCCTCCGCTGATGGACCGGATGGAGATCATCCGGATCGCCGGCTACACCGAGGACGAGAAGATCCAGATCGCCCGCCGGCATCTGATTCCGAAGATCCTCAAGGAGCATGCGCTCAACGAGAAGGAGTTTTCGCTGGACGACGATGCCCTGCAGACGATCATCCGCCGCTACACGCGGGAGGCCGGCGTCCGGAACCTCGAACGGGAGATGGCCACCCTGGCGCGCAAGAGCGTCAAGGAGCTGATCCTGTCGAAGAAGAAGACGATCCGGATCACGGCTAAGAACGTCGAGGATTTCCTGGGCGTGCCGCGTTATCGCTATGGTGAGGCCGAATACGAGGACCTCGTCGGCGTGGTGACCGGGCTGGCGTGGACCGAGGTTGGCGGCGAGCTGCTCACCGTCGAAGGCGTCATGATGCCGGGCAAGGGCAAGATGACCGTCACCGGCAATCTGCGCGACGTGATGAAGGAATCGATCTCGGCCGCGGCATCCTATGTCCGCAGCAGGGCGGTCGACTTCGGCATCGAGCCGCCGCTGTTCGACCGCAAGGACATCCACGTCCACGTGCCGGAGGGGGCGACCCCGAAGGACGGTCCCTCGGCCGGCGTCGCCATGGTCACCTCGATCGTCTCGATCATGACCGGCATCCCGGTGAAGAAGGATGTGGCGATGACGGGCGAGATCACCCTGCGTGGTCGCGTGCTGCCGATCGGCGGGCTGAAGGAGAAGCTCCTTGCGGCGCTTCGCGGCGGCATCAAGATGGTGCTGATCCCCGAGGACAATGCGAAGGACCTCGCCGACATCCCCGACAACGTGAAGAGCGGGCTCGAGATCATTCCGGTGGCGCGGATGGAGGAGGTGTTGAAGCACGCCCTCGTCCGCATGCCGGAGCCGATCGAGTGGGATGAGACAAAAGAGCTCGCCAAGGCGGTCGTTCCGGAAGAGGACACCGGAGCGGCTCTCACGGCTCACTAACTGTCTGGAATCGTTGTGAATTCGGCGCCCGCCTACCAGCGGGCGCCGTCTTTTTGCGGGGAATGGCGTTTCGATCAAAATCGCGGAAATCCGCCGTTTTTGACTTGCCACCGGACGGATTTAGCAGGAGTGTCCCGCGTGAAGTCGAAGAGGCAATTCGCTTTCGGCTCAACTCAGTGAAAGGGATGTGGACATGAACAAGAATGATCTCATCGCGTCTGTGGCGGAACGCACCGGGATGTCCAAGGCGGGCGCCGGGCAGGCCGTTGATGCGACGTTCGACGCCATCACGGGCGCACTGAAATCGGGCCAGGAAGTCAAGATCATCGGCTTCGGCAACTTCAGCGTGGCCAACCGTGCAGCGAGCACAGGCCGCAATCCGCGCACCGGCGAGACGATCAGGATCGCCGCTTCGAAGACTCCGAAGTTCAAGGCCGGCAAGGGACTCAAGGACGCAGTCAATCGCTAGGCGCTGACGCTGCGCCGCCGTCGCGCTCCCTCACAAGATGCGATCGGGATTGTCGGCGGGCCATGCCGCCCTTGCGCGCGGCGGGCCCGCCGAATAAATCGGAGCAGGTGCGAGGGCGGTTAGCTCAGCTGGTAGAGCGCCACGTTTACACCGTGGATGTCGGGAGTTCGAGCCTCTCACCGCCCACCAGCCTGCGATCGCGCCAGACACGCTGGCGCAAGGCCGGCCCGGTTCCGGGCCGCCCGAGGCGAACGCGGCGGAATGGCGCGTCAGATACCCGAGCCGCTTGACTTGGCAACAGCGCTCCCTTACCTCACCAGCGCTGCATCGATCGTGTCGCTGTGGCTGCCCTAGCGGGGGCGTAGCTCAGTTGGTTAGAGTGCCGGCCTGTCACGCCGGAGGTCGCGGGTTCGAGCCCCGTCGCTCCCGCCATTCTCTCCCAAACACCCTTCAGCCTGACCGAAATGAATTCCTGTCGCGTTTGATGTAGCTGCGCGAGTGGAGGAGGATTGCTTCACCGTCGCGGCAAGCGCGGTGTGCGGCGTTCAGTTATTGCAGGTGAGCGAAAAGCACCCGTCTTGACTTCGCTCAAACTGTTGTCCGAAGTGGGGGCGCATATTCAACATGAGAAAGACCGCATCCGGGTCGTGGATGCAAAGCAGAAAGGACATGAAGATGAACCGGCTTGGCAAATATTCGGCTATCGGCTTGTCGCTCGCCTTGCTCGGATTCTCCGGCTCGGCATTCGCGCAGGACAAGCTCTTTTTCGAGGGCGACATGGTGGTCAGCCCGCCCGAGGGCTCAGCCACGCCGCACTGCGTCTTGAGCAGCCAGTACAAGCATGGGGATAAGGTCGTCTTCCGCGTGCGCGTCCTCAATCAGAATGGCGACCCCGTCACCGACGCGGACCTCAAGAGCCTCGTGGTGACCCTGTCATCGGGCGAGGAGTTTCCGATGGCCTACAGCGGCCACCCGCACGACAATCCCGTGGACAATTTCTGGACCGCGGGCTGGACGATCCCGGACGACTATCCGGCGGGCAGTCTGACCTACCAGGTTGTCGCCACCCTGCCTCAGGGCGAGACCGAGAGTTGGGCTCCGTTCAATGTCAAGGCCTCGCAGCTCACCGTCGTTCCTGACGCCATGTGACGGTCGAAACCTGACCGAGGCAAACCTGGGTAATCACGGAGGGTTGGTCACCATGGGCCGTATTTTCAGCACCTGGATCAAGTCGCTGGCCTCCTGTGCAGCCGTGGCGCTGGTTTTCCCGATTGCGGCAGCGGGGGCCGCTCCGCTGCCGGCCGCGCTCGGCCCGGAAGCGCCGTTTGCCCAAACGTCCGGTGGCTTCGTGGGAAGCGTAACGGTTACGCCCACCCACGGTCCTGTCGGAACGCCAGTCACGGTCAAGGCGGACGGACTGCCGGCCAATTCACAGGTCCAGATCGTCTGGCGGACGGTCAAGGGGAGCTGGAACGTCGGCAACGGCGAGTATCACGGCCGTGACTTTGCCCCGGTCGGCTACCAGATCGCCACGTTGACCAGCGACGCAAACGGGGTGGCGTCGGCCAACTTCGTCGTTCCCGAGGATTTCGGCTTCACCCACGATGTCGTTGTTCAGGAAGGTGACCGGCTGTTGTCGCAAACCGGGTTCTACGTTGACATGACGGTCGACGTTTCCCCAAAGAGCGGCCCGGTGGGACAACCCATTACGGTTGACGTGAAGGGCATCGGCTGGCGGCAGCTGCACAACAGCTGGCTGCTCCTTTACGATAACAATTTCACCGGCTGGATCTCATCTGTGTCGACCGGCGGCTCTGCCAGGTTCACGATTCCGGCTACCGGTGAGCCGGGCCTCCACATGCTGGAGGTTCTGCACGGCGGTTTCACCTTCGCCTATCGCAACATGCAGCAATCCCCGGAGCCTGAGCGGCCGCAATTCGCCATTCCGTTCACGATCACGGCCGGTGGCGCCATCCTGCCGCCGTCGCCTGACCAGCAAGTCCAGACCGAAATCCGCAGCCTGCCTGCGGCCGGCCAGCTTGAGGTGACGCCACGGTTCTCGCCGGTCGACAAGCCGGTCACAGTCAGCGGCACGGGTTTTGAGCCGGGCAAGGTCTACCAGCTGAACTGGACGACGGTAACCGGCAACCGGGTCAGCGGCGGCGGTTGGGAGGAGTCCTCGAAGGTCATCGCCAAGGCGACGTCGGACGATAAGGGAAACCTCAGCTTCGACGTCAACACGCCCGACGACCTCGGCGGGGCTCACCGGCTCTGGGTTGACGACGGCGGATCGAAGAAGTCCGGAACGCTGTGGATTCAGCCGACTGCCATGCCGCTCGATGTCGATCACGGGCCAGTCGGAACGACGTTTACCATCCATCTGAAGGGGGTTGGCTGGACCGAAACCGCCAACATTTTCACGATCGACTACGACAACAGCTTCATCGGCTATTCGTGCGGTTTCAACAGCCAGGGCGATGTGGTGATCCACCTCTATGCGACCGGGCAACCCGGGCGGCACTACGTCGACCTTTATCCGGCGATCTACAAAGGCAAGGAGACCGGCCCGAACAATTTCCGGCTGCCGCAGCTCACCTACGCCGCTGATCATCCGGGCGAGGACCTGCCGCACTTCCGCTTTGCCTTCAATGTGGTCGAGACGGTTAATTGAACCAGTCACGGGGCTCGGGCAGATATCGGTTATTGCAGATCAACAATGGAAACAGCTATGCGCAAACTCCTGATCTCGACCGCAACCATCTTGCTACTTGCATCTGCCCAGGCTTCCGTTGCTCAGGACTTGGGAGCCGGCAAGCAGCTCTACGGGGATAATTGCGCGAGCTGTCACGGCAGCGAAGCTCAGGGAGCCGAGGTGG
Source organism: uncultured Alphaproteobacteria bacterium (assembly GCA_963710805.1). Lineage (GTDB taxonomy): Bacteria > Pseudomonadota > Alphaproteobacteria > Rhizobiales > Kaistiaceae > Bauldia. The sequence continues at coordinate 26,084 of CAVQBS010000008.1, read as the reverse complement.
GCGGGAAACTCGCGGGTGACGCCGCCTATTGGGATTTCTCAATATTCAAGCGCGCCGTGATGGAAGGCATCGACGATGAAGGCCAACAATTGAAAATTATGCCGGTGTTCGAAAAGACCGGGTTCTTCAAGCCGAAGGGCCAAATTCCAACCGATGCGGATCTTCAAGACATTCAGGCGTATCTGAAGACCCTCGGTCCTGCTGAATGAAGCTGGTTTGAGCCGGGTGCGGGCCGGCCTCCGATGTTTCGTCTCAACATGGAATTTTACGCGCTTCCTTGACGAATCGGCGCTGAAAATTCGAGCCGGTATGACCGGCGGCAAGGCATCACGCCGGAAGGGTGACCGCTTCGAGCGGCCGCCCCGGGGTTGATGGGGTTCATGCGTCCGTCTTCACCACCAGACGCGGGAAGTGAGCCACGGGCGAGGGTTCGCTTCGGTTTGCCGCTTTGTAGGAAATAGGCCGAAATGAATTGCGGGGTTGAGCGCCAACGGGCCGATGACTAACAGCGCGAAAGACGCCAGGCCGGCGGCGTAAGCGAGTTCAACACTGTGGATGCTGCGGCACGGTTCGCTCGTGTCCCTCAGAGTGCTTAATCAGTGGCCTTCCGCCCCTTGCCACTCCGGCCTCGCTCCGGTAAGCCTCGACCCGTCTGTCGTATCTTGGAACGCGTCGACATTTGTACCGGAACCACGGTGCCAATTGGGGCCTTGCCGACGCGTTGCGCTGCAACATTTATCGGGCTAAGCCGTCGGCGGCCTTTGGCCGGCAGGTCGGCATGAGGATGAGATGGAGAACCTGCTCACCGCTTATATGCCGCTGGTGATTTTCGTCGGTGTGGCCTTGGTGATCGGGCTGGCGCTGCTGATTGCGCCGTTCATCGTCGCCTACAAAAACCCGGATCCGGAAAAGCTGTCGCCCTACGAGTGCGGATTCGTGCCGTTCGACGACGCGCGGATGAAGTTCGACGCCCGTTTCTACCTGGTCGCCATCCTCTTCATCATCTTCGATCTCGAGGTGGCCTTCCTGTTCCCTTGGGCGGTGGTCTTCAACAAGATCGGCTGGTTCGGCTTCTGGTCGGTGATCATTTTCCTCGCCGTCCTCACCATCGGCTTCATCTACGAGTGGCGTAAGGGAGCGCTGGAATGGGATTGAGCGCGCCGAAACAGGACAACAAGCTGGTGGAGCCGGCCAAGCCGCTGGTTCCCCGCAACGACCCCTTCTTCCTCGAGGTCAACAACGAGCTGGCCGACAAGGGCTTTCTGGTCACGGCCACCGACGACCTGATCAACTGGGCGCGCACCGGCTCGCTGATGTGGATGACCTTCGGGCTGGCGTGCTGCGCGGTCGAGATGATGCAGATGTCGATGCCGCGCTACGATGCCGAGCGGTTCGGCTTTGCGCCGCGCGGTTCGCCGCGTCAGTCGGACGTGATGATCGTCGCCGGCACGCTCACCAACAAGATGGCTCCGGCGCTCCGCAAGGTCTACGACCAGATGCCGGAGCCGCGCTACGTCATCTCCATGGGATCCTGCGCCAACGGCGGCGGCTATTACCACTATTCCTATTCGGTGGTGCGCGGCTGCGACCGGATCGTGCCCATCGACATTTACGTACCCGGCTGTCCGCCGACCGCTGAGGCGCTGCTCTACGGCGTTCTGCTTTTGCAGAAGAAGATCCGCCGCACCGGCACGATCGAACGATAGAAAGGCTGGCGGAACCGTTCGATGGATGAAGCGCTGAAGGATCTGGCCGAGTACATCGTATCGAAGCAAGGTGACGCCGTGGTCGAGTGGCACGTGGCCCATGGCGAGCTGACCATGACCGTGGTGCCGACCGAGCTCGTGACGTTTGTCCGGCTTCTTCACGACGACCCGCGGCTCGCCTTCGTCAACCTCACCGACATCTGCGGCGTCGACTGGCCGAGCCGCGAAAAGCGCTTCGACGTCGTCTATCATTTCCTGTCGCCGCGCCAGAATATGCGCATCCGCCTCAAGGCGATGACCGACGAAGCCACACCTGTCCCGTCGCTCACCCCGATCTTCCCGGCGGCCGACTGGTTCGAGCGCGAGGTCTACGACTTCTACGGGGTTCTCTTCACCGGGCACCCGGATCTCAGACGCATCCTCACCGACTATGGTTTCGAGGGGCATCCGCTCCGCAAGGATTTCCCGCTTACCGGATTCGTCGAGGTGCGCTGGGACGACGAGCAGAAGCGGGTGATCTACGAGCCGGTGCGCCTGGCGCAGCAATTCCGCACCTTCGATTTCGAATCGCCGTGGGAGGGCCCGAACTACGTGCTTCCCGGCGACGAGAAGGCGAACTAGCGATCAGATCGACATGGCCGAGACCGAAGTCCGCACCTTCAATATCAATTTCGGGCCGCAGCACCCGGCTGCCCATGGCGTGCTGAGGCTGGTGCTGGAGCTCGACGGCGAAGTCGTCGAGCGGGTGGATCCGCATATCGGGCTGCTCCATCGCGGCACCGAGAAGCTGATCGAGCACAAGACCTATCTGCAGGCGGTGCCGTATTTCGACCGGCTCGACTATGTGGCGCCGATGAACCAGGAGCACGCCTTCGCGCTGGCGACGGAGCGGCTCCTCGGCATCACCGTACCGCGGCGCGGTCAGCTCATCCGCGTCCTCTATTGCGAGATGGGACGGCTCCTTTCGCACCTCCTCAACGTCACCACCCAGGCAATGGACGTCGGCGCCCTGACGCCGCCGCTGTGGGGGTTCGAGGAGCGCGAGAAGCTGATGGTGTTCTACGAGCGGGCGAGCGGCAGCCGCATGCACGCGGCCTATTTCCGCCCGGGCGGCGTCCACCAGGACCTGCCGCAAAAGCTCGTCGACGATATCGGCGCCTTCTGCGATCCCTTCCTCAAGGTGTGCGACGACATCGAGGGATTGCTCACCGACAACCGCATCTTCAAGCAGCGCAATGTCGATATCGGGGTCGTCAGTCTCGACGACGCCTGGAAATGGGGATTTTCAGGCGTCATGGTCCGCGGCTCCGGCGCCGCCTGGGACCTTCGCAAGGCGCAGCCATACGAGTGCTATGAGGAGATGGACTTCGACATCCCCGTCGGCAAGAACGGCGACTGCTACGATCGCTACCTGATCCGCATGGAGGAGATGCGGCAGGCGACCAAGATCATGAAGCAGTGCGTCGAGAAGCTGAGCCAGGCGGATGGGAGGGGGCCCGTCACCTCCGACGACGGCAAGGTGGTGCCGCCGCGCCGCGCCGAGATGAAACGGTCGATGGAGGCGCTGATCCACCATTTCAAGCTCTACACCGAGGGCTATCGCGTGCCGGCCGGGGAGGCGTATGCCGCCGTCGAGGCGCCAAAGGGGGAGTTTGGCGTCTATCTGGTCTCGGACGGGTCCAACAAGCCTTACCGCTGCAAATTGCGGGCGCCGGGCTTTGCTCACTTGGCTGCCATGGACTTCATCTGCCGCGGCCACATGCTCGCCGACGTCTCCGCCATTCTCGGCTCGCTCGACATCGTCTTCGGGGAGGTGGACCGCTGATGGCTATGCGTCGCCTCGCCGAGGTCCAGCCCGAGAGCTTCGCGTTCACCGAGGCCAATGTGGCGTGGGCGGAGAAGGAGATCGCCAAGTATCCCGAAGGCCGGCAGGCCTCGGCGGTGATCGCGCTCCTGTGGCGGGCACAGGCGCAGGAGGGATGGGTCACCGAGCCGGCGATCGAGGTCGTCGCCGAGATGCTCGACATGCCCAAGATCCGGGTGCTCGAGGTCGCGACCTTCTACACCATGTTCAACTTGGAGCCGGTCGGCCGGGTCGCCCACATCCAGGTGTGCGGGACAACCCCCTGCTGGCTGCGCGGTGCCAACGACCTCAAGGAAGTCTGCCGCAACAGGATCAATCACGAGCCGTTCCATCTGTCGTCGGACGGCGCTTTCTCGTGGGAAGAGGTGGAGTGCCTCGGCGCCTGCGTGAACGCGCCGATGGTCCTGATCGGCTCCGACACTTTTGAGGATCTCACCGCCGAGAGATTTCAGCAAACTCATCGACGATCTCGCCGCCGGCAGGCCGGTGAAGCCGGGCCCGCAGATCGATCGCCAGTTCTCCGCACCGGTCGGCGGTCCGACGACGCTGACCGATCCGGCGCTCTACGCCAAGGAGGGGGACGACAGGCCCCCCGAGCCAGCTGCCGAGACTGCTGTCGTATCAGACGCCGACAAGCCGCAAGGCTTGGCCGGTCCGCGCGAGGGCAAGGCCGACGATCTGAAGCGTATTTCCGGGATCGGCCCGAAGATTGAGGAGAATCCTCAACTCGCTCGGGGTCTATCATTTCGATCAGATCGCCGCCTGGGAGCCGCGCCAGATCGCATGGGTCGACGATTTTCTCAGCTTCAAGGGCCGCATTGTCCGCGAGGACTGGATCAGCCAGGCAAAGGACCTCGCGACGACAGCTCCACAGCCCAGGCAAGGTGAAAGTACCGTCGAGGTCGGGGACGCGCCGATTGACGCCTCCAAGCCGCACGCTGCCGCGCCGAGCCCGCCGGACCCGAACGGACAGGTCTCACAGCAGGTTGAGAAAGCCGCCGACCGGCAGTCGACGAAGGAAAAGAAGGACGAAAAAGTCGACGAAACGGCAAAGGACGCCGCCGACAACCCGGAAGTGAAGGGCTGACCGTAGGAGCGGACGATGGTTGAGGCGATGAACGAACTGGTTGACGAGGTTCTGAAGTCGATTCAGACGCGCCTCGGTAACCTGGAGATTGAAGTGACGGCGGTGCGGGCGGAACTGGTCGAGCTGCAGCGCGAGCTTGATGCCGCGCGCGCGAACCAGCCTGAATTCGCTACCCCGGGCCGCGGTATCGAACGGCGGATCGAGCGGCTCGAGCGCCGGATGACCTCTTTGGACACCATCGACGTGGCATTGAAGTGATCACATGCTGAGCGACAAGGACCGGATCTTCACCAATCTCTACGGGCTCCACGACTGGGGCCTGAAGGGGGCGATGGCACGGGGCCAGTGGGACAACACCAAGGCGCTCCTTGACAAGGGGCGCGACGCGATTGTCGCCGAGATGAAAGCCTCGGGGCTTCGCGGGCGCGGCGGCGCGGGCTTTCCGACCGGGCTCAAATGGTCGTTCATGCCGAAGGAATCGGACGGACGGCCCGCTTATCTGGTCGTGAATGCCGACGAATCGGAGCCAGGCACCTGCAAAGACCGGGAGATCATGCGTCACGACCCGCACATCCTGGTAGAGGGCTGCCTCGTCGCCGGCTTCGCCATGGGCGCCCATACGGCGTTTATCTATATCCGCGGCGAGTTCATCCGTGAGCGGGAGCGGCTGCAGGCGGCGGTCGATCAGGCCTACGAGGCCAAGCTCATCGGCAAAGACAACAAGCACGGCTGGGATTTCGATATCATCGTCCATCATGGCGCCGGCGCATATATCTGCGGCGAGGAGACCGGCCTTCTCGAGTCGCTCGAAGGCAAGAAGGGCATGCCACGCCTGAAGCCGCCGTTCCCGGCGAGCGTCGGCGTCTACGGCTGCCCGACGACGGTGAACAACGTCGAGTCGATCGCTGTCGCTCCGACGATTCTCCGAAGGGGGCCGCCTGGTTTGCCGGCTTCGGCCGGCCGAACAACACCGGCACCAAGCTCTTCTGCATCTCCGGGCACGTGGAGAAGCCCTGCACAGTGGAAGAGGAGATGGGAATCACGCTGCGGGAGCTGATCGATCGCCACTGCGGCGGCGTGCGCGGTGGCTGGGACAATCTGCTGGCCGTGATCCCGGGTGGAGCCTCCGTGCCGTGCCTGCCGGCCTCGCTCTGCAACGACCTCGTCATGGATTTCGATTCGCTCCGCGACGCGAAATCCGGTCTCGGGACCGCCGCGGTGATCGTCATGGACAAGTCGACGGACATCATCCGGGCGATCTCGCGCCTCTCCTACTTCTACAAGCACGAGAGCTGCGGGCAGTGCACGCCGTGCCGGGAGGGGACCGGCTGGATGTGGCGCGTTTTGGAGCGGATGGCGGAGGGGCGTGCCCGCAAGCAGGAAATCGACATGCTCCTCGAAGTGACCTATCAGGTCGAGGGCCATACGATCTGCGCGTTGGGGGATGCGGCGGCGTGGCCGGTGCAGGGCCTGATCCGGCATTTCCGCGACGTGATCGAGGAGCGAATCGACAACTACGAGACAAAGCCGACGGTAGGCGATCCGCTGATGGTCGAGGCGGCGGAGTAACGGCTGATGCCCCTGATCAAGGTCGACGGCAAAGAAATCGAAGTCCCGGCGGAGTATACGCTGCTCCAGACCTGCGAGGCTGCCGGCGCCGAGATTCCGCGCTTCTGCTACCATGACCGGCTGTCCATTGCCGGCAACTGCCGCATGTGTCTGGTGGAGCTGAAAGGCGCGCCCAAGCCGGTCGCTTCTTGCGCCTGGGCGGTTCGCGACTGCCGACCCGGGCCGAACGGCGAGCCGCCGGAGGTGATCACACGCTCCAAGATGGTCCGGCGCGCGCGCGAAGGCGTGATGGAATTCCTGCTGATCAACCACCCGCTTGACTGCCCGATCTGCGATCAGGGCGGCGAGTGCGATCTGCAGGACCAGGCGATGGCCTATGGCGTCGATGGCAGCCGGTTCGAGGAGAACAAGCGCGCGGTCGAGGACAAGTATATCGGTCCGCTGGTCAAGACGATCATGACGCGCTGCATCCATTGCACGCGCTGCGTCCGCTTCTCCGCCGAGATCGCGGGCGTGCCGGAACTCGGCGCGACCGGCCGCGGCGAGGACATGGAGATCACCACCTATCTCGAGCACGCCATGAGCTCGGAGCTGCAGGGCAACGTCATCGACCTTTGCCCGGTCGGCGCTTTGACCTCCAAGCCCTACGCCTTCCAGGCCCGTCCCTGGGAACTGGTCAAGACCGAATCGATCGACGTCATGGACGCGCTCGGCTCCGCCATTCGGGTTGACACCCGCGACCGTACCGTCATGCGCATCATGCCCCGGTTGAACGAGGCGGTGAACGAGGAGTGGATCTCCGACAAATCGCGCTTCATCTGGGACGGCCTCGGCACGCAACGGCTCGATCGCCCCTACGTCCGTCGCGGCGGACGGCTGGAGCCGGTGCCGTGGCCGGAAGCGTTCGCGGCAATTGCCGAAAAGACCGCCGGCATCGACCCAAAGCGGATCGCCGCCATCGCCGGCGATCTTGCCGGCGTCGAGGAAATGTATGCGCTGAAATCTCTGATGACGGCGTTCGGCTCGCCCCATATCGACTGTCGGCAGGACGGGGCCAAGCTCGACCCGTCGCTGGGGCGCGCCAGCTATATCTTCAACCCGACCATCGCCGGCATCGATTCACGCGGACGCGATCCTGATCGTCGGCTCCAACCCTCGCCACGAGGCCGCGGTCCTCAACGCGCGCATCCGCGGGCGCTGGCGCCGGGGGGGCTGTCGGGATCGGGCTAATCGGCGAGAAGGTCGATCTCACCTATCGACTACGAGTATCTGGGGGCGGGAGCCGACACCTTGACCCGCGTCGCCAGCGGCGACAACGCTTTCGGCAAGGTCCTGGCCGAGGCCAAACGGCCGCTGATCATTGTCGGGCAGGGCGGCCCTGGCGCGACCGGACGGCGATGCGATCCTCGCCATCGCGGCGAAGCTCGCGGCGTCCGGTGACCGCGACGAGGGCTGGAACGGGCTCGCCGTACTGCATACGGCCGCTTCCCGGGTCGGCGGCCTCGATCTCGGCTTCGCTCCCGGCGAGGGCGGACATGACGTGATCGGCATGGTCGCCGCCGCGGCCGCCGACGAAATCGATGTGCTGTTCCTGCTCGGCGCCGACGAGATCGAAGGTCAACGCGCTCGGCGAAGCCTTCGTCGTCTATATCGGCACCCATGGCGATGCCGGCGCCCATCGCGCCGACGTCATCCTGCCCGGCGCCGCCTACACCGAGAAATCGGCGACCTACGTGAATACCGAAGGCCGCGTGCAGATGACGGCGCGTGCCGCCTTCCCGCCGGGCGAGGCGCGCGAGGACTGGGCGATCCTGCGGGCGCTGTCCGGCGTTCTCGGCCACAGGCTTCCCTTCGATTCGCTCGCCGAGCTGCGTGCCACCCTCTACGCGGCACACCCGCATTTCCTCAGGGTCGATCAGGCGGGCGGCGGCGCGACGGAAGACGTGGGCAAGCTGGGCGCGCGGGGCGGGGAACCGCGGGCCGAGCCCTTCCATAATGCGATCGTGGACTTCTACCTGACCAACCCGATCGCTCGGGCCTCTGCCGTGATGGCGGAATGCTCGGCGCTGGCGGCTGGCCGGCTGGCGAGCGCGGCGGAGTAGGACGATGGGCTTCTTCCAGGACTACGTCATCCCGGCGCTGATCATCATCGGCGAGAGCCTGCTCCTGATGGTCGTGCTGCTGATCTTCGTCGCCTATCTGCTCTACGCCGACCGCAAGATCTGGGCGGCGGTGCAGATGCGGCGCGGGCCGAACGTCGTCGGGCCGTGGGGGCTGCTTCAGTCCTTCGCCGACCTGCTCAAGTTCGTCTTCAAGGAACCGGTGGTCCCGTCCGGCTCCAACAAGGGCATCTTCCTGCTCGCGCCGCTGGTGACGACGACGCTGGCGCTGTCGGCCTGGGCGGTGGTGCCGGTCGACGCCGGCTGGGTGATCGCCGACATCAATGTCGGCATCCTCTACATCTTCGCCATCTCCTCGCTCGGCGTCTACGGCATCATCATGGCCGGCTGGGCGTCGAACTCGAAATACCCGTTCCTCGGCGCCCTGCGCTCGGCGGCGCAGATGGTCTCCTACGAGGTCTCGATCGGCTTCGTCATCATCACCGTGCTGCTGTGCGTCGGCTCGCTCAATCTGACCGACATCGTCATTCGCGCAGGCGGACGGTCTCGGCACGCGCGCTCGGCCTGCCCAACAGCTTCCTCGACTGGTACTGGCTGGCGCTCCTGCCGATGTTCGTCATCTTCTTCATCTCGGCGCTGGCCGAGACCAACCGGCCGCCCTTCGATCTGGTCGAGGCCGAATCGGAGCTGGTTGCCGGCTTCATGGTCGAATATTCGCTCGACGCCGTACATGCTGTTCATGCTCGGCGAATACGTGGCGATCGTGCTGATGTGCGCGCTGACGACGATCCTGTTCCTCGGCGGCTGGCTGCCGCCGGTGGCGGTGGCGCCCTTCACCTGGGTGCCGGGCGTCGTCTGGTTCGTCCTCAAGGTCTCGCTTCGTCTTCTTCATGTTCGCGATGGTGAAGGCGTTCGTGCCGCGCTACCGCTACGACCAGCTGATGCGGCTCGGCTGGAAGGTCTTCCTGCCGATCTCGCTGTTCATGGTCGTCGTCGTCGCCGTCGTCCTGCAGATCACCGGTTGGGGTGCGGCTGCAGATGAGAGCTCGACCAGGCGGCCCAAATCGCTGTTCCTGAGCGAGTTCGTCTCGGCGCTTCTTCCTGTCGATGCGCTATTTCTTCGCGCCAGAAGGCGACGCTCAACTATCCCTTCGAAAAGGGCCCGGTCTCGCCCGCGCTTCCGCGGCGAGCATGCGCTGCGCCGTTATCCGAACGGCGAGGAGCGCTGCATCGCCTGCAAGCTGTGCGAGGCGATCTGCCCGGCCCAGGCGATCACCATCGAGGCCGGCCCGCGCCGCAACGACGGCACGCGGCGCACGACCCGCTACGACATCGACATGGTGAAGTGCATCTATTGCGGCTTCTGCCAGGAAGCCTGCCCGGTCGATGCCATCGTCGAGGGGCCGAACTTCGAGTTCGCGACCGAGACGCGCGAGGAGCTGTACTTCGACAAGGAGAGGCTGCTCGCCAATGGCGACCGCTGGGAGCGCGAGATCGCGGCCAACATCGCGGCGGACGCGCCGCTACGATGAAGGATTGGACGGGGGCGCGGGCAAATGTCTAAGAAACCAGCGCTTGCCGGCGAGTCTCGGGTGAACCGCTGACGATGGTTATCAGCGCAATCTTCTTCTATCTCTTCTCCGCGGTGACGATCGCCTCGGGCGGTCATGGTGATCGGGGCGCGCAACCCGGTCCATTCGGTGCTGTTCCTGATCCTCGCCTTCTTCAACGCGGCGGGGCTGTTCGTGCTGCTCGGCGCCGAGTTCCTCGGCGATGATCCTGGTCGTCGTCTATGTCGGCGCCGTGGCGGTGCTGTTCCTGTTCGTGGTGATGATGCTCGACGTCGACTTCGTCGAGCTGCGCCAGGGCTTCCTCAACTACCTGCCGGTCGGCGCGCTGGTCGGGATCGTCCTGCTCGCCGAACTGCTGGTCGTGCTCGGCGGCTGGGCGTTCGCGCCGACAGCGCGGCAGCGCCGCGGCGCCGATCCGCGGCCGAGCCTCTCCAACACGGCGGCGCTCGGCGAGCTCCTCTACACGCGCTACGTCTACTTCTTCCAGGCGGCCGGCATGGTGCTTCTCGTCGCCATGATCGGCGCCATCGTGCTGACGCTGCGCCACCAGCCGACGTCAAGCGCCAGACGATCGCCGAGCAGGTCGGCGCGCACGCCGGAGACGGCGATCGAGATCCGCAAGGTCGAGACCGGGGAAGGGCATCTGATGACGATCGGGCTCGGCGCACTATCTGACGGTCGCCGCGATCCTGTTCACGCTCGGCATCTTCGGCATCTTCCTCAACCGCAAGAACGTCATCGTCATCCTGATGTCGGTCGAGCTGATCCTGCTCGCCGTCAACATCAACCTCGTCGCCTTCTCGGCCTTCCTCGGCGACCTGGTCGGCCAGGTCTTCGCGCTGTTGGTGCTGACCGTCGCGGCCGCCGAGGCGGCCATCGGCCTTGCCATCCTCGTCGTCTTCTTCCGCAACCGCGGCTCGATCGCGGTCGAAGACATCAACATGATGAAGGGCTGAGCGGCGGCATGTACTCAGCCATCGTCTTCCTGCCGCTGCTCGGCGCGATCATCGCCGGCGTGATCAGCTGTTCGGCGCGCATCGGCGCCATCCCGGCCCGGCGAGGCCGGCGCCGACGCCCGTGCGTCGCCATGCGCCCGGCAGCACGGCGAGCACGGGGCCGACGACGACGAGCATGACCACGAGCCGGCGGCGGTCGGCTCGCGGCCGGCCGAACTCATCACCTCGGGCTTCCTGGTCGTCGTCGGCGCATCCTGTCGTGGATCGCCTTCTTCACCGTCGCTTCGGCGACGGCGCCGGTCGAGCGCGTGCCAGGTGCTGCAGCTGGTTCACGTCCGGAACGCTGAACGTCGACTGGGCGCTCCGCATCGACACGCTGACCGCGGTGATGCTGGTCGTGGTGACCACCGTGTCGTCGCGTCGTCCACGTCTACTCGATCGGCTACATGCGCGCACGATCCAGACCGGCCGCGCTTCTTCGCCTATCTGTCGATGTTCACCTTCGCCATGCTGACGCTGGTGACGTCCGACAATCTCGTCCAGCTCTTCTTCGGCTGGGAGGGCGTCGGCCTCGCCTCCTATCTGCTGATCGGCTTCTGGTACAAGAGGCCGTCGGCCAACGCCGCGGCGATCAAGGCCTTCATCGTCAACCGCGTCGGCGATTTCGGCTTCGCGCTCGGCATCTTCGGCATCTTCTTCCTGTTCAACTCGGTCGAATACGACACGATCTTCGCCAACGCGCCGACCATCGCCGGCACGAACGATGCATTTCCTGTCGTGGGACGTCGACGCCATGACCGTGCTCTGCCTGCTTCTCTTCATGGGCGCGATGGGCAAGTCGGCGCAGTTCCTGCTCCACACCTGGCTGCCGGACGCGATGGAAGGCCCGACGCCGGTCTCGGCGCTGATCCATGCCGCGACCATGGTGACGGCCGGCGTCTTCATGGTGGCGCGGCTGTCGCCGCTGTTCGAGCTGTCGCCGGTGGCGCTCACCTTCGTCACCTTCATCGGCGCGACGACCGCTTTCTTCGCCGCGACCATCGGCCTGGTGCAGAACGACATCAAGCGGGTCATCGCCTATTCGACCTGCTCGCAGCTCGGCTACATGTTCGCCGCGCTGGGCGTCGGCGCCTACTCGGTCGGCATCTTCCACCTGTTCACCCACGCCTTCTTCAAGGCGCTGCTGTTCCTCGGCTGCCGGCTCGGTCATCCACGCCGATGCACGACGAGCAGGACATGCGCAAGATGGGCGGCCTGCGCAAGCACATCCTCCGTCACCTACTGCGATGATGGTGATCGGCACGCTGGCGCTGACCGGCTTCCCGCTGACCGCCGGCTACTTCTCCAAGGACGCGATCATCGAGGCGGCCGAGGTCGAGCAGCAATCCGCTCGCCGGCTACGCCTTCTCATGACCGCTCGGCGCGGCGCTGCTCACCGCGTTCTACTCTGGCGGCTGATCTTCATGACCTTCCACGGGCGGCCGCGCGACTTCCGCCGAGGTCATGAAGCACGTCCACGAATAGCCGCGGGTGATGCTCGGTCCCGCTCGATGGTGCTGGCGCTCGGGCGCGCTGTTCGGCGGGCTGATCTTCCACGGCCTGTTCATCGGCGCTGGGCATGAAGCCTTCTGGAAGGCGGCGCTCGGTCGCTGGTCACCGAGAACAAGCATGCTCGAGGCGATGGAGCAGATCCCGTTCTGGGCGAAGCTCCTGCCGACCCTGATGATGCTGATCGGCGTGGCCATCGCCTGCTACTGGTATCTACATCAACTCGCCGAGGCGCCGCGCCGCCTCGCCGAGCGCAACGACTGGCTCTACCAGTTCCTGCTCAACAAGTGGTACTTCGACGAGCTCTACGACTTCCTGTTCGTCCGCTCGGCCAAGTGGCTCGGCCGCTTCCTGTGGAAGCAGGGCGACGGCTGGCTGATCGACGGCTTCGGCCCCGACGGCGTCTCGGCCCGCGTCCTCGACGTGACCCAGCGGGTCGTGCGGCTGCAGACGCGGCTACCTCTACCACTACGCCTTCGCCATGCTGATCGGCGTGGCCGCGCTGGTCACCTACCTGATGTTCGCGCTGTGAGGATCGTGCGATGACCGATTGGCCGATCCTGTCGACTGTCACCTTCCTGCCGCTGGTCGGCGCGCTGCTTGATGCTGGTGATCCGCGGCGACGACGAGATCGCGCGCCGCAACATCTTCAACGTCGCGCTGTGGACGACGACGATCACCTTCATCCTGTCGCTGTTCATCTGGGTCAATTTCGACCCGTCCGATCCCGGCTTCCAGATGGTCGAGCAGAGCGCACTGGCTCAGCGGCGGCATCTCCTACCACATGGGCGTCGACGGCATCTCGATGCTGTTCGTCATCCTGACGACCTTCCTGATGCCGCTCTGCATCCTCGCCAGCCGGCGTGGTGATCAAGAAGTACTTCAAGGAGTACATGATCGCCTTCCTGGTGCTGGAAACGCTGATGGTCGGCGTCTTCTGCTCGCTCGATCTGGTGCTCTTCTACGTCTTCTTCGAGGGCGGCCTGATCCCGATGTTCCTGATCATCGGCATCTGGGGCGGCCCGCGGCGCGTCTATGCGAGCTTCAAGTTCTTCCTCTACACGCTGACCGGCTCGGTGCTGATGCTGCTCGCCATCATGGCGATGTACTTGGAGGCGGGGACCACCGACATCCCGACGCTGCTCAATCACAGCTTCCCGGCGTCGATGCAGACCTGGCTGTGGATCGCGTTCTTCGCGAGCTTCGCGGTCAAGATGCCGATGTGGCCGGTGCATACATGGCTGCCGGACGCCCACGTCGAGGCGCCGACTGCTGGCTCGGTGATCCTCGCCGGCATCCTTTTGAAGCTCGGCGGCTACGGCTTCCTGCGCTTCTCGCTGCCGATGTTCCCGCTCGCCTCGGCCGAGCTGGCGCCGTTCATCTTCACGCTCTCCGTCGTCGCGGTGATCTACACCTCGCTGGTCGCCCTGATGCAGGACGACATGAAGAAGCTGATCGCCTATTCGTCGGTCGCCCATATGGGCTTCGTCACCATGGGCATATTCGCCATGACGACGCAGGGGGTGCAGGGCGGCATCTTCCTGATGCTGTCGCACGGTCTCGTCTCGGCGGCGCTCTTCCTCTGCGTCGGCGTCCTCTACGACCGCATGCACACGCATGAGATTTCGGTGTTCGGCGGCCTGGTCAACCGGATGCCGCTCTATGCGACGGCCTTCATGGTGTTCACCTTGGCGAATGTCGGGCTGCCCGGCACCAGCGGCTTCATCGGCGAGTTCCTGACGCTGATCGGGACGTTTCGCATCAACACCTGGGTGGCGTTCCTGGCGACCACTGGCGTCATTCTTTCGGCGTGCTACGCGCTGTGGCTCTACCGCCGCGTCATCTTCGGCAAGCTCGAGAAGGGGAGCCTCAAGGACATCCTCGACCTGTCGCCGCGCGAGCAGCTGATTCTCGGTCCGCTGGTGGTTCTCACGCTCCTGTTCGGCTTCTTCCCCGGACCGATCATGAATGTGACGGCGGCGTCCGTCGACCACTTGGTGTCCAACTACCAGGCAGCGCTGTCGGCTGCCGGCAAGCTGGCGGCGATCTCGCCATGACCGGCCTGCGCGGAGAATCGAGCCGATGACACTCCCCTACCTCCTTCCGGCGCTGCCGGAGATCATCCTCGCGGTCGGCGCGCTGACGCTTCTGATGATCGGCGTGTTCGTCGGCGAGCGGTCGACGGCGCTGGTCACCGGCCTGTCGATCGCGCTTCTGGTCATCGTCGGCGCGGTCATCCTGATCGAGCCGGTCGAGGGGACGACCTTCAGCGGTGCCTTCGTCCTCGATCCGTTCGCGCGGTTCATGAAGGTGCTGGCGCTGATCGGCTCGGCGGTGGCGATCGTCATGTCGATCGGCTATGCGCGGGCCCAGCGGTTCGATCGTTTCGAGTTTCCGGTGCTGATCGTCATCGCCACCCTCGGCATGATGATGATGATCTCGGCCGGCGATCTGATCGCCACCTATCTCGGCCTCGAGCTGCAGTCCCTGTCGCTCTACGTCGTTGCCGCGATCCACCGGGATTCGATCCGCTCCACCGAAGCGGGCCTCAAGTACTTCGTGCTCGGGGCGCTGTCGTCGGGCATGCTCCTCTACGGCGCGTCGCTGGTCTATGGCTTCACCGGCACTGTCACCTTCACCGGTATCGCCCATGCGCTCGAGGGCAACACGGGCAGCACTTCGCTTGGCCTCGTCTTCGGTCTGGTATTCTTGATCGCCGGCCTTGCCTTCAAGGTATCGGCCGTGCCGTTCCACATGTGGACGCCGGACGTCTACGAGGGGGCGCCGACGCCCGTCACCGCGTTCTTTGCGGCGGCGCCGAAGGTCGCGGCCATGGCGTTGTTCGTGCGTATCGTGGTGAGCCCGTTCGCGCCGATTACGCACGACTGGCAGCAGATCCTCGCCTTCATCTCCATCGCCTCGATGGTGCTCGGCGCCTTCGCCGCGATCGGCCAGCGCAACATCAAGCGGCTGATGGCCTATTCCTCCATCGGGCACATGGGTTATGCCCTTGTCGGCCTGGCCGCCGGCACCGAGGCGGGCGTGCGCGGCGTGGTCCTCTACATCACGATCTATCTGGCGATGACGATCGGCGCCTTTGCCTGCATCCTGTCGATGCGGCGGCGGGAGGGCATGACCTACGACATCACCGATCTCGCCGGCCTGTCCAGGACCCACCCGATGATGGCGTTCATGCTGGCGATGATCCTGTTCTCGCTCGCCGGCATCCCGCCGCTCGCCGGCTTCTTCGCCAAGTTCTACGTCTTTCTGGCGGCAATCGAGTCCGGCCTTTATGTGCTGGCGGTGATCGGCGTGCTCGCCAGCGTGGTGGGCGCCTACTACTATCTGCGCATCGTCAAGATCATGTATTTTGACGATCCGGTGTCGAGCTTCGAGCCGATGCCGACCGAGCTGCGCTTCGTACTTGGTGCGAGCGGTGCCTTCGTCCTGTTCTTCGTCATCTTCGCCGGTCCGGTTGGCGGTGCGGCCGAGCACGCGGCGCTGACCTTCTTCCCCCCGCCCGGTTGATGGCGAGGGACGGCCTTCCCCCTGGCTATCGGCACGAGGGGTACGACAGTCTTCCCTCGACGAGTTCTCTCGCGCTGGAGCGCGCGCGGGCCGGCGCCACGTCCGGCCTGTGGATCACGGCCGGGGAGCAGACAAAGGGGCGCGGGCGCCGTGGCCGGACGTGGACGACCGAGAGGGGCAATCTTGCCGCCTCGCTGCTTCTGATCGATCCGGCGCCGCCGCCGCTCGCGGCGACCGTCTCCTTCGTTGCCGGGTTGGTGCTCCACCAGGCGATCCTCGATCTCGCCGGCCCCGGATACGTCGACCGCGTGAAGCTGAAATGGCCCAATGACCTTCTTCTTGATCGGCGGAAGGCGGCCGGCATTCTGGTCGACGGCGAGAAGCTTCCCGACAAACGGTTCGCCGTGGTGATCGGCATCGGCGTCAATTGCCGCTCCCATCCCGACAGCGACACTGTGTACCCGGCGACCGATCTTTTCTCCGCCGGTGTCGTGGTGGAAAGCACGGCGCTGTTCGAGCAGCTGGCCGTCAACTTTGACGCCGAACTCGGCCGGTGGGACCGCGGCAAGGGCTTCGCGGCGATTCGCGCCGCCTGGCTTGACCGGGCGATCGGCGTCGGTGAGGCAATCACTGTCAATCTCCCCGACCGCGCCGTTGCCGGCCGCTTCGATGCGCTCGACGGGGACGGCCGGCTGGTGCTCGCGCTGCCGGACGGCGCCCGCCAGACGATCAGCGCCGGCGATCTCTTCTTCGCCCGCGCGGGTTGATGGGAAGCGGTTTGACCCCTCTCCGGGAAGAGCTGGTGTTCGCTCCCCTCGGCGGAGTCGGCGAGATCGGCATGAATCTCGGGCTCTATGGCTACGGGCCGCCGCGCGAGCGAACCTGGATCGCGGTTGATTTCGGCATCGCCTTCGCGCACGAGGACACGCCCGGCGCCGACGTGATCTTTCCCGACATCGCCTTCCTCGAGGAGGAGCGGACCAGCCTCGCCGGCATCCTCATCACCCACGCCCATGAGGACCATTACGGGGCGCTGCTCGAACTGTGGCCGCGTCTCCGCGTGCCGGTCTATGCCACCGCTTTCACGGCGGGGCTCCTCAATGCGAAGCGGGCGGCGGATCTCGGCAGCGAGGTGGTTCCGGTGACGATCGTCGCCCCCGGCGGCCGTTTCACCGTCGGGCCGTTCGACATCGAATACATCAACGTCGCTCACTCGATTCCCGAGGCGAACGCGCTGGCGATCCGCACGCCGCTCGGCACCGTGCTCCACAGCGGCGACTGGAAGCTCGACGACACGCCAGTGATCGGCCAGCCGACCGACGAGGCCCGTCTGAAGGCGATCGGCGAGGAGGGCGTCCTTGCGCTGGTCTGCGATTCGACCAACGCCTATCGCGACGGCCGCAGTCCGAGCGAGCAGGAAGTGGCGCGGGAGATCGAGGAGGTCGTCAAGCTGGCGAAGGGGAGGGTCGGCTTCACTACCTTCTCCTCCAATGTCGGCCGCATCCGTTCGATCGCGCTCGCCGCCGCCAAGGCAGGACGGGAGGTGGTGGTGGTCGGTCGCGCCATCCGCCGCGTGCTCGACGTGGCCGGCGAGCTTGGCATGCTGACCGGCCTGCCACCTTTCCTCGAGGAGGAGGCGTTCGCCCACCTGCCGCCGAACAAGGTGCTGGCGCTCCTCACCGGCAGCCAGGGCGAGTCGCGCGCCGCGCTCGCCCGCATCGCCGCCGACGAGCATCGCAACGTCGCCTTCGAGAAGGGCGATCTGGTGGTGTTCTCCTCGCGCGCCATTCCCGGCAACGAGGTGCCGATCAACCGCATCATCAATGCCCTAACCGAGCGGGGCGTGCGGGTGATGACGGACCGCGACCGGCTCGTCCATGTGTCGGGCCATCCGCGGCGCGAGGAACTGCGCCACATGTATGGCTGGGTGAAGCCGGCCATCGCAGTGCCGGTCCATGGCGAAGCCATGCACCTCGATGCGCATGCGGAACTGGCGAGCGAGATCGGCGTCGAGACGGTTCTGGAGATCGAAAACGGTTCCATGGTTCGGCTGGCTCCGGAGCCGGCGGGGGTGATCGACGAGATACCGGCCGGGCGGCTCTATCGCGACGGCAAGATGATCGGCGATATCGAGGGCCTCGGCATCCCGGCGCGCCGGCGGCTCGCTTTCGCCGGCCACGTCGGGGTCGCTCTCGTCCTCGACAGGAAGGGCGAGCTGCTCGCCGATCCGGATGTCGCGCTGATGGGATTGCCGGAGCAGGACCCGGCCGGCCGGCCAATGGAGGAGACGGTGTTCAACGCTGCCCTCGGCGCCATCGACTCGATCCCGCGGCCGCGGCGGCGGGACCCGGAGCTGGTGCGGGACGCCGTCCGCCGGGCGGTGCGCGCCGAAGTCGCTGCCGGGTGGGGCAAGAAGCCGAATTGCACGGTATTCCTGTCGGTCGTATGACGTTGCCGACATGATTGGCCGGCTCAACCACATTGCCATCGCCGTCACCGACCTGCCGGCGGCGGCGGCGCTCTACCGCGACAGTTTCGGCGTCGAGACCTCAGAGCCCGTGGGCCAGCCGGAGCACGGCGTGACCACGGTGTTCATCGAGCTGCCCAACACCAAGATCGAGCTGATCGCCCCGCTCGGCGACAACTCGCCGATCATGGCGTTCCTCGAGAGGCATCCGGAGGGCGGCATCCATCATCTGTGCTACGAGGTCGACGACGTTCGCGCCGCGAGCCGGCAGCTGGCCGCAGCGGGCGCGCGGATCCTCGGCGATGGCGAGCCGAAGACGGGCGCGCATGGCAAGCCGGTCGTCTTCCTCCATCCCAAGGATTTTCTCGGCACGCTGATCGAGCTCGAGGAGGCGTGAGGTCACGCGCATGAGCGTTTTCGGCATCGCCGCGATCTATTTCGTCGTCTGGTGGATCGTGCTCTTCGTGGTTCTGCCGTGGGGAATGCGCACGCAAGGCGAGGAGGGCGAGGTGACGCTCGGCACGATCCGAAAGCGCGCCGGCCAATCCGCGGTTGCTGCGCGCCGCAATTGCAACGACGATCGTCGCGGCTATCGTCACTTTCGGCATCTGGTTCGTCGTCGCCTATCTCGGCTACGGGGTCGAGGAACTGGGTGCGCTGTTCGGGCCGAAGCAATAAAAAAAGCAAGGCTTTTCAGCCTTGCTTTGCCGAGTTCCGCGTCTTAACCCTTCCTGCTCCACTCACCGATCCAACTGGCTGATTGGACCTTTCCTCAGGGTGAAGCGGCTGCAACCGAACGGTGCGCCCGAAGGGATCTTCCTCCCAAGACTTAGACCGCGATGCCTTTTTCTCAGGGGAGTGGGCGAGCCTTTAGAAGAGCAAGTTCCCATCCCCCACTTATAGATTTGACCGTAGCGAAACTTCGAAGGCTTGTCATCTATTTGTGCGCTTGTGACCCAAAATTTTTGCATGTCGTCGACGCCGGCAACAGCCGACGCACCCACCGGATAGCCGGATAAGCCGACCGCGCGTGGCGGCCTGTGCGTACTGCCTGCGACATCAACTCGACGCCAAGGGCAGGGGCTTGTCTTTTCAGTGCAGGATCGATTGACTGCCGGCACAATCGGCCCGGTCGGGAATCGTCTTTCTCATGCGCTTGTCACGCTATTTTCTGCCCACGCTTCGCGAGACGCCGAAAGAAGCGGAGATCGTTTCGCACCGGCTGATGCTCCGCGCCGGGCTCATCCGCCAGCAGGCTGCCGGCATCTATTCCTGGCTGCCGATCGGCCGGCGCGTTCTGGCGAAGATCGAACAGATCGTGCGCGAGGAACAGGACCGGTCCGGCGCCATCGAGATCCTGATGCCGACGATCCAGCCGGCCGACCTGTGGCGCGAGAGCGGGCGCTACGACGACTACGGCAAGGAGATGCTGCGCATCGAGGATCGGCACGAGCGCGACATGCTCTATGGCCCGACCAACGAGGAGATGGTCACCGACATCTTCCGGACCTTCGTCGCCTCGTATCGGGCACTGCCGCTCAATCTCTATCACATCCAGTGGAAGTTCCGCGATGAGGTGAGGCCGCGATTCGGGGTCATGCGCGGCCGCGAGTTTCTGATGAAGGATGCCTATTCCTTCGACATCGACGAGGCGGCGGCCCGGGTCTCCTACAACAAGATGTTCGTCGCCTATCTCAGGACGTTCGCGCGGATGGGCCTGACGGCGATTCCGATGCGGGCGGAGACCGGCCCGATCGGCGGCGACCTCAGCCACGAATTTCTGGTGCTGGCGGAGACCGGCGAATCCGGCGTCTATTGTCACAAGGGCGTGCTCGGTCTCGCGGTACCGCACGAGGCGGTCGACCATCAGGATCAGGCGGATCTCCTGCCCCTGATTCGAGCCATGGACGTCGTTCTATGCGGCGACCGAGGACGTCCACGATGCCGAGCGCTTCGAGCGCGAGGTGCCCGCTGCCCAGCGCCTTCACACCCGCGGCATCGAGGTCGGCCAGATCTTCTATTTCGGCACCAAATATTCGGCGCCGATGAAGGCGACGGTTGCCGGCCCGGATGGCGTCGAGGTGCCCGTGCACAGCGGCTCCTACGGGATCGGCGTGTCGCGGCTCGCCGGGGCGATCATCGAGGCCTCCCATGACGACGACGGCATCGTCTGGCCGGACAGCGTCGCTCCTTTCGCGGTGGGCCTGATCAACCTGAAACCCGGCGATCGGGCGACCGACGCGGCCGGTGAGGCGCTCTACCAACGCCTCACGAAAGCCGGAATCGACGTCCTCTACGATGACGTGGACAACCGCGCCGGCGCCAAGTTTGCGACAATGGATTTGATCGGCCTGCCGTGGCAGGTCATTGTCGGCCCGAAGGGAATCGCTTCGGGCGAGGTCGAGATCAAGCGGCGCGCGACGGGCGAACGAGAGACGCTGACGATCGATGCTGCAATCAACCAACTCGCTGCCGGGTAGGGACGACGACGCTCAGCCAGGGCATGCGGCGAAGGCGAACGGCTCCAGGCCGGGGAAGCTGCCCGCCGGTTCGGGGCCGTTTTCCCGCTTCGAGTGGATGCTGGCCGGGCGCTATCTCAGGGCCCGTCGCCGCGAGGCGTTCATCTCCGTCATCGCGGGATTCTCCTTCATCGGCATCATGCTCGGTGTCGCGACGCTGATCATCGTCATGGCGGTGATGAACGGATTCCGGGCCCAGCTGATCGACAAGATTCTCGGGCTGAACGGCCATCTCATCGTGCAGCCGATGGATTCGAAGCTGACCGACTATGATGCCGTTGCCAAGCGGATCGCTGCGGTCGACGGCGTCGCCTCGGCGATTCCGCTGGTCGAGGGACAGGCGCTCGCCAGCGGCTCGAACAATTCGAGCGGTGTGCTGGTGCGTGGCATCCGTGACGCCGATCTGCCCAATGTGCGCGGCATCGCCAAGAACGTTCAGCTCGGCACCCTCGACAATTTCGAAGCGTCCGGCGGGATTGCCATCGGCACCCGGTTGGCGGCGTCGCTCGGCCTCACCATCGGCAGCAGCCTCACCCTTGTCTCGCCGAACGGCAGCGTCACCCCGATGGGCGTCACGCCGCGGATCAAGGCCTATCCGGTGACCGCGATCTTCGAGATCGGGATGTCGGAATACGACTCGAGTTTCGTCTTCCTGCCGTTCCACGAGGCGCAGGCCTTCTTCAATCTCGGTGACGAAGCGAGCGCGATCGAGATCTATCTCGACAACGCCGACATGGTGGACGCGCTGCGGCCGAAGATCGAGCGCGCCGCCGATCGGCAGATCCTGCTCACCGACTGGCAGCAGCGCAACGTCACCTTCTTCTCGGCGCTTGAGGTCGAGCGGAACGTCATGTTCCTCATCCTCAGCCTTATCATTCTGATCGCTGCGCTGAACATCATCTCCGGCCTGACGATGCTGGTGAAGGAGAAGGGGCACGCCATCGCCATCCTGAGAACCATGGGGGCGACGCGCGGGGCGATCATGCGCATCTTCTTCATCATCGGATCGTCGATCGGAGCCATCGGCACCTTCGCCGGCTTTCTGCTCGGCGTCGCGATATCCCTCAACATCGAGACGATCCGCGAGTGGATCACCAGCATCTTCCAGACCGACGTCTTCTCGCCGGATCTCTACTTCCTCAGCCAGCTTCCCGCCGACATGGATGCCGGTGAGACCACCGCGGTCATCCTCATGGCGCTGGCACTGTCGTTCCTGGCGACGCTCTACCCGGCCTGGCGGGCGGCGAGGCTCGATCCGGTCGAGGCGCTGCGCTACGAATGAACGCCGACCCGCAGAGCGGCCGGCCGCGCGCTCCGATTCTGCGTCTCGAGGGCGTGGGGCGCTATTTCAAGGAGGCGGCTGGCCGGCTGACGGTTCTCGACGGCGCCGATCTCCAGATCTTTCCGGGCGAACTGGTGGCGCTGGTCGCCCCGTCGGGCGCCGGCAAGTCGACGCTGCTTCAAATCGCCGGGCTGCTCGAGCGCCCCAGCGAGGGGGAGGTGATCGTTGCCGGGCGGGCGGCGGGAAAGCTGTCAGACCGCGAGCGGACGGCGATCCGGCGAATCCAGATCGGCTTCGTCTACCAGTTCCACCATCTTCTCGGCGAATTCAGCGCGCTGGAAAACGTGATGATCCCACAGCTGATCCGCGGCCTGCCGCGGCAGGTCGCCAACCAGCGGGCGATGCAACTCCTTGCCTATATGCGGGTCAAGGAGCGCGCCAGCCACCGGCCGGCCGAGCTGTCAGGCGGCGAGCAGCAGCGGGTGGCGATCGCCCGCGCCGTCGCCAATGCGCCGCGCCTGCTGCTCGCCGACGAGCCGACCGGCAATCTCGATCCGACCACTGCCGGCCACGTCTTCGACGGCTTGACCCGGCTGGTGCGCGCATCGAAGCTGGCGGCGCTGATCGCCACCCATAACCACGACCTTGCCGCCCGCATGGATCGCCGCATAACACTGGAGCGAGGCAAGGTCGTCGAGCTGGTTTAGGAGCCGCGATGATCCGGCATGCGGTCGTCGGCGTTTCGATCGTGTTTGCCGGCCTGTCACTGGTACGGGCCGAGGACGGCGTTTTGCCGCCGACGCCTGCCGCAGTGGTGGAGCCGACCACCGCACCGGGACCGACCGGCAGCGACGGCCGGGTGACCAAAAACCTCGCCGACGACACCCCCCAGACCATCTGCGGGCTGATCGAGGCGGCGGCGAAGATCCATCGCCTGCCGGTCGCCTACTTCACCCGCCTGATCTGGAAGGAAAGCCGCTTCAGAACCAACGCGGTGAGCCCCAAGGGGGCGGAGGGCATCGCCCAGTTCATGCCGGGCACCGCGGCGCGGCGGAAGCTGGCGGATCCCTTCGACCCGATCGAGGCGATCTCCGCCTCGGCCCATTACCTCCGCGACCTGACCGACCAGTTCGGCAATCTCGGACTTGCCGCCGCCGCCTACAATTCCGGCGAGACGCGGGTGGAGAACTGGATGGCAGGAAACGGCGGCCTGCCGTATGAGACCCGCGATTACGTGCTGTCGATCACCGGCCACACGGCGGAAGAGTGGAACGCCGACGACGGCAGCGTCCCCTCGGCCACCGTGGAGGGGGAATCCGGAGAGGGGTGCCTCGCGCTTGCCGCCAAGCTCGCCAAGGCCGGTGCCGGGTCGGCGCTGGTCAACCGGATCAAGAAGGCCGACTGGGCGCCGTGGGGCGCACAGGTCGCCGGCAACTTCTCGCTCAACCGGGCGATGGCGAGCTACCGCCGGCTGCAGCAGAGGCATCCGGCGATCCTCGGCGACCAGCCGCCGATGGTGGTGAGGGCGCTCAATCGGAGCCGGGGCAGCGCGGCGCTCTTCCAGATCCGCGTTCCGGCGCAAAGCCGCGACGAGGCGGCCAAGGTCTGCGGTCGGCTGCAGTCGGCGGGCGGCGCCTGCGTGGTATTGAAGACGGGGAAATAAACTCCGCACCGAGGGACGCGACCGGGCTGGATGGCGGCTGAGAGGGGCGGGGCGCCGACGCAAGCTTGCCCGCGACACATGCCCAATTGTGAATTGATCGCCGTCAACGCCGTCCGGGTTTGACGGTGGCAGCATGCTCATGCCCTTGAAACGGGCGGTGAGAGGGAACGTCTGTGGAACCCGATGTGGAAAGCAGCTACCCGCGCCGATGCCCGGTGTGCCGGATGTCGATGGTCGGCGAGAAGTCCTCTCCGGAGCAACCAGAACCGGACATTCATCGCTGCCTGAATTGTGGTGCCGTGGTCGATCTCACCGGCCGGTCACCGCCGCCCGATGCGGCGGACGAGTGAACCGAAAGCGACACCGGGAACAGCGCTTCTCAAGCAGGCCGGCTGGCGGATGGTTCCTGCTCAATCCTGTCCGCTTGTTCGTCGACCTCCACCAGCACGCCCTAAATTGGCCGCCATTCGTGCCGCCGCCCGCATGCGGGGCAGGTGATCACCGCCGGCTTGCTGCCGCTCCAGTCCGATGGAATCGAACTGCAAAGGAGTGACTGAATCGCCTGTAACCGGACAAGTTGTCGAGAGACCGTCCATGTGCGCACCCTTGACTGGCCGCCGAACAGCCTTGGGAAGAGCGAAGAATTAATCATCGGAAATTGTACCAAGTCAATTTGAATCGCGCCCATGGATGGATAACCGACCGCGTCATGACCAGGGAACAAACGGCTGGGATGATGCGCGTTAGCGGAACGGTGTGGATGCCCTATTCGCCACACCAGCGTAGCGTCAAACCGCCCTCCTCGAGAAGGCCGTCCCCCTCAGCTCCGATCGTGTCCCGTTGAGTGGTGTAGCTGACGGCGGCCTTCTCGTTTCCTCAGAGTGCCCGGCCTGCAACATCGTCGTCCCGACACCCGGGCGCCGCGTGTCGGCGAGGATTCAAACTGAGACCGGCTGTCCTTGACAAAAGAACAAAACAGGAACATAGTGCCCTCCCAACGAACGAGGGGGACCGCAAATGACCGCTTTCGTCAAGGACATAGCCGCCCTGATTGTCATCACCACCTTCATCGCCTCCGTCGGAGTCGTCTCCGAGGCCATGCACCTCATCCTGTGACAATTCCGCCCGGGAGAAACAGCGATGGCCCGTGGACATGAACCGGGCCGTTGGCGACACTTGGTGCGAGGAGGATCGCACCATGAGTCGCATCGCGGAAGAGGTCGGATTCGTCCATCTGAGGGTGCATTCGGCCTATTCGCTGCTCGAGGGCGCGCTGCCGATCAAGAAGCTGGCGGCGCTCGCCGTCGCCGACCGCATGCCGGCCCTCGGGCTTGCCGACACCGGCAACCTCTTCGGGGCGCTCGAATTCTCCGAGAAGATGACGGGCGAGGGCATCCAGCCGATCCTCGGCTGCCAGATCGCCCTTGATTTCGGCGATAGCGGCGAGAGCGACCGGCCGGGCCCGGCGCATCAGAAGCGGCTCGCCGATATCGTCCTGATCGCGGCCGACGAGCCCGGATACTGAGAATTGGTCCGCCTCGTCTCGACCACCTTCATGGACACGGTGGCGGGCGAGCGACCGCATCTGCCGGTGGACCGCCTCGCTCCGCATGCCGCCGGCCTGATTGCGCTCACCGGCGGACCGGGCGGCCCGATCGACCGGGCGATCGCGGCGGGGCGGGAACAGCTGGCGGCCGAGCGCCTCGATCGCCTGGCGGCGATGTTCCCCGACAGCCTCTATGTCGAGATGCAGCGGCACGGCACGGCGAGCGAACAGGCGGTCGAGCCGCATCTCGTCGACCTTGCCTACGCCCGCAACCTGCCGCTCGTCGCCACCAACGAGCCGTTCTTCCCGAGCCGTGAGGACTACGAGGCCCACGACGCGCTGATCTGCATCGCCGAAGGGGCGGTGATCGGCGACGACAACCGGCGGCGGCTGACGCCGGAGCACTATTTCAAGACCCGCGCCGAGATGGTGGAGCTGTTCAGCGACCTGCCGGAGGCGGTCGCCAACACGGTTGAGATCGCACTCCGCTCGGCCTGGTGGCCCCAGGTGCGGAAGCCGATCCTGCCGCGGTTCGCCGGCGCCGATCCCGAAACCGCCGATGCGGCGGAGGCCGAGGCGCTGCGCGAAGCGGCGCGGTCCGGCCTTGCGCGCCGGCTCGAGGTCCATGGCCTGGCACCGGGTCTTGCAGCCGAGGATA
>CAVQBS010000007.1:0-127689 GCA_963710805.1 uncultured Alphaproteobacteria bacterium | reverse complement strand
GGCGCCGCCGTAGCGAGGCGTGATCGACACGGCGTCCGGCGCTATCATCCGCTTGATCGTCGCAACGTCCTCATTGGCGTATGCCTGGTCGACTCCACCACGACCGACTTCAGCTCAGCAATGGTCGCCGCCTCGTCGGCGATGGCCGACGACGCGTGAAAGTGGAAAACGGCGAGTGCCGCCATGATCGCAAGTCGAAGTCTTCATGTTCCACCTCACAAGCAACGCGATGCACCAACAGGGCCTGGTGCGGACGGCCGGGATCGAACCGGCACGGAGTTGCCTCCGAGGGATTTTAAGTCCCTTGCGTCTACCAATTCCGCCACGTCCGCGTTTGAGGCGTGGCTAAGCCCTGCGCATCACAATGGCAAGTCTGGCGCACGACAACGCTGCCGGACACAAGATCCGACCCTCCGCCCCGTCGCCAGCAGCACCCGAGTGGACGGACTCGAAATGCGCCCGCGCCGCGCGGCCGCTCGCGGGCACGCACGGAATATCGTAAGATATATCTTGACCAAAGAATCCTTCCTCTCTACGCTATATCTCACGATATAACGCACGGAGATCAGGGTCATGCACGGTTGTTACAGCCATCATCACCGCTGGCACGCGGCGAGCCGCCACGGATATCGTGGTTTCGGACCGGGGGAAGGCCCCTTCGGCGGCCGCTTCCGCAGCAGCATGGGCGGACCGTTCCGCGGCGGCAAGCTGATCGCCGACGGCGATCTTCGCCTGATCGTCCTCGCCCTCCTCGCCGAGCAGCCCCGCCACGGCTACGACGTCATCAAGGCCCTGGAAGAGCGCTCGCGCGGCGCCTACAGCCCGAGCCCCGGCGTCGTCTACCCGACCCTCACCTATCTCGAGGAGGCAGGCTATGCGAGCGCCAGCGCCGAGGGCAACAAGAAGGTCTATGCCATCACCGAGGGCGGCAAGGAGCACCTCGAGGAGAACCGCGACATCGCCGACATGATCCTGTCGGGCATGGCAGAGTTCGGCGAGAAGATGGCCCGGGCGCGCGCCTGGTACTACCGGCACGAGGACGCCGCCAACTCGCGACATCCCCGGAGTCCTGCCCGAGGTCAACGAGGCGCGCCGCATGTTGAAGGCGGCGATCGCCGAGAAGCTCGATGCCTCGGAGGACGAGCAGCGCAGGATGGCCAAGGCGCTCCGCGACGCCGCTGCCGCCATCCGCGGCAAGGACGCCTGATCTCGCCACCTCGGCTTGCCGGCGCAACGCCCGCCCGCATTTAGCATCATTCCCACGCCCGGGTCCGCCACGGCGTATGCCCCGGCAACAACCTCGCGGCCACCCGCGGCAAAGAGTCACCCGATTCGCCGGGTTCGGCTTGCCGACCCGCCATTCCACCGCCCTACTCCGACGCCTTTCATGCCTCCGGTTGTGAACGCCTTCACAGCCGGAGCATCGCCGACCCTATAGACGGGCTCGGCAAAAACCGACCGGCCGACCGACAGCGAATCCCACCCCTCGAAGGGCATGCGCGATTCCTCCTTTCGGCCGTCCGAGGAGCAAGGACAAGAATGGCGAAATACCGCGCCCGACTTCCGCAAGTGAACCGAGACGAAATCTTTTTGACCGACGGCGGCATCGAGACCTGCCTGATTTTCCACGACGGCGTCGACCTCCCCTATTTTGCCGCCTTCGACCTGCTCAACGAGCCGGCCGGCCGCGACCTGTTGCGCGATTATTACGGGCGCGACGCGGCGCTCGCGGCGGAGAATGGCCTTGGCTTCGTGCTGGAGACGCCGACCTGGCGGGCGAGCCCCGACTGGGGCGCCAGGCTCGGCTATGGCGAGCGCGCGATCGTCGGCATGAACCACGAAGCGGTCGCCATGATGGAGGAGCTCCGGCGCATCTACGAGACGCCGCGTACGCCGATGGTGATCAGCGGCTGCATCGGGCCGCGCGGCGACGGCTACGTGCCCGGCAGCACGATGACCGCCGAGCAGGCGGAACTCTACCATGCGCCGCAGGTGCACGCCTTCCGCCGGGCCGACGCCGACGTGGTGACCGCCATCACGATGAACAACATCGCGGAAGCGATCGGCATCGCCCGCGCCGCCGAGAAGGCGGACATGCCGGTGGTGATCTCGTTCACCGTCGAGACCGACGGCCGATCTGCCGACCGGCCACACCCTCAAGGAAGCCATCTCGACCGTCGACCTCGCCACCGGTGCGGCGCCGACCTACTACATGATCAACTGCGCGCATCCGACTCATTTCGATCGGCTTTTCGACCGCGACGAGACCTGGCTGCAGCGCATCCAGGGGCTGCGCGCCAACGCCTCGACGATGAGCCATGCCGAACTGGACGAAGCGAGCGAGCTCGACGACGGCGACCCCGTCGATCTCGGCGAGCGCTACGCGGAGCTGCGTCGCCGCCAGCCGCAACTCACCGTCATGGGCGGCTGCTGCGGCACCGACCATCGCCACGTCAAGGAGATCTGCCTCGCCTGCATGGCGGTAGCGTAGCGACGCCGGCGGGTTGAACCGTCGATGAACAAGCGGCTCAGGGGCAGTTCAAGGCGGGACGCCTAAGCTCTCTCTCACGATGCACAACGCTCGATGGGAGAGCCCGCGATGACCAGGACCGAGATCCGCTCCAAGGCCGCCACGATGCAAATCCTCGCGGTCATCCGTAACGACAGCTGCCGGTTCGCCAGCCTGACGGTCGACTTTCTGCTCGGCACCCAAACCCCGAACGCCTTTCTCGACAGGATGGAGCGCCGCTCAAACCGTTCCCGCGCGTTCGATATCGCGGACGGCAGAGTGATGCGCTATCCGCGTCCCCGCCAGGTGGCTAGTGCCCGCGGCTGACGCCTCAGGGCTGGCCATCACTGCTTGAGGAATTCGGCGAAGGCGTCCTTGTAGTCGGGATGCCAGCGCGACAGGGGCGGCCGGTTCTCGGCGATGTCGCCTGCCGCCCACACGATCCGCTTGGCGTCGACCTCGCGGGTGACCTCGTTGTCCGGGCAGATGATGTAGAAATCGCCCCGTTCCCCGTCGCCTCCAGCATCAAGTCGATGACCTGGTCGGGCCACCACGCCCCGGCGGGTTTCTCGGTGCCCTCTGCGCGCCGTCAGTCCGGTATGCGTCCAGCCCGGCACCAGGAGGTGTGCGCTCACCTTGCAGCCGTCGATGTTGCGGAGCTCGTGCTGCAGCCCTTCGCTGATCACCTTCACCCCGGCCTTGGAGACGTTGTAGGCGGTGTCGCCCGGCGGGCAGGTGATCCCCTGCTTCGAGCCGGTGTTGACGATCATCGCGTCGGCTCCCTGGTCGATCATCTTCTGGGTGAAGGCGTGGACACCGTTGATGACGCCCCAGAGATTGGCGCCGATCACCTTCTGCCAGCGCTCGTAGTGGTCGAACGGCCCGCCGCCGGGGCCGGTGCCGGCATTGTTCATCAGGACAGCCACCTCGCCGAAGGCGTCGTAGACCTCTTCCCTCAGCCCGCGCACCTGATCCATCTGGCTGACGTCGCAGCGGACGGTGATCACCTTGGCGCCGTCGCCGGGCGCCGCCTCGGTGATCGCGTCGGCAGCGGACGACAGCGCCGCCTCGTCGAGATCGGCAATGGCGACCTGCATGCCAAGGCTGGCGAACCGCTTGGCAGCGGCCAAGCCGATGCCTGAAGCGCCGCCGGTAATGACTGCGGCACGGCCGCTCTGGATGGCCGGATGATTGGGCATGGTCAGACTTCCTCACTGATTGGCTTGGGAGATGGGCCGGATACTAGGACAAGGCCACCGGGCGTTGCCACCCGGCAGGTCGGCTTCAATGAAGCATGAACCCCCTCGACCGCGCGCGGCGGGCTCACACCATCACCGCTTCCAGCATCTCCCGGTAATCCTCCGCCGTCGCCGACCGCGGGTTGGTGGCATGGCTGTGGTCGGCCAGCGCCCGCTCGATTACCCAGGGAAACACTTCCTCCGGAAGGCCGAGCGTCTTCAGGCCGGGCGGAATGCCGATGCGGCCATTCAGCCCCTCGATCTCCGCCGCCAGATCCGCCGACGCAGCGAGCCCCATCGCCGCCTTGAGCCGATCAAGCTTGTCGCCGCATTTCGGCGTGTTGAAGCGAATCACCGGCGGCAGCAGGATGGCATTCAGCGTGCCGTGGTGCAGGCTCGGCTCCTTCAGGCCGCCGAGCGCGTGTGACAGGGCGTGAATGGCGCCGAGGCCCTTCTGGAAGGTGAGCCCGCCTTCCAGCGCCCCCGTCATCATCTCGCCGCGGACGTCGATGTCTTCGCCGTTCGCAACGGCACGCTCGAGGTTGCGCCAGATGCGCCCGGCACCATCGAGGGCGATCGCCTCGGCCGGCGGATTGAAGCGCGGCGACAGGAACGTCTCGACGCAATGGCTAAGCGCATCGAGGCCAGTCGCGGCGGTGAGATAAGGCGGCAGGCCGAGGGTGAGCTCGGGATCGCAGATCGCTCGGCGCGGGATGAGATGCGGGCTGATGAAGCCGAGCTTCCGCCCGTCGTACAGCGTGATCAGCGCCGCACGGCCAACTTCGGAGCCGGTTCCAGCAGTGGTCGGGATGGCGATCAGCGGCGCCACCGCCGCGATCTTGGGGATGCCGCCATAGATCGCCGCGTATTGTTCCAGCGGCCCCGGATGGGTGGCAAGCAGCGCCACGCCCTTGGCGAGATCGATCGGCGAGCCGCCGCCGACCGCCACCAGTCCGTCGCAACCGGCGGCCTCGTAAGCCTCCAGCGCGGCAAGCGACGCCGCCTCGGTGGGATTGGTCGGAACGTCGGTGAAAACCGGCGCGCCGGCGGGCGCGAGCGTCCCGATCCGTGCGACCAGTCCGGTCTGCTCGAGCCCGCGGTCGCTGACGATCAGCGGTCGGTCGACGCCGAGCGCGTTCAATTGCTCCGGCAGCCCGGACACCACGCCCGCGCCGAATTCGATGGTGGTGAGATAGGTGATGGTCGCCATCTGCTTTTCGCTCCTGGCAATCCCCAAGATTTCGAGCTTTCGCCCGGTTGCAGGGTGCGGGCCGGCCCGGCCGACGCTGCCCAGAAAGTCCGGCTAATTCTCCTCGTCCGGACTTTCGTCGCCGATCTCCGCGATGAGGTCGCGCAACTCCGGCAGGGTCGACGCCACCTGTTTCTTGGCCTCGCGAAGAAGATCGTTGAAGGCACGTCCGAACCGGTCGAGTTCGAGCTTGAGGCCGTTCTCGGACGGTTTTGCAACAGAGAAGGCATAGGCAAGGGTGCGCTGGGTCACCGCCGCATCGAGAAGAAGAAAGGAGAACATCTCCTCGTCGACCTCGTGTGCGTCCGCGAACTCCGCCAGGGCAGCGGCGAGCGCCGACCGCAGCTCGCCGAACTCCTCCTCTTCCTCTTGATCGGGGTTCTCTCCCCCGAAGAGATCGTCGCTCATCCTGCTATCCGGCCTGACCCTGGGCGATCGGTGGCTGGAAGGCGTAACCCATGTCCCAGGGAAAGTATATCCACGTGTCCTGGCTGACCTCGGTGATGAAGGTGTCGACCAGCGGCCGGCCGGCAGGCTTGGCGTAGATCGTCGCGAAATGGCACTTCGGCACCATGTCGCGCACCAGCCGGGCGGTCTTGCCGGTGTCGACCAGGTCGTCGATCACCAGGACGGCGGCGCCGTCGCCTTCGGCGAGGTCCACGATCTCCTGCCAACCGGCTTCAGGACTTCGAGGCCGCCCTGTTCCTTGTAGTCGTGGTAGGAGGCGACGCAGACGGTTTCGATCAGCCGGATGCCGAGCTCGCGGGCGACGATCGCCGCCGGCACCAGGCCGCCGCGGGTGACGCAGACCGAGCGCCTGCCACGAGCCTTTGTCGGAAAGCCGCCAGGCCAGCGCCCGCGCATCGCGGTGGAACTGGTCCCAGGATACCGGAAACGCTTTGTCGGGCCTCGGATCGACCATGTCCGCCCCTTTCTTCGCCGTGAGCGTGCCGAACCATTGTTCGGCGGCTCGACCTTGCCAAGCCAGCGGATCGCCGGTCCACAGGAAAAATCAGGTATCGACGACGCGCCCGGCGCGGATTTCGACGAGCATCGCCTGGACCGCCGCTTCCGCCTCGGCAAGCCGGGCCTCGTCGCGTGAGCGCAGGACCAGCGTCGTCGTGAAGCCCACCTTCTCGTCGAAGGTCGGGTAGCTGCCGATCGGCACGTCGGGAAAGGCGGCCTGCACCGCGGCGAGCGGGCCGGCGATATCGCCCTCCTTGAGGCCGGCCGGCACCGAACGCGACAGCATCTTGCCGGCCGGTCGCCAGCCGCGGCGCCAGCCCGTCGAGCATCGCCTGCATGATCGTCGGCACGCCGGCCATGACATGGACGTTGCCGAGCGAAAAGCCGGGCGCCTTCGACACCGAATTCTCGATCAGCTCGGCGCCGGCCGGCATGCGCGCCATCCGGAGCCGCGCCTCGTTGAGCTGGTCCTTGGGGATACGCTCCAGAAGCAATGCCACCGCACGCGGATCGACGTCGATCGCCACGCCGAACGCCTTGGCGACCGAGTCGGCGGTGATGTCGTCATGGGTCGGCCCGATGCCGCCGGTGGTGAAGACGTGCGTATAGCGGTGGCGGAGAGCGTTCACCGCGGCGACGATCTCGTCCTCGATATCAGGGACCACCCGCACCTCGCGGAGATCGATGCCGATATTGGCGAGGTACTCGGCGACATAACCGATGTTCTTGTCCTTGGTCCGGCCGGAGAGTATCTCGTCGCCGATGACGAGAAGCGCGGCGGTGACGACAGCGCCCGCTTCCGGCGGCGCGCCAGGCGATGCTTGCATGGAAAACGACCTCTGCCATTCCCGCCCGGAGTTTTTTTTGAGCCAGCGCAAAGACCGGGCGCCTGATCGGTGCTGGATGGCAGGAAACGACCATTGGGACAAGAGGATGCGCGCCGACCTGATTGCCCGCTACGCCGACGAGCGGCTGCCGCGCTATACGAGCTACCCTACCGCCCCGCATTTCACGACCGAAGTCGGCCCGGCGGTGTATGGCGGCTGGCTCGAGGCGCTGCCGGCCGATGTCGCCGCCTCGCTCTACCTCCACGTCCCGTTCTGCCGGCGGATGTGCTGGTACTGCGGGTGCAACACCGCCGTCTCGCTACGCGATGAGCCGATCAGCGCCTACGTCGATGCCCTCCTCACCGAGATCGCCATGGTTCGCGCCCGGCTCGGGCGAGAGGTCGACATCGCTCATGTCCACTTCGGCGGCGGCACCCCGACCATCGTCGCACCCGGCGACTTCGCGCGTATCATGGGCGCGATCGACAAGGCCTTCCGCCTTCGGCCGGAGGCCGAGATCGCCATCGAGATCGACCCGCGCGTGCTCACCGCCGAGATGGCGGCGACGCTCGGCCGGTGCGGCGTCAATCGTGCGAGCCTCGGCGTCCAGAGCCTCGACCCGGCGGTGCAGACGGCCATCAACCGCAAGCAGAGCTTCGACGAGACCGAGCTGGCGGTCGATCGCCTGCGGGCGGCCGGAATCGCGGGCATCAACATCGACCTCATCTACGGCCTGCCGCTGCAGACCGTCGCCTCCTGCCTCGACACGGTGGAGGCCTGCCTCGCGCTGCGGCCCGACCGCTTCGCCGTCTTCGGCTACGCCCATGTCCCGAGCTTCAAGAAGCACCAGCGCCGGATCGATGCAGCAACTCTGCCCGCCGGCCCGGGCCGCCACCGGCAGGCCGAAGCGATTGCCGGGCAACTGCTCGCGGCCGGCTACCGGCAGATCGGCCTCGACCACTTCGCGCTCCCCACTGACGCAATGGCAACGGCAGCGGACGAAGGCCACCTCCATCGCAACTTCCAGGGCTACACCACCGACCCGGCCGTCGCCCTGATCGGGCTCGGCGCCTCGGCGATCGGCAAGCTTCCGCAGGGCTACGTCCAGAACGAGGTGGTCACCCGCACCTATCTCTCCGCGATCGACGAAGGCCGGCTGGCAACCGCCAGGGGATTTGCGCTCGCCGGCGACGACCGACTCCGCGCAGCGCTGATCGAGCGGGTGATGTGCGATTTCCGCGTCGACATCGACGCCGTGTGCCGCGGCCACGGCGTCACCGCCGACCGGGTCGCCGACGCCTGGCCGGAGCTCGACCGGCTGGCCGCGGAAGGCGCCATCCGCCGCGACGGCAGCGTCGTCGAGGTCGCGCCCGACGCCCGCGCGCTGGTCCGTGTCGTCGCCGCAAGCTTCGACGCCTACCGGAAGACGTCCGCACGGCCCCACAGCCCGGCCCTGTAGCTTCGACCGGCCGGCGGTGCTAAGGCGGCGGCGCCATGCTCCTCCCCTCCCGCGCTCATCGAAGGCCGCCTCGTCCGCCGCTACAAGCGCTTCTCGCCGACGTCGAACTCACCGACGGCGAGATCGTCCACTGCGTCAATCCCCGCCTATGGCACCGCCTTCCACCGGGCGCGAGACGCTGGCATCGGGATGCTGGCCTATGTCTGTAAGGTCACTCCGGCGAAATCGCGGACGACCGGGCAATCGCGATTTCGATCCATGACGCTCGTACTCAACAAGCTCGGCAGCACGTTCCGGGCGTGCAGTGCCTCGGATAATTCTTCTTGACACGGATCAGGTTGACCTCATGCGCGCAAGCGTAGAAGCGACCGAAAAGCTCTGGCTTGGATGTTAATCCCATGCGCCCAAAGGGGCGCTTCGTTGATCCTTGTCAATGAATGCTTCTGAAACGCAGGTATCTTGGCAAGGGACAATTCCGTAGCCAGAATTCGTCTAGGAAGCGGAGGGGCTCCGGTGCGAATTGGCGTCATCGATCTTCTTGTGGACTCCCCACAAACTTGGATTGGGCGCCATGGATACGGGCTTTACGTCCGCAAACAATTCATGTCGATCATGCCGCAAGTTGTGGCAGTTTGGTGTCGATCGCTTGGACACGAAGTCCACTACGCGACCTACTGGGGCCAGTGTGATCCCCTTAGCCTCGTGCCCGACGAAATCGACGTCATCTTCATCGCTGCCTACACGCAAAACAGCGCCCTCGCCTACGCTCTCAGCCAAGCCTTCAAGAAACGGCGAACGCTCACCGTTCTCGGAGGGCCGCATGCAATGTCCTTCCCAACGGACAGCAGCCGGTTCTTCGACATTGTCGTCGAGGAATGCGACCGGGCTCTGATCGACGATATCCTGCACCGACGCTTTGACCCGCCCGCAATCGTCAGCACGAATCGCAAGCTGCAGGCGTTTCCGACGATCCAGGAACGGATGCCTGAAATCCGTATCGCCTCATTTCACCGAGGACGGCCGGTAGTTACGAGTATCGTTCCCATGCTGGCAAGCGTCGGTTGTCCCTATTCCTGCAATTTCTGCGTCGACTGGAATACCGACTATGCCCCACTCCCGCTCAATCGCCTTCGAACAGACCTTGAATATCTGTCGCTGAACTTTCCCGGTCTGATCATTGTCTATCACGATCCGAACTTCGCGATTCGCTTCGACGAAACGATGGATGTCATCGCCGGTCTGCCCAAGGATCGGCGAAATCGATACATGATGGAAAGTTCGCTTTCCGTGTTGAAGGACAAGCAAATCGCGAGATTGTCGGAAACGAACTGCCTTTACATCGCACCTGGAATCGAATCCTGGTCTGACTATTCCAACAAGGCTGGAACCGGCAAGAATGCCGGACGCGACAAGCTCGAAAATGTCATCACGAAAATGGAGCTGTTGTCCCGACACGTTCCCGGAATCATGGCCAATTTCGTTTTCGGGAGCGAGGCTGACGCCGGCGACGAACCGGTCATGCTCACGCGAGAATTCATCGAAAGGCTTCCGCAAGTTTGGCCAAACATCAATATACCGACGCCGTTTGGCGGAACGCCGCTATATGATGAACTCTACCGTTCCGGCCGCATTCTCAGGAATATGCCGTTCCCGTTCTACTTCACTCCATACTTGGCAATTACCCTCAGGAACTATGACCCGGTCACCTACTACGGCCACCTGATTGCACTCAACGAAGCCGCGAGTTCGGTGAAAATGTTTGCGCGTCGCTGGGCGACCCGTCAGCCCTTGGCCATGAGGTTCGTCAATAATTTGCGGATGTTCGCTCTGCGCAACGATGTGCGCCATTTCCGCGAGATCCGGAATTTGCTGATTAGTGATCCAAGTTTTCGTGCTTTCCACGACGGACGTCCGGTGCCGCTCCCTGAGTACTATGTTCGCAGTTACCGCAGCCGCCTGGGTCGGTTTGCCGAGCTCCTGCCGCCGGACGCACGGACTCCTGTCCTTGAACCGCCCCAAGAACCGCACCTCCCGGCGCCCACCCGCGTTGAGGACAAGCAGCACGAAGGTTCGGTCCGAAGGGTCCGAGTTCTTGCCCGGCCCGATATCTGACACGCTCAAGATCGACAATCTGCTGAGCTGATGGCTGGCAACCGCCGGGGGATTTGCGCTCGCCGGCGACGACCGGGCTCCACATCACCCGCTCGATCAGCCCGGAACCGCGGATGATCTCCAGAACGATCTCGCCCGCGCGGCGGCCGATCCTGCGGCGCAGAGTCCGGCGCGACCACAGCCCGGCCCTGTAGCCTGGCCAGACCCGCGGATGCTATGGGGGCGGTCAAATGCGCCTCCCCTCGCCGCTCATCGAAGGCCGGCTTGTCCGCCGCTACAAGCGCTTCCTCGCCGATGTCGAGCTTGCCGGCGGCGAGATCGTCACCGTCCACTGCGCCAATCCGGGTGCGATGACCGGGCTGGCCGAGCCCGGCATGAAGGTCTTCCTCTCGCGCTCTGCCAATCTCAAGCGCAAGCTGCCGCTCTCATGGGAGCTGGTCGAGGCCGACGGCGGACTGGTCGGCATCAACACCGCCCATCCCAACCGGCTCGCCGAAGAGGCGATCCGCACCGGCGCGATCCCTGAGCTCGCCGGCTATGCAACGCTCGCCCGCGAGGTACGCTACGGCCGTCAGTCGCGGGTCGACATCCTCCTCACCGACCCCGACCCCGACCGCGGCACCGCCTATGTGGAGGTGAAGAACGTCCATCTCCTTCGCCAGCCGGGACTGGCGGAGTTTCCCGATTCGGTGACCCTTCGCGGCGCCCGCCATCTGGATGAACTGTCAAAGATGGTGGCGGCGGGACACCGCGCCGTGATGCTCTTCCTCGTCCAGCGGAATGACACGACGCGCTTCGCCCTCGCCCGCGACATTGATCCCGCCTATGGCGCCGCCTTCGACCGGGCGCGGAACGCCGGCGTCGAGATGCTTGCCTATGCTTGTGAGGTAACGCCTTCGGCAGTCACCGTCGGCGCGGCGATTGCCGTGGCCGGCTGAGCAGCCGGCTAAACGTCCGGCGCGCCCGCACGGGCATCCTTTTCAACGTTCATTTTGATTCTCGGCGCATCCAGACTTCCAATCCGGTTGCCAATTTATCCCGTGTAGGCAATCATGCCGCTCCCTGATCGGTGTCCGATCGGGGGACAGCCTTAGCAAAAGATCGGGCTGTTGAGTGCGGTATCATCTTGCCGCGGAGTCTGGGGAGGGAAATATGATCAGGAAAACGACCGTGGCGGCTATTGCCGCCGTATCGATGGGCTTGTCGGTTTGGGCCGGCTCGGCCATGGCCGGACCGGACATTGTGACCGGCCAGAGCTATCTGCCCGAATGCTTCAAGCCATGGGACGCGGAAACCGCGCTGTTCCAGTGGAAGGCCAAGGATCCGCCCTACAAGATCGCCCTGGTCAACGGCTTCGTCGGCAACACCTGGCGCATCCAGATGATCAAGACCGCCAAGGCTTTCGTCGAGCAGCCCGACATCGCGCCGCTTGATCAAGGAGTTCAAGGTCGTCTCGACCCGGCACCGACGCCGCCGCACAGCTCGGCGCCATCGAGGACTTCATCAACCAGGGCTATGACGCCATCGTCACCATCGCGGTCAGCCCGACCGGCTTCGACCGGGTGATCCGGCTGGCCAACCGCAACAACGTCGTGCATCGTGCCCTTCGACAACATCCTCGACACCAAGGACGTCATGGAGGTCAACGAGGACCAGTTCGAGATGGGCGTCATGTCGGCCAACTGGCTCATCGAGAAGCTCGGCAAGAACTCGCGGCAAGATCCTCGAGGTCCGCGGCCTGCCCGGCAACTCGGTCGACCGTGACCGGCATCATCGGCTTCCGCGCGATCATGGAAGCCGACCGGCAACAAGTTCGAGATCGTCGAGGTCGTCGGCAACTGGGACGACGGCACGACTCGCAGAAGGTCACCGCCGACGCGCTCGCCGTGCATGGCCATTTCGACGGCGTGTTCACCCAGGGCGGCACCAACGGCACGGTGCAGGCGATGATCGACGCCGGCCATCCCTTCGTCCCGGTCGCCGGCGAGGCCGAGAACGGCTTCCGCAAGCAGATCGCCGAGCATTCCGCGAAGGGCCTCACGGGCTGTCAGCTACGGCCAGTCGCCGGGTCTCGTGGCGATCTCGATCAAGGCGGCGATCTCCGCCCTTCAGGGCAACATCATGCCGCAGATGATCTCGGTGCCGATCCCGGTTGCCGACCTACAAGACCTCAAGGACGGCGTGAACTACTGGTCGAACCTTCACCGACAACTTCTTCACCGCCGAATGAGTTCCCGCCCTGCGACGTGAACATCACGGCGCCGGAAATCATGGCGAAGAGCGAAGAGAACCAGTAAGTCCACCGACGGGTCGGCCGGGCGCCCACCCGGCACGAGCCGGTAGCTTCGCGGGCCGCCGGGTGCGTTCTTCGCTCCCGGCGGTGCGGCTACCGCAACGGTTCTGCTTCGAGGTCTTTCCATGCCTGTGGACGTACCGGTCTCGGCCGCCCTGAACGAGGATGCGGGTGCATTCCTTCGGATGCGTGGCATCAACAAGTCGCTACGGCGGCGTCCGTGCCCTCGACCGACGTGGATTTCAGCTGCAAGCTCGGCTCGATCCAGGCTGTCCTCGGCGAGAACGGCGCCGGCAAGTCGACCCTGATCAAGATCATCGCCGGGCGTCGTTCAGCCGGACACCGGCGCCATGGAACTCGACGGCGAGCCGAGGCGCTTCACCAATCCGCTGGAAGCCAACGCCGCCGGCATCGTCTGCATCTTCCAGGAACTGTCGCTGATGCCCGACCTGTCGGTCGCCGACAATATCTGCATCACCGATCCGCCACGCACGCCGTCTGGCCTCATCGACGGGCGCGCCCAGCGGCGCCGCGCCGAAGAGCTGCTTGCCCGCGTCGGCTGCGAGGACGTCGATCCCCGCTGAGCGCGTCCGCAACCTGCCGCTATCGCGCCGCCAGATGGTCGAGATCGCCAAGGCGCTCGGCCGCGAGCCCGCGCCTTCTATCCTCGACGAGGCGACCTCGGCGCTGACCAGCTCCGACGTGGAGAAGGTCTACGCGATCCTCCGTCAGCTTCGCGACGAAGGGCTGGCGATGCTCTACATCTCGCACCGCATGCACGAGATCGAGGCGCTGGCCGACACCTGCTCGGTGTTCCGCAACGGCCGCCACATCGAGACCTTCGCCAAGGGCGCCCACACCGACGACGAGATCGTGCAGCTGATGATCGGGCGCGACTGCACACACGTCTATCCGCCGAAGCCCGGTCCGCGCCGCGCCGCCCGAACCCGTCGCTCGAGGTTCGCAACCTCACCTGGGCCGCCGGCTGAAGGACATCTCCTTCACCGTCGGGCGCGGCGAGATCGTCGGCCTCGGCGGGCTCGACGGACAGGGCCAGCGCGAGCTGCTGCTGGCGCTGTTCGGCG
This sequence comes from uncultured Alphaproteobacteria bacterium, assembly GCA_963710805.1. Taxonomy (GTDB): domain Bacteria; phylum Pseudomonadota; class Alphaproteobacteria; order Rhizobiales; family Kaistiaceae; genus Bauldia. Next base: position 113,951 of record CAVQBS010000007.1, on the reverse strand, counting down.
TCCTGCGCGGGGTCAGCGGCAACATCCGGGTGGACGGCACGCCGGCCAGGATCGGCAGTCCGGCGGCGGCCAAATCGAGCCGCCTGCGCATGGCGCTGATCCCCGAGGACCGCAAGACCGAGGGCCTGATGCTGCCGATGTCGGTCGGCGAGAACATTTCGATGGCGGCGCTTCCGATGTTGACGCGCGGGCTGGTCATCGACCGCTCGGCCGAGGCCGACAAGATCCGCGAGGCGGTCGCCACGCATGCGCGATCAAGGTCGACGATCTCGACGACGCCGGTCGCCACCCTTTCCGGCGGCAATCAGCAGAAGGTGGTGATCGCCAAATGGCTGATGACCGGCGCCCGCATCATCCTTCTCAACGATCCGACCCGCGGCATCGACGTCGGCACCAAGCAGGAGATCTATCAGCTGCTGCGCGAGCTGGCCGATGCCGACACCTCGATCCTGTTCTACACCACCGACTACGACGAACTGATCGGCTGCTGCGACCGGGTCCTGATTGTCTATGACGGCGAGATCGTTCGCGAACTGGAGGGCGACGACCTCACCGAGACCAACATCGTCTCCAGTTCGCTCAACCTGCCGGTCGAGCAAGCGGCCAAGGCAGCATCGGCATGAAGACGATCCGTCTCTACCTTTCGCAGAACGCCGGTCTCCTGCTGGCAATCGGCATGTTCGCCGTCATCTACCTGACCTACGTCTCGATGCATCCCCACTACGGGATGAATGTCGTCACCCAGAATATCAATGAGACGCTGGCGCTGATCTTCGTGTCGATGGCGCAGACCGTCCCGGTTCTGGTCGGCGGCCTCGACCTGTCGGTCGGACCGCTGATGACGCTGGTCAACTGTTTTGGCTCCGTGGTGATGGCCGGCACCGGCGGCAGCATTGCTCTCGGCATTATCGCGGCTCTGGCCCTCGGCGCTGCCGGTGGCTTCTTCAACGGCTGCATCGTCGTCTATGGCCGCATCCAGCCCATCATCGCGACGCTGGCGACCGGCGCGATCTATATCGGCTTGGCGCTGTTCCTCAGGCCGACGCCCGGCGGCAATGTCAACGGCGATTTCTCCTGGGCCTTCACCAACGACATCAACGAGCTCGGCCTGACCTATGGCTGGTTCGACGACGCCGGGATTTTCGGCGTGATTCCCATCCAGTTCATCATCCTGCTGCTCATCATCGTCGTGGTGTGGATTCCGTTCCGCCGCTCGACGCTGGGACGCGGCTGCTATGCGATCGGCTCGGCCGAGGGCGCCGCCTACATGTCGGGCGTCCGCGTCAACCGGTCGAAGCTCGCCGCGTTCACGCTCGGCGGCTTCTTCGCCGGCTGCGCCGGTGTCTATCTCACCATGCAGATGGGGTCGGGCAACGCCGACGCGCCGCAGGCGGCCGAATACACCCTTCGCTCGATCGCGGCGGTCGTCATCGGCGGCACCTCGCTGTTCGGCGGCACTGGCGGCGTCATCGGCACCATTTTCGGCGCGATGGTGCTCCGCTCGATCTCCTTCATCTTCCGTGTGGTGCCGGAAGACTCGGCCTTCGGTTTCGTCGCGAGCCCGCTGCTGCAGCCGCTGTTCGAGGAAGTCATCCTGCTTCTCGCGGTCAGCCTCGGCGCGGCGCGCGTGTTCCGCGTCCGCAACCGTCTGTCGTTGTTCACCTAGAGGCGGGATCGTCATGCCGTTCGGACTCAAGATCGACAAGCCGATCCTGCTCGGAAGCGCCTTCATCGTCCTTATCCTGGCGGTGGGCACCGCCTACACCTTGACGACCCAGGGCACCGCTACGTTCCTGTCGCCCACCTATCTCCTGCAGCAGCTCCACTTCGGCGCCTTCCTCGGCGTTACCGCCGCCGGCATGATGATGGTAATCCTGCTCGGCCACATCGATCTGTCCGTACCGTGGACCTTGACGGCGAGCGCCATGCTCGCCACGGCGATCGGCGGCCTCCTCGGCGACGTGACCTGCATCGGGGTCGGGCTTGCGGTCGGCCTGTTCAACGGCATCGGCGTTGCCTTCCTGCGTGTTCCGTCGATGATCTTCACGCTCGGCGTCAACACCGTCCTGCTCGGCCTGATGGTGATGCTGACCGGCGGCCACGCGCCCCAGAGCGCCGCCACCGATCTGATGCTGTTCCTTGGCCGCGACCGCAGCTTCGGCTTCCTGCCGCACTCTGTCGTGGTGTGGGCGGCCGTTTCGGCAGCGCTGGTCTTCATGCTGACCCGCACGCCGCTCGGCCGCTATATGTACGCCATCGGCAACAAGGAAGCGGCGGCCTACCTCTCCGGCGTCCGCACCCGCATGGTCATCGTCGCCGCCTTCGTCATGTGCAGCCTGTGCGCGGCGATCGCCGGCCTGGCGCTCGCCGGCTATTCCGCCCGCGCCTATCAGGCGATGGGCGACCAGTACCTCCTGCCGTCGATCGCTGCCGTGGTGCTCGGCGGCACCAACATTCTCGGCGGCCGCGGGCGATATTCCGGCACGGTCGTCGGCGTCATCCTGATCGTCCTCCTCCAGAGCGTGCTGTCGGTCATGCAGATGGAGGAGGCCGGCCGCCAGGTCATCTACGGCGCCGTGATCATCGTCATGCTTCTGGTCTACGGCCGCGGCCAGCGCGTGGAGAGCTGACCGGGTGGGCGGCCCAAAGCCGCCCCTTCCCTTCGGCCCGGTCTTCTACTCCGCGGCGACCAGGCTTTCCGCCGACACGCCGGTCCGCGGATCCTTGTGGAGCGCGCCGTCCTTCATGATCATCGCCAGCTGGTCCCGGTGCTGCAGGATCGACACGTCGGCGAGCGGGTCGCCGTCGACGAGGAGGAGGTCGGCGAGGAAGCCTTCCTTGACCATGCCGAGCTCGCCGCCCATGCTCCATCAGTTGCGCCGCCGATCTTGGTAGCCGACAGTCAGCGCCTCATGCGGCGAGATAGCCGAAATAGTCGACGAAATGCTGGATGTCGCGGGCGTTCTGTGCCCATCGGCGTCACCGAGAAGCCGTAGTCGCCGCCGATCACCACGCGGATGCCGCGCTTGCGGATCTCGTGATAGGTCGGCGCAGGTCATGCTCGAACTTGCGGTAGAGGCCCATGCTTCTCGCAGACCTCGGGCGTGATCCCGACGATCTCGCCTTCGTAGACGGAGTTGTGCACGAGGCCGAAGGCCGGGCCGACGAAGGACGCGTCCTTGCACGCCTCTCGAGCATGTCGAGCGCCTCCTCGTCGGCGATAGTCGCAGTGGTAGATGCAGTCGATGCCGTGCGCGCACCGCCATCTTGACGCTCTTCGGCGAGCGGGCATGGCAGGCGATCTGCTTGCCGAAGGCCGGCGCCACCTCGACGAAGGCGGCGAGCTCGGCGTCGGTGAGCGGCGTGATCTCGGCGCGGGCGTGGCAGACGAATTCGTCGCCCGAGATGTTGATCTTCATGTTGTCGACGCCGTCGCGGACGCATTCGCGCGCCACGCGGCGCATCTCGTCCGGACCGTCGGCGATCAGGCCGAAGCTCTCCTGGTGGATGTGACGCTTGCGCTCGTCGCCGAGGCCGGAGGTCACCGTCACTTCAGGGCTGGACGCCCGCATGCGGGGGCCGGCGATCATCCCCGAATTAATGCAGTCGCGGATCGTGACACCGATCATCGGCTTGGCCGAGGCGGCCTCGAAGATGCTGGTGAAGCCATGATCGAGCAGCAGGCGCACGTTCTTCGCCGTCAGCATCGTGTGCATCTCGGGCGGGATCGGGCCGAGCTCCGGATTGGTGTGGATGCCGACGAAGCTCGGATGGCAATGGCCCTCGACCATGCCCGGCATCAGGGTCTTGCCCTCTCCGTCGATCTCCTCGCAGCCGTCGGCCTTCAGCACATTGAGATCACGCGCGATCTCGGCAATGCGATTGCCGCGAATGCGGACATCGGCGGCATAGGGCTGCTTGTGGTCTGCGTCCCAGACCCGGACGTTGCGGAGAAGATAGCCTGCCATTCGTTCCCTCCATGGTGCGGTTTCAGCAGGCACCGTCGCCCGGGCTGCCGTATCTTTTCGCATCCCTGGTCGCGATCGCCGTCTTCCGAGCGGCCGCCGCGACGCACGCCGAATGTTAAAGGCTGGCCTTCGGCGGCGCCAGTGGCTTCGTGGCATGATCCGCTCGCGAGATCACAACGGAATCCCGGCGCCGGCCAGCCGAAGCTCGGCCGGCCGGCTCCCGTCTGGATCGTACCTTCCCCGCCCTTGCAGCGCCGCGCAAATCGGGCCATATCGACAGGAGAAGGACGCGGCATCGCAGACGCCGGATTTCGCCGGTGCGCTCCCGGAAGAGACCGAACAGACCATGGTGAGTTACGTCGAGGCGGCAGTCGCCCCGCAGAAGAACGATGGCAAGATCAAGCTCCACGGACCGGAGGCCTTCGCGGGCATGCGCCGGGCCGGCCGGCTGATCGCCGAGTGCCTCGACGAGCTCCATGATATCGTTCGTCCGGGCCTGCCGACCCAGGCGATCGACGATTTCGTCTACCAGTTCGCCCTCGATCACGGCGCCATTCCCGCGACGCTCAACTATCGCGGCTACACCAAGTCGACCTGCACCTCGATCAACCACGTCGTCTGCCACGGCATCCCCGACGACAAGCCGCTGCGCGAAGGCGACATCGTCAATATCGACGTGACCTGATCCTCGACGGCTGGCACGGCGATTCGAGCCGCATGTATCCGGTCGGCCAGATCAAGCGCGCCGCCGAGCGCCTGCTCGAGGTCACCTACGAGGCCATGATGCGCGGCATCGCAGCCGTCCGGCCCGGGAGCGCGCACCGGCGACATCGGCCACGCGATCCAGGACCTATGCCGAAGCCGAGCGCTGCTCGGTCGTGCGCGACTTCTGCGGCCACGGCGTCGGGCCTGCTCTTCCACGACGCGCCCAACATCCTGCACTACGGCGCGCCCAGCGAAGGCGTCGAGATGCAGCCAGGCATGATCTTCACCGATCGAGCCGATGATCAATCTCGGCCGGCCGCACGTGAAGTGCTCGGCGACGGCTGGACCGCGGTCACCCGCGACCGGTCGCTTTCGGCGCAGTACGAGCACACCGTCGGCGTCACCGAGGACGGCTGCGAGATCTTCACCCTCTCGCCGGCGGGTCTCGACCGGCCAGGGCTTCCGAGCTGAACGACCAGGCGATTCATGGGCGAGGACGACAATGACAAGCGGTCCTCTCTGCGGAAAGCGCCCAGGCCGGCGTGATCAGGCCAGCCCCAAAAGCACGACGCCCCGCCGCCGAAGCAGCACTATGAAGGGCATCGCGAACGGTTGAGCGAGCGCTTCCGCACGGGCGGCCACGAGGCGCTCGCCGACTACGAGCTGCTCGAGTATCCTGCTCTCCAGGCGATCCCCCGCGCCGACACCAAGCCGCTCGCCAAGGCGCTGATCAAGCGCTTCGGCTCGCTTCGCCGAGGTGCTCGGCGCACCGGAGCATCTGCTGAAGGAAGTCGAAGGCTGTCGGCGAACGGCCGTCGCCCTGACCTCAAGGTCGTCTGCCGGCTGCCGCCCAGCGCATGCTCAAGAGCGATATCCAGGGAGCGAGACGGTGCTCGGCTCGTGGGGACAGGTCATCGACTACTGCCGGTCGGCGATGGCCTTCGAACCGCGCGAGCAGTTCCGCATCCTCTTCCTCGACAAGAAGAACGCGCTGATCGCCGACGAGGTGCAGCAGGTCGGCACCGTCGACCACACCCCGGTCTATCCGCGCGAGGTCGTGCGCGCGCGCGCTCGAACTGTCGGCGACGGCGATCATCCTCGTCCACAACCATCCTTCGGGCGACCCGACACCTTCGCGCGCCGACATCGACATGACCAAGCTGCTCATCGAAACCGCCAAGCCGCTCGGCATCACCGTCCACGACCACATCATCATCGGCAGAAACGGCCACGCCAGCTTCCGCGGCCTCAAGCTGATCTGAGGGCCTTCCTTTTCCATGGCCCGCCGCGATGCAGTCCGTGTCCTCAGCAACAGGCAAGCGCGGCGCATCTGGCTCGCCGCCCAGCGCCTCGACAGCGCAGCGCCCTTCGGCGACGGCCCGGAGGCCACCCGCGCCGCGATCGAACATCTCGGCTACGTGCAGATCGACACCATCAACGTCATCGAGCGCTGCCATCACCACATCCTCTTCACCCGCATTCCCGCCTATGAGCGCGATCACCTGCGCCGTGCCCAGACGGTCGACAAGACGGTCTTCGAATACTGGACGCACGCGCTCGCCTACGTGCCGACCCGGGACCTCCGCTTCTTCCTCGCCGCGATGAAGCGCCATCGCGACAATCCGGGCGGCTGGTTCGGCACCGGTCTCGCCGGCTGACCTGCGCAAGGTCATGACGCTCCTCCGCAAGGACGGCGCGCTGTCGATCCGCGACATCGACGACGACGTGCTGGTCGAGAAGCACCATCCCTGGGCAAGCCGCAAGCCGTCGAAACGGGCACTGCAGTCCGCCTTCTTGATGGGACGGGTCACCGTCAGCGAGCGGAACGGCATGCTGAAGACCTACGAGCTGATCGACCGCCATTTCGGCTGGGACAAACGGCCGAAGCCGGCAACCGAGCGCCAGCGGATCGACTATCTCCTCGACCGCGCCCTGCGGGCCCAGGGTCTGATCAGCCTCGACGGCGCCGCCTATCTCGAAGCGAAGACCAAGCCGGCGCTCCGCCGTGTGATCGAGGCCAGGGTGCGGCGGCGGGAACTCGTCCCCGTCCGGCTCGAGGGCGCGGAGAAGATCGAGCACTGGAAGCGGCCGGATACGCTCGACGCGATGCCCGACCCGGCAGAGGAACCGGTCCATATCCTCTCGCCGTTCGACCCGCTGATCATCCAGCGGAAGCGGCTTTCGCTGTTCTTCGGCTACGACCATCTCTTCGAGGCCTATGTGCCGAAGGCGAAGCGCCGGCTCGGCTATTTCGCCCTGCCGGTGCTGGTGGGTGACGAGATCGTCGCCGCCCTCGACCTCAAGGCCGATCGGGCCGCCGGCAGGCTCCTCGTGCAGAAGTGGACCTGGATCGGGCGTGGTTCCGCGCGCACCCACAAACGCCTGATCGAGGAGGCTCTCGACCGCTTCGAACGCTTTCAGCTGGCCCCGTAGGCCGCTACGGCGGTTTTCCGCGCCGGCCAATGCGCGCTTGGCCCAACGCCTGGAACATCAGACAAGTCAATGGCTTATTTGGAGACACGCGAGGCAGTGGTGCATGGCGCAGTCACATTAACCATGCCCGTTTCGCGTTTGTCGTCCAAGTTCGCCTATACTTGTCCCCGCTTCTGATTCACCGGTCCGACGGGTCGGCGTGCAAACCGGATCGCCGGACAACCGAGCGGGAACGATGCAGATCGATCTGAAAGGCAAACGCGTGCTGGTGACCGGCGGAAACACTGGCCTCGGCGCGGCCATGGTGCAGGCCTTCGGCGCCGCCGGGGCAAAGGTCGCCGTCAACTATGTCGTCCATCCCGAAGACGCCGAGACACTCGTCGCGGCGATCAAGAAGGACGGCGGCGAGGCGATCGCGATCGAGGCCGATATCAGTTCGGCCGACGCGGTGGCGGCGATGTTCGACACCATCGACAAGACGTGGGGCGGGCTTGATGTCCTGGTCAATAATGCCGGCATCGACGGCCAGAAGGCGCTCGGCTGGAACGCCGACATCGACGCCTGGCGGAAGGTGATCGACATCAACCTCGTCGGCGCGTTTATCTGCGCCCGCGAGGCGCTCAAGCGGATGACGGCACAGAAGTCGGGCGTCATCATCAACACCTCGAGCGTCCATGAGGTGATCGCCTGGACCGGATACAGCGACTATGCGGCAAGCAAGGCCGGCGTCTCCATGATGTCGAAGACGCTCGCCCAGGAAGCGGGACCCCAGGGGGTGCGCGTGCTATGCATCGCCCCGGGCGCCATCGCCACCCCGATCAACGCCAACGTCTGGGAAGACCCGGCCGGGCTCAAGGATCTCCTCACCAAGATACCGCTCGGCCGCGTCGGCAAACCCGAGGACATCGCCGGCATGGCCGTCGTGCTCGCTTCCGACATTGCCTCCTACGTCACCGCGACCACCATATTCGTCGACGGCGGCATGACCGATTATCCGAGTTTCATGCATGGCGGTTAAGGGCGAAAAACAGGCGAAACGGATCGCCAAGCCGCTGGAGAACTATGGCCTGATCGGTAACATGATCTCGGCCGCCCTGGTTGGCTCGGACGGCTCCATGGATTGGCTGTGCCTGCCACGGTTCGATTCGCCGGCATGCCTCGCGGCGCTGGTCGGCACACGAGAGAACGGTCGCTGGCTGATTGCGCCGCGCGGCAGGGTCAGACGCACCAGCCAGCGTTACGTGGGCCACACCGCAGTACTGGAGACGCGCTTCGAGACAGCCGACGGCGTGCTGACCGTCACCGATTTCATGCCGCTCTCGCACGATGCGGAGCGCGTCGATGTCGTGCGGCTGGTGAGGTGCGAGCATGGCGCGGTCGACGTCCACATGGAGCTGGCGCTCCGCTTCGGCTACGGGCAGACCGTGCCGTGGGTGAGACGGCGCGACTACGGTCTCAGCGCCGTCGCCGGCCCCGATGCGGTCGAACTGCATACCCCGGCCGAGCTCGAAGGGCGCGGGATGGTCACAGTGGCGAAATTCACGCTACAGGCTGGCCGCGAGATGCCGTTCACCCTCTCCTACCATCCGTCGTACAGGGAGCCGCATTTCGTTCCCGACCGGAACGAGAGCCTCGAACACACAGTCGGCTGGTGGAACGAGTGGATCGGGCGTTGCACCTTCCCGGCGGAAGAGGAACGCTGGCACGATGCGGTCGTCCGGTCGCTGATCACGCTGAAACTGCTCACCTTCGAACCGACCGGCGGCATCGTCGCGGCGCCCACCACATCGCTCCCCGAGGCGATCGGCGGCCCGCGCAACTGGGACTACCGCTTCTGCTGGCTGCGGGACTCCGCCCTGACACTGCACGCCCTGGTCAATTCCGGCTACCGGGCCGAGGCGGAGGCGTGGCGCCAATGGGTGCGGCGGGCCACCGCCGGTCACCCCGGCCAGCTTCAGATCATGTACGGCATCGCCGGCGAACGCTGGCTGCCCGAGATGGAAGTGCCCTGGCTGCCCGGTTATGAAGGCAGCCAGCCGGTACGAATCGGCAATGCCGCTGCCAATCAGCGCCAACTCGACATTTACGGCGAGGTCGCCGAGACCCTCTATACCGCCCGCCATGTCGGCCTCGGACCGATGGATCGCGATGGCCGGTTCCAGCCGGTCGTCATGGATTTTCTCGAAAATATCTGGCAGACGCTCGACCACGGCATGTGGGAGATGCGCGGACCGCCCCGCGCCTTCACCCACTCGCGGATGGATGTGCTGGGTCGCCTTCGACCGGGCGATCAAGATGCCAGAGCAGTTCGGCATGCCGCGGCCCGGTCGAGCGTTGGCGCACGGTGCGCGACGCAATCCACGACGATGTCTGCCAGAACGGTTTCGACACGCACCGCAACACCTTCACCCAGTACTATGGCGGCGAGACGCTCGACGCGAGCCTGCTGTTGATGCCCCAGGTCGGCTTTCTGCCGCCGGACGATCCGCGCGTCGTCGGCACGATCGCGGCGATCGAGCAGGAGCTGGTCAGCGACGGCTTCGTGATGCGCTATTCCACCGACGCGGCCGATGACGGCGTCGGCGGCAAGGAAGGCGCGTTCCTCGCCTGCAGCTTCTGGCTTGCCGACGCCTATGTGCTGAGCGGCCGCGAGGACGCAGCGGTCGAGGTGTTCGAGCGACTGCTCGTCGCTGCGCAACTCCTGGGCCTGCTGGCGGAGGAATACGACGCCGTCGGCAAGCGCCTGGTCGGCAACTTCCCGCAAGGCTTCTCCCATCTCGGCCTGATCAACACCGCGCACAATCTGGTCCGCCGCCGGCCGCCGGTAGTGGATCGCGCGGAGGATGGCAAAGTCGCCGCCGAATCGTAGCGCCCACGGCCGTCATCGAATTGCCCTGTTGGAAGCGTCGGATGGGCGCGCTGGGGAGCGCGGGGCGTCGTTCGCGACGTCGGGAGGGCGATCCATGGCCTGGTTTCCACGAAAGAGTTTCGTTCTCGCAACCCTGGTTGCCGTCGCGGTTCTGCCGGCGGCCTGCTCGGGCGGTGGTCCGGCAAATCGACCAGCACCCGCGCTGCCGAGATCGCGGCGTGTCCCCTTCTCGCCCCCGCCGATATCCAGAAGGTGGTCGGTGCCGCCATGAGCGAAGGCAAGGAACGCGAACCGGCTGGCGGCGGCGAGAACGAGGGCAGGATGACCGTCTGCTCCTGGGATGCGACCAGCGACCAACCGGGCTCGGCGATCGTCACCCTTCAGGTCTGGTCGTGGCCGGCCGGCAGCGGCGGCGGCTCCAACTACCTGGAATCGTTCCGTCAGGCGGCAAAGCAATACAAGGACCTGCCCACCCCCGAACCGGTGAAGCTCGGCGAGGAGGCGCTGTGGGACGGCAAGGCAATGCACGTCCGATCCGGCGACGTCAGCTTTTCGATCAGCCTTAGCGAAAAGGGTCTCGACCCGGCAAAAGGCAAGGAAAAGTCGCAGGCGCTGGCTGAAATCGTGCTCGGCAAGCTTAGCTCGTCCTAGCCGCGGTCGCCTTCCTCGAGCCAGCGAACGTCCTCGGGCGTCAGCGTGATGTCCAGCGCTTCGAGCGAATCCTCGAGTTCGCCGAGCGCCAACGGGCCGATCAGCGGAACGACCGGAAAGTCCTGAAAGAGGCAATAGGCCAGCGCAACATGGATCGGGCTCTTGCCCGTCCGCTTGCCCAGCTCGATCGCCCGGGCGCGGCGGACGAAGTTCTTTTCGCTGTACCAGCTCCTCACCATCTCGGCATCGTCCGTCCTGTCCGGTCCTGCCCGGTCGGTGAAGAAACCGCGCGCCTGGCTCGACCAGGCAAAATCGGGAATCTGGCGTTCGCGCAGCCACGCCTTCCACGCATCGTCCGAGCACGACATCACCCCCGGCCACACCGGCTCCACCATCTCCGCCAGCGAAAAATTGTTCGACAGCGCCGATGGCGGCGGCAGGCCGTTCTTCTCCGCATAGGCAAACGCCTCGTCCATCCGCTCGCGCGTCCAGTTCGAGCCGCCATAGATGCGGATCCGCCCGGCATTTACCTCGGCCACCATGGCGTCGACGAACTCGCCGACCGGCACGTCCGGATTGTCACGGTGCATGAAATAGACGTCGATGACGTCGGTCTGCAGCCGCTCCAGCGACTCGGTGAGCTGCCGGGCGATGACGTCGGGATAGGTGAGCGGCGCATGTGCGCCCTTGCCGATGACGATCATCTCGTCCCGCACGCCGCGGGCGGCCATCCACGCCCCGAGCAGCGTCTCGCAGAGGCCGCGGCCATAGACCCAGGCGCCGTCCAGCACGTTGCCGCCGCGCTCGTAAAAGGCGTCGCAAATGATCGCGGCCTGGGTGAAGGTCGCGAAATTGGCGCCGCCGAGCGCAATCACCGACGCATCGAAGTCGAGGCCGGCGAGCTTGCGCCGGCGCATTGGATTGACCGGTTTGCGGAGCGGACGCCCGTTGACCTTTACCGTGCTCCGTTCCGGCCGCTCGAAGCCGTATTCAAGCCCGACATCCGCCCGCCACTTGTCGAGCACCTTCATGTTGCCGAGGGTGTCGGCCCAGCCGGGTCCCGGCGGATCGAACTCGGTCCGCCCGCCGCGCACGGCTCGCCCGGCGGCGTCGATCTCGAAGGTGTAGAGCCAGCGCGACTCCTCGACCGTCACCGTTTCCTTTTCGTTGTCGGGCCGATGGATCACGATGTCGGCGGTTCCGCCCTGGCGCCCGGTGCAGAACCACGGCGAGGGGACCGATAGCCAGCCGGCCGTCCCGAACACCCTCAGGTTGTTGGCCTGGGCGACCGCGATGCTGCCGGACACCTCGGCGACGACGTCGCCGGGAAAGCGGAGCACGGCGGAGGCCCACTCGTCCACCCCCGTGGGGCCGAGATGGCCTACGCCGTGGACCTCGACCGGATCGACGAACGGCCGGCCGACGGCCGCGCCCGCCACCAGGCGGGTAAGCGATACGGGATAACAGCCAATGTCGAGAATGGCACCGCCGGCGGTGTCGTTTGACATAAGCCGGTGGTTAGGATCCGGGTTCGCCAGACGGAATCCGAAACTCGTCCGGATCAACCGGACGTCGCCGACAACGCCGGAGCCAAGAAGCTCGACGAGCTTCGCGGTCAGCGGATGGACGCGGTTCATGAACGCCTCGCCGAGGAAGGTCCCCGCCTTCCTCGCCGCCTGGATCATCGCTTCGGCTTCCGGCGCCGAAACGGCGAGCGGCTTCTCGCAAAGCACGTGCTTGCCGGCCTCGGCGGCCCGGATCGCCCATTTGGCGTGAAACCGGTGGGGCGTGGCGATGTAGATGATCTCGACCTCCGGATCGGCCAGCATGGCGTCGTAGCCCTCGAGCACCCGCGCGCCGGGAAAATCCTCCGCCACGCCGGGTCTGGCCGGATTCCGGGTGGCAATCGCGACGAGCCTGCCGGTCTCGGACCTGGGCAGCGCCGCAGCAAAGCGCTTGGCGATCGTGCCGGGGCCGATGACGCCCCAGGCGACGGCGGTTTGATCGGTCATCGGGTCAGGGGTCCTGTGGAGGGCGGTTGAGACGGTGCCGGACGGCGCTGCAAGGTAGTCGGAAAGCGGTAGCGGCACAATTCGCCGCAATCGAAATCCCCGGTTTGGCGTTGTTCTTGCACGCCACCGCCTTGTGTTGTGACCCCCCGAAGGGGTTAGGATAGGCCCGGCTCGACCGGGCCGCGTGCAGTAGACAGGGAACCATGCCGGCGCCATTTGACGAGATGTGCCTGCCCGACGGCTCCAGCCGTCCGGGCTACGAACTGATCAAGCGCTGGCTCGACGCGGAATCCGCCGAGTCCCTCGCCCACCGCCGGCTGGAGGCGGAGCTCCTGTTCCGCCGGATCGGCATCACCTTCGCCGTCTACGGTGACGAGGACGCCGAGGAACGCATCATCCCCTTCGATATCATCCCCCGGGTGCTCACCAAGGCCGAATGGCAGAAGCTTGCCGAGGGCCTCGAGCAGCGCGTCCGGGCGCTCAACATGTTCCTCGCCGACGTCTACGGTCCCGGCGAGATTATGAGGGCCGGCGTGGTTCCCGAGAACCTCGTCTATCGCAATCCCTATTTCCGCCCGGAAATGAGCGGGCTGAAACTGCCGCACGACATCTACGTCCAGATCGCCGGCATCGATCTGGTGCGGACCGGAGCCGACGATTTCTACGTGCTGGAGGACAATGCCCGCACCCCGTCCGGCGTCTCCTACATGCTGGAGAACCGCGAGGTGATGATGCGCATCTTCCCGGACCTCTTCGCCGAGTACCGCATCGATCCGGTCGAGACCTATCCGGAGGAGCTGCTGGCAACGCTGACCTCGGTGGCGCCACCCTCCGCGCCGGGCGAGCCGGCGGTCGCCCTCCTCACCCCGGGTCCGTTCAACAGCGCCTACTATGAGCACTCGTTCCTCGCCGACAAGCTGGGCATCGACCTCGTCGAAGGCAGCGACCTTCTGGTTCGCGACAATGTCGTCTTCATGCGCACGACGGAGGGCCCGAAACGGGTCGACGTGCTCTATCGCCGGCTCGACGACGACTTCCTCGACCCTCTCTGCTTCCGCCCCGATTCGGCGCTCGGCGTGCCGGGGCTGATGAATGCCTACCGTGCCGGCAATATCACGCTCGCCAACGCGGTGGGCACCGGCGTCGCCGACGACAAGGCCGTTTACTCCTATATGCCCGACATCGTCCGCTTCTATCTCGGGGCGGAGCCGATCCTGAAGAACGTCCCGACCTGGCGATGCCGCGAGAAGGAGGCCTGCGCCCACGTCCTCGACAGGCTGGACGAGCTGGTAGTGAAGGAGGTCGCCGGCTCCGGCGGCTATGGCATGCTGATCGGGCCGGCCGCCGACAAGGCGACCCGCGAGCAGTTCGCCGCCAAGATCAAGGCCGATCCCGACAACTTCATCGCTCAGCCGACGCTGGCGCTGTCCACCTGCCCGACGGTGGTGAACGCCGGGATCGCACCGCGCCACGTCGACCTTCGGCCATTCGTCCTGTTCGGCGCCGACCAGGTCCGTATCGTGCCGGGCGGGCTGACCCGCGTCGCGCTGAAGGAAGGCTCGCTGGTGGTCAACTCCAGCCAGGGCGGCGGCACCAAGGATACGTGGGTGCTCGACGCATGAGGCCGGCAAGGGAGAAGAGCGATGGACTTGCTCTATCTCGCCATCGCAGCGTTGGTCATCTGGGCGCTTTGCGGCGCCGTCATGTGGCTTGGCCCGCCGCGGTGGGGCATGACAACCGCGGTCCGGGTCCATCTGGTCATGGCGCCCGTTTTCTCCTTCTGCATCTCCCTCATCCACGCCTGGATCGCCCCCGGGTTCGATCCGCTGATCCGGGCGCTGTCGATCACCACGATCATCATCGTGCTCGATGCCGGGCTGGCGGCCCCGGTCTTCCAGAAAAGCTACGACATGTTCCGCTCCCCCCTCGGCACCTGGATCCCGTTCGTCTTGATCTTCCTGGCAAGTCGGGGAGCCGGGGCCCTGTTGTCGTGAACATCGGTCAATCGATGTCCGCAGGCGGAACGCCATGCTGAGCCGGACTGCCGACACGCTGTTCTGGCTCGGCCGTTACGTTGAGCGGGCGGACAATACCGCGCGCATCATCGACGCCGCAAACCGGCTCGCAACAGTGCCGAATACGCTGGCCGGCGAAACCAGCGAATGGGAACCGGCGCTTGCCGCCGCCGGCGTTCTTCGCACCTTCTCCGAGCACCACGACGAGGTCGATCGCAATCCCGCCATCGACTTCCTCGCCTTCTCCCCGAGCAACTCGTCGAGCATCAAGAACTGTCTCGGCACCGCTCGCACCAATGCCCGGGCCGTCCGCACCGCGCTCACCGCCGAGATGTGGCAGGCGATCAACGAGGCGTGGCTGGAGTTGAAGCGCTATGACGGCACGCACATGGACCGCCAGAGCCTCAACGATTTCCTCAGCACGGTGAAGGAAGGGTGCCTGCGCTTCGACGGCTCTGCCTACCGCACCATGCTGCGCAACGACGCCTATTGGTTCCTGCGCCTCGGCTTTTACCTCGAGCGAGCCGACAACACCGCGCGCATCCTTGACGTCAAATACCACGTGCTGCTGCCCCACGAAGCAAAGGTCGGCGGCGGCCTCGACTACTTCCAGTGGTCGTCGATCCTGCGTTCGGTGTCGGCGCTGACCGCCTATCGCTGGGTCTATCACGACAGCCTGAAGCCGTGGCTGATCGCCGATCTCCTCGTCCTCAACGACCAGATGCCGCGCTCGCTGGCCAGCTGCTACGAGAACCTCACCAACTTCCTCGACGAGCTGTCGCTCGCCTATGGCCGCCAGGGTCCGGCCCAGCGCGCCGCCCGCTCGACCCGGACCCGGCTGCAGAACGCGGAGATTTCCGAGATCTTCCAGAAGAAGGGCCTCCATGAATTCCTCACCGAGTTCATCGCCGAGAACGCCCGCCTCGGCCAGACCATCACCGAGCAGTATCTGACCTGAGCCCATTTCATGCGCCTCCGAGTCCTTCACGAGACGGCCTATCGCTATGGCACGCCAGCGACCCGGGCGATCCAGATCCTCAGGCTGACGCCGCGCGGCCACGACGGCCAGTTCGTCGTCAACTGGCGGATTGACGTCGACCGCGATTGCCGCCTCGACGCCTCCACGGACCCCTTCGGCAACGCCGTCCACTCCTTCACGGTCGAAGGCCCGCTCGACGGGCTGACCATCACGGCGGAGGGCGAGGTGGAGACCCAGGACACCCACGGCATCGTGCGCGGACAGGTCGAGCGGATGCCGCCGGTCGTCTTCCTGCGCGACACCGCGCTGACCAGATCCGACGCCGCGATCCGCGCGCTTGCCGAGGAGGCCGAGCGAACTGCCGCCCCCAACCGGATCGACATCCTCCACGCGGTCATGGACGGCATCCGCAGCCGCGTCCGCTTCGAGGTCAACCTGACCGATTCCGGCACCAGCGCCATCGAAGCCTTTTCGCTCGGCCACGGCGTCTGCCAGGACTTTGCCCACATCTTCATCGCCGCCGCCCGGCATCTCGGCATCCCGGCCCGCTACGTGAGCGGCTATCTGTTCCACAGCGACAAGCTCGACGGCCAGGAGGCTGGCCATGCCTGGGCCGAGGCCCTCGTCGACGACCTTGGCTGGGTAGCCTTCGACCCGGCGAACGGCATCTCGGCGACCGACGCCTATGTCCGGCTCGCGATCGGCCTCGACTATCTCGGCGCCGCGCCCGTCCGTGGCACCCGATACGGCGGCGCCGACGAGACGCTGAGCGTGAGGATCCTCGTCCACCAGTCTGGGCGGCTTTCGGGCTGACCCATGACGCGCCCTGATTTTGATTGCCAGCGGCCCGACTTCACCCGACAGTCCGTGCGAAAGGGAATTGGGATGAGGCATCAATGACATATTGCGTCGGCATCATGGTCCGCGAGGGGCTGGTGATGATCGCCGACACCCGCACCAATGCGGGCGTCGACAACGTTTCCGTATTCCGCAAGCTGCATCTGTTCGAGGCGCCCGACCGGCTGGTGATCGGCGTGGCGAGCGCCGGCAATCTTGCGGTGAGCCAGTCGGTGATGACCCTGATCACCGAGGGGTTCGAGAATCCGGAGACCGGCGAGACGGAACGCCTGATCACGGTCCCCAGCATGTTCAAGGCGGCCCAGATGGTCGGCCGCGCCATCCGCGAAGTTCACCGCGTCGACGGCCTCACCGAGGAGCAGACACAGTCGGGCGCCTTCGACGTGACGATGCTGCTCGGCGGCCAGGTC
Organism: uncultured Alphaproteobacteria bacterium; assembly: GCA_963710805.1. Lineage (GTDB taxonomy): Bacteria > Pseudomonadota > Alphaproteobacteria > Rhizobiales > Kaistiaceae > Bauldia. Next base: position 97,051 of record CAVQBS010000007.1, on the reverse strand, counting down.
AAGGGCGGGCGGCTTCGCCTGTTCATGGTGTACTCGGCCGGCAACTTCATCGAGGCAACCACCGACACGCCCTATCTCCAGATCGGCGAGCACAAATACGGCAAGCCGATTCTCGACCGCTCGATCACCGAGCAGACCGATCTCTACGACGCCCTGAAGCTCGGCCTCATCTCGATGGATTCGACGGTGCGCTCCAACCTCAGCGTCGGATTGCCGATCGACCTGCTTGTCGTGCGCCGCGACGCGATCCAACCCGACCTCGTCTACCGGATCGACGAAACGGAGCCCTATTTCCACGACCTCCGCGAACGCTGGTCGGCGGCGCTGCGCGAGGCGCACCAGTCGATCCCCAAGCCGCCCTATGCGCCGGCGTGACCACGCCGTGGTTGAGGGCCGATGATGACGATCCGGACCTACGTGATCTGTGCCACGCCGCGCAGCGGAAGCACGCTTCTGTGCGATCTCTTGACCGACACCGGGATCGCCGGTCGCCCCGCTTCCTATTTCCGGCGGGAAGACCTGCGGGACTGGGCCGCGCGGCTTCAGGTTCGCGGCGATCCGGCGACACCAGCCTTCGCCCGCAATTATCTGGCGGCGGTGTTGGATTACGGCCGGGGAGGTTTGCAGATGTGCGGCCTGCGTCTGATGTGGCCGAGCCTTGGCGAACTCTGCACCTGGCTTGACGGGATCTATCCGGGTGTTGACGACGATGCCGGGCTCCTCAGCAGGGCCTTCGGTGCGACGCGCTACGTCCATCTGTCCCGCGAAGACAAGGTGGCGCAGGCGGCATCGCTGCTGAAGGCCGACCAGACGGGGCTGTGGCATGCCGAGGCGGACGGCAGCGAGCGCGAGCGCATCGCACCGCCGCGGGCAGCCGTCTACGACGCAGAGCGGATAGCCGGATACGTGGCGGAGCTGCAGGCCGACGACGCAGCATGGGGCCGTTGGTTCGCCGCCAACCGCATCGAGCCGGTGCGGATCACCTACGAGCGCCTCTCCCGCGAGCCGCGTGTTGTTGTTGCCGAGCTGCTGTCAGCCCTCGGCCTCGATCCGAAACGTGCCAAGGGTCTTGCGCCGCGGACCTCGCGACTGGCCGACAGCGACAGCCGTAACTGGATAGCGCGCTTTCGCGCCGAGGTCCGAGGCCCCACGTCACGGCCATGACCATGCCAGGCCTTGAGGCAGGCAGGCAGGCCAGCGGCGTCAGGCCCGCGCCGCCTCGACGCGGGTTCCGGCCGCCACGCGGCTGAGGAGGCGCACGTCGTTCTTGGTTGTCGCGAAGATGTTGCAGGGACTGGCCAGCCGGATCTCATTGCCCTGGCTGATCGGCGTGCGGCCGAAACCGATGGCGATGGCATCGCCGTCCGGCCAGAAGGCGATCTCGCCGGCCTCGACGACCGCCTTAGCTCCCGGCTCGCGTGCCACTGAAACCGGCACGCCGAAATACACCTCCTCGCCCCAGGTCAGCGCCGATCCGGAAAACGGCAGCGCATCCCACACCGCATCCGCCGTCAGGGTGTCGAGAAGATCGAGCGTGATCGACAGCCCCTCGAAGTCCAGTGTCATCCGCCGCATCCTTCTCTCCCCTGAAAAAAGGGCTGCGGCGTCGACCGCGGCCGCAGCCCCCTCCTAGGGATAATCCGCGTCCGGATCAATCAGTGCAGGGTGAGCTGCGTCTCCACCGGACGGAACTCGCCTGCCCGCACGAGCTTCTTGTGCGCCACGGTCACCGAATGGAGCGGGCCGTCCAGCTCCCGCTGCCAGAAGTCGAGAAACCGTCGGAGCTCGGGGAACTCCGGCGCAAGGTCGTAGGTCTGCCAGATGAAGCTCTGGAGCACCGACGGATGGTCGGGCATCCCGTAAAGGATATGCGCGGTGATCAAACCGTAGTCATCCCACTTCTCACTCAGCACCAGTCCGGTCATCGCAAAACTCCATAGTCCGTCTCGTGAGCGATCTTCCGACCGCCGACGCAGGGACAAGGTTCCCCTGCATGAGGACGAATTGCAATTGCCGTGCCGATGAAAAAGTGTATCGAATCAGACGATTAGCAGCAGGGCTCGGCGAGTGCTGACAGGCCCGCCCGGCGATCAATCCAGCTTGCCACCAACGGCCGCCAGCCCCTCGGGCGTGTCGACGTCGAGGGCGACCGCCGGTCCGACCTCCACCTCGCCCACGGCATCGCCATTGGCGCCGATGAGATGCCGGCCGCCCGTATCCCCTTCGACCGTATGCAGGTCGGCGAACAGGCGCCGCGACCACAACACCGGATTGCCGCGCTTGCCCTCGAAAGTGGGCACGACAATCAGCCCCCCGCTGCCCGGATCGAAAGCGGCGATCAGTCGGTCGATGACCGTGGCGTCGACGCCCGGCATGTCGGCGAGCAGGATGACGGCGCCGCCGATATCCGGCGGCAGGCTGTCGAGTCCACGTTTCAGCGATGTCGACAGGCCGTCCGCGTAGTCGGGATTGTGCACCAGTTGCACATCAAGCCCGGCCAACGCGGCCTCCACCTCGGCGGCGCGATGGCCGGTGACGACGATCACCGGATCGGCGCGGCTCGCAAGCGCCGCCTCGACGGCGATCCTCACCATCGGCTGGCCGGCGATCGTCGCCGTCATCTTGTTCGATCCCCCCATCCGCCGCGAGCGGCCGGCAGCCAGCACGATCGCGGCGACCTTCGGCGCCCCGTTTGCTTCCGGCAGGGACTCCCCGCCTTCGCGCGGTTGCGGCCGCGAGACGATTTCCATCAGCAGACCACCGACACCGAGCCCGGTGATGTCTTCCGGCGTCACCTCAAGACCGGCTAGCAAGCGGTTTAGAATCCAGTCGAATCCGTTTTCCTTGGGGCTGCGGGCGCAGCCCGGCGCGCCGATCACCGGGATCTCCCCGAGCGCCCCGAGGACCAGAAGGTTGCCCGGATCGACCGGCATGCCGAAATGGAGCACCCTGCCGCCGGCAGCGACGATCCCGGCCGGCACCACGTCCATCGCATCGACGGTCGCCGAAGCACCGAAGACGACGATCAGGTCGAGGCGGTCGCGGACGAAAGTGCCGAGCGCCGCCGCTACCGCCTCGGTCTCGTGGGGGACCCGCTCTTCCCTGGCGATCGTGGCACCGGCCGGCGCCAGGCGCTCGGCGAGCAGCCGCTTCGTCTTGTCCATCACCGAGGGCTTCAACGACGGCAACGTCGTCGCCACCAGCCCCACCTTCATCGGGCGGAACGGCGCGACCCGCAGCGCCCGGGCGCCCGCACCGAGCGCCTCCTCGAGACGGCTGCCGGCGACCGCGAACGGGATGACCTTGACCGTCGCCACCATGCGGCCGGCCTCGACCACACCGAATGCCGGCAGCGTCGCCACCGTGATCGCCGGGTCGACCCGGTTCAGCCGGTCGATCGCGGCACGGTCGACCACCAAGACCCCGTTGGCTTCGGCATAGAGGTTCGAGCGCCCGGTGAACGGCGGCTCGACGCGGACACCATCACCGGCAATGGTCTTTGCAAGCTGCTCGGCGGCCGCGTCTTCGTGAATGTCGTCGACGTCCACCCGGGCAACGATGACCGAGCTGATGCCGGCCTCGGCGAGTTCCGCGATGTCCCTGGCCGAGAGGACGGTTCCCTTGCGCAGCATGCCGCCGGGCACGCGCACCGAATGGGCGAGGATGGCCCCCTCCGCCTCGCCGACCGGAACCGGACCGAATTTCACGCGGCCGCCTCGCGCGGCACGCCGCGGATCGCAACGCGCCGATGATCTCGGCAAGGATGGCGATCGCGATTTCCGCCGGCGACTGGGCGCCGATCGGCAGTCCGATCGGCGCATGGATGGTGGCGAGCGCCGCCTCGCCGACACCGGCCTCCCGCAGCCGGTCCAGCCGCCTGCCGTGCGTCTTGCGGCTGCCGAGCGCGCCCACATAGAAGCAACCGGCCGCAAGCGCGGCGACGAGCCCACCATCATCGATCTTCGGGTCGTGGGTGAGCGCCGCCAGCGCCGTGAAGCGCTCGAGCCCGACCTTGGGGATCGCCACGTCGGGCCATTCGGCGATGAGCGGCACGTCGGGAAACCGCTCGGGCGTGGCAAAGGCGGTGCGCGGATCGATGATCGTCATGTCGAAGCCGGCGAGCCGCGCCATCGGCGCCAGAGCCTGGCTGATATGCACGGCGCCGATCACCACGATCCGCGGCGGTGGGACGCTGACCGTCATGAACACGCTCTCGCCCGCCGCGGTGGTCACCGATCCGGAGGCGCCGGAGCGCAGGCACGCGGCAATCTCGTCGCGAAGCGGGTCGCTGTCGTAGCCGTCCTTCTCGAGGATCAGCCGCTCGGCGCCGGTCGTCGTGTCGGTGATCAGCACCGCCGCCTCGCGCGCCTCGCGCGCCGCGTTGAGCCGTCTCAAAGTCTCAAGTCTCACGGTTGTTGCTCACTTGCTGGGTCCGGGAGGCGGGTTCTGGTCCGGGCATCGCTTGTAGAGCGTCAGAAACGATCCCGTCCGATCGACGGTCGCCAGCACCTCGCCGAACACGTCGCTGTCGACGCGATAGAGCGTGATGCGGGCGTCACTGACGCCGGTGTCGCTTGTGCAATGGCGCCAGACCGAGAACCGGCGGTTCTGGTCATCCGGGACCTCGCCGATGTTGCCCAGCGTGCACGAGAAGCCGGACGACATCAGGCTGGTGGGGCCGATCTCGATGCGGCCCCCCGGGATGTCGTTGGTTCCGGAACAGTCGCCGGCCGCGACCCAGGTGCCCTGGAACTCCTGGGGAAGATCAACCCCGACGGCGAGCGCCGGACACGCAATGAAGGTCGTCACGAGGGCGAGATGCGCGCGCCGGAGCCGCAATGCCCTAGTCCAGCTTCTCGACATAGACCTTGATGCGGCCGCCGCAGGAAAGACCGACGCGCCAGGCGGTCTCGTCGGCGACGCCGAACTCCAGCATCTTCGGCTTGCCGTCGCCGATCACGTCGACCGCCTCGGCGACGACGGCGCCCTCGACGCAGCCACCCGACACCGACCCCTCGAAGTTGCCGTCGGCGTCGACCACGAGATGACTGCCGACCGGCCGCGGTGCGGATCCCCAGGTTTCGACCACGGTGGCGACCGCCACGTCACGGCCGCTCTGCTTCCACGCCTCGGCAGTGGCAAGGACGTCGAGACTGGCGTCCGGCACGGACTGTGCTTCCATGGCCCCTCTCCTTCCGGGTTCGATCTTTCCGTTTGAATATAACGGCCCGGCCGGAAACGCCAAGGCGGTTCACGCCGCTTTCAGCCAAGCGCGCGCATCGAACCCGCGCGGCGCGCCGGAGAGCGCCCGGCAGATGTCGGCGACCGCCTCCAGCGAGTGCACCGAGCGGAAATCGTCCACGTGCGGCAGCATGGCGCGGATGCCGCGGGCCTTCGCCTCGAAGCCTTCGTAGCCGAGAAGCGGATTGAGCCAGATCAGCCGCCGGCAGGAGCGGTGCAGCCGGTCCATCTCCCGCGCCAGGTCCTCGACACCCTCGCGTTCCAGCCCGTCGGTCACCAGGAGGACGATGGCCCCCTGCCCCAGCACCCGGCGCGACCAGTCGCGGTTGAAGGCATGGAGCGCCGCGGCGATCCGCGTGCCGCCCGACCAGTCCGCAACCGCATCCGAGCAGGCGGCGAGCGCCTCGTCCACGTCGCGGTGGCGCAATTCCCGCGTCACGTTGGTGAGCCGCGTGCCGAACAGGAAGGCGGTCACCCGGCGCTGCCGGCCGAGCGCATGGACGAAATGCAGCAGCACCCGCGTATAGGCGCTCATCGAGCCGGAAATGTCGCAAAGCACGACGATCGGCGGATGCACCAAGCGGGGCTGGCGGTGACGGAGCAGGATCAGGTCGCCGCCGGCGCGCAGGCTCGCGCGGAGCGTCCGCGCGCGCGTCGATCGCCGCCCGACGGCCGCCCGGCCACCATGCGCCGGGACTGAACCCAGTCGTGCGGCAAACGGACACCGTCGATCTGCCGCTCCGCCTCGGCGATCTCGCCCGCATCCATCTGGGCGAAGTCACTGCCGCCGCAGCGCCTCGGTCTCCGAGACGCTCAGCCTCGCATCAACCTCGAACTCGACCGTCTTTGCTGTCGCGCCCGACGGCTCGAACAGGGCCTCCGAAACCCGGCGGGCGGCCGCCGGCGGCGCCGGTTCGGCGGCCTTGTCCTCTCCCTCGTCGGCGCCCGAGACGGGAACACTTTCGGCAATCCCCGCTTTCGCCAGAACAGACGGAAGGCCTGGTCGAAAATCGCATGCTGGTCGCGTCGGCTGACAAAAAGCGCATGGAGCGTCCAGTAGAAATCGTCCCGCGTCCCGAACCCGGCGATCTCCACCGCCTTGATGGCATCGACGACAGCCGCCGGCCCGACGCGCAATCCGGCGCGGCGGAGCGCCCGGGCGAAATGGACGATATTCTCCGCGAGCCGGCCGTTGGTCATTCGGCGGCGTCCGCCCGCGCCTCCGCGAGCAGCGCCCCGGCGCGGTCGGTATCGATGCGGGCGATGTCGTCCTGGTATTTGAGGAGCACGCCGAGGGTGTCGGCGATGGTCGCGGGATCGAGGGCGGTGCGGTCGAGCTCGGCCAGCGCCGCCGCCCAGTCGAGCGTCTCGGCGACGCCGGGGCTCTTGAACAGGTCCTCGGCGCGCAGCCGCTGGACGAAGGCGACGACCTCCCGCGACAGCCGCTCGCCGGCCTCCGGTACCCTGGTCGAGACGATCTCCAGCTCTCGGGCGAAGTCCGGATAGTCGATCCAATGATAGAGGCAGCGACGCTTCAGCGCGTCGTGGATCTCGCGGGTGCGGTTGGTCGTGACGATGACGATCGGGGCCCTGTCGGCGCGGATGGTGCCGAGCTCGGGGATGGTGACCTGATTGTCGGCAAGGATCTCGAGGAGATACGCCTCGAAGGCCTCGTCGGCCCGGTCGAGCTCGTCGATCAGCAGGATCGGCGGCCCCGCCGGGTCGGGATCGAGCGCCTGCAGCAGCGGCCGGCGGATGAGGAACCGCTCGGAGAACACGTCATCGACCAGATGCTCGCGGTCGATGTCGCCGGTCGCTTCGGCGGCCCGGATCTCGATCATCTGCGCCGCGTAGTTCCACTCATAGACGGCGCTGGCGACGTCGAGTCCTTCGTAGCATTGCAGCCGGATCAGCTTCCGCCCCAGCCGGTCGGCCAGCACCTTGGCGATCTCGGTCTTGCCGACGCCTGCCTCCCCCTCGAGGAAGAGCGGCCGCCCCATCTTGAGCGAGAGGAAGAGCACGGTCGCCAGCGCCCGGTCGGGCACATAACCGCCGTCGCGCAGGAGCGCGAGCGTCGCGTCGATAGAGGTCGGCAGATCGGTCATCGCAGAGCGGTCGCTGGAGGAACGCCCGCTCTCTAGCACGGCTCGGAGCAAGCGCGAAATACGCTAGCGGAGCGCCTCGGCGATCTCCCGGCCGGCTGCCAGCCGCCGCCGGTAGGCGGAGAACGCCTCGCCCTCCTTCCGCTCGGTGCGGAAGCCGTTGACCTTCCAGTACTTGCACATCAGGCAGCCGGCCCGTTGGTTGCGAGGGCGCTTGCGCTTGTGATGGGCCATGAGGGCAGGCTCGCTGATCACCGCGGACGGGCACTCGGCTACCGCCGCTTTGCGGCAGGACCGCGGCCCGACCAAGTCACATCCCGCGATAGTTCGGCCCGCCGCCGCCTTCCGGCGGCACCCAGGTGATGTTCTGGTTGGGGTCCTTGATGTCGCAGGTCTTGCAGTGGACGCAGTTGGCCGCGTTGATCTGGTAGCGGAGGTCGCCCCCCTCGCTCGACCCACTCATAGACCGCCGCCGGGCAGTAGAACGCCGACGGCCCGCCATAGACGTCGTGCTCCGACGCCTTCTGGAGCGCCATGTCGGCAATCTTGAGATGCGGCGGCTGGTCCTCCTCATGGCTGACGCCGGCGAGGAACACCGACGACAGCCGGTCGAAGGTCATGCTGCCGTCCGGCCGCGGATAGGCAACCGGTTTTGCCTTGTCGGCCGGCACCGTCGTGGCGTGGTCGGGCTTGCCGTGGCCGAGCGTCCCGAAAGAGAGGCCGAGTGTATTCAGCCACATGTCGAGCCCGCCAAGCGCCACACCGGCGATCGTGCCGAGCTTCGACCACAATGGCTTGACGTTCCGCACCAGGCGGAGGTCCCGCCCGATTGCCGAATCCCGCCAGGCGTCTTCGTAGCCGGTCAGCTCGTCGTTCGCCCGGCCTGCCCCGATTGCCGCCGCGACATGCTCGGCGGCGAGCATGCCGGAAAGGATCGCGTTGTGGCTCCCCTTGATGCGGGGCACGTTGACGAAGCCGGCGGCGCAGCCGACCAGCGCACCGCCGGGAAAGGCGAGCTTCGGCACCGACTGCCAGCCGCCCTCGGTGATCGCCCGCGCCCCATAGGCGAGCCGCTCGCCGCCCGCCAGCACCGACCGGATCGCCGGATGGCCCTTGAACTGCTGGAACACCCCGAACGGCGACAGGTGCGGGTTGGCGTAGTTGAGGTGGACGACGAAGCCGACAGCGACGAGGTTCTCGCCGTAGTGATAGAGAAACGAGCCGCCGCCGGTCCGATTGTCGAGCGGCCAGCCGAAGGTGTGCTGGACCAGCCCCGGCCGGTGGTTCTCCGGCGTGATCCGCCATAGCTCCTTGATGCCGAGGCCGTACTTCTGCGGCTCGCGATCCTGGTCGAGGCCGAAGCGGGCGATCAGCTGCTTGGCAAGCGAGCCGCGGGCGCCTTCGGCGATCAGCGTGTACCTGGCCCTGAGTTCCATGCCCCGCTGAAACGCCGGCCTCGGTTGCCCGTCCTTGCCGATCCCCATGTCGCCGGTCGCCACACCGGCGACCGCGCCATTCGCATCGAACAGCGCCTCGGCTGGCGGCGAAGCCGGGGAACACCTCGACGCCGAGGGCTTCGGCCTTCTCCCCCAGCCAGCGGCAGACATCGCCGAGCGAAGCGATGTAGTTGCCGTGGTTGCTCATCAGCGGCGGCATGAGGAAGTTGGGGATGCGGAACGCACCGGCCGGACCGAGCCACAGGAAGCGGTCGGCGGTGACCGGCTGCCTCACCGGCGTCCCCCTCCTCGCGCCAGCCCGGCAGGAGACGGTCGAGCCCGACGGGGTCGATGACGGCGCCCGAGAGGATATGGGCGCCGACCTCGGACCCCTTCTCCAGCACCACCACCGACAGGTCCGGCGCGACCTGCTTCAGCCGGATCGCCGCCGCCAGGCCGGCCGGCCCGGCGCCGACGACCACCACGTCGACGTCCATCGACTCGCGTTCAGGCAGCTGGGAATCGTCGGTCATGCGCCCCCGCAGTGTTCGATCTCCCGCCTCTTACCGGCGGTGCGGCGGCTAGTCCATGCGCGGCGCGCGAATCTGGCGTAAACAGGCGCCGCCGACGACAACGAGCCGCCACCGCTTCCACCAGGAGGGGATATTCGTGCGCGAATACAGGATAGCCGCCATACCGGGCGACGGAATCGGAACCGAGGTGGTACCCGCCGGCCTCCGGGTCATCGAGGCGCTGGCGCGGCGCGCCGGCGACTTCCGCGTCGCCGCGACGCCGTTCCCCTGGGGCTCGGACTATTACCGGCAAACCGGCCGGATGATGCCGGACGACGGCCTCGACCGAGCTCAAGCGATTTCGACGCGATCCTCTTCGGCGCGGTCGGCGACCCCGACATCCCCGACGATGTCACGCTCTGGGGGCTCAGGCTCGCGATCTGCCAGGGCTTCGACCAGTACGCCAATGTGCGGCCGACGCGGGTCCTGCCCGGGCTTCACCAGCCCGCTGCGCCAACGCTCGACCCCGCCGATCTCGACTGGGTGATCGTGCGCGAGAACAGCGAGGGCGAATATGCCGGCGTCGGCGGCCGCGCCCACCGCGGCCATGCCGGAGGAGGTCGGCACCGAGGTCGCGATCTTCACCCGCGCCGGCGTCGAGCGGATCATGCGCTTCGCCTTCGAGCTGGCCCGCTCCCGGCCGCGCAAGCTGCTCACCGTCGTCACCAAGTCCAACGCCCAGCGCCACGGCATGGTGATGTGGGACGAGATCGCCGCCGAGGTCGCGCGCGGACTTCCCGGACGTCACCTGGGACAAGATGCTGGTCGATGCGATGACCGTGCGCATGGTCCACGATCCGGCGAGCATCGACGTGGTCGTGGCGACCAACCTGCATGCCGACATCCTCAGCGACCTGGCGGCGGCGCTGGCCGGCAGCATCGGCATCGCGCCGACGGCGAACCTCAACCCGGAGCGCCGCTTTCCCTCGATGTTCGAGCCGATCCACGGCTCTGCCTTCGATATCGCCGGCAAGGGCATCGCCAACCCGCTCGGCACCTTCTGGAGCGTCGTGATGATGCTCGACCATCTCGGCGAGCCGGCGGCGGCGCGCGCGGCTGATGGCGGCGATCGAGCGCGTCACCGGCGCCGGCTTGGTCCTCCCCGCCGATCTCGGCGGCACGGCAACCACCGATGAGGTGACCGACGCAGTGATCGAGGCGATCCGCGGCGCCAACGACTGAGGGCGACGCATTCGCATGCTCCGCTTCAGTCCCCGACGTAGTCGACCCGCCAGATCGTCCCGTTGCCATCTTCGCTGACCAGCAGCGCACCGTCATGGCTGACGGCGACCCCCACCGGACGGCCCCAGACCTCGCCATTGGCGATAACGAAGCCGGTGAGGAAATCCTCGTATTCCCCTGTCGGCACGCCGTCTTTCATCAGGATGCGGACGACCTTGAAGCCGGTGCTATCGCTGCGGTTCCACGAGCCGTGCAGCGTCGCGAAACCGTCGCCCCGATAGTCCACAGGGAAAGCGTCGGCATTGTAAAAAGCAAGTCCGAGGGGAGCCGAATGGGGCTGGACCAGGACGTCCGGCACGGTGATCTTACCGGCAAGATCGGGGCGCGCATCCTGGTGGCGGGGGTCTTGGTGGTCGCCGATATAGTACCAGGGCCAGCCATAGAAGGCGCCCTCCCGGACGCGGGTCACATAGTCGGGGGGCAGATTGTCGCCGAGCCCGTCGCGTTCGTTCGTGGCGCACCACAGCGCCCCGGTCTGAGGCTCGACGGCAAGGCCGGCGCAGTTGCGGATCCCGGTGGCGTAGATGCGGCCCGCGCCGCCTTGCGGGCCGTAGACCAGCACATCGGCCCGGCCGCTCTCGTTCCCCCAGGCGGCACCCAACGCCGTCGCCGCGTCGAAGGCAGCAGGATCGGTCGGCCCGGGCCCCATGCTCCGGCCGACATTCGACCCCGACCCGACGGCGAGGAAGAGCCGCTTGCCGTCCTTTGAGAACGCAATGTCGCGGGTAACATGGCCGCCGGTCGGAATGCCGTCGACGACGACCTCGCCCTTGCCCCGCGCCGTCAGGTCGCCATTCCGATAGGGGAAACGGAACACCCGTCCGCGTTCCGCGACATAGACATATTCGGGGTCCGGTCCCGGCGGCCAGAAAGCGATACCGTAGGGATAATGGAACCCCGAGGCGAAGATGCTGTCCTCGCTTGGCGTCGTCTCGCCGTCGGCGACGCGATAGACCCGCACCCGGCCGGCGCCGCTCTCGGCAAGGAAGATGTCGCCGTTCGGCGCGACACGAAGAACGCGCGGGGTGTTCAGCCCTTCGGCGAACAATGAGACCTTGAAGCCCGGCGGCACCTTGAGCGCCGCCCCGGAGGGGCGTGCCACGACCACCGAGCCGTTCCCCGCCGATCGGGTGGCAAAGTGAGGCGGCAAGTCTTGCGGCCGGATCAGGCGGACCACGCCCGGCGCATCGTCCCGCCAGTCGCCATAAGCCGCCGGGCCGACGAGCGTCTCGGCACCGGCAGGACTTGACATCAACATTGCCGCGACAGCCAGCCCGGCGGCCCATGAATGAGCGCTCATCGCCTGATCCTCTTCCTCGCTTCGGCAGGTAAATGCTGCCGGCGGCCGGTCAATCAACCCGTTTGCCCAAAACGCGTCGGCCCAACCGGCCGACTTAGTCGGCACTCCCGCCGCTGCGCGGGCGGCATGGCGGCGACCGGCGGATAGCGATATAATGTCCGACATTAGAGCGCGACAGATGGGCGTCCGCACGATGGGGTCCAGGGTGTCCATTCCTCCTCGACACCGTCGAGGACAACAGGAAACCGAAGCGCTGTCGGCCCCGAGCGGCTGCGACGTCGAAGCAACCACGCAGGCAGGGGCGCTATGCTGAAGGCGCTGCCGACGCTGTGGATCGCCCTGGCCGCAGCGGCGTCGTCAGCCGTTGCCGCGGAGCCTCTCGTCGCTTTGCCGCCCGCCGCTTCTCCCGAAACGGCCGGGCTCGAAGCCCGCATCGATGCTCTGGCGAGCACGGATGCGCCGGCGTCCCCGGCCCTGCTCAGCGCGATCGCCGTCTGGTTGTCGGCCTCGTTCGGCCTGCCGCCGCCCGAAAGGCCACCGCACGTCCTCTATGTTTCGGAGCCGACGCTCGTCGCCATTCGCTCTGTCGACGTTCCCTCCGACCGCTGGTCTGGCGGAGGGCCGGCCGGCAATACGCAGCCGACGCCGTCTTCGGAACTCCTCGCCGTGTACGACGACCATTCCCGCACGATCTATCTGCTCAGGGGATGGTCGGCCGGCGATCCCGCCGACCTGTCGGTCCTCGTCCACGAGATGGTTCATCACCTGCAGAACCTGGCGGGCCTGCACTATGGCTGCTCCGAAGAACGGGAGGCACTCGCCTTTGAGGCGCAGGAGCGCTGGCTCGCCCGCTTCGGCCGCGACCTTTCCACAGATTTCGACCTCGACGCGTTCTCGATCCTCGCCCGCACGCACTGCCTCTACTGACCACCCGCCGGCGACCCCGCGGGCCAAACGCTCCTCGCCAGCGGAGACCGCAATCCCTATGCTGCCACCCTGCCCCCGCACGGGGGCGGACCGGCATGAGGGGGGATCTCAGAATGACTCGCGCAGTTGTGATCGGCGGCAGTGGCCACGTCGGGACATACCTGGTGCCGCGGCTGGTCGCAGCCGGCTTCGATGTCGTCAATGTCAGCCGAGGCGAGCGGCAACCCTATCGGCCCCATGCGGCATGGGACTCGGTCAAGGCGGTGACCCTCGACCGCGACGCCGAGGAGAAGGCTGGCACCTTCGGCGAGCGCGTCCGCGACCTCAGGCCCGACATCGTTGTCGACATGATCTGCTTCACGCCGGAAAGCTGCGAGCATTTGGTCCACGTGCTCCGCGGCACGGTGCGGCACTTCCTCCATACCGGGACGATCTGGGTGCACGGGCCAAGCGTCACTGTGCCGACGACGGAGACCGCGCCGCGCCGCCCCTTCGGCGACTACGGTATCCAGAAGGCGGCGATCGAAGCCTATCTGATGGCCGAGGCGCAGCGGAACGGCTTCCCGGCGACGATCATCCACCCCGGCCACATCGTCGGTCCCGGCTGGGCGCCCCTCAACCCCGAGGGGCATTTCACCACCGACGTCTTTAGCCGGCTCGCTCGCGGCGAGGAGGTGCTCCTCCCCAATCTCGGGCTGGAGACCGTCCACCACGTTCACGCCGATGACGTCGCCGCGCTGTTCATGGCGGCGATCGCGCGGTGGAGCACCTCGGTCGGCGAGGCGTTTCATGCGGTTTCGCCGGCGGCGGTGTCGCTCCGCGGCTATGCGGAGGCGACGGCCGCCTGGTTCGGCAAGAAACTCAACGCCCGCTACCTGCCGTGGGAGGAGTGGAAGGCCGCCCACAGCGAACTCGAGGCAGAGCAGACCTGGGACCACATCGCCCACAGTCCGAGTTGCAGCATGGCCAAGGCCGAGCAGCTTCTCGGCTTCCGCCCGCGCTATGCCTCGTTCGAAGCCGTGTTCGAGTCGGTCACCTGGCTGATCGACAACGGCGTGGTCGAGATCGGGTAACCAGCCCACGCTTTTCGTGCTTCTCGCCGGCCGCGAGGGCGCTTAAACTCGCGATCTCCCATACGGACGAGTCCACAACCCGGAGAAAACGCACCATGCCGGCTCTCGCCGCACCGAACCGTGGTTCTGCACGACATGCGGCCCGCCGCATCGTCTTCGCCGCTTTGTGGGGCCTCGGCCTTGCCTTCGGCGTGTCGGCCGCCCCGGCCGGCGCGGAAGAAGCCGCGAAGCCGCTCCTCGAGACGCCGGTGTCGCCAGTCCCGCCGCTCTTCACCGAGGCCGATATCGACAGGGCGGTCGCCGCCCTCGACGGCATCGTCGCGGACGCGACGACGCGGACCGGCCTGCCCGGCCTCGCCGTCGGCGTCGTCTACAAGGACAAGGTGATCTACGCCAAGGGCTTCGGCGTGCGTGAAGTCGGCAAGCCCGGCGCCATCGATCCGGACACGGTGTTCCAGCTCGCTTCGGTATCGAAGCCGATTGCCTCGACCGTCGTCGCCAAGCTGGTCGGCGACGGCGTGGTCAAATGGGACGATCCGGCGAAGATGCACAACCCCGCCTTTGCGCTGAACGATCCCCACGTCACCGAGCACGCCACCATCGCCGACCTCCTGTCGCACCGCAGCGGCCTCCACACTGGCGCCGGCGACCTGCTCGAGGACCTCGGCTTCGACCGGACCTATATCCTGTCCCACCTCGACCAGCAGCCGCTCGATCCGTTCCGCTCGACCTACCACTACAGCAATTTCGGCTACACAGCGGGCGGCATCGCGGCCGCGGTGGCGGCCGGCAAGAGCTGGGAAGACCTTGCCGACGAGGTGCTGTTCAAGCCGGCCGGCATGACCACCGCCAGCTATCGCCACGCCGATTTTCTCGCCCGCGCCGACCGGGCGCACATCCACACGCGCCTACCGGACGGCACCTGGGCCGCTCTCTACGATCGCATCCCCGACGCCGAGGCGCCGGCCGGCGGTGCCAGCGCCTCGCTCAACGACATGCTACGTTTTCTGCGCCTGCAGCTCGGCAACGGCACCCTCGACGGCAAGCAGATCGTCGACGCCGACGCGCTCGCGGCGCCTCGTGAGCCGCAGGTGATTCCCGGCCCGCCACGCTCCCCCGCCAACCGCGCCGGTTTCTACGGCTTTGGCTGGAACGTCAATTACGACGACCAGGGTCGCGTGCACAACGGCCATTCGGGTGGATTCTACCTCGGCACCGCAACCAACATCATCTTCATGCCGGGCGAGGATGTCGGCGTGGTGACGCTGACCAACGGCCGGCCGATCGGCGTTGCCGAGGCGATCGGCGCCACCTTCTTCGACGTCGCCCAGAACGGCGAGCAGACTGTCGACTGGATCGACTTCTTCAACCACATCTACGAGCAGATGGCGGCAGGTGAAGCACCCGCCGTGGACTACGCCAAGATGCCGGCCAATCCGGCGCCGGCCCGCGACCTCGCCGCTTACGCCGGCAGCTACGGCAACAGTTATTACGGACCGCTCGTCGTCGCCGCCTCCGGCGACAGCCTGTCGATGACGATGGGGCCACAAGCGGCACCGACCACCTTCGCCCTCACCCACTTCGATGGTGATACCTTCAGCTTCCAGACCATCGGCGAGAATGCCAATGGCCTCGCCGGCGCGATCTTCACCGTGGGCGACAGCGGCAAGGCGTCGAAGGTGGTGCTCGACTATTACGACACCACCGGCCTCGGCACGTTCGTCCGCGAGTAGGCACTAGCCGCGAAAATTTCAGTAGCGTAGCGAACCGCGAACTCGTGAGTCTGTGGCGCCTCGCACCAGCCGACGCTGGACCTTCATCGAGAAGAGCGCGGCCGTGACGCATTGCGGCCGTCGGTTGTCGCCTCCCCGGAACAGGAGCGCGGTCACCTTGGCGATAGCGCCACGAAGCGCGAGACACGCCGCTAGCGGGCGAGCGCGCTCATCACCTTCGCCGCCTCACGCTTGCCCGACGCCACGGCACCTTCCATCTTTCCGTTCCACGTCGCCGAGGTCTCCGTCCCTGCCCAGTGGAGCGGACCGATAGGCGCCCTCAATACTGGTCCGTATGTCGTCCACAGTCCCTGCGTCCAATATCCGCCAAAGGCGCCGCGGGCGAAGGGATCGTCGCCCCAGGAATATTCATAGTAGGCGATCGGCGTGGAGGCCCCTTCCCCGAAGTACCGCGTGACGTCGGCGAGGGCCGCAGCCTTGCGTGCCTCGCGGGTCATCGGTGCCAATTCGCGGGCGGCGGCGCCCTCGATGAAGCCGACGAGAATTGCGGGCGAGCCGGAGGGCGGCGAATTATCGGCCATGACCTTGATTACGCCCACATCGCTCGCGACGGCTCCGGAAAGCCCCTCTTCCAGCCAAAAGCGGTTGTCGTACACAAAATGCGTCTTGATGACCCAACCCATCGGAGTCAACTCCGTCAGGTGGTCGCGCGCCGCGGGGAATGCGGGGTCGTACCGAATGCGTCCGGCCAGAGTCGGCGGCAGCGTGACGATGGCGCGTTTGGCCGCCACAGTCAGCTCGCCGGCGTGGACGATCACCCGTTCATCATCAAACTCGATGTGCGACACCCATGCGTTCAAAATAACCCGATCACCAAGCTGGGCCGCCATCTTCACCGGCAGCTGCTGCGCTCCGCCCACGAAGCGACGGTCCGGCCCGGTCTTCTTGGTCGCGAAGTGGCGTATGAGGTCCTGCGCCGAGTTGACGAGAAAAAGCGCCGCGAGAAATGAGGTCGCGCCGGGGCCACTGGAGAAGACACCTTCGATGCCGCGCTTGATAGTCAGGCGAGCCCTCGGCGAGGCGACGTTTTCTGCGAGCCACGCATCCAGGGAGATGTTATCCCAGGCATCGGCCTGCGGTGCGGCCCACGGCTCGTCCAGCGGCAAGTCGTCAGCCATCCTTTGCAGGCGTGCAACCGCCTCCGTTACCTCCCGTGCGTACTCCGGCTGCCCGGGCGGAAAGAGCTCCTGGTATACGGTTCTTTCTCCTTCATAGTACTCGACCCTTGCTCCTTCCGCGCCCCACGTCGGAAACATCTCGACGCCGAGCTCGGCAGCGAGGTCGATCAGATTGTCCTGGCCGTCGCTGATCCATTGGCCGCCATGGTCGACGAAGCCGCCCCCCGGAATGTCGATGGTCAGCAGCCGCCCGCCGACACGGTCGCGCGCCTCCAGCACCAAAACGTCGATCCCCCGGGCCATGAGGTCCCGAGCGGCGGCAAGGCCGGAGAGCCCCGCCTCGACGATGACTACGTCGGTCTCGCGACGACCAGATGCCGGCACCGAACTAGTCATCGTTCTGAGGTTGCGATCGCCGCCGAGAACACGAACTCACCGCGGCGCCAGTTGGGCGATCAGCTCGTTGACCACCGTTGCCATGTTCATTGCCGTCGTGAAGTCGAACTCGCTGATCGCGACGAAAACGCCGATGCCTCTGGTTGGCGCCAAGGCCGTGTAGACGAACACGCCCTGATAGCCGCCGGCCTTTTGCAGGATCATTGGACGGTCGCCCTTCGGCATCATCACGACCCAGCCAAGGCCCATGGCGTCCATGTGTCCCAATTCGTCAAGTCCGTAGACCGGATTGAGCCCGTCGCGCTGCACGTAGGCAGCGTGATCGAGGAGTCGGATCTCGGCTCCGTCGGAAGCGAAGCGATCGAGATGCCAGCGCACGAACTTGAGCATGTCATTGGTGGTCGAATAGAGGCCGCCGGCGCCGGCCATGATCGGCGTCGACGGATAGTCCGGAAACACTTTGCCGCCGAAATTGTGCCCCTGAAGCAGGCGAGCCCTTTCGCTCTCAGGCAGGACCAGATGGGTATCGCTCAGACCAAGGGGATCGAGAACCCGCTCCTTGAGCAGGACGTCGTAGGATTTCTCCGCCGTGTTCGCGAGCGCAACGCCGAGGACGTCGAACGCGGGGCCGGAATAGAACGCCCCTGTGCCCGGCGCGAAAAGAAGCGAAGTGCTTTCCAATTGTCGGGCAAAGTTCTCTGGTGTCTGCGTGCTGTTCGGATCGTCCGGCGGACCCGGCTGGTAATCGAACTCGCGCGTCAGGCCCGACGTATGGGTCGCAAGGTCGATAAGGCGGATGATATGACCGTCCCGTTCGGGCACTGTGATGTCCCAGCCGATGCGGGATTGAAGAGGATCGGTCAGGTTGACCGTGCCGTCAGCGACCATGCTGGCGAGAACCTGGCCGGTAAAGACCTTGGTGACCGACCCGATGCGCAAATCGTGTCGCCGTCCGGTTCGGTGCCCTTGCCGTCCGCGTCGCCGAAACCAGCGACCGCCGTCTCGCCGTTCCGGATCGCGCCGATGATCAATGCCGGCACGCCGCTGTCGACGAACAGAACCGTTCCGGTGAAGTGGACCGCTTCGCTCAGAAGCGGATCGCCGGCTGGCGGGTTTGCCAGAGTGACTGCCGGTGCGAGCGCCAGCCCCGCCGCCATCATCGCGGCACTAGATTTCGAAATCAACATGTCGGCCTCCCAGCTGATGTTGCCGATGAGGCGAGATCGGGACCACGACGTCAAGTGACAACCTTCAGCCATGGTTGTGGCTTTCTCTCTGCATCGCTGGCCTCCTTAATTTTTGCCGATGGTTAGGCGGCGGGGACGATGCTCTCGGCTTTCACCAGACGATCGGCGAGAACGCCAACGGCCTTGCCGGCGCGATCTTCACCGTGGGGAACGACGGCAAGGCGTCGAAGGTCGTGCTCGACTTCTACGACACCACCGGCCTCGGCACCTTCGTGCGGGAGTAGGCGCTGACCGCGCTAGGCCGGCGCCGATCGCGGAGCGCGGCCGTCGGTGCCCCGAGCCGCCGGTGACCTCGGTCAGTTGAAGGCCAAACCAAGCCGCGGCGGAAGATGGAGGCGCGAATTGGTGAGTCCCAGAACCGTACCGCGCTCCATGCCGCCAACGACAGGACTCACCGCGGCGCCAGTTGGGCGATCAGCTCGTTGACCACCGTTGCCATGTTCATTGCCGTCGCGAAGTCGTACTCGCTGATCGCGACGAAAACGCCGATGCCTCTGGTTGGCGCGAAGGCCGTGTAGACGAACACGCCCTGAAAGCCGCCGGCCTTTTGCAGGATCATCGGACGGTCGCCCTCCGGCATCATCACGACCCAGCCAAGGCCCATGGCGTCCACGTGTCCCAACTCGTCAAGTCCGTAGACCGGATCGAGCCCGTCGCGCTGCACGTAGGCCGCATGGTCGAGGAGACGGATTTCAGCTCCATCCGAAGAGAAGCGGTCGAGATGCCAGGCCAGGAACTTGAGGATGTCATTGGTGGTCGAATAGAGGCTGCCGGAGCCGGCCATGATCGGCGTCGATGGATAGTCCGGGAATAGCTTGCCGTCGAAATTGTGCCCCTGCAGCAGGCGAGCCCTTTCGCTCTCAGGCAGGACCAGATGGGTATCGCTCAGACCGAGGGGATCGAGAACCCGCTCCTTGAGCAGGACATCGTAGGGCTTCCCCGCCGTGTTGGCGAGGGCAGCGCCGAGGACATCGAACGCGGAGTTGGAATAGAACGCCCCGGTGCCCGGCGCGAAGAGAAGCGGTTCGCTTGCCAATTGCCGGGTAAGGTTCTCGGCCGTCTGCGTGCTGTTGGGGTTGTCCGGCGGACCCGGCTTGCGGTCGACCTCACGTGTGATGCCCGACGTGTGGGTCGCAAGGTCGATAAGGCGGATGATGTGACCATTCCGTTCGGGCACTGTGATGTCCCAGCCGATGCGGGATTGAAGTGGATCGGTCAAGTTGACCGTGCCGTCGGCGACCATGCTGGCGAGAACCTGGCCGGTGAAAACCTTGGTGACCGAGCCGATGCGAAGAATCGTGTCGCCGTCCGGTTCGGTGCCCTTGCCGTCCGCGTCGCCAAAACCAGCGACCGCCGTTTCGCCGTTGCGGATCGCGCCGATGACCAACGCCGGCACACCGCTGTCGACGAAGAGAACCGTTCCGGTGAAATTCACCGCCTCCTGGAGAAGCGGATCGCCGGCCGGCGGCTTCGCCAGAGTGACTGCCGGTGCGAGCGTCAGTCCCGCCGCCATCATCGCGGCACCAAACTTCGAAATCAACATGTCGGCCTCCCAGCTGATGTTGCCGATGAGGCGAGATCGGGACCACGACGTCAAGTCATAACCTTCAGCCATGGTTGTGACTTTCTCTCGAAGCGCATGCTGGAAGCCCTGACCGACCGGAAAGCGCCGTCACGACGCCCTCGCCGGGCGAAGCCTTGATCGGCCTCGAGAAGTCGCCGCCACCGCTCGGCCGCGGCCTATGTCGTCGCCCTGGTCGAGGACCGCCGCGACGACCCCGCCTTCGATATCTGGCTCATCGGCCTCGAAGTCGTCCACACATAGGACGGCGTGGTCGAGATCGGGTAACCGGCGCACGATTTCCGCGCTTTTCGTCGGCCAAGAGGCCGCATACACTTTCGCCGACCTCGCACGCGGGCAAATCACGTCAAAAAAAGAGAGACAAGGCCATGCCAATCCTCGGCGCACCGAAAGGCGCCTCCGCATCCTTCCGTATCCGCCGCGCGACGTTCGCGCTTCTATGCGGCGTGATCGCCGTATTCGGCGTGTCGGCCGCTCCGGCCGGCGCGGAAGAAGCCGCGAAGCCGCTCCTCGAGACACCGGTGTCGCCAGTCCCGCCGCTCTTCACCGAGGCCGATATCGACAGGGCGGTCGCCGCCCTCGACGGCATCGTCGCGGACGCGATGACGCGGACGGGCCTGCCGGGTCTCGCCGTCGGCGTCGTCTACAAGGACAAGGTGATCTACGCCAAGGGCTTCGGCGTTCGCGAAGTCGGCAAGCCGGGCGCCATCGATCCGGACACGGTGTTCCAGCTCGCCTCGGTGTCGAAGCCGATCGCCTCGACCATCGTCGCCAACCTGGTCGGCGACGGCGTCGTCAAGTGGGACGATCCGGCGAAGATGCACAATCCCGCCTTCGCGCTGAACGATCCCTGGGTCACCGAGCACGCCACCATCGCCGACCTCCTGTCGCACCGCAGCGGCCTCCACACCGGCGCCGGCGACCTGCTCGAGGACCTCGGCTTCGACCGCACCTATATCCTCTCCCATATCGACCAGCAGCCGCTCGATCCGTTCCGCTCCACCTACCACTACAGCAATTTCGGCTACACGGCGGGTGGCGTCGCCGCCGCGATGGCGGCCGGCAAGAGCTGGGAGGACCTCGCCGACGAGGTGCTGTTCAAGCCGGCCGGCATGACCACCGCCAGCTATCGGCACGCGCACTATCTCGCCGACGACGACCGGGCGCACATCCACAAGCGGCTGCCGGACGGCACCTGGGCCGCCCTCTACGATCGCGTCCCCGACGCCGAGGCGCCGGCCGGCGGTGCCAGCGCCTCGCTCAACGACATGCTGCGCTTCCTGCGTCTGCAGCTCGGCAACGGCACCCTCGACGGCAAGCAGATCGTCGATGCCGCCGCGCTGGCGGCCCCCCACGAACCCCAGGTGATTCCGGGCCCGCCGCGCTCCCCCGCCAACCGAGCCGGCTTCTACGGCTTCGGCTGGAATGTCAGCTATGACGACCAGGGCCGCGCGCATATCGGTCACTCGGGAGCCTTCAATCTCGGCACCGCGACCAACATTACCTTCATGCCGGGTGAGGATCTCGGCGTGGTGACGTTGACCAATGGCCAGCCGATCGGTGTTGCCGAAGCGATCGGCAGCGCCTTCTTCGACGTCGCCCAGAACGGCGAGCAGACCGTCGACTGGGTCGGCTTCTATGGCAGCATTTTCGACCGGATGGCGGCCGCCGACGCGCCTGCCGTGGACTACACCAAGGTGCCCGCCAACCCGGCGCCCGCCCACGACCTCGCCGCCTATGCCGGCAGCTACGGAAACGGCTACTACGGCCCGCTCGTCGTCGCTGCCTCCGGCGACGGCCTGTCGATGACGATGGGACCGCAGTCGGCGCCGACCACCTTCGCCCTTACCCACTTCGACGGTGACACCTTCAGCTTTGAGACCATCGGCGAGAACGCCAACGGCCTCGCCGGCGCGATCTTCACCATGGGGGACGACGGCAAGGCGTCGAAGGTCGTGCTCGACTTCTACGACACCACCGGACTCGGCACCTTCGTGCGGGAGTGACAGGCCGAAGGCGCGCCACCCCGGACAGCCCGTGGCTGATAGTTTCCGATCAATCTAAGGCCTTGTCACAGCTGCCGGCCCGCGACACAGTGATTTGTTTCCTCCGTCGCATTTCGGGCGGAAATTTCCACACAACAAATTGAGACCGGGAGGACTCCGCATGCTCAAAAGTCTGACAGGTGCCTTGGTCGGGGCCGCACTGGCGCTGACGATTCCGGTCGCGGCGCAGGCCAAGACCTTCTACTGGATTTCCCACGGCAGCCCGGCCGATCCGGTCTGGACCTATTTCCTCGCCGGCGCCGAGCAGTGGGCGAAGGACACCGGCCAGACGGTCAAGACGTCGTTTCACAACGGCGACGTGCCCTCCCAGCAGGAAGCCGTCCGCGCCGCGATCGCCGCCAAGGCAGACGCCATCGTGTCCACCAGCCCCGATCCGGGCAGCCTGGTCGAGGTGGTCAAGGAGGCCCGCGACGCCGGGATCCCCGTCATCAACTTCAACACCCCCGATCCGCAGGCCGACTGGAACGCCTATGTCGGCGGCGACCTGTCAATCGTCGGCAAGGGCTGGGCGCAGTACATGGTCGACCACGGCCGGCCTGAAGTCCGGCGATTTCGTCTGGATGCCGGTGGAAGTCCCCGGCGCCAGCTACGGGGTCGAGGAAGAGAAGGGCATCGCCACCGTCTTCAAGCCGCTCGGCATCACCTGGGAGGTGACCGATGCCACGCTTGACCAGGCCGAGGCGATCAACCGGATGAGCGACTACCTCACCGCCAACCGCAGCAAGATCAAGGCGATCATCGGCCTCGGCGATCTGGTGACCGGCTCGATCAAGCGCGTCTTCGACCAGGTCGGCGTCAAGCCGGGCGAGATTCCGGTGGTCGGCTGGGGCAACTCCCTCGACACCACCGACGAGGTCATGAACGGCTACGTCAACGCGGCCCAATGGCAGGACCCGCAGGCGACGAGCTACCTCGCCCTGTCGCTGGCGGCGATGGCGACGGACGGGATTCCGCCGGGATTCAACATCATCACCGGAGCCCTCTACGGCAAGGATACCGCGCCGATCTACGCCAAGGTCCTCTCGGGCAACTAGGCAGACCCTGAACGCATCCAGGCATCCGCGGCGGCCACCGGCCGACGCGGATGCCTGCCGCGACTGACGGCGGACGCGATCAGGCCGCCGTCTCGCGAGCACGGCGGAGAGACAAGCACCAAGCCCCGGAAGGCATCGCCCTCGTGGAAACGACCCCGCTCATCAGACGGCTGATCGCCCGGCCGGAATTCGGTCCCTTTGTCCTGCTCGTTCTCGAGCTCGTCGTCTTCTGGTCGATCAACCACGACTTCCTGTCGCCGCTCAACATCAGCAACACGCTGACCTTCACGGTCGAGCTCGGGCTGATCGCGCTGGCGATGACGCTTCTGATGACCTCCGGCGAATTCGACCTGTCGGTCGGCTCGGTCTTCGGCTTCTCCCCCGTGGTGATGTGGACGCTGTTCAATCAGGGCGTCGTGTCGCTGTTCGTCGGCTTTCTCATCGCCATGGTGATCGCCGCCTTCGTCGGGCTGGTGAACGGCCTGTTCGTCACCCGGCTGAAGATCCCGTCCTTCCTCGTCACGCTCGGCATGCTGCTGGTGGTGCGCGGCACCGCGCTGTTCGTCACCAACGGCTTCCCGCAGCGGACGTGGAACGCCGGCGATCAGTGGCTGGCGGATGTTCTGGTCGCCGACTTCTACGTCGGGCCGTTCCGCATCTACGTGTCGCTGTTCTGGTTCATCGCCGCGGCGCTGATCCTTGGCTACGTCCTGACCCAGACCAAGTTCGGCAACTGGATCCAGGCCTCCGGCGGCAACGCCAGCGCCGCCACGCGCGCGCGGCGTCAAGGTCGGCGCGCACCAAGATCGCGCTGTTCATGCTCTCCTCGGCGATGTCCGCCTTCGCCGGCGATCATCAGCTCGATCCGCACCTCGGCCGCCAATCCCAACAGCGGCACCGGCTACGAGCTCGAGGTCATCGCCATGGTGGTGATCGGCGGCACGGCGCTGACCGGCGGGCGCGGCACGATCATCGGCACCGTGCTGGGCATCCTCATCCTGCGCATCATGCGCAACGGCATCGTCCTCATCGGCGTGCCGGGCCTCGCCTACAACATCTTCATCGGCGCGATCATCCTCGGCATGATGGCGCTGCACTACGGGCTCGAACGCCGGCACCAGCGCGGGGACATAGAGCGATGGCCGAAGAGCTCGTCCGCATGGAGCACATCACCAAGTTCTACGGCCGCGTTCAGGCGCTCGACGACGTCAACTTCTCGCGTCAGCCAGAGCGAGATCGTCGGCCTGCTCGGCGACAACGGCGCCGGCAAGTCGACGCTCATCAAGATCCTCTCCGGCGCGGTCCCGGCGACCAGCGGCGACATCTACATGCGCGGTCGCAAGGCGGACATCCGCAGCACCACCGACGCCATCGAACTCGGCATCGAGACGATCTACCAGGACTTCGCCCTGGTCACCGCAGCTCTCGATCGCGCGCAACCTCTTTCTTGGCCGCGAACCGGTGACGGGGCCGCACTTTCTCAACCGCATGGACCAGGCCACGATGAACGAGGTGGCACGCAGCCTGCTGCGGGAGCGTCGGCATCACCAAGAACATACCGCCGACCACGCCGATCAGCGCCCTTTCCGGCGGCGAACGCCAGGCGGTTGCCATCGCCCGGGCGATGTATTTCGACAGCGACCTGATCATCCTCGACGAGCCGACCAACAACCTCGGCGTCGCCGAGACGCAGCGGCGTTCTCAACTTCGTCCGCAGCGCCCGCGATTCGGGTCACTCCTGCATCTTCATCGCCCACAACATCCACCACGTCTTCCAGGTCGTCGACCGCATCGTGGTGCTGCGCCACGGCAAGGTCGTCGCCGACGACATCGACCCGAAGCAAAGCAGCATCGACGACGTCGAGCTGATCATCACCGGCATGAGCGACGAGGAGCTGGCCCAAGCCTCCGCCGGGCCGAACGCTGCGCCGCTGGCGCCGGAATAAGCACGCAGACTGCCGTGACTTACGCCCTTTCGGCGAGCGCCCGGCCGGCCGCGGCGGTGATCTCAAACGATCTCAGCCGTGCGGCGTGGTCGAAGACCTGGGCGGTGACGATCAGTTCGTCCGGGCCGGTGCGGGCAATGAACGCCTCCAGCCCGGCTGCCACCGTCTCCGGCGATCCGATCACCGAGCAGGCGAGCGCGTGCTGCAGCATCGCCTGCGCCACGCGGGTCGAGCCCCTCGAAGTAGCCCTCCCTCGGCGGCGGCAGCGGCCCCGGCCTCCCCGTTCTGAGATTGACGAAGGCCTGCTGAAGCGAGGTGAACAGCAGCCTGCGCCTCGGCGTCGGTCTCCGCCGCGACCACGTTCAGCGCCAGCATCAGACAGGGCTTGTCCAGATGCTCCGACGGCTGGAAGCGCTCGCGATAGAGCGCCGTGGCGGTTTCCAGTTCGGCCGGCGCGAAATGCGAGGCGAAGGCGTAGGGCAGACCGAGCAGCGCGGCGAGCTGGGCGCCGAACAGGCTCGAGCCGAGGATCCAGATCGGCACGTCGAGGCCCGGCGCCGGGGATCGCCCGCACGCGCTGGCCCGGCTCGGCGGGACGGAAATAGCGCATCAGCTCGACAACGTCCTGCGGAAAGCTGTCGGCGCCGGCGTCGAGATTGCGCCGGAGCGCCGTTGCGGTGAGCTGGTCGGTGCCGGGCGCGCGGCCGAGGCCGAGGTCGATCCGCCCGGGATAGAGCGCCGCCAGCGTGCCGAACTGCTCGGCGATCACCAGCGGCGCGTGGTTGGGCAGCATGATGCCGCCGGCGCCGACGCGGATCGTCGTCGTCCCGGCCGCGACGTGGCCGATCAGCACGGCGGTCGCGGCGCTGGCGATGCCGGGCATGTTGTGGTGCTCGGCCAGCCAGAAGCGGCGGTAGCCGAGAGCCTCGGCGTGGCGGGCAAGATCGAGTGTGTTCCGCAGCGATTGCCCCGCGTCGCCGCCTTCGACGATCGGCGACAGGTCGAGCACCGAGAAAGGGATCATGCGCTGCGCGACCTCACGTCTTCAGCCGGTAGCCGGTCCTGAAGATCCACCAGACAATGCCGAGGCAGATCGCGAGGAACAGGGCGGTCGCCGCCAGGCTGACGCCGACCGCCAGATCGGCGACGCCGTAGAAGCTCCAGCGGAAGCCGCTGATCAGATAGACGACCGGGTTGAACAGCGTCACCTTCTGCCAGAAGGGCGGCAGCATCGAGATCGAGTAGAAGCTGCCGCCGAGGAAGGTGAGCGGCGTGATGATCAGGAGCGGCACGATCTGCAGCTTCTCGAAACCGTCGGCCCAGATGCCGATGATGAAGCCGAGCAGGCTGAAGGCCACCGCCGTCAGCACCAGGAACAGCACCATCCAGAAGCGGATGCTGGATTTGGATCGGCACGAACAGCGACGGCGGTCGCCAGGATGATCAGTCCGAGGATGATCGACTTGGTCGCCGCCGCGCCGACGAAGCCGATCACCATCTCGAAGGACGAGATCGGCGCCGACAGGATCTCGTAGATGGTGCCCATGAATTTGGGAAAGTAGATGCCGAAGGAGGCGTTCGAGGTGCTCTGCATCAGGAGCATCAGCATGATCAGCCCCGGCACGATGAAGGCGCCATAGCTGACCCCGTCGATCTGCGGAATGCGCGAGCCGATGGCCCCGCCGAACACGACGAAATAGAGCGAGGTGGAAATCACCGGCGAGGCGATGCTCTGCAGGAGCGTCCGCGCCGTCCGCGCCATCTCGAAGTAGTAGATCGTCCAGACGCCCCGCGGATTCATTGGTCGTCCCTCACCAGGCTGACGAAGATTTCCTCGAGCGAGCTCTGCTTGGTCTGCAGGTCCCGGAAGCGGATGCCGGCGGCGCGCAAGTCGGCGAGCAGCGACGTGATCCCGGTCCGCTCGCCTTTCGTGTCGTAGTCGTAGGTGAGCTCGGTGCCGTCGTCCGACAGATGAAGCTGATGGGCGCAGAGGCTCTCGGGAATCGCGGTCGAGCGGCTTCTGCAGCTCCAGCGTCAGCTGCTTGCGGCCGAGCTTGCGCATCAGCTCGGCCTTCTCCTCGACGAGGATGATCTCGCCCTTGTTGATGACGCCCACCCGGTCGGCCATCTCCTCCGCCTCGTCGATATAATGGGTGGTGAGGATGATCGGTGACGCCCGACTCGCGCAGCCCGCGCACGACGTCCCACATGTCGCGCCGCAGCTCCACGTCGACGCCGGCGGTCGGCTCGTCGAGGAAGAGGATCGTCGGTTCGTGGGCCAGCGCCTTGGCGATCATCACCCGCCGCTTCATGCCGCCCGACAGCGTGATGATCGTTGGAATCCTTCTTGTCCCACAGCGAAAGCTGCTTGAGCAGCTTCTCGATATAGGCCGGGTCCTTCGGCTTGCCGAACAGGCCGCGGGTGAAGCTGGTCGTCGCCAGCACCGTCTCGAACGGCGTCGATGGTCAGCTCCTGCGGCACCAGGCCGATCCGCGACGCGCGCCTGGCGGATAGTCGGCGATGATGTCGTGGCCGTCGGCGGTGACCGTGCCCTCGCTCGGCGTGACGATGCCGCAGATGATCGAGATCAGCGTCGTCTTGCCGGCGCCGTTCGGGCCGAGCAGCGCGAAGATCTCGCCCCGGCGGATGTCGAGATTGATGTCCGTCAGCGCCTTGAAGCCGGACGCATAGGTCTTCGACAGGCGCGAGACGGAGATGATCGGCTGCATGAGAATCCCGGCCCCCGCCGGCTTCTGGACACCCGTCCGGTGCGGCGGGTTGGGGTTATGTGGTGTCGCGGGCGGAAAGGCCAAGTACAATAGCCCCCCTTTTCCGGCAACCCCTCCCCAAGCCGCGGATTCCCAAGCGAAATACCGCTCGCCGATCGACCGGATGGCGGCGCCTCGCCCATCGATTCGCCCTCCTCAGGCCGCCGCGCGGGCGCTGGCATGGGCCGCGACGTGGTCTGCCACGTAGCGCGCATCCCGGCCGACGCCGTGGATCATGGTCGACGACAGCGAATAGAGGAACGGATAGCCGACGAAGTAGAGACCCGGCTCGGCCGCCACGCCGCGCTCGTGCCGCAGAATGCCCTCTTCGTCGAAGATCGGCAGGTCGATCCACGAGAATCCCGCGTCGAAGCCGGTGCACCAGATGACATTCGGGACATCGACCGCCTTCCCGTCCTCCATCACCGGACGTCCGTCCGAAACACCCGCAGTGCGCGACAGCCGCACCACCCCGGCCGCCGCTAGGTCCTTCGGCTTGACCCGGATCAGCGGCCCGCCATGGGCAAGCACGTGCGGCCGCATCTTGCGGCCGAGCGGCGTGCTCGTGGTGAGCACGTGGTGGAACAGCCCGCGCACGACAAGTCTGACGAGCAGGTGCCGGCCGGCAAACCCCTCGATCCGGAACGGAACGTGGCCGGTGTCGCGCCCCGACATGAAGACCCGCCGGTGCGGCGCCAGCTCGCGGGCGATCTCGGAGGCGGAGTTGCCGGCCCCGACCAGAAGCACTGGCCCGTCGGCGAGCTGGCCGGGATTGCGGTAGTCGAAGGAGTGGAACTGGACGATGCCGGGGTCGAGCTGACCGGCGAAGTCGGGCACCCGCGGCCGCTGGTAGCCGGACATGGCGACCACCACCTGCCCGGCCTCGTAGCGCCGGTCGCCGGCATCCGCGATGAACCGCCCGTCTCGCTTCCACAGCCGCTCGATGCGGATGCCGGTCCTCACCGGCAGGTCGAACCGCGCCGCATAGGCTTCCAGATAGTTGGCCATCTCGTCCTTGGTCGGGAAGTAGCTGCCGGACGTCGGGAAGCGCATGCCGTCGAGCCCGTCGAACCTGGCGGGAGTAAACAGGCGGAGCGAGTCCCACCGCTGACGCCAGCTGTCGCCGATCCGGTCGTGCGCTTCGAGGATGACGAAGGAAAGCCCCTGGCGGGCGAGATGGTAGCCGGCCGAAAGTCCGGCCTGCCCGCCGCCGATGACGAGCACATCGTAGCGTTCGGTCCGCGGCTTCGCACCGCGCTCGGCGTCGATGCTGAGCGCTGCCGCGGTTGCAGCGGCGGACGCCCTGCTACCGGTCGTCCGGCCGACGAGGTCCATGAGCGCCCCGCCCTCCTCGAGGTAGTCGCGGCGGGTCGTGGGCTGCGTTGAATGGCGATGGCCGGTCATGGCGTCCTCCTTGGGTGTCCAAGGCTGAACGCTACGACGGTGCGGCGTCCCGCCGCTTCGGGCGAACCACCCACACCGGCGAGAATCTTCCAATGGGTGGTTTCACCCACGCCCCCTGAAGACCGCCGGTGGGAGAGCTGAACGCATCCGGCTCCGAAAGACCGGGTTCAGGCCGCATTCTTCTTTTCGCGAAGCGCTGCGGCGATCTCGGCGAAGCCCTGCCGCCATGAAGGATGGGCCGGCTCCCAGGCGAGATCGTGCTTGGCCTTTTCGTTCGATCCGGCCCGGATTTCGGTCATCATCGCCACAAGGTGCTCACCGGCGACGAGTTGCCCGATCCACGCCGGCAGGTGAAACGGCGGCCTCGCCCCGAGCATTTCCGCCAGCGCGGGAAGCCACACGCGAACCGGCGCTGGTTCATCGTCGACGATGTTGTAGATGCTGCCCGCCTGCCCGCGCTCGACCGCCAGGGCGGTGGCTTCTGCTGCGTCGTCGATATGAACGAACGACCACCACCCGTTCCCGTCGCCGATCTGCGGCGCCCGTCGGCGACGGACCTGTTCGACGAACGGCCCGTCGAACAGCCCCGTGTCGAAACCGTAGAAGGCGCCGTAGCGGAGAACGATGCCCTCCGGTGACTTCGAGCCGACGACTGTCGTTTCCAGATATCGGATCGCATCGAGGGTCCGGCGCATCTCTTCCGGCGAGTCGGCATCGAGAGGGTCCGACTCCGTCTTCACGGGCCCACCGGTCCGTGCGTAGGGCCAGCCACAATAGCTCTGGGCGATGAACCGTTTGACTCCGGCGTTCCACGCTGCGGCAAGGAGATGATCGGTGCCATCCGTGCGAAGGCGGTTACTTGCGGCGAACGACCGATCGAAGGCCCTGAGATCGGCCGCCCCGCTGAGGTCGGTCATCTCGTGGATGATGACCTCGGGCCGGACCCTGGCGACCGCTTCGTTGATGGCCTCAGCGTCGAGACCGTCCGCCACCACCGAACTCCGCTCCGAGCGCACGGATCGATTCGGCCTTCGCCGGCGTCCGGGTCAGCGCCGCGACCGAATGGCCTGCCGAAACGAGCCGGGGAACCAGCCGCCGCCCTACAGCGCCAGTGGCGCCGGCAACAAAAACGCGCATTTTCCTCGCCACTCTGATATCGTAACCTACTGTTCGGTAAGTTATAGGAAACCGGAATGAAGTCAAGCGCTCGAAAGCGGCTGAGCGCGGAGGAGCGCCGCGCGACGATTCTGGACGCCGCGACCCGCACGTTCGCGGCGGAAGGTTTCGACCGAACGTCGATGGATGCCATCGCAGCCAAAGCCGGGGTCACCAAGCCGGTGATCTACGATCACTTCCCATCAAAGGGCGCGCTGTTCATGTCCGTCCTCGAGGCGGTTCGGGACGACCTCTTGGCGCGTGGCGAAGCGATCGCTGGGGCGCCGATGGATGTTGAAGGGAAACGCTGCGCATGGATCGACGCCTTCTTTGCCTTTGTCGAAGAGCAGCCCGATGCGGCCCGCGTCCTTCTTGTCGTTCCGCGCGGCGACCCGGTGGCCGCGCGAGTCTCAAGCGAGATCCAGGCCGGTGCATCGGCAGGCATCGCGCGCCTGCTCGCCCCCGCATTGCCGCGCCGCGAGCCGTGGCGAATTGCGGCGACGGCGGAGTTCTTCAAGGCCGGCCTGCACGCACTGGCCGAATGGTGGCTGGACAATCCCGGTCCGTCGCGGGCCGACCTTGTCAATATCGTCATGGAGAGCACGAGCCTCGGGAGGCTGGAGCCGGCGAGCGACGCCGATGCTCTCGCCCGTGCCCGCCGATGACGCCCCTCAGCCGCGGATCAGCGCGGGGTCGTGCCCTCCGCAGCCGTCTCGGCGACCGCCGGCGCGTTCCAGAACGGCACGGCGGCAAACACGCCGAGGAGCACCGCGGCGAGCAGGGCGGCGGCACAGGTTGCCGCGGCCGGCTTGTCGGTCATGACGAACATGACCGACACCGTCAGCGTCAGTGTCGTCAGTTTGGCGCTCCAGGCGACGGGATCGCGGACGAGGTGCCGCGCCCGGTTCGACAGGCCCGAAGCCTGCAACTCGCGCTGCAGGGCGGCGCCGCGGCTGCGCTCGACGCCGGCTCCGAGCAAGGTGATGACACCGAGGCCGATGAGCGCGGCCAGCACCCACGGCTCCGACCAGCCCGAGATGCTCTCCGTCATGTAGGCGCCGGTCGCCAGCAGCCCGGCGGTCGCGATCGGGAACACCCACACCACCTTTCCGGTCAATGCGAGCCACGGTATCGCTTCCTCGAGTGTTGCGGCGGCGCGCAGGCGAAGCGCGGCATAGGTGGCAAGCGAGGCGCCGACGACCGCCAGCATCAGCGAAAGCAGGTGGAGAAACAGGGCGATGGAGTATCCGGGCATGGTTTCAATCCTCACTGAGGTCGGCTAAACTGCCGCCGTTGTAGATGACACTTTAATAATTAGAGCTTACTATATCCAAATGAAGACCGTCAAGCCGCGCCCCTATCGCTCGCCGCGCCGGCGCGGACACGCCGAAGAAACACGTCGCCGCATTCTGGCGGCTGCCCGCAGCCTGTTCGTGCAACGGGGCTATGGCGCGACGACGATCGAGACGATTGCCGAGAACGCCGGCGTCGCCCCCCAGACCGTCTATGCCGGCTTCGCCTCCAAGCGCGGCATCCTGTTTGCCCTGCTCGATCAGATGGCCGGCGAAGCCGACCTCAGTCAGCTCGACACGACGCCGGCCGCCGGGCTGGAGGACGCCCGTCGGCAGTTGCGCGCGCGGGTCGCCTTCACCAGCCGCTTCTATGCGGGCGGCATTGACCTGATCGACATCGCCCGCACGGTTTCGGGCGTGGAACCCGATCTCGCCGCGATGTGGGACGAAGGGGAAGGTCGGCGGCACAAGGCCCTGTCGGCGCTGGTTGCGGCGTGGGATCGGGCCGGCGTCCTCCTCCCTGGCATCACGACACGGGAAGCGACCGATGTGCTCTGGGCTCTCAGCGGACCCGACGTCTTTCGCCTGCTTGTCGTCGAGCGCCGCTGGAGCCGGCGCCGCTTCGAGACCTGGCTCGTCGCCACGGCCGGGCAGGCCCTCTTCGGCGGGCGCGAGGCGTGACGGCGCGCTCGCGCCCTACCCCTCGACGCCCCCGCCCAAGCGCCACCGGCCGGACTTCGAGCTCGCGGTCAGTGCGGCATCATCGCACGTCGCCGCTCGCGCGGCATGTCCCGCGCAGCTTGCGGAAGCCGGTCTTTGGTGAACCGTCCACCGACCATGACCGCCTCGATCCGGTCCGGGTCCTGCAGCAGGCGGATATCGGCCAGCGGATCGCCGCTGACGATCAGGAGATCGGCGAGGTAGCCCTCACGGATCTGCCCGAGCTCGCCACCCCGCTGCATCAGTTCGCCGCCGAATTTCGTTGCCGCGACGAGGGTGTCCATCGGGGAGAAGCCGAGAAAGTCGACGAAGTGCTCCAGGTCCCGCGCATTGGTTCCCATCGGGTTGGTGACGAACGCACCATAGTCGCCGCCGGGCAGGACGCGGACGCCGCGCCGCTTGAGGTCGCGCATGCAGGTCCGGGTCGTTTCCAGTTCCTTCTCGAGGCTGGCATAACGTTCGGCCGGCCACTTGAACCCGTAATCGCGGCTCTCCCTCAGCATGGTCAGCGGAAGGCCGAGCGCCGGCGCCACGAAGACTCGATCCTTCGCCTCCTCCAGCATGTCGCGCGCTTCCTCGTCGGCATGGACCGCGTGATAGACGACCTGCACGCCGTGGCGGACACACATCTTCACCCCTTCGGAACTCGTGCAATGGGCCGAGATGACAAGCTTTCGCGGGCGGGCCACCGCGACCACTGCGGCAACCTCCTCGTCGGAGATCACCGTCGTCCTGTCGTCGGCGTGCATGTGGCCCCAGTCGCGGTCGCCGGAGACGTTGATCTTGATGTTGTCGACGCCGTCGCGCGCGGCCAGCCGCGCCGCCTTGGTGAATTCGGCCGGGCCATCGGCGGTGATCGCGAAGGCGAGCGCCCGGGGCAGCTCCAGATAGTTGTTGTTGATGTCGCCGAGATTCCCCGACGGGGAGATTTCCTGACTGGCGGCGCGGATGCGGGGCCCGGCGAACATGCCGCTGTCGACCGCGTTTCTGACCACGACATCGAGGCGGGGCTTCGCCGCGGCTGCGCTGTAGAGGCTGGTGAAGCCGCGCTCCATCAGCAACTGGGCGTTCCTCAGCGAGATCAGCGCGTGGTCCTCGGGCTGGATCGCGACCACGGTCTCCATCGAGACGATGTCGTCGAAGGAGATATGGCAGTGGGCCTCGGTGAGGCCGGGCATCACGGTGTAGCCCGTGCAGTCGACCACGGTTGTGTCGGCAGGCGGCTCGCCCCGCCCTCGCGTGAAACGGGACGCGCCCGCGGCATCGCTCGGGGTCACCGCCACGATGCGGTCGTCCACCACATCGACCGCCGCCAGAAACGGCTGGGCACCGGCACCGTCGATCACCGTCGCGTTGACGAGAGAAATGTGTGGCATCTTCGCCTCCCTGCGGCGTTTTCCCCAGCCTCCCATGGCGCCTGTAGTTTGGAAAGCCCGGACGGTCGGCAGAACATCGAAGATCACCCGCGGCGGCCGCCGCGGCGCGTGAGCCCCCGGCGCGGACCTTGGACAGGATGATCAGGCCACCACCAGAAAGGCGCTGAAACCGGCGAGCACCAGCACAAGGACGACGGACAGGACTATCTCGTCACGCGTGCCGGCCAGGGTGTGGGTATCCGGGTCGTCGAGCATCCGAGACGTGCGGATGTAGCGAACGGTCTGGAGGAGGATCAGCGCCAGGCCTGCAAAGATGAGAGCCAGACCGTCATATCGACCGAACGGCCCCGCCAGCCGTTCCAGCTGTAGCCTGTTCGCTGCCTCGCCGGACGCGGAGTCCGCCATCACGAGCACGAAGAGATTGAACTTCTCGACGACGAATCCGAAGACGATCACGGCGATGCCGGTGCGCACCCAGGCGAGAAAGGTCCGGTCGTTGGCCGCGTGGTCGGTGAAACGATCAATCATGATGTCCCTCGCTCGTCGTGGTGCGTGGTCATCATAATAATGGCGGGGTCGTTGCTTTTGTCACACTGGCGACCGGTGCCGCGCGGCCCTGCCGTCGACCCACCCGCCAGCCGGCACCGCCCGGACTGAGATAAGGCCTCCTCCGCCGTCGCCTATGGCGTTTCGGCATGGTCAGCGACCTGTCGCTTGGTTTCCAAGATAATCCCTACACCGACTTCTTCCGCGCGGACTACGATCAGGGCCCCGCGATCACGAATTGACATCAATCCGGCTGCATCGTCCGCGACGAGGTATCCAAGACCGCGGTGCTGAAGGCGACCTTCCGGGAGTTGTGGCGCGAAAAACCGGCGCTCGTCCTCTCACAGAACGTTGTTGGTGATCCACGGACTGGAAGCGTCGTCGGTCGCCGGACTTGCCTGATCCGTTTTGGCGATCAACACTGGCGCACACTGTCGACCGCGGCGTGCGCCGATCAACGCAAGCGAGTGAATACGGGGTCAGGTAATTACGGTGGCCAAGCCGCGAACCGGGCTGCCAGCAGCCGCACTGATTGTCCTTTATGTCGCCGCGCTCGTCACGCCACTCGCTCTGGCCTCGGCGACAGGCATCAGTCTCGCTTCGCCGTGGAGTGAGGCGGCCACGGCGTTTGGCATCGTCGCTGGCGTCATGTTGGCACTGCAGTTCGTGTCCTCGGGCCGCTTCGAATCGCTGTCCGGCCGGATCGGCATCGACGTGACAATGGCATTTCACAAATGGGCGGCCCGGCTGCTGCTCGTCGCCGTCCTGCTCCACGTGATCCTCTACACTGTGCCCGCTTTCGTCGACGATCCCCGACTGGGGCTGATCGAATTGCGGCAGCTGTTCATGCAGTCACGCAACGGGAGTGGTGTCGTGGCAGCCGCGCTGGTGGCGGCGATCGTCGCACTGGCGATCTTTCGCCACCGCATCCCGATCACCTACGAGTTCTGGCGCGCGTCGCACCTGATCGGGGGGATCGTCGTCGTCGCACTTGTCTCCGTACATGCCCACAGGGCCGGCTCGTACTCCCATGCGCTGTCAGTGAGAGCGTTGTGGCCACTGCTAGCGCTTTTCGTCCTGTCGGCGACATCGGTGATCTACGGGATGCGGACGGTGCGGATGGTCGGGCGAAAATGGCGTGTCGTGCACAATCGCCGGGTGGCAGACGATCTAGTCGAACTGTCGATACGTCCGGAGGGCTCCCATCGCCTCGCCTACCGGGCCGGACAATTCGCGTGGATCGCCTTCGCGCCGAGGTTGTTCCCACTCTTCGACCACCCGATGTCGATCACCTCGAGCCCGGCGTCGAGGAACGACGTGTCCTTTTTGATAAAGAAATCCGGTGACTTCACGAACCGCATCGATGCCATTGCGGTTGGAACCCGCGTCGGCCTCGACGCCCCGCACGGCAGTTTCGTTCTCGACGATCCGCAAGCGGAGGCGATCCTGTTGGTCGCCGGCGGCATCGGCATTGCGCCCGTCAAGGGTCTCCTCGCCGATCTCTCGGCCTGCGGGGACAAGCGGCCGGTACGCCTCATCTATCGCGGTGTCAGTCCGTCGCGGATGATCGCTCCGGCGGAGATTGAGGCGACGGCGCGGGGGCTTGATTTGTCGGCAATCTATTCGGCGCGGCAGGCGAACGGGGATGACCTCTTCGAAACCGGGAGACCCGATCGTGCCATGCTCGCCAGGGCACTTGCCGGCGTTTCGCCGGCCCGGACCGTCGCTATGATCTGCGGGCCCGGTTCAATGATTGTCGCCGTGGCGGATACACTCCATGACCTCGGCCTGCCCCTGGGGCGCATCCACTACGAACGCTTCGACTACGGCGACGAGAGCCGCTCCGCCAAGGACCGGCTGATCTTGTGGGGCTTTCGCGCAATGGCGATCGTCGTCCTCGCCGCAATCGCAACGTTCGCAGTGCGATAGCCGCTTGTGGAGATGTAAAGCTGAAAGACGGCCAATGCATGCAGCGGCTTGAATCGAGGTCTCACACAGCTGGGGCGCGAGTCCGACGGGCTTCCAAAGCGGACACCCCTGCTCGCCACGGCGGCGTCCGACAGGCGCGCCCTGCCCGCCTCAGATCAGCTTGTGCTCGTGGGCATAGGCGGTGGCGGCGGCGCGTGACGGCACGTCGAGCTTGGTGAAGATGTTGCTCACGTGCCGGTCGATCGTCTTGTCGGCGAGTCCCAGCTCGCGAGCGAACGCCTTGTTGGTCTTGCCGGCGGCGGCCAACGCCAGCACCTTTCCGGGCCGTGAGCGTCTGCACGCCGCCCGAAGATGGCGGGAGCCCACTCTGGAGATGTTTCCCGGAAGATTGGCAGACGCGACGTCACTGCCGAAATCCGCCACAAGCGGACAGAGTGATTGGGCCCTACAACGCCTTTTGAGTGATGGCGCGGTCGATCCGATCTATCCGATTCCGAGTAATGATTGTCGAGCGTCGATGCTTGACTTGCGATGACCCGCCGCTGAGTTCTTCGGCGTCCGTCACCAGAGCCTTCGCTACTTACGCTTTGAAAAGCACAATTTGAAGCATAGACTGCCGGATCATAGTTCACCTTCCCGTCGAAAAGGAGGGAGAACTAGGGAGGAGAACGCATGTCTTACGCGAAATCGAGAAACCATCGCGGGCGCGCTGCGGGCACGGTCGTCGCAGCGGCAGTCCTCATGCTGATGGCGAACGGGGGGAGCTGGGCCGCTGGGGAACCGCCGCCCTTGGAGTTCAAGACCCAGTACGGGGACATGACCTTTCCCGAGACTTTTCCGGACGGCACGTCGCTCAACATCAACCAATGGAGCCATTTCGTCCCGCGCTACGACGAGTGGTTCGCGGAATACGCCAAGGAGTGGGGCGCGAAACACAACGTCGACGTGACGGTCAACTTCATCAACATCGCCGACCTTCCCGGCACTCTCACTGCCGCCATCTCCGCCGGTGACGGACCGACATTGTTCGAGATGAATGCGGCGCCGGCCGCCTTTATCGAGGGGCTGCAGGACCTGGACGACGTCCACAAAGCGGCGGCGGACGCCTTCGGCACGGAAGTGGAAACCTGCGAGAAGTTGAGCTACCTGCCGGCGAAGAACATCTGGTATGGCTTCTGTCACGGCTGGGTGCCAGATCCGGGCGACTATCGGGTCTCGCTGTGGAAGGACGCAGGCTACCCGGAGGGTCCGAAGACCTACGCCGACCTGCTGGCCGGCGGCACGAAGATATTCAACGACACCGGCATTCCGGTCGCCGTCGGCATGTCACCCGAAATCGACTCCGAGTTCTACGCCCGGGCGCTGATCTGGTCGCACGGCGGCTCGATTCAGGACAAAGACGGCAACGTCGTCTTCGACTCGCCTGAGGTGCTGGAAGCCGTCAAATTCCAGAAGCAGCTCTTCGACGCCGCGATGACGCCGGAGGTCTTCGCCTGGAACGCCGCCTCGAACAACCAGACGTTCATCGCCGGGCAGGCTTCATACATCCAGAACTCCATATCGTTCTATCGCAGCGCCCAGGATGCCTCGCCGGACGTTGCGGCGGACACCGGTTTCATCCCGGGGCTGAAGGGCCCGCGCGGCGATGTCAAGATGCCGGCCCACGTGTGGTTCATCTACGTGATGCCGAAATATGTCACCGACGAAACCGAAATCCAGGTCGCCAAGAAGTTCATGCTGGATTTGGAGAACAACTACCCAAGCGCGAGCTACTACTCCAAATTCTATAACTTCCCGGCGTTTCCCTCGGTGACACCACAGTTGCTCGGCGATGACGGCTGGCTCGACAACGACCCGTGGGGGGCGCAGCCTCCCGACAAGCTGAAGCTGCTGAAGACGGCGGTGGATTGGACAGCCTGGCCCGGCTATCCGGGCTACGCCCATCCGGCAATCGGGGAGGTCTACCAGTCGCACCTCCTGTCGAGCATGATGGCCGACGTCGCACGCGGTGTGAAGACGCCGGAACAGGCGGTCAAGGACACAGCGACGGAGATCGAGGCCATCTTCAAGAAATGGCGTGATCGGGGCTACATCGGCAGTGGCGGCTAGACTGTCACCGCCCTGCTGTGCAGCAGAACTGCCCATGCCGACAGGACACGGGCTAGGATGACGTCTGGTTGGTGATGGCAGTTCTGCAAACAAGCGCACTGAAGAAGCACTTCGGACAGATCATTGCTGTCGATGGCATCGACCTCGCGACCGGGGACGGCGAGCTTCTCGCCGTCCTCGGCCCGTCCGGCTCCGGCAAGAGCACCCTGATGCGCATGGTTGCCGGCCTGGAGCAACCCGATTCCGGCGATATCCTCGTAAACGGCAAGTCGATCGTCGGCATTCCGCCCAAACGGCGCAATGTGGCGATGGTGTTCCAGAGCTTCGCTCTCTATCCCCACATAAGCGTGCGCGAGAACATCCGCTTTCCGCTTGCGGCTCGTAGAGTGCCGACGGACGAACAAAAGAAGAAGATCGAATGGGTCAGCGGAATCCTCGACATCGCCGACCTGATGTCGCGACGCCCGACACGCCTCTCCGGCGGCCAGATGCAGCGCGTGGCTCTGGCGCGGGCGCTGGTCCGCGACCCCGAACTGTTTGTGTTCGACGAGCCGCTTTCTTCGCTTGATGCGCAGATCCGCAGCCAGGCGCGGGGAGAACTGCGTGAACTCCTCGACCGAACCCGTATCACCACGCTCTACGTCACCCATGACCAGGTGGAAGCGCTGGGATTGGCTGACCGGGTGGCGGTGATCCACCGCGGCCGCCTGCACCAGGTTGGTACCCCACACGAGCTGTACGACAATCCCGCCGATCTGTTCGTGGCCGGCTTCATCGGCGATCCGCCGATGAACCTGTTCAACCTCGGCGAGGTGATCGCCGGTGCGAGGCCTGAGGACATCCTGCCGGCGGAGAATGTCATCGGCGAAGATGCGGCGCTGAACCTCGATGTCGAGGTGGAGCACTTGGAATTTCTCGGTGCTGATTGGCTTGTCTACGGCACCGTGCGCGGCGGCATCCCGGAACGCGGGCGCCCACCGCGCGTGATCACCCGCACACGGCAGGCGGAAAAGCCGAATATCGGAAGCGGCGAACGGCGCAACTTCGTGGTCAAGAAGGCCAGCGTCCGGTTGTTCGACCAGCAAAGCGGCGCACGGACCTCGAATGCCGGGGTCGCGGGAGCATGAACACGACGTTGGCCGATCCGCGGAGGCAGCCCGGCAGACGACGGGGCCTGTTGCAAAGCGTCGGTGATGCTCTCGAGCGCCCCGGTGTGCTCGGTGCCTTGATGCTCGGCCCGGCGGTTCTCTACGTGATCGCTTTCGTGGCCGTGCCGTTTTTCATTGCCATTGCACTCAGCCTCAGCGATGCCACCGTTGGCGACCCGAGCATCGACAGTTTCGTCGGTCTGCGGAATTTCGTGGCCGTCACCCATCAAGAAGCGTTCACGGCGGCGCTGCGTAACAGCCTGATCATGACGTTGGCCACCGTGGTGGGAATCGTCGTCCTCGCCACCATCGCCGTCGAGATTCTGGCTCGCGACTTCCGCGGCAAACGTCTCGTGCAGGTGTTGTTCATGATGCCGTGGGCCATGCCGGTGGCGCTGGCGGCGATCACCTGGCTATGGCTTCTCGATTCCCAGTTCAGCCCCATCGATTGGCTTCTGGTGAAGATCGGGTTGCTTGGGCCGGGTACGCCCCTCGGGCCGGCCCGCCATCTCTACTATCTCGGCCGCCAATGGACAGGCATCGCCTCGGTGGTGTTCATCGACATCTGGCGGACCCTGCCGCTGGCGACCATCATCGTGCTCGCCGGCCGGCTGTCGATCCCCCGTGATCGGCTCGAGCAGGCGCAGATCGACGGCGCCGGATTCTTCCGGGTGCTGTTCCGCATCATTCTGCCGGCACTCGCCCCGGTGCTGATCGTCGCCATCCTGTTTACGGCCCTGCTGGTGATCGGCGAGATGTCGACGGTGGCGCTGCTGACCCGGGGCGGTCCCGGCCACTCCGGACAGGTTCTGCCCTACTGGGCCTATCTCAAGGGCATCGAAAGCGGCGACCTCGCACAGGGCGCGGCGGTGTCCCTGTTCCTGTTCCCGGTACTTTTGGCCGCGGCAATCGTAGCGCTGCGCTTCGCATATCGGTTGCACAGGGACTGATCGTGACGCCGGCAACGAACCGACAACTGCGGAAAATGGGCCTGTACACGGGGGTCGTCCTGCTGGTGCTGTTTGCCGTCCTGCCGATCGCCTATGCGACCCTGACGATCTTCAAGAAGCAATCGGAGCTCTTCAATCCGGCGGCCAACCCGTTTGTCTATGAGCAAGGGCCAACGCTCGAGCACCTGACCTTCCTCTTCGGAAGTACCCAGTTCCCAACCTTCCTTTGGAACTCTCTGATGATCGGCGTGCTGGTGGTGGCGATCACCGTGCTGCTCGCGGTGCCGGCCGCCTATGCGCTGGCGCGGCTCACCGGGCGCTGGGGCGAGAGTTCCGGCATGGCGATATTTCTCGTCTACCTGATTCCGCCCACCCTGCTGTTCATTCCGCTCTTTCGCATCGTCGTTTGGCTGGGGCTGGCCAATACAATCTGGTCCTTGGTGCTGGTGCTGCCGACAATCACGGTGCCGTTCTGCACCTGGTTGCTGCTTGGCTTCTTCCGCTCCGTCCCCAGGGAGCTCGACGAAGCCGCCATGCTGGATGGCCACTCGCGATTTGGGGCGTTCCGCAAGGTCGTGCTGCCACAGGCGCTGCCGGGCATTGGAGCCTGCGTTGTCTTCGCGTTTTCGCTTTCATTGTCGAACTACATCTACTCGGTGACGTTCGTCACCGAGAGCGCCTCGCGCAACATCAGCGCCGGAGTTCCGACCGAGCTTATTCGCGGAGACGTCTATTTCTGGCCGTCGCTGATGGCGGCCACGGCGATTGTCGCCATCCCCCTCGGCATCGCTTACGGTCTCCTGTTCGACTATCTCGTGCGTGGATTCCAATCTGCCGAGGTCTCTACCCGCGAATAGCCGTCCTTTCGCGCCCTTTTCGGGGGGCTGGGGTCTTTGACAGTCAGCGCATGGACATCGTTCCAGAGTTCGGGATTCCTCAGATCAGCTTGTGCTCGTAGGCATAGGCGGTGGCGGCGGCGCGTGACGGCACGTCGAGCTTGGTGAAGATGTTGCTCACGTGCCGGTCGACGGTCTTGTCGCTGAGGCCCAGCTCGCGGGCGATCGCCTTGTTGGTCTTGCCGGCGCTCCGGCAGCAGAATCGCGTGCGACGGGCGGCTTAATCCCGCCCAATGATTGCCGGTGTTGAGCCACAGTGTAGCTGGATTGATATGGATAGAACAGGTTGAGGATGGGCACCAACCGGTTATCATCGGGCCATGGCGCGCGTCTTCATCTCCCATTCGAGCCGTGACCACGCCGAGGCGCGCGAACTGTTCGCCTGGCTGAAAGGCCGGGGCTTCGAGCAGGGCTTCCTCGACGTCGACAAGCACAAGGGCATCCCTCCCGGCGAACGCTGGGAGCAGACGCTCTATGACGAGCTGGAACGCGCCCAGGCGGTCATCCTGCTCCTGACCAGAAACTGGTTCGATTCCAAGTGGTGCTTCGCCGAGTTCGCCCAGGCGCGCTCGCGCGGCAAGGCGATCTTCCCCGTGATCGTCTCGCCGGATGGCGACCAGTTCGTCGGCGAGGACCTGCAGAAGCTCGACCTCACCGAGGATCGCGAGGGCGGGCTGGAGCGGCTCGCCGAACGGCTGACCGAAGTGGCGATGCTCAGCCAGGGCGGCTTCGACTTTCCCGCCGGGCGCGCGCCCTATCCCGGCTTCCTCGCCTTTGACGAGGCGGACGCGGCGATCTATTTCGGCCGCGACGACGACATCCGCCGGCTGATCCAGCGGCTCGATTCGCGTCGCATAGAGGGCGGACGGCGGTTCGTCTTG
The DNA here is from genome assembly GCA_963710805.1 of uncultured Alphaproteobacteria bacterium. Taxonomy (GTDB): domain Bacteria; phylum Pseudomonadota; class Alphaproteobacteria; order Rhizobiales; family Kaistiaceae; genus Bauldia. The sequence goes on along the minus strand of CAVQBS010000007.1, from coordinate 54,801 downwards.
GTGCTCGGCGAGTCCGGCGCCGGCAAGTCGTCGCTGATCCGCGCCGGGCTGATTCCCCGCCTTCGCAAGGCGCAGCGCGACTGGATCGCGCTTGCCGCTTTCAGGCCGCAGGACGATCCCTTTGCCGGGCTGGCGCTCAGCCTGGAGGAAGCCGGCTTCGCGGTCGATCCGTCGGACCTGCCGGACGCCGATCCGGCGGCGATCGCCAAGGCGCTGGCGACGGTCCATGACGCGCGGCGCGCCGGCATCCTCATCGCCGTCGATCAGGCGGAAGAGCTGTTCACCCGCACCGCGCCGCTCCGCCGGGCCGCGTTCTTCGCCTTCCTGTCGCGCCTGCTTGGACCCGGCTTGCCCTTCGTCGTCGTGGCGACGCTGCGCTCCGATCATCTCGGCGACATGCAGACGGCGGAAGGGCTGACCGCCGAGTTCGAGGATTTCTCGCTCCGCCCACTGCCTCTGGAGCGGATCGGCGAGATCGTGCGCGGCCCCGCCCGCATCGCCGGGCTCGATGTCGAAGAGGGTCTGGTCGCCAGCATCGCTTCCGACGCCAAGACCACCGACGCGCTGCCGCTTGTCGCCTATGCGCTCCGCCGCCTTTACGACCAGTTCGGCGGCGACAACCGCATCCAGCTTGTCGAGTATGAAAGCCTCCGCGACCCGGAGAAAGGCCTGTCGCCGCTGGAGACCATCGTCCGCGACACAGCGGCGCGGGTGATCGCCGAGGAGAAGCCGGGCGAGGCGGAGCTGAAAGCGCTCCGCGAAGCCTTCCTGCCGGGCCTGGTGCGCGTCAACGATGAGGGCGGCTTCGTCCGTCAGGCGGCGCGGTGGGACGATCTTCCCGAAGCAAGCCGCCGGCTGGTCACCGCACTGGTCGGCCCACAGGCGCGGCTGCTGGTCATCCGCGAGCACGAGGGCATCCGCAAGGTCGAGGTGGCCCATGAAGCGCTGTTCCGGGTCTGGCCGCTACTCGCCGGCTGGCTCGCTGAGGAAGAGGATTTCCTGATCGGCCGCAACCGGCTGGAGAAGGCGCTGGCCGACTGGACGGCGCTGCCGGAAACCGATCGCGACAAGGGACTGATCGCCGGTATCCTGCTCGACCGGGCGAAGGCCTGGCTGATCGACCATCCGGGCCGCTTCTCCCCCGACGAAGCCGCCTTTATTCGCGCCTCCGATGCGGCTGAGACCGAGCGCCAACGCCAGGCCGAGGAACAGCGCCGGGCGCTGGAGGCGGCACGGCTGCGCCAGGCCGAGACCGAGCGCGACGCCGCCCGCCGCCTGACTCGCCGCACCCGCTTCGCCGCCGCATTTCTTGGGCTGGTGGCGCTCATCGCGGTCGGCGCCGGGATCTACGCGATGCGGGCCGAGAACGAGGCGGTGAAGCAGGCGACGATCGCCGAACAGCAGCGGCAGGTAGCCGAGACGGAGGCAAAGCGGGCCAACCGCGAGGCCGAACGCGCCACCGCCCAGGCCGAACGCGCGGACATCGAGGCGACTCGGGCCGAAGCTGCGCGCGCCGATGCGGAAGCTGAGGCGGCGCGCGCCAACCACGAAGCCGAGCGGGCCAATTCCGAGACCGCCCGCGCCGACCAGGCCCGTGCCGATGCCGAAGCGGAAGCCGAACGCGCGACCACAGAAGCTGAGCGCGCCAAGTACAACTTCAACGTTGCTAGATGGACTTTGCAGGAAGTGATCTTTGATATTGCTCACGGTCTCAGAGCCGTTGAAGGCATCCGAGTGGAAATATCAAAACAATCATGTCGCGCGTTAGAGACGCTATGGATCAGCTCTCCGTTGCAGCGCCAGAAGAAACAGCGCTCTTGCGTGACCGCTCAATTATGCTGAATGTTTTCGGTGACACATACAGATTTGCTGGCGATCGTCCAGCTGCTTTAGCGGCTCACGAAGAGAGCTTGGCCATTTCCCGCAGATTGGTGGAGATAGATCCGAAACAGCCCACATGGCAACGCGATGTGTCGGTTAGTCTCGAAAAGATCGGCGATCTCAAGCGTGAGGCCGGCGATCTGGATGGGGCACTTGCCATGTTCGAAGAGAGTTCTGCTGTCTCAAACCAGCTGATGAGTTCCGATCCTGACAATCTTCGGTATCAAGGAGATGTGGCGGGCGTCATGGACAGGATAGCGGATATCGAAGACGGTATGGGCAATCTGGTCGGAGCACATGCGGCCACTGAGAAAAGCCTCGTCATCCGTCGGCGCTTGGCCGAGAGCGATCCGGGCAACCCCGAATGGCAGCGTGGTTTGTCGATTAGCCTCAACCGTATCGGCGATTGGAAGCTTAGAGGTGGCGATGCCGTTGAAGCGCTGGCTGTCTACGAGGAGAGCCTTTCCATTCGCCGCCGTCTAGCGGTGGTCGACTCTGGCAATACGAAATGGCGAGGCGACATCTCGGTTAGCCTCGACCGAATTGGTGATGCGAAACTCCGAACAGGGGATGTCGCCGCCGCGCTCGCCTCCTATGATGAGGGCCTCGCCATTCGACGCCGCCTCGCCGACACCGACCCCGGCAACACCGAATGGCAGCGCGGTGTTTCGCTTAGCCTCGAAAGGATCGGCGACATCAAGCTGCAGGCCGGCGACGCCGCCGGGACAGTCGCCGCCTACGACGAGGACCTCGCCATCCGCCGCCGCCTCACTGAGACCGACCCCGGCAACACCCAATGGCAGCGCGATGTTTCGGTCAACCTCAACAAGATCGGCGACGTCAAGCTGAGGGCCGGCGACGCCGCCGGGGCGCTCGCCGCCTATGACGAGAGCCTCGCCATCGCCCGTCGCCTCGCCGACACCGACCCCGGAAACACCCAATGGCAGCGCGACGTCTCGGTCAGCCTCAACAAGATCGGCGACATCAGGCTGGAGGCCGGCGACGCCGCCGGGGCGCTCGCCGCCTATGACGAGAGCCTGGCCGTGCGCCGCCGCCTCGCCGACACCGACCCCGGCAACCCCGAATGGCAAGCGGATGTGGTGGTCGGCCTGACAAAGGTCCAGGGCGCGATCGACGACGCGGATCGCCGACGCGCCTTACTCAACGAGGCACTCGGCGTTCTCAAAGCGCTTGACGCGGACGGGCGACTTTCGGCCGATCAACGAGGGTGGATCGGCTGGGTCGAGGATCAATTGGCGAGCCTCGATGCCGCGCCCGTTGCCGAGTTGGCGACCGAGCCCGCCGAGTAGGCACCGGAGACACGTCGCGCGAACTGAGGATTACAAGAACGACAGGCGGAGTTTCTCCGACAGGCGCATCGCACTGAAGCGCCGGTGACCTACTCCCGCCTATGGTTCCAACGGATGCAGCAATCGGCCCCCTCTAAGTAGGTCAGTGCGCTACAATCTCAGATCAGCTTGTGCTCGTAGGCGTAGGCGGTGGCGGCGGCGCGTGACGGCACGTCGAGCTTGGTGAAGATGTTGCTCACGTGCCGGTCGACGGTCTTGTCGCTGAGGCCCAGCTCGCGGGCGATCGCCTTGTTGGTCTTGCCGGCGGCAACCAGCGCCAGCACCTCGCGCTCGCGCGGCGTCAGACCTCCGGTCTCCCCTACCGGCTCGCCGGCGCGCAACGCTCCGACCCGCGCCGCGTCCGGGGCTGCGCCCAGTTCGTCGAACACCGCGCGTGCCGCATCGAAAGCGAGGTTCGCGCCATCCTCGTCACCGAGGGTCCGGCAGGCCGTGCCGACCAGCACCCTGATCCGGGCGGCAAGGTAAGGCGCACCTACCTGCTGCCAGACCGCAAACGCTTCGCGGAGCGGCCCGAGCGCGCCCCTCGCGTCGCCTTCGGCGAGCCGCACCGCGCCTTCGGCATGCGCGGCGATCGCCCGAAGGATCGCGATGTTCAAGGTGGCGGCGATCTCGTCGAGTTCGTTGGCGCCGCGGCGCGCGCCCTCGACGTCGCCGATAGCGAGCATGACCTCGACATAGGCGGGCAGCAGCCGCGCCCGCTGCAGCGGGTCGGATGTCGCGTCGAGAACCCGCTGGATCGCCGCGACGCCGGCCTCGACCCGCCCTTGCGCGACGCGGAGCAGCGCCAGGCCCGGCTGCGGCTCCATGCCGGCCTGGCTCGCCTTCCGGTAGGCGTCCTCGGCGTCCGCATGGGCGCCGCGCAGGCGGTGGATTTCCCCCTCCTGATAGTGCGCCTCCGCCGACGCTTCGCCGTCGGTGGTGAGGGCGCCGCGGTCCGCGGCGCGGCGCGCCTCGGCGATCGCCTCGCCCCAGGCGCCGTTGATCTGCAGGATCTCGGCGCGATGCACCAGGCAGCTGCTGGTGAAGGTGACGAGCTCCGGCTGGGCGTCGCACCAGGCGGCAAGCGCACTGGTCCACTCGCGGGCGCGGTCGAGCGCATAGACCTGATGGCAGCAGGCGATGACCATGCAGTAGACCAGCCCGCTGACCAGCGGCGACACCTCTCCCGACGTCACCGCCACCATCGCCTCGTCGAGCAGCGCCAGGCCGTCCGCCACCCGCCCCTGCCGGGTGAGGCAGCGGCCCTCGAGCGTGCGGGCGAGCGCGATCAGGTCGGCCTCGTTGAAGCGGTCGCCGATTGTCGCGGCACTGGCCGCGGCGGCGCGGGCGGTCTCGATGTTGCCGTCGATCAGGCTTCGCTGGGCGACCGGCAGGAGCAGGTAGCCGGTTTCGGCGCACTCGCCCCCTTCCCGCTCGACCAGCCGCTGGGCGCGGGTCAGCCAGCCGCTCGCCTGGCCGATCTCGCCGAGCATCATCAGCCGCATGCCCAGCCAGAACGCGGCGCGCGCCGCCGGCTGGCAGTTGCCGGCATCGAGATGGGTGCGGTGGAGCCGCTCGAGCAGCCGGAGCATGACATCGTCGCGGCCGATCAGCGCCGCCGCCCAGGTCAGCCGCTCGAGATCCTCCACCGCGAGCGGCGACGCCTCGTCCGCCTGAGACAGAAGCCGGAACGACTCCGCCCACGCCCGTCCGGCGTATGCCGCACGGCCGTCCGCGATGTGTCCGGAGGCGTCCGTAACCATGATTCACCGGTACATCGTCCCTGTTTGCTACACAAGATAAACGCCCGGCTCTCAGGGCCGGGCTTGGCCCCCTTCGCCTCGCCCGGTACCTTGACAGGGCAGGGGAAGGTTCGGGACGCGTTCCGACGGACAAATGGAAGCGTGATGAAGGCGAGTGGCAATTTGGTCGACGACGCGGCAGCGCTCGTCGCCTGGTACGCGGAGATGGGCGTCGACATCGCTCTCGACGAAAAGCCGGTCGACCGGCTGGCGGAGATCCCGGCCGAGGCGATCGTGCGCGAACCGCCGAAGCCAGCCGATCAACCGCAGCCTCTGCCGGTCGCCCCGTTTGCTCGCACCAGTCCGCACCCGGCAGCCATGCCCACGGAAGATACCGCCCGCCAGGCAAGGGAGATCGCCCGCGCTGCGTCAACGCTCGACGAGCTGCGCGCCGCCCTCGATCGCTTCGAGGGGTGCAACCTCCGCCTCACCGCGACGCAGCTTGTCTTCGCCGACGGCGACCCGGAAAGTCGGGTCATGCTTGTCGGCGAAGGGCCCGGGCGGGACGAGGATATCCAGGGGCTGCCCTTCGTCGGGCGGTCCGGGCAGCTGCTCGACCGGATGCTCGCCGCGATCGGCCTCAGCCGCGCCGACGTCTACATCGCCAACGTCGTGCCGTGGCGTCCGCCGGGAAACCGACGCCCGACGCCGCAGGAGACCGCCGTCTGCCGGCCGTTCATCGAGCGCCAGATCGAACTGGCCGACCCCGATTTCCTGGTGCTCCTCGGCGGCGCCGCGGCGAGCGAACTGCTTGACACGCCGGAGGGCATTCTGAAGCTCCGCGGCCGGTGGCGCGAATACGACACCGGCGTCAGGCGGATCCGCGCCCTGCCGACGCTTCACCCCGCCTATCTCCTGCGGCAACCCCTCCACAAGCGGTTCGCCTGGCGCGATTTCCTGACGCTGTGGGAAGCGCTGGAAAACGCAGACTGAGTGCGCCCCGTCGCTTCCGACGCCGCTGGAAATTTCCGCGCTGCGAAATCGCTCGGCACGTCTTGATTTTGTCACCGGGCCAGCCGAAAAGCCCAACCGAGCGATCGACTTGTCCAGCCTTTGAAGCCACGGCCGCATGGCCTCCACGCTGATCCCCATTGCCGCCCTCCTCCTCGGGTCGGCCTTTCTGCTGATGGCGGGAGGCCTGCATGGCCTCCTTCTTCCGCTGCAGGGTGCCGCCGAGGGTTTCTCGACATTCGAGCTCGGGCTGATCGGAACCGGCTGGTCGATCGGCTTTATGGCGGGGTGCCTGCTGGTGCCCAGAATTGTCCGGCGGGTGGGGCACGTCCGTGGCTATGGCACCATGGCGTCGCTCGCCGCCGTCGCGATCCTGCTCAACATCCTGATCGTTTCGCCGGCGGCCTGGATCACCCTCAGGGCGCTTTCCGGCTTCTGCTTCGCCGGCGCTTCGATGATCGTCGAGTCGTGGCTGAACGAGCGCTCGACCAAGGAGAACCGCGGCACGATCTTCTCTATCTATCAGATGGTGGTGTTCAGCGGTTCGACGGTCGGCCAGCTGCTGATGGTGATCGCCGCACCGTCAACGTTCTTCTTCTTTGCGATTGGCGCCATCCTCTATTGCCTCGCCATCCTGCCGACGGCCCTGTCGACCGCCCAGAACCCGCAACCGCTGAAAACTGCGCGGCTCGATATCCGCACGCTTTACCGCAACTCGCCGGTGGCGGCCGTCGGCTGCTTCATGATCGGCCTCGTCAACGGCGCCTTCGGCACGCTCGGCGCCGTCTACGCCCGGCGGATCGGGCTTCCGATCCCCGAAGTCGCGGTGATGATGGCGTCGGCGATGCTCGGCGGCTCGCTGGTGCAGTTCCCCTTCGGCCGCCTCTCTGACCGCATGGACCGCCGACGGGTGCTGGTCGGCTCAGCTGCCAGTACGATCATCGTAGCGTTACTTATCGTCGCGCTGCAGCCGCGGCAGCCCATGCTGGTGACCGGCCTTGTCATCCTCTTCGGCGCCTCGATCTACCCGATGTACGGTATTGCCGTCGCCCACGCCAACGACTTCGCGGCGTCGGACGAGTTCGTGAAGATCGCCGGCGGGCTTCTGCTCCTCGTCGGCTCCGGCATGATGATCGGTCCAATCCTCGCCTCTCTCGCTATGGAGACCTTTATCCCGGAAGGGCTGTTCGGCTACGCCGCGGCGGTCCACTTCCTGCTTGCGCTTTACACGGTCTACCGGATGTCCCGGCGCCAGGCGCCCTCCCGCGAGGCTTTCCAGGGGTTGCCGCTGAAAGCGGTGACGCCGGAAAGCGCGGTGCTCGACCCGCGGGCCGATCCCGCATCCCAAGGGCCCGCCAACACGGATGCGCCTTCTCCCGCCGAGGTCGACGGTCCGACCGATCCCGCCGCATCAGTCGAGAGCCCCGCGACCGACGCGGCGGCCTCCCCGCCGACCGGAAAGCCCGCCGGCCAATCGTAGCCAGTTGTGTTGGCCGGTGCGGCTTGGTAACCAAGATGGTTAAGGAAAGCCGGCGTCAACGCCGAGCTTCCACGGCCGGAAAGATGGCCGAAGGGGACAGGGGCATATGGAGTATTTCACCCAGCAGCTCATCAACGGGGTGACGCTCGGCTCGATCTACGGCCTGATCGCAATCGGCTACACGATGGTCTACGGGATCATCGGCATGATCAATTTCGCCCACGGCGACATCTTCATGGTGGGCTCCTTCATTGCGCTGATCGCCCTGGTGCTGCTCGGCATCAGCGCGGCGACGCCGTTCTTCCTTCTGATCCTGGCTCTCCTCCTCGTCATCGCCATCGCCATGTCGCTGACCGCCGTCTGGGGCTGGACGGTCGAGCGGCTGGCCTACCGGCCGCTGCGCGGATCGTTCCGGCTGGCGCCCCTGATCACCGCCATCGGCATGTCGATTACGCTGCAGAACTTCGTGCAGATTAGCCAGGGCGCGCGGGTCAAGCCGGTGCCGCCGATCATCACCGGCGGCTATTCGCTGATGGAGAAGGACGGCTTCGTCGTCCAGATCTCGAACATCCAGATCATCATCATCGTGCTCACGGTGGCCTTGATGGCGGGCTTCACGCTCCTCATCAACCGGACCTCGCTCGGGCGGGCTCAGCGCGCCTGCGAGCAGGACGCGCGGATGGCGGCGCTGCTCGGCGTCAACGTCGACCGCACCATCTCGCTCACCTTCGTCGTCGGAGCCGCGCTCGCCGCCGTCGCCGGGGTGATGTTCGTCCTCTATTACGGCGTGATCGATTTTTACATCGGCTTCCTGGCCGGGGTGAAGGCCTTCACCGCGGCGGTGCTTGGCGGCATCGGCTCGCTCCCCGGCGCAATGCTCGGCGGCCTGCTGATTGGGCTGATCGAGACCTTCTGGTCGGCCTACTTCTCCATCGAATACAAGGACGTCGCCGCCTTCTCCATCCTTGCCATCACGCTGATCTTCCTCCCCTCCGGCCTGCTCGGCCGGCCAGAGGTCGAGAAAGTCTGAGATGGCGAACGCCACCGAAGAAAGCGCCATCGACAGCGGTCCGGTCGGGGCCGAAATCGAGGACGAGCGCCGCGGTCAGGCCCTTGCCGGTGAGCCACCGTTCAAGCCCGAGCCGACGCATGGCGACCGTTTTGCCGCCGCCCTGAAGGATGCGGCGATCGGCGGCCTGATCGCTCTGGCGCTGGCAGGTCCGATGATCGGTTTGCGCACGGAAACGGCGGTCGGTGGACTGACGCTGTCCGAGCACTGGCTCCCTGTGGCGGTCGCCGTCGTCGTGGTTTTTGTCGGGCGGCTCATCCTCAACCTCTTCGTCTGGAACCGCAGGACCGGGATCAAGGCGGTCACCGCGACGGCCTTCCGGCACCTGCCGAGCGGCGCCCGCATGGCCAACTGGAAATGGCCGGCTCTCGTCGTTGCCATCATCCTGGCGGCCGCGATGCCCTTCATGCCCTTCGCCAACCGCTACTGGATGGACCAGGCGATCGTTGTCCTGACCTATTGCATGCTTGGCTGGGGCCTGAACGTCGTGGTCGGGCTCGCCGGGCTGCTCGACCTCGGCTACGTCGCCTTCTACGCCGTCGGCGCCTATTCCTTCGCGCTGCTTGCAACGAATTTCGACCTGGGATTCTGGGTGTGCCTGCCGATGGCCGGGATGCTCGCGGCCGGATGGGGCCTGATCCTCGGCTTTCCGGTCCTGCGCCTGCGCGGCGATTACCTCGCCATCGTCACCCTCGCCTTCGGCGAGATCGTCCGGGTGGTGATCATCAACTGGTACAGCCTGACCAACGGTCCGGACGGCGTGTCGGGCATTCCACGCCCGACACTCTTCGGCATTCCCTTCGATCGCACCGAGAACGGCTTCGCGGCAATCTTCGGCATCCCCTACGAGCCGATCCAGCGGATCATCTATCTCTACTACATCATCCTGGTGCTGGCGCTGATCACCAACTTCATTACCCTCCGGCTCCGCCGGCTGCCGGTCGGCCGCGCCTGGGAGGCGCTGCGCGAGGACGAGATCGCCTGCCGCTCGCTCGGCATCAACACCACCAACACCAAGCTCACCGCCTTCGCCGTCGGCGCCATGTTCGGCGGCTTCGCGGGCTCGTTCTTCGCAACCCGCCAGGGCTTCATCTCGCCCGAGAGCTTCACCGCCATCGAGTCGTTCATCATCCTCGCCGTCGTGGTGCTCGGCGGACTGGGCAGCCAGCTCGGCATCGTCATCGCCGTGATCTTCCTCAACACCGCCTTCGAAGTGCTGCGCGAGCTGCAGGAATACCGCATGCTCATCGTCGGGCTGGCGATGGTGATGATCATGGTCTGGCGGCCGCGCGGGCTGATATCCACCCGCATGCCATCGATCACCCTGAAACGGGGGGTTAAGGCGGTCCGCAGTGAGCTCGTCGGCGAGGGCAGCGGATGAATTGCTGGGAAACCGACCCGATCCTCGCCGTCGAGCACCTGACCATGCGCTTCGGCGGACTGGTCGCAATCTCCGACCTGTCGTTCGTCGCCGGTCGTGGCGACATCACTGCGATCATCGGCCCGAACGGCGCCGGCAAGACCACCGTGTTCAACTGCGTCACCGGCTTCTACAAGCCCACCGAGGGTCGGATCGCGCTGGCGCTCGACAAGCTGGACGGAAGCGCTCTGGACCGGCTCACTGCCGCCGGCACGCGGAGCTCGCCCGCCCGCAACCTGTTCCTGCTCGACCGCATGCCGGACTTCGAGATTGCGCGCGATGCGAAGGTCGCCCGGACTTTCCAGAACATTCGCCTGTTCGGCGGTATGACGGTGCTCGAAAACCTGTTCGTTGCCCAGCACAACGCCTTGATGAGCGCATCGAACTACACAGTCGGCGGCCTTTTTGGCCTGACGCGCTATCGCACCGGCATGCGCGCGGCACTCGACCGGGCCCGCTACTGGCTCGACCGGATCGGCCTCTCCGAACGGGCCGACGACCCGGCGGCCGACCTGCCCTATGGGGCGCAGCGGCGCCTGGAGATCGCGCGCGCCATGTGTACCGAGCCGAAGCTCTTATGCCTCGACGAGCCGGCGGCCGGTCTCAACCCACGCGAGTCGGCCGAGCTCAACACCCTCCTCCGCTTCATTCGCGACGAGCACGACATCTCGCTGCTTCTTATCGAGCACGACATGCACGTGGTCATGGAGATCTCCGACCACATCGTGGTGCTCGACTATGGCGAGAAGATCTCCGACGGGTCTGCCGCGTTCGTTCGCACCGACCCCAAGGTGATCGCCGCCTATCTGGGCGTCGAGGACGAGGAAATGGAAGTCGCCGGACAGGGGGCCCCGACATGAGCGCCCTTCTCACGGTGAGCGGGGTGAAGACCTATTACGGCAACATAATCGCGCTCCGCGGTGTCGACGTGGAGGTCAACGAAGGCGAGATCGTCACCCTGATCGGCGCCAACGGCGCCGGCAAATCAACCCTGATGATGACGATCTGCGGCAACCCCCGCGCGCGCGAAGGGCGGATCGTCTTCAACGGCCTCAACATCACCGAATATCCGACGCACGAGATCATGCGTCTGTCCATCAGCCAGGCGCCGGAAGGCCGCCGCATCTTTCCGCGCATGACGGTGCTGGAAAATCTCCAGATGGGGGCCGCGGCAACCGGCTTCGATCACTTCGACGAGGACGTCGATCGCGTCTTCGGCCTCTTTCCGATCCTCAAACAGCGCACCGGCCAGCGAGGCGGAACGCTGTCCGGCGGCGAGCAGCAGATGCTGGCGATCGCCCGCGCGCTGATGAGCCGGCCGCGACTGCTCCTGCTCGACGAGCCCTCGCTCGGTCTCGCTCCGCTGATCGTCCGCCAGATCTTCGACGTGCTGCGCGACCTCAACCGCAACGAGGGCCTGACCGTGTTCCTCGTCGAGCAGAACGCCTATCATGCGCTCCGCCTCGCCCATCGCGGCTACGTGATGGTCAACGGCGCGATCACCATGACCGGCACCGGCCGCGAGCTGCTCCAGCGCGAGGAGGTGCGGGCCGCCTATCTCGAAGGGGGAGGCCACTAGCCGGACCGACATGGGGATCATCTGGGAAGTCAATCTCAGCGATTTCTTGCTGGTAACGCTGTTCCTCGGGGGAGGCGCGGCCTATCTCACCGGTCGCGCCGTGGCAGTCACCTGGCGGCCGTTCCTGAAGCTGGTGGTCTACATTGCCCTGCTGACCGCCGCCGTGCGGTTCATCCACTTTGCGCTGTTCGCCGGCACGCTGCTCTCCCTGCAGTTCTTCGTGGTAGACTTCATCGTCCTGCTCGCCTTCGGCAGCGCCGGCTACCGCGTCACCCGCGCGGGCCAGATGACCACGCAGTACTCCTGGCTCTATCAACGGTCGGGGCCATTCTCGTGGCGGCCCCGCCCGCCGGCAAGATCGGCACCGGGCGACGCCGGCTAAACAGTCGCGTTGCGCGGAAAAACCGGACAGGCTAGGTTGTACGCTAGCGGGCCGCGTTCGCGTCCCGGTCTCACCAGTGACAAAAAGCGCCAATAACTCCAAGGGAGTACAACATGAAGACATTGATCAAGGCCGGCATTGCCTTGTCCTTTGGCGTCGCGATGGCGAGCGCGGCCCATGCCGACATCACGATCGCCACCGCCGGCCCCATGACGGGCCAGTACGCGTCTTTCGGCGCGCAGATGAAGGCCGGCGCCGAGCAGGCGGTCGAGGACATCAACGCCGCGGGCGGCGTTCTTGGTCAGAAGCTTGTGCTCGAGGTTGGCGACGACGCCTGCGATCCCAAGCAGGCCGTCGCGGTTGCCAACCAGATGGCCGGCAAGGGGGTCGTGTTCATGGCCGGCCACTTCTGCTCCGGCTCGTCGATTCCGGCCTCCGCTGTCTATGCCGACGAGAACATCATCCAGATCTCGCCGGCTTCGACCAATCCGAAGTTTACCGACGAGCGTCCCGGCCCCGGCACCTTCCGGGTGTGCGGCCGTGACGACCAGCAGGGCAAGGTGGCGGGCGAATTCCTTGCCAAGCATTTCAAGGACAAGAACATCGCCATCATCAACGACAAGACCGCTTACGGCAAAGGTCTTGCCGACGAGACCCAGAAGAACATGGAAGCCGCCGGCAAGAAGCCGACGCTGGTCGAGTCCTACACCGCCGGCGAGAAGGACTACAACTCGCTGGTCTCCAAGCTGAAGGCAGCCAACATCGACGTTCTCTATGTCGGCGGCTACCACACGGAAGCCGGCCTGATCAAACGCCAGATGGTCGATCAGGGCATGAGCACGATCCTGGTTTCCGGCGACGCGCTGGTCACCGACGAGTACTGGGCGATCACCGGCGACGCCGGCGCCGGCACGCTGATGACCTTCTCGCCCGATCCGCGCAAGAACCCGGCCGCTGCTCCGGTGGTCGAGCGACTCGAAGCCGCCGGTCGGACCACGGAAGGCTATTCGCTCTACACCTATGCGGCCATCCAGGCGTGGGCGCAGGCCGCCGACCGGGCCGGCACGACCGACTTCCAGCCGGTGGTCGACGAACTGCAGAACGGGACCTTCGACACGGTGCTCGGCCAGTTCAGCTTCAACGGCAAGGGCGACGTGAACATCCCCGGCTACGTCTTCTACGAGTGGAAAGACGGCAAGTACGACTACTACAACGACACGATGTAGGGTCGCGTCCCCTACGACACTGCCCGCAAGGGCGGGGAACCCCGGCGGCGACGCCGGGGTTTTTCTTTGGGCCAACCGCGGGCTACGCTTCGCCGATGAACCAGCCGCTGCGAAACCGCATCACCGACGTCGCCGGGATCAGGGTCGGCAACGCGGACGACAGCAGGGTCAAGACCGGCGTGACGGTCGTGCTTTGCGAGGAGCCCGCGGTCGCCTCGGTTCATGTCATGGGCGGGGCGCCCGGCACCCGCGAGACCGATCTCCTGGCGCCTGAACAGCCGGTCGAGCGGATCGATGCAGTCGTGCTCTCGGGTGGCTCTGCCTTTGGCCTCGATGCGGCGGGTGGCGTGATGTCGGGGCTGGCCGCCATCGGCCGCGGCCACGAGGTCGCCGGAACGCGCGTCCCGCTGGTGCCGGCCGCCATTCTCTTCGACCTCGCCAATGGCGGAGACAAGAACTGGGGCGCCACTACGCCCTATACTGGGCTCGGCCGCGAGGCGCTCGCCGCTGCCGCGTCGGATTTTGCGCTCGGCACCGCCGGCGCCGGCACCGGCGCGACGACCTCAGGTCTGAAGGGCGGGCTCGGTTCGGCCTCGGCGCGGCTTGACAACGGGGTCACGATCGGCGCGCTCGCCGCGGCCAATGCGGTCGGCCAGGTGACCATCGGCGACACACCCTATTTCTGGGCCGCCGCCTTCGAGGCGGGCGGCGAGTTCGGCGGATTGGGCTTCCCCTCCCCGCTCCCTGCCGGCGCCACGGAACTCCGCCATAAGCTCCGCGCAGCGCGAGCGAACACGACCATCGCAGTGATCGCCACTGACGCAGCGCTGACCAAGACGCAAGCCAAGCGGCTTGCGATCATGGCGCATGATGGCTTCGCCCGCGCCATCTGGCCGTCGCACACGCCCTTCGACGGTGACCTGATCTTTGCGCTGTCGACCGGCCGCATCGCGCTCGACGATCCCGGCTACGATCTGATCGAGATCGGCGCCGTAGCAGCTTCGTGCATGGCGCGTGCCATCGCCCGCGGGGTCTACGAGGCGACCCCGGCGCTGGGCGACCGCTTTCCCACCTGGCGCGAGCGCTTCGCGCGAGCCGCGACCCGGCGCTAGCCGGCCGGGGCCGGCGTCGGAGCCCCGGAGAAGATCGCCAGCACGAGCACGATCAGCGCCGCCCAGCCGACCAGGAACGCGAGCGTCCGCACGACCGGAATCCCGAACGCGTAGACGACCGCGTGGACAAGACGCGCCCAGAAATAGACCGCGCAGGCGGTCGCAGTGGCGGCGGTCGAGATAGCGAGATCGTTGAGGATCAGGACCAGCGCCGCGAACAGAACAAGGTTTTCGACCGCATTGTAGTGCGCGTTCTTCAAGCGGTACGCCCAGACCGACGGCGGCGTGGAATCCGGCATCGGATTGGCGAACGTCCCCATGATGCCACGGGTGACGAAACGGTCGAGTATGTACGGTATCCAGAGAACACCGGTCAGGATAACGGTCCACGTCAGCCAGAAAAGCTCACTCGGCATTTCCCCCTCCTCGTTCTGATGGGGCTGCCAGCGAATTGGGACACGCCCCGCCTGCCGCTAAGCCTAGACAACGAACGGCAAACACACGACGGCGAATTTCATTCGACACAAAATCTGTGGATGACGGCACGGCCGGAGGCGATTGCGCCCTGACGGACCGCGTGTTACGCCCCGGCCGCCATGACCGGTAGCGTCCGCATCGCCCCTTCGATTCTCGCAGCCGATTTTGCCCGACTCGGCGAGGAGGTCCGCGCCGTCGACGCGGCAGGCGCCGACTGGATTCACATCGACGTGATGGACGGGCATTTCGTTCCCAACATCACCTTCGGCCCGGTGCTTGTCGCCGCGATCCGCCCCTGTTCGCAGAAGCTGTTCGACGTCCACCTGATGATCGCGCCGGCGGATCCCTATCTCGCTGCCTTCGCCGAAGCCGGCGCCGACCGGCTGACCGTTCACGCCGAGGCGGGCCCGCATCTTCACCGCTCACTGCAGGCGGTTCGCGCCCTCGGCAAGCGCGCCGGCGTGGCGATCAATCCGGCAACCCCGGTCGAGGCGATCATCCATGTGCTCGACCTCATCGACGTGGTGCTGGTGATGAGCGTCAACCCCGGCTTCGGCGGCCAGAGCTTCATCCCCGGCTCGATCGACAAGGCCGGGCAGGTGCGCAACATGATCGGCGACCGCGATATCCGGATCGAAATGGACGGCGGCGTCGAGCCGACAAACGCCGGCGCCCTGGTGGCGGCGGGCGCCGACGTGCTGGTCTCCGGTTCGGCGATCTTCTCGAGCAGCGACTACGCCAAGACAATCGGCGAATTGCGGCAAGCGGCGGGTGCCCGATGATCCCACGCTACACGCGCCCCGAAATGGCGGCGATCTGGTCCCCGGAAACCCGCTTCCGCATCTGGTTCGAAATCGAGTCCCATGCCCTCGATGCCATGGCGGAGATCGGCATGGTGCCGGTCGAAGCAGCACAGGTAGTGCGCGAGCGCGGCGAAAAGGCTGTGTTCGACGTCGCGCGAATCGAGACGATCGAGCGCGAGACCAGGCACGACGTCATTGCCTTCCTCACCCATCTGGCTGAAATCGTCGGCCCCGAGGCCCGCTTCGTCCACCAGGGGCTGACCTCCTCCGACATTCTCGACACCTGCTTCAGCGTCCAGTTGGTACGCGCCGCCGACCTTCTGACCGCCGACCTCGATCATCTGCTGGCAGCGCTGAAGAAGCGGGCCTACGAGCACAAGGACACGGTCACGATCGGCCGCAGCCACGGTATCCACGCCGAACCGACCACCTTCGGGATCAAGCTTGCCTATGCCTTTGCCGAGTTCGCCCGGGCCCGCCGACGGCTGCATGCCGCCCGCGAGGAGGTGGCGACCGCGGCGCTCTCCGGCGCGGTCGGCACCTTCGCCAACATCGATCCGCGGGTCGAGGAGCATGTCGCCCGGGCGCTCGGGCTCCGCCCGGAGCCGATCTCCACCCAGGTCATTCCGCGCGACCGCCATGCCATGTATTTCGCCACGCTCGGCACCATCGCCTCGTCCGTCGAGCGGCTGGCGACAGAGATCCGTCACCTGCAAAGAACCGAAGTGCGCGAGGCGGAAGAGTATTTCTCGCCCGGCCAGAAAGGCTCGTCGGCGATGCCGCACAAGCGCAACCCGGTACTCTCCGAGAACCTCACCGGCCTTGCCCGGCTGGTGCGCGGGGCCGTGATCCCGGCGCTGGAGAATGTCGCGCTCTGGCATGAGCGCGACATCTCCCACTCCTCCGTCGAGCGGGTGATCGGCCCGGACGCGACCATCGCCCTCGACTTCGCCCTCGCCCGCCTCGCCGGACTGATCGACAACCTCCTCGTCTATCCTGACGCCATGCGCGCCAATCTCGACCGGCTCGGCGGCCTGATCCATTCGCAGCGCGTGCTCCTGGCGCTAACCCAAGCCGGAATGAGCCGCGAGGATGCCTACGCCGCCGTCCAGCGGAACGCCATGCGCGTCTGGGAGGGCGGTGGCAACTTCCTGTCGCTTCTCAAGAACGACCCGGAAGTGACTCAGGCGATTCCGGAATTGGAGCTCGAGGCCTTGTTCGACCTCGGCTACCATCTGAGGCACGTCGACGAGATCTTCCGTCGCGTGTTCGGAACCGGCAATTGACCGGGTCGCGCCGCGGTTCTCGCCGAGCGCCCCGATTAGTTCGAACGAACGGCGTCACAAGGACGCCATTGAAGAGGAGATCGGTCGATGCGTCGTATGCCTGCCATGCTTGCCACCTGCTTCGTCTCCGCCGGCCTCGCGCTGCCCGCCCAGGCCGCGAGCTTCGACTGCAACAAGGCCAAGGCGCCGGACGAGATCGCCATCTGCACCAATCCGATGCTCTCGGCGCTCGACTCGGAAATGGGCGGCCTGTGGTACGCCTACAGCCAGGTCCCGTTCCTGATGGGTATGAGCGGCGCCAGGCAGGATGAGGCCCGCGCCTTCCTGCAGAATCGGGCGCTCTGCGGCGCCAACGTGGTCTGCCTGACGCAGGCCTATCATGCGCGCATTCAGGTCCTGAAGAACAACATAAAGACGGCGATGCAGACCCTGTGTCAGGCCGGATAGCCCGCGGCCTGTCAGTTCCCAGCCAGCGACGAGGCTGATGTATCGAACGACAAGGTCGCCATGAAGCGATTGCCGCAGGCGTGCCGTGACATGAGAGCCCAGCACTGTCCCTTGGACAGGTCGCTGCCGGTGTAGCGGAAATCGAGGGTGACAGTGTCGTTCCAGCTCCAGTAGAGCCCGGCGTTCCACGTCGTGTAGTCGGGCAGGCCGAGCTTGGAGGCAAAAGCCTGATAGCCGATCCCTCCCGACGCACCGACATTGCCGAACAGGGAATAGTCGGCCGTCGCCTCCACATAGGTCGCCGACGCACCACCCTGCGAGTAGTCGGGCGCAAAGTAGACATTGCCGCCCAGCGTCAGGGCATCGGTCGGATAGTATTCGGCCAGCAGATAGAGCTCGCCATAGGTCGGCGACGTGTTGTTGGCATAGACGTATTGGACGTAGCCGAGGTCGAAGGCGGCGTTATCCGTCTCCGGACGGACGCCGACCGAGAGGTCGATCTCAGCGTCGGACTTGCCGAAATTCACGTTCGAGGCCCACGCGCCCAGATAGAAGATACCGTAGTCGGCCTCGACGTAGCCTTGAATAGCCGGATCGCCGCCGGTCTGGCTGATGCCGCGCGAAACGTAGTCACTGGTCACCGCCGCACCGAAAGCGACATCAAACATGTCGCCAAAGTTCTGGGCCTGGGCGGACGATGCTGCAACGAGCATCGCCACACCCAAGCTCAGACCCTTGACCGTATTCGCCCCTCGAAAGACGGTCATTGCCCCAAGCACCCCGAATCCCCAAGCTTCCGAAAAGTAAGCCAACTAGCCGGCGGAAGGGCAAGCCTTAACCGGCCGATAGACGACTATCGGCCGGGCTGTTGCAGATAGGGCACAGCGGTGTGACGGCCAGGCGACTATCGCAAGCCGTCAAGAAGGGCCTTGACCCCGAGAGCCAGGTAGATCTGGTCGGGACCCATGACGATGAAGCGATAGCCGAGATTGATGAAATGCCGGGCGCGGGCAGCGTTGTGGGCAAACGCGCAGGCAATCTTGCCGGCGGCCTTCGCCCGCTCGGCGATGCGGCCGACCGGCTCGTCCAGCCAGTCGGCGGTCGGAGCGATCTCCTTGCCGTCGGAGAGTGTCACCGACAGGTCGGAAGGTCCCATGAAGATGCCATCGATGCCGTCTACCGCCAGGATGTCGTCAACGACGGCGAGCGCCTGCTTCGTCTCCACCATCGCCATGGCAAGGGTCGAGCGGTTCGCTGTGGCGAGCTGCGTCGGCGGATCGGGGACGTCGAGCAGCGCCATCACCCGGGCCGGCCCCCAGCTCCGCTCCCCAACCGGGGGGTATTTGGTTGCCGCCGCAAAGGCCTGCGCGTCGGCCACCGAATTGATCATCGGTGCGATCACAACCTCCGCGCCCATGTCGAGGGCGCGGCTGGCCATGGCGAAATCGCCGACCGGAACGCGGACGCCTGCCGGCTTGCCGGCTAGGACGATGCCGCCGATCGACCGCATGACGGAGACGGGATCGTGCAGCCCGTGCTGCATGTCGAGGGAGACGCAATCGAACGCCTGGCGCGCAGCGCCTTCGGCGACGAGGGGCTCGGGCGTGGCGATCCAGCCCGAAAGGATCGTGTCGCCGGACTTCAGCCGGTCGGCGAGACTTGACGTGGCCATCGGATGATCGCGGTTCCCTGAGGCGACGCTCAGTCGCCGGCTTCGATCTGCTCGATCGCCGCACCCATCAACTCGATCATGGTGCGGCGGATTTGGTGGTCGGACTGGTCGACGCCCGCGGCATCGAAATCCTTGCGAATTTTGCGGAAAACGTCCTCGTCGCCGGCTTCCTCGAAGTCGGCAGCGACCACTTCCTTGGCATAAGCCTCGGCATCGACGCCGGACTTGCCCAGCTTCTCCGCCGCCCACATCCCCAGAAGTTTGTTGCGCCGCGCCTCGGCCTTGAATTGGAGTTCCTGATCGCGTGCGAATTTCGCCTCGAAGGCATCCTCTCGCTTGTCGAACGTGCTCATATCGCGCTCCTCATTCCCGCATCGGCGGCCTTCGGCGCGCCTTGCATATCCTGCGACAGAACCTAAATCAACGCCGCCCGTCGCGGCCCGGCCCCGGTTTCCGGGGCTTCCCCGGCCAGCGATTGTGAAAGGGCGGTCGATGGAATATGGTCACCCGCGAGAGGCCGCTCAATGCCTCCGACTCGGCCGTATATCGTTGATGAAGAACGGCTTTATTGGACGATCCCCAAATCAATGGATTTCCTCAAACCACGGTATGTCCCCATGAATTGGCGTCGGCGCATCTATGAGGGAAAGGCCAAGATCCTGTTCGAAGGCCCCGAACCGGGAACCCTTGTCCAGTTCTTCAAGGACGATGCAACCGCCTTCAACAAGAAGAAGCGGGAGGTCATTGACGGCAAGGGCGTGCTCAACAACCGGATTTCGGAGCACATCTTCAATCATCTCAACCGGATGGGCATCCCGACCCACTTCATCCGTCGGCTGAACATGCGGGAACAACTCATCCGCGAAGTCGAGATCATTCCACTCGAAATCGTCGTGAGGAACATCGCCGCCGGCTCGCTTTCCAAGCGTCTTGGCATCGAGGAAGGCACGGTGCTGCCGCGCTCGATCATCGAGTTCTACTACAAGAATGACGAACTCGACGACCCGATGGTGACCGAGGAGCACATCACCGCCTTCGGCTGGGCGACGCCGCAGGAGATCGACGATATCATGGCGCTGGCGATCCGGGTCAACGACTTCCTCGCCGGGCTGTTCCTCGGTGCCGGCATCCAGCTGGTCGACTTCAAGATGGAGTGCGGCCGGCTCTGGGAAAACGACATGATGCGGATCGTCGTCGCCGACGAGATCTCGCCGGACTCCTGCCGTTTGTGGGACGTCAAGACCCAGGACAAGCTCGACAAGGACCGCTTTCGCCGCGACATGGGCGGCCTGGTGGAGGCCTACACCGAGGTGGCGCGCCGTCTCGGTATCCTGGTCGAGCAGGAACGCCCCAAGGGCGGCGGCCCGGTGCTCGTCCAGTAAAAGGGGCCCGCCCGACCGGTGAAGGCCCGCATCACCGTCACGCTGAAGGCCAGCGTCCTTGACCCGCAGGGCAAGGCGATCGAGGGCGCTCTCGCCTCGCTCGGCTTCAAGGGCGTGTCCGGCGTGCGGCAGGGCAAGGTATTCGACCTCGATCTTGCCGAGTCAGATCCAGCGCGGGCGGCAAACCTGCTGCAGGACATGTGCGAGAAGCTGCTCGCCAACACGGTGATCGAAGACTACCGAATCGAGATGGTCTGAAGACGGCCCGGGCAAGGCGACCCGAGGGGCGACGGAGCGATCGGCACCATGGCCTGTCTCAAGACCTATGAGCCGATCAACACGCTGAAGCCGGTGGCCGACAACTTGTGGATCGTCGACGGGCCGGTGATCGGCATGGCCTATTTCGGCTTCCACCTCCCCTTCACCACGCGGATGACCGTGGTTCGCCTCAAGGGCGGCGGCCTGTGGCTCCACTCGCCCACCCCGCCCGACGACACCTTGCGTCGCGAAATCGACAACCTCGGGCCGGTGCGCTTCCTCGTTGCGCCGAACAAGATCCACTATTGGTGGATCGGCGAGTGGAAGGAGCGCTATCCGGAGGCGACCACCTACGCGGCACCGGGCGTCCGGGAATACGCGCGGAAGCGGGTTGCGGCGTTCGACAAGGACCTCGGAGAGGCGCCGCCGGCAGAATGGGGGGACGAGATCGACCAGGTTTCGGTTCCGGGCGATTTCCTCACCGAGGTCGATTTCTTCCACCGCCCGACGCGCACCCTCATCCTCACCGATCTGATCGAGAATTTCGAACCCGACCGGATCACCTGCTGGCACATGCGGCTGTTGATGAAGCTCGGCGGCGTCGCCGATCCCGACGGCAAGATGCCCTACGACCTGCGCACGACCTTCCTCCGCCACAAGGCTGCCTTCCGCGCCGCCGTCGAGACGATGCTCGGCTGGCGACCGGAGCGCATCCTGCTCGCCCACGGCCGCTGGTACGATCACGACGGCGAGGCCGAGCTGCGGCGGGCCTGCCGCTGGGCGCTCTGACCTCTTTTCGGGGCTTCGCCCACGATGACCGGCCGGCGAATCACTTGAGCCAAGGGCGGCTCACGCGGCGAATTCGCATCTTCCGAAACCGCCAGAATCGTCTATGTCGATAGCATGAGATCCGCCGTCATCGTCTTCCCCGGCTCCAATCGCGAACGCGACATGATCGGCGCGCTGGAAGCCATTACCGGCCGGCCGCCGACGGTCGTCTGGCACACCGAGACGGAGATGCCATCCGTCGACCTGATCGTACTACCCGGCGGGTTCTCCTATGGGGACTACCTGCGCTCCGGCGCCATCGCGGCGCGCTCGCCGGTGATGGCCGTCATTGGCGAGCGGGCGGCGGCCGGCGTCCCGGTGCTCGGAATCTGCAACGGTTTCCAGATCCTTTGCGAGGCGGGCCTGCTGCCCGGCGTACTGATGAGGAACGCCAGCCTGCGCTTCGTCTGCCGCGAGGTCAGGCTCCGCGTCGAGACGATGGCATCGATCTTCACGCGCGGCTACCGCCCGGGCCAGGTGATCCGCTGCCCGGTCGCCCATGGCGACGGCAACTACCGCTGCGACCCCGAGACCCTCGCGGCGCTTCGGGGCGATGATCGGGTAGCCTTCCGCTATGTCGACGCCTCCGGCGAAGCGACCGACAATGCCAATCCGAACGGCTCGATGGACAATATCGCCGGCATCCTCAACGCACGCCGCAACGTGCTCGGCATGATGCCCCACCCCGAGAACCTGATCGAAGCCATCCAGGGCGGCACTGACGGGCGGCCGCTATTCGAGGGCATCATGGCGGCGCTCGAGGTGGCCAGCTGATTGCCGGCGACCCGAACTGTTTCCTTGTGCCGTCGGCCGAAAGACCCACGGCCGTCAGCCGACGCGGTGGGCCTGTCCGCCCTGCGTGACGTTTTCGAGAACGTTGTCGTTCACCTTCCGCAACTCGACGGTCTGCCCGCCGGCCCCGCCGTCGGGTGTGATCGTCAGCGAAAACCGGTCGCCCGAGATTGGCTGCACGCTCCACTTCCCGGATACCGCCTGGGAAGTGGAGCCGACGCCCTGCATGGTGAGCGTGACAACGCCGGTATAGCTCCCGTCCTGGCGGTACTGGATTGTCGCAGTAGTCGACGCGCCTTGACCGGCTTGCGTCGTGTATTCCCATGTGCCGGCCATGAAACGCTTCAAGTCTTGGCCCGGCGGCATCTCGGGAGGCATCGCGTCGAAGATCACCTTCAGCTCGGCGATATCCACCGCGGCAACCCAGCCGGCCGCGCCCGTCTTCCAGACGAGCGTCTGCCGCTTGACCGTCCCCTTCCGGATCTCGTTGCTGATCCCGTCCAGCGTCAGCGGACCGACCGATTGCCCTCCCTGCTCATAGTAGAACTGGGCGGCCGGAGGCGGAGGCGGCGGGGGTGGTGGCGGCGGGGGCGCTGGTGGCGGAGCCACCGCAGTGAACTGCTGGCCGATAACCGGGTGCTGTCCCGCCGGAATCCAGCCGGCCTGATCCGGAGTCCACACCAGCGTGTCGCGGGTGATCGTCCCCGCCTTGATGTCGGCAATGACCTGTTCGAGGGTCAGCGGCCCCTGCTGCTGGCCCGCGACGATCACGTAGATGTTGCCAAGCTGCTGCACCGGCGGAGGCGGCGGCTGAGGCTGCTCCGGTGGCGCCGGCGGGGGCTGCGGCGGCTTTGGCTGCTCAGGGGGCGGCGGAGGCGGCGCCGGCTGTTCTGGCGGTCCGCCGGGTTGTCCGGCGGGCGGCGCAGGCGGTGCATCCTGGGCGTAGGTTGCCGTCATCCCCGCCAGGCTGAGTAGAACAGTTGCGGCCGCAATAGCGCGAACAAGTTTCATTTTACCCCCCACTCAACAGGTCAGCACCCGCGCGGCCTTAGCCTAGCGTGAGAAAGGGGCTCTCGCCAAGTGCCACCTGCCGGTGCCTTGGGCGAAATCAGACGCGGTGCCAGCAGCTTTGATCCATTGGAATCTCCCCTCTCACCTCTGACACGCGATGCGGAGACACTGGGCAACGGTTCGCCTTACCGAGCAATCTGACGCGACGTCGGAAACAAAACACCGGATGCCGACACTCCCGCCGCTTGACGGCGGATGCCGCGCCGGTCAAACGGTCACCTCGATCAATCGGCGGCGTCGAGTTCCTCCGCCCCTTTGCGACCCGGGATGGTTCGAAATATGCGCTTCACACGTCGTCACCAGTCGTTGCGGACCGCTCTTGCCATGGTCTGGCTTGCCGGCTTGATCGGCGCCGCATGCGCGCCCGCCAATGCCCAGCCCTCGCAGGCTGCCTACGCATTGTCCACCCGCCTGACTGCTGCGATGGAGCAATGCTGGTTCGGCCCCAATGCCACCGATTTCGCCGGTTATGTCTATTCGTCCGAGCCCAACGCGGCCGGTGGGCCCCGCATCCTGATCGTGCCGAAGGACGCGCCGACCGCGTTGCCCGTCCTGGTCATCGAGATCACGACGCCAGGCGGCAACCCTCATCTCAACGTCTACGGCCCGCTCGCCGGCAGCGCGCAGGCGACGCGCATCGCGGCCGATCTCCGCCGCTGGATGGGAGGAAGCGCCAGTTGCCAGTAGAGGAGCCGCGGGTCACCCCCGACCTCGTCGCCGCCCATGGCCTGAAGCCGGAGGAGTACGATCGCATCCTCGCGCTGATTGGCCGGGAACCGACGCTCACCGAGCTCGGCATCTTCTCGGCCATGTGGAACGAGCACTGCTCCTACAAGTCCTCGAAGAAATGGCTGCGCACGCTGCCGACAAGCGGACCGCGAGTGATCCAGGGGCCGGGCGAGAACGCCGGCGTCGTCGATATCGGCGACGGGCTCGCCGTGGTCTTCAAGATGGAGAGCCACAACCACCCGTCCTTCATCGAGCCGTATCAGGGGGCGGCAACCGGCGTCGGCGGCATTCTGCGCGACGTCTTCACCATGGGCGCGCGGCCGGTGGCGGCCCTCAACGCGCTCCGTTTCGGCAGCCCCGATCATCCGAAGACCCGGCATCTCGTCGCCGGCGTCGTCAGCGGCATCGGCGGCTACGGCAATTCCTTCGGCGTGCCAACGGTCGGCGGCGAGGTGAACTTCCATCCGGGCTACGACGGCAACATCCTGGTCAACGCCTTCGCCGCCGGCATCGCCCGCACCGACGCAATCTTCTATTCGAAGGCCTCGGGCGTTGGACTGCCGGTGGTCTATCTCGGCTCCAAGACCGGCCGCGACGGCATCCACGGCGCCTCGATGGCCTCGGCCGAATTCGACGATGCCGCCCACGAGAAGCGGCCGACGGTGCAGGTCGGCGATCCCTTCTCCGAAAAACTGCTGCTCGAAGCCTGCCTCGAATTGATGGCGACTGGCGCCGTCGTCGCCATCCAGGACATGGGCGCCGCCGGCCTGACCTCCTCGGCGGTCGAGATGGGGGCGAAGGGCGACCTCGGCATCGAGCTTGACCTCGACAAGGTCCCCTGCCGCGAAGCGGGGATGTCGGCCTACGAGATGATGCTGTCGGAAAGCCAGGAGCGCATGCTGATGGTGCTCCGCCCCGCGATGCATGAAGCGGCGGAAGCCGTGTTCCGCAAATGGGGCCTCGACTTCGCGGTGGTCGGGCGCACCACCGACGATCTCCGCTTCCGGGTTCTCCATCACGGCAAGGTGGAAGCGGACCTGCCGATCAAGGAGCTCGGCAACGAGGCGCCGGAGTACGACCGGCCCTATGTGATCCGCAACGGGCCGCCACCGATCGCCGAAGCGATTCCGGAACCGGACGATTATGCCGACGCCTTGATCCGGATTCTCGGCTCGCCGGACATGTGCTCCCGCCGCTGGGTGTGGGAGCAGTATGATCACCTTATCCAGGGGAATACGGTCGTGAAGCCGGGCGGCGACGCCGCCGTCATCCGCATCGACGACACGCCCAAGGGCCTCGCCTTTTCGCTCGACGTCACGCCGCGCTACTGCGCCGCCGATCCGTTCGAAGGCGGCAAGCAGGCCGTCGGCGAGTGCTGGCGGAATCTGACGGCGGTGGGGGCCCAGCCATTGGCGATCACCGACAACCTCAACTTCGGCAATCCCGAGCGGCCGGAGATCATGGGCGAACTGGTCGGCGCCATCACAGGCATCGCCAAAGCCTGCCAGACGCTCGCCTTCCCCGTCGTCTCCGGCAACGTCTCGCTCTACAACGAGACCAACGGAGCGGCCATCCCGCCGACCCCGACGATTGGCGGCGTCGGCCTGCTGCCCGACGCCGCAGCCGCGGTGACGATCGCGTTCAAGGCCGAGGACCAGATGATTCTGCTGGCTGGGGCGCCACCCGCGTGGGGAACCCATCTTGGCCAGTCGATCTATCTTCGCGACATCCTCGGCCGTGCGGACGGACCACCCCCGCCGGTCGACCTCGAGCACGAGATGCGCGTCGGCGATTTCGTGCGCGGGCTCATCCGCGACGGCCTGGTCACCGCCTGCCATGATCTCTCCGACGGCGGCCTGGCGGTGGCGCTCGCCGAGATGGCAATGGCGTCGGGAATCGGGGCAACCGTTAACCAGCTCAACGATCTATCGCCGCTCCCGGTCTTCTTCGGCGAGGACCAGGGCCGCTATCTGCTCACGGCCGAGCCGCAGCATCTTGACACGCTGTTCGAGCGGGCCGAGGCGGCGGGCGTGTTCCTGCCGTGGATCGGCAACACCGGCGGCGACGAATTGAATCTGGGCAAAGTCGTTTCCATATCTGTTGCAAAGCTGCGGCAAGCCTATGAGAATTGGTTTCCGGCGTTCATGAGTGCCGGCGTTTGAGCCGGGCTCGACCGCTTTGCAGGGAGCCGACGACCATGGCGATGAATGCGCGCGAGATCGAAACGCTGATCAAGACGGCGCTACCGGACGCCAGGGTGGTGATCCGCGATCTTGCCGGCGACGGCGACCACTATGCCGCCGAGGTCGTGTCGGAATCGTTCCGCGGCAAGAGCCGTGTGCAGCAGCACCAGATGGTCTATAACGCGCTCAAGGGAAACATGGGCGACGCGCTCCACGCGCTGGCCCTTCAGACGAGCGTGCCGGAGTGACCACAACGAACACGGCGGCAAGACAAGGATTTCGATGATGAGCGAGATAGCGGCCTGGATCGACAACGAGGTGAAGTCCAACGACGTGCTCCTGTTCATGAAGGGCACGCCGACCTTCCCGCAATGCGGCTTCTCCAGCCAGGTAGTGCAGATCCTCGACTACCTCGGAGTGGACTACAAGGGCGTCAATGTCCTTGAGAACATGGATATCCGCCAGGGGGTCAAGGAATACTCCGACTGGCCGACGATCCCGCAGCTCTACGTCAAGGGCGAGTTCGTCGGCGGCTGTGACATCATCCGCGAGATGTTCCAGGCGGGCGAACTGCAGACCTTCCTGGGCGAGAAGGGCGTGACGGTGGCGCAAAGCGCCTGACACGGGTTCGGGTCGCGCTCTCCGCAACAGTCATTTCCGCGGGATGGCCTCGAGCCTGGCGGCGGGGGTGGCGGCTGTAGTCCGTTTGATCTTGGCCTTGTCCATGCCCCTCGGAACATCGATAATCGTCAGGGGTTAACACCCCATCAGAGGGAGGCGTGCGGAACCGCAGGGCGAGCGGCGTCTTCGGGCGCTCGCCGTCAAACACCTGGGCGAAGGTCGGTTCGATCCGCTCTGCCCGAGGGTTTCGCAACAGCGAAGGAGACCCTCATGCTGGAACCAGCAAAATCCGTCAGCGGGATTGCGGCTTCGACGGCGATCATCTGCGCGACTGCGCTCACCGCGGCTCCCGCAGCCAACGCGCAGCCGGGCTATCAGTACGGCACGGTGCAGACGGTCGACTGGCACCCCAAGAAGAAAGGAAACTGGAAGAAGAAGACTGGGAAGCACGGCAACTGGAAGCACTACGGTGGCTATCACGACAACGACTGGGTTGGGCCGGCGATAGGCTTCGGCGCAGGCGTCCTGTTCGGCTCCATCCTTGCCCAGCCGTACTACTACCGGTACTCAGCTCCGCGCTATGTGGCACCGGGCTACGGCTACTATGGCTATCCCAATGCCGACGCCTATTGCCACGCGAAGTACCGGTCGTACAATTCCTATACGAAGACCTACACCGGCTACGACGGAAAGCAGCACTACTGCCGGATCCCGTAGACGAGGACCAACATGAGAAAAGGCCGCTCCCCGGAGGGGGCGGCCTCCTCTATTCAGGAAAGCAGACCGGAACTAGCGCGAATAGAACTCGACGACGAGGTTGGGTTCCATGTGCACGGCATAGGGGATTTCGGCGAGGCCCGGGATGCGCACGAAGGTCGCCGTCATCTTGCCATGGTCGACGTCGACATAGTCCGGCACGTCGCGCTCGGCGAGCTGGGTGGCTTCCAGCACCATCGCCATGTTCTTCGACGCGTCCTTGACCGAAATGACGTCGCCCGGCTTGCAGCGGAAGCTCGGAATGTTGACCCGCTGGCCGTTCACCCGCACGTGGCCGTGGTTGACGAACTGGCGCGCGGCGAAGACGGTCGGCACAAACTTGGCGCGATAGACGATTGCATCGAGCCGGCTTTCCAGGAGCCCGACCAGATGCTCGGAGGTGTCGCCCGGCCGGCGGACCGCTTCCTTGTAGATGTTGTTGAACTGCTTCTCGGAAATGCTGCCGTAGTAGCCTTTCAGCTTCTGCTTGGCGCGTAGCTGGGTGCCGAAGTCGGAGAGCTTGCCCTTCCGCCGCTGGCCGTGCTGGCCGGGCCCGTATTCGCGGCGGTTGACGGGGCTCTTCGGACGGCCCCAGATGTTCTGGCCGAGACGGCGGTCGATCTTGTACTTCGCCGAGGCGCGCTTGGTCATCGCTTAATCCCTTGTCAGGTTCGGGGTTAGGCGCCCTCCTCTGCCGTGCCGCATTTCGCGGAACCGGCCGACAGGAAGCCCAAGGCAAGCACCTTGAAGCTCCCGCGGGTCGCATGAAAAGCCGCGCCGGCCCTACAGCACCAGCGAGGCGCCAGCGTCATACTGCCCCGGCGGGTGCCTTGTCAAATGGGGAAAGTCCGCGCGGAGGCGGTCTCGAGTTCGATGGGTCGGAGGAGTTCGACAAGCGCCGTCGGCCACGATCTGCCTGAGGTGAGACGGGCCGTGCCGCCACCGAAGCCACCATTGCGCCCGAGCACGTTCACTACCCGCCGGGCGATGGCCGGAGCCGGGTCGATCCACGTGACCGGCCACGGGGCAAGACGCGTGAAGGGCTCGATCAGGAACGGATAGTGGGTGCAGGCGAGAACGACAATGTCCGTGCGGCGGCCGCCCTGCTCGACAAAGGCCGGCGCGATCTCGGTCAGGATCGCCGCATCGTCGACCGGCTCGCCGCGCATGAAGGCCTCGGCGAGCGGCGCGAGATCGGCGGACCCCACCAGCCGCACCGCGCAGTGCGCGGCGAAGCTTTCGATCAGCCCGCGCGTGTAATCGCGATGCATGGTGCCGGGCGTGGCGAGAACGCTGATCAGGCCGGACCGTGTGCGCTCGGCGGCAGGCTTGATCGCCGGCACGGTGCCGACAAAGGGAATCTCGAAACGGGCACGGAGCGGCGGCAGCACCAGAGTCGAGGCGGTGTTGCAGGCGATGACCACACCGTCCGGGCGGAACCGGCGGACGAGCCCTTCCATCAGGCCGAGCACCCGCGCGGTCAGCTCCGCATCTCCCCGCTCCCCGTAGGGAAAGCCGGCGTCGTCGGCGACATAGGTCATCTCCACTGCCGGCAGCGCCCGGCGGATCTCGCGGGCGACCGACAAGCCGCCGATACCGGAATCGAAGACAAGCAGCCGGGTCATTCGGATCCCGCCGACCGGCTCATGCCTCGCCGCTCCGCGCCGTCGTGGTTTCGCCGCCGCCGGCAGCATGGGGCCGGGTGGGACGCTTTTCCAGCGCCGCGACGACACCGCGCAGCGTCCGCACCTCCTGGGCCGACAGTTCCGCACGATGCAGGAGCGTCCGCAGCGCCTCGACCATGTGCGGCTTCTTCTCCGGCGGCCGGAAGAAGCCGGCCGCGTCGAGCGCCGTCTCGAGATGCTCGAACAGGCGGAAGAGGTCGTCCTTCGGAGCCGGATGCCGCTCGACCGTGAACGGCAGCCCCGCCTCGCCCTCGGCAAGGCCCGACAGCCGCCACTCATAGGCGACGAGAAGCACGGACTGGGCGACGTTGATCGAGGAGAATGCCGGGTCGACCGGAAAGGTGAGGATCTCGTCGGCCAGCGACACGTCCTCGTTGGCGAGGCCGGTACGCTCCGGCCCGAACAGAACGCCGGTGCGCACTCCGGCGTCGGCCAGGGTTCTGAGCCGCCGGCCGGCCTCCCGTGGTCCCGCCACGGGCTTCGCAACCTCACGCGCCCGCGCCGTCGTCGCATAAACGAACGACAGATCGTCGATCGCGTGGGCAACGGAGGTGAAGATCCGGACGCCGTCGATCACATGATCGGCGCGGCTTGCGGCCGCGCGGGCCTTGTCGTTCGGCCAGCCGTCGCGCGGATTGACCACGCGCAGGTCGACGAGGCCGAAATTGGCCATGGCGCGGGCGGCCGTGCCGATGTTCTCGCCGAGTTGCGGCGCAACCAGGATGATCGACGGCGGTCCGCCGGGAGGCTCGGCGCTGGTGTGGCTCATGGACGGCTTCCTACCCGATCGTCCCGTCGGTTTCCACAATGGCAGCCGAGCCCGGCGGCGTGCCGAGAGCCGTCGATTAGGGTATTCTGCGCCCCTCGCGAGTCGCGAATGAGGAGGCGCCCATGACCGACGCAGCTGCTACTCTCACCACAGCCGACCACATCCGCAAGCACTGGGGCTGGTTCCTTGCGCTTGGAATCGTGTTCCTGATCGGCGGCGTATTCGCCATCGCCATGCCGTTCATCGCCAGTCTGGTCGTAACCACCATCGTCGGCATCGCGCTGGCCTTCGTCGGCATCGTCGAGGTGATCCAGGCCTGGCAGATCCGCTCATGGGGTGGCTTCATCTGGCAGCTCATCATGGGTCTCGTCGCCCTGGTCGGCGGTATCGTGATCTGGCTGTTTCCGGTCTTCGGCACCTTCGTGCTGACCATCGTCCTCGCCGCCGTCTTCCTCGCCAAGGGCATTATCCAGCTGATCCTCGGCTTCCAGATGCGGCCGCATTCGGGCTGGGGCTGGATGGTGGTGGCCGGTATCCTGGCGATCGTCGTCGGCGTGATCATCTGGGTCTACTTCCCCGGATCGGGCCTCTTCACCGTGGGCACGCTGGCCGGCATCTCGCTGATCTTCACCGGCTGGAGCTACATCATGATCTCGATGGCCGCCCGCCAGACGTAGGGCGCCTCCGCTAGACCAATGAGTGAGGACCTTCGCGGCCGGGTGATCGGGGCGATCTCGGAAGGGGTTTCGACGCGGGAGGCGGCACGGCGGTTCAAGATCGGAAGCTCGACGGCAGGAAGCTGGTACCGGCGCTATCGAGAGACCGGCGAGACGGTCGCTCGCAAGCAAGGTCAGCCGTCGCGTTCGAAGCTCGACCTGCACGCGAAGTTCATCCTCGACCTCATCGCGACGACGCCGGACATCACGCTGGCCGAGATCGCTGAACGGCTGGCGGGAGAGTGCGGCGTGCGGGTGGTGCCTTCGACGGTGTGGATGTTCCTCGCCAAGCGCGGCATCACGTACAAAAAAAGACGGCGCATGCCAGCGAGCAGCAACGGCCGGATGTGAAGGCTCGCCGGCGCGCCTGGTTCGACGGCCAGCCCGACCTCGACCCCGCCAAGCTGGTCTTCATCGACGAGACCTCCGCCTCGACCAAGATGGCGAGGCTCTGCGGCCGGGCGAAGAAGGGAGAGCGCTGCCGCGCCGCCACGACGCGATACGGGGCGGCCGTGGACGTCGCCCCGGCACCCTGTTTTTCGACGTGGTCGCCGCCCGCTCCAGGCTGTCCAGCAGGATGTCCAGGCCGAGGTCGAACGTCTTCTGGTGCTCGGCCGGCTTGAAGTAGGGATTGACGGCAGCAACTTCGGGGAAGTCGCGCGCCACCTCCTCGCCCGGCACCGGTTCGACGGCGGACGGCCCTTTCGCATAGCCTGACGTCTCGTCGAGCGCCGCGCCGACCAGGTAATAGCTGATTGCGCGGAAGTAGCGCGCCGTCTTCTCGGCATCCAAGCCACCCTCTCGGACGAGCCTCAGGATGCTTTCGAGCACCGACAGGCCGACCCGTGTGTTGTGGCGGTGGAGCGCAATGAACTGGAAGAAGCGCGGATAGCGGTGCGCCATCGCCCGGTATTCCAGGATCGACTGGCGCAGCCGCTGCCGCCACGGAAGGTTTGGATCGGGCTTGGGAATGCCGGATAGCACCCGGTCGAACACCGCGTCCATCAGGTGCGCCTTGCTGGGAAAGTAGTAGTAGATGCTCATTGCCTCGCAGCCGAGCCGGGCGGCGAGCTTGCGTGTGCTGAACGCTTCCAGCCCTTCCGCCTCGATCAGGTCGAGCGCCGCCATCTCGATCCTCTCCGCCGAAAGGGCCTCTCTTTGCTTCTTCGCCATCGAACGACCTGTGTCCTTGATCACAAGAATCTTACACCATAAGGCTTGACACCTTACAGAGTAAGGCTATCCTCTCGCTCATCGCCTTACAACGTAAGGCAACAGCCGCGAGGAGACAACCATGTTCAAGATGCAGACTGTTCGCCAGGTCGTTTGCGCCGCCCTTGCTGCCGGGGTCCTTGGGGCATGGTCGGTGCCGCCCGCCGTCGCCGGGGATGTGCCGGCATCGGCGGAGGCGACCTACAAGGACATCGAGCAGACCATGGGCGGCGTGCCGAGCTTCATCAAGCTCTTCCCGAAGGCGGGGATCGCCGGCGCCTGGGCCGAGCTGAAGTCGATCGAACTCAGCGAAGACACGGCGCTGTCCCCCAAGGTCAAGTCGCTTATCTCGCTGGCCGTCGCCGCCCAGATCCCCTGCTCCTACTGCATCTGGGCTGACACCAACCCGGCGAGGCAAGCCGGCGCCACCGACGAGGAAATCGCAGAGGCGGTCACCATGTCGGCGCTGACGCGCCACTGGAGCACCTTCTTCAACGGGATGCAGGTCGATCTCGATACCTTCAAGAAGGAACTCGGCGGCGAGACAGCGAAGTAGGAATACGATGGAAACGGCTTTGGCGTCGCGGGTCGGACGTCGATCGTCGCGTCCGCGGCGTCAGCCAACAGGGAGGACCCAACGCATGACTGCCTACAACGTGGTTCGGTTCAAGGTGAAGCCCGGTCAGGAGAAGCCGTTCCTCGACAAGGAAACGGCGCTCGCGCGGAAGATGGGCGGGCTCCGTAAGCTGGCACTCGTCAAGACCGGTGAGCGCGACTTCCTGTCTGGTCGGCGAATGGGATCGCATGGACGATATCGTCAAGGCGCGCGCCGAGATGATCGCCAGCCTCGACCAGGTCCGCACCATGCTCGAGGACCTCGGCGGCGGCCTCGGCGTCACCGACCCGGTCTCCGGCGAGGCCGTATTCGAAAAGGGGTTCTGACCGTCGCGATCCTGTCCGCCATTACTGCCGCCCTGCCCTCCCGTCACGGGGACGGAGCGGCCGCCTTTTCTCGCATTCGGTCGGGTGTTATAGGGCGGCGTCATTTTCGTGCGCGGCGGCAAGCGGCCCGCATTCCCGCCCCACCGACACGCCAGCGAGGCCGTCCCGCAATGCCGAAAATCAAGGTCGCCAATCCCGTCGTCGAGATCGACGGCGACGAGATGACGAGGATCATCTGGCAGCTCATCAAGGAAAAGCTGATCCACCCCTATCTCGACGTTGAGCTGCTCTATTTCGACCTTTCGATCCAGCACCGCGACGCCACCGACGACAAGGTCACCGTCGAAGCGGCGGAAGCGATCAAGGCGACTGGCGTCGGCGTCAAATGCGCCACCATCACGCCCGACGAGGCGCGCGTCAAAGAGTTCGGCCTCAAGAAGATGTGGCGGTCGCCGAACGGCACCATCCGCAATATCATCGGCGGCGTCATCTTTCGCGAGCCGATCATCTGCAAGAACGTGCCGCGCCTGGTGCCGGGCTGGACGCAGCCGATCATCGTCGGCCGTCACGCCTACGGCGACCAGTATCGCGCCACCGACTTCCGTTTCCCCGGCAAGGGCAAGCTGACCATCCGCTTCGAGGGCGACGACGGCGAGGTGATCGAGCACGAAGTGTTCGACGCGCCGGGCTCGGGCGTGGCAATGGCCATGTACAACCTCGACGAATTCGATCCGCGACTTCGCCCGCGCCTCGCTGAACTACGGGCTCGACCGCAAATATCCGGTGTATCTGTCGACCAAGAACACCATCCTCAAGGCCTATGACGGCCGCTTCAAGGACATCTTCCAGGAGATCTTCGACGCCGAGTTTGCCGACAGGTTCAAGCAGCTCGGCATCACCTACGAGCACCGGCTGATCGACGACATGGTCGCCGCGGCGCTGAAATGGTCGGGCGGCTACGTCTGGGCCTGCAAGAACTATGACGGCGACGTCCAGTCCGACATTGTGGCGCAGGGCTTCGGCTCGCTCGGTCTGATGACCTCGGTGCTGATGACGCCGGACGGCCAGACGGTGGAGGCGGAGGCCGCCCACGGCACGGTCACCCGCCACTACCGCCAACACCAGAAGGGCAACGAGACGTCGACGAACTCGATCGCCTCGATCTTCGCCTGGACCCGTGGCCTGCTTCACCGCGCCAAGCTCGACGGCAACGACGACCTCGCCCGCTTCGCCGAGACGCTGGAGCGGGTCTGCGTCGAGACCGTCGAATCGGGCTACATGACCAAGGACCTCGCCCTCCTCGTCGGCCCCGACCAGAAATGGCTGACCACCACCGGCTTCCTCGACAAGGTCGACGAGAACCTGCAGAAGGCGATGGCGGCCGCGCCGGCGGGGTGACCCCCTCATGCCGACCGAGGCCGAGCGCTGCCTGTCGAACAATCTCGACTGGTATCGCTCGGTCCTCAGTACACACGGCCTGGCGGGTAGCGTCGCCGAGGGCGTGTGGACCTGCGTCGGGGAAGTGCCTCCCTATTACGCAAACGCCATGACGGTCAGCGCCACCGGGGCCAAGGCGCAATGCCGGGCAATTCAGGGGCTGGCGCGCGCCCTCCCCCGTCCGTTTGCCGTGAAGAACTCCTTCGCCACCCTCGACCTTGCGCCGCTCGGCTTTAGGCTGCTTTTTTCGGCCGAATGGATCTGGCTGGACCCCGCATCGGCTCGGCCGGTCCCCAACCGGCAGTCCTGGCAGAGGATCACGACGACGAGCGAGCTTGCGGAGTGGGAAACGGCATGGCGCGAAAACGGTTCGCCGGCCGACCGGCCGGTGTTTCTGCCGGCCCTCCTTAAAGACGAAACCGTCGGGCTCTTCGCATGGCGGCGCGACGGCCGGATCGTTGCCGGCTGTGCCGGCAACCGCTCGGACAGCGTTGGTGGCCTCTCGAACGCCTTCACCGGGCAGTCCGGTCCGAACGCGGATTTCGCGGCGGCCGCTGCCGCGGTCGCCGCTTTCTCGCCGGGCCGCCCTGTCGTCGGCTACGAGAGCGGCGACTCGCTCGGGAACGCCATCGGGTTGGGATTCCGCCCGGTTGGCCCGTTGCGCATCTGGCTTGGCAATCCAAGGTAAACGCCGCAGCGCCAGGCTACCCCTGCTCTTGTTCTGCCGCCTCCGACTAGGTTTCGTCTGCGCGCTTGCCAATCTTGCGAAGCTCCTCCTCGCGCATCGCAGCGAGACGGGTGTCCGTCGCATCCTCCGGCAAGCCGATCCGCATCAGCAGCCCCCGCGCGAGCTGGAGGCTTGCTTCCAGCGTCTCCGGCGTCACTGCGCTGACGCCGAGGGCCATCAGTTGATGCGCGTGCTCGATGTCGCGGGCGCGGGCGTGGATCACGGCCCCGGGCCATGCCTTACGGATCGCCGCCACCATCCGCTCTGTCGCTCCGGGGGCGTCCGTGGTGACCACGAAGGCGCGGGCCCGCTCGCCGCCGACCCGGTCGAGGATTTCCCGCCGGCTGGCGTCGCCATAGAACACCGGCCGGCCAGCGCGATGCGCCCGGGCAACGAGATCGGCATCGAGGTCGAGCGCAACCCACGGCACCCGCTCAGAGATCAGCAGTCGCGCGATCATCTCGCCCACCCGGCCGTAACCGCCGATCACCACGTGGTCAGCCAGCTCCCGCGTTTCGGCAATAGCCGCCCCGTGCACCCGGCCATCTCGGCGCGCCGCCAGCGCATTGCCAACGCGCCGTCCGAGCGTGCCAAGCAGCGGCACCACGATCATCGACAAAGCCGAGACCGAAACGAGGAACTGGAGCAGCCCGGGATCGACGAGTTGCTCGCGGCTTGCCAACGTGAACACCACGAAGGCGAATTCGCCGGCGCCGGCGAGCAGGAAACCCGCCTCGACCGCGACCGGCGTGTCGATGCGGAAGGCCCGCGCGACGCCAACCATCACCAGTCCCTTGACGGTGACGAGAGCGACCACCGCCACAAGGAATGTAAGCGGCCCGATGGTGATCGCCGCAACATCGACACTCATGCCGACCGTCATGAAGAACAGGCCGAGCAGCAGTCCCTTGAACGGCTCGATGTCGACCTCGATCTGGTGCCGGTATTCCGTCTCGCCGAGGAACAGCCCGGCGAGGAAGGCGCCGAGTGCGGGCGAAAGCCCGACCCCTGCCGTCAGTACGGCGGTGCCGATGGCGAGGAACAGGGCGATCGCCACGACCAGTTCGCGGCTGCCGGTGGCGACGCTCAAACGGACGATTGGCCGCTGCAGATAGCGGCCGGCAAGGATGATCAGCCCGACCACAACGACCGCCACCGCCGCCGACGAAAGCGACGGGACCGGTTCCGTTGCGCCGCTTCCGAGGAGACCGACGACGAGCAGAATTGGCACGACCATCAGGTCCTGGAAAATGAGAACGGAGAGCACCAGCCGCCCGATCGGCAGGGCGAAGCGATGCGCCTCGATCAGCACTTGGGTGACGATCGCCGTCGACGACAACGCCAGCGCCAGGCCAAGCACCAACGCACCAGGAAGATGGAGCCCGATGAGAAGCCCGACGCCGAGGATCGCCGCCGCCGATATGAAGACCTGAAGCGAGCCGACGCCGAAAACATGGCGCCGCATCGCCCACAAGCGCGCGAACGAGAATTCCAGCCCGATCAGGAACAACAGGAAGATGACGCCGAGCTCGGCAAACGGCCGCACCTGCTCGGGATCGCGGAAGGTGATCCAGGCGAGCCAGGGAACCTCTCCGACGAACCGGCCGAGGCCGCCGGGGCCGAGCAGCACGCCGGCGATCAGGAACCCCGGCACCACGCCGAAGCGCATCTTGCCGAACAGCGGCACGACGACGCCGGCCGTCCCCAGGACAATCAGGAGCTCTCTCGCCGATCCATTCTCGAACATTACCGGTCGCCGATCGCTCCTCTGGCCGTTCCTGCCACAGCATAACCGGGCCGCCCGGCTGGCGCCGCGCCCAAATCCTAGGCGGCCTTGGGATCCACCGGGGCTTCCGCCCCGACGGCGTCGGTCCGCGCCGTCTGCTGCTCGACCTGGATGCCCGGCTTGAGACGGCCGGCGAGTTCCGGATAGCGCGCCACAAGGTGGATCAGATCGATGCGGTCGATGGCAAGCAGCTTCACCCGCGTCAGCGCCAATGCCGGATCGGGCGGCGTCTTGTCGGTGATATCGGCGCTCGCCCCGAACGTCTCACCGACGCTCAGTCGGCGCCGTCCATCCGCGACGTCCAGCTCGACCACCCCTTCGGCGATAGCGTAGAGAAACTCGTCACCCTCCCCCGGCTCAACGATTGCCGTACCCGCCTCGACCGTCATTGCCCGCAGCATCGGCAAGAGGTCATGCAGGACGTCCGAGCTCAGCCGGGCGAAGATCGGCATGCGGACCACCAGTCCGAATGTGACGACGAAACTGCGCTGGCGCATCACCTCGGCGAACGAGCTGCCGATGATGGCGATTGGCAGCGCGATCATCAGGATGCCGGTGATCATGGTGATGCCGCCGATGATGTGACCGGCGAGCGTCTTCGGCACAACATCGCCATAGCCGACGGTAGTCACGGTTTCGATCGCCCACCAGATGGCGTCGGGAAT
Source organism: uncultured Alphaproteobacteria bacterium (assembly GCA_963710805.1). Lineage (GTDB taxonomy): Bacteria > Pseudomonadota > Alphaproteobacteria > Rhizobiales > Kaistiaceae > Bauldia. The sequence goes on along the minus strand of CAVQBS010000007.1, from coordinate 17,306 downwards.
GGTGTCGAAGGCCTCCGGCTGCACCTCGCGCTCCGCGATATAGGCGAGCGACGCCGACACCAGCACCACCGACGTCAGGATGAGGAAACTCGCGAGCAGCGCATGCCGCTCGCGGCGGATCGCCTCGAACAGCGACTGGAAGCCGGTGGAATAGCGGCCCAGCTTGAACAGCCGCATCAGCCGGACGAGCACCATCGTGCGAACGTCGGCGCCGCCGAAGGCGAGGACGAAGAACGGAACGATGGCGATGAAATCGATAATCGCCGCCGGCGTCATCACGTAGGCGAGGCGCGCCCGCCATGCCGCCTTGTTTCGCGCCCGGGGATGTTCGACGCAAACCCACAGCCGGATGAGGTATTCGGCCGCGAAGACGACCAGCGAAACGGCCTCGACCCAACCGAAGATGTGGTGAAACTCCACCGACAGCGACGGCACGGTCTCGAACACCGCGGCCGTGACATTGAGCAGGATCAGCGTGATCAGGCCGCCAGAAAACAGCCGGCTGGCCAGCGCCCGCTGGGCGCCCCCCTCAATAACCTCGAAAACCCGGCGCCGCAGCGAGGGTTGATCCACTGGATATCCTGCTAGTTCAGGGTCTCGGTGATCGCCGCGGCAACGGCCGCGATCGCCTCATCGGCCTTGGCGCCGTCGGGACCGCCGGCCTGGGCCATATCGGGCCGGCCGCCGCCACCCTTGCCGCCGAGCGCCGCGGAGCCGCGCCGGACAAGGTCGACTGCATTCAGCCGCTCGGTCAGATCCTTGGTGACGCCAACCACGATGCCGGCCTTGCCGTCGTCGTTGACGCCGACAATGGCGACGACGCCCGAGCCGACCGCCTTCTTACCGTCGTCGGCGAGCCCCTTGAGGTCCTTCGGCGCAATACCGGCGACCGAGCGGCCGAGGAACTTGACCGCGCCGATCTGGCGGATATCGGCGTCGGCGCCGTTGCCGCGGGTGCCGCCCATGGCGAGCTGGCGCCGGGCATCGGCCAGGTCACGCTCCAGCCGGCGGCGCTCCTCGACGAGAGCCTGCACGCGCTCGGGCGTATCCTCCGGCCTCACCTTGAGGGCCATCGCCACGGCCTTGAGGCGGCGCTCCTGCTCGGCAAGGTGCTTGCGGGCCGCTGCACCGGTCAAGGCTTCAACGCGCCGGACGCCGGCTGCCACGGCGCCTTCGCTGGCAATGGCGATCAGCCCGATCTCGCCGGTCCGCCCGACATGGATACCGCCGCAGAGTTCGACCGAATAGGACCGCTGCGGCACCCCGTCAGGCACCGTGCCCATCGAAACCACGCGGACCTCGTCGCCGTATTTCTCGCCAAACAGCGCCATCGCGCCCGATTTCATCGCCTCCTCGCGATCCATCAGCCGGGTCTCGACCGGAGCGTCCTGGACGACGACGGCGTTGGCCAGCGCCTCGACCTCCTCGATCTCTTCGGCATCCATCGGCTTCGGATGGGAGAAGTCGAAGCGCAGCCGGTCCGGCGCAACCAGAGATCCTTTCTGGGCGACATGGGTGCCGAGAACGCCGCGAAGTGCTGCGTGAAGAAGATGGGTCGCCGAATGATTGGCGCGAATCGTCGAGCGACGCGGACCGTCGACGGCGAGACGGACCGCATCGCCGATCTTGACCGTTCCGCTCTCCACCTCGCCGTAGTGGGCGAAGAGACCGTCGGCGCGCTTCTGGACGTCGTTGACCAGGATTCGCGCGTCGCCGCTGGTCGCAATGACGCCGGTGTCGGCAACCTGGCCACCCGATTCGGCATAGAAGGGCGTCTGGTTGACGACGACGGCCACCGCCTCGCCGGCGGAGGCCGTCTCGATCCCCTCGCCGTCCTTCACCAGCGCCAGGATCTCGCCTTCGGCACTTTCGGTCCCGTAGCCGAGGAACTCGGTCGCCCCGAGCCGCTCGCGGAGCTTGAACCAGATCGGCTCGGTCTGCGCCTCGCCGGAGCCCGCCCAGCTCGCCCGCGCCTCCTCCTTCTGCCGCTCCATGGCGCGGTCGAAGCCGTCGGTATCGACGTCGATCCCGCGCGGCTTCAAGGCATCCTGCGTGAGATCGAGCGGAAACCCGTAGGTGTCGTAGAGACGGAAGGCGACGTCGCCGGCTAGGGTGTCGCCGTCGCCGAGATTGCCCGTCGCCTCGTCGAGCAACGACAGTCCCCGGGCAAGCGTGCGGCGGAAGCGGGTTTCCTCGAGGTGCAACGTCTCGCGAACCAGTGCCTCGGCGCGGACCAGCTCGGGATAGGCGCGGCCCATCTCGGCGACCAGCGTCGGCACCATCCGATAGATCACCGGCTCGGTGGCGCCGAGCAGGTGGGCGTGGCGCATGGCGCGGCGCATGATCCGCCTCAGCACATAACCGCGCCCTTCATTGGAAGGGAGCACCCCGTCGGCGATCAGGAAGCTGGTTGCGCGCAGGTGATCGGCAATCACCCGGTGGCTCGCCGCTTTGTCGCCCACCGCCTTGACGCCGATCAACTCTTCCGATGCCGAAATCAATGTCCGGAACAGGTCGACCTCGAAGACGTTGTGGACGCCCTGCAGCACGGTCGCCATCCGCTCCAGCCCCATGCCGGTGTCGATCGACGGCCTGGGCAAATCAATCCGGTCGCCGGGCGACCGCTGCTCAAACTGCATGAAGACGAGGTTCCAGATCTCGACGAAACGGTCGCCGTCCTCGTCGGGGCTGCCCGGCGGCCCCCCCGGCACATCGGGCCCGTGGTCGTAGAAGATTTCCGAGCACGGACCGCACGGGCCGGTGTCGCCCATCGCCCAGAAATTGTCGCTGGTCGGAATCCGGATGATCCGGCTCTCCGGCAGGCCGGCGACCCGCTTCCACAAGTCGAAGGCGTGGTCGTCCTCGGCATAGACCGTGGCGAGCAGCCGCTCCTCCGGCAGCCCGAATTCCTTGGTGACCAGCGTCCACGCCAGCTCGATCGCGCGTTCCTTGAAGTAGTCGCCGAAGGAGAAATTGCCGAGCATCTCGAAGAAAGTCAGGTGCCGCGCCGTATAGCCGACGTTGTCGAGGTCGTTATGCTTGCCGCCGGCGCGGACGCACTTTTGCGAGGTGATGGCGCGCGGAAAGGGCGGCTCGACCCGGCCGGTGAAATAGTCCTTGAACTGCACCATTCCGGCATTGGTGAACATCAATGTCGGGTCGTTGCGCGGCACAAGCGGGCTCGAGGCCACCGGCGTGTGGCCATTCTTCTCGAAATACCCGAGAAAGTGGGTGCGGATATCGTTTACACTTGCACTCATGTGGCTTTTCTCGACCGGCGGCCTTTGGCCGGTCATAGGTAGCGACCGCCTTGAGGCATGTCCAGAACCGTGGTGATTCGCCGCCGCACCGGGGATCGCCAGCGCGGAAGCCGGGTCAGGCGTCGGCCTTGTCTTTGGCCTTCGTGTCGTTGACCATCGCTTCGAAGCGGCGCTCCCAGCGCAGATAGCTGCCGGCCGCGCCAAGCACGACCGGGGAGACCGCGATGAGCCAGGTCAGGGCCGAATTGAGGAGGTTGGCCGGGAAGCGGGTCGGCCTGAGAACATCGACAAAGAGCACGACCCGCAGCCCTTCGGTGTCGTTCCACGCCTCGTGTTCGTACGTCTCGTCGAAGATCATCACCTTGCCTTCCTGCCAGTGACGAGTCTCCGTGCCGACCCGAATGCCGCATTTCTCGGCCGGCTCGGGAATCAGCAGGGCGAGATGGAGCCGCAGCACGCCCTTGAAGGGCCCGTGGTGTGGCGGCAGCCGCTTGCCAGGGGCGAGGATGGAATAGAAGCCCGTCTTCATACCCGGAATGCGCTTGAGAAGCTTCGCGGTTTCCGGGCAGCGCCTGCAATTGGCCGGCGCCTTTATGCCGTAGGCATAAAAAAAGTAGGTCTTCCAGCCATCGTCCTGCGAAATGGCGGTAATCTCCCGGGAAATGTCCTGGTAGTTCGGCAAATGCGCCGCATAGGGCAGAATCGCATCGAGTTCCGCCCGTGCTTTCTTCCAATCGGCCTCGATATCGGCAACCCAGGGGAAATCCTTGACGTCGAAGAACGCCTTATCCCCGACCTTGGAACGCCGCCCGATGTAGCGGTCGATTCCCATCAGTATCTTCAATCCAAGGTTCATCAAGGCGCGGCCGACCACACTCGCCTTGTCCTCACCGCCCTCGACTGACCGCATCGCCTCCCTCAATCCCCACCTGCGGCAGACGCTATTGACTTGCCGTCACCGGGTCAAACCAAAACCATGGGCAGAGCCCCACCTTTCGGACCGGCGCACCGCAATAACACGGAGATGATGGCAGGGAAAATCCGGCCGGAGCCATCCCTTGCGGCCAATCCGCCGTCGGCCCCTTGCGCGGCAGGCTTCGAGAAATCGGGCTCACGGCCTTAGCTCCGGTCGAGGCCGCCCCGCTCCCGCGCAATAGCACGAAGATCGGACCGCGCCGAGGGCGTGGCCCGGGCAGTCAGAATCTCGCTGCGGATGTGCCCCGCCTGCCGCTCCGCAGTCGACCCGCCTTTCGCCTGCTCCGGTCGTTCATCTGAGAGGCCCGCGAATTGGCGGAGACTATCCCTAGCGCAGACTGACGCGCCCCTCGGTGTCCACCGCCCAGAACGGATTCCAAGCCACTTCCCAAGGGTGCCGGTCGAGGTCGGCAAAATAGCCCGAATAGCCGCCCCAGAACGTCTCCTCGGCCGGCTTCAGGATGCGGCCACCGGCCGCTTCGGCCTCTGCGAGCACCGCGTCCACCTCCTCCCGTGACCGGGTGTTGTAGGCGAGCGCAATGCCGCTGAAGTCGGAGCCGTCATCCTTCACGCCAGCGTCGCCGGCAAGCGCTTCGCGCGACCACAGGGCGAGAATCATGCCAGGCAATTGATAGAAGACGACGCCTTCGTCGTTGTTGTTCCGCTCCCAGCCGAGCCCGCCCTCATAGAACTGTCGGGCCCGGTCGAGGTCGACAACACCCAGAGTCACCAGGCTAAGTCGCTGGTCCATGGTGACCGCCTCTGCTCCCTCACTGTCCCCGGCGGTGCCGAATGGAAGCAGAACGCGCTACGCCTCCGCCGCGTCGCCGGGATCGACGCCATCCTCGTCATCGGGAGCGGCCTTGTCGAGGAAGCGCTCGGCGATCAGGCCGGCGGCCTGACGAACGCTCTGCTCGATCTCGGCGGCGACCGCCGGGTTCTCCTTGAGGAAAAGCTTGGCGTTCTCCCGCCCCTGACCCAGGCGCTGGCTGTCGAAGGAGAACCAGGCGCCCGACTTTTCGACAATCCCCGCCTTGACGCCGAGGTCGATCAGCTCGCCGGTCTTGGAAATCCCCTCGCCATACATGATGTCGAACTCGACCTGCTTGAACGGCGGTGCCAGCTTGTTCTTGACCACCTTGACGCGGGTCTGGTTGCCGACCACCTCGTCGCGCTCCTTGATCGCTCCGATGCGGCGGATATCGAGGCGGACTGAAGCGTAGAACTTCAGTGCGTTGCCGCCGGTGGTCGTCTCCGGACTGCCGAACATGACGCCGATCTTCATCCGGATCTGGTTGATGAAGATCACCATCGTATGGGACCGGTTGATCGAGGCGGTCAGCTTGCGGAGCGCCTGGCTCATCAGCCGCGCCTGCAGGCCGGGCAGTTGGTCGCCCATCTCCCCTTCGATTTCGGCGCGCGGGGTGAGCGCCGCCACCGAATCGATGACCAGGATGTCGATGGCGCCCGAGCGCACCAGCGTGTCGGCGATCTCCAGCGCCTGCTCGCCGGTGTCGGGCTGCGAGATGAGCAGGTCGTCGAGATTGACGCCGAGCTTGCGGGCGTAGCCGGTGTCGAGGGCATGTTCGGCGTCGATGAAGGCGCAGATGCCCCCGGCCTTCTGCGCTTCGGCCACGGCATGCAATGCCAGTGTCGTCTTGCCGGACGATTCCGGCCCGTAGATCTCCACGACGCGGCCGCGTGGCAGTCCGCCAATGCCGAGTGCGATATCGAGCCCGAGCGACCCGGTCGGCACCGTGGCGGTCTCCACCACGGGGTCGTTCTTGCCGAGGCGCATGATCGAGCCCTTGCCGAAAGCGCGTTCAATCTGGCTGAGCGCCGCATCGAGCGCCTTCGACTTGTCCATTGCGTGACCCTCGATCAGACGAAGAGACGTGACCGCCATGTCGTGCGCTCCTTATTTCACAGCACCGGTGAACGTTCAAACGGTAGTGGTACGATGTCGCGGACCCATTGTACACGTTTTGTTCTCACCCGCAAGTGGCGGGCGAAAATCGCCGCGCGATTGCGCCCGCCGGCCACCGGTACGATGATCGAAACGCGCTCCAGGAGGGATTCGCGGGAATGAACGATCAGTCGGAACGCCTTGCGCCGATTACGGTTTTCGGCGCGGCCAACATCGATCACATCGGCTGGACGAAAGACGTGCCGGTGATGGGGGCGTCGAATCCGGGACACACGCGGACGACGCCGGGCGGGGTCGGATTCAACGTTGCGACGATCCTGGCACGGCTCGGACATGCCGTCCGGCTTGTCGCGCGGATCGGCGCCGATACGGGCGGCGACACCATCCGGACGGCGGCGGACGCCGCCGGAATTGACACGCGACACCTGAGCGTTTCAGCGGCCCCGACGGCCACTTATCTGGCGGCGCTGGACGACAAAGGCGGGCTGATCGTCGGCATTGCCGGCATGGGAATCCACGACGAGATGGCTCCGGAACGGCTTCTGACGGCCATCGAAACGGCGCCGGACGGCGACTGGTGGGTGGCGGACGCCAACCTGCCGGCCGAGACACTCGCCTTCCTCGCCGGCCGGGCGCGGGCGAGCGGCCACCCGCTGGCAGCGCTGGCGGTCTCGCCGGCGAAGGCGGTGCGGCTCGCCCCCCTCCTCCCCGACCTCGACCTGCTCTTCGTCAACCGCAAGGAGGCCTCGGTGCTGCTCGGCCTCGCCGACGACGCCCCGCCCCGCCCGGCAAAGGCGCTGGCCGAGGCCCTCGCCGGCCGGCCGCGGCCGGACGTGGTGGTGACCGACGCCGGCAACCCGCTGGCGGCGGCAACCGGCGGCGCGGTCCGTTCCTTCGCCCCGCTCAGCGCCGAGATCAAAAGCGTCAACGGCGCCGGCGATGCACTAGCGGCGGGCGTCCTCCACGGCCTCGCCGCCGGCCGCACCCTGTTCGAGGCGATCCGGCCGGGCCTTGCGGCGGCGGCGCTGACCATGGAATACGAGGGCACCGTGCCGCCGACCCTCACCGCCGCGACGCTCGCCGCCCGGCTCGGCGCCGGCACCCGGACGGAGTCCCCATGAGCCTGACGATCAGCGAGGAGGTCAAAGGCGCCCTCGACGGCGGGCGGCCGGTGGTGGCGCTCGAATCGACCATCGTCAGCCACGGCATGCCGTGGCCGCAGAACTTCGAGACCGCGCTGGCGGTGGAGGCGGTGGTCCGCGAGGCCGGCGCCGTGCCGGCCACCATCGCCGTGCTCGACGGCGCGGTCAGGGTCGGCCTCGACCGGGCGAGCCTCGAGCGGCTGGCGAAGGCGGAGGACGTGTTGAAGCTGTCGCGCGCCGACCTCGCCTATGCCGTCGCCACCGGCCGGCCGGGGGCGACGACGGTCGCCGCGACGATGATCGTTGCCGCCCGCGCCGGCATCAAGGTGTTCGCCACCGGCGGCATCGGCGGCGTCCACCGGGGGGCGGAGGCAAGCTTCGACGTCTCGGCCGACATCGCCGAGTTCACCCGCAGCAACGTGGTGGTGGTGGCGGCCGGCGCCAAGGCGCTCCTCGACCTGCCGAAGACGCTGGAGGTCCTGGAGACCCTCGGCGTGCCGGTGGTCTGCTACCGAACCGACACCTTCCCCGCCTTCTGGTCGCGGGACTGCAGGCCTCCCCGCGCCGCTCCGCCTCGACACGCCGGCGGCGATCGCCGCCTTCGTCCGGGCGCGCGAGGCGCTGATCCTTCGCGAGGGGGTGCTCGTCGCCAACCCGGTGCCGGGGGCGCAAGAGATCCCGGCAGCCGAGATGGCGGCCCACATCGACGCGGCGCACCGCGACTGTGTGGCGGCGGGGGTGACCGGCAAGGCGGTGACGCCATTCCTGCTCGACGCGATCTTGCAACGGACCGGCGGCCGCAGCCTCACGACCAACATCGCGCTCATCAAGAACAACGCGCGCCTGGCAGCGGAGATCGCGGGGGCGCTGGGTGGGGAGTGAGATCTGACGTTCAGGTGGCGGCTTCGGGGGTGAGCAATGGTCAGCTCCCAGGCTCGAAGCGGCCACGCCGATCGATAGCGTGGTCGTTCCGCAAAGCGCCACGAGCAGACGGTCGCTGAGAGGCAGAATCTGGAGCCTAACGAGCGAAAGAAGAGCCCATTGTCTGAATCAGTGCGGCGACCCATATTCGAAGGGCCAGGAGAAATCATGGATAAGATGAATATTGAGCAATTCAATTACGCTGCTTCGGCCGAACTCTTTGCGCTGAAGGGGAAGAAATACGGACCGGTTAACTACCACCGCTTCGACACTGCGACGGAGGGTCTCCGCTACGCCATCGAGAGCTTATCGCCTGCATGTTTGAAGGGTTCATTCATGGAAACCGGCGTTTTTCGGCTGGACGCGAAGATGATCCGGCAACTCTATACCGCCGCGCGCTATCCCGGGAAAAGGCGTGAAGTCGAGCACGGTTCGCAGCCCCCCGAACATCACCAACATAACGAATAGCATCACAACGATTCCGACAAGACGCGAGAGCCGCGACATACGCCATTCCGACGACCGCCTCAGCGCACGCGACCTGCGGGACTCGATGCCGTCTCGACGGCCCGAGAAGAGAGTGGGTATGGGTCCTTGATTGACCATCGCCGACCCAACAGCGCCTCCATCGTTGTCCTCTCTGTCCATGTCGACGATCCCTGCCTCCTCATTATCGTAAGGCCCGCTGATGAGCGCCCCCGCTGAGGGCATCGGCCTCCGGAGCTGACGACCGACAAATCCGCTCCTCGTCTTCCGACCGGGAGCGGATTTGCTCGACATGCTGAGTCGCGTGACGCGGCTCAAGAGCTTGATGCTGACTTGGCGGGAGCGGTGGTGAGCGCATTTGCGCACGCCCGTGCTACGGCCGAGTTCGGCTCGTCGCTCCCGAAGGTGGCCCAGCCGGCCTTTTCGACGAATGATCCCTGGTCGTAGCCGGGGAGGGCTTTGAGCTCGACAAGCCTCGCAGCGGCGTCGACTTGGGCGTTGAACTTCTCAACGCAGAAGGGAGCCAATGCGACGACAACGGCTCTTTGAGAACCAGCCTCGACCATGTCCCGCGCTGATGCGGCGGTCTTCCACCCGCCCCACGCGAACCCGACGAGAGCAAGAGCGACAACGCCCCCAACTGCCCCCCAAAGGGCGGGCTTGACATTCGAATTCATTCTCATGGTGTTTCCTTCCTCCAGTAGCAGAGGAGAACGATTCTCCTCCCCACAACACGCGACCGTCTTCACTCCTCGACCGCGTACCGAGACAGTTGATGCGATTCTCTTCCAACTCTGAACCTAAATTCGCAATATTGCGAACGGTGGTGAATTAAAAATGGTGATTATTCCGAAGAAAACAAGGGAGTTTAGATAATAATTGTGCTGCAGCACATTGTAATTAGCAAATGTCTATCTATTTTTGTGTGAAGCCGCTGTGCAATTCTGCAAATTATTTAGCTAGAAGAAAAAGAAAAACATTGGAAAAACAAGTGGCTATCAATTTTCAATGTCGACGCGGTGACGCAGATTCAGGTAAAATACGGCCTGGATAAAAGAAAAAGCAAAACAATGTCGACCCGTGGGCGAACGGCCGAGCGTTCCAGGTCATAGACCCGCGTCTAGGGAGGGGGGGTCGCTTGCGGCGTTACGGCAGGCGACCCTTAATTCTCCCCGCCGCTGCTCGCGGCCGGGTGCAATGTCCAGATATCGGAAATCCATATGAGTCCTCATAGGCCCCACCACGTCAGCGAAGACGAATCCGACACGCGCGGCATCAAGGATGGTTGGTATGCCATGGCGAAGGACGGTAGCCTCGTGGGTGGCCCGTTTCGGAGCCATCAGGACTGCCAGCAGCATCTTAGTCACGCGGCTCTTGGCCCAATGGACGGATCCCGCCGGCGAGTGTCAGATGCGTCGCGCGCGGTCACAAGCTCCTGGCATGCGAAAGAACCGCACGCGGTCCGGGCGGCAACGCTCACCCGGGCAGGGCCCTATTGGGTCGTCGAGTAAGGCGCTCGGTTTTTCGCCAGAGCAGCTTGCCTAACGGACGCGCCCGATAGCTGTCCATTATTTGGACGGCGCAATCGACGCAGGCATCGGCCGTTCCGATTGCGCGTTTGCCAGATCTGCCCGACTTGTCAATGCCGGAGCGCGAGCGCATCGGCAGACGGGCTTGAAAACCTCCAGTCGTATCACCAGTTTAGCACTCTCTGCCAGAGAGTGCCAGCGAGCGACACTTTTGCGCCCATCCGGGCTGCTCGCCCAACCAGAGGAAACAACCCCATGAAATTTCGTCCGCTACACGATCGCGTGGTGGTCCGTCGCCTCGAAGGCGAAGAAAAGTCGAAGGGCGGCATCATCATTCCGGATACCGCCAAGGAGAAGCCGCAGGAAGGCGAGATCATCGCCGTCGGGCCGGGCGGCCGTGACGACAGCGGCAAGCTGGTCCCGATCGACGTCAAGGCTGGCGATCGCGTCCTGTTCGGCAAGTGGTCGGGCACCGAGGTGAAGATCGACGGCGAAGACCTCCTCATCATGAAGGAATCCGACGTGATGGGCGTGCTCGAAGGCAAGGTCGCCACCCGCAAGGCCGCTTAATTGCATCGATTTTCCGCAACATCTCGATCACGAAGGAATCAAAGACAATGGCTGCGAAAGACGTAAAATTCTCGACCGACGCGCGCGACAAGATGCTGCGCGGCGTCGAAATCCTCGCCAACGCAGTGAAGGTGACGCTCGGCCCCAAGGGCCGCAACGTCGTTCTCGACAAGTCGTTCGGCGCCCCCCGCATTACCAAGGACGGCGTCACCGTCGCCAAGGAAATCGAGCTTGAGGACAAGTTCGAGAACATGGGCGCCCAGATGGTCCGCGAAGTCGCTTCGAAGACCAACGATATCGCCGGCGACGGCACCACCACCGCAACGGTTCTCGCCCAGTCGATCGTGCAGCGAGGGTGCCAAGGCGGTTGCCGCCGGCATGAACCCGATGGACCTCAAGCGCGGCATCGACATGGCCGTCGCCGAAGCGGTCATCGATCTCGGCAAGCGGTCGAAGAAGATCAAGACTTCCGAGGAAATCGCCCAGGTCGGGACTCGATCGCCGCCAATGGCGAGAAGATGATCGGCGAGAAGATCGCCGAGGCCATGCAGAAGGTCGGCAATGAGGGCGTCATCACCGTCGAGGAGTCGAAGGCCCTCGAGTTCGAGCTCGAAGTCGTCGAGGGTATGCAGTTCGACCGCGGCTATCTCTCCCCCTACTTCATCACCAACGCCGACAAGATGGTGACCGAGCTCGAGGATCCCTTTATCCTCCTGCACGAGAAGAAGCTCTCCAACCTCCAGGCCATGCTGCCGGTCCTGGAGGCCGTCGTCCAGGCTGGCAAAGCCGCTCCTCATCATCGCAGAGGACGTCGAGGGCGAGGCGCTGGCGACGCTGGTCGTCAACAAGCTCCGTGGCGGCCTCAAGGTCGCGGCCGTCAAGGCGCCGGGCTTCGGTGATCGCCGCAAGGCCATGCTGGAGGACATCGCCGTCCTCACCGGTGGCCAGGTCATCTCCGAAGACCTTGGCATCAAGCTCGAGAACGTCTCGCTGCAGATGCTCGGCCGCGCCAAGCGGGTGTCCATCTCCAAGGAGAACACCACGATCGTCGACGGTGCCGGCAAGCGCAAGGAGATCGAGGCCCGCATCAACCAGATCAAGGCCCAGATCGAGGAGACCACCTCCGACTACGATCGCGAGAAGCTGCAGGAGCGGCTGGCCAAGCTCGCTGGCGGCGTCGCGGTGATCCGCGTCGGCGGCGCGAGCGAAGTCGAGGTGAAGGAGAAGAAGGACCGCGTCGACGACGCCCTCAACGCCACCCGTGCGGCGGTCGAGGAAGGCATCGTGCCGGGCGGCGGCGTGGCGCTGCTCCGCTCCAAGAAGGCGGTGCAGAAGCTCGCCTCCGACAATCCGGACGTCCAGGCCGGCATCAACATCGTGCTGCGCGCACTTGAGACGCCGATCCGCCAGATCGCCGAGAACGCCGGCGTCGAGGGCTCGATCGTGGTGTCAAAGGTTCTGGAGAGCAAGACGGACACCTTCGGCTTCGACGCCCAGGAGGAGGCCTATAAGGACCTCGTCACCGCCGGCATCATCGACCCGACCAAGGTGGTGCGGGTCGCACTCCAGGACGCGGCTTCGGTCGCCGGCCTCCTGGTCACCACCGAGGCAATGGTCGCCGAGCATCCGAAGAAGGAATCCCCGATGCCGATGCCCGGTGGCGGTGGCATGGGCGGCATGGACTACTAACCGGAGAAGCCACCGCACCGCGACGAAAGAGTCCAAAGGCCGCCTCGTGCGGCCTTTGTCTTTCTTCTCTGCCAAGACTGACGCTCATTCTTGATGAGCTCGCCTATCGCGGCGCACTTTTCGCTTGAAATTGCAGCCTTTGAGGGTGGAGCGGGCGCAAGACTCCAATGCCGGCTGGTAGCCGTGCAGACGTCCTAGTTGGGTCAATCTGCGACATCCGGAGCCTCATCCGAAATGTCCGATCATCGAATGAAACCAGACAACCCGGTCGCCACCACTTCCCAGGCTAAGTCTAGAGAAGGCGACCCACATCGAGGCGGCCACAGCGACTGCGTAGCGTGCGGTGGTGCGGCAAGAAGGTGACGCCGTTCCTGCTCGACGCGATCCTGAAGCGGACCGGCGGCGCGAGCCTTTCCACCGACATCGCGCTGGTGAAGGCGGCCACGTGGGCACGCGTCGTCCCCGCCTGCACGGGGACGCGCTTTGCCCACCCTACGGGGCAATGGCGGCAGAGGTGGCGGGGGCGACGGCGGCGAGTGAATGTTGGCAACTGTTGCCAGAGCCGCTATCTCTTGGGGAAATCAGCGAGATCCGGTCGATGCCGACCCGCCATGTCAGCCTGACGCCGGAGCAGGACGCCCTCATCGACGAGATGCTGAAGGCCGGCGAATACCGCAACGCCAGCGAGGCGGTGCGCGACGCCATCCGCGCCCTGCAGCAGCGGCGCGCGATGGATGCGCTGAAGCTCGAGCGCCTCAGACGGAGCATCGATGCCGGGCTCGCCGACCTCGACCGCGGCGACGACGAGGACGTTGATGACGCCGACCTTGAAGCCTGGCTCGACCGCCTCGCCGATCCGGCCCGCGCCTGAACCTCCGTGGCGCGTTACCGGCTTACGAAGTCGGCGACAGGCGATATCGGTCCGATCCTGAGGACGGGCGAGGAACGGCACGGCCGCGACGCCCGCGTTCGATATGCCGCTCTGCTCCTCGCCGCACTGCGCCGCGTCGCCGAGGACCCGGAGGGCGCTCGACCTCCGACCGCAGCGAGCTGCGGCCCGGCATCCGCAGCTTTCGCATGCGCCACAGCCGGGGCCGGAATTCGGTCGTGGATTGGCGCGACGAGCGCGTCGGGCCGCCCGACGATCATGGTCGCCGAGATGATCGCTCCATCGTCGAGCGTCAGCGCCGGATGGCGCGACGCCGGCCGAGCATGTTCATCCGCGTGTTGCGGATGGTAGGCGCCCCGACGGCGCGGCCGTCGTCATAGCGGAACAGCAGTGCATCCTCGGGGCATTGCACGATGCATGCGCCGCACTGGATGCACTGGTCCGGATTTTGGATTTCCACCTTGCGCCGTCGCCCGTTCATCTTCAACACATCGCGCGGACACACCTGCACGCATTCAGCCGCACCAGTGCAGCGATCCTCATCAAGCTCGATATGGGCCGAATTGCCGAATGTGTTGATGGAACTGGGATACCAGGGCGTCGTCCCGGCGAGATCGGCGAACAGCATGCCCACGCCGACAAAGCAAGTGCCGGCGACCGCCACGAGGTGCGGCTGCGTCGCCGTACCGAGGCCGAGCAACAGCCCATAGCCGACGAGCCCGGCGACAGTGGCGAAACCCGCAAGCGTAGCCAGCCGCCGCATACCGCCCCGGACCTCAAGCAAAGGCAGCAATGCGAAAACCCCGCCCACCATCAGGGCCAGAGCCGCGCCGGCGATCAAACCGCTGGCCAAGCCGAATGCCAGCGACAGGACGGGCAAGAGCAAGACAAGCGTCGGCACGCACCACATCGCCGCCATTTCCATACGTTCCCACAATGGAAACCGCATGAGGCGCTGGCGTTTGAACACCCGCGATCCGCGGTCGAGGAAGGCCGGCAGATCTTCAAGCCGTGCCGGCCCCCACCGCGTGGCAAAACCGGTGGCCTCGGTGATGGCACGGCGTTCCACTCCGGTCGCGCAGAGTTGCGGCAGAATGACCTCGCGGTGATCGACGTGATTTCCCACACGCGCGGTGCGGATTGCGGAAATGATGTCGTGGTGGGTGAGATGACCGCCGCCGGCCGCGCACCACACATTGATGCCCTTGCTGTTGGCCACCAGCATCCAGACGTCGTGCTTGCGCAGTGCCTCGCGCAGGCGCCGCACCGTGAGCGTGAAATTCCCGGTGACCAGGACCGGCGAACCGCGGCCCGGTGCTCCGATCGGCATCAGCCCGGTCCGCGCTCTGTGCGGCAGGAAACGCAGTGCCGTGTCACGTACCATATCCGGGAAGATCGCCGAGCCTCATGGCGCCGCCCGTGTCCCGCGGACAATCAGGAAACTGTCGGAAAGCATCCGCTCCTCGTCCACATTTGAAAACCCGGCCGCCCTAAGCCGATCGGCAAGCCCGGCGACCGGCCGTGTCGTCGCCTGCGTCAGCAGATAGGTCACCGCCGCGACCGGCAACCGCTTCAGCCGATAGAAGAGCCGTTGAAGGGGCTTTTCCGGCTCGCATTCGTCGGCAATGACGATGGCACCGCCGGGGACCAGCCGGGTGAAAGCGATGTCAAGCGTGTAATCCTGCTCCTCGGCCGACATCTCGCTCATCGCCAGACAGGAGACGACAGCGTCAAAGCTTTGTTCGGCGAAACGGTCTTCCAGTTCGGCCGCTGCGAGCTGGATGAAGTCAAGCCTGCCGGCACCCGGCACCGGCTTGCCACGGGCGACCTCCAGCATTCCCGCATCGATGTCAATTCCGGTCACATCGGCCCCCCGCGCCGCGCAGGCGAGCGACACGCCGCCTGTGCCGCAGCCGATGTCCAGCACCCGCTTTCCCGGCGCGGCGACAAGCGCGGCAATACGGTCATAAACCAGGTGAATGCGCCCGCCCGACAGCATTCCGATGCCCCGGTCGTAGCGCTCGGGCGCCGATTCCAGGAATTTCATCCACACAAAGCTGCTCATGGCGGTTCGTCTCGGGCCGCAGCACCGTCCCTTCGAAGAAGCCGACAACAACGAGTGTGAGTCAACGCTATTGCACTGCTACTTCTTCTTTCAGATGCTCAAATTCGAGAATTCGCGACAGCGGTCGGCGCGTCGAGGCCTCGTGCCGAAACATGCTCATCTCCGCCGAACTCTCGTTCCGGCCAGAGGATGTTCACGGGCGCAAAGGACCATTTTGGCCCATCGGGGGAGGTTCGGTCCGGGTCATAACGCGAAGTCGGCGGCCGTAGCCATCATGTCGGCTGAGCCTCCGAATTCGGACATCATCGTTGCCCGCGCCAACTTCTGAAAGACGCGAGAACGGACGCCTGCCGTGCAACAAAAAAGCAAGCAAGCCCGATGCGCTGTGACTAAGCGCGATCGACCGTCGCGCCACGC
Organism: uncultured Alphaproteobacteria bacterium; assembly: GCA_963710805.1. Taxonomy (GTDB): domain Bacteria; phylum Pseudomonadota; class Alphaproteobacteria; order Rhizobiales; family Kaistiaceae; genus Bauldia. The sequence continues at coordinate 1,436 of CAVQBS010000007.1, read as the reverse complement.
GCTAGTGAATTGTCAGGTAGGGCAAGGCCATGAGCGCGGTGGTTGCGGCAGTCAGTCCGAAGAACGCAACGACCCTGAGCGACATCGACATGACGATCTTCCTTCTCAAAAAGCCTGCCTGAAATTGGACTACAACGATTCGTTCCGGGTTGCAGTGACAGAGCTCACACCCGATCCAATCGGGGAGAAGGCGGACCAGATCTTGGTCGGCTCGGGCAAGACGTCGAAGTCGGAGGCCTTCGGCCACGGCGGCAACGAGTTCGTGCCCGGGCGGATCGGCGGGCGTGCGGTGAGGCGCCCGGCTTCGGCCCGCCGGTGGGTCGCGCGACCCGGCAGGCAAAGCGACATCTTATCCCCGGTCACCGCTTGAAACCGGCGACATCCTCGAAAAAGATCGGCTTCGACCCTGCGATCGCTTGGCGGAGCGCCGGCGACGGGTGGCCATAGACCGTGTGGCGCGCCAGGTCCGCCATCGTCCCCAGGCGCTCGGCGAAATCCCGGGTGAAGGTCTCCATGTGGACCAGAGCCGCCTCGGAATTGGCGTAACGCTCATAGACCTGCCCGGTCGAGCCGTCCTCACTCACCACCCACTCATAAACGAGCGTTTCCGGCTCGTCGGCTTTCGTGCCCACGACCATCTCGGCAATCAGGTTTTTCAGGTTTGTGAGCTGCCCGCCCTTGATCGTCACCTCGTACACCCAGTGGACGATCTCACCGCTTTGAGCCTGGTTCATGGATTGCCCCCACGTTGTCGTCGGCACAAACGTTAACTTGCAAACGACACCAGCGGGCGAGGTCTGCTGCTAGAGCGGAATCCGATCATGTTGCATCGTATCCGGCGGCGGCGAAGTAGTTTCGGCATTCGACTGGAGTGAAGAGATCGATGAGGCGGCCGATGGCGGACCAGAGGCCGTCGACGGTTCGCTCGGCGGCCTTGCGCAGCAGGGCCTTGAGCTTGGCGAAGGCGTTCTCGATCGGGTTGAAGTCGGCGAGTATGGCGGCAGGTAGCGCAGGCTTGCGCCGGCCCTCTCGATCATCTCGCGCACCCTCGGCCCCTTGTGGCTGGAGAGGTTGTCCATGACCACGACGTCGCCGGGACGCAGTTCGGGCACGAGCACCTTCTCGACATAGGTCTCGAAGGCGTCGCGGTTGATCGGACCGTCGAGAACCAAGGGCGCCGCGATACCGGTGAGCCTGAGGCCGGCGACGAAGGTGGTCGTCTTCCAGTGGCCGTGCGGAACGCCGACCCTGAGCCGTTCGCCGCGCGGGCAGCGGCCATAGCGACGCGCCATGTTGGTGGAGGCCCAGGTCTCGTCGATGAAGACCAGCCGCTCCGGATCGAGATCGAGTTGGCCGTCGAACCAGGCCTGCCGCCGCTTCAGGATATCGGGACGGTCCTGAGCAATACGATGGTTCCAAGGAACAGGTACATAACA
>CAVQBS010000006.1:0-3860 GCA_963710805.1 uncultured Alphaproteobacteria bacterium | reverse complement strand
AAGCATCTTTCCTGGCGCCTATCGGACGAAAAAGGGTGTGTCTGGGCTGGCGCCGCGACACCGAAGGAGGCACGGGACCTGGTTGCCGGGAAAACCAAACCCGATACTCAGGGCACGGCGGACTCCGCCCACATGCCAAAATCACCCTGGCAAAATGAGGCTGTGACCTCGTGTGTGTGGGAGCCATCGATGGCGCACATTCGGGCCGGCACCATCGTCCGGACTGACGGGAGTGCCGTTGGTGACTAAATTGCTCCATCCTTCCGAGACAAGTTCATTGATCAATGTCGCACAGAGGCAGGCTTCGGAGAAACGCTCAACCTCGCTCCGTGCCCGCCTCATCCCCCTGCAGCGTGCCCTGCGCCGCGACCGCACCCGTAGTGGTGGGCGGGCCCTTCAAAATCCATTCGAATGCGACCGCGATCATCGCGCCGGCCAGCGGACCGACGAGATAGATCCACGTCGAACCGAAGTCTCCGCGAACCAGATCGGGCGCCAGCGAACGCACCGGGTTCATCGAAGCGCCGCTGATCGGCGCAGCCCAGAGCCCCGCAAGCGCGATGTAGCCGCCGACCGCGATGGCGCCGTTGGTGCCGATGTTGCGGGCGCCCGAGGCGGTGCCCAGGATCGTATTCACCAAGCCCGCGGTAAGCAGCACTTCCATCGCCAATGCCTGCAGAGCGCTTACGCCGGTGCCCGGCTCGGTGGCGCCGAGATTGCCGATTGTCCCGAACATGGCGCGCAGGAAGATTGCGGCCGCGATGCCGCCCGCAACCTGCGCCAAGATGTAGCCCGGCACGCGGCACCAGGGAAAATTTCGACGGACCGCAAAGGCGAGCGTGACGGCGGGATTGAGATGCGCTCCGCTGACGGTGCCCATGAAGTAGATGACGACCATGACCATCATGCCCGGCGCCACCACGGCCATGCCCAGCGTGACCGCGCCGCCGCTCTGCGCCGCCACGACATCCGCGCCGGCGGCAACCACGACCAGCAGGAATGTCCCCCAGCCTTCCGAAAACAGCCGCCGCCATTCGAGGGCGGAATCGAGAAAATTCGGCACCGTACTTTCGCGCAGCATGCGATCCTGTTGCGCTTGGGCGATGGGTTCTCTGGCAGATTTCACGTCGCGCTCCGTTCCGTCATGCTGCGGCCAGTGTAAACGCGGCCGGCCGGTTCCGAACACCGAACTTCGGCGCGGACGTCTGCCGGAATTCAATGCCTCATTTGGCCAGCCGCTTGCGGATCTCCTGCAATTCCGTGCGGCGCGCGTCAGTCGACTTCGGGTAGGCCATCTTGAGGTCTTCGAACGTGTCGAGGACGATCTGGGATACGATCAGCCGCGCGTTCTCCTTGTCGTCGGCGGGCACGACATACCAGGGCGCGTGGTCGGTGCTTGTCGCGCCCAGGCACTCGCCATAGGCCTCATGTACTGCTCCCAGAATTTCCGCTCCTCGATGTCCGCGAGGCTGAATTTCCAGTTCTTTTCCGGCTCGTCGATGCGCTCGAGAAAGCGCTTTCGCTGCTCGTCCTTCGAGAGGTGAAGAAAGAACTTGACGATGCGGGTTCCGTTGGCGTGGAGGTGTCTCTCCAAATCCACGATCGAACGATAGCGGTCGTGCCAGACCGGCTTCTCGTCGAGCAAGCTGTCCGGGAGCCCTTCGCTGCGCAGAATCTCGGGGTGCACGCGCACGATCAGCACCTCCTCGTAATAGGATCGGTTGAAGATACCGATCCTCCCGCGCTCCGGCAGATCGCGCGTGGTGCGCCAGAGAAAATCGTGCTCCAGTTCGGCGGCGCTCGGATGCTTGAAGCTGAATACCTGGCAGCCTTGCGGATTGACGCCGGACATCACGTGCCGGATGGCGCCGTCCTTTCCCGCCGCGTCCATCGCCTGAAAGATCAGCAGGACCGCATGGCGGTTGGTCGGCGTAGAGAAGCCGCTGTTGCGCGCTCAGCTTCTCGACATGTTCCTCCAGAAGCTTCTTGTATTGGCTTTTCGATTTGTAGACGGGGTCGACTTTCGTCGGCCATTTCTTGAGATCGACCTTGTCTCCTTCGCCTACGCGAAAGTCCTTGCGTGTGGATTTTCATCGTCTTCCTTTCAACGGCATGGCCGCTCACATCATTTCCTTGATGCCGGAGCGGAGCAGCCACCAGTTCACCGGATAGCTTGTGAGAAAGCCGCACAACATCGCAATCTGCATCATGAACCAGAACTCGACGCTATCGACCTTGAGACCGGCGCCGAGGACGTGGTGAAAGAGATAGAAGTTCGCGAAGGCCATGAAGCCGTACATTCCGATCTGCCACGCTGTCAGCGACAGCGCATCCGCCTTTATCGCCGCCCGAAGTCCCTCAGCCACCTCTAGATGGCGCATCGGCACGATCGTGAAATACTGAAATGCGATACCGATCGCGAACGCGAAAATGTAGTCCAGCACCCACACGGCGAAATCTTCTCGGCGAAAAGCAGGTGCCACCCGAACCACACGGCGATCGAGGGAAAGGCAAGGGCTAGCCACTCGGCGCAGATGTCGCCGAGCGTGCAGCCACTGCCGCAATGCAGCGTGCCTTTGCCGACCATCACGGCAAAAGGTATCTCGACCGTGCCGGGCGGTTTGCGGTCCGCACCTTCCGTGCTCATGGCCGCGCCCGTCGTCGCGAGCCGCCCATAGCGGAAATAGGCCCATACCGTCAGCACCGTTCCGAACAGTGCTGCGACCGGCCAGACGACGTTCATAATCCACATGCGCTGTGGATGTCGGATCTCGTCGACGAGTGATCACTCTGGCTGTTGCGAAGCCAAGGACCAAAACGAAAATGGAGAGGAGGTGCAGCCAGGCTGGAACCATGATCACGCCACGCGTTTGGTGGTCATCGCTGGCTTCGGGCTTGGGTATCGCATTCGGATTTGGGTTCAGCTTTTGACGCCGGACCGTGGGCTCATCTTTGCCTGCCGGCTTGGATTCGGTTTTGGCCTCCGGCGCTTCGGCTTCGTGGATGGCCGCGGCAATGAGGCGCCCGGCATCCTCGGGATCTTTGGCCATGCCGGCCAAAAGGACCTCACCAAGCGTTTTGTCGAGCATGGACGTGCTGCCTGCGTCCGGCTTCGGTTCGGCGTCTGGCTTGGCGTCGCTGACCTTGGTTTCCAGTTTGGAGCTATTCTTCGTATCGGGCTTCGGCTTGGTCTTGGCGTGTGACTTCGGGGCGTCGGCATTGTTATCCGGCTGAGTTTGTGGAATTAGCCTCCGGCTTGGGGGCGCCGGCCTTCGCATCAGGCTTGGGCCCGGCCTTCGCGTCGGAATTCACGACGGTTTTGGTTTCCATCTTGGTCTCCGTTTTGAGGTGATCGAGAACGCGATAGGCGAGCAGCTTCACCGGATCCGTCATCAGGAACCAGATCAGGGCATAGCCCCAAACAAAGGCGGCCCACCCCCACCACAGCGGGGTGACGAGGAAGCCGAAGACGCAGATCAGCGTCGCCAGCGTCTGGGTGCCGACCACCGCCAGCAAAAAAATCGGCGCCGGTCGGATCGACCACCATGGGCCGCGTGTACGGGTCTGGAAAATCGTCAGATGCCCGGCCACCGACAGCATCAGATACATCATGGTCTGGATTTCCGGACGGGCGATATGAAAGACGTGGTCGCCGAGGTAAAGCAGGCCGAATGCGGCACACGGTCCGACCACGCCGAGCACGGTGGCGATACCCAGAACCGTGCGCATGTTCCAGGATTCAGGCTTGTCCCTGTAGAGGACATTGTCATAGGCGATGGACAGGATTGCGCCGTCGTTGAGCAGCGCCAGCATCACGATCATGATCGCCGTCAGGGGAAAGAAATTGAAGACGACGATTG
>CAVQBS010000005.1:0-112719 GCA_963710805.1 uncultured Alphaproteobacteria bacterium | reverse complement strand
CATCCTCAACGGCACCGCAACTATATCCTGACCCGGATGGGCAGGACGGCTGGACTTCGCCGACTGCCTGGCCGAGGCGCAGCGGCTCGGCTATGCCGAGGCCGACCCGAGCTTCGACATCGGCGGTCAGGACGCCGCCCACAAGCTGGCGCTGCTGACCTCGATCGCCTTCGGCACCGAGCTCGACGCCGAAGCCGATCTATGTCGAGGGCATCTCCCTCGATCACGCAGGCCGACATCGAGGCGGCCGACGAGCTCGGCTACCGGATCAAGCTTCTCGGCGTTGCCCGCCGCACCGACTCCGGCATCGAGCAGCGGGTCCATCCGACCATGGTGCCGATGGTCCTCGGCCATCGCCCGGATCGACGGCGTGACCAACGCCGTCGCGGTGGAGGCCGATTTCGTCGGCGAGCTGATGCTGTCCGGCCCGGGCGCCGGCGGCGAGCGCGACCGCCTCAGCGGTGATGAGCGATATCGCCGATATCGCCCGCGGCGACCGCATCGGCACCTTCGGCCGCCCGGCCTCCGACCTCGAGCCCTACCGCCGCGCCACCATGCGGGCGCATGAGGGCGGCTACTATGTGCGGCTTTCGGTCTACGACCGCCCCGGCGCTTTCGCCGCCATCGCCCAACGCATGGCGGACCGGGGGATTTCGCTGGAGTCCATCGTCCAGCGCCGCCGGGCGCCGCGCACCACTGCGCCCGGCCATCCGGTTCCGGTCGAGCCGGCCCCGGTCATCATGATCACATACGACACCAGTGAGGCCGACATCCGGGCGGCACTGGAGACCATCAAAACGGATGGCCATATCGCCGATGCGCCGCAGATGATACGGATCGAGCACTTCGTTTGATTCTTCCGGGCGGGCCGGGAGGTCCAGATGAACCAGGCAGTGCGTTTCCCCAAGGGACCAGCGCTCGACCGGATTCTGACGCTCGAACTCGTCCGCGTCACCGAAAGGGCGGCGGTCGCGGCGGCGCGGCTGCGCGGACGCGGCGACGAGAAGGCCGCCGACCAGGCGGCCGTCGACGCCATGCGCCAGGAGCTCAACCGCCTGCCGATCGACGGCACCGTCGTCATCGGCGAGGGCGAGCGCGACGAAGCGCCGATGCTCTATATCGGCGAGGAGGTCGGCACCGGCACGGGCCCCGAGGTCGACATCGCGCTCGATCCGCTGGAAGGCACGACGATCTGCGCCAAGAACCTGCCGAACTCGCTCGCCGTGATCGCCATCGCCGAGGACGCGGCAGCCTTCTCAACGCGCCCGACGTCTACATGGACAAGATCGCCATCGGCCCCGGCTATCCGGCGGGCATCGTCGACCTCGACGCGCCGCCGCCGAGAACATCGAGGCCGCTGGCCAAGGCCAAGGGCGTGCCGGTCCACGAGATCACCGCCTGCATCCTCGACCGGCCGCGCCACGCGCGCCTGATCGAGGAGGTGCGCGAGACGGGCGCGGCGATCCGCCTGATCGGCGATGGCGACGTCGCCGGCGTCATCCACACGACCGATCCCGACGAGACGGGCATCGACATCTATCTCGGCATCGGCGGCGCGCCGGAAGGCGTGCTGGCCGCCGCGGCGCTGCGCTGCATCGGCGGCCAGATGCAGGGCCGGCTGGAGCTCAACACCGACGAGAAGATCGAGCGCGCGCGCAACGATGGGCATCGAGGATCCGCACAAGATCTACGAGATGGAGCGAGATGGCGCGCGGCGACGTTCTCTTCGCCGCGACCGGCGTCACCGACGGCAACCTGCTGTCCGGCGTCCGTTCGCGCGCAGACTGCATCCAGACCCACACGATCGTCATGCGCTCGTCGTCCGGCACCGTCCGCGAGATCAAGGCGCGGCACCAGGATCTCGACAAGTTCGACGACGCCATCTGACGCCGCGGGATGGTCCGGCCCTGAGCCGCCTTCGGCGGCACCTCGGATAGCGGCACGCGGATCGCGTGCCGTATCTGGACCCTGAGCGGGCGGCAATCAGTTCGCGTCCGGGCAGGAACGCGGATTGCGACAGGTGCTTCAGGTATTCAATCAGGGTGAGGCCGAACGCCGCGCCTTCCTCGGCGTCGAGCGGTCGCTGACCGGCCGCCGCTGGGCGCGAGCGGCTCGACGACAGCGCCGCGCGGCAGGCCCTGGCGATCGCCCAGCGGCACGGCATCCCCGACATCGTCGCGCGGGTGCTGGCCGGCCGCGGCATTGCCGCGGACGACGTGCCGGCCTTCCTCGATCCGGCTCTCGAGAGACGCTGATGCCCGATCCCTCGGTGCTGACCGACATGGAGGCGGCAGCCGCCCGCATCGCCGACGCGGTCGTCGCCGGCGAGAGCGATCGCCATCTTCGGCGACTACGACGTCGACGGCGCGACGCTCGGCAGCGCTGCTGACGCGGTTTCTTCGCGCGGGCGGCCGTCGATGCACTGGTCTATATCCCCGACCGCATCTTCGAGGGCTACGGCCCCAATCCGGATGCCATCGGGCAAGCTCGCCGGGGCGCGGCGCCCGGCTGGTCGTCGTGCGTCGATTGCGGCTCGACCAGCTTCGACGCGCTGGCCGAAGGCCGCGCGGCTCGGCCTCGACACCGTGGTGATCGACCATCATCAGGTCAACGCGGACCTGCCGCCGGCCGTGGCGATCGTCAATCCCAACCGCCAGGACGACCTGTCCGGTCTCGGGCATCTGGCGGCGGTCGGCGTGACGTTTCTGACGGTGGTCGCGGTCAATCGCGCAGCTCCGTGCCCGCGGTTACTACACGGACGCCCGGCCGGAGCCGGACCTGCTGCAGTGGCTCGACCTGGTGGCGCTGGGCACGGTGTGCGACGTCGTGCCGCTGGTCGGGCTCAACCGCGCCTTCGTCGCCAAGGGTCTGAGGGCTATGGCGCGACGCGACAACCGGGGTCTTGCGGCGCTCGCCGATGTGGCGCGTCTCGGTGGTCCGGCGGCGCCCTACCATCTCGGCTTCCTGCTCGGGCCGCGGATCAATGCCGGCGGGCGGATCGGCGACGCGGCGCTGGGCGCCCGGCTGCTCACCAGCGACGATCCGGCAGAATGTGAGCGGCTGGCGGCCGAACTCGACCGGCTGAACCGCGAGCGCCAGGCGCTGGAGGCGGCGATGCTGGAGGAAGCCTGCGCCGAGGCAGAGGCCGAGATCGGACAAGGCGCTGGCCCGCCGGTCCTGGTGACGGCAAGCGATCGCTGGCATCCCGGCGTGGTCGGGCTGATCGCCTCACGGCTGAAGGACCGCTTCAGCCGGCCGGCGATCGCCATCGCCATACAGGTGAACGGCACCGGCGCGGGATCGGGTCGGTCGGTCGCCGGCGTCGACATCGGCCGGGTGGTGCGGCTTGCCGTGGAGCGCGGAATCCTGGTGAAGGGCGGTGGCCACGCGATGGCGGCGGGCCTGACGGTGGAGCCGAACCGGCTGGGCGAGCTTCGCGGTTTCCTCGCCGAGCACATGGCGGCTGGAGGGGGCGCCTTCGAGCTGGGCGCGCTGTCGATCGATGCTGCCCTGACGGCGACCGGCGCCACGACCGATCTCGTCGGACTGGTCGAGCGGGCGGGGCCATTCGGCTCCGGCCACGCCGAGCCGGTCTTCGCCTTCCCGTCGCACCGGATCGCCTATGCCGAGAGCGTCCGGAATGGCCACGTGAGGCTGTCGCTGAAGGCGACGGACGGCGCGGCGGTCAAGGCGATGGCGTTTCGCGCGGCCGACACCGAGCTTGGCCGGGCGCTCCTCGATGCGCGTGGCCGTACGCTCCACGTCGCCGGGACGCTATCGACCGATCGATGGCAGGGACGCAGCCAGCCAAGCCTTAGAATCGTCGACGCAGCCTGGGCCTGACCGCCGCCACGATTGCCTGCGGAGACGGGATGTCCGAGACGGCGTCAGAGCGCCGCTCGATAGGCCCTTTCCAGCATCTCCTGACAGGCGTGCGCCTGTTCGAGAGCCGGTTCTTCGCCCCACCGCCGCATGATGTCGCGCAGGTCGCGAATCGCGACGTCGACGGCCGTGAGGAGGTCGATCTCCACCTCCGCCTCCAAGTCGTCCTCTACCTGCACCCTCGGTCGAAACGCAACAACAACGCCCATGCCACCCCCACTGGCGAATCACCGGAATCGAGTTCGCGAGTGTGCGATTCCACTGGTTAATTTTGTCCGATTCGTTGGCACGGTGATCGTTGATGCGGGCAATCACAATTCGACACATCGCGCACAAGGTGCCTAAATCGGACCATGCGGTCCCGCCGGTGGACTGCCGCATACGAAAAGCCGCACAACGGGAGGAAACAACGTGATTCAGTCTGTCGCTCGCTATGCCGCTTCGGCGGCCGCCGTGGTACTCGCCGTCGGGACGTTCAGCGCGCCGGCCCTGTCATTCGAACCGGGAAACACCGAGTGCATCGCCCCGGCCAATGCCGGCGGCGGCTGGGACTTCACCTGCCGTCAGGTCGGCAAGGCCCTCTACGACCTCAAGATCGTTCCCGATCCGGTGCAGGTGACCAACCTCGCCGGTGGCGGCGGCGGCGTCGCCTATGCCGAGGTGGTCAACAAGCGGAACGACGACAACAACCTGATCGTTGCCGCCTCGTCCGCCACCTCCACCCGGCTGGCGCAGGGCGCCTATCCGGGCAACACCATGGACCAGGTGCGCTGGGTCGGCGCCGATCGGCTCCGACTACGGCGTCATCGCCGTGGCGGCGAACTCGGACATCAACTCGCTCACCGATCTGATGGACAAGATCAAGGCGGACCCGTCCTCGATCGCCATCGCCGGCGGCTCGGCGGTCGGCGGCTGGGACCATCTCAAGGTGCTGATCGCGGCCAAGGCCGCCGGCATCGACGACATCCGCAAGATCAAATATGTCGCCTTCGAGGGCGGCGGCGAAGCGGTGACCCAGCTGCTCGGCGGCCACGTGCAGGCGTTCACCGGCGACCTCTCGGAGGCCAAGGGCTTCGTCGACTCCGGCGACATCAAGGTGCTCGCCGTGCTGGCGCCGGATCGCCTGCCGGGCGACTTCGCCAAGTTCCCGACCGCCAAGGAGCAGGGCATCGACGCGGTCGGCGCCAACTGGCGCGGCTTCTATGCGCCGGGCGGCATGTCCGACGACGCCTACGACTTCTGGGTCGACGCTATCGCCAAGGTCTATGCCTCCGACGAGTGGAAGAAGATCATGGCCGACAACGGCCTGATGCCGCTCGACCTCTCCGGGGACGATTTCCAGGCCTTCGTCGCCGATCAGGTCGCCAAGACCGAGGCGCTGTCGAAGGAGATCGGCCTGATCAAGTGAGGCGGCCGATAGCGCCGGCAGGCCGCGGTCGATGAGCGACCGGGTCTTCGGCGCGGTCTGCATCCTGCTCGCCGCCTTCTTCATCTGGCAGGCAACGCAGATCGAGACGGGCTTCATCGTCGACCCGCTCGGGCCGAGCGCCTTTCCGATCATCATCGGCGTGGTGCTCGGCGTCGGCGGGATCTACCCGATCGTCAAGCCCGACCCGTCGCCGGACTGGCCGGCCGCGGGCCGCCTGCTCGAGATCGCCTTCGCGGTCGCCGTCATGATCGCCTACGCGCTGGTGCTGCCGCGGTTCGGCTTTGTCGTCGCGACGGCCGTGGCCGCGGGCCTGCTCGGCTGGCGGCTCGGCTCAGGACCCATCGCCGCGGCGCTGGCGCGGCATCGCCATCGCCGTCGGCATCTACGTGGTCTTCCATCTCATTCTCGGGCTGTCGCTGGCTCGCGGTCCCTGGGGGTTCTGAGCCGATGGATTCGCTCGCTCATCTGCTTGATGGCTTTGCCGTCGCCCTGACCTTCCAGAACCTCGCGCTGGCGCTGCTCGGCTGCTTTCTCGGCACCATCATCGGCGCGCTTGCCCGGCCTCGGCCCGTCCAACGGCGTCGCCATCCTGATCCCGCTCGCCTTCACCCTCGGCCTGCCGGCAACGCCGGCGCTGATCCTGCTGACCAGCGTCTACTACGGCGCGATGTATGGCGGCCGCATCTCATCGATCCTGCTCAACATCCCCGGCGACGAGCCGGCGCTGATGACGACGCTCGACGGCTACCCGATGGCCCGCAAGGGACAGGCCGGCGAGGCGCTGGCGCTCTCGGGCATCGCCTCGTTCGTCGGCGCTTTCTTCGCGACGATCGGGCTCGTCTTCCTGGCGCCGCATCTTGGTCAAGGTGGCGCTGCTCTTCGGCCCGGCCGAATATTTCGCGCTCTTCACGCTGGCCTTCGCGACGCTCGGCGGCATCGCCAGCCGCAACCAGGCGAAGGCTGCGATCGCCGCGGCGCTCGGGCTCGGCATCGCCATGATCGGCGTCGATCACCAGACCGGCGTGCCGCGCTTCTCCTTCGGCGACGTCCATCTCTATGACGGCATCAATTTCCTTGTGGCGATCGTCGGGCTGTTCGCCATCTCGGAAGTGTTCCTGTTCCTCGAGCATCGCGGCGAGGGGGAGGCCGGCGCATCGAAACTCAAGCTCGGCCGGGTGACGGCGCCGTGGTCGATGATCAGGCGGACGGTCGGCACGATGCTGCGTGCCACGGGTCTCGGCTTCGTTGCCGGGGTGCTGCCGGGGGCCGGCGCTTCGCTCGGCTCCTTCATCTCCTATACGTTCGAGAAGCGCCTGTCGGACAAGAACGAGACCTTCGGCAAGGGCGATCCGCGCGGCGTTGCGGCGCCCGAGGCCGGCAACAACGCGGCGGCGGGCGGCGCCCTCGTGCCGATGCTGGCGCTCGGCGTGCCGGGATCGGGCACCACGGCGGTGCTCCTCGCCATGCTGCTCACCCTCAACATCACGCCTGGCCCGCTCCTCTTCCAGTCCAATCCGGACGTGGTCTGGGGCCTGATCGCCGCGCTGTTCATCGCCAATGTCATGCTGCTCCTGATCAACATTCCGATGGTCAGCCTGTTCGTTCGGGTGCTGCTCATCCCGCCGCGCTTCCTGATGCCGACGGTGGCGATGATCTCGTTCGTCGGCATCTACGGCATTTCCGGGTCGAGCTTCGATCTGATGGTGATGATCGGCTTCGGAGTCCTCGGCTATGTGCTGAGGAAGCTCGACGTGCCGCTGGTGCCGATCATCCTCGGCGTCCTGCTTGGCAACGAGATGGAGAAGAACCTACGCCGTGCGTTGACCATCTCCGACGGTGACTGGTCGATCCTGTGGGGATCGCCGCTGGCGATCGGACTGTGGGTGTTCGCCATCGTCGGGTTCCTCGCACCCTTGATCTTCGGCCGCTATTTCCGGCCCAAGATCGCGGACGAAAAGCCCGCCGAAGGGACCGATCCGGACTGAGCCGGGCAGAGACCCCGAGACCGTCGCATCAGTCGACGAGGATGTAGACCGTGCCGTCCTCGACCCTGACCGGGAAGGTGCGGAGATCGACGCACACCGGGGCGCCCTTGGCCTTGCCGGTCGTATAGTCGAAGCGCCCGTTGTGCTTGGGGCATTCGATGATGTTGTCGAGGACGAGACCGTCCGGCAGGAACGCCCGCTCGTGGGTGCAGATTCCGTCGGTGGCGTAGAATTCGTCGTCAGGCGAGCGGTAGATGGCGTAGACATGCCCCTCGTGATCGAAGCGGATGACATCCTCCGTCTCGATGTCGTCGGTGGCGCATGCCTCGACCCATTGGCCAGTCGTCGTTTCCGTCATGTTCCTTTCCTGAATTGCCCCGCTCCGGCGCGGGAGGACGCCTGCGCGCTCTCCACGTCAATAAAGCACCACGCTCCGGATGCTCTTGCCTGCGTGCATCAGATCGAAGCCCTTGTTGATCTCTTCGAGTGGCATGGTGTGGGTGATCATCGGATCGATCTCGATCTTGCCATCCATGTACCACTCGACGATCTTCGGCACGTCGGTGCGGCCCCGGGCACCGCCGAAGGCCGTCCCCTTCCACACGCGGCCGGTGACGAGCTGGAACGGCCGCGTGGAGATCTCCGCCCCTGACGGGGCGACGCCGATGATCACCGAGACGCCCCAGCCGCGATGGCAGGATTCGAGCGCCTGGCGCATCACGGTGACATTGCCGGTGCAGTCGAAGGTGTAGTCGGCGCCGCCGATCTGGTCGGCGCCCTTCTTGGTCATGTTGACCAGATAGGGGACGATGTCGCCGTCGATCTCCTTCGGGTTGACGAAATGGGTCATGCCGAAGCGCTCGCCCCACTGCTTCTTGGCCGGGTTGATGTCGACGCCGATGATCATGTCGGCGCCGGCAAGCCTGAGGCCCTGGATGACGTTGAGGCCGATGCCGCCGAGCCCGAAGACGACCGCCTTGGCGCCGACCTCGACCTTGGCGGTGTTGATCACCGCGCCGATGCCGGTGGTGACGCCGCAGCCGATGTAGCAGACCTTGTCGAAGGGCGCGTCCTCGCGGATCTTGGCCACCGCGATCTCGGGCAGCACCGTGAAATTGGCGAAGGTCGAGCAGCCCATGTAGTGGTGGATCGGCTTGCCGTCGAGGGAGAAGCGCGACGTGCCGTCCGGCATCAGCCCTTGCCCTTGCGTGGCGCGGATGGCGGTGCAGAGGTTGGTCTTGCGCGACAGGCAGGACGGGCACTGGCGGCATTCCGGCGTGTAGAGCGGGATGACGTGATCGCCCTTCTTGACGCTGGTGACGCCGTCGCCGACCTCGACCACCACGCCCGCGCCCTCGTGGCCGAGGATCGCCGGGAACAGACCTTCCGGATCGGCGCCGGACAGCGTGAACTCGTCGGTATGGCAGATGCCGGTCGCCTTGATCTCGACCAGGACCTCGCCTGCCTTCGGCCCGTCGAGCTGGACCGTGGCGATTTCAAGCGGTTTCCCGGCTTCAAAGGCGACAGCAGCTTTTACGTCCACGTTTCTCTCCCTTTCGAATTTCCAGTCTCACGACAGGCGATCGTCTCCGCCCGGCGGGTTGATTGCGTCCCATGTTCGCGAAGTGGAATCAATGGGTCATGATCAGGTCGGTCAGCTCGTTGAGCGAGGTATCGGCCTTGGCGACGCTCTTGACGTTCTGTCCGTGCGACATGACCACGAAGCGGTCGCACACGCGGAAGGCGTGATAGAGATTGTGGGTGACGAAGACGCACGACACGCCGCTCTCGGCGAGGTCGCGCATGATCGCCAGCACCTTTTCGGTCTCGCGCACCGAAAGCGCGCTGGTCGGCTCGTCGAGAAGCAGGATATCGCGCTTGAAGTGCACCGCACGGGCGATGGCGACCGCCTGGGCCTGGCCGCCCGACAGGTCCTCGACCGGGATGTCGGGCGAGTTGATGCCGGCGATCCGGACATAGGTGTCGAGAATTTGCATCGCCGTGTCGCGCATCTCCTTCATACGCATGAAGCCGAGCGGCCCCAGCGGCTCGCGACCGGCGAAGATGTTGCGCATGATCGACATCGAGCCGACCAGCGCGATGTCCTGGTAGATCGTCTGGATGCCGGCCGCCTCGGAGCGTCGCCGCGAGCTGATGTCGACCGGTTTGCCGCGGCGGAAAAAGGCCCCGGTGTCGGGGGTGACGACGCCGGAGAGGATCTTGATCAACGTCGACTTGCCGGCGCCGTTGTCGCCGAGCAGGCCGACCACCTCGTTCTCGCGGACCTCGAAGTCGACATCCATCAGGGCGTTGACGTGGCCGTAGCTCTTTGAGATGCCCTTGGCGTCGAACATGGGCGGCACCGGCGGCGCCTCCTGGCCTGCGGTCTCCCTATGTCCGGCTGTCGCCGCTGTCTGGCTCATCTGTCTGGTCCCTTCCGCGACGGCGCCGCTAATAGCTGCGGCGCACGACTTGATTGGCGATGACGCCGGCGACGATGAGGATGCCGACGAACATATCGAGATAGAATCCGGGCAGCCGGGCCATCAGAATCGTGTCCTGGACGAGCTGCAGTACCGCCGCCCCAAGCACGATTCCGATCACCGAGCCGCGGCCCCCGAACAGGCTGACGCCACCGATCACGCAGATCGCCACCGCGTAGAGCTCGATGAAGAGCTGCGGGTTGGTCATCGCCGTGTTGAGCCGGGTGATGCTCACAATGCCCGAGATCGTGGCGAAGACCGAGGACAGCACGAAGGCGAACATCTTGGTGCGGAATACGTTGATGCCGGCATACTGCGCCGCGTGGGGGTTGCCGCCGGCGGCGAAGAAATGGTTGCCGAGAAAGTGGCGATTGAGGATGAGATACGCGATGCCGGCGAGCACCAGGAACCAGACGGACTGCATCGGGATCGGGCCGATCTTTCCGACAAGGATCTCCTGGAACATCTCAGGCGGCCGGAAGGAGACCGAGCGCTCGTAGCCGACGATGAACGGCGCGCTGGTGCGCACGATGAACAGCATGCCCAGCGTGGTGATGAACGACGGAATGCCGAATTTCAACGTGATGAAGCCGTTGGCCAGACCAATGCCGACCGCGACGGCGAAGCCGATGACGAACGCGATCGGCAGGGCGACGCCGTTGAAATAGGCGAAGGCGACGGCGAAGGGCGTCACCACGTAGACGGCGCCGACCGAGAGATCGAATTCGCCGGCGATCATCAGGAGGCCAACGCCGAGCGACACGATGCCGAAGGCAGGCACCGCGCGGAGCAGCAGCGACAGGTTGCCCTGGGTGAGGAAGGCGAAGTGATTGCCGAAGATGAGGCCGGCAACGACGCAGCCGGCGAGCAGGCTGAAGAAGACGACGGCAACGGGGCCGCCGGGATGGAGACGGACGCGGGTCCACCATCCGGCAGACCGATAGCGGTCGAGGCTGGCCGATGCGGTGACGGTCATCTTGCGATCCCCGGTCCGGTCGTTGGCCGCGCCGTCATGTCCGCCCCCTGCGTTTGATCACGGTGTTGAGGATGACCGCGACAATGACGATGGCGCCGAGGAAGCCCTTGAATATCGTCTCGGGCGCGCTGACGAGGACGAGCAGATTGTCGACGGTGTCGAGGAGGGCAGCTCCGAGCACCATGCCGAGCACCGCACCGCGGCCGCCGAAGAGGCTGACGCCACCGACAACGACGGCAGCGATTGCCTTCAGCTCGAGGCCGCTAATCGTGGCAAAGGACGGCTCGATCTGGTTGATGCGCGTCGCCTGGAGCAGCCCGGCAAATCCGGCCGCGATCGCACAAAGGATGAAGGCGATCATCTTGACGCGAACGACTGGCACACCGACCGCGTTCGCGGCGCTGCGGTCGCCGCCCGAGGCAAACAGGTGGTTGCCGTACTGGTGACGGTTGAGAAGCAGGTAGGCGATGATGGCGGCGATCAGCAGCCAAACGACTTGCGCATAGATCGGGCCGACGATGTCCCCGGTGAGCATCGATTTGAACGGCTCGCCCGGAAAGAAGGCGATGCTGTCCGGCTGGTTGGTCTGCGGGTTGATCGATACGAAACGGATGACACCGCGGAGGACAAACATCATGCCGAGCGTGGCGATGAACGACGGGATGGCGAAGCGCGTGACGATGAAACCGTTGAGGGTGCCGATGATGATCGCAACGATCAGGCCGGCGACAAGGGCAAGCGGCAGCGCCCATTCGAGCTTCGACATCGTGATGGCGACGATGAACGGTACGAGGGTGAAGGTTCCGGCGACCGAAATGTCGAACTCGCCGGAGACCATCAGCAATCCAACCCCGATGGCGACAATGGCAGTGATGGGGATCTGCTGGGAGAGGATGGCGAGATTGCCCTCGGCGGCGAAACGGAGCTGGTCGGGATAGAGCAGGCTCCAGCCGAGGCAGATGATGACAAGGAGACCGTAGACGACGACGATGTTGGCCGCCTGATAGTGCTTGAGGCGGTCGATCGTCGGATTACCCTTGGCCGGGCGTCGCATCGCTGCGAGGTCCGCAGCCGTTCGTGTTTCGATCTCGGTCATTGCTGATCCACCCGGGGGGCGCAGAGCGCAGGCTGAGACCCGCGCTCCGCCAGTATCAGAAGGACCTCAACGGTCGCAGGCGGTCAGCGATAGGTGCCGCCGTACTTCAGCGCCTTCTGGCCGTTCGACTTGTCGATCAGGTTGTTGCCGGTGTCGACGAGGGCCGGCGGCCTCAGCCCGTAGCGCACTTCATAGGCGGCGAACATCACCGGCAGGAATCCCTGCCAGAAGGGCTGCTGGTCCATCGTGGCGGTGGTTTTGCCCGACATGATGTTCTCCATGATCTTCGGGTTCGTGTCGAAACCGCCATTGGGCATATCGGGCCGGCCGGCTTCAGCGGCCGCCTCGGGGGCAACCGTCGCCGGCGTGGTGCCGAGACCGATGATGCAGTCGATATCCGGGTTGGCAAGCAGCGCCTGGGAGATGGTATCGAGAGCCTGCGCGTCGACGGTCCCGGTGCCGATCACTTCGCTCGCCACGCCCGCCTGGTTGAGGATGTCCTGGACGCCCTGGGCGCGCTGGATCGCGTAGGTGAGTTCGGGAAACTCGACCGGGAGCAGACAGTTGTCACCCTTGCCGAGGTTGTGCTCCTTGACCATCCGCTCGCCGATGATATGGCCGGACGCAATGAAGTCCTGGCCGACGAAGGACTCACGGGCATTGCCCTTGGGGCCTTCCGGATCGTCGATGTTTTGGGCAATGACCACGAGCCCGGCGTCGACGGCCTTCTTGATCGCGGCATCGAGCGCGTCGGGAACGGTGATCGTCGGCAGCACGGCGTCCTGCTTGTCGGCAATCGCGGTCTCGATCAGGTTCGCCGCACGGGCAGCGTCGCCGTCGGCGTTCACGTAGGTGAGGTCAACGTGGAAGATGCGCGCGGCCTCCTCGGCGCCGAACTGCATCGGCTGGAAGAAGGTGGCACCCGAGCAGCAATGCTGGATGAAGGTCACCTTGACCGGCGGCAGGTCCTGCGCGAAGGACGGTGTTGCGGTCGACAGGGCGACAAGCGTTGTGGTGGCAAGAGCCAGTCCGCGAATGGCGGCGTGCATTCCGTTCATTTCATTTCCTCCCCTTTGGGCATGGCATGGATCGCAGATGAATTCACCGTGGCCCGGCAATGCAGGCGACGTTCCCGATCGACAGTGCTGAAGAGTCCCTCCCTTGATGCTGCGGCACGGCGGCTTCTCCGCCCTGACCGAAGCCTCGGCTCCTCTTTCGGGATGCCTTCGGACGGAAGGATTGTAGCCGGTAGGGGAAGCCGGCCCATTCCCTCGTTTGATGGTTTTCTATCAATCGTGGCGGTCGCAGCGACGACCCGGCGTCGTTGCGGCGCCGTGTCGTCGTTGTGATGACAGTCAGCCGGCGAGAGAATCCCAGCGCGCCCTGACGAGGTCTTTCATCGTCAGCGCTTCCGCCCACCGGTCGGTGGTGTCGTTGCCGTCCGGCCCGGTGATCGCATAAGGCTTCGGTCCGAGCTCGCAGGTGAAGGCGAGCGTGTCGTCGGGGCCGGCGCGTCCGCGCCAGCTCCGGAAGCCGTATTCCCACCAGTCAAGGAAGAGGTCGACCCACATCTCGTGATGCGGGAACGAGATCTCGATCTGCACCTGCTCGCGGCTGGCGACCCGGCCGTGGAAGGCCCAGCAATTGTCGAGGACACGATGGATATAGCCGTGGTTCACATCGTCAATCGGCCAGGCGAACTCGCGTCCGACGAGGAAGTGGGAGATGTCGCCGAGCAGCTTGAGGTCGGGGAAGCAGTCGAGCAGGTCGAGGACGAAGAACAGGTCGGTGGTCATCCGGTCGCGGTGCGTCTCGATATAGACGGGGAAGTCCACCTCCTCAGAAAGCCGCCGCCACCCCTCGATCAGGGGAATGGAGTCCTGCAGGCGGCGCGGCCGGACGTCGGGCTGGATGTCGAGGTGATGCAGGCGGAACTCGGTGGCGTTCTCCAATGCCGGCTTCAGGTCATCGACCGTCTTCGGGAAACACTGTCCCTCGGCGGTCAGCCCGTGTGCCTTCATCAGCTCCGACATCTGCCGGCACTTGTCGCGGTCGCGCCAGTCGCCGCTGATCCCGTCGAAGCCCGCCTCGGCGATCATCTTGACGTTCTCCTCGAGGCTCCGCTCGATGCCGTCGGTGTGGCGGCGTTCCATCGCCCAGAGGGCCTGGAAGATCAGAAGTTTCTGCACGGGTTCTCGGGCTCCTGTTATTCGGCCGGGGTGGCCACGGTGGCGGGGACGAAAGGTCTGGCGCCGGGCGAAAACTCGCGCCGGACGAAATGGAACGGGCACCGCACATGGCGGATCGGCGCCTGACGGGATCTGTCAGGTCCCGTCAGGCTGTCGTCGCGGATCGCCGTTGACATGCGGCATTTCCTCCCGGAGCGGCATCTTCTTGTTCGTGGCGCGCCTTACGCGGCCTGCTCGCGCATCAAGGTCTTCAGGTTGATCGAGGGATCGGCGAGGGCAGTGGGGTCCGGATAGAGTTCTCCGCTCGATCATCATCTGGCCGAGACGCACGGCACGGCCGATCACACCGTTCGGGCCGACGCCGCTCGTCCCGACGATCCGTCCATCGTCGGCGAGATGGAACACGACGGTGGCGTCGGGATCGAGCCGCCGCTCGACCGAATAGGTCGCGCGATCAGGCAGTCCGGCGATCTGGATCGTCATGTCGTACTGATCCGACCACATCCACGGGACGGCCGAGCATTCCTCCGCCGCGCCGAGCATGTTGCGGGCGGCGAGCGGACCTTGCTCCTCGGCGTTTTTCCAGCTTTCGAGCCGGATGTGGCCACCGAACAGCTCATGGCTGAAAGCGCAGGCGTCGCCGGCCGCGAAGATATCGCGGTCCTCGGTGCGCAGCGTCCGGTCGACCACGATGCCGTTGTCGACGGCAAGCCCCGCCGCCTCCGCCAGCGCGGTCCTCGGCACGACGCCGATGCTGATCTGCACGGTGTCGCACGGCACCGTCTCGCCATTGTCGAGGCGGACGCCGGTCACGTGGCCGTCGCCTTCGATCGCCGTCACCTGACGGCCGAGCCGGATGTCGACGCCGGCCGCGCGATGGCGCGCGCGCGTGCGCTCCTCGATCAAGGCGGGCACGGCGCGCATCAGGAGCCGTGGGCCGGTCTCGATCACCGTCACCGCACAGCCGTGGGCGATGGCGTTGGCAGCAACCTCGAGCCCGATGAAACCGCCACCGACGATGACGATGCGCTTCGCTGGCAAGAAGCGGGCTTTGAGGGCGTGGGAATCGACGACGTCGCGCAGATAATGGACGCCTTCCATATCGCTGCCGGGCACCTTAAGGCGGCGGGGTTCGGCGCCGGTGGCGAGCAGGAGCCGCTGGTAGGGCACTGTCTCGCCGTCGCCCAACAGCACCTCCCGGCGATCGCGACGGATTTCGACCGCTGTGGTGCCGAGGCGGAGATCGATGTCATGCTCACGGTACGACTCTGGGGGGAACAGACCACACTCCGCCGCGGTCTTCGTGCCGGCGAGGATTTCCTTGGACAGCGGCGGGCGCTCGTATGGGGGGTGGGCCTCCGTACCGATCAGCGTGATCGGCCCTTTCCAGCCGGCATCGCGAAGCGCATGGGCCGCTCGGCCGCCGGTGTGGCCCGCTCCGATGATCACCATTCCGTCGCCACGCGCCATCATCGGCTCTCCGCTGGCCCTCGTCTCACTCGCTCCTCCCCGCTCAGATTGCAGATGAGGCATCGTAACGCACGATCGAATCTGGGGAAGAGGCGTCCAAGGGTCATCCGAAAACTTGAGGGGTTTGCATCAGCGGTGCTCCGCTCCGCCACTGGCAAGCCGTAATCATTTGGCGCTACTGTGCGAGGTGACTCGCGCGATCGTCACGACGGGGTCAAGAACGCTAACGGGTCGGCGCGCCGCAGGCGCGTCGGAGCGGAGGGAGGTCATCGACAGTGGAACGCATGGGGCACGTCCTCTACCTGAAACCCGGAACGATCGACGAATACAAGCGGCTGCATGCCGACGTGTGGCCGTCGGTCCTGAAGCAGATTGCGGAAAGTAACATCCGCAACTATTCGATCTTTTTGAAAGAGCCGGAGAACCTGCTCTTTGCCTACTGGGAATATCACGGCGATGATTTCGCAGCAGACATGGCGAAGATGGCGGCTGACCCTGAAACCCAGCGCTGGTGGGATGTCTGCATGCCGTTGCAGCAACCGTTCGAAACCCGCAAGGAGGGCGAATGGTGGGCGCGGATGGAGCCGGTCTTCTATACCGACCTGGCGAAATAGCACGGCAACGCCGGACCGCTGGTCCGGCTTCTGCGCAAGCGCCCGAGGTAATTTCCTCTATTCCGCCGCGACGGCCGGCGAACCCGGTGGCGTGAACGGCTTCGCCGTCGGCGGCAGGTGTCGCTTCACGTAGTAGGTCGGATCCTTCGCCTGGCGGAAGATCGCCGGGAGGATCTCCTTATAGGCCTCCCAGAAGCCGCTATAGGGCGTCGGTGTGTCCGTCTTCATCTCCTCGTGCAGCGCGGGCAGGTTGTAGTAGGGCACCATCGGGAACATGTGGTGCTCAACGTGATAGTTCATGTTCAGATAGAGGAAGCGGGCGACCGGGTTCATGTAGACCGTGCGGCAGTTGAGCCGGTGATCGAGCACGTCCTCCGGCAGCCCGGCATGCTGGGTCAGGCCTGTGGTGAGGTACCACCACGCGCCGTAGAGAGACGGCAGGCCGACGAACATCAGCGGCATGATGCTCCACGTCGCCAGCGACAGGGCAATCACCGCCACGTAGATTGCTACGTGGATGCGCGCCGTGCGGTACGACCTTGGGCCATTCGGACTCGGGGATGAAGGTCTTCTCCTCGTCGGTGAGCTTGCCGGTGGAGTGGAGGAGGATCTTCTTGAAGTAGACCTGGCCTGCGGCGAGCCGAAGAAGCTCAGCGCTATCGCCCACAGCTTCCGGCGGGCGCGGCACGGCGATCTCGGGGTCGCGGCCGACGATGATGGTGTCGGTGTGGTGGCGGGCATGGCTCCAGCGCCAGACCGTCGGGCTCGCGCAGGACCATGAACGACGCGACCTGGTAGATGACGTCGTTCATCCACTGGGTCTTGAAGGCGGTGCGATGGCCGCATTCGTGCCAGCGTGAGTCGGTCGACGATCCGTAGAGGACGCCGTAGATGATGAAGAAGGGGACCGACCACCACGTTCCCCAAGTCAAGAACGCGCCGACGCCGGACAGGACGAAGACCGCGATCCAGATCGCGATGTCCCGAATGCGCGGGATCGTCGGAGCGCTGCATCAGCTCCTTGAGCCGCTTTCGCGGGATCGGCGTGTGATACCACTCCGCCGTAGCAAGCCCGTTCTCCTCAGCCCGTTTGGTGTCCAGCCCGACAAGGCTGTAGTCACGCTTGGTGATCTGGATGTTCATCGCGATCCCTCCCGGGAGATTCGCACCTGTTTCATTATCGAAGATGCCCTGCCTTAGTTTGTTCCGCCATTGATCGCTGTCAATCGCCCAGTAGAAGTTGCAATCGCGAAGTCATGCTTCCCCTGATGGTTTTCCATCATACTTTCCCGGCGTGTCGTCGTTTCAGCGGCGTGAACGCTTCTGCTGGCGCGCCATCATTCGCCTGTTCATGGCTTCCTCCGCTTCCTTCGACCCGTCGTGGAAGGTGCCGAACCAATGGTCGAGGGGCACGAGTTCGGCCCCGTAGTTGCACTCGAAATACTTGTGGTGAAGGTAGTGGAAATAGTCGTGGGTCTTGAGCGCCGTGCCGCGCTTCAAAACGACCCGCTCGAAACCTGAATGGCCCTGCGCGGGGGCGAACGCCAGGTGCTGCAGGTGGAAGATCACGTGCAGCGGGTTGGACGGGACGATCCAGTGGATGAGTACGCCGGAGAAGTACAGGAGATGCTCCACCGGATGCATCGACAGGCCGGACCACGGTCCGGGATTGACGTTCTTGTGATGGAGGTGATGCACGGTGCGATAGAGCGGCGGCCAATGGATGAGGCGATGGATCAGGTAGAAATGGGCCTCGCGGAAGATAGGGATGGCGAGCATCACCAGCGCGCAGTAGATCGGGTAGTCCCGCCACGAGACAATGGGGATGTAGCCGTTGGCCATCGCCCATAGCGACAGCACTTCGTAAGCCGTCCAGATCGGAACCGCGCTGGCGATGGTCCAGAACATGTTGTCGAGGACCTGGTTCTTGAACAGGAAGATGGGGTTGTCGCGCGCCAGCCAGCGGCCGCTGTATTTGTAGTCGGCGCCTTGCGCGCGTTGAACGTAAAGGCGCAGGTGCCAGCCGCCGGAGACGAGGAAGATCAGCCCGAGATTGCGGACGAGGACGAAGGCGATCCAGCCCGGCGCAAAGGTCTTGGTGGTTGCCAGGTCGGGCGTCAGAAAAAGCCACGTCAGCGTGGCTATGACCACGTAGAGGGCGTTCCACGGAAACAGGAACCCGTCCCAGCCAAATACCCACTTGAGGAACGCCGGGAAGCGCCAGGGCCGGCGGAAGAGGGGAGCCGGCTTGAGCCGCTCGGGTGGATGCCAGTCCCCGCGCTTGTCGCGCGTGCCGGGTTCGGGATGCGCAATGTCGGTCATGGCTGTCTCTTCGGTCGAAGCGTTCATGGCCACAGGTCGCGGCGGATGAACAAAGTCTAAGACCGCCGGCCGGAAGCGGGAAACGGTATTGCTGGTGGTTTTTCATCAGCGCCGTGCGGTGGTGCACAATTGCGCGCTGCATTCAGCGGTCGCGGATGGAAGTCGGGATGTTTTCCGGCCCGAAAATGGAGAAAGGAACCTCACTGCTGTCGGGCGAAGACTCCGAATAGCCGAAACGCCGTAAGAGGACATCCACGGCCCTGCGCGCCTGTTCCTCGGGATTCTGGTCGATGGTGAGGATCATCGCGCCCTCTGACAGCATTCGCGCCGTGTGAACCGTAAGCTCATGGCCGACGAAGACCGGCCTCCGCGCCGGTTCCAGCGAGGAGAAGCCCGCTCGACCGCCCGGTTGGCGCCGCCCGTATTGTAGAGGCCGACGATGTCCTC
Organism: uncultured Alphaproteobacteria bacterium; assembly: GCA_963710805.1. Taxonomy (GTDB): domain Bacteria; phylum Pseudomonadota; class Alphaproteobacteria; order Rhizobiales; family Kaistiaceae; genus Bauldia. Next base: position 93,826 of record CAVQBS010000005.1, on the reverse strand, counting down.
GTCGATCGACCGCATCTTCGAGACAACGAGCTCCTCGGATTCGACCTGACGGTCGTGCCCTTCGAGGACGCCGACGACCCGCATGTCGGGGCCGTGATCGACCAGCCCGTCGCGGAAGCCGCTGACCCGCTCGGCGTGGGCTCGGTAATCGAAGCTGTGCGTGAGAACGATGACCGGTCCCGGCCGGCGCGCCATCCTGCTGACGAAGAACGCGGCGGTACGCCCCGCCCGGTAGTGATCGGTGCCGACGTAGGCAAGCCGCGGCGAGGTCGGGAGGTCGGAGACCATCGTCACGACGGGAACGCCCTTCGCGGTCAGCTCCGTGACCGCATCGATGATCGCGGCGTGTTCCTGGCCGTAGAGGATCAGTGCTTCGGCGTTGGTGGCGAGGAGGTGCTTGGCGACATCCCTGGGCCGCGCCTCGTCGACGAAGCTTCTTGGACGATGACGGAACGGTCGAGGGTAGCGGCAACACGCTGAAACGCCGCGTTCAGCCGCTCGAAGAAGGGCGTGTCGCGCCGGACCATGACGACATGCAGGCGGAGGCCACGGCGGTATGGCACCGGCAGGATTCTTGGCAGGGACAGTTCCCGTGCCGCCTCGATGACCCTGCGGGCAGTGGCAGGAGAAACGTTGCCGCGCTCGTTGAGGACGCGATCGACGGTTGCGATCCCCACCCCCGCCCGACGCGCAACGTCCGCGAGCCGCGCTTTCGTCTGTCCAGAGCCGCCCGGCGGCGAACCGCCGGTTCTGCCGCTCCCGTCGCTGCCCTCCGTCACGACACTTCCTCCCCCAAAAGCGTCATAACGCATTCGATGCCGCGCGTTTAGCCTTGTTGATGGAATTTCATCATGTGACGGGATAAAGGCAGGGTGGAGATTGCGGCCATCCGGCGCCCGACTGTACGGTTGGGGGCTGGGTTCAAGGACGAGACCGAAGATCCATGGCGCGGCGACAGGCGAGGGTGGTCATCATTGGCGGCGGCCAGGCCGGGGGCAGGCTGGCCCAGGCTCTGGTCGGGTCGGACGAGCGGTTTGCCGTGACGGTGGTGTGCCGGGAACCGCATCCACCCTACGAGCGGCCGCCGCTGTCAAAGGGCGTGCTGCTTGGCACGGCCACGCTGGCGAACTGCCTGCTCTGGCCCGAGAGAGACCCTGCCTGGGAGGCGGTCGACCTTCGCGTGGGGGTCTCGGCCGAGGCGATCGACAGGCGCCGCCGGACGGTAGGGCTGGAGACTGGCGAGACCCTGCCCTATGACCACCTCGTGCTGGCGACGGGATCGAGCGTGCGGCGGATCTCGGTGCCGGGGTCCGACCTCGGCAACATCCATTGTCTGCGCAGCATCGATCAGGCCGAGGCAATCGCGAAAGTCTTCGCCAAGGGCAAGCGGCTCGTGGTCGTGGGCGGTGGCTTCATCGGCCTCGAGATCGCTGCTTCGGCCCGGCAAAGGGGCCTCGACACCACCGTCATCGAGGCGTCGGACCGCCTCCTCGCCCGGGTGGTGCCGCCACCGGTCGCCAGCCTGCTCGCCGAGCGCCATCGGGCCGAGGGCGTCACCCTCAGAATGGCGACCATGGTCGAGCGGTTTGCCGGCAACAGCCGCGGCATGGTCAAGTCGGTGGAGCTTTCCACCGGGGAAACCCTGCCGTGCGACATCGCGGTCGTCGGCGTCGGCGTGTCGCCCAATGTGGAACTGGCCGAGGACGCCGGCCTGGAGGTCAACGTCGGCATCTGCGCCGGCCCCGACCTGCGCACCTCCGATCCGGCGATCTTCGCTTGCGGCGACATCGCCATGTTCCGCCATCCTCTGTTCGAGCGGTATGTGAGGGTGGAGGCCTACCAGAACGCCGAGGATCATGCGCGAGTGATCGCCGCCGTGCTTCAGGGCGAGGAGGCGGTCTGCGACACCGTCCCGTTCTTCTGGTCAGACCAGTACGACCTGACGCTCCAGATCGTCGGCCTGCCGCATCTCGGTTCGTCGATGGCGGCGCGGCGGCGAGCAGACGGTGCCGTGATCCTGTTCCATCTTGCCCCGAACGGCCGCATCCTCGGGGCCACCGGCCTCGGCGGTGCCGGGTCGATCGGCCGCGACATTGGCGTCACGCAGGCGCTGATAGCCAGCCGGGCTGAACCCGACCGGGCGCTACTGACGGATCCAGGCGTACGGCTGAAGACGCTGCTCGGGCGTTCCGCGACGACCATCACGGACGACGGGACAATCCTGCCGCAGCCACTCGCGGGTCGGGCCTGAAACCCGAAGAAGCCTTCCAAGAGCGCCGAAGGAAAACGAGCGGGAATTTCTTCCCGCTCGTCGTGAGGCTATGGCAACCCTCAGCCGGGACCGCTTATTTCGCGGCGGCCTCGACGTTGCTCTTGTCGTAGACCGAGAACGGCCCCATCAGGACGCGCAGACCGGCGTCGCGGGTCGGGTCCTTGGTGATCGTGTAATCGCCCATCCGGCCGGCCTTGAACTGCTGGCCTTCCTCCGCCTTCATGGCGCCGGTCGCCAGCATGTAGGCCGTGTAGTAGGTCAGGTAGCCGAGATCGGTGAAGCTCCACAGCGCGAACTGCGGCGCGCAGCCGTTCATGGTGTAGGCGACCATCTCGCTCGGCAGGCCGAGCCCGCTCACCTTGACCTTGTCGCACAGTCCCTCGTCCTGCATGGCCTTTGCCGCCGCAGCGATGCCGACCGTGGTCGGCGCCATGATCAGCTTGAGGTCAGGATACTTGTCGACCAGGGCGAGCGCCTGGTTGTAGCTCTCCTCCGACTGGTCGTTGCCGTAGACGATGTCGACCTGCTTGAGCTTGGCGTACTTCGGGTCCTTCAGAACCTCTTCCATGGCGGCGATCCAGGCGTTCTGGTTGGCGGCGTCGGGCGAGGCGGACAGGATGGCGAACTCGCCGCCGTCGGCGCCCATTATGTTGAGCGCCATGTCGGCCATCACCTTGCCGGTCTCGGCGAAGTCGACCTGGGCGACGAAGACGTCCTCGCCCTCTGCCGACGGGATCGGCGAGTCCCAGGTGACCACGGTCATGCCCTTGTCGTGGGCGGCCTTGGCCGCCGGCACGATCTGATCGCCCGAGTTGTTGGAAATCATGATCGCGTTGACGCCTTGCGTCGCGGCGTTGGTGACGATCTCGATCTGTCCGGCGACGCTGTTCTCCGGCGTCGGGCCGAGGAACTGCAACTCGGTCGGGTTCTGAAGCTCTTTCTGTGCTTCAAGCGCCCCGTTATGTGCCTGGTCAAACACAGAGATGCCGAGGAACTTCGGCAGCAGCACCATGCTCACGGCCTGGCCCGGTTTCGCCATTGCCTGAGCAAGGGCGCCGGTGGGCAAGGCCAGCATTGCCAGTGCCGCGGTCGTCGCAACAAGCCTTTTCATGTCTCTCTCCCTCTCCATTTATTGGTGATCATCTGCGCCATGTTGGGGACCAGAACAGACGAAATAAGCAGGGCCCCGATGACGCTTGTCTGGGTGTTGCCGGTGACGTTGGCTAGACCCATGCCATTGCGGAGGTTGAGGATCACCAGGATCGACAAGCCAACCCCCGCAATGCTGCCCGATCCTCCGAAAATGCTCACGCCGCCGAGCAGGACGATCGTGATGATATCAAGCTCGAATCCCTGCGCCATGTCGCCGCGCACCGACCCGAGGCGTGCTGCGTAGAGAATTCCGGCGAGCGCGGCAACGGTGCCGGAGGCGGCGAACAGCGCGAGCTTGAGGCGCGCAACCCGGACGCCCGAATAGCGCGCCGCCTGCTGGTTGTTGCCGATGACGTAGACGAGCCGGCCAACGGCCGAGCGGTGGAGAACGACGGCCACCACCGCGAAAAGGATGACGAACACTACGATGGAAAGCGTCAGCGGGCCGAGCACCGGCTGCTGGCCAAGGGTGTTGAACCATTCAGGGATAGTTGCCGATGGAGCGGTCCTCCACCAGGATGCGCGCGACGCCCCTGAACCCGATCAGCCCGGCGAGCGTGACGGCGAGCGACGGCAATCCGACATAGGCGACCCAGAAGCCGTTGATCATCCCGGCGACGGCTCCGGCGACAAGGCCAGCGAGCGATGCCCAGCGGCAACGGCACGCCGAGTTGAAACAGGAAGGCCATCAGGCAGGCGGCGAGCCCCATCACCGAAGCCACCGACAGGTCGATTTCGGCGTTGATGATGATCAGCGTCATCATCAACGCCACGATGACTTTCTCGATCGACAGCTGGAACAGATTGACGATGTTGCCGATGCCGAAATAGTACGGCGTATAGGCAAGATTGCCCACGACGATCACGACCAGGAGGGCCAGCAGCAGCCCCTCCCAACTCTTCAGGCGAGCGAACGCGGTCATGGGCTCCCGATCCCGGTCCACCGGCGGACGATAATCCGGCTGCTCCTCGCGACGATAGGCAGGATTTCCTCCACACGCGGTCACGCCAAGGCTCGCCAGATTGGACAGACCACTTTCGCCATGATTCAGCAAAGCGCCCCTCCGAGTCAAGCAGACCAGCATTCAGTCCGGCAGTCAAAGCCAGTTCCGTTGCGGCGGTTGCCAGACGCATCGCGACTTGGTTATCTGGACGCTCGCCGGCAGGTGGACTGACCACTCCGCCGGCATGATTTTCTTGATTCACCCGCGGTGACCTCCGATCACCGAGGGCGCGGCCCGGGGGAGGGTTGCGGCGTTTGCGTTGGTATACTCAGCTCGGCGAACCGCTGGGCGACCGGAGCAACCGCCGGAGCGCTGGGAGGAGGACCGAGGTGCAATCGGCAGCAAGCGACCATGATCGGGACGGCGCCAGGGTGCCCGTCCTCGAGATGCGGAACATCGCCAAGCGCTTCGCCGCGACGCAGGCGCTCGACGACGTTTCCCTCTCGCTCGAAGCCGGCGAGGTTCATGCGCTGCTCGGCGAGAACGGCGCCGGCAAATCGACCCTGATCAAGATCATGACCGGCGTCCACCAGCCGGACCGCGGCGAAATTCTGGTCGACGGCGAGCCCGATGACCATCCAGCAGCGCCGCCGAAGCCCAGCGGCACGGCATCGCCGCGATCTATCAGGAGCCGCTGCTCTTCCCCGACCTCAACGTCGCCGAGAACATCTTCATCAGCCACCAGGGCCGCGGCGCCGTTGCCAGCTGGCGGCAAGATGTTCCGCGAGGCCGAAGACGATCCTCGCCGAACTCGGCGTCGCGCTCGACGTGCGCAGCCCGGCGCGCGGACTGACGCTTGCCGCCCAGCAGTCGGTCGAGATCGCCAAGGCGATCTCGCTGAACGTGCGCGTGCTCATCATGGACGAGCCGACGGCGTCGCTCTCGGCCCACGAGGTGGCGCAGCTCTTCAAGCTGGTGCGCGACCTGCGCGACCAGGGCGTCGCCATCCTCTTCGTCAGCCATCGCATGGAGGAGGTCTTCGAGATCGCCGACAAGATCACCGTCTTCCGCGACGGCCGGCACATTTCGACGGCGATCCGCGCGCCGAGGTGACGCCGCAGAAGGCGATCGCCGACATGGTCGGCCGCGACATGGGCCTCCTGCAGGTCGCGACCGCCGGCGCGCCAGGGCGACCTCCTGCTTGTCGGTGCGCGGGCCTCGGTCGCGCAGGGCGTCTTCGAGGACGTCGACTTCGATCTCCATCGGGGCGAGGTGCTGGGCTTCGCCGGGCTGATCGGGGCCGGGCGCACCGACGTCGGCGCTCGCCCTGTTCGGCATCGAGCCCGCGACCGAGGGCACCATCGTCCTCGATGGCAAGCCGGTGACCATCCGCTCGCCGCGAGCAGGCCATGGCGCTCGGCATCGCCTATGTCTCGGAGGACCGGCGCCAGCTCGGCCTCTCGCTGCCGATGTCGATCGCCGCGAACATCTCGCTGCCGGTGCTCCGGCGCTATCTGAACCGCCTCGGCCTCGTGCGAAACGCGCGAGGAGCGGGCGACCGCCGAGGCTCTTCCGCGAGCGACTGGCCATCCGCACGCCCTCGGTCGATCGTGGCCGTCGCCAAGCCTCTCGGGCGGCAACCAGCAGAAGGTCATGCTCAGCAAGTGGCTCAACACCCATCCGTCGCTGCTGATCCTCGACGAGCCGACGCGCGGCATCGACGTCGGCGCCAAGGCCGAGGTCCACGCCATGATCGGCGAGCTCGCCGAGGAGGGCATCGGCATCCTGCTCATCTCCTCCGACCTGCCGGAGGTGCTGGCGATGAGCGACCGCGTGCTGGTCATGCGCGAGGGCCGGCAGATGGCGATCTTCGACCGCGATCGACGCGGACGCAGGAAACGGTGATGACCGCGGCCATGGGCCAGGAAACGACGGCGGTGGTAAGCGGGGCGCGCGGCGTGAAGTGGCTTCAGCGCACATTTGCGGCCCGAGCAGGTTCGCGAACTCAGCCTGCTGCTTCTCATCATCGTCGCGGTCTCTGTCTTCGGCTCGCTGATCAGCAGCTACTACACGTCCGCACCTTCAACCGCATCGCCTCAAGCGTTTCGATCATCACCGTCGTGGCGGTCGGCCAGACGCTGGTCGTGCTGACCCGCAACATCGACCTTTCGGTCGGCTCGATCGTCGGCTGCACGGCCTATTTCGCCGGTTCGCTGGTCGCCGGCCCATAGCGGGCTGTCGCCGCTCCTGTCTGTGCTCGCCGCGGTGGCGCTCGGTGCCGGCATGGGAATGATCAACGGCGTCGCTCGTCGCCTGGGGGCGTGTGCCCGCCATCATCACGACGCTCGGCACGCTCGCCATCTACCGCGGCCTGCTCATCAACTTCTCTGGCGCAAAGACCGGTGACCACCGACAGCCTGCCATCGTGGATCGTCGACCTTCCCCGCCTGACGCTGTTTACGATCGGCGGTGTCGAGATCAGGGCCATGGTGGCACTCGCCATCGCCATCGTCATCGTCTTCCAGTTCGGCGATCAGCTATCTCAACTTCGGCCGTCGCTTCTACGCCATCGGCTCCAACCCGGAGGCGGCCGAACTGATCGGACTGCCGGCGCGCGGCGTTGTCTTCACCGCCTTCCTGCTTTCCGGCGCGCTGGCCGGAACTCGCCGGCTTCATGACGCTGGCGCGCTTCGGCACCATCACGGTCGAGGCCGGCATCGGGCTGGAGCTTCAGGTGGTCGCCGCCGTCGTCGTCGGTGGGGTCAACATCTTCGGCGGATCGGGCACGGTGATTGGCGCGATGCTCGGCGCCGTGATGATCGGCATCCTCGAGCAAAGCCTCTTCCGGCTGCAGATCAGCCAGTTCTGGCTGGACGCCCTGCTCGGCTTCCTGATCCTGCTGGCCGTCGCCAGCGACGCCGTCATTCTCCAGCGCCTGCGGGCGTTGTGGAGCCGCACCGAACTGCGGCTCGTCGCCAAACCGACGCAAGGGAGTGACGCAGGAGCGAAGCCGGGGGAGGGTCGCGGCTGACGGGTCGATGGTCAGCCGCTGCTGGCCCGCGCAAACGTGGACATCTCCAGCGCCATGGTCCGGCGTGTCGAATTCCTCGATATGGTCGAGATGGATGCCCATCTCGACCGCCGCCTGCTCGGCGTCCTGGCCGGCGATAGCCTGCACGATGCGGATGTGATCCTCGGTGCTCTGCCGGATCAGCACCGGACTTTCGGTGGCGCGCCGTCGGATATCCAGCCCCATATTATAGAGGCCGTACGCGATGCGCTCGAGGACGACGTTGCCGGCCGCGTCGGAAAGCTTCCGGTGAAAGCGGCTATCGAGAATCCGGAATCCGACCGGATCGTCCAGGATCTTTTCGTGGGCGGCAACGATGGCATTAAGGTCGGCGATGTCCGCTTCCGTTGCCTGCTTCGCGGCCTTGCGGACGATCTCGATCTCGACGATCCTCCGGCTTTCGAAGGCATCGCCGAAATTCGTCTCCGACAGCGAGAGGAAGAAGTCGAGCGGCGCCAAGAGCGTCCGCGCTTCGAGGTCGGTGACGAAGGCGCCGCCGCCGTGGCGCGACTCGATCACCCCGAGCATCGACAGCGCCCGCAGCGCCTCCCGGAGGGTCGGCCGGCTGATGTCCAGGATCTCGATGAGTTGCCGCTCCGACGGCAGCCGGTCCCCGGGTCTCAGCAATCGCGTGCGGACGAGGTCAAGGATCCGGTTGACCACGCTCTGGGCGACGCCCTGCTTGTCTTGAGAGCGTAGTGCGCTTGTGATCGCGAGCAGCTTTCCGTCGGCTTTTCGAGCCACCGCCTGACGCCTCCAATCTCCGGGCATCGTAGGCCTGACCACTCCGGGGCGCAAATTCAATCCACTTTGGGGGAAGCGATAACGCGGGCAGCTTACGCGGCCTCAATTCCTCACGACGGTGAGGGAGAAGTGGCCTGTCCAATTGACGTCGACTGCGTCGGTCCCTCGCTGGGGATCATTGGCGCGCCCTACGGGAATCGAACCCGTGTTTCCGCCGTGAAAGGGCGGCGTCCTGGACCTCTAGACGAAGGGCGCGGCGCGCGCAGCCTTATAAAGGCGATCCCGGCCGGGAAACAAGCGAAAGCTCTGCGGTTGTTATGCGTTTTGCAGCCCGGATGGTAGGGTCCCGCGCCATTTTGCGACAATCGGGGGGAATTGCCATGTGGACGGATTGCGTGATCAGGGGCCTCGGCACCTGCCTGATGTTCCTTGCCGCATCTCAGACTGCCGCCGCCGGCGACGTGACGAAACCGCAGGTCGATACGGCCCTGCCGAAGCTCGAAAGCTACATCCAGGCGAAGATGGATGCCGGCGCGGTACCAGGCCTGTCCGTCGCGATCGTCTTCAATGACCAGGTCGTCTACCTCAAGGGATTCGGGGTGCGCGAGGTCGGCAGGCCGGAGCCGGTCGACTCCGACACCGTGTTCCAGATCGCGTCGCTGTCGAAGCCGGTGTCGAGCAGTATCGTCGCCGCGATCGTCAGCGACGGGACCGTCACGTGGGATACCCAGATCGCCGACATCGACCCGTCATTCCAGCTGTTCGACGCTTACCCGACCGCTGAGGTCACGCTCCGCGATCTGTTCGCGCATCGAAGCGGGCTTCCGGGCAATGCCGGCAACGACCTTGAAGCGCTTGGCTACGATCGCGACACGATCCTCCAACGCTTGCGGCTGGTGCAGCCGTGGGTGAGCTTTCGCGGGGGCTATGCCTACAGCAATTTCGGCCTGACCGAGGGGGGCGTCGCCGCCGCCAAGGCAGCCGGCATGAGCTGGGAGGATGCGGCGAAGGAGAAGCTGTTCAAGCCGCTCCGGATGACCGAGACCACCTCGCGCTATGCCGATTATCTCGCGGCGCCGAACAAGGCGGTGCTGCACGTTCGCTATGACGGCAAGTGGCAGGCGCTGGCGAAACGGATGCCGGACGCGCAGGCGCCGGCAGGCAGCATCAACTCGACCGCCCGCGACTTGGCTGAGTGGATGCGGCTGGAGCTCGCCGACGGCAAGTATGACGGCAAGCAGCTGATTGCCGCCGAGGCGATCGAGGCGACCCACGAGCCGGTGATGCCGCGGGGCATTCACCGCATCACCGGCTTGCCGAACTTCTACGCCCTCGGCTGGGGCGTGAGCTATGGCCCGCACGGTGTGGTCTGGGATCACGCGGGGGCGTTCAGCAACGGAGCCCGCACCTTCGTGCGTCTCTACCCGGAGGAGCAGCTGGGCATCGTCGTTCTTGCCAACGGGTTTCCGACCGGCATGCCCGAGGCGGTAGCGAGCACGTTTTATGATCTCGTCTTCGACGGCAAGTCGACGCGCGACTGGTCGGCCGACTGGAACACCTTGTATGACTCGATGAGCGGCCCGGCGAACGAAGCCGCGAAGGCGGCCTTCGGCAAGCCGCCCGCGTCACTCTCGCCGGCACTTCCGCTGTCTGCCTATGTCGGCACCTATGCCAACGACTATTTCGGTGAGGCGAAGGTCGTGGAAGCCGATGGCGGGTTGACCGTCAGCCTCGGACCCGGAGGCAAGAAATCATTTCCGCTCAAGCACTTCGACCGCGACCTTTTCCTCTACTATCCCTATGAGGAGGCGCCGGACGTTCCCGTTCCGGTGACGTTCGGGATCGGCCCGGACGAAAAGGCGACGCAGGTCTTTTTCGACGACCTGAACGACACCGGGTTCGGCATCTTCCCACGTATGTCGGAATAGTCGGGGCGCGCGGTCATCGGAGGTTCGTCTCGAATTCGAGACGCGAGCGATTGCCGAAAGTCGAATGGGGAGTCACCCGGAGACGGTCGGCAACGCTCCGCTCGAAGCCCGCGCCGGCTACCACTCGCCGGTGTTCGGCATCGACGCCCACGGCTCCTTGGGAGGCAACGATCCACCCTTCTGCAGGATCTCCAGCGAGATCTTGTCGGGCGAGCGCACGAAGGCCATGTGACCGTCGCGCGGCGGACGGTTGATGGTAACGCCGGCGTCCATCAGCTTCTGACAGTAGTCGTAGATGTCGTCGACCTCGTAGGCGAGGTGGCCGAAATTGCGGCCGCCTGTGTAGACCTCCGGATCCCAGTTGTAGGTCAGCTCGATCGGCGCATCCTCCTGGCCGGGAGGCGCGAGGAAGACGAGGGTGTAGCGACCCTTCTCGTTCTCCATCCGGCGCACCTCCTTGAGCCCGATCAGGTCGCGATAGAAATGCAGCGAGTCGTCGAGATCGGTGACGCGGACCATGGTGTGCAGGTATTTCATCTGGCGTTTTCTCCGAGGCTGGGGATAAGCGCGCGCAGCATAAAGTCGTGCGCGCCAAAGGCAAACCGGAATGGACACCCGGCCGACCGTTGCAAGGAGCACACAGATCGCGAATTCAGTCCCATTTTGGGCTGGTCTCTGACCAAGCGGGTGCTATGCTCTGAAGAGATTCGGCGACGGCGCGCCGGATAATGCGGCATAGGGCGGGGGCACTGCGTCAGCATGGGGGCGAAGGTCTCACCGGAATTTCTCCCCGGCGTCGAACCGGGGGATGAAGCTCCTGTCGATCTGGTCGAGGTCGTCGGCGTGATCAAATGGTTCGACGCTTCGAAGGGGTACGGTTTCATCGTTCCCGATGACGGTGCGTCGGACGTGCTGCTTCACGTCACCTGCCTGAGGCGCGACGGATTCCAGACGGCTCACGAAGGCGCGCGCGTCATCTGCGAAGCGGTCAAGCGCGAGAAGGGGATGCAAGCTTTCCGCATCCTGAGCATGGACGACTCCACCGCCGTGCGGCCGCCGCCGACGGTGGCGCCGCGCACGCACACCAGCGTGACGCCGACCAGCGGGCTCGAGCGCGCCACGGTCAAGTGGTTCAATCGGGTGCGCGGCTATGGCTTCCTCACGCGCGGCGAAGGCACCGAGGATATCTTCGTCCACATGGAGACGCTGCGCCGTTATGGTCTCGCCGAGCTCCGGCCGGGACAGACTGTGCTGGTGCGTTACGGCGATGGCCCCAAGGGGCTGATGGCGGCCGAGGTGCAGCCGGATACGGGCAGCGGCCCGCTCTCCTCGCACTGATTTTCGCGACCCTGGATTATCGGCCAGGCCCAGTCGGGTAGGGGCGTTTTTTCGCGTGCTGGATCAATCCGACGGGGCGTTCATCGCGCGGGCGCTGAGCGAGGCGAACGCCGATGCCAGCAGGAACGTCGCAAAGCCGGCGGTGATCGCGCGCGTGCCCACCGAGGGGATCAGCACGAACGTCGTGACGATGATGCCGACGATGTTGCCGAAGGAGGAGATCGCGAACAGCCCGCCGGAGATCTTGCCGGCGTCGGCCGGTTCGCGAAGCAGGAGGCGCACCGACAGCGGCGAGTACATGCCGAGCACGACCAGCGGCGGAAAGCAGACAATGAAGCCGCTGGTGAACAGCGCGGTGAACTCGCCGGTGATCTGGTTGATCAGGTTCTCCAGCCCGCCCTGCGACAGCCAGTAGACGAAGAACAGATACGCCGACGAGACGAACTTGATCAGCGCCGCCAGCCCGAAGCCCGGGAAGCGGTCGGCGACGAAGCCACCGAGGAAGTAGCCGGCCATCAGGCCGCCGACGACGATCGAGATGATCGTCGCCCAGGTGTAGATGCCGCTGCCGAACAACGGCGTCAGGATGCGGCTCGCCACCATCTCGAAGCCGAGGGTGACGAAGCCGAGCGTGGCGACGTCGATGACGACCAGAAGGGCGGCGCCGACGCCGACCGACAGACGGCGGTGGAGGGGAGGGATTGTCGCGAGCGCCATGTGAGAGAGGTGCGGTCAGGTTTGCTTGGCGTTGTGCCGCTCGATCGCCTTCAGATACTCGACCGGGGCGAAATCGTCGGTGAGCGGTGTCGCCGCCGCGTCGAACTTCGGCTCGTAGCGCCGATCGAGAATCCCGGTGAGATCGTAGCGGAAGCCGTATTGCGCCTGCCGCTCGGCGGCGATGCGTTTCAGCTCCTCCGGATCGCGTTTCGACCCGTTGTAGGCGACGATGACGATGTTGCCCTTGCCCTCGTAGAAATCGAGATTGTCGAAGGCGGCGCCGATGGTGGCGACAGCGCTGTCGAACAGCATGGTCGACGGCTCGACGTTCTGGACCGCGACGCCCCCCGGCCTCAGATGCTTGGCCACCTCCTGATAGAACTCTTTGGTGAGCAGGTGGAAGGGGACGAAGGGCCCGCGATAGGCGTCGATGAGGATCAGGTCGAACGTGTCGTTCGATTTGGTGAGCCAGACGCGGCCGTCCATGATTTCGATGTCGAAATTCTTCTCCGGCCGCACCTTGAAGAACTGGTCGGCGATTTGGGCAACGGCTGGGTCGAGCTCCACGGCGGTGAAATGCAGGTCGGGGACGCTCTTGTGGTGGTACCAGGCGGTGCGTCCGCCGCCGAGGCCGATGATCGCCGCGTTGTCCAGCGCCGGCGCATAGGCGAGGCCGACCGTCATCGACTGGGTGTAGTAGACCGGCAGGTCGAGCTCGTCCTCCGGATCGACGATCGATTCGACGTAGCGAAGCCGCTTGGCGCCGAACGACAGCATGTACTGGCCGTTCGCCTGCTTGTAGACGTAGATGTCGTTGTAGAGGGACTCGACCCGCGCGACGAGGCCGGGCTCCGATCCGGCAGGCGCGACGGTCTCCGCTTCGGGCCTGTTCAATAGCAGGAAGCCGACAACCGCACTGACCACCACCGCCCCGACGATGCCGATCAGCAAGGCGGCACGCGATCCGGTGGCCGGCGGGGTTTTCGGGGGCTGTTTGGTACGCGCAGCCGCCTTCGCGCTTCCGCCTTTCGGCATCGATACGGATACTCCTCGCGTCGCCGGCCGGAGTATAGCGGCGGCCCGTGGCGTTACAACGGCGGGCGTGCGGCCCTGGCGCGGCGGCTTCCGGTCCTCCAGCCGCTTCGCCTCTGCGAGGAAAAGCCGCACAATCCTGCGGCTCGCCTGATAGACGAACGCCAGGCTTTGGCGGCGAGGGCCGGGTGCGTCTTTTGGACCAGTCATCGCCTTGCCGACGACCGGAGCCCTAGACGCGCTGCACGGGACGAAGGTTCGCAAGAACGGTACCAAGGCCCGAGGCGAGCCGGGGCCCGCCACCGCGGGGTCCCCCGTCGAGTGGGACGAGTGGCTACTCCTTGGCCCGGCAAGGCTTATTTGTTGGGGATGGCGGCGTCACATCGATTTCGCAAAGCGCGGCACCCGGCCAGGAAGCTTGAAGCGGGCGAAGCCAGTGTGTAATTGGGATGCCGCGATAGCGATGTGTTTCGGGGCGTAGCTCAGCCTGGTAGAGCACCTGCTTTGGGAGCAGGGGGTCGTAGGTTCGAATCCTGTCGCCCCGACCATTCGTTTTCGCTTCGCCGAAGAGGTATCCGATGCTTGCGCGAATCTTCAAACCATCCAAGACAGCCATGCAGTCGGGCAGGGCGCTGACCGACATGTGGGTGCTGGAATATGAGCCGGAGGTACCGCTCAAGATCGATCCCCTGATGGGCTACACCTCGTCGTCCGACATGCGCCGTCAGGTCCGCCTCGAGTTCGAGACGCGCGAGGAGGCGATCGCCTATGCCGAACGGAACGCGATCCCCTATCGCGTTCTCGAGGCGGAGGAGCGGAAGCCGAGACTTCAGTCCTACGCGGACAACTTCCGTTTCAACCGCCCGCAGCCCTGGACCCATTGACCCCGACGTGGCGGAGGGCCCCGTAGCTCAGCTGGATAGAGCAGCAGCCTTCTAAGCTGTTGGTCGCAGGTTCGAGTTCCTGCCGGGGTCGCCAAACTTGTCGCCCGCCCGAGGGCGCGTATCGGGGCGGCAGGAGCAATGCACGAGCGTGGCCTCGAACCGGAGCGTACGATGGTCGACGACGACTTCGCCCTTGCCCCCCGACCCGTGACACGGCGACCTGCGGCGTCGAACTCGGCCGATGCCGGCGCCGACGAGCCCCGCCGCAAGCTGCCGTCACTGCTCAACGGACGGTTTCAGAGCGACCTGGTGAACCTTGTCGGCGTCGCGGCCACGGCCGCCGGCGCCGCTCTGGCGAATGGCCCTCCCGACAGCCTGGTGACCCTCGGCCAGGTGATGAGCATCGGCATCAGCGTCGTCGCCGGCCTCGCTTTTCTTGCAACCTTGGGTCTGCTTGCATCCCGTCAGTGGCGCAAGGTCTTCGGCAAGGGCGCGCTTGTCTTCTATCTGCTTGCCACACTGGCCGAGACCGGTATCGGCGCGACGATCTCGGCGGGGCTTTTCCGGCCGAAGGAGGACCTGAAAGGTCTGGTCCTCGGCGGGATAATTGCCGTCGTGGTGCTGCTTGCCATTCAATGCCTGCGCCAGATCGTTACCATCGTCATCGCGCAGCGGCGCGAAGAAGAGGACTACCAGAAACGGCTCAGCGCCGACCATCTGGACGGCGAGGCCGTCAAACGCGCCACAGAAGCGCATCGCAACAGCCGCGCTGAGTTCCGCGCCCAGACGCCGATCACTCTGGGGATCCTGGCGATCCTGCTTGGGGCCGTCTTTTCGGCCGTTCAGACCACACACAGCGATTTCCTTGCCGGGCCGCCAGACGGGCCAAGCTATTTCGCCGCCCTGGGCTGGATCCTCGTGGAAGGGGTGACCACCTTGATCGTCTTTAGACGCCTTGGCCGGCCTCGCCGCGGCTATGATGGCGAGGACCATCAGGGGCCGGGCTCACCGAGACGGTCCTGGGGTATATCCGCAGCGGGCTGATCATCCTTGCGATGGCCCTGCTTCTGCTCTACGCCGCCCAACCATCCGACGTCCGATTGTCGACAAGCGGCTGGATGCTTGTCACCGCCCTGGGCATGGCTCTGGCTGGCGTGCTTCTGGGCATGGGCCTGGCGGTGTGGAATATCTACGTGAAGGCCAGCAGGCGCTTCGTGATCGCCAACCCGCGGACTGTCGAGATGATCGAGACAAACGTGGAGGGCTTTCGCTCGGCCCGCTCCCGGGCTCGTTCGTCAGTCAGGGGCCGACGCGGGAACCGCGCAGAAAACCGGGAAGCGGCTCACCGTCGTCGCCGCAGCCAAAGCGCACCGCCGTCGCATCGCCACTAAACTAGCCAACGGCCTCGGCGGCCATCACTGGCGCTCCGGCTTTCCCGGTCTGACGCTGATGCTGCCGTCTCAGCCGCCACAGGCTGACCTCGGCGAACAGCCACAGGCAGGCGAGCACGAGGGGTGCGACGATGCAGTAGAGTGGCAGCATCTCGGTCGGCACTTCCATTCCTTGGACCCAGATCAACCCGGCGGTCAGGCCCACCACGCCGAGATAGAGGGTTAGTCTCAGGACCTGCCACCACATCCGCTGCTCTGGCACCGGCGCCATGATCAGCCGCCCGGCCAGCGCCACCAGCAGGACGAACAGGATCCCGAAGACCGCGGCCCAGTCGCGGGACGGGATCAGAAGAAATTCCTGATTCAGGGTGTTCTGCTTGATTTCGGCGGGGGTGAGTGGGGAGGCCGTGGTGTGCAGGGCGCCGTCGCTCCCGACCCTGGTCACGTTGTGGCTCGCAACCTGCTCCGCTTGCTCAATCCGGAAGACTTCGGACGGAAAGCTCAGCATCGCCGCCAGGCAGGCGATCCCGACGGCCGCCGCCAGGAGCCAGTTGCGGAGGCCGCCGATCCGGTGGCGCAGCGCCACGGCCAGAAACCCGAAGGCGGCCAGGCCCCAGCCATAGGCGGGATAGCCGATGACAATATGCTTGGCGATCCTGTACAGGAGTGTCTCCCCGAAAAGATTGCCCAGAAGCGTCAAATCGTAGATGAGGAGCGGAACCACCGCGGCCACGACCAGCATCCGTCCGGCCAGCCGCCGCGGCCGGATCGCCGGAGCGAGCGCAAGGAAGACGCAAAGCGCAAAGCCGAAGGCGCCGATGATGGTGGTGAGATTGTCGATCAGCACGTAGACCGGCGAACAATCCCGGCCCCGGGCTCGCCACAGAGCCGGTCGAATGCCGAAGCGGTGGGGTCGGTGTAGAGCGCATTGGCGTAAAGGGCGTACGTCCAGATCGCCAGCCCCGCGAGTATCGACCCGGTCGTGATCAGCCGCTGACGAAGCGGCAGGAGGCGTCGTGGCTGGAAGCTTGCTCCGGCGAAGCTGGGGCTGTTCAGCGCCATGAAGACCAGTGCCGCGATGATCATCAGCGCCACGACGGGGACTGCCGTGAGAAAGACCTGGGCGACGAAGCCCAGCCCCAGCGCTGCGACGACCACCGTGTTCACGAGGGTCCCCGTTCCCTCCTGGGCAATCCGGATGCCCGCGAGTTCCCCCGCGATTTGGTCGGGTGCCTCCGGACTGACGGCGCGGATCGTGACGGCTCCCTGGCCGGTCGTGCGTCCGTCACGCGCCGCCACCGCGATCACGGCCCGTCCACGGCCGTCCACATCGAGTGCGACGGCCTGCGCCTCCGTCGCCTCCAGTTCGGTCCCGCCGACGAGGCTCTGCGTCTCGGCAGAAAGATGGATCGTTCCCGGCCCCGGTGCACGAATTTCGAGGTCCAGCTCCGCTCGAGAAACCCGGCAGCAACGCGAAGGGTCGCACCGCCCGTTCCTGTGGAAATACCTGCGCCAGCAGGCGATGCGGCAGCGCCAAAACGGCCCGTGCGGCGGCGATCGAGCGCTGCCGCAGGCCGGCGTCGTGAGCGACCAGCCGCTGCTCCTCCAAGGCGATCCGCACTGTCCGGTGCTCCGGTCCGCTCATGCTGCCGCTTGCTCCGTCCCAGACACCTCGGCCTCTGCCATCACGAGGCTCCAGGTGAGATGAACCGGCCGTTCCGCAGCGATCAGCCGCGCCAGCCACGGCTCCCAACCTTGCGGCAGGGAGGGGGGGCGGACAGTCAGGTGCTGGCGAGCAGGTTCCGTCTCGACCGCGATGTCGGCAATCCCCGTCGCTGTCCGCAGTGTCAGCAGCAACCCTTCAGGCCGGCCACGCAGACGCTCCAAGGTTGGCCATGCGACGATCAGGTCGCGCAGCCGTGCTGGACCGGGCGGAAAGCCTCGGCAAGAGCAAGCCGCCGCCGCGGATCGTCCGGCGCCTCGAACAGCCAGCCCCAGCCGAACCAGCTGGCCAGCCAGGGCAGAAGTGCTTCAGGTGTCATATGCGGGTCAAAGACGGTCCCCACCGCGTCGATCAACGCTGCCCGCGGCCCCAGCATGGCCGCCATCGCGGCCACCAGATCGGCGCCGACGCCGGGATCGCCGACTCCCTCCCTGATCACCCGCGGCAGGGCGTCGGCCAAGCGTCCGGCAAGGGCCTCGGTCGCAGCGTTCGTTGCACCGGACGAGGCGAAGAGACCCTCACTCAGCGACATGGCGGATTTCGATCTCATGGCGATCGGGGCACAGCGCCCAGTCGGCCGGCAGGGTGATCCGTTCGGCACCGGCGCGAACCGCAACGTCCCGGAACAGCAGACCGGAATCGTCGCCGGCATCAGCAGACAGGAACAGATGCCCGTCGCCGCCAACCATCAGCGGAGCCGCCGCGGCCGAGCGCGGTGCCAGGCCCAGCTCGCCGATCCCTGCCGCTCCTGTGCCATCGGTCCGCCGCGGCAGGCCGCTGGCCGCTCCGGGCAAAACCCAGTTGATTTCGCCTGCCGCGAACTTCCCAGTGACAAGCCCCTGGCTTTCGGTTCCAGCGTAAATCCGGTCCCGGTCGGTAGCCAGCCGGCCGACGCTGCCGCCGGGCCAGCCGCGGCCGAGCGGGCGCCAGTCGCCGACCTCACCTTGATCGGGGTCGACCGGTGCCCCCAGAATCGCCTGGCGCTTCCCGATGACAGGGGCAGCGCAGCCGGCGATGAGCCACAAACCATCCTCCACCTCCAGGAAAGCCAGGGCCCGCACATCATGGCCCTCCAGGTCCATCGGAAAATAGCCGCCGTCCCAACCGCTATCGTTCGACAGCAACACGCCACCCAAACCGCGCCGCGCCACTGCCACGAGTCGCCCGCCGCGTCCGTCGGGATGGGTGGTGATGGCATAGGCCGGTCCCACCGGCCCATCCGAGGCTGTCAGGACGCGAACCTCCGGCACGCGGCCGTCGGCCATCGGCCCCGACGTCTCGGCCAGAGGCTCGGGTCCCGCAAGCAGCAGCCGCGGCACCTCCGACCCGTCGGCCCAGACGATCTGCTCCGGCGCCGCCTCCGCCTCGGCAAAGGCCGAAAAACTCTGGCCGCAATCGGCGGAGACATAGATTGCGCCATCACCCCCCGCGGCAGCGACAAGACCGGTGCGCACCGGGTGCGCAGCCACCGCGACCACGGCGTCGGCTGGAACCGGTGTCCGGGTCCAACCCCCGCCACCGTCCAGGGTCCGATAAAGCGCGCCGCCCATCGCGACGAACCAGGTACCGGGCTGGCGCGCGTCCACGGTGATCCCCGTCACGCGTCCGGTCATCGGGTATCGCGGGCGCAGTTCGACCCGATCCACAGCTCGCACGCCCGGCACCCCCGAAAGCGTCTCGATCACCTCCGACAGCCTCAACGGCCGGCCGAGCGGCCAGCCTTCAGGCCACAGTCCGCCGGGAAGGGGGCAGAGGAGCCGAGCCAGCGCCTGACGCGCACCTGCCCCGATGCTTTGGGCATCGGCGCCGGGCGAAACGTAAAGCCGCGCAGCGACGGCCACGGCTCTCGCCGGCATCCAGCCCACTTCAATGCGGACGCCGAGAGGCGCGGCTTTGACAAGCCGCGCCCGTACCGCGTCGAGCATCTCCGGCCCCGCCAACTCCTCGGCCTCGGCGGCTGCGAGGGCGTCAGGGCCGACCGCGCCATCACTGTCGGCAACGACCCTCGGTGCGATCAACACCCGCACGGTGCCCGGTTCGGCAAAGGCCCAGTCGCCCGCCAGCGCCGCGGCGTGAGCACGCGCCACGCCCGGATGGGCGGCGAGGGCCAACGCCTCGTAGTCGCGGGCCCGCACGGCATGGTCTGCCGCAATCGCGGCCGCTGGCCCGCGTGCCAGCAGCGCCTCGGGTGTCTCGGCGGGATGGCCAGGGCTGATCGCTGCGGGATTGGTGACGGCGACGCCGGGCAAAGGATCGAGGAGGTCGTTCAGTTGCCCCGGCCCGAGCGGGTCATTGCTTTCGGTGGGCAAACGAAAGCAATAGCTCGCGACGATCCGCGCTCCGGCGGGCGGCACCGGCCCGTCGGCCGCAAAGGTGATCTCGCCGGCGGCCCGATCCAGTCTGAAGCATGGCCCTTCCGTTCCCTCGCGAAATCGGACGACCCGTACGCTGCCGCGATCGACGCCTTGCGCGCCGGCCGGCACCGGCCCCGACCATTCGACCAGAACGTCGACCGCTGCTGCCGCCGCCGGTGCTCCCGGCAGGTCGCTGTGTGGCAGCACCACGCGCTGTGCCGGAGCGCCAGTGCCGCGCCCGACTTCGGCCTCAGCGACGAGACCGACGCGAGCCGCCAGGCCCTCGGCTGCGGTCTCGCCGGCTGGTATCACCGTCGGCTCGATCAGGGTGAAGACGAGCTCCGGCGCCCGCTCCGCGGCCACCCGCAGCCCTGCCGGCAGCGTCACGTCGCGCTTTCGCCCGCGGGCGATGGTGAAGCACAGTCGGGCCGCATCCGCCTGCCCCGGCCGCCGCCGCGCGCCGAGCATTGCCAGGAACCGCCCTTGCAGGACCGTGGGCAAGCGGTTCAAACGTGAAATCTCGGCGCTGGTGACGGCAGCAAATGCCTCCAGAAGCGCGAGCCCCGGATCTGCCGGGTCGTTCGCCTGCCACACCGCGCCGCGTGCGTGCAGGTGCTGTCGCGCCGCCTCGATCAGCGCCTCAGGCCCAGCGTCGTCGAGCGGCGGGGCCCTCATGTCCCGCCGTCAGCGGGAAGCGCCACGCTCAGCGCGTCTTCCGCCCCGCTCCGCCGATCGCGATACCAAAGCTCAATTCGTAGCCGTCCCGGGTCCGCCGGATCGGGTCCGGCATCGAGGCGGTCGACTTGGACATGCGGCAGCTGCCGCGCCACGGCCTCGGCTACGATCCTGATCGCCAACCCCGCCGTCGTGTCGTCAATCGGCTCGAAAGCCAACCGGTGCAGCGCGCAGCCGAAGCCCGGTGCCAGCGGCCGCTCGCCCGGCGTCGTCGCCAAGAGCATCTGCAGGGACTGACGCAGTTCGGCGATCCCCGTCACCGCCTCAAGCCGCCCCGCGTGGGTCAGGCGGAAACCGGGCGCGCCGGGTCCCGAAGGAAGACCATAGCCGAGCATTCAAACCTCCGCGAAAACGAACTCCTGACCCGGGGCGCGCACCGAGAAACTCGTCGCTCCGGGCGGAATGCCATCGGTCGGACCTGTCGCGCGATGCAAGACCAGCGGCGCGCCGTTGGCAAAAACCAGTCGCGAGCGACCGCTGACGAGCGGTAGCGTCGCCGTGCAGGGCTTCATCGTGGGGCCGTAGTTGGGACAAAGACGGATGGCATTCCCCGCCATGTCGCCAGCGACCAGCACCGGCACGCTGCCGATCCGCAGAAACGGCCGGGACGAGGTTGGCCGCGCATAGCCCATCCCGTGCGAGCATCTGACTTTCGCCGTCTCGACCGCCACTTCGGCCATCTCAAGCCTCCAGAAAGTCGATGCGGCTTCCGCGGATGCGGACCGCGCCGGTGCATTCGAAGTCCAACTGCGCGGCCTTGAGTCGGATGCGGTCGTCGGTCATCTCGATCTCAGCCCCGCCGTCGAGCGCCAGCCGCAACTGACCCAGATCCTCGTTCATGGACATGCCCATGCCACGCGCTCGCCAGGCCTGTCCCTCGCGTACCTCGCCCGAAACCAATGCATGCGCCGATTCGCCCGCACGGGAGATCCCGCCCAGAACCAGCCCCAGTTCCGGGTCACCCTCGGGCGCTGCGACAAGGACCGGATCGCCGACCGCGAAAGGACAGGTGAAGCCGCCGCCCTCGCGGCTCACCGTTCCGACGACGGGCAGCCAACCGCTCCGGACGCCGCCGTAACCGGCAATCCCGACTCTCACGCGGCCGGCCGCATCCGGATCGGCAATGCTCTCGACCGTCCCGGTGATCAAGGACGCGCCGGGCACCACAGCCTGAGTTCCCGGCAGGGGTCGCGATCCGATCCGGGTCACGGCGCCGCCGGCAGCATCGAGCGTCAGCTCGACCGCGGTCAGCGTATAGACGCCCCCGTCGGGCACGGAGACCACATCGCCCGGCCAGAGATCGGCATAGCCCGCCAACTCCGCTTCGACCCACGCGGCCGCTTGTTCCGCGCGTCGCCGTGCAGCGTCGGCGAGGCGCGCCGAAGGCTCATCAGCCCGCGCCGCTACCGCCACCGGTCCGCGGCCCGTTCCGCTGGCGATGTCTCCCTGTCGAAGGCTGCCGTCGGTATCGTTGCACCAGCCAAGCCAGGCCGGGACATCGGCGAGGCCCGGCGTCTCTGTCTCGGTCAGGCTCAGGATCTTGGCCCCAAGCGGCACGGCCTCGCGCCGCCGCACGAGGTCGATCATCTCCAGCGTCCCTGGCCGACACACCACCGCCAGACCATAACGTGCAAGCGTTCGGGTGAGAAATTCGAGGTCGCTGGCAAACCGGTTCAGGTGCCGTCCCGCCGCGAAATCCTCGGAACCGGCGCGGAATTCAAGCCCGGCCGCCGACGCCATTCCCCGGGCGAAACGGGCGACCGACCCGATCTCTTCGGCACCCAGCCGCCGCACCGCGGCGAGTCCAGCCAGCGCATCCTCGGCCGTCACGTCGACGTAGACGCCGTCGGCCCCACGCCGCCGAATAATCCGTCCGATCGCCCCCTCGAACAGGACCATGCCCTCCATCGCCAGAGCCAGCTTGGCGCCCATAGCCAGGGGCCGCAACGCTCCGGCGGCATCGAGCCGGAAGCGCAGGGACAGCGACGCTGGCGCATCCAGGCGTCGTTCGAGCCGTAGTCCAACGAGCCGTGCAGCTGCGTCGGCATCGAGCGGCGCGTTGTCGGCTGCCAGCAAAAACCCGGCCCAGCCACTCATGCCGAGGCCCCCACCGGCGGTCCGGCCGAAACGTCAGAGACGGAGGCGCTGAGCGGCAGAGCTGCCTCGGGAAGCCCCCAGAATTCGATCTGCACCCAGGCCCGGGTCGCGAGTCCCGCCGGCGTGAAATCGTCGAGCGTTTCCGACAGCCGCGCGATGGTGCCACGGAAGGCCCAGTGCTTGCCCCAGATCAGCTCCACTGGGGCGGGGATGTCGATACCCGGTCCGGGCCGCCCGGCCAGGCTGTGGAGGGGCCGGGTCAGCCGGCGCACATCCTCCGTGACGACTCCGGTCTCGGGATCCGTCGGCGATTCGAAAAGCAGCCGCAGCGTCAGGATCGTCCGCCCGGCTCCGCCATAACCCAGCGACGCCAGCGATTGCGGCGACGCCAACCGCCCGCCGGGTCCGGAGGAGGCTGCCGACTCTTCAGCGGGTGCCGATGCAATCTGCGTCGAAACAGGAACCGGTGTTGTTGCGATCGCCAAGGCCTCGGGCCGCTCGGCGAGCCCGGCGCTTCGAGCGATCACGACCTCGCTCGGGTTCAGCGCGCAACGGATGATCTCGGGCAAATCGGGTGGTCGCGGCGAGCCCGGCAGCAGGATCAGTCGTTCCATGGCAGGCTCCCTCCGGCGCCCGGCCGCAACGGCAGCCCGGCGGGCGCCTGCGCCACCGTCGGGAGCGGCGCCCAGGCGGGCGCGGATTCCAGCACGTCGGGGCCGGGGCGGTGAGGTGCCGGCTCGGCACGCACCGCCTCGGGTGATGGACCACCCGCACCGACATTGGACGGGGAGGGCTGCGCAATAGACGCTTCGCGCGCCAGCGTTTCCGCCGCCCCGCCGGCCGTCCGGGGTCGATGGCCGCGTGCCGACAAGCGCGAAGGGTCGATAGCCCCCTCGGATAGGGCACCACTGTCCATCTGCGCCTCGGTGTCGGCCCGTGACCGTTCAGCGATCCGCGGGCGGTGTGCAAAGGTCACTTCTTTGCCAGTCGCAACCGCGCCGCGACCAGACGTCGAGGTCTTCCCGGCGGGCGGTTCCGATGCCGCGACCTTCGCGGGCCCGGCCCCCATTCGCCCTTGATCGCGAACGCTCTCGGGAACGGCCAATCCGGGCCCACCGTCGAGGCCGGCGGTCACACCGGCATTGAAGCGGGTCCAGCGTGCCACGCCGGCGGTCATCCACCGCCAGCGCTCCAGTGCGGTGTCCTCGATCCCGCTCGATCGCCTGGCTTTCCGTTGCGCGGCAAGCCGCAAGTGCAGCTGCGGCGCCCGTCCGCGCTCTGGCATCCGCCGCATCAGTCGCGCTCCAGGGCGTCATAGACGAGCGTCACGCTCTCGATCGCGACTTCGCTGACCGCACTGTCGAGTGATGAAACGGAAAATTGCGCCGGCCAGGCCTGGTAGAGGTTCCAGCGGAAGGCCTCCGACACCCCGTCATTCTCGAACTGCACGACCGAAACGTTGCGCCGCTCGACCGTGCCCGCGCCCACCGCGGCGAACCAGTCCCAAAGCACCTGCGCCCGGCTCACCCCGTAGCTGAGCACCAGTGGACGATGGCGGAGCTGCCCCGGCAGCTGACGCATCCGCCCGCCTGCCCCCGCCTCGCGATAGCTGATGACCTCGATATCTGCGCCCAGCCCGCTGGCACGCAGGAACCCGCCCACCGCGATGCCCTCGATCAGCAGGTTGAAATTGTAGGTGCGATAGGGGTCCGCCATGTTCAACCCTCCTCCACCATGCTCTGCCCAAGCGACTGGCCGATCCGGATGATGACGAATTCGGCCGGCTTGACCGGGGCGATGCCGATCAGGGCGATGACCCGGCCCTCGTCGATATCGGCCTGGGTCGTGGTCTCGGAATCGCATTTGACGAAGTAGGCTTCGGCGGGCTTCGCTCCGGCCAATGCCCCGGTCCGCCACAAACCGTCGAGAAACGCCCCGATGTCGCGGCGCAGCGACTTCCACAAGGTTAGGTCGTTCGGTTCGAACACGACCCACCCGGTGCCGCGTTCGATCGACTGCGCAATCATCGTCACGAGCCGCCGCACCGGCACATAGCGCCATTCGCTTGTCGGGTCAGCCAGGGTCCGGGCCCCCCAGACCCTGATGCCGTCGTCGAACAGCCGGATGCAGTTCACCCCGACGGGGTTGAGCACCTCCTGCTCGCGCTGCGAGATCGCACGGGTAACGTTGAGCGCTCCCACCAGCGGCGCATTCGCAGGAGCTTTGTGCACCCCCCGCCTTGCATCGGTTGCCGCGTAGAGCCCGCAGACATGACCGGAAGGCGGGGCCGGGGTCCGCGCCCGGGTGATCGGATCCACAATCACGATCCACGGCGCATAGACCGCCGCGACGCCCCGGTCGCTCGACCGTGGGCGCAGGCCGCCGGCCTGGACCGAGCGCGTCAGATCGTCGATGGCATCGATCTCGGCGGGACAATCGAGAACCGCGAACCAGTCGCGCCGCGCCTCGCAGGCGCCAATCAGCGCCTCGTAGCTCTCGGCGTCGGTGAAGCCGGGCGCGGCAATGATGCTGATCGAGTCGAGCGCTTCGATGAGCGCAATGTCGTCCGGGCTTATCTGCTTCGCCTTGTCGCCGAGGTGAACGATGTACAGCCGTCCGCCGCCGTTCTGGAAGAACCCCGCCGCCGCCGCCGTCAGCGGCGTCGATGCTTCGGCATCGGTGGCGAAGACGCGCAGGAATTCAGAGTATGACGTGACAGGGGTTGCCACCCGCTCCGGCGCATCCGTACCGGGCGCGACGCCGAAGAAGACCGCGGTCGACGTGCCCACCGCGCTGATCGGGCGGCTACCGCCGGGCACTTCCTCCACATAGACGCCGGGCGCGAGATAGCTTGCCATGTCAATTCCTTTCCCTGGCCCGTTGCGCGGGATTGGTGGTGATCTCGACGATGACGGGTTCGGTGACCGGGCCTGCCTGCGAGGCCTCAACGGGCCGCTCGATCCGCCGCTCCAGCGTCAGATAGAGTGCCGGCGGCCGGCGCCAGTATCGCTCGGGCGGGTCCTC
This sequence comes from uncultured Alphaproteobacteria bacterium, assembly GCA_963710805.1. Classification (GTDB taxonomy): domain Bacteria; phylum Pseudomonadota; class Alphaproteobacteria; order Rhizobiales; family Kaistiaceae; genus Bauldia. The sequence goes on along the minus strand of CAVQBS010000005.1, from coordinate 68,421 downwards.
CGACGACAGGCAGCCTTCCGAAAGCGCCGCGAAATAGAGCCGATCGAGCCAGTCGCACCCGAATGCCGGTGCCTCGGGTCCAATCGAGGCGCAGAATCGCCCCGTCACGGTATGGATGAGCCTGCCGTCGCGCCGCGCCGTCTCGGGGTATCGATTCGCCAGGGCGTGATTGCCACGCCACTCCCGGTGGCCGCCATCCCCGGGCTTGCGAGTTCCGGTGCCTCATCCAGGACAGCCTCGATCCAGTGCATCAGATGCTCCGAGGCTTGCACAAAGGATTGCGAGAACGGCAACATGCCGCAGGGTAAGCTGGCCGCGCCGGATCAAGCAACCGATTGTTGGTGCCTGTGAATCAAATCCCCGTGGAGGATGCCGATGCCCGCGCGCCTGCGAAAGCGACATATCGCGGTTGGCATTCTCGTGCTGGCGCTTGGCTGGTGGCTCGCCGGTCTTTGGCCGTTGACCCCTTCAGCCCAGCTGAGCTGTGCTGCGCCCGACACCCACAGCCGGATTGGCCAGATCGTCGATTGCATCGGCGCTATCAGCGACGCATTCAAGGACGTCGCCGCTGCCGCATGTCACGACGGCAGTTGCAAGATCGACGCAGATACCAAGCTTCCCGCGAGCGCTCTCAACACGCTCAACGCCGCCCTTGAGGAGTTGCCGCTCGGCTGGGCGCGACCCGCGCTCTTCCCCGTGCCGGTTGAACTTGGCCTCGCGCCAGGTAGCACCATCACGCTGGATTGGCCGGCGGCGCCAGCCGATACCAGCGTGCTCACGGGCCGAATCGCCGTGACCCAACCCAACACCGCGGGCGCGCTTGTCATAGCGCAACGCTCCGGTAACCTTCTTTGCATTCAGCCGCTCGGCGGGCCCGCGGCGCCCGCCACGCGCCTCGCAATCGCCGCCGATCAGGGCAGCACGCTCACACTCAGCTGCAAGGGACCTTCGCCATGCCGCGTGCGTCTCGACGGCGGCTCAGCCGACCTGCCCGGCAATGGCCAGTGCCAGCGCCAGTAACGATTTGACGAAGACCACCGCACCGTAAATCAGAATCGCGAGGCCGAGGCAGGCGGTGAGTAGCGCGTCGGCCGGATAGATCAGGAAACTCAGCCCGGACAGCGTCCAGAGCACGCCGAAGATTGCCAGGCCGACGGCGCTCGCAAAGGCTACCAGCCAAAGAAGCCCGCGCACCTTGATGAACCGCCAGGCTGCCACCAACAGCGCGGCGAGCGCCGCAAGATCCAGGACAACCGCTGCCAGAGCCGTCAGCTGCACGCCGGTAAAGCACCCGCCGCCGATCACCCTGCTGGCGGCCGCTGGCAGGCCGCTCAATTCGCCGCTGCCGCAGGTGTAGCCAACGAAATAGGCGATGGTGCCGAAGGGAAAGGCCAGCAGCAGACCGATGAGCCCGGCGAACCGCGCCAACCCGGCCACGATCAATGCCAGCCCTGCCAGGATCATGACAATGCCGTAGAAGGCGATCGCTATGGCCTGTGCGAGCGCCAACCTGTCCTGTGGAAGGAAGAGAGCGAGGGCGTAGGCGACCAGCGTCAGCAGAAAGAGCCCTTCGAAGGGAAGCAGCGAGATCGTCCCGAACCCATGCAAGCCCGCAGCATCGGGGTCGGCAACGCCAATCACCGGGCCCAGCGCTGCAGAAGCCAACGCCGCCAGTGTCAGCATGCACGCCACCCCCAGCCCGGTCGCGGCCTCCGCCTTACCTGCCATCCGGATCATCCTGCCCGCTGGTTCACTATGGCCGGCGACAATCGATGAGGCAAACCCGACCCGACAGAACGGTCACGAAGCGCTCTGTCGCCATGGCGATGCCGCCGGAGCCGCTGCTCTCGCATCCGTGGGTGGCGATGATCCGCTCATCCTGCGTCAACTGCTGGAAGACGAGATTGCCGCCTGCGACCCAGCATCCCTGTCGGCGCCGCCAAATCCTGTTATCGTCCTCGCTACTTCCCAGGGCAATGGAGCGGCAGGGTTGGCGATGACGCCGGTGGCGTCGGAAAATGCAATGACCGATGGCGCGCGGCGGACGATCGAGGCCGTGATCGGGCGGCTCGCCGCTTCGCACACGGCAGCCGCCGTCGCCATTATCGTCGTTTCGCTGCTCAGCTTCCTGCCCGGGCTGACCGGCCTGCCGCCGCTCGACCGCGAGGAAGCCTACGTCGCCGAGGCGGCGCGCCAGATGGTGGCAACCGGCAATCTGATGGACACCCGGATCGTCGGCGAGCCGCAGCCGCTGGCGTCGATCGGCACGGTGTGGCTGGCTGCCGGGACGGGGTGGCTCGCCGATGGCGATCCGCCGGTCTGGGTCTATCGTATGCCGGCCCTGGTGGCGGGCATCGGCACGGCACTCCTGACGTGGTGGCTGGCTCTTGCCTTTGTCGGGCCGCGAGCGGCACTGCTTGCCGGGCTCTTCGTTGCTGCGAACATTGTCCTTGCCTCGGAGGCGAGGATCGCGCGCCCCGATGCGGCGCTGGTGGCGACGATTGTCCTCGCCGAGGGAGCGCTGGCCCGCCTGTGGCTTGCGCCGGACGACAAGCGTCGTCCCGGTCTGTGCCTTCTGTTCTGGCTCGCGATGGGGCTCGGCATTCTCCTCAAGGGCGCGGTGGCGCCGGCGATTGTCGCGTCAGCCCTGATCATCCTAGCGCTCAGCCGCCGGAGCCTCGGCTGGATGCGGCGGCTTCAGCCGGTGTGGGGGGTGCCGGTGATGTTGGTGATCGCCGCGCCAGAGATCGCCTCGGTCCTGGCCGCGACGGGAAGCAATGCCGGTGGCGATCTTCCGGCCGGGCTTGCCGGCGCCTTCAATCCGCTTGCCCCGCCGGGCACCTACACGATCCTCTTCCCGGCGCTCTTCTGGCCGGGCGCCACGTTCTTCCTCCTGGCGATTCCGTGGTTGTTCGACGAACGGCGGCGACCCGCGGTTCTCTTTGCCGCCGCCTGCGCGGCGCCCGCCTGGCTCGGGGCGGAACTGGTTGCCTACAAGCTGCCGCAACTCGTGCTCCCGGCCTTTCCGGCGATCGCGCTCCTTGCCGCACTCGCGGTCGATGCAGGGCAAATTCCCGCCAAAGGACGCATCCGCGGCTTCATTTCGCTGTTGCTGCCGCTCTTCGGGATCGCTGTTCTTGTCGGCGCGCCGGCCATCGTCTACGGCATCGATGCGGTCGTGCCCTACACCGCGATGGTGCCGCTGGCGATCGCCGCCGCGCTCGGCATCGTCGCCTGGCAATGGCTCAGGGCTGAACACGCGGTTGCGGCGGCAGGCTTGGCGGTTGTTGCTGCGACGATCATGAATTTCGGCGTCTTTGCTCTCATTCTGCCCGGGCTCGAGCACACCCGGCTGAGCGACCGCGTGCTTGACCTCGGCAAATCCGTCACCTGTGGCACGCCGCGCTACGCCTCGGCCGGCTTCGTCGAGCCGAGCCTCGCCTACCTGACCAAGTCCAGGGTCCGTTTCGTCACGGCAACCGGCGCGGCGGATTTCCTTAATCAGGGACCATGCCGGATTGCCATTGTCGAAAACCGCCAGTTGTCGTCGTTCCGTCAGCGCGCCGACGACCTTGGTATCGCCCTCGATGTCCTGGGCCGGGTACCGGGCTTCAATCCCGGCAACGGACGATGGGTGAACCTGCGCTTGTTCACGCTGGCGAAGCAGCAAGGTGCCAATAACTCCGAGTAGCGAGACGACGGATGGACGTGACGCGCGCACCGACGGGCCGATCGCGTCCGCGGGTCACAATTTCGAGGTTCTGCGGAGCCGGCTCCGGCGGCGGCGGGTCCCGCCCCTCGACGCCAGCGCCTATCACTACGGGAGGCTGTTTCTTGCCGGCGGGGCGCTGACCGCTCTTCTGATCGCGTTTTCGCTTCTTGCGCTCGATCGGCACGCCCCGGGGTGGGCCGAGAGCCTTGGCGATCCCGTCAGTGGCTTTTTCGGCTTTGTGACCAACTTCGGCCGGTCCGAATGGCTGCTCGTTCCGTCTGGCGTATTCGGATTGGCGCTGCTCTGTGCCAATTGGAGCCGGGTATCGCGGGAGGTCTCGGCGGCCTGGGTCGAGGTCGGCGAACTGGTCGGCTTTTTCTTCTTCACCGTTGCCGGCGCCGGGATCGCTACCGACATCGTCAAGTGGCTTCTTGGCCGCTCGCGCCCGGTTCGCTTCGCCAAGGACGGCATCTTCAGCTTTCACCCGATTTCCTTCGACTATGCGCATGTCAGCTTCCCCTCCGGGCATGCGACGACCGTGGCCGCCGCGCTGACGGCTGTGGCGCTGATCTTCCGTCGACGGCCGGTGCTGGTCGCCATCATCGCGCTGATCGCCATGACGATCGCGGCCAGCCGGGTGGTGGTTCGCGCCCACTATCCGAGCGACGTGTTCGGTGGGTTCTTCGTCGGCGTCGCGTTCACCGTTGCCTACGCCTATGCGCTGGGTCGCAACGGTGTCGGCTTTCAGCGCCAGCCAGATGGGACACTGCTGCCGAAGACGGTCGCAGCGCGGACGGCATTCACCCGGCCAGGCTATCGGGACGTGGTTTCTGGCCTCTGGATAGCGTGGTTCGGCGAGGGATCAAACGACCGGAAGGACAAAGGGCGTTAGGCGGCGCTCACCCGTTGAAAGCTCGCGTCGAGGTCGGCGATCAGATCGGCGGGATCCTCGAGGCCGATGTGCAGGCGGATGAGGGGTCCCTCGGCGGTCCAGGGGGCGGCGCTGCGCAGCCGGTCCGGCCGGGCGAGGATGGCGAGGCTTTCGAAGCCGCCCCAGGAAGCGCCGATGCCGAAGAGTTCCAGCCCGTCGACGAAGCGCTTGGCGTCGTCCACGCTCCAGCCGTTGAGCACGAGGCCGAAGAGCCCGCTCGCTCCGCTCATGTCCCGCTTCCACAGCGCATGGCCGGGGTCGCCGGGCAGGGCTGGGTAGAGAACGCGGGCGACCTCCGCTCGGCCGCTCAGCCACTCGGCGACGGTGATCGCCGAGGCCATCTGGCGTTCGAGCCTGACCGCCATCGTGCGAAGTCCCCGCAGGCCGAGATAGAGGTCATCCGGTCCGACGCAGAGCCCCATCGTCCCGTAGGTCTCCTTGAGCGCCGGCCAGAGAATTGGTGCTGGCCGCGACCAGGCCGAGGTTTACGTCGGAATGTCCGCCGAGATACTTGGTGCCGGCCTGGATCGACAGATCGGCACCGGCGGCAAGCGGCTTGAAATAGAGGGGGTCGCCCAGGTGTTGTCGAAAAGGACTACTGCTCCACGCTCATGGGCCACCGCCGCGATTGACGGAACGTCCTGCATCTCGAACGTCAGCGATCCCGGTGCCTCGAGGTAGACTGCCTTGGTCCGTTCGGTGAAGAGACTGGCGATGTCGGCGCCGATGGCGGGGTTGAAGTAGACCGTGTCGATACCGAGACGCCTGAGGACGGTGTCGGCGAAATGGCGCACCGGTCCATAGACGCAATCGACGACAAGCACCTGGTCTCCGCTGGACAGCACCGACAAGAGTGCGGTCGAGACGGCGTTGAGCCCCGAAGGACAAACGACCGTCCCTGCTGCCCCCTCGATTTCGCTGACCGCTGTCTCGAGCGCCTCGCTGGTCGGAGTCCCGCGACGTCCGTACTGGTAGCGCTGACGGCGCGACAGCATCGTGTCGGTGTCCGGGAAGAGCACTGTCGAGGCGTGGATAACCGGCGGATTCACGAACGGGCCGGTAATCGCCTTGTCGCGGCCAACGCGCACGACCCTTGTCGCCGGCTGCAATCCGTCGCGGTCGTCGTTGGAGGAAGCCATGAGAGCCTTTCGCCCGAGTGATGGAGGATGACCGGCCAAGGCGCTGCAAAAGAAGGCATTTTCTCCAGCGCCCTTGACCGTTGTCGAATAATCGCCTGAGATGATCGGGTCAATCAGCGATCCTCGACCGCGACCGGTCAATGAAATGAGTCTTGGCCGTTTCCTCAACCTGCGGTCACTTCCCGTCGGGGTCGCCATCCACGAAAGTTCAGTTGACCAGGGCAATGAGAGGGAAACCCTAGATGAGAACCTTGATCGCGCCGATCCTTGCGGGTGCCGTGCTCGCGCTCGCAGCCGGGAGTGCGGCGGCCACGACTTTGGAAGACGTGAAAGCAAAGGGCTTTGTCCAGTGCGGGGTCAATACGGGCCTTCTCGGATTTGCCTCGCCCGACGATGCTGGCAACTGGAAGGGCTTCGACGTCGACTACTGCCGCGCCGTGGCTGCTGCGATCTTCAACGATCCCCAGGCGGTGAAGTTCACGCCTCTGTCGGCGAAGGATCGGTTCACCGCGCTGCAGTCGGGCGAGATCGACATGCTGGCGCGGAACACCACCTGGACCATGTCTCGCGACACGGCGCTCGGCTTGGCGTTCAGCCTCGTCAACTACTATGACGGTCAGGGGTTCATGGTCCGCAAGGCCGACGGAATCACCTCGGCTCTCGAGCTGTCGGGTGCATCGGTCTGCGTCCAGACCGGGACGACCACCGAGTTGAACCTCGCCGACTACTTCAAGCGGAACAACATGGAACTTCATCCGGTGGTCTTCGAAAAGGTCGAAGAGGCGAACGCGGCATATGACGCACGCCGCTGCGACGCCTACACCACTGACGCCTCGGGCCTCTATGCGACCCGCCTCATGCTCAGCAATCCGGACGATCACATCATCCTGCCCGAAATCATCTCCAAGGAGCCGCTCGGCCCGGTGGTCCGCCAGGGCGACGACCAGTGGTTCAACATCATCAAGTGGGTCGGCTTTGCGCCTGCTCAACGCCGAGGAACTCGGCGTGACCCAGGCCAACGTCGATGAGATGAAGACAAGCGACAACCAGGAAATCCGGCGTCTGCTCGGCACCGACGGCACGTTCGGCGAGGATATCGGCCTCACCAACGACTGGGCCGCCAACGCGCTGAAGGCCGTCGGCAACTACGGCGAGATCTTCGAGCGCAATATCGGTTCCGGTTCGCGGCTCCAGATTGCCCGCGGGCTCAACGCTCTGTGGACCAAGGGCGGCATTCAATACGCTCCACCGATCCGTTGATCCGTCGCGTCGTCCGGGCGGGGACGTCCCGCCCGGGAGCGACGGGTTTGGCGGCCAGGAGAATGCGCCCCGATGGCTATCGGTGACATGGCACCCGACCGTGGCGTGCGCCAGGCCAGCCGATCATCGCTTCTCTACGACCCGATATTCCGCGGCCTCGTCGTTCAGGTCCTTCTGGCGGTCGGCCTGATCGTCTTTCTGTGGTGGATATTCGAGAACGCGCGGGACAACCTGGAGCGGGCCGGGATCGCCTCCGGCTTCGACTTCCTCTGGGCTCGTGCGGGTTTCGCGATCTCCCAGTCGCTGATCTCCTATTCCGCGGAAGACAGTTACGCTCGCGCGTTCCTCGTTGGTCTTCTCAACACGCTGCTTGTCGCATTCCTCGGGATCGTCGTGGCGTCGGCGCTCGGTTTCGTGATCGGCATCGCCCGCCTGTCGCGCAACTGGCTGATCGGCTGGCATTGCGGCGATCTACGTGGAGACGCTCCGCAATGTACCCGTGCTGCTGCAGCTCCTCTTCTGGTACAAGGCGGTGCTGGCGCTGCTTCCGGGGCCGAAGCAGGCAATCAAGCTGCCGGCGGGCGCCAATCTCAGCAACCGCGGGTTGCTTCTGCCCTGGCCGGTGATCGAGCCGGGCTTCGCAGCCACGCTGATCGCAATTGTCGTGGCGTTTGCCACCGCCTTCGGCGTCGCATGGTGGGCACGCCGGCGGCAGCTTGCGACCGGGCGCCCGTTCCCCGTCTTCTGGACAGGCCTCGCGCTGGTCATCGTCCTGCCGGTTGTCGTCTTCTACCTGACCGGAGCCCCGCTCACCCTGAGCTTTCCCGAGCTCAAAGGCTTCAACTTCGTCGGCGGACTCCACGTCCAGCCGGAGTTCGTCGCGCTGCTCCTCGGTCTCAGCCTGTACACGGCGACCTTCATCGCGGAAATCGTGCGCGCCGGCATTCTGGCGGTTGCTCATGGCCAGACCGAAGCCGCCTATGCGCTGGGCCTCAGGCCGCGGGCCACGCTGCGCCTGGTCATCATTCCCCAGGCGATGCGGGTCATCATCCCGCCGCTGACCAACCAGTACCTCAACCTCACCAAGAACTCGTCCCTGGCGGTCGCGATCGGCTATCCCGATCTGGTGTCGGTATTCGCCGGGACTGTGCTGAACCAGACGGGCCAGGCGGTCGAGGCGATCTTCATCACGATGATGGTCTACCTGCTGATCAGCATCGCCACATCGTTGTTCATGAACTGGTTCAACCGCCGCGTGGCGCTGGTGGAGCGCTGAGCCGATGGCGGGGCCCGAAGACGCAAGACCTGTGGAGGCCGCGTCGCCGACGACGGAGCGAGCTGCGGGATCATCCGACGGAGGGGATCGCGCGCCGCACGGCCGGGATCGGGGCAGGGCAGCGGCCGTCGAGCCCGGAATTGTCGGCGAGCTCGCCTACGTGCGGGGGGAGGAGGAGCCCGTCCTTCCGCCGCCGCGCGCCGACATCGGAATCGTCGGGTGGGTGCGGAAGAATCTGTTCTCGTCGGTGACCAACACCGTTCTGACCGTCCTCGGCATCCTTCTGATTGTCCTCATCGTGCCGCCGATTGTCGAGTGGGCCGTCATCAACGCTGTTTGGACGGGCGACAGTCGCGAGGCCTGCATCGTGCCGGGCGCCGGCGCGTGCTGGGCCTTCGTAGAGGCGAAATTTGGCCAGTTCATCTACGGGCGTTACCCCATTGACCAGCGCTGGCGCGTCGATGTCACGGCGATCATGCTCATCATCGGCATCGTCCTGATGGCGGTGCCGCGAATCCCGTACAAGCGGGAGACCGCCATCTACCTGTTCGTCATCTTCCCGATCGCCGCACTGATCCTGCTCACCGGCGGCCATTTCGATATCGCCGGCTGGGTGCTGGCGAGTTTGCTGCTGGCCAGCTGCTCCGCCACCGCGATTGTTGCCATGGTCGTGGCTCGCCGCGCGTCGCCGCTGATGGCCGGAACCGTCGCTCCGGCGGCGGTCGGCGTGGCCTTGCTGGTCTTCCTCGGCGGCTTCTTTATCGGCTATCCCGCCGTCGCCATCGGCAGCATGACCGTTGCGGTCGATACCATCGCCTTTGCCGTCTGCGGCCTCGTCGCTCTCGCCGCCGGCGTCGTGGCGATCTTCGGCAGCAGGGGGTTTCCCGGTGGCCGTGCCATCCTTGCGACGTGGATCGTTCTCGCCGCCCTGGCGCTTCTGTCCGTGCTGTTCAGCCTCGATCTCGGCCTACTCTATGTCGAGACGCCGCTATGGGGTGGCCTCCTGGTGACGCTGGTCGTCGCGCTGACCGGCATGGGCGCCTCGATGCCAATCGGTATCGCCCTCGCGCTCGGGCGCCGTTCGCAGTTGCCCGTCGTCCGCTTCGTGTCGATCGGTTTCATCGAATTCGTCCGCGGCGTCCCGCTGATCACCGTTCTCTTCATGGCGAGCGTGATGCTGCCGCTGTTCCTGCCGCCCGGCGTCAACTTTGACAAGCTGCTGCGGGCGCTGATCGGCGTGGCGCTGTTCGAGGCGGCCTACATGGCGGAGGTGGTGCGCGGCGGCCTGCAGGCGATCCCCGCCGGCCAGTACGAGGCGGCCAAGGCCGTCGGCCTCAACTACTGGCAGTCGATGCGCCTGATCATCCTGCCGCAGGCGCTGAAGATCGTCATCCCGGGCATCGTCAACAGCTTCATCAGCCTGTTCAAGGACACCAGCCTCGTGCTGATCATCGGCATCTTCGACCTGCTGGGCATCGTCCAGTCCAATTTCACCGACGCCAACTGGGCATCGTCGGCCACCCCCGCTACCGGCTATGTCTTTGCGGCGATCGTGTTCTGGATGTTCTGCTTCGGCATGTCGCGCTATTCCATCTACACCGAACGCCGGCTCGACACCGGCTATCGGCGCTGAACCAAGGAGTTCCTCTGATGACGGATCAGGCCGGCGCCACGACGCCTTCGACGGACACCCAGCCGGCAGCCTCCGCCGACGACGTGGCGATCGATATCGTCGACATGAACAAATGGTTCGGCGACTTCCACGTGCTCCGCAACATCAACCTCAAGGTGATGCGCCGCGAGCGCATCATCATCTGCGGACCGTCGGGCTCCGGCAAGTCCACCATGATCCGCTGCATCAACCGGCTCGAGGAGCATCAGCGCGGCAAGATCGTCGTCGAAGGGATCGAACTCACCAATGACCTCAAGCGGATCGACGAGATCCGCCGCGAGGTCGGCATGGTGTTCCAGCACTTCAATCTCTTCCCGCATCTGACCATCCTGCAGAACTGCACCCTGGCGCCGATCTGGGTGCGGCGGATGCCGAAGCGCGACGCCGAGGAAGTGGCGATGCGCTATCTGGAGCGCGTCAAGATTCCCGAGCAGGCCGACAAGTATCCCGGCCAGCTTTCAGGCGGCCAGCAGCAGCGCGTGGCGATCGCCCGCGCGCTCTGCATGAACCCGCGCATCATGCTGTTCGACGAGCCGACCTCCGCCCTCGACCCGGAGATGATCAAGGAAGTGCTCGACGTGATGGTCGACCTCGCCAATGAGGGGATGACCATGCTCGTCGTCAGCCACGAGATGGGCTTCGCCCGTCAGGTCGCCGACCGGGTGATCTTCATGGATGCCGGCCAGATCATCGAGCAGAACGACCCGGAGACCTTCTTCAATCATCCGCAGCACGACCGGACCAAGCTGTTCCTCAGCCAGATCCTCCACTGATGGCATCGACCGGGCCGGTTGCGACCGGCGTGTCGTCGCGGCCGCCCCATTCGGTCCACGAGCCGTCGTAGAGGCCACTCTTGCGGACCCCGATCATTTCCAGCGCGAGCGTCAGGATGGCTGCATTCACCCCCGATCCGCAGCTCGTCACGACTGGCTTCGAAAGGTCGACGCCGCCCGCCGCGAAGGCGGCGGAGATGGCGGCCGGGTCCTTCATCGAGCCGCCCTTGGTCACGTCGGTCGAGGGAACGTTGAGGCTGCCCGGGATGCGGCCGGTCTTAACCCATGATCTGGGCTCTGGCGCTTCGCCGAGGAACCGCGCCCGCGGCCGGGCATCGACAAGCTGCAGGGTTCCGTCCGCCAGCCCGTCGCGGACGGAAGCAAGATCATGTACGACGCTTGGGTCGAAGCTCGGCTTGAAGGTGCGCGGCGGCCGGGTCAGTGATTTGGTCTCTGTCGGGCGGCCTTCGGCCAGCCATTTCGGCAGGCCGCCGTCGAGGAGTACCACGTCGTGGGCACCCATGATCTTGAACGTCCACCAGACGCGCGGTGCGGAATAGAGGCCGAGAGCATCGTAGACGACGATCCGCTGCGTCTCGTCGATGCCGAGCGCCCCGACGGCCTCGGCGAACGCCTCCGGCGTCGGCAGCATATGGGGCAGGGGATTGGTCGTGTCGGCGATGGCGTCGATGTCGAAGAAGACCGCGGCGGGGATGTGCGCCTGGTCGTACTCAGCCCGGGCGTCGCGGCCCATGCCGGGCAGGTGCCAGCTGCCGTCGACCACGACGACGCCCGGATCGTCGAGGTGATCGGCGAGCCACGCGCAAGAGACGAACCAGTGGGAGCGGTCGGTCATCATTCCTCGGCAAACCGGATGCGGACACGGCGGTTCTGGCGGCCCTTGCTTTCCATCTTGCCGATGACCAGCGGGCCGATTTCGGCGGTGGCGCGGACGTGGGTGCCGCCGCAGGGCTGGAGGTCGATGTCGGCGATGCGCACCAGCCGCACCCGGCCGCTCCCCATCGGTGGCTTGACCTTCATGGTCTTCACCAGATCGGGTTTGGCGGCCAGTTCCTCGTCGCTGATCCACTCGTCGGTGACGGGATAGTCGGCGGCGACGAGTGCGTTCAGCCTTTCCTCGATCTCCTCCTTGGGCGGCACGTCGCCTTCGATGTCGAAGTCGAGCCGCCCTTCGTCGGCGCGGATCTGCCCGCCGGTGACCGGATAGGGCAGCACTACCGAGAGGAGGTGAAGCGCCGTGTGGATGCGCATGTGCCGGTGACGCCGCTCCCAGTCGAGCGCCGCCTTCAGCGTCTCGCCCGGTTCCGGCAGAGGCTCCGTCTCACCCGGCACATGGACAACCTCGCTCTTGTCGTCGCCGTATACCGTGGTCGCGATGGCAATCGGATCGGTACCGGGGCGGAGCAAGTTGCCGGTGTCACCCGGCTGGCCGCCGCCGGTGGCGAAGAACACGGTGCGGTCGAGGATGATGCCGCGCCGGTCGTTGACGGCAATGACCGTGGCCTCGGCCTCGGGCAGATAGGCGTCGTCGCGGAAAAGCAGTTCGGTCGGCACGATCGATGATCCCTGTGGCTGAGAGTGCGATCTTAGCGCGCCCGCCACCATCATGGGTAGTTCATCGCCGCTGCGGCATTTTTCAGGCGCGCACCAGTGGCACGTCGACGTCCGCCTCGGCCTCCAGCCATGCGGGCACCGGCAGGTCCTTGGAACGCAGGAATTCCGGATTGAACAGCTTCGACTGATAGCGGGTGCCGAGGTCGCAGAGCACCGTGACGATGGTGTGGCCCGGCCCCAGGTCCTTGGCGAGCCGGATGGCGCCCGCGATGTTGATGGCAGACGAGCCCCCGAGCACCAGGCCTTCGTGCTCGACCAGGTCGAAGAGCAACGGGATCGCCTCGCTGTCGGGCACGATGTACGGCATATCGACGTCGATGTCCTCGACGATCGGGGTCTTGCGGCCGAGGCCGATGCCCTCGGTGATCGAGTTGCCGGGACTTGCCACCGCCTCACCCGCGGTGAATAGGCTGTACATCGCCGCCCCTTCGGGATCGGCGCAGCCGATAGTGATCGCGGGATGCTTTTCGCGCAGGAACATCGACGTACCGGCGAGCGTCCCGCCGGTGCCGACCGCGCAGATGAAGGCGTCGATATCGCCGTCGGTCGCCTCCCAGATTTCCGGACCGGTCGTCAGGTAGTGGGCCCGCCGGTTGTCGAGATTGTTCCACTGATCGGCGAACAGGACGCCGTTCGGCTCGCTGTCCCGCAGCAATTCTGCCAGCCTGAGTGCTACTTTCTGGTAGTTGTTGTGGTCGCGATACGGCTTGGCCGGAACCTCGATCAGCGTCGCGCCTGATAGACGCAGCATGTCCTTCTTTTCCTGGCTCTGCGTTTCCGGAATGACGATCAGCACCCGATAGCCGCGGGCCCGCCCGACGAGGGCGAGGCCGATGCCGGTATTGCCGGCGGTTCCCTCGACGATCAGGCCACCCGGCCGGATCTCGCCCCGCTTCTCCGCCTCGAGGATGATCTGGCGGGCCGGGCGGTCCTTGACCGACTGGCCGGGGTTCATGAACTCGGCCTTGCCGTAGATCTCGCAACCGGTTTCTTCGGAAGCGCGGCGAAGGCGAATGAGCGGCGTGTTGCCGATGGCGTCGACGACGGATTTGCTGACAGTCATGCTCGGGGTTCTTGGCGAGGGGCGGATTCGGTTGGCGCCCTGGGTGCGGGAAGCTAGCGGCTGGTCCTGCCTGCTTCAAGTACGGAGCCGCCGGACGCCGGGTCGTCCTTGGAAAGTTTGCCTTCTCATGTCACCGGGCGGGAAAATCATTTGCGGATGGGCGCCCGCTACGCGCGCATCGCCTTGTAGGCGGCCAGCGCCCGCTCCCGCGCCGCCCCATGGTCGACGATCGGGTGGGGATAGTCCTTGCCGAGGACCAGGCCGGCGGACTGGAGCTCGATCGGCGTCGCCTCCCACGGCTTGTGGATGAAGCGGTCGGGGAGGGCGGCGATCTCCGGCACGAAGCGGCGAACGTAGGCGCCGTCCGGGTCGAACTTCTCGCCCTGGAGCACCGGATTGAAGATGCGGAAATAGGGCGCGGCGTCGGCGCCCGACCCCGCCACCCATTGCCAGCCGGCCGGATTGTTGGCGGGGTCGGCATCGACCAGCGTATCCCAGAACCAGCTCTCGCCATCGCGCCAGTCGATCAGCAGGTGCTTGATCAGGAACGAGGCGACGATCATGCGCACCCGGTTGTGCATCCAGCCCGTCTGCCAGAGCTGGCGCATGCCGGCATCGACGATGGGATAGCCGGTCCGGCCCATTTGCCAGGCGCGGAGCACGTCCTGTTCGGGCTCCTGCCAGGGAAACCGGTCGAACGCCTCGCGGAGGTTCTCCCGGTGGAAATCAGGGGCTTGGGCCAGCACGTGATAGGCGAACTCCCGCCAGCCAAGCTCCGAGGCGAACTTTGCCGCGTCGGCTCCCGCGTCTGAAATTGCCTGCCAGATCTGGACGGGACTGATCTCGCCGAAGCGGAGGTGCGGCGACAGCATCGAGGTCGCCCGGTCGGCCGGAAAATCGCGCCGCTCCGCGTACTCTTCGAGACGGTCGCTGAGGAATGCGTCGAGGCGGGCCTGCGCACCGGCTTCCCCCGGCTGCCAGGTAGCTTGCAGGCCGCCGGACCAGTCCGGCTCGGTCGGCAGGAGGCCGAACGAATCGAGCGAATCGGATTCGATTCGCTGCGACGGAGGAGGCAGGGCGATCGGGCGGGCAACTGGCGAGCGGATGCCGCCAAGCGCTTTGGCCGCCCGCCAGAAGGCCGAATAGACCTTGAATGGCTCGCCATTGCCGGTGACCACCTGGCCCGGTTCATGGAGAAGGTTGGCGCTGTGGCTCGACACCGCGCATCCGGCCTTTTCCAGCTCCGCCGCGATGCCGTCGTCAAGAGCCGCCGCCTTGCCATAGCGCCGGTTCCAAACGATACGGCGGGCTTCCGTGCGCTGGACGATCTCCGGCACGACCTCCCAGGCCCGTCCGCGCCTCATAACAAGACGCTGGCCGAGTTCGGCCAGATCGTCCGCGAGGCTCGCGAGCGCGTGATGAAGCCACCAGCGGGCAGCGCTGCCGAGCGGTCGCGGCCCCTCGCCCAAATCGTCGAGCACGTAGAGAAGAATCAGCGGCGCACTGCTGTCACAGGCGGCGGCAAGGCCGGGATTGTCGGAAAGACGCAGGTCGTCGCGGAACCAGAAGAGGGTCGGGGAGCCAGTCGCCATCGCTGCATGGTCGCCCGGCCAGCGGCCACGGGCAAGGCGGGGCGTCGCGAGCGCTTATTCGGCCGGCACGAGGACCAGTCGCTTCGTTTCGAGCCGCGCCCATGCCGGCCGCTCGAACAGGAAGCGGAACCACGTGCCGCGGACGATCCAGAACAGTACCAGCGGACCGATCACCCCGGCCGCAGTCACCAGGACCGAGATAGTCCCGATGTCGTCAATGATGCCGAGCTTCAGCAGCACGGTCCGCGACACCGCCATCGGCAGGAAGAACGCGAGGTAGATGACGATCGAATTTCGTCCGCAATAGCGGACCGGCGCCATCAGGTCGGACTTGGAGAGGAGCGACGAGAAGCTGACGACCGCCAGCGCCCCGACCAGGCCGAGGGCGAGGCTGACGCCGGGGAGGTCGGCGATGCCGTTGAACACTGCCAGTCCCTCCACCACGGCCCAGGCGAGGAGCAGCGCGCCGGCCTGCCAGCTTCGCGCGATCACCCATGCCGCGACCCGGAAGATCTGCGGCGCAAACACGTAGCCGGTGTAGAAATAGACGAAGCGCGCCGCGAACTCGTCGATCAGGATCCAGCCGGTGTGGATGGGCAGGGCCTCGAGCGCCGCCCCGGCGAGCCAGATCGCCCACCACGGCACCCGCCGGGCGAGCTTGGTGACGACGAAGAAGATCGGCAAGAGGTAAATGAACCACATCGTGCCGAACGGGTCGATGAAGGCCAGCGCGTAGGCCTGCAGCGCGCCGGCGGCCCCGTCCTCGGCGGCGATCATCGGCGCCTTGAAGGCGAACTGGATGGTGAGCCACAGGACGTAGAAATAGGCGAAGTGGACGACCTTTTTGTCGAGATAGGTGCGCCAGTCGCGGTCGATGACACGCGCCAGGAACAGCCCCGCGATCATGAAGAAGTCCGGCATCCGGAACGGCCGGGCGAACTCGACCAGGTAGGTCATCCAGCCGCCGGCGCTCGCCGCTTTCTCGACGCCGAGCGTCGAGTGCATCATCACCACCATGATGATGCAGAAGCCCTTGGCGTAGTCGACCCAAGCGACCCGATGTCCGTCAGCATGCATGATCGAAGGCGTCCCTGCCGCAATCGCTCCTGCCATGGAGGATAAGGCGGATCGCCGGGATTTGCCTCGATTCAGAGTTGAATTTTGCACGTTAGGGTTAAGCGCCCCCGGGAACCAGCCTGACGATCCCGAAAACAAAAGACCGGCGCCTGGTGAGGCGCCGGTCTGGCGTTGCGACGTTTGCTTCCCGCCCCTGAGGGCGAAATGCCGTCCCGTTATTGCGCGGGTGCCGGCTGATCCGGCTGGTTTGGCTGAGCCGGTGCCGGCTGTCCGTTGGCCGGAGGTGTCGGCTGCTCGTTGGCCGGAGGTGCCGGCTGCTCGGCCGGCGGCGCCGGCTGATTTGGCTGAGCCGGTGCCGGCTGTCCGTTGGCCGGAGGTGCCGGCTGCTCGTTGGCCGGCGGCGCGGGCTGCTCGTTGGCCGGCGGCGCGGGCTGCTCGTTGGCCGGTGGTGCCGGCTGCTCGGCCGGAGGCGCGGGTTGCTCAGCTGGCGGGGCCGGCTGTTCGGCTGGAGGCGCCGGCTGCTCGGTGGCCGGCGGTGCCGGCTGCTCTCCCGGCTCTTCTCCTGCGAACCAGTTCGAGGTCGCGGCGTAGTAGATGATGGCCAGGATGATCACCGCGATGATGATGTAGATGATCGAACGGCCGCCGCCGCCACCGCCGGTACCCGTTCTGCTCTCGTTGTCTGTCACCTGCGACCTCCTATGGTCGGTTGAGTGGATATTACCCGCTAGCCCGCCTGCCACGCCCCTGCGGGCATGCCAGAGGGTGCGGTCGTCGCCCCGTAACCCCGTGATCGAACAGTGCGCACCTGTTGCAAAACTCAGGATTTCCCACTCGCCGGCGGAGTTTCTGGCCGTCTGCTACGGCGACTAACTCATGTGCCAAGCTGCTGGTTCCCGTTGGAACCGTGCGGCCGTGTCCACCGCCATTGATCGCCTTCGTCAGATAACTGGCTCCCCGGGCCGGACTCGAACCAGCGACCCAGCGGTTAACAGCCGCTTGCTCTACCAACTGAGCTACCGGGGATCGGCATACTTTGCCGAGTGCGAAGCCGTATAGCAAAGCCATGCCGGCGTTGCAAAGGGTTGCTCGATGCCCGGTTGGGGGCTTGTGCCGGCGTCCGATTTCTCCCATTTGTAACGCTCCGGCGGCCCTCGACGTCCGCCCCGAGAGAAGGCGGTTCGAATTTGTCCAAAATCCGGCTAGGTAACCGCACGATCGCGCTTCCTCAAAACCAGATCCTGAGGCTTGCCATCGGGGGACTTCTGGTCGTCGGCGGGCTTTTCGGCTTTCTTCCCGTTCTCGGCTTCTGGATGCTGCCGCTGGGATTTCTGGTCCTGGCCACCGATATCCCGGCGGTGCGCCGGGTGAACCGTCGCGTCAGCGTGGCGGTGAAGCGCTGGTGGACGGGCGCAAAGCGCGGCGCCAGATCGCAGTCCGGCTAGGCTCGCCAGGCGCTTATCCACACAGCTTGTCTCGCTGCCGACCGGCGCGTACAGTCGGGGTGCGTCGGTTCTCTGGCCGGCAATGGCCGGAGATGAAACGGGAACGCGGTGAGGGACAGGTCCCGATGCCGCGGCTGCCCCCGCAACTGTAAGCGGCGAGCCCGACCCGCATCATGCCACTGGGAAACCGGGAAGGCGTGGGCAAGGGCTTCGACCCGCGAGCCAGGAGACCGGCCGGCGCGTGATTGAAACCTCTCGGCCGTCGGTGGGACGGAGAAGGAGACGCCGGAATGACAACTGCCACCGGAAATCTCGCATCGGCAGGGACGAGCGCGCGCATCGCGCCCGCCATCGCCGCCCTGTTCTTCGGCCTCGCCCTGTTTCTGACGACGGGCTTCGCCTGGCCGAGCGCGATCCATAACGCCACTCACGACACCCGCCACGCCCTCGGCCTTCCCTGTCACTGAAAGGTGGTCGCAGTGTTCCGGGGGATCGTGTTCAGCGCGGTCGGCGCCGGCCTCGCCGTATGCCTGGCCGTCACCGTGCTGCAGGCCTTCACCACCGAGCCGCTGATTCTTCAGGCCGAGCGCTTCGAGCAGGCAGGCGCTGCGGGTCACGACCACGGCTTGGCCGGCGAAGAGATGGCCGAGGCGGGAGGCCACGACCACGATGGGGATGTATGGCAGCCCGCCGATGGCGTCGAGCGGACCGCCTTCACCGCCCTCGCCAATCTGGTGATGGGGATCGCCGTCTCGGCGATCCTGATCAGCCTGATGCTGATCAAGGGAGAACCGATCGACGGGCGCCGTGGCCTTGTTTGGGGAACTGCGGGTTTCGTCGCCGCCTCCCTGTTGCCCGCCCTGGGTTTGCCTCCCGAACTGCCAGGCACGCCGGCCGCCGATCTTCTGGATCGGCAGGTGTGGTGGCTGGCGACCGTTGGCGCTTCTGCCGGCGGCATTGCCCTGATTGTGCTCGGCCGTCACTGGGCGTTGCGGGCGGTGGGCATGGCGATCCTCGTCCTGCCACACGCAATCGGGGCTCCGCCGCCGCCGAGCCATGACGTCGCCTATCCCGGGGCGCTGGCCGGTCAGTTCGTCATCGCCTCGCTGATCGTCAGCGCCGTCCTGTGGACCCTTGCCGGTGCGACTGCCGGATGGCTTAACCAGCGTTTGACGAGAACGGCGTGAAGCTGGGCCGTGTCCTCGTCCTCGGCGGGAGGCGCTCGGGCAAGAGCCGGTTCGCCGAAGAGCTGGTGACGGCGTCGGGTCTATCAGCCGTTTACGTTGCCACCGCCGAGGCTGGCGATGACGAGATGGCCGAGCGCATCGCCCACCATCGGGCAGGGCGGGGGGATGGCTGGCAGACGATCGAAGAACCGCTCGAATTGCCCGGGGCCCTTGTTTCGGCTGTTAGCCCCGACCGGATTGTGCTGGTCGATTGTCTCACGCTCTGGCTCTCCAATCTGATGCAGGCCGAGCGCGAGGTCGATCCGGCGGTCGAATCGCTGCTTGCGGCTCTCGAATCGGCGGTCGGGTCCGTCGATTCTCGTCTCCAACGAGGTCGGCGCCGGCATCGTCCCGACGAACGCCCTGGCGCGCCGCTATGCCGACGCTCAAGGGCGTCCTCAACCAGCGTGTCGCCGCCGCGGTCGAGCCGCGTGGTGCTGATGACCGCCGGCCATGCCGCTGCAGATCAAGCCGTTCGCGCCGCACGGAGGCTGCTCGCATGAAACCGTGCCCGCATTCCGGCCACCATCGTCACCGGCTTCCTCGGCGCCGGCAAGACGACGCTGATCCGCCATCTGATCGCGCAGGCCGCGCGGCCGCCGCATCGCCCTCATCGTCAACGAGTTCGGCGACATCGGCTTCGACGGCGAGCTGCTCGCCGACTGCGGCGACGAGGACTGCCGCCCGGACGAGATCGTCGAGCTCACCAACGGCTGCATCTGCTGCACCGTCGCCGACGATTTCCTGCCGACCATGGAGGCGCTGCTCGCGCGCGACCCGGCGCCCGACCACATCGTCATCGAGACCTCCGGGCTGGCGCTGCCGCAGCCGCTGGTCCGCGCCTTCGCCTGGCCGAGCGTCAGGCACCGCGTCACCGTCGACGGCGGTCGTGACGGTGGTCGACGCGGCCGGCGGTCGCCGACGGGCGCTTCGCCCCGACCCGGACGCTCGGGGCGCAGCGGGCCGCCGACCCGCGGTCGACCACGACGACCCGCTCGAGGAGCTGTTCGAGGACCAGCTCCGCTGCGCCGACCTGGTCGTCGTCAGCAAGGCCGACCTCGTCTCGGCGAGCGAGACGCTTGACGAGCGTCGAGGCGGTTGTGCGCCGCGAGGCGCGTGCCGGCACGCGCGCGTGGTGCGCAGCGCCGCAGGCGGGCTTGCCGCCGGCGGTGCTGCTCGGCCTCGCCGCCGCGGCCGAAGCCGACATGGCCGGCCGCGAGAGCCACCACGAGCTCGAGGGCGAGGACCATGACCACGACGATTTCGCCAGCTTCGTCGTGGAGCCGGCTACGTTTCCATCGCTGGAGGCGCTTCGCGAGCGGGTCGGCGGCGGCGCTCTCCGTCCCCGGCGTGCTGCGGATCAAGGGGCGACGCGCGCATCGACGGCAAGGCGGCGCCGGCGGTTGTGCAGGCGGTCGGCCCGCGGGTCGAAGCCTACTTCGAGCCGTGGCCGGACGCAGAGCGCCTGGTCGTCATCGGCCTTCGCGACATCGATCCGCGCGGCCATCGCGGCGAGCCTGACCGGCTGACTATGCACCTCCTCGCCGGCGACGTCGGACGGATCGAGGATGGCGACGCGGCCGTCGACCTCGACCAGTCGCCGGGCGACATCGTCGTTCTGTCCTCGGCCGACAGCGAGCTGGCGTTGCTGGCAGAGGTCGCAAAAGAAAGCGGGGAGGGGGCGCCGACCCTGCGCCTGGCCAACCTCATGCGGCTCGGCCACCCGCTGTCGGTCGACCTCTATGTCGAGAAGACTCGTCGGCACGCGAAGCTGGTCGTCGTTCGGCTGATGGGCGGCGTCGAGCTACTGGCCTTATGGGCTCGAGCGGCTGCGCGAATTTGCTCGTGGCGGAGGGCCAAGGCTTGTCGGTGATTCCCGGCGAGGATCGCTGGGACCAGAGCCTCGAAGCTTGGTCGACGGTCGCGGTCGCCGACAGCCGGCGGCTGTGGCGCTATCTGGTCGAGGGAGGGCGCGGCGAATGCCCCCGTCGCACTGGCAGAGATGGCACGACTGATCGGACGGGAGACGGAAGCGCCGGAGCCGCGTGCCGGTTGCCCCTGCCGGCTGCTACTGGCCGGGAGAGGGCGCCCTCTCTCTGGATGAAGCGATGCAGCACCTTGGCGCCGGCCTGCCGGTCGCGCCGCATCGTTTTCTACCGGTCGATCTTGCAGGCCGGCGCGACCGCGCCGATCGATGCTCTGGTCAGCGCCCTTGCCGGCGAGGGCATTGCGGCGCTGCCGGTCTTCGTGACCAGCCTCAAGGACGCGGAAAGTCGCGCATTCCTGGACGTCTGCATTCGCGGAAATCCCGCCATCCGTCGTGCTCAATACCACCGCCTTCGCCGTGTCGCGGGTCGGCGCCGCCAACGCGGGAACAGTCCTCGACCGCGCCGGGCCGTCCTGTGTTGCAGGTGGTCCTCGCCGGGTCGAGCGAGGAGGCGTGGCGCGCGAGTGCGCGGGGGCTGCTGCCGCGCGACCTCACCATGAACGTCGTCGCTGCCCGAGGTCGACGGGCGGCTGATCGACCCGCGCCGTCTCGTTCAAGGCCGAGACGCTCGATCCGGTGACGGACAGCCGGCTCACGACCTACCGCGCCGGTCGCCGATCGGGTGGCCTTCGTCGCGGCGCAGGCGGCCGCATGGGTGCGGCTCGCAGCGCAGCCCGGCGGCGAGACGCCGTGTGGCGATCGTGCTCTCCAACTATCCTAACCGCGACGGACGCATCGCCAACGGCGTCGGGCTCGACACGCCGGAAAGTGCCGCGCGCCTCGGAGCCGCCATGCGATTAGCCGGCTACGACGATGCCAGGATTTCCCAACACCGGCGCGGCGCTGATGGATCGCCTGCTGTCGGGACAGACCAACGCGCTGGAAAGACAAGCCAACGCTCCGATCGAGCGCTCACCGTCACCCCGGCGAAAGCCGGGGTCCATCGATGACGGCGTAGAGCACGCGGAGACGTCTTCGATGGATTCCGGCTTTCGCCGGAATGGCGACGAGGACAACGGCTCCACACTCTCGTTGGAGCGCTATGGCGCTTTCCTGTCGGCGCTGCCGGAAAGCGTCTGTGCGGCCCTTTGCGAACGATGGGGCGCGCCGGAAGACGATCCCTTCGTCGCCGACGGCGCCTTCCACCTCGCCGTTCATCGCTTCGGCAACGTCGTCGTCGGCATCCAGCCGGCGCGCGGCTACAACATCGATCCCAAGGCGACCTATCACGACCCCGACCTCGTGCCGCCGCACCACTATCTCGCCTTCTACGCCTGGCTGCGTCGAGCCTTCGGCGCCGACGCCATCGTCCACATCGGCAAGCACGGCAATCTCGAATGGCTGCCCGGCAAGGCGCTGGCCTGTCCGCCGACCTGCTGGCCGGAAGCCGCGCTCGGGCCGATGCCGCTGATCTATCCGTTCATCGTCAACGATCCCGGCGAGGGCGCGCAGGCCAAGCGCCGCGCCTCGGCGGTCATCGTCGATCACCTGACGCCGCCGCTGACCCGCGCCGAGATCTACGGGCCGCTCGCCGAGCTGGAGACGCTGGTCGACGAATATTACCAGGCCGCCGGCGTCGATCCGCGGCGGCGGGCATGGCTCGAGGCGGAGATCGTCGCGACTGGCCGAGCGCCACGGCCTCGACCGCGACCTCGGCTCTGACCCGCGACGACGCCGGCGGCGCGCTGCGCGACGCTCGACGCCCATCTGTGCGAGCTGAAGGAGATGCAGATCCGCGACGGGCTGCATGTGCTCGGCGACCGCGCCGGAAGGCCGGCAGCGCGATCGATTTGCTGGTCGCGCTCGCCCGCGTGCCGCGCGACGCGGCAAGCGGCCGCGACGCCTCGCTCCATCGCGCCCTCGCCGCCGACCTCGGGCTCGACGGCTTCGACCCGCTCGACTGCGACTTGGCGCAGACGTGGAACGGCCCGCGGCCCGAAGCGCTGGCCGATGTCCTCGACGACACCGTGGCGCACCAATGGCGACACCGTCGAGCGCATGGAGGTCCTGGCGACAATGCTGGTGGCAGAGGGGATGGATGCAGGCATCGTTCCCCGCCGGCCATGGAACGACACCTGCGCCGTCCTCGGCTGGATCGCCAGGACCTCGCTCCCGCCGCTCGATCGGTCGCGGACG
Source organism: uncultured Alphaproteobacteria bacterium (assembly GCA_963710805.1). GTDB lineage: Bacteria > Pseudomonadota > Alphaproteobacteria > Rhizobiales > Kaistiaceae > Bauldia. The sequence goes on along the minus strand of CAVQBS010000005.1, from coordinate 45,497 downwards.
AGATCGAGACAGCCGTCTGTCCTGGCCGCACTGGACGGGCGTTTCGTCGTGCCCGGGCCGTCCGGCGCGCCGACCCGCGGGCGGCCGGACGTGCTGCCGACGGGCCGCAACTTCTACTCGGTCGACATCCGCGCCGTGCCGACGCCGCCGCCTGGACCCTCGGCTGCGCCGCCGCCGACGCCGCTGGCGCTCCGCTATTTCCAGGACCATGGCGACTGGCCGCGCTCGATCGCGCTGTCGGCCTGGGGCACGTCCAACATGCGCACCGGCGGCGACGACATCGCCCAGGCGCTGGCGCTGATCGGCGCGGAGCCGCCATGGGAACGCGGCACTGGCCGGGTGACCGGCTTCCAGGTCATGCCGCTCGCCGAGCTCGGCCGGCCGCGCATCGACGTGACGCTGCAAGATCTCCGGCTTCTTCCGCGACGCCTTTCCCGACCAGATCGACCTGTTCGACTCCGCCATGCGGGCCGTCGCCGCGCTCGACGAGCGCGACGACGGCAACCCCATCGCCGCTGACGTCCGCGCCGCCCGGGCGCGTCTCGTGGCGTCCGGACTTGATTCAGCGCTGGCCGAGCGTGTCGCCGCCACCCGCATCTTCGGCTCCAAGCCCGGCGCCTATGGCGCCGGCCTGCAGGCGCTGATCGACGAGGGCGGCTGGGAGACGCGACGCCGATCTCGCGCGCGCCTATCTCGCCTGGGGCGGCTTCGCCTATGGCGGCGGCAGCCAGGGCGACGGCGAGCACGGGAGCTGCTCGCCGAAGCGGCTGAAGGCCGCCGAGGCGGTGCTCCACAACCAGGACAACCGCGAGCACGACATCCTCGATTCCGACGACTACTACCAGTTCGAGGGCGGGCTCGCCGCGACGGTCGAGACGCTGAAGGGCTCGCGCCGCCGGTCTATCACAACGACCATTCGCGGCCCGAGAAGCCCGGTCGTCCGCTCGCTCGAGCGAGGAGATCGCCCGGGTCGTGCGCGGCCGCGCGGTCAACCCGAAATGGATCGCCGGCGTCATGCGCCACGGCTACAAGGGCGCCTTCGAGATGGCCGCGACGGTCGACTACCTCTTCGCCTTCGCCGCCACCGACGCGACGCCGTCGAGCGACCACCATTTCGACCTGCTCTACGACGCCTATATCGCCGACGACGACGGTGCGCGACTTCATCGCCGAGGCCAACCCGCCGGCGCTCGCGCGAGATCGCGGCCCGCTTCCGCGAGGCGATCGAGCGCGGCCTCTGGTCGCCGCGCTCGAACAGCGCCTATGATCGGCTGTCCGCCCTGATCGAGCAGCGCCGGGAGGCTGCGGAATGACCCGCGACATGAACGAAGCCGAGCTCGACGCCCGCCACGCCGAGAAGATGCGCAAGAAGAAGGCGGCGCGCGACAAGATCCTCGCCACCAAGACGATCGAGAAGGGCCTGCTGATCGTCCATACCGGCAAGGGCAAGGGCAAGTCGACCGCCGCCTTCGGCATGGTCGTTCCGCGCGCCTCGGCCACGGCATGAAGGTCGGCGTCGTCCAGTTCGTCAAGGGCAAGTGGCAGACCGGCGAGCGCGCGGTGCTGGAGAAGTTCCCCGACCTGGTCACCATCAACACCATGGGCGAGGGCTTCACCTGGGAGACCCAGGACCGGCAGCGCGACATCGCCGCCGCCCGCGCCGCCTGGGAGCGGGCGAAGGAGATGATCGCCGATCCGGCAGCTACAAGCTGGTCCTGCTCGACGAGCTCAACATCGTGCTGCGCTACGACTATCTGCCGATCGACGAGGTGCGTCGCGTTCCTCCGCGACGAGAAGCCGGCCGACGTCCATGTCATCGTCACCGGCCGCAACGCCAAGGACGAGCTGATCGAGGTCGCCGACCTCGTCACCGAGATGGAAGCGGTCAAGCACCCTTCCGCTCGGGCGTGAAGGCGCAGGTGGGGATCGAGTTTTGAGCGATTGCCTCGAGTCGTTGAATCCGCCCTGATGCTCCAGGGCACCGGCAGCCATGTCGGCAAGTCGGTGCTGGTCGCCGGGCTCTGCCGGGCGCTCCTCGCGACGCGGCCTGAGCGTCGCGCCGTTCAAGCCGCAGAACATGTCGAACAACGCCGCCGTCACCGCCGACGGCGGCGAGATCGGCCGCGCCCAGGCGCTGCAGGCGCGCGCCTGCGGGGCTCGCGCCGTCGGCGACATGAACCCGGTGCTGCTGAAGCCGCGAGACCGACACCGGCGCGCAGGTCGTCGTGCAGGGCCAGGTCGCTCGGCAACGCTGAGCGCGCGCGCGACTACGGGCAGCGGAAGGCCGAGCTGCTGCCGCAGGTGCTGGACAGCTTCGCCGCGGTCGGCGACGGACGCCGACCTCGTGCTCGTCGAAGGCGCGGGCAGCCCGGCCGAGGTCAACCTGCGCGCCGGCGACATCGCCAACATGGGCTTCGCCGAGGCCGCGGACGTGCCGGTCGTCCTCGTCGGCGACATCGACCGCGGCGGCGTGATCGCCAGCCTCGTCGGCACCTGCGCTGCTGGGCCGGACGCGAGCGCGCGCTGATCGCGGGCTTCCTCATCAACAAGTTCCGCGGCGACGCCGCGCTGTTCGACGACGGCGTCGCGCGTCATCGCGGAGCGCACCGGCTGGCCGTGCCTCGGCGTGGTGCCGTGGTTCGACGCGCGCGCGCCGGCTGCCGGCGCGAGGACGCGCTCGAGCCTGGACGACCGAAGCATCGCGGCACGGGGACGGCGGCATCCGTCGTCGCCGTGCCGGTGCTGCCGCGCATCGCCAATTTCGACGACCTCGACCCGCTGCGCGCCGAGCCGGACGTGACGGTCGACTGGTCGTCGGCCGGGCGAGGCGCTGCCCGGCGATGCCGACCTGATCCTGCTGCCCGGGCTCCAAGGCGACGCTCGCCGATCTCGCGTTCCTGCGCGCGCAGGGCTGGGACGTCGACATCGCGGCCCATGTCCGGCGCGGCGGCGCGGTGCTCGGCCTCTGCGGCGGCTACCAGATGCTGGGCGCAGCGCGATCGCCGATCCCGACGGGATCGAGGGGCGCGCCGGGCGCGGCCGACGGGCTCGGGCTGCTCGACGTCGAGACCGTGCTCGGCGGCGACAAGACGACTGTCGCGGTCAGCGGACGCCATGTTCCGACGGGCGCACCGTCGCCGGCTACGAGATCCATCTCGGCGCACGACCGGCCCGGACTGCGCCGGCCGTGCTCGATCTCGATGGCCGTCGCGACGGCGCCCGGTCCCGCGGACGGCCTGGTCGCGGGCAGCTATGTCCACGGGCTCTTTGCCGCCGACGGCTTTCGGCGCTCGTATTTTGCCGAACTGGGCGCAGACGGTTCAGACCTGCGTTTCAATGCACTGGTCGAGGAAACGCTCGACGGCCTTGCCGCGCATCTGGAGCGGCACATCGACATCGACCGGTTGCTGGCAATTGCCAGCAACCGGGGGTGACGTCGGCGGCGCAATCTGTCCTCAGGCCGGGAGTCTGCGCGCTCGGCGTCGAGCGTGAGATTTCCAGTTCCTCCTCGGTCATTTTGTCCGCGCACGTCGGCGAAGAGCGGCGTGCTCAGATAGCGCTCCCCGGTATCCGGCAGCATGCAGAGGATGTTGGCGCCCTTCGGTGCCTCGGCGCAACTGCAAGCGCGCCGGCGAAAGTGGCGCCGGACGGTGATGCCGACGAAGATGCCCTTCCTTCCGGGCAAGGTCCCTGCTGTATTTCATGGCGTCGGGCATTGGCAATCGGGATCAGCTGCGGTCCATGAGCCCATGTCAACCGCGTCGCCGGTCAGCTTGGGGATGAAGTCCGGCGTCCAGCCCTGCATGGGATGCGGCTTGAACGCCGGATGAGCGGCGGCAGGCGTTCCGTCGGGGTTGCTTTCCTGCGCGTATGCCACTGCCGATCAGCGGCGCCTCGGCCGGTTCGCAGACGATGATCTTCGTCTCCGGCCGCTCCTTGGCCAGCACGCGGCCGACTCCCTTGAGGGTACCGCCGGTTCCGTATCCGGTGACCCAGTAGTCGAGCCGCTCGTCTTCGAAATCGTCGAGAATCTCGACCGCTGTTGTGCGCGAGTGGAAATCGGGATTGGCTTCGTTCTCGAACTGGCGGGTCATGAACCAGCCGTGAGCGCTGGCAAGCTCCTCCATTTTCTTGATCATGCCGACCGCGCGCTCGGCGGCGGGAGTGATTACCACCTTGGCGCCGAGGAAGCGCATCAGCTTGCGCCGCTCGACGCTGAACGGTTCGGCCATGATCAGGACCAGGGGATAGCCTTTGGCCGCGCAAACCATGGCGAGCCCGATGCCGGTATTGCCACTGGTTGCCTCGAGCACGGTCTGGCCGGGCTTCAGCGCGCCGGATTGCTCGCCTGCCTCGATGACGCCGAGGGCGAGCCGGTCCTTCACCGAGCCAAGCGGGTTGAAGGCCTCGACCTTGACGTAAAGGTTCACGTCGGGCGGCGCGAGGTGATTGATCCGGACGACCGGCGTCCGGCCGACCGTCTCGAGGATGCTCTGATATCGGTGACCCATCAATTTCCTCCCGTGCAGCTGTGCTGAGTTGCAGGGTCCAAACTATGCCCTTCGGAACCCGGCCACAACGTCATGCGCGTTGCAGCGGAAAGCAAGCCGGCTTACCGCTATTCAGGCAAGACGGACAACCACTCCTCCGGCCGCCGCGATGACGACGAACAACAAAGCCCAGGCGCCGATCAAGAGTCGCAACCCGCGACGAATATCGACCGGCGTCGCATGGCGCCGGCCGGCGGAGTGGATGTAGGGGTCGTGCACCAGAACCCCGCGGTACCGACGCGGGCCCGCCAGGGCCAGGCCGAGCGTCGCAGCCACGGCTGCCTCCGGCCAGCCGGCATTGGGTGAGCGATGCTTCGGCGCCTCGGCACGCATCACCTGGAAAGCCGCGCCGATGGACCCGCGCACCACCAGCGCGGCGACAGCGAGCAGGGCGCCGGCAAGCCGACTGGCCGGAAGGTTGACCAGGTCGTCGAGTCGGGCAGCGGCCCAGCCGAAGTCCTCATGACGTGGGGTCTGATGGCCGATCATTGAGTCGGCCGTGTTGATCGCTTTGTAGGCGGCGAGGCCGGGCAGACCGAGCAGGGCGAACCAGAACGCGGGCGCCACGATGCCGTCGGAGAAGTTCTCCGCCATCGATTCGATCGCACTACGGCAGACCCCGGCCTCGTCGAGAGTCGTCGGGTCGCGGCCGACGACTCTGGCGACGGCAGACCGGGCAGCAGTCAGCCCACCCGTGTCGAAAGCCGACGCCACCGCGGCAACATGATCGTAGAGACTGCGGCCGGCAAGCAGGATCGCCGCGACGAGAATGATGCCGATCCACCCGTACGGCATTTGCCTGAGGGCGTATTCAATGCCGAAACCGACGGCAGCCGCCGGGGCGACTATGACGACGAGTGCGAACGCACCGGCGATCCTGCGAAAGATCCGCTTATGATGACTTCGGTTGAGGATCCTGTCGAGCCAGCCAATCAGGCCGCCGATCAATGCGACCGGGTGGGGCGCCCGACCCCATATGAAATCCGGATCGCCGACCAGCGCATCGAGAGCCAGGGCTGCGGCCAGCATCCAGAGATGATCGAGGTCGATCACGGATTCTCCGCTTACCCGGCGGACCTGATTCGATAGCCAGTCGAGGGCGGCCGGCAGGGAAGGGCCGCCGCAGACGGTCAGGCGCTCCGGCAGGGTGATGCGCTTGTCGGCCGGGAACAGGGCGGTGAGGGCGGGGTTGACAAGCAGCGCCTCGCCCTGGTCCGCGGGAACAACCTGAGAACCATAGACCACGAGCAAGTCCGGGGGATCGGCGACCAGCTTTTCGAGCCGAACGAATCCACCGGTCTTGCCGGCAAGCTCGCCGCCGAAATTGGCGAGCCCGACCGCCGACAGCAGCTCGCCGGTCAGGGTTTCGCCGCCGGTGACGTATCCCCGGCGCTGATACACCGCCGCGGTCCGCCGCGGCTCGCCGCGGGCAGCAGCAAGAGCACGGTCGCGAGCCGCATTGATCTCCTCGATCAGGCGCTCGCCGCGCTCCGGGTGGCCCACCAGCGACGCGACCTGGCGAATTTGTGCGATCGAGTCCTCGATGCTGCGCGCCGGGTCGAGCAGTTCCACCCGATAACCGAGTGCAGAGAGCATGTCCCGGCTCGCCCGCTTGGTGTAGCGGCCGGCGATGACGAGGTCGGGATCGAGGTCGATGACGGTCTCCGCCTCGCCGGCATCGTGGTGGAAGACCTTGGCCTTGTCAGCGAAGTACGAAAGGACCGGATCAGTGGCATAGATCGACAGCGATGCGATCTGATCCGGGTCAGCGAGGGCGATCAGCAACTCATCCGAGCACAGATTGATGGAGACGATGCGATGCGGTGGCGGTTCGGCCGCCGCGCCAACCCGGACGGCAACCAGCAGCCCGGCGACCATCAGCCCCGCCGCGTGAAAAACCTTGGACATCCTTCCGCCCACGTTGCGCGGCCTCCACCGCTCGTTTACTCCTCGACGATCCGGCTTGGAAGCCGGGTGGGCCCGGGACACATGCCGTGACGGGCGCCAGACGCCAGATCGATCGAACACGAGGTCTGCCACATGACCGCCCGCTCGCGGGTCGCCCGCGGCACGATGGTGCTGTCCCTCGGCTTGTTGCTTCCCGCAATGCCGGCAGATGCCGAGCCGCCGGAAGTGGTCGTCACGCCATACTATACGCCGACAGCGCTGGGGCGGTCGGGCAGCTCGGTGTCGGTCATCAGTGCCGAGGAGATCGCCCGACAACCGACCGAATCCGTTGCCCAGATCCTGCGCAGCGTGCCCGGTGTGACCGTCAATGAAACCGGCGGCGTCGGTGGGCAGACGCTCGTCAGCCTGAGGGGAACGGAAGCCCAGCACACCCTCGTCCTGATTGACGGTGTCCGGGTCAACGACCCGGCAAGCGCGCGCGATCAGTTCGATTTCAGTCTTCTCACCACTACCGATATCCAGCGTATCGAGATCCTGCGCGGTCCGCAGAGCGCTCTCTACGGATCAGACGCGATCGGCGGCGTCATCAACATCATCACCAGGAAGTCCGGCGGCGTACCGCGGTTGAAGGCCTCGGTGGAAGGCGGAAGCTACGGTACGCGGCGGATCAATCTCTCCGGCGGGAACACGACCGGCGATCTTAGCCTCTACACCAGCGGCACCTATTTCGCGACGGACGGCTTTTCGCGGGTGGGCAGCCGCGACCATGGCGAGCCGGACAGCACCGAGAAGTTCGCCGGCACCATCCGCGGCGCTTTCGATCCGGGCGACGGGACCCGTTTCGAGTTCGGCGCGGACGGCTATCGCGACCAGAGCGAGATCGACGCGGGGCCGACGCTCGACGCCAAAGGCTACGAATTGAACCGCGATCTTCTGTCGGCCTTCGGCAAGTTCAGCTTCCCGACATTCGGGGGGGGCGTGAACAACACCGTCAACTTCTTCGTGGCTGACAATCATCATCAATATGTCGAGCCGGGACGGACAACGGACTATTTCGGCAACGACATCGGGATCGAGTACCAGAAGCTCATCAGCTTCGGCAGCGCCGGCTCGCTGCTGGGCGGTGCGCGGGTAGAGAAGCAGACGGCGAACGGCACGCGCAGCGATCTCACCGCGCCCACCTTCGAGAGCGACGTCCTGCTCTATGCCGGCTATCTGCTCTATCAGTTACCGGTCGGCAAGCGGCTGAACCTTTCCTTCGCCGGGCGCCACGATGGCGAGGCCGACGGCAGGGGATTCACCACGGGCCGGATGACGGCCTTCTACGCCATTCCCGAGTGGGAGGCGGGAATCCGCGGCAGCATCGGAACCGGCGCCAAGCGGCCGACCGCCTTTCAGGTTGCCTACAACCCCGATCTCAGGCCGGAAACCAGCGTCGGTGGCGACCTCGGCCTGGAGAAGACGCTGTTCGACGGCCGCTTCACGATCTCGGCGACGGGATTCTGGAACCGCATCGAAAACATGATCGACTACGACTTCACGCTCCCGCCGTTCGGCAACTACGCCAACATCTCCAGCGCGCAGACTTCGGGCGTCGAGATCACAGCCAGCGCGATGATCATTCCCGGCGTCCTCCATGCGACCGCCACCTACACCTATCTCGATGCACGCAATCTCGATACGGGGCGGCCGCTTGCGCGCCGGGCGCAGAATTCCGGCTCGCTGTCGATGGTCTACACCGGCGTCCGTAATCTCGAGACCGCGGTTTCGCTGACCTATGTCGGACGGCGGTTCGACAATGATGCCGGCACGGTGACCCTCGACCCCTATACGCGAGTAGACCTTTCAGCCGACTATCGGGTCGACAGCAATCTCACGGTCTACGGTCGGATCGAGAACCTTTTCAACACGCTCTATCAGGACGCGGCGGGCTATAACAGCGCCGGTCTGTCGGCCTATGCCGGGCTCAAGTGGAGCAACTGACGGGGACACGGATGGTAGCCGGCCGAGCGGATCGACGGGACGGCCGGCTGATTGTCGGCCTGGCGCTCTTGGTCGGCGTCTTGTTTCTCGTGTCGCTCGGCGTCGGGCCCGTCTGGCTTGCGCCCCCAACCGTCGCGGGCGCGCTGGTCGGTCAGGCGAGCGAGGCGGCGCGCATTATCGTCATCGACATCCGGCTGCCCCGCGCCCTGCTGGCGGTCATGATTGGCGGAACGCTCGGCCTGTCGGGAGCGGCTCTCCAGGGGCTCCTCAGGAATCCGCTCGCGGCGCCGTCGCTGTTCGGAGCGCCGTCGGCGGCGGCGTTCGGAGCGGTCGCCGTCATCTCCCTCGGCCTTGTCGACGTGCTTTCCGTAGCGCTTCCGGTCGCTGCGATCGCCGGCGCGCTGATCTCGGTTGCTTTGCTTCTGCTTGTGGCGGGACCCCGTGCCAGCCTGCTGGTCCTGATTCTCGCCGGGCTTGCCATATCGAGCCTCGCGGGGGCGGGCACCGCGCTCGCGCTCAACCTTGCCCACAACCCCTTCGCTGCCCTGGAGATTGCCTTCTGGCTGCTCGGCTCCCTGGAGGACCGCAGCATGCGCCACGTGGCGATCGCCTTGCCGTTTATGGCGGTCGGCGTGGTTTTGCTGATGTGGGACCGCCGCGCCTTCCGCGCGCTGACGCTTGGGGAAGAGGCGGCCCAGAGTCTCGGCTTCGACCTCGGCCTGATCCGCCTCCGCGTTGTGGCAGGCGTTGCGGCGGCCGTCGGCGCCGGCGTCGCCGTCGCCGGGTCGATCGGATTTGTCGGGCTGGTGGCGCCGCATCTCGTCCGGCCCCTTGTTCGCCACGATCCGGGCCGGCTGATGGTACCTGCGGCCCTTTCCGGAGCTGCCTTGCTTCTTGCCGCCGATATCGCGGTTCGCCTCATCCCCTCGACCAGCGAGATCAAGGTCGGCGTGCTTACCGCGCTGATCGGTGCCCCGTTCTTCATTGCGCTGATCCTCCACCGCAGGAGCGAGCTTGCCGGGGCGTCTACATGACCGATACGGCGCAAACCATGTCCGCAAAGGGGATTTCGGTCAGCCTCGGCGGCCGGGTCGTCCTGTCCGATATCGATCTTGATGCATCGCCGGGTGAGCTCATCGTCGTGATCGGGCCAAACGGCGCCGGGAAGACCACGCTGCTCAAGGCGGTGGCCGGGCTCCTCGAAACGACGGGCGGCGCCGTCACGATCGGCGGCATGGTTTCCGCGAACCTTTCACGCAGGGAGCGGGCCCTCCGAATCGGCTACCTGCCGCAAGGGCACCTTTTCTATTGGCCGCTGCCGGTGGCTGAGGTCGTCGGGCTTGGCCGCCTGCCGCGGGGCTCCGGTGCGGACCTTTCCGAAGAGGATCGCCTGGCCGTGGAGCGGGCAATGGCGGCGACCGGTATCATGGAGTTCGCCGACCGGCCGGTGACGACATTATCCGGCGGAGAGCGAGCGCGTGTTGCGCTGGCGAGAGTTCTGGCGACGGAAGCCGACCTCATCCTCGCCGACGAGCCGACCGCTTCCCTCGACCCCCGCTATCAGCTGGTGGTTCTCGATATTCTCAAGCACCATGCCGCTTCCGCCGGGGCGGTCGTCGCGGTGCTGCATGACCTCGGACTTGCCGCCCGCTACGCCGACCGGCTGGTTCTCCTCGACAGTGGGCGGGTGGCGGCCGCAGGTGCTCCGGCGGCAGTGCTGACCGAAGAGAGGATTGCAGCGACCTTCGGCGTGAGAGCGGAAGTGCTCCATCGGGACGGCGCCACGGTCGTCATCCCGCTGTCCGTGATCCGGTAAGGCGCCGGCCGCCGGCAAGGCTCAATCGCCTCGCCTTCAGGCGTGACCACGAGCGAATTGGGCAGACTGGAGGCCTCGCCCGGAATCGAACCGGGGTGCACGGATTTGCAGTCCGCTGCGTAACCACTCCGCCACGAGGCCCAACGCTGGCTGGTATAGAGATAATGCCCGACAGCGCAAGAGGTCCGGCAATCAGGTCGGCGTAGGAGTTAATGTGGGTGGCGAGTGGCGTCTTGTCACCGGACGGCGACGCGGGTAGGAACAGGCCTGATTTGGGGCGGTTTTCTCGAGACATGGCACCATGACCGATTTCGCCACCGCGCGGGCCACGATGGTCGACACGCAGATCCGAACGGAAGGTGTGACCGACCATGCTGTTCTGCAGGCGATGGAGGAGATCCCGCGCGAACGTTTCGTCCCGCCGCGACTGCGGGCGTTCGCCTATATCGACGACGATCTCGAGGTGAAAGAGCCGACCGGCGGTGACCCTGCTCGATACCTCATCCGCCCGGCACCGCTCGCCCGGCTGATCCAGGCAGCTGATGTCAGTCAGTCGGATTTCGCGCTCGTCGTCGGATGCCCGACCGGCTATGCCGCCGCCGTCCTTGCCCGCCTTGCCGGATCGGTCGTGGCGTTGGAATCGGACGAGGAACTGTCGGCCAGTGCGTCCGAGACGCTGGTTGAGCTTGGAATTGACAATGTCGCAATCGTCAACGGCGCGCTTGAGGCCGGCTACCCGTCGGAAGGGCCGTACGACGTCATTCTTCTGACCGGCGCCGTCGAGACGATCCCGCAACCCCTGTTCGAGCAGTTGAAAGAAGGCGGCCGGCTCGTAGCGGTCATGGGCTACGGGCGAGCGGCTCCGGCCACGGTCTATACCCACACCGACGATGACTTCGGAGCCCGCCCGGTCTTCGATGTCTATCTCCCCCGGCTGCCTGGCTTCGAGAAGCCGAAGTCCTTTGTTTTCTAGGCGGCTGGCCGAACGCGCCGTGTTGTATTGACGCCGCAGGAGCGGGCTTTTTCGCTGCGTCGATTAAGGGAGTGTTTGACGAGGGTGCGTGGGCGGCTACAGTGCGCCCATTGGGCTGTGCCCGCGCGGCGCCGGGGCGTCTTGCACAGCCGATAGTTGAGGGGGCCCGTCGTGTTGAGTAGACGAGTGGGTTGGGCGGCAGTGGCGCTTTGTCTGGTTGCTGCGTCGGTGTGGTCCGGGCCGGCTGCCGCCGAATCGATGGCGGCTGCCATGGCGTCAGCCTACACGAACAACCCGGATATGAATTCGGCGCGCGCTCAATTGCGTGCGATCGACGAGGGCGTCCCGCAAGCGAAATCGGGCTACCGCCCGAGAATCACTGCGAGCGGCGATTTCGGCTACACGACGACAAGGTCGGGTCTGTTACCGACCTGGTCGACGGCGAAAAATCCTCGTGGTGTTTCGTTGTCCGTCGAACAGCCGATTTTTCTTGGTTTCCGAACGAAGAATTCGGTGAAGATGGCTGAGACCTCGGTCAAGGCCGCCCGCGAGCAGTTGAAGCTTGTTGAGGCCTCCACGCTGCTCGACGCGGTGACCGCGTTCATGGGGGTGATCAAGGCCCAGGTCGTGGTCAATCTCACGGCGCAGAACATCCAGTTTCTCCGCGAGCAGGTACGCGCCGCCCAGGATCGGCTGAACGTCGGCGAGGGGACCCGCACCGATGTCGCGCAGACCAACGCGCGCCTGAGCAGCGGCATGTCGGACTACGCCGCTGCCGTCGCCAGCTTGAATGAGGCGATCGCCACCTATGTGCAGGTCATCGGCCACAAGCCGGCGCGGCTCGGCGCCGTCGACGGTATCCAGAAGCTCATTCCCCCGACGCTCGACCAGGCGCTGCAGATCGCGATGCGGTCCCATCCGAGCATCGTGTCCGGCCTCTACAACATTGACGTTGCGTCATGGAACGTCCGGATCGCCGAGGGTTCGCTGTTGCCGAGTGTCTCTCTGCAAGGTTCGGTGAGCCATCGGGACGGTCTCTCCCCCTTGTCCGGAAGCTGGTCAGACACAGCTTCGATCACCGCAGGGCTCAGCATGCCCCTTTACCAGGGCGGCGAGGTGTCCTCCAAGATACGGCAGTTGAAGGAGACCCTCGGTCAGCGCCGGATCGAGCTCGACAGCACCCGGGCCCAGGTTCGTCAGCAGCTCATATCGGCATGGGGATCGCTTGACGCCGCGGTCGCCCAGGTGAAGGCTGCCGCAGATCAGGTCGCGGCGGAGCAGCTGGTGCTTTCCGGCGTGATCGAGGAGCGCCGGGTCGGTCAGCGGACGACGCTCGACGTTCTCAACGCGCAGCAGGACCTGCTCAATGCCCAGGTGGCGCAGGTGACCGCCCAGTACAACCGGGTTGTCGCCGCATACTCCCTTGTTGCCGCGATTGGCAGGCTGGACGCACAGACCCTTGGCCTTGCGGTGGCGGTCTACGATCCGACCGCCCACTATGACGACGTCAAGGACAAGTGGCTGGGCCTGAGAACACCGGACGGGCGGTAGGCCTTTCGGCACCTTGGTGGCAGCGCGCTCGTTTCGACTTCCCGCCGACTCAGCTAAGCTCCCCCGACAACGAGCGAATCAATGCGGACTGCGGCGACGTCGGGAGAGTGATGGCCAAGACCGGTCAGGCACAGGATGAGGCGATGGAGGCGATCCTCGCTTCGATCCGCAGCATGATGTCGGACGATGACGCTCCGGTCTCGGGGCCGCGGGCTTCGACCCCGCCGCCGCAGCTTCCGCATAATGTCAGCAAGCTGTTCTCCGAGCCCTCCCCACCGCCGCGGGCCGAGACCGCTCCGGCCCCAACCGATGGAGAGCCGGAACCCGCTCAGCCGGCGGCTGACAATCGCTTCGAGCGGCGGTCGCAGGAGCCTGTTTCCCGAACGCCGGACCTGGCTGTGGAGCGCGCCATGACGCGGGCGATGGAACAGGCGCGCGCCGAGGTCGAACAGGCGGGCCCGGCGCTGGCCGAGGAGCCGGCGAGGCAGGAAGAGCCGCGGCGTGCCGCAACTGCACATCCCGAGCCCGAATTAACGCCTCCAGACCCGGTGACGCGGGGAGATCCGACGGAAGCCCCGCCGCTTTCGTCCGACGCGCCTGGTGAGCGCTCATCGGGTCCGCCTCTGCTGTCGCCGGCCACCGGCGCCGTAGTCGCCGGCGCCTTCAACGAACTCGCCTCTTCGATGCTCTCAGGTGGCGGACGCACGATGGATGACCTCGTCGAGGATCTGTTGCGCCCGATGCTGCGGGACTGGCTCGACGACAACCTTCCGCCGCTGGTCGAGCGGCTGGTTCGCGAAGAAATCGAACGGGTATCCCGCGGTCGCCGTTAAGGTTCGGATCGGAACCCCGATCGGCCTTGTTGACTTAGCCGGACCCATCCGATTTACACGGGCACCGCCTATATTCGCGGAATCTGAGATGCTCGAAAAAACCTTTGACGCAGCGGCTGTGGAGCCGCAGATCAGCGACGCTTGGGAGAAGGCCGGGGCCTTCAAGGCTGGAGCCGGCGCCAAGCCCGACGCCGAGCCCTTTTCGATCGTCATCCCGCCGCCCAATGTCACCGGCTCGCTGCATATCGGCCACGCCCTGAACAACACCCTGCAGGATATCCTCGTGCGCTTCGAGCGGATGCGCGGCCGGGATGTGCTTTGGCAGCCGGGCATGGACCACGCCGGTATCGCCACGCAAATGGTCGTCGAGCGTCAGATGATGGAGCGGCAGGAGCCGAACCGCCGGACGATCGGCCGCGAGAAATTCATCGAGAAGGTATGGGCCTGGAAGGGGGAATCCGGCGGGCTCATACTCAGCCAGCTGAAGCGGCTCGGGTGCTCCTGCGACTGGAGCCGCGAGCGCTTCACCATGGACGAGGGGCTGTCGAGGGCGGTCACCAAGGTGTTCGTCGACCTTTACCGCGAGGGGTTGATCTACAAGGACAAGCGCCTGGTCAACTGGGATCCGAACCTGCAGACGGCGATCTCCGACCTCGAGGTCGAGAATATCGAAATCTTCGCGCATCTTTGGCATTTCAAATACCCCATCGAGGGCGAAGCCGATCGGTTCATCGTCGTTGCGACCACCCGTCCTGAGACCATGCTCGGGGATACCGGCGTTGCCGTTCATCCTGACGATGAGCGTTACAGGGACCTGATCGGCAAGAACGCCGTGCTCCCGCTGGTCGGACGGAAAATCCGGATCGTCGCTGACGAGCATGCAGACCCGGAAGTCGGCTCCGGCGCGGTGAAGATCACGCCGGCTCACGATTTCAACGACTTCGAGGTTGGCAAGCGCCACGGCCTGCCGATGGTCAACATCTTCGATCCCGAAGCGAATGTCGTGCTCGAGGGTAACGCCGAATTCCTTGACGGCGTGCCGGAGTCGGACGAGTTGAAGGCAACGATCGCCGCGATCAACGGTCTCGATCGCTTCAGCGCGCGTAAGCAGGTCGTCGCGCTGATGGAGGAGAAGGGGCTTGTCGACAAGATCGAAGACAAGCCGGTCATGGTTCCCCATGACGAGAAGTCGAAGACGACCGTCATCGAGCCCTACCTGACCGACCAGTGGTACGCCGACGCCAAGACGCTGGCGGCGCCGGCCATTGCCTCGGTCCGGGAAGGCCGGACCGTCTTCGTTCCGAGGAACTGGGAGAAGACCTACTTCGATTGGATGGAGAACATCCAGCCATGGTGCATCTCCCGACAATTGTGGTGGGGACACCAGATCCCGGCCTGGTACGGACCTGACGGCAAAGTGTTCGTCGCCGCGAACGAGGAGGAAGCGGCCGCCGAAGCCAAGGCGCATTACGGGGAGGACAAGGAGCTCACGCGTGACGCCGACGTCCTCGACACCTGGTTTTCCTCTGCGCTGTGGCCGTTCTCGACGCTGGGCTGGCCCGACGAGACCCCTGAGCTCAAGCGCTACTATCCGACCACGGTCCTCGTCACCGGCTTCGACATCATCTTCTTCTGGGTAGCCCGGATGATGATGACCGGACTGCATTTCATGGGGAAGGAGCCCTTCCGCGACGTCTACATCCACGCCCTTGTCCGCGACGAGAAGGGCGCCAAGATGTCGAAGACGAAGGGGAACGTCATCGACCCGCTCGAGCTGATCGACCAGTACGGCGCCGACGCCCTTCGCTTCACGCTCGCCGCGATGGCCGCGCAGGGACGCGACATCAAGCTGTCGCTAACCCGTGTCGAGGGATACCGCAACTTCGCCACCAAGCTGTGGAACGCGGCACGCTTCGCCGAGCACTATGAGTGCAAGCGTGTCGAGGACTTCGACCCCGCGTCGGCGGAGGAAACGCTGAACCGCTGGATCGCTACCGAGACGACGCGCGTCAGCAAGGAGGTCAATTCGGCTCTCGAAGCCTATAAGTTCAACGAAGCGGCGGCGGCACTCTACCGCTTCACTTGGAACCTGCTGTGCGACTGGTACCTCGAGCTTGCCAAGCCGGTGCTGAGCGGCGACGACGGGCCGTCAAAGGCCGAGACGAGGGCGACCGTCGCCTGGGTTCTCGACAGGATCGTGGCATTGCTCCACCCCTTCATGCCGTTCATCACCGAAGTCCTTTGGACACGCCAGGGCGACAAACGCCCGGTCCTGGCGCTGAGCGAATGGCCGGACCTGACCTTCGAGGACGGCAGCGCCGCCGATGAGATCAACTGGCTGATCGAGGCGATAACCGCCATCCGCTCGGTGCGCTCGGAGATGAACGTGCCGGCTGCGGCTATGGTGGAGCTCTCCGTTTCAGGTGCCGCGTTCAAGACCGCCGCGCGACTCCAGGCGCACGACGTGGTGATCCGGCGGCTGGCGCGGGTCGAATCGATCAACCTTGCTCACGCTCCATTGAAAGGCGCGGTTCAGATCGTGGTCGGCGAAGCGACGTTGTCGCTGCCGCTTGGCGGTATCGTCGACCTCGACGCGGAGCGGGCGCGGCTTGGCCGGGAGCTCGACAAGATTGCCAAGGACATCGCCAAGATCGATGCCAAGCTCGGCAACGAGCAGTTCATAGCCAAGGCGCCCGAGGAGGTTGTCGAGGAACAGCGCGAGCGGCTGGAACAGGCGCAAGCCCTTCATGCCAAGACCGAAGCTGCCCTGTCACGCCTGGAGTCGCCCGCCTAGGTCGTTCTCTGCCGACCTGAGATTGCGCGATCGCGGAAAACGAGTAACGGGACGCTGATCACGCCGGTGACCAGCAACAACCAGTCCGGCTGGATGTCGAGCACGATGGCAGCGCTCCCTCCAATCAGCGACCAGACGAACGGGATGACCAGGAGCCATTTGGAGAAAGGCTGGACGGTCAGCAGCAACATCCCGAAGGTGAAGATCGTCACCGGGCAAGGAGTCACCCCGAACACCGGCATCTCCGGATATGCGTGCCCGGTCGTGATAGAGATCGCCGGGTAGGCCAGGGCCGCGTAGGCAATAAAGACGACGCCAACCCACACTGCCGGACCCGGCCGGAAGCCGAAACGAAGTCCGTGGCGCAGGATTCCGGCATAAGCGAGAAAGACGCCCTCAACAACAAACAGCGCCGCGAAGAGATAGGCTGCCTTGTTGATCGGGGCGAAGAAGACCGCCTGATAAGCTATCCCGGTCCATATCCACATCGTGGCGAGCACCCCGGCGATAAACGGGTCAGCCCTCGGGCCGGGTCGCATGACCAGGAGCGCAACGGCAACAACGCCAAGCAGATAGGCGGTGAACTGAAGAGGCCAGATCGTCTCGTTGTAGTCGACGAAGACTGCCAGGAACTGATCGCGCGTGAAGGGAAGCATAAGACGCTCTCCCTGTCTGAAGGCTTGACGAGTGAGAGCATGGGCCAAGCTCGCCAGCCTTGATCCTGCGCAACCAAGAAA
Organism: uncultured Alphaproteobacteria bacterium; assembly: GCA_963710805.1. Lineage (GTDB taxonomy): Bacteria > Pseudomonadota > Alphaproteobacteria > Rhizobiales > Kaistiaceae > Bauldia. The sequence goes on along the minus strand of CAVQBS010000005.1, from coordinate 28,352 downwards.
CGCCAGGGAAAGCAGTTGCTCCGGCTGGGCTGGTCCAAGGTCCGACTATCGCTTTCCCTCGCGCCGTGCGCCGGCCGCGACAGCCAGCGCCATGGCCAGCGACAGGCTCGCCGAAAGGGAGCGGAAGCCGGCGTAGTCAGCCTCGACCAGTTCGAGCTGGACGCTCGCATTGGCCGACAGAGGGGAGAACGGACTGTCGGTAATCGCCACGATCGGTACCTTCCGTGCCGCTGCCTGACCCGTGAGTTCGACGGTGACCGGCGAATATGGTGCGAAGCTCACCGCGACCAGTGCGTCCCGCCTGGTAGCTCCGCCGAGCTGCTCCGGCCCCAGCGCCGCCACCTGGTCGACCAGCACGACGCGGAAGCCGAGCTTGCCGAGGCCATAGGCAAGGTAGGCAGAGACCGGAAACACTCGCCGCAGGCCAAGAAGGTAGATGCTATCCGCTTGTGCAAGGATTGCCGCGGCCCGGTCGATATCGACCGTTGCCACGGTGTTGCGCAGCCGCTCGATCGAGGCGATGGCGCTCTCGGCAAAGCCATCGAGGATATCGGCGGTGCCGCCGCGGCCGCCATGGGCTCGCCTGCCGATCCGGTCGAGACGCTCCCGGTAGTCGGGCCAGTGCGATTTGAGCTGTGCCCGGAACACGTCCTGGAGATCGCTGAAACCCGCGTAGCCAAGCGTCTGGGCGAACCGGATCAGGGTGGACGGCTGCACCTTCGCTTGTGCCGCTACGCTGGCCACCGTTCCGAAGGCGATTTCATCAGGGTTTTCGAGGGCAAAGGCAGCAACTTGCACCAGACGCCGCGGCAGGTCCTGCCGCCGGGCAATCAGCAACTCCTTGAGACCTTCGTAGTCCCTTGGTGGCGCCGTTTCGGTCGTCTTGGTGCTCATTGGCTACCGCTACACGCAAAGCGGGCGGGGTCAAGGACCCCGCCCGCCATTATCAAATGCGGGCCGATGTTAGCCGCCGCCGCCGACGCAGGTGTCGACATTGTCGGGCGTGCAGACGTCGAGACCCGTATAGGTCGGATCCGACGGGGGCGCCTTGCCCTCCTTGATGTCCAGCAGGCCATACATGACCTTGTAGCCCATCTCGAAGGGACGCTGGCCGACATTGCCGCTGCGCCAGCCCCTCCTTCAGCAGATCGATCTGCACCGGCAGCGTGTCGGCGACGACAAGCGCGAGCTTGCCGCTCGGCGATCTTGTCCTTGTACTTGCTCGACGACGTCGCTTGTAGGCGTCGGGCACGAACTCGCGGGAAGCCGCCGGTCGGCATGAAGGCGTCGAGGTCCGGATACTTGCCGAGGATGTCCTCCATCTGCTGGACGGCGAGCGGGAAGTCGTCGTTGGTGTAGAGCGGGCAACCGTCGACCTCGGTCCAGCCGTTCTGGCCGGTCAGGCGCTCGCCAGGCGAATTCGTGCCGGTCATTCCACCGAGCGTGTCGCGAATGCCCTGCATGCGCTCGTTGTGGTTGGCTGCCGCGGCGCCGCCGGACTGGATGCAGATCGTGCCGCCGTTCGGCTTGATCTTCATCGCAATCTTGGCGAGGTTGACGCCGATGTCGTAGTTGTGCGTGCCGACATAGGCGACGCGCAGGTCCGCGTTCTCGGGAAGCAGGTCGCTGTCCCAGGTGAGAACCGGAATGCCGGCCTCCTTGGCATCCTCAAGCGCGTGTGCCATGGCCGCAGCGTTGGCGGCCGAGACGGCGATGCCGTCCACGCGCTTGGCGACCAGATCTTCGACGACCTGCACCTGCTCGTCACCGCCGCCGTGCTCGCCGGGGCCGGTGTAGAAGCACTCGATCTTGCCCGTTGAGCTCCTCCTCGGCCTTCTTGCAGCCGTCGCGAGCCTGGTCGAAGAACGGATTGTTGGTGTTCTTCGGCACCAGAGCGAAAGTGTATTTAGGTGCGGCTTGCGCCATGCTCGCGCCGGCCACAAAGAGGCCGGCGACGGACCATGACACTCGTAGTATGTTTCAGCATGGAATTTCCTCCCTTTGCACATGGATTGCACGCACCAGAGCGAGCCCGGCTACGCGCGTCTACGCCCGCGGATCCTTTCAAGCAGAACCGCGAATACGATGAAGACGCCGACGAATGCGCCTTGCCAATTGGAATCGACGCCCGCCATGAGCAGGCTGTTGCGAATCACCTCAAGAAGCGCGGCACCGACGAAGGCCCCATAGGCGCCGCCTTCGCCGCCCATCAGGTTTGCGCCGCCGATCACGGTCGAGGCGATCACCCGCAGCTCATAGCCGGTGCCCAGAGCGTTGATCGCCGAGCCCTTGCCAGCCGACGATAAGCACTGATGCGAGCGATGCGGCGGTGAACCCGGAAAACATGTAGGCGGTGCAGCTTGACCCGGTTGACCGGCACGCCGGTCAGCCGCGCCGCCTGCTCGTTGCCGCCGATCGCGTAGAGGTGGCGGCCCCAGGTCGATGAAATTGAGGACCAGCCCGAAGACAGATCGTCAGGACGATCAGCACCCAGATCGGGATCGACAAGACCCAGGAACTGCCCGCCGCCGATGGCTTGAAGATCTCGCCGCCTGGGCCGAACTGATAGATCATCCGGTTCTGCGAGAGCACGATCGGCGAGAGATCGGGCGAACGAGAGCATGCCAAGCGTCACCACGAACGGCGACAGCTCGACATAGGCGATGAGCACGCCGTTGACCGCGCCCGCGGCGATGCCGGCCAGCAATCCGCCGCCGATCCCCACCCACCAGGGGAAGCCACCTTGCAGGACGCAGACCGGAGCACACACCGACGAGACCCATCATCGATCCCACCGACAGGTCGATGCCGCCGGTGACGATCACCGCCACCATGCCCATCGCCATGATGCCGATGAAGGCGAAATTTCGGCGTGATGTTGTAGAAGTTGTCCGGCGTCGCGAACGCCGCCGCCTGGGGCACCAGGAAGCTCAGCACCAGGCAGATGATGATCAGCGCGACCGTGACCCAGAACGACTGGCGCGGAGAGAAGCCTTTCGAAAGGCGACTGCTCCTTGATGCCGACAACGTCCTGGATGCGAATATCGCCGATGTCCGGGTGCGTGGCGCCGGCGTCCGTCTCAGGCGGCATGGATCGCTCCCGTGATCAGGCCGGTCACTTCTTCCGGGCTCGAATGGGACACGGGCTTTTCCGCAACCTTGCCGTCCGCGGCGCAGCACGGCAACGCGGTCGGCACACCGCGAACACGTCGGGCATGCGATGGCTGATCAGGACGATAGCGATCGCCCTGATCCTTGCAGCCGCCGGATGAGGTCGAGGACCTCGGCCACCTGGCGCACGCTAGATCGCGGCCGTCGGCTCGTCCATCAGCACGATCTTGGCTTCGGACAGCACGTGTTCGCGAGATCGCCACCGCCTGGCGCTGTCCGCCCGACATCCGGCGCACCAGATCGTGCGGCCGGGTCTCGGACTTCAGCTCGCCGAACAGCTCGCCCGCCCGATCGCTCATCGCCTTCGAAGAGAGCATCTTGAACGGTCCGAACCGCCAGGCAATTTCGCGGCTGAGGAAGATATTGGCGGTCGCGGTCAGGTTGTCGCAGAGCGCGAGATCCTGGTAGACGATCTCGATCCCCGCCTCACGAGCTTCGACCGGCTTGTGGAAGTGGATCGGCTTGTCCTGAAGCACGATGTCGCCACTGGTGGGCGGAAAGTTGCCGGCGATGATCTTGACCAGCGTCGACTTGCCGGCGCCGTTGTCGCCCATCAGGCCCAGCACCTCACCTGGATCCAGGTCGAGGTCCACCTCAGTGAGGGCCTTGATAGCTCCAAAGCTTTTGGAAATCTTGCGCAGCGACAAGACTGGCACGGGGCGCTCTTCCCAAATCAAATGCTTCTTCGTTGAGGCTGCCAGCAGGCCACCTGACGGCACAGTAGAATGTCCATTCCGGGTTGTCCAGATAATGAACCGGGCATTCTGCACGGCTGCGCCGATCCGATTGGACAGGCGACGGAACGGCCCCGGGCCGCTATGGTCTCAGTCTCTGGATCTCAAGCGGGGGAGTGGAACCGTGCCCGAATTTCCGATCGTCGACGCTCATGTGCATCTTTACGATCCCGGGGCGATTACCTTCGACTGGATGAAGGATGTGCCGCTTCTCAACAAGCCGCACCTGCCGGTCTACTATGACGAACGGACGGCCCCGATCGTCGTCGATGGCATGGTCTTCGTCGAGGTCGACGCCGCAAACAGCGAGCATGTGGACGAGGCCCTCTGGGTCAGCGAGATCGCCGCGGAGCGAGCCACGCCTCCAGGCGATGGTCGCATCGGTGCCGATGGAGCGCGGACCGGCAGCGGTGGAGGCGGATATCGCTGCGATCGCCAGGCTGCCGATCGCGCGCGGGATCCGCCGGCTGATTCAGGCGCACGCCGACGAGCCGGGCTGGTGCCTGCAGCCTGAATTCGTCGAGGCCGTGAAGCTGCTGCCCGGCTACGACCTCACCTTCGACATCTGCATTTTCCATTCGCAGATGGGTGATGCGATCGAGTTGGTCCGCCGCTGCCCGGAGGTCAGCTTCATCCTCGACCACATCGGCAAGCCGGGCATCCGCGACGGGATCAGGGACCCCTGGTGGGCGCAGATGCGCGAACTCGCCGAGCTCCCGAACGTCATCTGCAAGATTTCCGGCGTGGTCACCGAAGCCGATCACAAGACGTGGACCTACGATCAGGTGGCGCCCTACATCGCCCATGCCATCGAGTGCTTCGGTTTCGACCGGGTCGCCTTTGGGGGCGACTGGCCTGTGTCGGAGCAGGCAATTCGTTACGCGGAGTGGGTCGGCGTCGTTGACCGCGTGACGGCCGGAACAAGCGGAGCTGAGTTGAGAAAGCTCTACCGCGACAACGCCATCCGCTTCTACCGGATGTGACGCTGCCTAGACGAATGTCCCAAGACCGCGCCAGACCACATAGGCTCCGACGACGATGACGACCGCGGCGAAGGCATAGGAGAGGGCCGATTTGCGCGCGGCGAGATGGTGCGCGGCGAAAACGCCGAAGAGTCCGCCGACGATGCCGCCGGCGACCAGAAGCAGAGCCAGCCACCAGTCGATAAGCCCGGAAAGAGCGTAGTTGCCCGCAGTGGTCAAACCGAAGGCGGTCACCGAAAGGAGCGATGACCCGACGGCGGTGAGAAGCGGCATACCGGTCGAGAAGAGGAGGCCGGGAACGATCAGAAAACCACCGCCGATTCCGAAGAAGCCGGCGAGGAAACCGACGCCGAGGGCGGTGGGCGCGATGCGCGGAAGCAGGTGGCGGGCGGAATCCCAGCTGAGGCGCACATCCGGTTCGCCAAGCTTGGCGGGCTTGCGGGCGATAGACAGGCCCACCGCGATCATGACCACGCCGAAGAGGGCAAGCAGCTTTTCGCCGTCGAACGCCTTGCCGGCGGTCGAGCCAATGGCCGCGCCGATGATGCCGAAGATGGCGAAGGCAATCGCACAGCGGAACTTGACGTTCCCGGCCCGGAAGTGAGTGGCGAGGTTGAATGCTGCATTCAAGGCGACGGCGAGGGCGCTTGTGCCGATCGCCACGTGCGGGTCCTTGACCCCGACCAGATAGACCAGGAGCGGCACGGCGAGCACAGACCCGCCGCCCCCGATCAGGCCGAGCGAGAAACCGACAAGCCCCCCCGACAGGAGGGTCAGAATGTCTTGCGTGAGGGACATGTGAGGTCAGGTTTGCCCGGGCGGGAACAGCGAAGAGCTGCCTCAGCCGCGCTCAGTCGGATAGCCAGCGCGCTTCCACGCGATGATGCCGCCGGTCATGCAGTAGGCTTCGCCATCGGTCAAAGCAGCGAGGGCGGCCGAGTTTCTGGTGGTTCTCGCGCCCGATGCGCACAGGAAGATCGTCGGACCGTCGGGAATATTCGCTGCGGCGCCGCGCGCGAGCACCGACAAGGGCAACTCGATCGCTCCGGGGATGCGCTCCGCCACCTGCTCATGCGGCTCCCGAACGTCGACGAGGACCGCATTCCGGTCGAGGAGGGCGTGAGCATTCTGGACGGTGATGTCTTTCAAAAATCGCGAGGTCATTTCGATCTTCCTTCGGTGATCCGGTTCGAACTGCAATAGAGGTCCTTGAGCGTGGTCAGGACATGAGACGCGATCGGATCGACAATCGCGTAGTGCAAGGATTGGCCTTCCCGGCGGTAGCCAACGATGCCGTGATCGCGCATCATTGACAGATGCTGGGAGAGCGCCGACTGACTGAGGCCGACGCGCGCAGCCAATTCGCCAACGGTCATCTCGCCCGCTGCCGCCAGCTCGCAAAGGACGAGCAGCCGCCGCTCGTTGGCCAGCAGCTTCATCAGGCTGGCCGCCGCCCCCGCCTTTTCGGCGAGGTCGCGGATGTCGGCAGAGGCGAGCGTGGTCGAGATCGTATCCATTAGCGTTGACTAAATTAGGGATCGCTAATATATCGTGTCAAGTCCCAACACGCATCAACCGGAGGCTCTGATGCAAGCCACCACCAAACCCGAGATCCGCGCCTTCTTCGACGAGCCGACAAACACGGCGAGCTACCTGGTGATCGATCCGGCGACCAAGCGGGCAGCCGTCGTCGATCCGGTGCTCGACTATGACCAGTCCACCGGCAAGGCTGCGACCAAGTCGGCCGACGCGATCCTCAAGGCCGCCGAGGATGCCGGCGCCAGGATCGAATGGGTGCTCGAGACCCACGCGCACGCGGACCACTTGTCTGCGGCGCCTTACGTGAAGCTGAAAACCGGAGCAAAGGTCGGCATCGGCGAGCACATCCGCGAGGTCCAGAAGATTTTCCGCCCGGTGTTCAACGCTACCGACATCTCCGGCGACGGCAGCGAATTCGACCATCTCTTTGCCGAGGGCGATCACTTCCCGATCGGCGAACTCGACGTCGGCGTGCTTCATACGCCGGGCCACACGCCGGCGTGCGTTTCTTATGTAATTGGCGATGCGGTCTTCGTGGGCGACACCTTGTTCATGCCCGATTACGGTACTGCTCGCGCCGACTTCCCCGGCGGCGATGCCCGGACGCTCTACAGGTCGATTCAGAAGCTCCTGGCGCTGCCGCCCGAAACCCGGGTGTTCGTTTGCCACGACTACAAGCCCGAAGGCCGGAGCGAATATGCGTGGGAGACGACGATCGGCCAAGAGCGCAAGAATAAGCATATCGCCAACACCAGCGAGGACGAGTTCGTCGCGATGCGTGAGAAGCGCGATGCCGGCCTGGCGGCGCCGCTCCTGCTGTTGCCCTCGATACAGACCAATATCCGTGCCGGGCAACTGCCGCCGGCGGAAGCCAACGGCGTGTCGTACATCAAGATCCCCGTGAAACTCGCGTCTTGAGCGTTGGGCGCGCTCAACGTCGACGGGGGAGACCCGTCTAGAGCTTGTTTAGCGTTGAGAGATATCCTTTCCTCGATCGCCGCAGACTGCGCGACGGTGTGAGGAGGAAGGACACATGATATTCATTACCCAGGGGCGTTAACACAGGGCACGCCATGGCTGGCATGCTGGAGAAGCCGGAGGATCGGACCCCAGCGCTCGAGAAGCTGCTTGACGCAGCAGGGATCAGGCTTCTCAGCTCGTACTGGGCTTTCGGAGACCACGACTTCCTGGTCATCGTCGAGGCGGAAAAGGAGCACGAATGGATGAAGGTGCTGTTGCTGACGGCCTCGACCGGCGGGCTGTGCGATCTCAAGACCACCGTTGCGATGTCCACAGCCGACGGCGAAAAGGCTTTCGAGGGGGCAAAAGCCCTCAAAGGGACGTTTCATTCGGCCGGCGACAACTAGCCGCAAGGGCCTGGATAGGCCAAGAGGGGCTCAATCTGTGAGGCTTCGTTCCTGATATCGTAGGGTATGCGGTCGGGAACCGCTGGGCCGTGCTCCACGGGACAGATCGGCGGGAATCGATTACTGCCTCCAAAACGACGAAGCGGTACTGTCATGCCGACTATCACGCCTGCACCCGACGCGCCCCTAGGCGACGCCGAGACCAAGGGCGAGCCGGACCAACTGGCGGGATTCTGGGCGCTGATCCTCGGCAGCATCGGGGTCGTCTATGGCGACATCGGAACCAGTCCGCTCTACGCCTTCCGCCAGTCCATGCTCGGCGCCATCGGTTCGAACGGTGAATTCGCCAGGTTGACCGTTTTCGGCATCCTGTCGTTGATCTTCTGGGCGCTGATCATTGTCGTCACATTGAAATACGTCATCTTCCTCACGCGGGCGGACAACGATGGGGAAGGCGGCACGCTCGCACTGATGGCGCTGATGCAGAAATCCGTCGGCGGAAAGGTGGCGAGCATTGCCATCTTCTTTGGAATCGTTGCTGCAGCTCTTTTTTATGGCGATGCGCTGATCACACCCGCCCTGTCGGTCATGTCGGCGGTCGAGGGGCTGCGCGTCGTCGCACCACACCTGAATCCGTACGTGCTGCCGCTGACCGTCGCCATTCTGGTTGGGCTGTTCATCGCGCAATCACGCGGCACAGCGCGGGTCGCGGCCCTCTTCGGTCCAGTGACGGGACTCTGGTTCCTGGTCATCGCGGTGCTGGGCATCGTCCAGATCGCGGGCAATCCCGGGGTGCTTGCGGCGCTCGATCCTGCCTACGGAGTCGGTTTCCTGGCCAGTCACGGCATGATTGGCCTGGTCACGCTCGGCGCAGTCTTCCTCGCGGTGACCGGAGGGGAGGCGCTCTATGCAGACCTTGGTCATTTCGGCAGGCGGCCAATTCAGGTCGCCTGGCTTGGCTTGGTGCTCCCGGCACTCGTCCTCAATTACTTCGGCCAGGGCGCGCTAGTGCTGGCGAATCCGCATGCGATGGATCACCCGTTCTTCGTCATGGCGCCCGGCTGGGCACGACTGCCGATGGTCGGGCTGGCGACGGCTGCGACCGTGATAGCGAGCCAGGCGGTCATCACCGGCGCATATTCGATGAGTCAGCAGGCGATTCAGCTCGGCCTCATACCCAGGCTTGAGATCCGCCATACCTCGGCGGTCCGCCTCGGGCAAATCTACATGCCACGGGTCAACTGGCTCCTGCTCGCCGGAGTGCTGCTGCTGGTCGGCGTGTTCGGCTCGTCGGCTTCATTGGCGGGCGCCTACGGCATCGCGGTCTCGGGAACGATGGCGGTGACGACGCTGCTTGCATTTGCCGTGCTTTGGAAGCGCTGGCAATGGAACCCGTGGCTCGCCGGGTTGCTTCTCCTTCCGTTCCTTCTGGTCGATCTGGGATTCCTGGCCGCCAACCTGCTGAAGATTCCCAGCGGAGGCTGGTTCCCCCTGGCCCTTGGCGCCCTGCTCATCGTCGTGATGGTCACCTGGCGGCGTGGTGCCGCCATTCTCCAGCAGAAGACCCGGCGCCTGGAGGTGCCTTTGGAAGATTTGGTGGCCAACCTTGAGAACGATCCGCCGCCGCGCGTGCCTGGAACCGCCATCTTTCTGACCGGCGATCCGGACAGCGCACCAACCGCGCTGCTCCACAGCCTGAAGCATTTCAAGGTGCTCCATGAGATGAACGTGTTCCTTACAGTCATCACGTCCGATACGCCGCGGGTCGACCCGAGCGATCGCATCGTGCTGGCATGGATCGGCAAGACTTTCGCCAGGATGACGATCCGTTATGGCTTCATGGAACGGCCGAACGTCCCCCAGGCGCTGGCGCTCGCTCGAAAGCTTGGGCTGACCTTCGACATCATGTCGACCTCCTTCTTCCTGTCTCGCCGGGCACTCAGGGCATCGGCGACCGTCGGCATGCCGCTTTGGCAGGACGCCCTCTTTATCGCACTCGCCAAGAGCGCCAATGACGCGTCCGCCTATTTCCGCATCCCGACCGACCGGGTTGTCGAGATCGGTGCACAAGTCACGATATAGTTGCTGCGATGACAGGGCCGGCGAGTCGCAACGAGGGGCGGGGAGAGCGATGATCGATTTTCGCGGGCTTCCGCTTCCCGTCAACATCGCGGTCCTGCTTGTCTCGGCCGTGATCGTCTGGGGGGCCGGGACACGCCTTGCGCATGTCGTCGACGCCATCGCCGAGAAAACCGGGCTCGGCCGCGTCTTCGCGGGCTTTCTGCTGCTTGGCGGCGTCACCTCGCTGCCCGAACTCGCCACCGTCACTACCGCAGCTTCTAGCGGCCACGCCCATCTCGCCCTCAGCAGCATTCTCGGCAGCGTGTCAACCAATGTGCTGCTGCTGGCCTTGGCGGACGCGGTGCTCGGCCGCGATGCACTGACTTCGGTGGTAGCCCACCCGGCGACCCTCTTGCAGGGAGCGCTCGGCATCCTGCTGCTCGCCGTCGTTGCGGCGGCGATCAACGTCGGCGAGGTCAGTCTCCTAGGCCTCGGTGCGTGGTCGGCGGCGCTGGTGCCGCTCTTCGCCCTGGCGGTGTGGATCACCTCACTCTACGAGAACCGGCCAACGTGGATCGTGGCCGAGGGTGTGCCGATCCCCGGTCTCGCTCCCGCCGAGGCGGCGGAGATCGGTCTTCCGCTCCGCGGCCTGATGGCACGCGCAACCGTCGCCGGTGTTACCATTCTCGTCGCCGGATATCTGCTGGCACAGACCGGCGACGCGTTCGCTGTGCAGACCGGAATCGGCGAAAGCATGGTCGGATTTGTCCTGATCGGCCTTGCGACATCGCTGCCGGAGATCAGCTCGATGGTCGGCGCGGTACGCATCCATCGCTACGAGCTCGCCATCGGCGATATCTTCGGCACCAATCTCTTCGATCTGCTGCTGATCCCCATCGCCGACCTCGCCTATGGGCCGCAGCCAATCCTCGGTTCTGCCGGACGCTTCGAGGTAATTGCAGTGCTCCTTGGCATCGTGCTGACGTCGATCTACGTGGTGGGCCTGCTCGATCGGCGAAACCGAACGATTCTGCGGATGGGATATGACTCGCTCGCCGCCATCATCGTCTTCGGGATCGGGCTGTTATTCCTGCAGGCGATCAGCCGGGGAGGGTGACTGCGTCTCGGTGCCTGTGGAAAAGGGGAGGCGCAATTTGACCTTCGGGCCTGTCGCGCCGACGTTACGGACATGGCCCTCCATCTGATCAAGCTGTGCGTTGGCTGCGATTCCATCGGCGATCTTGCCGAATGGATCGACTATCGGCTTGCCGAAGCCCGCCGCGCCGGCCGTGAGCCGGAGCATATCCACATCACGCGCATGGTGCCGAAGCGGATCGGCGAACTGCTTGACGGCGGTTCGCTCTATTGGGTGATCAAGGGCAACGTTCAGGTCAGGCAGCGGCTGCTCGATGTTCGCCCCTTCGTCGATACGGAGGGAATCCAGCGTTGCCAGTTCGTGCTCGAGCCGAAGCTTGTCGCCACCGAGTGGCAGCCGAAGCGGCCGTTCCAGGGCTGGCGCTACCTGAAGCCTGAGGATGCGCCGGCTGATCTGCGGAAGGGAAAGGCAAGTTCACTCCCGCCGGCGCTCGAAGCGGAGCTCGCTGAACTCGGGGTACGATAGGCCGGACGCTCAAACGGGGATGTTGTCGATGAGACGGGTCCGGCTCAGCTTTGCCGCAGCGAGCAGGCGAAGCGGCTCGTTGTCGACATCGATGACCTTAGCCAGCGTCTCGGCATTGCGAAGCGCGACGTAGTCGACCGTGAAGCCGGCCTCCGCTAGCGACTGCCGGGCGTCGGCGACGGCTGCATCCGGACCGCGGCCGGCCCGGATCGCTTCGGCCGCTGTCTGAAGTGCCTGGTGCAGTCGCGGGGCGATACTGCGCTCTGCGGATGAGAGGTAAGCGTTCCGCGACGACATGGCGAGACCGTCGGGCTCGCGCTCTGTCGGATGGCCCCTGACTTCCACCGGGATGTTAAGATCGGCGGCCATCCGCTTGACGACAAGCAGCTGCTGATAGTCCTTCTCGCCGAAGACAGCGATGTCAGGCTGGGTCGCCAGGAAAAGCTTGGCGACGACCGTCGCCACGCCCTGAAAGAAATGCGGGCGAAAGTCGCTCTCGAGCCCGGCTGCCGGTCCGCCGGGTGAAACCGTTGTCGAAAAGCCTTCCGGGTACATCTCTCCGGCGTTCGGTGCAAAGACGGCGTCGACGCCCGCCTGCGCCAGTCTCGCGAGGTCGGCGTCCATGTTGCGGGGATAGGCGGCGAAGTCCTCGCCGGGCGCGAACTGGGTCGGGTTGACGAAGATCGAGACGATGACCCTGTCCGCCGCCTCGCGAGCCGCTCGCACAAGGGCCAGGTGCCCGTCATGCAGCGCCCCCATGGTCGGGACCAGCGCGCTGGTCAGCCCGTCCCGGCGCCAGCCGGCTGATCGTTGCCGGATCAGCGCCACCGTCGGGTGGATCGCCGCAGCGCCATCGGCTTTCTCTGGCGCGTAATTCATTGCTCGTAGCTGTAGTCGTTGCTCATCGGGGCGGCGACGCTAGCAGAGCGGCGGCGCGCGGCCAATCTGCGGCTTTTTCCAGCAGGCGTTGACCATTTCTTGGCAACTGCCTTGCATGCTCACGTGGAAGAATAGGACTAACCTGCTTTTCGGGGCACTATCCATATGATTGTCGAGCCGGCAGGGCAGAGATCAACGCACGTCATCGTGCTGGGCAACGAGAAGGGCGGGTCGGGCAAGTCAACGACCGCCATGCATTTGATCGTCGCTCTGCTCAAGTCGGGATACCGGGTCGCCTCGGTCGATACCGACAGTCGACAGCGCTCCCTGACACGCTACATCGAGAACCGGGCCCGCTGGGCACGGACACGCGGGCTGGCGCTGGAATTGCCGACGCACTTCGTCGCTCGGCTGGCGGCCGGCGAGACCGTGCGGGAGATCGAAACCCGCGAATTCGCCACCTATGCCGATATCATCGACCGGGTCGAAGGCGACTTCGACTATGTGGTCGTCGACACGCCGGCCAACAATTCCTACCTGATGCGGCTCAGCCACGCGCTCGCCGACACGCTGATCACGCCGATCAATGACAGTTTCGTCGATCTCGACGTGTTCGGCCGTTTCGACCCCGCCGATCTGACCATCGTCGAACTCAGCCACTACGCCGAACTGGTTCGGACCGCCCGCCAGCAGCGGCGCGAGGTGGATGGCGTCCGGATGGACTGGATCGTCGTGCGCAACCGCTTGTCGATGCTCTCCAGCCGCAATCAGATCAAGCTGCTCGGCGCCCTGCGTCAGCTCGCCTCGAACCTCGACTTTCGTCTCGCCGACGGGATTTCGGAGCGGGTTGTCTTTCGCGAGTTTTTCCCGGCCGGCCTGACCGCGCTCGATCGTCTCGACCGGCAGACCCACGGCAGCGAGCCGACGGTTTCGCATCTTGCCGGGCGTCACGAGGTTCGGGCATTGGTAGGCTTGTTGCATCCGGCGGTTCCGGCCAAAAGCTTCACCCCTCCTGCATCGACAGGGACTATCGCCTTGACCGGGCGGCAGCTTGTGACCGTCGAATAGCGGTTGCTTCCGACGCTATCAGTGCCACATTTCCTGTCTTGATGGTTCCGGACGCCTCCCGGAAGGCGGGCGGACGGGTATCGGAACACGAGCAGGCGCTTGTTTGATGGCGACGGACGACAAGAAGATCCCGGTCAACCGCAGTGAGGGCAAGCCAGCCGGCCGAGACTTCGTCGAAGGGCGAGATCGAGACCTTCCTCAAGCAGGCGCGGAGCCTCGGCGGCGCCGGCGGGGGCCGGGGACGGCTGATCTTCGCGCTCGACGCGACCATGAGCCGCCAGCCAACATGGGATACCGCATGCCGACTCCAGGCCGAGATGTTCCAGGAAGCCGGCAAGATCGGCAGCCTCGACATCCAGCTTGTCTACTATCGCGGCTTCAACGAATGCCGCGCCAGCAAATGGGTCAGCGACACGACGGCCCTCCGCGACCTGATGACCGGCATTCAGGTCCGCGGCGGCCACACCCAGATCGGCAAGGTATTGAGCCATGCGCGCCGCGAAACGAAGAAGCAGAAGGTCGGCGCCATGGTCTTCGTCGGCGATGCCCTGGAGAGAGCCGATTGACAGCCTCGCCGCCAAGGCCGGCGAACTCGGCCTTCTCGGGTCTGCGGGCGTTCGTCTTCCAGGAGGGCCGCGACACGACGGTCGAACGCGGCTTCCGCGAGATCGCCCGCCTGACCGGAGGCGCCTATGCGCGCTTCGACACCAACGCCGCGGGCCAGCTTGCCGAATTGCTGCGGGCAGCCGCTGTCTATGCCGCCGGTGGCCTGAAAGCGCTCGAGAACAGAGGCGGCGGCAGCCGGTTGCTGCTCGAACAGATGCGACCTCGCTGATGGTCTTTCTCGTCGCCGGTCTTGGCGTCCTGATCGTGTTGCTCGTCCTCGGACGTGCGTTTATCGCGGCCGACCCGCGTGCGCTGGTTCGGGTCGTCCGCTACGTGGTCGGGGGCATCATGATTGCGATAGGCGGCGTGTTGACACTTGCGCGCCGACTGGATTTCGGCCTGCCGTTGATCTTCCTTGGCATCTCGGCGCTTGCGATGGGGCGCCTGGGGCCGATCGATCTCGGAGGCGGCCGTCGGAGCCAGGGCTCACGATCGACAGTTCGCTCGGCCTTCCTCGAGATGGAGCTCGATCATGACAGCGGTGAGATGCGGGGCAGGGTGATCGGCGGCGCCTTTGCCGGCCGATCGCTCGACGACCTCGACGTGCCGGATCTGCAGAAGCTCTCCCGCGAGATCGCGATGGACGCGGAGAGCCTAGCGCTCCTCGAAGCTTATCTCGACCGCCGGATGCCCGGTTGGCGTGACGACGTCGAGGGTGATGAGGCAGCGGGGCCTGGCGGCGCGCCGAATACGGGCGCCATGACTGACGAGGAGGCCTATGAGGTCCTTGGCCTTGCGCCCGGCGCCAGTGAGGCGGAAATCCGGAGAGCGCACCGGCAGCTGATGAAGGGGGTTCACCCCGATCAGGGCGGCTCGACGTTCCTCGCGTCGAAAATCAACGAAGCTAAGGACAGGCTTTTGAGATTGCATCGGTAAGTCCATTACGCGTTACCAGACAGGGACCCCGGTGAACATTCACCATCAGCGCGACTTACACATTCACTCCGCGATGGCGTAACAGGCGAATTTCTGCTTGGTCAGATAGGCGCACGCAGCCCACGCCTCCTTTTTGCTGGCGAACCCTGCAAAGCGGGCCCGATAAAGCGTCGTCGAGTCCTTGACGACCGGCTCGGTGTAGGGAGAGGCGTCGCCGAGAACCGATGTGCCGGTAGCCTGCGCTTTCTGGAGAACCTGAAGGGCAGACGCCTGGGTAGGGGTCGCCGCGATCTGGATCTTCCATCCGCTGACGACCGGCGTTGTGGCGGTGTCGACCATGTCATCGCCGATATCGCCCTGCGAGCGCGGCTCGTCTGGTACGACGTCGGCGACGGTGGTGACAACCGATCCTGTCTCAATCTCGCCGTCGCCATCAGGTCGTAGCCGCGGCGCCGGAAGGTTTGCCACGGTCGGGGCACCGGCGGGCAGGATGCGTCCGGCGATCTGGGGACCGCGCGAGGCTTTTGGGAGATAGGTCTTGATCAGGCCGGCCATCCGCTGGTCACGGGACGACGCGGTGCTCCCTCCGAGAACGACGGCGACAAGCCGATGATCAGGCAGATTGACCGACGTCACCAGATTGAAGCCGGCGGCACGGATGTAGCCGGTCTTGATCCCGTCGACACCCCGGATCTTGCCGAGAAGGCGATTGTGGTTGCCGATCTTGGCTCCTTTGTAGGTGAAGCTCGACGTCTTGAAATAGCGGAAATAGGTTGGGAAGCGATCCTGAAGCGCCCTGCCAAGGATCGACATATCCCGCGCCGTCGTCACCTGACCCGCGTCCGGCAGGCCCGAAGCGTTCCGAAAGGTCGTGCTCTTCATGCCAAGGGAGCGGGCCCGCGCGGTCATCCGGACGGCGAAACTGCTTTCACTGCCGCCGAGGTACTCACCGATCGCTGCAGCGATATCGTTCGCCGAGCGGGTGACCAGGGCGAGGATGGCATCCTGAACCGAAATCGTCTGTCCGGGCTTCAGCCCCAGCTTGGACGGTGGCTGGGCCGCGGCGTGTTTGGAAACGGTAATCCGCGAGGAGAGGGAGACCTTGCCGCTGTCGAGCGCTTCGAACAGCAGGTAGAGGGTCATCATCTTGGTGAGCGATGCGGGGTAGGTCTTTGTGTCCGCGTTACTGGAGTAGAGGACCTTGCCGGTCTTCGCATCGACGACAATGGCGGCGCTCACGACCGCCTCTGCGCTGCTGGCGCCAATTGCCGCCGAAGCCACGCATGCCACTATCAGGATCTGTGACCAGGTGACGCCGCGCCGATAAAGCGCCCGAAGTCGCGTCGTCATCAATTCCAAACTCCGCACCCTGCCGGCCGAAACACGACCGTCTATCCCACGCACTCCCGGAAGATCGTCAGGCGCAAACCCATCACTGGCTCCCGCACTCAACTCCGAGCGCCGGAGGCGGACCTTCAAGTCCCTGGCCTGAAACGCCGATCTGACTGGCGGTACAGTCCCCACGCGTACCGCTGCCGGTCTCGCGAGTCACAGTATGGAGGCGAAGTTACAAATCCGTAAAGCCCCTAATTGGCGCGGCAAACCGCATCAGGTAATTTGTGCGATGCACAAAATCCCCTTGACATAAATGTTGCAGCGCACATATACGGATGAGGAACCGCACTGCACGGCGCGGACAATGATTTTACCCTGAGAGGACGATCACAATGATCAACGGTTTCGAGGACTTCCAGAAATTCGGCAAGAGCAATGTCGACGTCGCCATGAAGAGTGCTGGCGCGGTGAGCAAGGGTTTCCAGACTCTCGCCTCCGAGACGGCGGACTACTCGAAGCAGTCGTTCGAGGCAGGCGCTGCCGCCTTCGAGAGAATGCTCGCTGCCGGCAGCTTCGACAAGGCCGTCGAGGTTCAAACCGAGTATGTGCGGTCGGCCTATGAGGGCTACGTAGGCCAGGCCACGAAGGTTGGCGAGATTTTCGCCGATATGGCGAAGGATGCCTACAAGCCCTATCAGAGCCTGTTCGGCGCGCTCGGCAAGTAGATCTGCCGCCTATTGCGAAAGTAGCTCGCGGCCTGTCCGCGGGCAAGCGGGGGGCCCGGCTTTTGCCGGGCTCTTTTTTTGCCTGCGGCCCGGCATTGGATTTGTCGCGGCCGCCACCTAGATAGTGAGCGCGACGGCGGTCGTCGCATCTCCCCTTGATCCTTCCGACGTAAGTGGCAGATTAAATTTGACGGGAGTGGATTGCGCGTCGGAGACTTTGCCGTCAGGATTCGGAAGTGCGTTGATTGTCGAGCCGCAAAGATGAGCAATTCGATCCGGCGACCCGATGACGGCGACGCTGGGACGGGCGTCGTCACAAAAACAAAGCCACGAACAAAACGCCCGAGTTTGTACCGGGTTCTACTTCTCAACGACGATTACACGCCCATGGAGTTCGTAGTTCACGTGCTGGAGCGGTTCTTCCAGAAGGGCCGAGAGGAAGCGACCCGTATAATGCTGCATGTGCATCAGCACGGCGTGGGGGAGTGTGGCGTGTACACGTTTGAGGTGGCGGAGACGAAGGTGACACAGGTGATGGATTTCGCCCGCAAGCACCAACATCCGCTACAGTGCGTCATGGAAAAGAAATGAGGTCTCCCGTGCCGTCGTTTTCCCGAAGCCTCGAAAAAGCCCTGCACCAGGCACTCGCTTTCGCCAGCGAGCGCCATCAGGAATACGCCACGCTCGAGCATCTGCTGCTGGCACTGATCGACGATCAGGACGCGGCTGCGGTGATGCGGGCCTGCAATCTCGATCTCGACGTCCTGCGGCGGAACCTAGTCGAATACATCGACACCGAGCTCGCCAATCTGGCGACGGGCTCGGACGAGGATTCCAAGCCGACCGCAGGCTTCCAGCGCGTCATCCAGCGCGCTGTGATCCATGTCCAGTCGTCGGGCCGCGAGGAGGTGACCGGGGCCAACGTGCTGGTTGCGATCTTTGCCGAGCGCGAGAGCCATGCCGCGTATTTCCTGCAGGAGCAGGACATGACCCGCTACGACGCGGTCAACTATATCAGCCACGGCATTGCCAAGCGGGCCGGCATGTCGGAATCGCGCCCCGTGCGCGGCGTTGACGACGATGCCGCCACGTCGGAAGGTCGCGAGGAAGCCAAGAAGAAGGCCGATGCGCTTGAGGCGTATTGCGTCAACCTCAATGACAAGGCACGCAAGGGCCGCATCGACCCGCTGATCGGCCGCGAGTCCGAGATCAACCGCACGATCCAGGTGCTTTGCCGGCGCCAGAAGAACAACCCGCTCTTCGTCGGCGACCCCGGGGTCGGCAAGACGGCGATTGCCGAGGGACTGGCGAAACGGATCACGGACGGCGACGTGCCCGAGGTCCTCGAGGACTCGACGGTCTTTGCGCTCGACATGGGGACGCTGCTTGCCGGCACGCGCTACCGCGGCGACTTCGAGGAGCGGCTGAAGCAGGTCATCAAGGAGATCGAGGACTATCCCGGCGCCATCATGTTCATTGATGAGATCCATACGGTGATCGGCGCGGGCGCCACCTCCGGCGGCGCAATGGATGCCTCGAACCTTCTGAAGCCGGCGCTTGCCTCAGGCACGATCCGCTGCATCGGCTCGACGACCTACAAGGAGTACCGCCAGTTCTTCGAGAAGGACCGGGCGCTGGTCCGGCGTTTCCAGAAGATCGACGTCAACGAGCCGACCATCCCGGACGCCATCGAGATCCTCAAGGGACTCAAGCCCTATTTCGAGGAATATCACCGCGTCCGCTACACCAACGATGCGGTGCGGACCGCGGTGGAGCTTTCGGCGCGCTACATCAACGACCGGAAGCTGCCCGACAAGGCGATCGACGTCATCGACGAAACGGGCGCGTCACAGATGCTCCTGCCCGAAGCGAGGCGGCGCAAGACGATCGGCGTCAAGGAGATCGAGGCAACCATCGCCACGATGGCCCGCATTCCGCCGAAATCGGTGTCGAAGGACGACGCCGAGGTGCTGAAGAACCTCGACACGACGCTTCGCCGCGTCGTCTACGGCCAGGACAAGGCGATCGAGCGGCTCGCCTCGGCGATCAAACTCGCCCGGGCGGGGTTGCGCGAGCCGGAGAAGCCGATTGGCAGCTATCTGTTCGCCGGTCCGACCGGCGTCGGCAAGACTGAGGTGGCGCGCGCTCTGGCCAGTGCCATGGGCGTCGAGCTCATCCGCTTCGACATGTCCGAATACATGGAGCGCCACACCGTCTCACGGCTGATTGGCGCGCCTCCCGGCTATGTCGGCTTCGACCAGGGCGGGTTGCTCACCGACGGCGTCGACCAGCACCCGCATTGCGTCCTGCTCCTCGACGAGATCGAGAAGGCGCATCCGGACCTGTTCAACATCCTGCTGCAGGTCATGGACCACGGCAAGCTGACCGATCACAACGGCAAGCAGGTCGACTTCCGCAATGTCATCCTGATCATGACGACCAACGCCGGGGCGGCGGAGCTTGCCAAGGCGGCGATCGGGTTCGGCAGTTCGGTTCGCGATCCCGACGACCAGGAGGCGATCAACCGGCTGTTCACGCCGGAATTCCGCAATCGGCTCGACGCCGTCGTCAATTTCGCATCGCTGCCGCCGGCGGTCGTTTATCAGGTCGTGCAGAAGTTCGTGCTCCAGCTCGAAGCGCAGCTTGCCGATCGCGGCGTGACCTTCGACCTGTCCGAGGACGCAGTGAAGTGGCTCGCCGAAAAGGGCTATGACAGCCGGATGGGCGCGCGTCCGCTTGCCCGGGTGATCCAGGAGAACATCAAGCAGCCGCTGGCCGACGAGGTGCTGTTCGGCAAGCTGAAGAAGGGCGGTACCGTCAAGATCACGGTGAAGGAGGACGGCAGCGGCCTCGACCTCGAAGCGGTCGAGGACGGTCCGGTCCGGCCGCGACCCGAACCCGTGCCACGGCCCAAGCGCCCGCGCCGCCGCAAGCCGAACGCTGCCGCGAAAAAGCCGCCAAACAATGGGAAGCCCCCCGGCGGCGGTCGCGAACTCGTCCCGAAAGTGCCGCTCAAGACGACGTAATGGTTGCGTCGTCAGGCGCCACGGTTCGGACGGCCGCGCCATTTTCGCGAAGAGGAGGGCGGTTGGTATCGGAGACGAACCATGCGCGCTGAAGCGATCAGAAAGCATTACGCCTGGCTGGGGGTGACGGTAGCGGCCCTGCTTGCCTTGACAGGCCCTGTACGGGCCGCCGCGGATGCAGCGGCCGCGTCGACACCGCAGGATCCGTGGGACATGTGCACGTCCCCGGATCCGGATATCGGGATCGCGGGCTGCACCCAGGTGCTCGACCGCGGCGACAAGGAGTCTCAGCGCAACCGGGCCATCGCCTATCGCAATCGTGGGCTGGCTTACAAAGACAAGGGCGATATTGACGCGGCGATCGACGACTACAGCAAATCGATCGCCCTCGATCCGTCCTATGTCGCCGCCTACAACGATCTCGGCATCGCCTACCGGGCGAAGGACGACATCGATCGCGCCATTGCCGCCTACAGCGAGGCGCTTCGGTTGGATCCCAACTACGCCTATGGCTACAACAATCGCGGCAACGCTTACCGCGATCGCGGCGATGTCGACCTCGCCATCGCGGACTACAACGACGCGATCCGGCTCGATCCGCAATACGTCTACGCCTATAACGGCCGTGGCAACGCTTACCAGGACAAGGGGCAGCTCGAGCAGGCCATCGCCGACTACAGCCAGGCGATCCGCTTCGATCCCACCTATGCGGCGTCCTACAACGGCCGCGGCAACGCCTATCGCGATCTCGGCCAGCTGGACCTTGCCATCGCCGACTACACGGAATCCCTGACGCTCGATCCGAACTACGTCTTTCCCTATAACGGCCGGGGCAACGCATATAAGGACAAGGGCGAGCTGGACCTAGCCATTGCCGACTACAACAAGGCGCTGGAGCTCGACCCGAATTACGCGTTCGCCTATAACGGCCGCGGCAACGCCTATGCCGCCAAGGGCGACGCCGAGAAGGCGGTCTCCGACTACACCAAGTCGGTCGAGGCCGATCCGGACTACGCCGTAGCCTACCGCAATCGCGGCCTTGCATATGAAGACCTCGGCAAGCCCGATCTCGCGCTCAAGGACTACGAGATGGCGATCCGGCTCGACCCGAACTACGCCTACGCCTACAACGACCGCGGCATCATCTTCGACAATCGCGGCGAGCACGAGCGCGCCATCGCCGAATACAACGAGGCGATCCGCATCGATCCCAACTATGCGTTTGCCTACAACAACCGCGGCGTCGCCTTTCAGAACATGGGCAACCTCCAGCGGGCGGTCATCGACTACGAGGCGGCGTTGAAGATCGATCCCGGCTACCAGCGGGCGAAGGACAATCTTAAATCGGCCATGGCTGATGTCGGCGGCGACGGCGCCATGCCTGAGGTCGCCACCGTCGAGCCGGGCACGACCCGTTCGGGCTCGCCGTCGGCGGCGGGCACGCGGACGGTGGTCAACGCGCCAGCGCCGTCGTATCAGCGTTCGGGCAGCGGCGGGCAAAACCGCGGAGACAGTCTCTTCCAGCAATAGGCGCAGGCATCGAGGCCGTGGCGCATCTCGTCGGACATGCGCCGCGGTGGCTTCGCTGTCGGCCGGCTTCAGGCGTGCGCCAACGCCGCCTTGATCTTTTCGGCGTTGGCGGCAAGCACCTCGTCTGCCTCCATCTTTCCGGTGTGCGGCTTGAGCGGAACGCCTTCGAAGCGCGGAATGACGTGGACGTGGAGGTGGAACACGGTCTGTCCGGCGGCCGGTTCGTTGAACTGGATGACGGTCACCCCGTCCGCCTCGAAGGCGACCTTACTGGCGCGCGCGACCTTCTGCACGGCGTGCATCAGCCGGCCAAGCACCTCGGGGTCGGCGTCGAGCAGGTTGCGGGATGGCGTCTTGGGAATCACGAGCGTGTGCCCGGTGCCTTGCGGCATGACGTCCATGATCGCGACCGCGTCGTTGTCTTCGTAGATCCGGTGCGACGGGATTTCACCCCGCAGAATCCGGGCGAAGACATTCTGGTCGTCGTAGGTCCGCTCGTTCATTGGTCGGGCTCCGTCCTTTCCTGTTCGCGGAAGGGCAGATACTGCGCCAGAACGGCGCTGTCACGCGCCACCTGCCGGCGCTCCTGGCGGAGGTAGTCGGCGACAGCCCGGCGAAAGCCGGCATCCGCGATCCAATGAGCGGAATAGGTTGTCATGGGGCGGTAGCCGCGCGCCAGCTTGTGCTCGCCCTGGGCGCCGGCCTCCACCCGCGACAGACCGTGGGCGATCGCCCAGTCCATCGCCTGATAGTAGCAGAGCTCGAAGTGGAGGAACGGCTGGTCCTCCACCGTCCCCCAGTAACGGCCGTAGAGCGCGTCCGAACCGATCAGGTTGAGCGCGCCGGCAATATAGCGCCCCCTCCGTTTTGCCATGATGAGCAGGATCCGGTCGGCCATCCGCTCGCCGATCAGTGAGAAGAAGCGACGGTTCAGGTAGGGACGGCCCCATTTGCGGGACCCGGTGTCCATGTAGAAAGCGAAGAATGCGTCCCAGGCAGCTTCGCTCAGTTCGCCACCGGTGAGGTGGACGACCTCGATACCCCCGACCAAGGCATCGCGCCGCTCGCGCCGGATTGCCTTGCGCTTGCGGGAGGCGAGGGCGGCGAGATAGTCATCGAAATCCCGATAGCCTTCATTGAAGAAGTGGTACTGCTGGTCGGTGCGTTGCAGATAGCCGGCTTCGCCGAGGATCTGCCAGTCCGCCTCCGTGGCAAATGTGACGTGAACCGACGAGACGCTGTGGCGTTGGGCGAGGGCGGTAGCACCTTGAGCCAGCACGCTGCGCCGGCGATCAGCCTCCGGTCCGGGCCGGACGAGGAGCCGCCGGCCGGTCACCGGCGTGAACGGAACCGAGACCTGCAGCTTGGGATAGTACCGCCCGCCGGCCCGCTCGAATGCGTCAGCCCAGCCGTGGTCAAAGACGTACTCGCCCATCGAGTGGGATTTGAGGTAGCAGGGAAGCACTGCCGACGGACGACCGTCGGGTCCGGCGAGGACAAGATGTTGCCCGAGCCATCCGGACTTGCGCGTTGCCGCCCCGGACTGCTCCAGCGACCACAGGAAGTCGTGCGACAGGAAAGGATTGTATTCCGACGCCAGGTCGAGCGGCGGCAGCGATGCGTCGCGCTCTTCACATCGGGCTTCCGGTGACTGGCCCAATTCTTTGGCATCACGGCTGATTTGACCGGTGGGGAGGCCAAACTGCCGGGGATTGGCGCAGGCATCCCAATCGTCGCGCGCGATATCGGCCAGCGACGACACCACGGTCAGCGTCGCGTCGGATTTGGTGCTCTGGTTCACAGGATAGCGTCACTCAACACGGGGTCTCATCCCATCACCTAGGTCGGCGTGCTGCAAGCGCAACTATTCGGCAAAACGCCCAACCGGAGTCCGTAGCCGGAGTCTCCGCTATACTCAGGTGTTGCACGCCGCCGGCAGCCGGCGGAAACGTGGAGGAGGATCGTGGCAAAATCCGTCTTGTCCCCGGCTTTGGCTGCAGTCTTGGGGCTCCTTGCACCGCACGCCGCCACGGCCGCCACGCCCCTCATCACCGGCGCTGCGACCTACGAGTTGACATTAGATGGTGATTCCGCGGTTGGGGGGGCGATGCTCGACCTGAGCGGAACCATGACGGCGGTCATAACCCTGGCCTGTGAGACCTATCGCACCGAGGTCGACCTCGCCGTCGACCTCAAGGGGCCCGGAGGTGGCAGTTTGCCGATGAGAATCAAGTCGGTTCATGTCGAGGATCCCGAGAGCCTCACCTTCGAACTGTTGGGGGAGCTTGCCTCGATCGAGGTCGATCGCGCCAAGGGCGTTGGCCGCAGGACGGACGATGGCGTCGCGGTCTCGCTTGCACAGCCCAAGTCGGAGGAGCAGAGCTTCGCCGGCAATGTGCTGTTCCCCCTCGCCATGTTGCGGGAAACCGTGGCGGCCGCGAGAGCCGGAGAAAGACTGGTCGAGTTTCAGACCTATGACGGGTCTGGGTATGGTCGTCAGGTTTGGCGGGTCTCAGTCTTGATTACCGAAGCCGACGAGGCGGACGACATCGACGAAGAAGCCCCTGTTCGCGGCGGGACTGGGCTTTGCCGACATGAGCCGCTGGCGGATGACATTCAGCTATTTCTTGCCGGAAACGGCCGGCGAGATGACCCCGGCTTTCTCCACGGAGACCATCGTCTACGAAAACGGCTTTTCGCAAGCAGCCATCTACGATCTCGAGCAGTTCGCGATGCGGCTGAAGCTGGTCGAATTCACGCCGATACCGCCGGAGCCATGTCCATAGCTAGAGCATGTTTCGGCCAGGTGGACGCAATTCCGTTTCTCGATCGGCGAGTTCCGGCCGGCGTCGAGATTGCCGATTGCCGATGCTGGTGCATCGGCGGAAGCGAGATCGGCGTCGGGGGCCGCCGATCGGAAACCCGAAGGGACGGGCGCACTTGCGCCAAATCCGTCGCCGCTAACCTTGCCCGTATCCCCGATACGAGCAGCGGTCATCGGCTCGACCTTGCTGCAAGTTCGCCTCGTCGGAATGCGCCTACCTGATCGAAATATGCTCTAGCGAGCATCTGGATCGAAACCTTCGAAGATGATCTGGTCGGCATGGCGACGAGCAACCTCCCGGTCCGCTGGCGTGCGGACCGTCCAGGTGAGGAGCGGCAACCCGAGGTGACGCAGGAGGAGGGGGGCGCTCGCAGGCAGATCCTGCACGCAGTAGGCGATGAAGTCCGGTCGGACCCAGGGGGCGGACAAAAGATGCCGCAGGGCGAAGCGGCGCGGCGCCGATAAGGACGGCCATTTCTCGGCGGCAAAGTCGTCGGCCACCATGCCGCGGGGCAGGTGGGGCGTGAGTGCAGCCATCGCCGCGACGGTGCGCGGTTCGAACGACATCACCGCTACCGGTCCCGCATAGTCGTTGAGAAGCGGCGCCGCCCGCTCTGCAAGCCGCCGATCGCCGCCCTCGCCGGTCTTCAACTCGACGAACAGCGGCACCCGGCCGGCGACAACCGCCAACAGCTCGGCCAGGGTCGGGACCCGATGGCCGGACCCCCGGAGTTCCAGCGCCGTCAGTTCGGCGTGGGACCGAACATGGACGGCGCCGGTGCCGGTCGTCAGCCGGTCGAGATGGTGATCGTGGAAGACGATCACGTGGTCGTCGGCGGTGAGCCTGACGTCGCACTCTACGGCAAACCCACGGGTTGCGGCCTCCTCGGCAGCGGCCAGCGTGTTCTCCACCCGGCCGGTGTCGCGATCATGGAAGCCGCGATGGGCGATCGGTCGTTCCGTGAGCCAGGGGTGCCGGGGCAAGGCGGTTCAGGCGATTTCGGCGATCGCCTCGACCTCGACGGCCACCCCGAGCGGCAGGGTTCCCATGCCGATCGCCGAACGGGCGTGCTTGCCGACCTGATCGCCGAGCACGTCGGTAATCAGGTCGGATGCGCCGTTGATCACCTTGTGGGGTTCGGTGAAGTCGGGGACGGCGTTGACAAACCCGACTACCTTGACGATCCGCTTCACCTTTTCGAGGTCGCCCATGGCGGCTTTCAGCACGCCCAGGATGTTGATGGCGCACAACCTCGCCGCCTGCTGGCCTTCCTCGACGGAAAATTCCCGCCCAAGCTTGCCGACGAATTTGACCCCATCGGGCGCCATCGGCACCTGGCCGGAAACGAAAACCTGCTTGCCGCTGACGACGAAGGGGACATAGTTCGCTGCGGGCTTTCCGGGCATCGGAAGGTCAATGCCAAGCGCGGCGAGCCGAGCTTCTATTTCGCTGGCCATTTTTGCTCCTCGTTGGGGTTGTCGGTGCCGGCTGTGTGGCCCAAATCGCCTGTCCCGGCAAGAGGGAAGGCCCTTGTTTCCGCCATGGTCCGGGGGCAAATGAGAAAGGAGTTAGAGGGGATTCGCGTTGATGAACTGGTCGAAGCCGTTTGCGGTGGTCCTGGTCGGCGTTGCCGCGCCGGTTGTGCTGCTCAGCTCTGGTGAAGCTGCTCCGATGAGCCTTGCCGCCCACCGGGCGGTCTACGACATTTCGCTTCTCGACAGCGCCGAGGGCGCCGACGTGAACGACGTTTCCGGCCGTCTGGTAATGGAATTCACCGGCTCGCCCTGCTCGGGATACAGCTCAAGGCTCCGTTTCGTGACACGCACCGAGGATCCCGACGGGGGTCAGCATGTGACCGACGCGCGCTCGGCAACCTTCAAGTCGCCAGACGGGAAGAGACTCAACTTCTCCAACGAGACCTATGCCGGCGAAGTCCTTGCAGAGGAGTCGAGCGGCACTGCCAGCCGTGACAAGGATGGCATCACGGTGGCGTTGACCAAGCCGGAAGAGAAGAATCTGGAAATCAACGGTCCGCTGGTCTTCCCCACCGCCCAGATGGGCAAGATCCTGGCCTCCGCCGTCCGTGGCGATGCCTTTCTTTCCATGGAGGTTTACGACGGGTCAGAGGACGGCCAGACCGTTTTCGAGACCGCGGGCGTGATCGGCCCGGTGTCGACGGCGAGTGACGATGTCGGCGACGAGACGGTCATCACCGATGCAGGCCTTGCATCGCTGCGGCACTGGCCGCTGACGCTGAGCTACTTCGACCGGTCGGATGCCGGCGATGACCCGCCGTTCTACACGATGTCCTTCGTTATCTACGAGAACGGCGTCGGCCGGACGTTGAAGATCGACTACGGGGACTTTGCCCTGGCCGGCAAGCTGACCGGGCTGGAGCTGCTGCCCTCGACGCCTTGTCCGTGACCGGCACCGCGACGCGCGGAATAGGCCGGGCGCTCGGGCTCCTCGCTGAACGACGCCAGCATTGCCTCCACCTCGGTGGTGTCGTCGCCTTCCTCGGGATGGAGCAGGCGACGAACCCGGTCGAGCAGGGCGGCACGATCGGCGGTGAACCCGTTCCCCGGCACCAGCGTCGCGTTGTAGTGCTCGCCATTGGCGAGCGCGACCATCGCCAGCGGCACCGGCCCCCAGAGCGGCGGGATCCCGAACGTTGCGGTCACCTGGCACCCGCCCAAGGTCACCTTGCGGGGCATCGGAATCAGGGTCGCCACGCCATCGAAGTTTGAATACCAAATCCGCATCATCAGGCGGGCGAGGCGGCGTGGCGCCAGCGCGACCAGCCATTGCATGACGGGCAATTCTTGTGCCCGCGCCAGCCTCGGAATACGCAGCCGCTTCTTCTTTTGCGGTTTGTCCTTGGTCGACACCGTGACCATTTTCAGGGCGTTGCCGACCCCGTTCTCTGTCCGCCGCCGAACGAAGCGCGTCCGGCCGATATTACCGCGAAGCGGCCGGGCATGAGGAAACAGCGAGGTGTCGGCGACGGCGGTCGCCACCACCGCCGCCAACTGCTCGCTGGAATCGCCCTCGCGGATCATGCCACGGCGCGGCACCTGAAGCAGCGACAGGCCTGGATCATGGACGGCGATGCCGCCGGGAAGGTCGAGAGGATCGATCGTCGGAAGCCTGGCCGCAATCGCCCGGTGGCGATCGGCCGCCTCGTCGCGCCCCATCCGCGCCAGGATTTGCAGGCCGCGCACGGCGTCGGCGAGGCCATGGCGCATCTGCATGAGCAGCGCGGAGAGGGGCGGTTCCCCGCTTTCCGGCTTGCCCGGCTCTGCCGGATTGACGACGAAAATCCGCCACGGCGGCCCGTCGATCCTGATCGGCGTGCGCCGCAGCTGGTCCATGCGCGGCACAAGCTGGTCGATGCTGGTGATCGAGGGATCACGAACGATGGCCACGTGCCTGGCCAGGTCGATCGGGCCCGACGAGCGCTTGGCGAAGGTCCAGATGCCGACCCGCACTGACTGCTCGGTGAGCGACGGCATGGTCTCGATGACCCCTTCCATCTCGGCGAGGAGAAGCGCCAGGTCGCAGAGACCGTCAAGCACGGCCACCGCGTTCATGTAGCAGTCGCCCAGATTGTAGAAGATCGTATCGCTGAGGCAGAGGCGCCTCATATCTCGCTTCCCATCGACCGTTCGTCCGTGTGCTGCAGCGGCCCCAAGTCTAGGACATCCGCCCGCCATCGCAAATACGAGCCAAATATGACGGGCGGGCGACGCCCCGTCTTCGCGCGCCCAGCCATCATTCCGACGCGGCTCTTCTTTTCGGCTGCGCAGGTTCTGGAAGGCCGCCGCCAACACCCAACTCGCGAGCCTGACAGAAGGTTCCCGGCAAGGGGGGCGATCGCGCGCACCTTGCCAGAAAGCGGAGACTTGGTGGCCTCATTCAGACGGCCATGAGGAAGTCTGTGTTGTGG
>CAVQBS010000004.1:0-61275 GCA_963710805.1 uncultured Alphaproteobacteria bacterium | reverse complement strand
AGGTCGCGACCCTTGCCGAGCCTGGCGAAGAGGACACGGTAAGCGACCAACGGAAGTCGATCGGCGGCGTATGTACTCGCCCGAATTTTTCGCAGCACCATCCGCGATGGGCAGGCCCGTGCTCAGCCGTAGATGGCGAAGTCGTGGTGGCTGAGGTCGAGGTGCTTGTCGAGCCGCGCGAAGAGGACCTGGCCGTCGCCGCCTTTCCCGTCGTGATCGTAGTACAGCTTGCCCTTGCTGGCGTTGAAGATGAGGTAGTCGTTGCCGTCCCGGGCGTGGCCGGCGACCACGAACTCTCCTGACCCGACCTTGTTGCCGAGTGCAGAGAAGACGCTCGTGTCCAGCCCGATGATGTCGGAACCCGGCTTGAAGTCCTCGATGGTGTCGACATTGTGCTTGGAGTTGAGGGCGTCGGTGAAGAAGAAAGTGTCTTTGCCCTTGCCGCCGATCAGGTCATCGTTGCCTTTGCCACCGTACAGGTCATCGTTGCCGTTGCCGCCTTTCAGCTTGTCCGCCTTGGCCTGGCCGAGCAGTGTGTCGCTGCCGGCCTTGCCGTTGACGGTGGCGCCTTGCTGGCGGCTTGTCAGGACGTCGTCGTCGCTGGTGCCATTGATCGTGGCGTTGCGCGGATCGAAGATTGCCGAGAACTGGTCGTAGCTGGGGCCAACGGTGCCGAAGCCCGCCACGAAGCGGCCGTCGCCGAGGCCGGCGACCGCCGCGTTGAAGCTGGTGGTGGTATCGTAGTCGCCGACATGGAACTCATGGCCGACCATGTTGCCGCCGGCGTCGAAGCGCTGCGCGTAGACACCGCCGCGCTGGATGTCGTCCCAAGTGACGACGAAGCCGCCGTCCTCGAGGGCTGCCACATCGGCGTTGAATTGATGGCCGGCCGTCGTGGTGTTGACGGCGAGGCCATCGCCGAACTGGCCTGCGACTTTGACGTTTCCTCCGTTGTTGTCAAAGACGCTGTACCGGACGCCAAGTCCGTTGCCGTCGTTGTCCGTCGTCCATGCCAGGACAAAGCCGCCGCCTTTCAGCGCCGCCACCTGGATATCCGTCTGATCGTTGGAACTGAGAGATATCTGGAAACCATGCTGCGTCCCGTCATTAAGGGGCACGCCGTTCGCACCGACGATTTTGAACTCGGGATCGCTGTCACCGCTCACCCCGGTATCGTAGGCCACGACATAATTGCCGTTGGACAGTGCCGCGACTTCGGCATGGGGAGGGCTGTTGTCGGTGGTATCGGCGGTGACGTAGATGAGGTGCTCACCCTTGACGACGCCGTTCGCGTTGACCCGCCGCGCCTCGACATCGAACGCGTCGCCGCTCGCGTCCTGGCGGAGGTAGGTGACGAGGTAGGAGCCGTCGTCCTGCACGGCGATCGAGGGTTCGTAGAACTGAACGTGAGTGTCGGCGCCGTTGTCATCGTCCTGGATGAGCTTTGTCTCCACGAAGCCGCCGTTGACGTCGTAGGTATCCGTATGGATTGAGCTGCTGCCAGCGCCGGTGAAACTGGTATAGGCGACGATGAATCCACCACCGGGCCGGGCAACTACCGCCGGATCCCCTTCGAGGTCTCCGTGGCCGATCTGGAACTCGGCGCCAGGCGTGCCTTGCGCATCGAAAATCCGGGCAAAGAGGTCGGCGCTGTCGCGGGTCCAGACGGCGACGTAGCTTCCCTGGCCGATGTCGGTCAGGGCGAGCTGCCCGTCGTTTCCGGCGCTGCTCGCCTGGATCTCGTGAAGGCTCTTCCAGACTTTGGGTGTCGTCACCATGGTTCGCGCCCCCCCGATTTGCCGACCCGTCGCGGGAACGAGCGGCCGTGAACCCCTGCTCCTATGTAGCAACACCGGCCCACCGCACGCTACGTAAAAATCTGTATGGCACAGCGAACGGCTCGGTCTGAGACCGGAGGAACTCTTCACCAGCCGGGTTGACGATGCAATCAGGTAGAAATCCTGACACCGGTGAACGCCGAGGCTGCAAAGGCGCTATAGTCTTCGCGGGGAGGTGGAGGCTGTCCGATGAGCGAACGGGACCACGGCATCGTCCCGGAGAGGACAAGGGCTGACGCCGCGCGAGGTCGGCGAACCCGACCGGCGCTCCGCTTCGCTGGCGGCCGGCCCGCCGACAGGCTCGCCGACGCATGGCTTCGCCTCGGAGTCGTCTTCGCACGCGAGATGGAAGCCGGGCGGGGCTTCCTGTGGCTACCGGTGCTGTTCGGGGGCGGGATCGTCGTCTATTTCGCGGTACCGGCCGAGCCGTCGGCCGTTGCATTGGTGTTTGCTGCTGCGTCGCTGCTTGGGGTCTTCGCCTGGCGAAGCCGCGACCGGGTTTCGTTGTTTCGCGTGCTGACGGCGGTGACGGCGGTCGTGATGGGCGTCACGGTGGCGAAGGTCCGCACCGACCTGGTCGCGGCGCCGGTGCTGCCGCGCGAGATGACCGCGAACGTCACCGGTTGGGTGGCGGAACGCGAGGCTGCCGCCCGTAGCGGCGTCCGGGTGCTCCTCAGGGTTCGCGACATGGAGCACCTCGCATCGGCGGCGACGCCGGACTATGTGCGCATCACGATCCGCAGCAAGGCGGCGTCGATCGCTGTCGGCGATGCGATCGCCGTGCTCGCCCGGCTCAGACCGCCGGCTGGCCCGGTTCTGCCCGGCGGCTACGACTTCGCCCGTGCCGATTTCTACCAGGGCGTCGGCGGCTCGGGCTTCGCCTATGGCGCCGCCAAGCCGGCCGATATCGGGGAGGCACCGCTCGGCATCCGTCTCGCCATGCCCATCGCCCGCCTGCGCCAGACGATCCGTGACCGGATCGTCGCAGCGCTGCCGGGAGACAACGGCCAGATCGCCGCGGCGCTGGTGATGGGCGACCGACGCGGCATCTCCGAGGCTACCCAGGACGCGATGCGCAGCTCTGGGCTCGGTCACATCCTCGCGATATCGGGGCTGCACATGGCCCTGGTTGCCGGCGCCGCCTTCTGGCTGATCCGGGCGTTGCTGGCGCTGTCGCCGGCGCTCGCCATCAACCGGCCGATCCGCAAATGGGCGGCCGCAGGCGCCCTGGCGGTCGCTGCGTTCTATCTTGCCATCTCCGGCTCAGGCGTCGCGACCGAGCGGGCCTTCGTCATGCTGGCGATCATGCTCATCGCGGTGATGATCGACCGGCGGGCGATCACGCTTCGCAACGTCGCCCTGGCGGCGCTCGTCGTGCTGGTGATCGAGCCGGAGAGCGTGTTGACCGCAAGCTTCCAGATGTCGTTCGCGGCGACGCTCGCGCTGGTCGCCGGCTATGAGGCGATCCGTGACCGGGCCGATCGCGCGCTGATCGTCGCCGATCTCCGCGAGCGCGCTTTGACCAGCCGGTTCTGGCTTTCTACCCGCGGCCTGGTCCTGACCTCGCTGATCGCCGGTCTCGCCACCACGCCGTTCGCCATCTACCATTTCCAGCGGGCCGCGCCGCTCACGCTCTTCGCCAATCTGGCCGCGATGCCGGTGGTCGGCCTGATCGTCATGCCGATGGCGTTCTTTGCCGTGCTCCTGATGCCCTTTGGCCTCGAGCAATTGCCCTTGACCGTGATGGGATGGGGGCTCGACTGGGTGGTTGCAGTGGCGCGGACAGCGGCTGAGTGGTCGGCCGGGTGGGGCGGTGTGCCGATGGCGCCGGTTTCGGCCCTGCTTCTCGTCGTGGCAGGCTTCCTGTGGCTGACACTCTGGCGTGAGCCCTGGCGGCTGGTGGGGCTAGTGCCCATCGCCGCGGCGGTGCCCGTCCTTTTTCTGGCGCCGCGGCCGGAAATCCTGGTCGACGAGAGCGGGCTGACCGCCGCCGTGCGTGGCGATGACGGTCGCTACCGGATTATCAACGCCAAGGAAAACCGCTTCGCGGTCGAGATCTGGCTAAGGGCGGATGCCGACCCAAGACCGGTCACCGAGGCGCTGTCGGCGGGTGTCGCATGTGACCCCATCGGCTGCGTGGCGGAACGCGCCGACGGATCACGCGTTGCCGTCAGCCTTGACCCGGCAGCCTTTGCCGACGACTGCCATCTGGCCGGCGTCGTCATCAGTCGGTTCGCCGCGCCGCGCGCCTGCTCCGACACGGCGCTTGTCATCGACCGCGACGTTCTCGCCGCCGGCGGCGCCCAGGCGCTCTATCGCGAAAAGGCAACCGGGGACGGGAAACCAAGCTCCCGTGTCGAGACGGCCTATCCGCCGCGGCGCCGGCCGTTCATGCCACCGCTTCGGGTCAGTCAATAGCGCCGGATGAGCCCGACCAACCGGCCCTGGATGCTCACCCGGTCGGGTCCGAAGATCCGCGTCTCGTAAGCGGGGTTGGCAGCTTCGAGGGCGATGGAGGCGCCCTTGCGGCGCAGGCGCTTCAGCGTGGCCTCTTCCCGGTCGACGAGCGCCACCACAATGTCGCCAGTGTCGGCCGTTTCGGTCCTGCGGATCAGCACCGTGTCACCCTCCAGGATGCCGGCCTCGATCATCGAATCGCCGCGGACCTCGAGGGCGAAATGCTCGCCCGGCGAGAGGAGGTCGGGCGGGACGCCGATCGAATGGCTGTGGTTCTGGATCGCTTCGATTGGGGTGCCGGCGGCGATCCGCCCCATCACCGGAATCATGACGGGCTCGGGCATGGCATGGTCCGCTGACAGGGGCTTCACCCGGCCAAGACTGCCCTCGATGACGCTCGGCGAAAAGCCACGGCTGCGCTGCGCCGCCGGCGTGGTGGATTCAGGCATGCGCACCACCTCGATAGCGCGCGCCCGGTTGGGGAGACGCTTGATGAAGCCCCGCTCTTCGAGGGCCCGGATCAGGCGATGGATGCCGGATTTCGAGCGGAGGTCGAGTGCGTCCTTCATCTCGTCGAACGAGGGTGGAACGCCGGCCTCCTTGAGCCGCTCGTGGATGAACATCAGGAGTTCGTGCTGCTTTTGCGTGAGCATCGGTCGTTCCGCACAGTTGAGAGCAGGCGAATCTGGTACAAAACACGAACAAACTACCTTGTTCTATATGTGTTCTGCAAGACTGAATTTTCCGTAAAGGATCAGGTAGATAGAGCGGGAGGTAGCCGCCGGCTCAGGGAAGGCGAACGATACGGCAACGATCGCCGGCCTTGGCGGCGGGCGCGTTCGGCGGGCGGATCAATAGGCAGTCCGCGGCGCCAAGCGTCGAGAGCATCGAGCTGTCCTGGCGCGGAAACGGCGCAACCAGCGGCGGTCCCGCCTCAGCCTCGATCAGTGTGGCCCGGACGTAGTCCTGCCGCACATCGTTGGCCGGCACGTCAGAGGCAAGCACCGCCGCTTCGCTGGGATCGGCGGCATCCTGCCCGAGGAAGGCGCCGACAAGCGGCCGGAGGAACAGAAGCCCGCAGACCATGGCCGATACCGGGTTTCCAGGCAGGCCCAGCACCCGCTGGCCGGCGAGACGTCCGAACATCAGCGGCTTCCCCGGACGCATCGCGATCCGCCAGAAATCGAGGGTCATGCCGCTCGCTCCCAGCGCCTCCCGCACGAGGTCATGGTCGCCAACCGACGCGCCGCCGAGCGTGACGGTGATATCGGCCGGGAGGTCTTCTGCCTTGCTGACCGCGGCGGCAATCGCATCCCGGCGGTCTGCCACAATTCCGAGATCGTGCGGCTCGCCGCCAGCGGCGCGCACCAGCCCGGCGATGCCGACGGCATTCGAGGCGACGATCTGGTTCGCCCCGGGCTCGGTTCCCGGCGGCACGAGTTCGTCGCCGGTCGCGATGATTGCAACGCGAGGGCGCTGGCGGACACGCACCGCGCCGTATCCCATCGCTGCGGCGAGTGACAACTCGCGCGGCCCGAACCGGCGTCCGGCCTTGACCAGCATCTTTCCGGCTCGGAAATCCAGGCCTGTGGTGCGAACATGGCGCCCTGCCTCGGCCGCCTGTAGCGCGACGATGGTCGTCGCATCGACCGTCTCGGCGTTCTCCTGAATGAGGATCGAGTTGGCACCTTCGGGAACCGGCGCGCCGGTGAAGATACGCACCGTCTCGCCGGCAGCAATCCGGCCCGCAAAGCCGTGGCCGGCCGCCGCAGTCCCGATGACCTTGAGACGGGCACCTTCCCGCACGTCCTCGGCGCGGACCGCGTAGCCGTCCATCGCCGAGGCCGGGAAGGGCGGCTGGGAGCGCTTCGCGGCGAGATCCTCCGCCAGGAACCGGCCATAAGCCTCTCGGATATCGATGGTTTCGGCCGGCAGCGGCGACACGCCGGCGAGGATCCGGGCGATGGCGTCTTCGACATGCAGAAGGCTCATCTGGCCTTGGCCCGCCAGGTCCCCGACCGCCCGCCGCGCTTTTCGACGAGCCGGATGTTGGTGATCGACATGCCGCGGTCGACCGCCTTTGCCATGTCATAGACCGTCAGGCAGGCCACCGACACGGCGGTCAGCGCCTCCATTTCGACGCCGGTCCGTTCGGCAACTTCGGTCATTGCGCGAACGCGAAGCCCGGGAAGCGTCTCGTCCGGGTCGATGTCGATGGCGACATGGCTGAGGCCGATCGGATGGCAGAGTGGGATGAGCTCGTGGGTCCTCTTTGCCGCCATGATGCCGGCGATCCGGGCCGTGCCGATCACATCGCCCTTCTTGGCGTCGCCCGAGCGGATCAGGTCGAGGGTCTCACGGCTCATGACAACAGTGCCTTCGGCGACGGCAAGCCGCTTCGTAACGGGCTTGGCCGAGACGTCCACCATGTTGGCCGCGCCCGCCTTGTTGAGGTGGGTCAGCGCCCGTTTCGTCATTCTCCTTCCCACCGCATGAAGGCGCGTCGCTCGACCGGCAGCCCCTTCCGGCTCTCGAGGTCGTGGAGGATATAGAGGGCGGGCGTCCACTGGCTCCGTTCGAGATACTCGAAGCCCAGCCGCTCGTAGAGCGGGCCGTTCCACGGAATGTCGCGGAAGGTCGACAGCGTGACCGCGGAGACGCCTTCGGCGCCGGCAAAGCGACAGGCTTCCTCGATCAGGCGTCGGCCGAGACCCTGCCGGCCGTGTTCCTCGGCGACCGACAGCTCGTAGATGTGTGCGGCCCGGTCCAGCATTCCGACGAGGATGAAGCCGACCGGGGCGTTGCTGTCGTCGGCAGCGACGAAGACGCCGCCGAACGCACCGACCGCGCCGATGAATTCGGGATCGAGCGGCTGCGCGTCGGCGATCTCGATCAGGCCGACATCGATGAAGCGCCGGCTGGCGCTCCGCTCAATGTCGCCGAGAAGGTCGTATTCGTCGAACTGGGCCGGGCGGATCGTATAGTCCATGGTCTCAGGCATCGACGGCGGCTCCGAGCAGCGTTGCAGTTGCCGCAGCCACGTCGGCCTGCCGCATCAGGCTCTCGCCGACGAGGAAGGCATTAATCCCGACCGCCGACAATCTGGCGATGTCGTCGCGGGCGAAAATGCCGCTTTCGGCAATCACCAGCCGGTCGGCCGGGACGCGGGGAGCCAGGCGCTCGCTGACCGCGAGCGACGTCTCGAACGTCCGCAGGTCCCGGTTGTTGATGCCGATCAACGGCGAGGAAAGGGTGAGGGCCCGGTCCAGTTCGGCTTCGTTATGGACCTCGACCAGCACGTCCATGCCGAGATCGCGCGCGGATTCCTCGATCGCCGCGGCGTCCGCGTCGCTGATGGCGGCGATGATGATGAGGATGCAGTCGGCGCCCATCGCTCGGGATTCGTGGACCTGGTAAGGCTCGTAGATGAAATCCTTGCGAAGCACCGGCAGGCGCACCGCCTCACGTGCCGCGATGAGGAATGCCGGCGCGCCCTGGAAGAACGGTTCGTCGGTCAGCACCGAGAGGCAAGTCGCGCCGCCCGACTGATAGGCCCGGGCGAGCGCCGGCGGATCGAAGTCGGCGCGGATCAGGCCCTTGGACGGGCTAGCCTTCTTGATCTCGGCGACCAGCGCCGCTCGGCCCGCCGCAATCGTCGCCTTCAACGCCTTGAGGAAGCCGCGCGGTGGCGGGGCGGCGGCGGCACGCCGCTCCATCTCCTGCGGCGTGACCGCAGCCTTCGCCACCGCGATCTCCGTCCGCTTGCTCGCTTCAATCTTCCGAAGGATGTTGCTCATCGCCCTAGCCATTGGAGACCGCGACAAGCCTTTCGAGCCGCTCGCGCGCCCTGCCCGTATCGATCGTTTCCTTCGCCAGCGCCACGCCCAAGGCAAGGTCGCGCGCGACGCCGGCGACAACAAGCGCCGCCCCGGCATTGAGAAGCACCGTATCACGATACGCGCCCGTGGCGCCTTCCAGAACGCGCCGCAGCGCCTCTGCATTGTGGGCGGCATCGCCACCCTTGATCGCCGCGGCGGGGGAGGGGGTGAGCCCCGCGTCGGCCGGGGCGATGGTGAACATCGTTACCCTCCCGTTGTCGAGCGCCGCCACCCTGGTCTCACCTGCCGGCGAGATTTCGTCGAGGCCGCCCGCTCCGTGGACCACCCAGGCGCGCTCGGCGCCGAGTCCGGCAAGCACATTCGCCAACGGCTCGACCCAGTCGGGCGAGAACACGCCAAGCAGATACCGCTTGACGCCCGCCGGGTTGGAGAGCGGTCCGATCAGGTTGAAGACGGTGCGGAAGCCGAGCTCGGCACGCGCCGGGCCGACGTGCTTCATCGCGGCGTGGTGCATCGGCGCAAACATGAAGCCGATGCCGGCGTCGCGGATGCAGAGCGCAATGCGGTCGGGCGGCAGCTCGATGTTGACGCCGAGCGCCTTCAGCGTGTCGGCGGCGCCGGATTTCGATGAAAGCGCCCGGTTGCCGTGCTTGGCGACCGGCACGCCGGCGCCGGCCACGACAAAGGCCGAGGCGGTGGAGATGTTGTAGCTCCCCGAGGCGTCGCCGCCGGTGCCGACAACGTCGATCGCCTCGGCGGGGGCCTCGACCGGGGTCATCTTCGCCCGCATGGTCGCCACCGCGCCGCTGATCTCGTCGACGGTTTCGCCGCGTAGCCTGAGCGCCGTCAGGAAGGCGCCGATCTGCACCGGCGTCGCTTCGCCGGACATGATGACATTGAACGCCTGCTCGGCCTCCTCGCGGCTGAGCTTTTCGCCGGCGGCGACCTTGCCGATCGTCGATTTCAAATCCGCCATCGTCGCTCCTTCAGGCCACCGACCGCTCGACCCGGTGCGCGGCGTTCCACGCCGCGGCGATGTCGAGGAAATTCTGGAGAACCCGGTGGCCGTGCTCGGAGGCGATCGACTCCGGGTGGAACTGGACACCGTGGACGGGATGGCTCTTGTGCATGGCCCCCATAATCACGCCGTCGTCGCTGGTCGCGGTCACCTCGATCACCTCGGGCAGGCTTTCGGGATCGATCGTCAGCGAGTGATAGCGGGTGGCCTGGAAATCGCCGTTGATCCCCCGGAACACCGAACGGCCGGTGTGATGGACGGTGCTGACCTTGCCGTGCATCAGGTTCGGCGCCCGCACGACCTTGCCGCCATACGCCTGGCCGATCGCCTGATGCCCGAGACAGACCCCGAAGATCGGGATGTCGGCGCCGACCCGCTCGATCAGTGAGAGGCAGATGCCGGCCTCGTTCGGGGTGCAAGGGCCCGGCGAGATGACGATGGCTTCGGGGTCCATCGCGACCACATCGTCGACGGTGATCTTGTCGTTGCGATAAACGGCAAGCTTCGCCCCCAACTCGCCGAGGAAATGGACGAGGTTGTAGGTGAAGCTGTCGTAGTTATCGATGACGACGATGGTCATCGCCCGATCTCACTGCCCCCGCCCGACGCCGGAGGCGAACCTTACCGCTTCTTCGGCCGCGCGGAAAAGGGCGCGCGATTTGGCGACGCACTCCTCCTGCTCTTTTTCCGGCACGGAGTCGGCCACGATCCCGGCTCCGGCCTGCACGTACATCTTGCCGTCCTTGATGATCGAGGTCCTGAGGATGATGCAGGAATCCATGTCACCATTGGCGGTGAAATAGCCAACGCAGCCGGCGTAAATCCCGCGCTTCTCGAGCTCCAGCTCGTCGATGATCTCCATGGCGCGGACCTTCGGCGCACCGGAGACGGTGCCGGCCGGAAAACCGGCGGCAAGCGCCGAAAGGGCGTCGTGGTCGGCGGACAGCCTGCCCACCACGTTCGAAACGATGTGCATGACGTGGCTGTAGTATTCGGGGAAGAACTGGTCGGTCACCTTGACCGTGCCGATCTCGGCGACGCGACCGACGTCATTGCGGCCGAGGTCGAGCAGCATCAGGTGCTCGGCGCGCTCCTTGGGGTCGGCGAGCAATTCGGCCTCCAGCGCCTTGTCTTCCTCGGGGCTGCCACCCCGCGGCCGGGTGCCGGCGATCGGCCGGATCGTCACCTCGCCGTCGCGGACCCGAACCAGAATTTCCGGGCTCGAGCCGGCCACCGCGAAGCCGCCGAAATCGAGATAGTAGAGGTAGGGGGAGGGGTTGACCCGGCGGAGCGCCCGGTAGAGCGCGAAGGGCGGCAGCGCGAACGGCGCCTCGAAGCGCTGCGACAGGACCACCTGGAAGATATCGCCCGCCGCGATGTACTCCTTCGCCGTTTTGACCATATCCAGATAGCGCTCGCGTGGCGTGTTGGAGACGACCGCCATGTCGAGATCGATGTCGACGCTTTCCACCGACTTGTCGAGCGCGGTGTCGAGCGCCTCGACGACCTCGGCCAGCCGATTGACCGCGCGGCCATAGGCCTGCGCTGCAGTTATTCCGGCAGCCGGTCGCACCGGCGTGACGACGGTGATCTCGTCCCGCACCGAATCGAAAACGACGATGACGGTCGGGCGGATCAGGATCGCGTCGGGAAAGCCGAGCGGGTCTGGGTTCGGCGCCGCCAGCTCCTCCATCTGACGCACCATGTCATAGCCGAGATAGCCGTAGATGCCGGCCGCCATCGGTGGGAGGGACGGCGGCAGGTCGATCCGCGACTCCCCGATCAGGGTCCGCAGGGCGGCAAGCGAGGGCTCGGCCATGGGCTCGAAGGCGCCGGGCGCGCCCTTCGGGTTGCGGTTCACTTCGGCTTTTCCACCGAAAGCCCGGAAAATCAGGTCAGGCTCGATCCCGATGATCGAGTATCGGCCGCGGACCGCGCCGCCTTCCACCGATTCGAGAAGAAGACAGTTCGCGCGGCCGGCCGACAACTTGAGCATCGCCGAAACCGGCGTCTCGAGGTCGGCGACAAGCCGTGCCCAGCAGACCTGCGGTTTGCCTGCCTCGTAGGCGCGCGCAACATTGTCTTCGGCAGGTTCGACCAGCATCAAGCGTCCATTCCCGCCGACGATCAGCCGCCCGGCGTTGCGCTGCCGATCACCTGCTGGAGCGCCACCTGGTTGACGGCGACACCAAGCCGCTGTCGCAACTGGGTCACATATTCCTGAAGGAGATCGTTGGAGATATCCGAGGTCAGGCGATCCTGCATCTGCTTCAGGTCGGGCGAGCCGGAGAAATAGGGCGGCACGGTCACGTCGGTCACCGTCAGCACGATCTGGTTCTGGTCCTCGCCCTGCGCCACGGCAGCATGGCCCTTCGGGCCGTCGAATGCCGCCTGGATCGCTGCCCCTGTGAAGCCATTCTCGGGCTTGGTCGAGCGCGTTACGTCCTTTGCGGTCTTGACCTCCAGACCCTTGTCCTGGGCGATCGTGTCGATGGATTTGCCGTGGGCAAGGCGATCACGCAGGTCGTTGGCCATGGCCGTCATTTTCTTGTCGACCTCGGCCTTCTTGTAGGCGGCGACGACTTTGTCCCGTACCTCCGATAGCTGGCGGTCGCGCGCCGCGCTGACCGATGTCACCGAATACCAGACATAGCCCTTGTCGACCTGGATCGGGTTGTTCTCCAGTCCGACATCGGTGTTGAAAATGGCCTGGACGAGTTCCTTGCCGCCGGGAAGGTCGGGGATTGGATCGCCGTTGGCATCGTTGCCCGAATTGTCGATAGCCGGATAGGTCACGACCTTGAGGCCGTAATTCGCGGCGACTTCCTGGAGCGTCGAACCGCCCGCCCGGGCGTCCTCGATGACATTGAGCTGGTCTGCGATCTCCTGCGCGGCCTTGGCGTCAGCCAGTTCCTTCTTGATCTGGTCCTTGACCTCGTCGAAAGTCTTGACGACCTTCGGCTCGACTTTCGTCACCCTGACGATGACCGGCCCGAACCGCCCGTCGATCACCCCGCTGACGCTGTTGGGCTGCAGGGAGAAGGCGGCATCGGCCACCTTCGGATCGACCAGCTTGTCGCGGGTGATGAGGCCGAGATCGACATCGGCCGGCTTCAGCCCCCGCTCGGCAAGCAGTTCGTCGAACGTCTTGCCGCTGGAGAGGGCGGCGGCGGCCGCTTCCGCGTCGGCCGAGTCCTTGAAGACGATCTGTTCGACCTGGCGGCGCTCCGGGGTTGTGAAGCGGCTTTCCAGCTGTTGGTCATAGACCTTCCGCGCCTCTTCGTCGGTGATGTCCCCGACGTTGGCCATGTCTGCCGGGGTCATTGCCATCACCTCGGCCGCCCGCAGTTCCGGCGCCCGGTAGTCGCTCTTGTGGGCTTCGAAGAAAGTGGAGAGCTCAGCGTCTGTCGGGTCGGGGATGTCGCCGGCGAGCGAAGCGGGCAGGACAACATAGCTGACGTCCCGTTTCTCGCTCTGGTAGTCGTGGAATGCCCGCATATAGGAGTCAGGAAGCTGGATGCCGCCGACGAGCGCCGAGACGAGCTGCTGGCGGATATAGCTCTGCCTGAGATTCTCGACGAACTGGTCCTCGGTCATGCCGTTCGCCGTGATGACTTGCAGGAAGACGCCGTGGTCGAACGCCCCGTTTGCGCCCTTGAAGCTGGGATCGTCGGCGATCTGCTTGGCGAGCATGTCGCTGGAGACGCCGAGACCGAGCGTGCCCGCCTCGTCATCGAGGGTCGCGTCACCGACCAGGCGGCCGAGAACCTGGCTGGGAAGACCGAAGAGCTTTGCCTGCTCCTCGGTGATCGGCTGGTGGAGCTGCTGACTGAGCCGGCGTTTGGCCAGTTCGTATTCGCGATTGAACTGCTGAATGGTGATGTCGGTCCCGCCGACGGTGGCGACCGTGTCCGACCGGAAACCGTTGAAGATGTCCGACACGCCCCACACGGCAAAGCTCACCACGAGGAGAGCAATGAACAGTTGCGCCAGCCATCCGCCAGCGCCTTTGCGAAGCATGTCGAGCATCAAACGTCCTTACAATTCGGCGGCACGCGTTCCCGCGCGCCGCCCCTTTGTTTCCGGCGGATAATAGGGACGTGATGGCGGCCCCGCAAGCGACGTGAAGCCTCCGGTGATGCGGTTCGCGCGGCGTCGGGCCGGTTCCTAGCCACCCCACACAAGAAACAGGCCGATGTCGCCGGGAATCCCGTCCGGAAAATCGATCACGCGGGCAGCGATGCGAAAGCCGCCCGGCCGCAGATCGCGCTCCCAGCGAAGGTAGATTTCCGCCGGTTCGCCCTGGAGTGTGGCCGCCCACCCCTGCTCGGCCGCGTTGATCGCACGGCCACCGTCGGTACAGGTCTGGCTGGGGAAGCGGAGGAGGAGGAATTCCGTGTCGCCCCGTTCGGCCGCCACCCGCGCTTTGTGCACCATCTCACGCCAATCCGCGTCGGAGATGTGCGTGTCGACCAGGTTCTTCACCTTCTCCTTGCGAGCGATAGCCGCCGCCTCGCGCTGCTGTTGCGCCTTGGCGTACTCGCCGGTGTGGAAGTCTGCCACAAGGTGCCGAAAGTCCGTCGCCGTGACGTGGCCGGTCTCGGGCTGGTTGGCGGGTTGCTTGCTCTCGGCGGTCTTCTTCGCTTGGGCATCCTCCCGGAGCCCTCGCTCAAAGTGCTCGTCGACTCCATTCCACGAAACCGTGGTGATGGCGCGCAGGCGCCGGCTTGCTGTCGACCGGATGTCCGTCACTGATCGCCCGAAGAATGTCGGCGCGGCTGACGATGCCCACCAGCCGCCGGTTGCTGACTACGGGCACTCGCTTGATGAGATACGACGACAAAATGCGCACGATCTCGTTGACGTCGGTTTCCTCGGAAACCATGACGACGGGGGCCGACATGACATCGCGGGCAATGAGCTTCGGCTCTTCAACCTTCTCCAGGAGATCCGGCTCGGGTTTGTTTCCCTCCGCGAGCAGTGTCAACCACCAGTCGCGACGAGCATCCGGCTCGCGGCGGCCGATCAGATCGCCTTCGCTCACGACGCCGACCGGTGCTCCGGTCTCGTCGACGACCGGCACCGCGCTGATCTGGTGGTCAACAAGTAATGTCGCGATATGCTGGACGGGCATGTTCGGGGCTACTGAAACAACGTCGCGGGTCATGATGTCTCGAGCGATCATTGGCGGCTCCAATCGTCATTTCGGCAGGGCTCCGGCTTGATGGCACACATCACCTCCAAAGCGAAGGTCCCGTCGGCGTCTTCGCGCTTTGATTTGCCGCAAGGATTTTGATACCCCCTCGCGCGGCGGGCCGAGACCGTTCGGCCGCTTCGAAGGGAAGACGGCAGAATGGCGACCATCAGGCAGTTAATCGCCGGCAATTGGAAGATGAACGGGCTGAGGGCGAACCTCGCCGAAATCGACGTCGTGAAGGCCGATGTCGGCGGCGCGGCATGCGATGTCGCCATCTGTCCGCCCGCACCGCTGATCGCCGCCGCGGCGGAGCGTGCGGAAGGTTCGTCGCTCCTCATCGGCGGCCAGGATTGTCACCCGGCCGCAAGTGGCGCCCATACCGGCGACATTTCCGCCGAGATGATCGCCGATGCCGGCGGAAAGCTGGTCATCGTCGGCCATTCCGAGCGCCGGGCGGACCACGGAGAAGCGGACGCGCTGGTCAGGGCGAAGGCGGAAGCCGGTTGGCGGGCCGGGCTGCTCGTCATTCTGTGCATCGGCGAAACCGAGGCAGAACGCCGCGCCGGGGAGACGCTCGCCGTTCTCGACCGGCAGCTGGCCGGCTCGGTCCCGGATGGCGCGACGCCGAAGAACCTGGTGATCGCCTACGAACCGGTCTGGGCCATCGGGACAGGTCTGACGCCGTCCAACGATGACATCCAGTCGGCCCATGCCCATATACGCGAGGAACTGGTCAACCGGTTCGGCGATGATGCTGCCGCAACCCGCACACTTTACGGCGGGTCGGTGAAGCCGGCCAATGCCAGCGAGATACTGGCTTTGCCCGACATTGACGGCGCCCTGGTCGGCGGAGCCAGCCTCAAAGCTGCCGATTTCCTGGCTATCGTGGCCGCCGCCCGGTAACTCCGAACTGCGACTGGCAACGCCGAACCCGATCGTGTACAAGGCGCCGACTTCAGGGACAGCTTAAATCCATGGAAACCG
The DNA here is from genome assembly GCA_963710805.1 of uncultured Alphaproteobacteria bacterium. Classification (GTDB taxonomy): domain Bacteria; phylum Pseudomonadota; class Alphaproteobacteria; order Rhizobiales; family Kaistiaceae; genus Bauldia. The sequence continues at coordinate 45,942 of CAVQBS010000004.1, read as the reverse complement.
TAATCATCGTCATCCACCTGATGGTGATCGTGGCGCTCATTGCAGTGGTGCTGATGCAGCGGTCGGAAGGCGGCGCGCTTGGCATCGGCGGCGGCGGCAACTTTATGTCGACGCGCGGCCAGACCAATGTCCTGACGCGGACCACGGCAATCCTGGCGGCGGCGTTTTTCGCCACCTCGATCGCGCTCACGCTGATCTCCCGGTTCGAGGAGAACCCGGCATCGATCCTCAACAATGTCCAGTCCACCCCGGCCCCGATCAGCACCGACGGAACCGCTGGCGGCACCGCGGGGGCGGCGGCGGCACCGCTGGCGATCAGGGCACAGCCGGCGCGGCGAACAACGGTCCGGGGATCCTCGACGAACTGCAGAAGATCACGCCGGTCCCCGGCGCCACGCCGGACACCCAGACCGGACAGGCGCAGTCGACCGGCAACCAGCCTGCGGCGCCTCAGACACCGCCGACCCAGTAAATCGGGCCGGCAGGGGCGTCCGTCTCTCCTCGCCGGCGGCGCATGACTGAAACTCTCGCAGGCGCTGACGCTGTTCATCACGCCCGTCATCTATCTCTACATGGAGAGCTTGTCGGCGTGGACGCATGCCCTCCTTGGCCGACTCCGCGGCCCGCGGCCCGGCCTTTGACGCCGGGACGAGCTTCCACGGCACGTCCGGCCACCCGGCCGAATAACCCGTTTCAGGAGCCGGGTCGGATTCCTATATCTGGGCCGTCGAAAAGCGTATTGGGTGCCGTCGCGAAACGGGACGAGAGAGCCGCGGAAATATGACTCCCCAATCAATCACCGCCGTACTATGGTTTAGGCCCATGGCGCGGTACGTCTTCATCACCGGCGGCGTGGTTTCCTCCCTCGGAAAAGGCATCGCTTCGGCCGCCCTCGGCGCGCTTCTCCAGGCGCGCGGCTACAGCGTGCGGCTGAGGAAGCTCGACCCCTACCTCAACGTCGATCCGGGAACGATGAGCCCGTACCAGCACGGCGAGGTGTTCGTCACCGACGACGGGGCCGAGACCGACCTCGACCTCGGCCACTACGAGCGCTTCACCGGGCGGTCCGGCCAACCGCACGACAACATCACCACCGGCCGCATCTACCAGGACATCATCGCCAAGGAGCGGCGCGGCGACTATCTCGGCGCCACGGTGCAGGTCATCCCGCACGTCACCGACGCGATCAAGGAGTTCATCCTCGACGGCAACGAGGCGTTCGACTTCGTGCTGTGCGAGATCGGCGGCACGGTCGGCGACATCGAGGGCCTGCCGTTCTTCGAGGCGATCCGCCAGCTCGGCAACGACCTGCCGCGCGGCCACGCCGTCTTCATCCACCTGACGCTGATGCCGTTCATCCCGTCGGCCGGCGAACTGAAGACCAAGCCGACCCAGCACTCGGTGCGCGAGCTGCGCGAGATCGGCATCCAGCCGGACATCCTGCTTGTGCGCGCCGACCGGCCGATCCCGGCGGAGGAACGGCGCAAGCTCTCGCTGTTCTGCAACGTGCGGCCGAGCGGCGGTGATCCAGGCGCTCGACGTCGACAACATCTACGACGTGCCGATCGCCTACCACGCGGAGGGGCTCGACGACGAGGTGCTGGCCGCCTTCGGCATCACGCGACGCGCCGATGCCGGACCTCGCCCGCTGGCACGAGATCGGCCGACGCCATCCGCAATCACGAGGGCGAGGTGACGATCGCCGTCGTCGGCAAGTACACCGGCCTGCAAGGACGCCTACAAATCGCTGGTCGAGGCGCTCCATCACGGCGGCATCGCCAACACGGTGAAGGTCAACATCGACTGGATCGAGTCGGAGACGCTGGAAGAGAACGGCAACCGTGCGCCGCGGCTCGACGTGGGTCGACGGCATTCTCGTCCCGGGCGGCTTCGGCAAGCGCGGCTCGGAAGGCATGATCGCCGCCGCCGGCTTCGCCCGCGAGCACAAGCGTGCCGTTCTTCGGCATCTGCTTCGGCATGCAGCTCGCCATGCATCGAGGCGGCGCGCAATCTCGCCGGGCATCAGCGAGGCGAGCTCGACCGAGTTCGGGCCGACGCCCGAGCCGATCGTCGGCCTGATGACCGAATGGATGCGCGGCAACATGCTGGAGAAGCGCGACCACGAGAGCGACCTCGGCGGCACCATGCGCCTCGGCGCCTATCCGGCGATCCTCGAGAAGGGCAGCAAGATCGCCGACATCTACGGCGCCACCGAGATCTCCGAGCGCCACCGCCACCGCTACGAGATCAACATCAACTACCGCGACCGGCTGGAGCAGCACGGCCTGCGTTTCGCCGGCCTGTCGCCCGACGGGTTGCTTCCGGAGACGGTCGAGATATGTCGACCATCCCGTGGTTCATCGGGGTGCAGTACCACCCGGAGCTGAAATCGCGGCCCTTCGAGCCGCACCCGCTGTTCGCCTCGTTCATCGAGGCGGCCGTGGAGCAATCGCGGCTGGTGTAGCCGTTCAGCCAGCCTCGGAATCGAGCGTCTCAAGCCAGTCGAGGATCGGATCGAAGGCGGCGCCGGGCGTGCCGAGGTGGCCGGCATTGACCTTGACGAAGGTGTTTTCGGGCTGTTTCGGCGCCTTCTTGAACAACGTCTCGGCGTTTCGCTGGCTCGAGTCCTTGGTCCCGGCGACCCACAGGAGCGGCGCTGTCAGCTTGGGGATGGTTTTCGTCATGACCGCCGGGCTGTCGGCGCCGTAGAAGGTGAGGAAGTCGACCGCTTTCGCCTTCACCGGCAGCGACTTGCCGAGGACGAAGTCGTTGAATGTCGAGACGATTTCGCCTTTGCCGGCCTTCACCGCGGCGCTTGCTGCCGCAACGCTTTTGGCGATGACCGGGATTCTGCCGAAACGGACCGGGTCGCCGTCGGGGGCGAGGGCGATGATGCCGGCGAGGCCATCATGGGTGGCGCCGTAGAGAAGCGCGCCGACTCCGCCAAGGCTATGACCTGCAACGATAATTCCTTCTGCGCCGTCGGCCTTCAGCCGCGCCACCGCCGCGTCGACGTCCTGCAAGCAGCCGGAGAAGGAGCGGTCGAAGATGCGCCGGGCCGACCAGCACATCTCAGGCGTTTCAATGAGATAGCCGAGATCGGCGAGGTCGGCTGCGAGGAGCGTGAACTGGCTCGGCATGCCGGTCTTGCCGTGCAAAAGCACGATGCCGAAGCGCTCGAAACACCATCCTGACGGGCTCAGACAGACAATGAAACACGCCAGGGCGACCATGAATCGGATCATGACGGGACTGTCGCGCGAGACAGCGGCGGGTGTCCAGACTGTGACCGCTCGGACACACGGGCGGGATGATTTCCGTCGTTCATGTTCCGGCCAAGTTCCCGCCGGAAAGCGCTGACAGCTTCCGCCCGCGTTGGGGGGCGCTGTCGGAGGATCCGGCCATGCACCGCTACCCCCCAGTGCCCGTGAAGTCCGTTCTCTTCGTTTCGCTTCTCCTTTCCGCCACCGCGCTGACCGCAGTCAGGATCGCCGCCGCCGCGACGAGCGACGTCGTCGTCGACGGCCTGCCGACCGCCACCGCTTGCGCCAACCTCGGCTTCCCGCAACAGCGGGCTCGACGAGGACGGCGCGACCGGCCAGTCCTTCTTGCTGAAGCGCACGTTGCGCATGAAGCACCCGACGATGGCGATGGAGGCCGCCCCGCCGCCATCGCCGGCGCCGCTGGCAGGGACGGTCGCGGGCGTCGCCGCGCCGGACCGGTTTGTCGACACCGAGCGCTACCCGGACGCGACGCCGAACCCGGTGAAGCAGGTGGCCGACGATCCGGTCTCCACCTTCTCGATCGACGTCGACACCGCCTCCTATGCCAATGTCCGCCGCTTCCTCAATGACGGCCACTTGCCGCCGCGCGACGCGGTGCGCGTGGAGGAGCTGGTCAACTATTTCGACTACGGCTACGCGCCGCCCGCCAATCCCGACATCCCGTTCGCGGTTCATGCGGCGGTGGTCCCGTCGCCATGGGCGGAGGGCAAGGAGATCGTCCACATCGGTTTGCAGGGCTACGACATCGAGGCCTCAGAGCGCCCGCCGCTCAACCTCGTCTTCCTGATGGACGTGTCGGGGTCGATGAACGAGCCGACCAAGCTGCCGCTGGTGCAGAAGGCCCTGAACCTTTTGATCGACGAGCTGGGCCCTGAGGACAAGGTGTCGATCGCCGTCTATGCCGGGGCGGCCGGCGCGGTGCTGGAACCAACGCCAGGCACCCAGAAGCTCAAGATTCGCTGCGCGGTCGACGCCATGCATGCCGGCGGCTCGACAGCGGGCGGGGAGGGGCTGGCGCTCGCCTACGCCATGGCCGAGCAGTCATTCGACAAGGACGCGGTCAATCGGGTCATCCTGATGACCGACGGCGACTTCAATGTCGGCATCGCCGACCCCGAGAAGCTCGAGGACTTCGTCGCCGAGAAGCGCAAGACCGGCGTCTACCTGTCGGTCTACGGCTTCGGCCGCGGCAACTACAACGACGTGATGATGCAGACCCTGTCGCAGACCGGCAACGGCATCGCCGCCTATGTCGATACGCTGCAGGAGGCCCGGAAACTCTTCCGCGACGACTTCTCCGGCTCGCTGTTCCCGATCGCCGACGACGTCAAGATCCAGGTCGAGTTCAATCCCGGCCGCGTCGCCGAGTACCGGCTGATCGGCTACGAGACGCGGCTTTTGAACCGCGAGGACTTCAACAACGACCAGGTCGACGCCGGCGAGATCGGCGCGGGCGCGTCGGTGACCGCCCTCTACGAGATCACGCCGGTCGGCGGGACGCTGTCGGTCGATCCGCTGCGTTACGTCAGCGCTCCCGCGCCGAAGGACGATCCGAGCGGCGAGCTCGCCTATGTGAAAATCCGCTACAAGCTTCCGGGCGAAGCGACCTCGAAGCTGATCGAGCAGCCGATCGGCGACGGCAACCGGCCCGACGCCCTGGCCGAGGCGCCGGAGGCGACCCGCTGGGCGCTGGCGGTCGCCGCCTATGGCCAGCGGCTGCGAGGGGACCCGTGGATGTCGGCCGACTTCGGCTGGCAGGACATCGCGGCCCTGGCACAGAGCGCCCGCGGCGAGGACCCCTTCGGCATCCGGGCGGAGTTCGTCCAGCTCGTGCGGGCGGCGGAGACGGCGAAATCGGTCAACGAATAGGTTGGGGGCTTTCCTCTCGACAGACGGAGACGCCAAGGCCGGTCGGGAACTCGTAAACGCGCGGTTCGATGGCTGACGAGTCCGCCTTGGGCCGATTTCCGGAAGCTGCTTGGTGACTGAGCGCTTCCAGAATTGGCCAATGGCGGCCGTTATTCACCTTTGATCCCGGGAACGGCGGGATGGCGGCATTCGGGGCCCCTCGAAACCCGCCGGCGTGTTCTGAAGGACACACGCGACCGGAAACCGAGGAACGGGCGCCCAAACCGACGTTCGACCCGTCAACCGTTTGGTACGTTGTGGGCGGGTCAGGGGGGTAAGGCCATGCCTCGCGGCTTGCTCGCCAAGCTGTTGTGGGTCTGCATCGGTGCGACGTTTCTGTCGCCTTCCGCGCTCGCGCAAGTTCAGATCAACCAGGCGTTCATCCCTCAGGGCCCGTCGCCGAAATTCGGCGCTTTCGACCCAGTGGGCAGCGGCGATGCCGACGAGGGCGCATCCGGCACGGTCTCCGGGGCGGTGCAGGCGATCCTGCTCGACCCGTCGCTCGGTCCCGACACCATGTTCATCGGATCGACCAACGGCGGCGTCTGGAGGACGACCGACGGCGGCGCAACCTGGAAGGCGCTGACCGACAACCAGGCCTCGCTGTCGATTGGCAGCCTGGCACTCGACACCATGGATTCACGCGGCATGACGCTGGTTGCCGGGATCGGCATCACGTCGAGCGGCGCCTGGGGACCCGGTGTTGCGGGAAGCGGCGGGCCGCAAACCGGCCTCCTCTATTCGACTGACGGTGGGCAAAGCTGGACCCCGATGGGCGCGGCGGACCTTCAGGGCCAGAGCGTGATCGGCGTTGCCGCGCGGGGCGATACGATCCTGGCGGCAACGTTCGAAGAAAGAGCGCCGACCATGAGCTCGGTGACGGTCGGGAAGAAGCAAGTGCCCCTGGGTCTTTATATCAGCACCAACGGCGGAAAGCACTTCGAGCTGGCCACCGGGCTGCCGTCCGGGCCCGTCACGTCACTGGTTGCCGACCCCGACCCGACGCGCTCGAAGACATTTTACGCTGCCGTCACGATAAGCGGCGACCCGGCAAACGCGGGCGTCTACGTCACCCACGATGCCGGCCAGCATTGGAAGCCGTTCTTCACCGGCTCGACCGCGGTAAATGGCGCGCCCAACGCCATTGCAACCGCTGGCGACCAGTCGGTGTTAGGGCTCGCGACCGGGCCCGACGGCTCGGTCGCGGTTGCCGTCATCGGCGCTACGGACAACGAACTCCATGGCCTCTATCTGTTGCCGGAGAGGAAGGGATTCTGGTCCGCACTCCCCAACCCGCTTACCAATCAGGGCGACCCTTCGAACGTCCTCCACTTCGCGTTGGCGATCGATCCCGGCGACACGTCGATCGTTTACGTGGCCGGCAGTGATCAGGCACCCCCCCTGCCCACCACGATGCCCGCCTTCGCGGTCCAGGCTCAGGGCTTCACCAGCCTGACCTGCAATTTCGACAAGAAGGGGCAGTGCAAGGTCGATGGAGGGCCCATCGGGACCGTTCATGCGGACGCTCGGGGGTTCGCGATAGATCAGGCCGGCAACCTCTTTCTGGTGGGCGACGGTGGCGTCTATGTGCACAGCCCGCAAGGCAACGGCGTATGGACCGGGCTCAACACCGCCACGTTGCAGGTCGCCGAGCCCTACCAGATTGGCTATGGGGCCTACGCCAACCGCATCGTCCTGGCAGCGCAGGATACCGGGGTGGGCATTCAGTCCGAACCGGGCAAACCGCTCTACAAAGCGGTTCAAAGCGCCGACGGCCATGTTGCCGTGGTCAGGGATGTCAATGACCCGACCTTCGCGAACCAGCCCGTCAGCGTCTACTACACCTCCGAGCAGAGTCTCGACGAGCTGCAACGGATCGTCCTGGACACCGACGGACAGACCGTGAGCCCGACCTCGGGCCCCGCCGGCGTGGCGGTGAGGTGCAAGGATCCTGCCGTCGATCCGAAGTTCAAGGGCTGCGCAGCGGCGACGGGAGGGAAAAAGCGTGACCAAAAAGTCACCTTCGCGCTCAACGGTGTTGATCCGACGCGGATCGCGCTGAGCAGCGGCTTCGACGTCTATGTCGCGCAGGATCTGTCCGACGCGAGCGCCCTTACTGTGGATTTGACCCTGACCGATGTCAGCCAGCCGCCGCCGAGATCGAGCCCGGTCAGGAGGGCGTTCGCCTTCGGTGCGAGCGACAATCCAGATGTGCTCCTGGCAGGTGGCGCGAACGCCCTGCTCGCGACCACGAATTCTGCGGCCGGAACGCTGGCGAAGCTGCCGGAATATGGCGGCGCGACCCCGCTCTCGCTGGTGTTCGGTGAAACCTCGGCGACCTTCTACGTCGCCGATGGCACCAATGTCTGGGGAGGGACGCTGGCCGGCGCGACGCCGCACGTTACAGCCACGATAGCCGACCTCACCGGCGACCTGCCCAGCGACATTGTTCGACCCACTTCGGTCGAGTTCATCAGCAACAACGGGGTCGATGCGCTGCTGGTCGGCGGCCTGATGGCCTGCTCGTCCGGCACCTGCTCCGCCTCCCAGAGCCCGATCGCGATGGCCAATAGCGACAACGGACATCTTCAAGGGTGGAGCCCCTTCGGCTCCGGCCTTCCGAACGCGCTGGTCTACCAGATGTCATACAACCAGCTGGCCGACGTTCTCGCCGTCGCGAGCGTCGGTCGCGGGGCATGGACGCTCTACGACGTCACCAGCTATTTCCCGCAGGCTACGGCCCTCCAGTTCGGCCTCGCCAACAACGACTCCCTTCCCGACAGCATCCACCTGACCGACGGGACGCTTCTCAACGGAACGGCGTTCGTTCGTCCGCTCAACAAATATGGAACCGGCACGCTGACCATTGCCGGCGACGCGAGCTATACCGGCGGCACGACGATCTTTGACGGCATCCTGCAGCTCGGCGACGGGCGCGCATCCGGGTCAATCCTCGGCGACGTCAGATTTTGCAACGAGCCGAGCAATCCGCTCTGCAACCCCGATGCCGACAAGTTTCTGGTTTTCGACCGCTCGGACGTCTACAGCTTCTCCGGTGCGATCAGCGGTCCCGGACAGGTCGTCAAGACAGGCGTCGGCACCACCATCCTCACCGGCGCCAACACCTATACGGGCCCCACCTGGGTGGACCAGGGCGCGCTGATCGTCAACGGCTCCCTCGTGTCCCCCGTCGCCGTCAACTTCGGCGGCCTGCTCGGCGGCAACGGCAGCGTGGGGGCGACCGCCATTGGATACGGCGGCGTCCTCACGCCGGGCAACTCGATCGGGACGATGACGGTCAACGGCGATCTCACGCTTGACCCGGGTTCCCTTTACATCGTGGAAGCGAACGCTGAAGGCCAAAGCGACAAGGTGGTCGTGAAGGGCGCGGTCAACCTGACTGACGCCACCTTGCGTGTCCTGGCGGCCGGCGGCGCTTATGAGCCCAGCACCGGCTATGTGATCATCGACAACGACGGCAGCGATGCGGTCGACGGCACCTTCGGCCAGGTCACGAACAACCTCGCCTTCCTCATTCCGAGCGTCGCCTATGACGGCGGCACCGGCAATGACGTCGTGCTGACGCTTGAGCGGAACAGCTCTCTGTTCACGGACGTGGCGCACACCCGCAACCAGCACGCCGTCGCCGGCGCTCTCGATCAGTTCCCGACCGACAATCCGTTGTTCCTGAGCGTGCTGAACCAGACGGCGAAGAACGCGCGCCACGCCTTCGATGCGCTGTCGGGCGAGATCCACGCGTCCGTGGCCGAAATCCTTGCCAACGACAGCCACTACGTACGCGAGGCTGTTCTCGGGCGCATGATGCAGGCGACCTATGCGGGGCGCGATGCGCAGATGGCGGCACTTGCATTCGCGGGCCCGCAAGCCGCTTCGCTCGACGTCCAGGCGCTGGCGCTGGCTTACAACGACACATCCTTGCGCGCGCCAACGCATGCGCGCCCGACCTTCTGGACCCAGGCCTACGGCGACTGGGCCGACTTCAACGGAGATGGCAATGCGGCCGCAGCCAATCGTAACCTCGGCGGCTTCGTCTCCGGTCTCGATGTGCAAGCCTTCGGTTCCTGGCGCGTGGGCCTCGCCACGGGCGCTTCCTTCTCTCGTGTGAATGTAGATGGACGCGACAGTTCGGCCGATATCGAGAGCTACAACCTCGCCGCCTATCTCGGCGGCATGGCGGGTCCATTTGCCCTAAGAGGTGGTGGCGCCTGGACGTGGAACAACATCGATACGAGCCGCGCGGTTACCTTCCCGGGTTTCTCCGAGGCCGAAAGGGCCTCTTACGACGCCGGCACCGGACAACTCTTCGGCGAGGTTGCGGTTCCAACCGCGATGTGGGGGATGGCGCTGGAGCCCTTCGCGGGTCGCCATGTCTCGGTCGACACGAACAGCTTCCATGAGAAGGATGGGGCGCTGGCGTCCCTCCGCGGTGCCGGTGGGAGCCAAGGTTTCGGCTACGTCACCGTGGGTCTTCGCGCCGCAACGACGATGGATTGGCGGGGCATGGTGCTGACACCGCATGTCTCAGCCGCCTGGCAACACGCCTTTGACGATGTAACGCCAGCGGCGGCTCTCGCTTTTGACTTTACGGGAATCGGCTTCACCGTCTATGGTGTGCCTCTCGCCAGGGACTCGGCTCTGATCGAGGCGGGTCTCGACTTCGCGCTCGGGCCTAACACCACGGCGGGCGTGTCCTACTCCGGTCAGTTCGGCGACGGCGTGCAGCACAACGGCGTCCAAGGCCGGTTTGCCTGGCGCTTCTAGCACTACTTTGGCAGTTTGATGTTGGGTTGTCGAAGTCGGGTTCGGCAATGACCGAAGCGAGCGCGTGTGCAGCGATCGGGGCAAGCGTCAGCCCAAGGGCGAGGAGTGCGGCTTTCATCGCGTTGCGTTGCTCCGCCCGTGTTGTGGGAAAGGGTCAGGCCGGGACTTCGACGACGCGATGCGTGACGCCATGGATTGCGCCGTCATTGTCGTAGCCGCGGAGAGCCCTGAACCCGCTGACTTCGGGAACGACTGATCCGACCAAACCGAACCAGATTGCGCCGACAGGCGACTACGGGGGACCGGACGCTGTCACGAAGGAACCCGAAGGAAACGCCGAGAAATCGCCGAAAGTTGAAGGGCGGCGGCCCACGATCTGTGATTTGCTCCCGCTGGGCCCCCTTGGCTCCGCCCCTCCTCGCGCGAACACGGCCGTTCACGCCAGCCCAGGGCGGCCAAACGAAGAGGATTCGGCGATGCTCATGCTGTCCCGGCGAAGCGCCATTGGCGGGCTCGTCTTGCTCGTCGCAGCATCGACGCTTGCGACGACCTCCGGATTAATGGCTGCGGACGACGTCCGGCTGGCGATCAAGGGCTATGATCCGGTGGCTTATTTCACCGAGGGACGTCCGGCTCACGGTCTACCGGAGTTCGCATTTGAGTGGGACGAGCATCGCTATTTGTTTGCGAGCGCCGAGCATCGCGATCTCTTCAAGGCCGATCCGCTGCGCTACGCACCGCAGTTCGCAAACGCGTGCTCGATGGCGTTGACCCGCGGCGAAATCCATGTGGCCGACCCGGAAAACTGGCTGATCGCCGACGGCAAGCTCTATCTCTTTGGGGAGCCGGTCGGGCCGGGGCTTTTCAAGCAGGATCTGGCCGGCAACATCGTCAAGGCGAATCAGAATCGGCAGTTCATCCAGCGCTAGGGATTGACGGCCGGCGGCTCGGCTCGGGCGGGATAGAGGCCGGCCTTGTGCAGGCCGTCACGCAGCCGTTCGAGATCGACGGCATCCAGAAACTTCGTCCCGAACGTCCGCGGATCGAAGGTCGGATCGAGCTGACGGATGATTGCGACAACGCGCGCCGCGTCATCGCCCCGATTTTGCTCGGCATAAGCGGCGGCAACGATGATGCGGCTGAATTCGGCGCCGGCGGTCTCGCGAAGATTGCGTTCGGCCTCGGCGATCGCCGCGTCGTAGCGCCCTTTCAGGTAGTAGGCCAAACTCAACGCAAAGCGGTCCATCGCCTTGAGGCCCGGATCGATCCGCTCCGCCTGCTCCAGGGCCTTGATCGCTTCGTCCGTCTGTCCTAGCCACATCAGGATGTTGCCGCGCCCGGCAAGGCTCTGCGCATCGTTTGGATTGATCGCGATAGCGCGCTCGATCTCCTGCTGAGCCTCCGGATATCGCTGATAGAAGATGTCGATGCGGCCAAGAACGATGTGGGCGCGTACATCGGAACTGTCCAGGCTCAGCGCCTGCAGGGCCAGTTCCTCCGCATGGGCCAGGGCGTCGGCCGGCGACTCCGCCCACCCCATTGACGCCGCGGTGTAGTCGGTCTCGGCGAGCGCCGCGTAGGCGGCAGCGTAGTTCGGGTCGCGTTCGATGGCGCGTTTGAGAAATTCTCGCGCCTCGACATTGTTTGCGCGTGTCGGGCGCTGCAAGGCCGGCCTGGCGCGCAGCACGAAGTCATAAGCGTCGAGATTCTCGGTGGGCTTTGCGAGGACCCGGCGCTGTTCGATTTCCGTCACCCGAACCGACAGGGCGCCGACGACCTCGGCGGTGATCTTGTCCTGTAGCGTGAACACGTCCGCCAGCGCCTCGTCGAAGTGTCCCGACCAAAGCACCTGCTGTTGTTTGGTGTCGACAAGTTGGGCGATGACCCGGACGCGGTCGCCGACCTGTTGGACGCTGCCCTCGACCAGATAGCCGACCGCGAGACCGCGACGGACTTCGCCCGGAATTCGCTGGCTTTCCCTTGTAGGGAAAGACGGCGTTCCACGACATGACGGTCAGCGCCGAGAAACGACCGAGGGCGTTGATGATGTCCTGGGTCAATCCATCGGCGAAATAGTCACGAGTTGGGTCGTCGCTCTGATTGGCGAGCGGAAGCACAGCAATCGCCGGTTTCGCGACGGCTTCCGACGCCCCTGTTTTGGATTGGCCGCCGTATCCCGGGACGCCGGGAACGGTCCAACCTGGCCCGATACGAGTCCACAGCGCTCCTGCGACCAAAAGGACAGCGAGTGTGAGCACGACGAGCGATCCGACGCGCCAGCCTTGCGGCCATGCTGCGAACGAGGCTGGCCCCAGACCGGGGGCGCTGTCGGACTGTGGCGACTGAAGGCCCTCGCTGGAAGCGACCTCAACCGGCGGATCGGCGAATGAAAATTCATCAGGGAGGCCAGCGACCGTCACCGTCGATTCAAGGCGATAGCCCCGCCGCGGAACCGTCTTGATCAGGCGCGCGCCGTCGCCCGCATCGAGCGTCCGCCGCAGTTCGCCGATGCTCTGCACCAGCACGTCGTCGGTGATTGCAAGATTCGGCCAGACGGCGGCAAAAAGCTCGTCCTTCGAGACCAGACGGCCGCAATTCTCGACGAGATAGCGCAGGACCGCGAAAGTCTTTGGCCGAAGGGCGATCTCGCTCCCCTGAAGCAGGAGACAGCCGCGTTCCAGATCGAGGACGTAACGGTCGAAGCCGAGTCGCTTGCGCACCGTCCGCGCCGGAGACTCGCCGTCAGGTGTCGTCATCACACGACCCCGACTATCAGGCAGCGAAGCACCATTCGCATTCTAGCAAGACGAGCAACCATCCGATCTCCGAAAACCAACCTGGATCGGGTGCGCCATACTACCCCATCAGCCGCTCGTCGTGCGGATGTATTCTCCGGCTCAACAATCTTCTGCACTCAGACGCGCGACGACAGTCGGCTTGGGGTCAGCAACTCCCCTTGGGGACGGCGGCGAGGCGTGTCCGGTTTCGTGTTCAATTCCGACATCGCCGGCGGTCTCTCGCATCGCCGCTCGGCGCCAAAGACGAAGGTCGCGCCGCCCCGCCGTGGCGGTTGCTGTTGGTCTCTTGGTCGTGCGACGTCACGCCGCGGCGCGAAGTTGCGCCAGATCAATGTGATCAGAGGCCGATGCCCACTCCTGGGACTCGTCAAGAGAGGAGATTCGCACAAGCAGGAGGGAACGTCATGAACCGCCACCGCAATCCGAGTTCCGCGTTCGACGCAATTTTGGCTTGGGGGCGGTCTTTTGTTTCGCCCATCGAGCCGACGAAAACGGAACAATCAATCATCGCTGACGCATTTCCCGCGCGCATAGACCCCGATCTCTTGCTCATGCGGATGGAGGCGCTGCACCTCGATCCGAGCTTCGTGAAGGCGGCGACGCCGGACGCGTTTCGTCGGCTCGCCCACGTCTGCAGCTATTGCCAATGCAAGGTGAGATGCGAGGACGATCTGGCTTACGAGGCGGCCGGCAAGTTCGTTGCGTGGGAGAACTATTGCCCGAACGCCTTCCGACTGAAGGCGATGGGGTGGCCCCAGGCGGCCTGACACGCGTCAATGCCGCAGGCGTCACCGACGTCGGTGAGGGCATTCCGGCCTTCGCTGGGGAGGATCGATGCCTCTCCTCAATGCCGACTGGGCCTTACGGCAAACGCAGATCGCGGACCTGAACGACTGGGGCACCCTGTGGTCGACTTATGGCGCCGACAAGACAGCCTATGAAGAGGTGATCGCCGACCTCGAGGCCCTCGACATCCCCACCTTCTACGACGCGAATGCGCCGCCGAACGGACAGCATGTCTCCTCGCCGGGTTTCAGTTCAAAGCCTATTGATCCAATGCGCGCGCATAAATCTGCCAAAGCATTTTCTGTTTTTCGCTTCCGGGCTTGATGTCGAGGAACGTTGCAGCACTCTGCAGAACCCGACTCCCTTTGCGAACGACAATGACGCCCAGACTGCCGTCGCTTACCGTCATCAGGCCGCCGTCACCCAGATCAATAAACTTGACCAGTTTCACGTTCGACGGCAATTCGGCGGCGAAATACTTTCGAAGGTCACGCTTTGATTGATGGACGTTGAGGTCGAGGTCGGCCATGCCGCCCGGCTTCTCGCTCCACATGCAGCCATTGTCCTCCGCGGTGGGGTAGAGCTTCTTATTATACAGCTTTGCCAGCTCTTCGTTGCTGACAAGTCCACAGTAATCGACGGTTTTCTCGGCTGCGGCCGCATTCGCTTGTGTCTTGTCGTTTCCTTGCGAACAGCCCGCCATCGCGAAAACCAAAAGCGCCCCGAACGCCAGACGCGTGGTCGTGCGCATTGCCGGTCCACAGGTCGCTCTCAATCGCGAAAACCACCAGGACCGCGACGCCCGCACCCAACGCTCCAACCAACGGGATCCGGAGAGAAACCCCCCATTCGCTGGCTTACCTTCAAAACAAATCATCAGAAGAACCCATTTCAGATGTTCCGACCAAGTCTCGGTGCGTCGCCTCTATCGTTCTGGTTTCCCACCTTGGTATGACGATCGATTGTGGCAAGTTTGACCGCGCCAGGGTGCTTCGCGGCGAGCTCCAAAAACTCATCCGGTTGCGAGCCGCTCCATGAAGACGTCCTCGGGCACCACATGGCAGGCAAGTCCAAAATCGCCTGCGGCCCGCCGAATGTTCCCGATCAATTGGCGGTGAATGTCGGATGAGCGTGCCACCAGCCCCGCAACATCTCCATCGACACCCGGCCGCAAGAGGGCGTCGAAACCGGATTCCGTCAGATCGTTGAGGCACGACGTCCATTCGTCGCCGAGTAGCCCGGCAGGAAGCAGCCGAGTGGAGGTAGAGCCGAGCTTCGGTGGAGCCGCCTCCGGCGGGGAAATGAGTGCAAATTGGCCCTGAAGCCACCAGGGGTACGCGGCGTCATCGAAAAGGCCCCGCACTGCCTCCTCGCGGACCGTCGATAGCAGCGGCAGCTTGATTGCTCCTAGCCTCCCCGGCAGCAATGGACGCCAGCCCCGGCCAGCCGTGAAACCGAAACATGCCGAATAGTCCTCTCCCTGGCGCCTCCACCGGGAGCTGCTCCGCGTCGACACCGAGGAGCACGGAAACGTCACCCGGCCGTACCACACGAGGCCGCGTGCCAGGGCGGCGACAACTGCCGCCGGCACGCCCTCATCCTTCGCCGGTGTTCTCCATCCGATCAGGGCGAAGTCGCCTCGCGGCGGAGGCAGCACGCCGAGCTGCCAGTGATCGCCGTTCGCGTCGTTCGAGATCAGGATTGCTTCGCGCTCGTCGGGCACCCTAGCTCTCCTTTATCTGGAAGGCCCGCACCGCCATAGACGGCGATGGCGCCCACACCAAATTTGCGAGATGAAATGAGACACATCAATTGCGCTGTGTCGCCGGAGTGCCGCTGCACTACTGTCGGCCGATGCGATTGGCTTCCACGCAGCGGCGTGATAGCAACCACGAGTAGATTGCGGCCGCGAGGGGGTCCGGCATGGGGACGCCGCTCGATATCCTGTTTGTCGACGAGGAGAACCGCCCGCCTGACGGGCCGGTACCGCAGGTCGTTCTCGACGACGTTGCCGGTCTGACGAGCTATCTCGACGACCACGTGCCGCCCAAGCGCGCCGTCGACCGCAACCTGCTGATCGCCACCTGGAACGTCTGCCACTTCAACTCGCTCACCAAGCGGTGGATCGTTCCGCGCGTGTCGTCGCTCAGTCCGAAGCGCGATTACCGCTGTCTGTGGGCGATGACGGAAATCATCTCGCAATTCGACGTGATCGCCCTGCAGGAGGTCGGGGGAGACCTTCGGGCGCTCCGCTACGCCATGAAGCTGCTCGGGCCCAACTGGAGCTTCCTGATGACCGACGTTGCCGCCGGACAGGGGGGCAACAACGAGCGGATGGCCTTCCTGTTCGACACGAGCCGCGTCTCGCTTTCGGGCCTCGCCGGCGAACTCGTCGTTCCCGACGAAGCGGCGGAATTCGGATTCGACGAGGGGGCCTTCAAGCGGCAGTTCGCCCGCAATCCGTATGCGGTCAGCTTCAAGACGCCGGACACGACCTTCATTCTCGTGACGGCGCATATCGATTTCGGCGATCCCACGACGGAACGCTTGCCGGAGCTTCGCGGCATTGCCCAATGGATGCAGAACTGGGCGGCGGACGAGAACCGTTGGCACCACAACCTCCTGGTGCTTGGAGACTTCAACCTCGATCGCCAGGGAAACGAGTTGTATGAGGCGTTCGTCGGAACCGGGCTGGAGGTGCCGTTTGTCCTCAGCAGCAAGCCGAGGACGATCTACAGCTCGCTGACGAATCCGACCAAATCGAGCTATCACGACCAGATTGCCTGGTTCTCGAAGGGCAACGCCAAACTGGTTGACCTCGACCTGGCCGGCGGAGACATTATTGAAATCTGGGGGCGCCTGCTTGAGGACCTGAACCTCAGCAAACGAAGCTTTGCCCCGCGCATATCGGATCACAACCCTCTCTGGGTCGAGTTCAGGTCGCCGACTTGAGGGCTCACGTCGGGGAGCGTTCAAGTCGCCATGAGTGCCATGGTCCACGCCGTCATCGGGCCCCAAGCGGTGCGTCCGATCGATCATCTCGTCATTGCCGTCCATCACCTCGAGGCGGCGCAGGCTGCCTGGGGGCGGCTTGGCTTCACCCTGACGCCGGTCGCCCGCCATCCGTTCGGGACGGCGAATTCGCTGGTGCAGCTCAACGGCGGTTATCTCGAGCTGCTCGGCATTGCCGACCCTTCGGCGATCCCGCCGGGCGAGGCGGCGGCGTTTTCGTTCGCCGCGTTCAACCGTGAATTCCTCGAGAAGCGGCAAGGGTTGTCGATGCTGGCGCTGCAGAGCGTCGACCCGGCGGCCGACCGTGCCGACTTCGAGGCACGGGGCCTGCCGCTCTATGCGCCGTTCCGCTTCGAGCGAATGGCGCAGGGACCGGACGGCGCCGAGCGGCCCCTTGCCTTCTCGCTGACCTTCACCGGCGATGCCCGCATCCCGAACGCCGGCTTCTTCACCTGCCACCACGAGCGGCCCGAGAATTTCTGGCGGGCGGAGTACCAGCGCCACGCCAACGGGGCGCTCAAGATCGAAGTCAGTGGTGATGGTCGCCCGCGACCCGGCCGATTTCCACGAGTTCTTCTTCTATTTCACCGGGCAGCACGACATGCGCTCCGACAGCCTCGGCGTCACCCTCGACACCGGCGGCGGCAAGATCGAGATCCTGTCGCCGGTGGCGGTGAAGGGTCTGTTCGGCGAGGCGGTCGAAGCCGACCCGAAGCCGCGGTTCGTTGCGATGCGGATTGCCGTCGCCGATCTCGATGCGACGCGAGCGGTACTGGAGGCGAACGGCGTCGCATTCCGCTCGCTGCTCGGCCGGCTTGTGGTGCCGGCCAGCGAAGCGTGCGGCGTGGCGGTGGCGTTTTCCGAAGCAGATCAGGCTTCAGCGGAATAGGGACGCTGTTCATCGAGATACTTGAACGGGCCGATGTTGCGGAGCGCCTTGTAGGAATAACAGATCAGCGGGACGCCAAGCCCGACCTGGACGATCGACGCGACATAGCCGCCAATCGATATCCCGAGCACATAGAACTGAATGGCGTCGCCCGCCGCCCGTACCGGGTTGTCCGACGCCGACACCAGCGCCCTGATCCCGCCGAGAGACACCGAGGTGTAGATCCCGGCGGCGACGCCCCAGACGATCACCACCGGCAGCGCTCCGAGTCCGGTCGTCCAGAAAAGCCGCCAGAAATCTCCCCGCGACAAGGCGAACGCCGCCCGAAAGTTGAGGCGCTTCTCAACCACGATCACAGGATAGAGCGGCAGCAGGCGGATGGCGAAATAGAGGCCGACCAGCGCGGCTATCAGCAGGACGGCGGCGAACAGCCTGGGGGCAGCGGCGACCATGCCGGTCGCAGCACCAAATCCACCCAAGACAGCGACCGCAACGAAGACAGCAATGCCGACGATGACGGCAAACCCCATGAACAGGCGCTCCGCTGGCGCGAACGAGAACAGGAGAAAGGTGCCCGGCCGCCGGTCGTCGAACAGGATGACCCGATGGATGGCAACGACGGCCATCGAATAGCCGACGACCGAAACGGCGCCGACAATGAGCTGGCGGAGGAGGTGCACTTCGCCCGGGCGATCGAACCCGCCTGCTGCGACCTGATCCTCGATGTTCAGGTAGGTCGCCACGTACTGCACCAGCGCCACGACGAGTAGCGGGAACCAGGTGAGGCGGAGGATCGTCGCGAATTCGTGAAACAGGAAAAGGTAAGCGAACCGGATGACCTCGAAGACCGGAACCTTCCTCATGGCAATCCCCTGCGGCAGGCGAATCGGCGTCGCGGCACTGATCCCCGAGTGGTACAGGGCGGCGCGGGAGCCGGCAACCACAGGGTGCAGTTGTCACTAATCCTCTCTGTTGCGGCAATGCTTTCCCTTTGCGTGCCGTTCCGTATGATCGCCGCGCCATGACCGAGCCCAACCCGCACGTCGCCATCGGCGACGCCACCTTCGGCAACGACCTGCCGCTCAGCCTGATCGCCGGGCCGTGCCAGCTCGAAGGCCGCGACCATGCCTTCGACATGGCGGGGCGACTGAAGGAGATGACCGGCCGAGCTCGGGATCGGCTTCGTCTACAAGACCTCCTTCGACAAGGCGAACCGTACCACGTCGCCGGCGCCGGACGCGGTGTCGGACTGGAGGCGGCGCTGCCGATCTTCGCCGACCTGCGCGCCGAGCTCGACATGCCCGTTCTCACCGACGTGCACGAGCGCCAGCCAGTGCGCCGCCGTCGCGGAATGCGTCGACGTTCTGCAGATCCCGGCCTTCCTTTGCCGGCAGACCGATCTGCTGGCCGCGGCCGCGGAAACCGGCAAGCCGGTCAATGTCAAGAAGGGGCAGTTCCTGGCGCCATGGGACATGAAAAATGTCCTCGCCAAGATCGCCGGCAGCGGCAACCGACACGTCCTCCTCACCGAGCGCGGCGCGAGCTTCGGCTACAACACGCTCATCTCCGACATGCGCGCGCTGCCGATCATGGCCGAGACCGGCGCGCCGGTGATCTTCGACGCCACCCATTCGGTGCAGCAGCCGGGCGGGCAGGGCGAGCTCGACGGGCGGCGACCGGCGCTTCGTGCCGGTGCTGGCGCGCGCGGCGGTCGCGGTGGGCGTCGCCGGCGTCTTCATCGAGACCCACCAGGACCCCGACAATGCGCCCTCCGACGGGCCCAACATGGTGCCGATCGACGAACTGCCGGCGCTCTTAGAGACGCTGATGGCGCTCGACCGGATCGCCAAGCGAGTTCGACTCCGCTGCCGCGGCGGTTACCCGGTCAGCCGCTTGAGGATGGCCTGACCCTCCGACCAGTCGCCGAGGCCGGAGTCGGCATTGATATGGCCCTTCCTGCCGACGTTGACGAAGTCCGCGCCCCAGCGGGTGGCGAAGAAGCGGGCCCGGGTGATCGTCACATAGGGGTCGTCCTCGCTGGCGACGACGATGGTGCGGAAGGGAAAATGCAGGCGCGGCATCGGGGCGAAGTCGCGGAGCGGGTCCTCGATGCGATCGATGTCGTCGGGGTCCGACGGCGAGACCAGCATCGCCGAACGGACCGGCAGGTCGGGGTGATCCTTCACGGTGTTGGCAACCAGCGCGCAGCCAAGACTGTGGGCGACGAGGATACTGTCTGGATGCTCGGCGATGACGGCGACCAGAGCCTCCATCCACGGCTTCTTCCTTGGCCGCTGCCAGTCGGCCTGGACGACGCGCAGGGCGTTGGGCATCAGCTTCTCCCAATGCGTCTGCCAGTGAGCGGGGCCGGAATTGTCGAGCCCCGGGATGATCAGGATCGTCGTCATCGATCACCCTGTCGTCGATGGGCGGCGACCTGCCGCAGGCGTCAGTCCCTGACCACGTGCTCCATGCGGCGGTCTGGCACGAACCACATGATCGCGACGCCGACATAGAGTGCCATCGACAGCGGTGGGTAGACAAACGAGGCGGCGATGGCGGCAATGTAGATGACGACGGAGATCTTGCCCTTGAAGTCGCGGCCGAGGGCCGTGGCGATCGGCGAATTGGGGCCGTTCACGGCGACCAGCGACCGGGCAAGGATGTAGTAGGCGACCGCGCACATGAAGAGATCGAAGCCATAGAGGGCGACTGGCACGGCGGCGAAGTGGTTCTCGCCCATCCAGCCGGTGACGAACGGCATCAGCGACAGCCAGAACAGCAGGATGCAGGTTGGCCCACAGCACGCGCCCGTCGACGTGCCTGGCGGCGTGCAGCATGTGGTGATGGTTGTTCCAGTAGATGCCGAGGTAGACGAAGCTGAGCACGTAGCTGAAGAACACCGGGATGAGCGGCGGCAGCGCCGACCATTCCTCGCCGTGCGGCACCTTCAGCTCCAGCACCATGATCGTGATGATGATGGCGATGACGCCGTCGCTGAACGCCTCGAGCCGCCCCTTGTGCATCGCTGATCATCCCCGTCCGCGATAGGGCGGGATGCCCTGGTCGGGCAGCCATACGCCCTCCGGCGGCGCGCCGCTCTGCCAGAACACGTCGATCGGCATGCCGCCGCGCGGGTTGAAATAGCCGCCGATGCGGAGCCAGTGCGGCTTGAGAAGGTCGGCGATACGGGTGCCGATCGATACGGTGCAGTCCTCGTGAAAGGCGCCGTGGTTGCGGAAGGACTGGAGATAGAGCTTCAGCGACTTCGATTCGACCAGCCAGCGGTCCGGCACGTAGTCGATGATCAGGATGCCGAAATCGGGCTGGCCGGTGACCGGGCAGATCGAGGTGAACTCGGGGAAGGTGAAGCGGGCGAGATAACGCGTGTCGGCGCGCGGGTTGGGTACGCGGTCGAGCTACGCCTCGTCCGGGCTTGCCGGGATCGGGACCGGACGCCCGAGCTGGGGTTTTCTTCTGGCCATGGCCGCCTCTATGCCGCGCTCGCCCGCGGCGGCACAAGGCTCATCTTCGTCCGGTCGTAGCGCCACACGTCGCGGCCGTTGAGACGGGTGCCGGCCCACCAGCGGTCGACGCCGTTGCAGCGCAACGTGGTCGTCGTCGCCGGCCAGCACCGCCTTGCCGGCCTCGGTCAGCCCGAGCCGGGCGGATTGCCACCATTCGATGCGGTCATCCGTTCGGTTGGCGCCAGCGGAATCTTCGATCAGCGGCGTCTCGGCGCCGGCGAGGTCAGCAAGCAGGGCGAAGAAGCTGAGGTCGCCCATGAAGGCGGCTTGCTCCTTCGACAGGACCAGGCCGAAGAGACGGCCGGGAGCCGTGGCGCCCTCCGCGATCGCGGCAAGGGCGGTCGCTTCGGTGCGGGAGAGGCCGTTTCGCGCCGGCAGTTCCTCGAGGAAGCGACGCAGCGCCGGCTCGAGGAAGGGCAGGCGCTCGGTCGGGCCCGTTCAGCCGGCGGGCGACATATTCAGGCGTCGGCATGGCGAGATCGGCCCACACCCGGTCGGCGAGGTCGAGGATCCTCTTCGTCAACCGCCTGGGCACGCTCGGCGAAGCGGAGGATCGTCTCCGGCCGCTGCCGGCCGAGGAAATCGTCGGCCTGAACGAGCCTCACTCCCTCGGTGCCGCCCTTCATCGGCGAAGAAGGAGAGGATCTGGACCAGTTGGAGCTGGTCGTAGAGGTCATGCTCGAACCAGAGCTCGACCGTCTCGAAATTCCGTATGGCGACGAAGGGTGGCGTCGCGCTCGGCGAAAGCCGCGCCGACCTCGTCGGCGTCGAGGCCGAAGCGCCGGGCAAGAAACGGCGCGCGCAGCGTCGAGCTCTTCTCGAGCGGACCGGCAACGATCGGCCCCTCGTGAAGGACGTCCCGCCAGGGGAGAATGATATCGTCCCGCCCCGCCGCCTGGAGAAGCTCGGCGGCGCTGTCGCCATTGGTGATGATCAGCGTGGCCATGAGGCCAGAACATGGCCCCGGTCGGCGGAATTGTCACCCCGAATCCCCTTCCGCCGGCGGGTCGGCTCGGGTAGAAGCGGCGGTATTGTCGACGAGGGGAACACGATCATGACTGCAATCATCGATATTGCCGGGCGGGAAATACTGGACAGCCGCGGCAATCCGACGGTGGAGGTCGATGTCACCCTCGAAGACGGTTCGATGGGCCGCGCGGCGGTTCCGTCGGGCGCCTCGACCGGTGCCCATGAGGCGGTCGAACTGCGGGACGGCGACAAGGCGCGCTTCCTCGGCAAGGGCGTCTGCAAGGCGGTCGACGCCGTCAATGGCGAGATCTTCGACGCGATCGGCGGCATGGACGCCGAGAACCAGATCGCACATCGACCGGACGATGATCGAGCTCGACGGGACGCCGAACAAGAGCCGGCTCGGCGCGAACGCCATCCTCGGCGTCTCGCTGGCGACCGCCAAGGCAGCGGCCGAGTCGAGCGGCTTCCCGCTCTATCGCTACATCGGCGGCGTCAACGCCCACGTCCTGCCGGTGCCCAAGATGAACATCATCAACGGCGGCGTCCATGCCGATAACCCGATCGACTTCCAGGAATTCATGATCCTGCCGGTCGGCGCGTCGACCGTCGCCGACGCCGTGCGGATGGGATCCGAGGTCTTCCATACGCTGAAGAAGGCGCTGAAGGACGCGGGTCACAACACCAATGTCGGCGACGAGGGCGGCTTCGCCCCGAACCTTCCCTCGGCCGAGGCAGCGCTCGATTTCGCGGTGGGCGCGATCGAGAAGGCCGGCTACAAGCCCGGCGAAGACGTCTGCCTCGGCGTCGACTGCGCCGCGACCGAATTCTTCAAGGACGGCAAGTACGTCTATGGCGGAGAGGGCGTGACCCGGGATCGGGACGCGCAGGTCGCCTATCTCGCCGACCTCGTGAGGAAGTTCCCGATCGTCAACGTCGAAGACGGCATGGCGGAGGACGACTGGGACGGCTGGGTGGCGCTTACCGAGACCCTCGGCGACACCTGCCAGCTGGTCGGCGACGACATCTTCGTCACCAATACCGAACGGCTGGGGGAGGGCATCCGCCGGGGCATCGCCAATTCCATCCTCGTCAAGGTCAACCAGATCGGGACGCTCAGCGAGACCCTCGACGCGGTCGATATGGCCTTCCGGGCGCGCTACACGGCGGTGATCTCGCACCGCTCGGGCGAGACCGAGGACTCGACCATCGCCGATCTCGCGGTCGCCACCAACTGCGGCCAGATCAAAACGGGATCGCTCGCCCGCTCGGACCGCCTTGCCAAGTACAACCAGCTGATCCGCATCGAGGAGGAGCTGGGCACCGAGGCGGTCTATGCGGGACCGGGAGCGCTGCGTCGCTGAGCACGCTGCGTCGCGACAATCGGTCATCCTTCGGTGCGCCTGCAACCATCCATTAAGCCAGTTGGGCGATGGTGGAGGCGGACGATGCCAAGGAGTGTCGAGTGTTTACGCGACAGCGCCGCCATTCTCCGATCCGCCGACTGTGGCTGCCGCTCTTGACGGCAGCGTTCCTCGGCTATTTCGGCTACCACGCCTTCACCGGCTCCTACGGCATCCCGGCGCTCGACCGCATGGAGAAGGAGGCGGGCGACCTGAAAGACCGCCTCGACAATCTGCGCCAGCAACATGCCGCGCTCGAGAAGCGGATCTCCTACCTCAAGCCCGAGAGCCTCGATTCGGACATCCTCGACATCGAAGCGCGGACATCGCTTAATCTGATCAGACCAGATGAGGTCGTGATCTCCTTTGGTGCGGTGCAGCATTCGCCGGACTGACGGCCAGACGCCAACTATCCATTCGGTTTCGGCATACTTGGTCTGCGGGAAAGACACGTCTGCAGTTCTTGGATTGCCCCTCGCCTTCGGCTACTTTCGCACCAAATCAATTCAGAACCACCGCCGTCAGGGAGGAACCTGCATGCCCAAAGCCGCACGGAAGGCCGACAAATCGGCTCCGGTATCTGCGCCAGCCGAGCGTTCGCGGCCGACCGTCGTTCCGTCCTTTCCCGCGAAACTTGCCGATCTCAGCAAGGAGCAGGAGTTCGAGGCTTTCGAGCGCATGCTGCTCATCCGTCGCTTTGAGGAGCGAGCGGGCCAGATGTACGGCATGGGCCTGATCGGCGGCTTTTGCCACCTCTACATCGGCCAGGAAGCGGTGGTCGTCGGCATGCAGATGGCAATCGAAGAAGGCGACCAGGTCATCACCGGCTACCGCGATCACGGGCACATGCTTGCCTGTGGCATGGACCCGAAGGGCGTCATGGCCGAGCTCACCGGGCGCCGCGACGGCTATTCGCACGGCAAGGGCGGATCGATGCACATGTTTTCCCGCGAGAAGAATTTCTTCGGCGGGCACGGCATCGTGGCCGCTCAGGTGCCGCTCGGCACGGGGCTCGCCTTTGCCGATCGCTACCGCAAGAACGGACGGATCTGCCTGACCTATCTCGGTGACGGGGCGGCCAATCAGGGCCAGGTCTATGAGAGCTTCAACATGGCCGAGCTGTGGAAGCTGCCGGTCGTGTATGTCATCGAGAACAACCGCTACGCCATGGGGACCTCGGTGGCCCGCTCCTCGGCGCAGACCGATTTCTCGCGCAGAGGTGCGTCCTTCAACATCCCGGGCGAGCAGGTGGACGGCATGGACGTTCGCGCCGTCAAGGCGGCAGGCGACGAGGCGGCCGCCTGGTGTCGCGAGGGCAAGGGACCCTATATCCTCGAGATGTTGACCTACCGCTATCGCGGACACTCGATGTCCGATCCGGCGAAATACCGGACACGCGACGAGGTCAACAAGATCCGGGAAGAAAGCGACCCGATCGAAATGGCCCGCAAGCGGATCCTCGAGCGCGGTCTCGCCGACGAGGACGAGCTCAAGAAAATCGAGAAGGCAGTGCGGGACACGGTGACCGAGGCAGCGGAATTCGCGCAGGCGGCGGCCGAGCCGGACCCCGCCGAGCTCTGGACCGACGTCTATCGCTGAGCCGCGAGGATTGCCGGCGGTGATGCCTCGCCTCTATCATCTCCGCAGTGCCGATGCCGGTCGGCCCGATCGGGCGCTCGGCGTTCGCATCGTCAGATAAGGACCTCCAACCCATGCCGATCGACGTTCTGATGCCGGCGCTTTCGCCGACCATGGAGGAGGGCACCCTCGCCAAATGGCTGAAGAAGGAAGGCGATCCAGTCGCACCCGGTGACGTCATCGCCGAGATCGAAACCGACAAGGCGACGATGGAGGTCGAGGCGATCGACGAGGGGACCATCGCCCGCATCCTCGTTCCCGAGGGGACGGAGAACGTCAAAGTCAACACGCCGATCGCCGTGCTCGGGCTGGATGGCGAGGATGAGGTTGGCGAAGCCGAAGCTGCCGCGCCGTCTCCGAAGGCAGCCGTGGAAGCGCCTGCCGAACCCAAGGCGGAACCGGCCGAGGCGCCCGAGGCTCTGCCGGCTCAGCCGAAGGAAGCGATTGCCGCCGATCCCGACATCCCGGCCGGCACCGAAATGGTGACGATGACCGTTCGCGAGGCGCTCCGCGACGCCATGGCCGAAGAAATGCGGCGCGATGGCGATGTCTTCGTGATGGGCGAGGAAGTCGCCGAGTATCAGGGCGCCTACAAGGTGACCCAGGGCCTGCTCGACGAGTTCGGCGCCGAGCGGGTGGTCGACACCCCGATCACCGAGCATGGCTTCGCCGGCCTCGGGGTCGGCGCTGCGCTCGCCGGACTGAGGCCCATCGTCGAGTTCATGACCTGGAACTTCGCCATGCAGGCGATGGACCAGATCGTCAACTCGGCCGGCAAGACGCTCTACATGTCGGGCGGCCAGATGGGCTGCTCCATCGTCTTCCGCGGGCCGAACGGTGCCGCCGCCCGCGTCGCCGCCCAGCACAGCCAGGACTATGCGGGATGGTATAGCCAGGTGCCGGGGCTGAAGGTCGTCCAGCCCCACACCGCCGCCGACGCCAAGGGGCTGCTCAAGGCCGCGATCCGCGATGACAACCCGGTCATCTTCCTCGAGAACGAGATCCTCTACGGCCAGTCCTTCGAGGTGCCCAAGCTCGACGACTACGTCTTACCGATCGGCAAGGCGAAGATCGCCCGGCCCGGGTCCGACGTAACCATCGTCTCGTTCGGCATCGGCATGACCTACGCGCTGAAGGCCGCCGCCGAACTGGAAGGGGAGGGGATCGACGCCGAAGTGATCGACCTCAGGACGCTGCGGCCGATGGACATGGAAACGGTGATCGAGTTGATCAAGAAGACCAACCGCTGCGTGACCGTCGAAGAGGGCTGGCCGGTCTCCTCGATCGGAAGCTACCTTGCCTCCGAGATCACCATGCAGGCCTTCGACTGGCTGGACGCGCCGGTCACCAAGATCACCGGCAAGGACGTGCCGATGCCATACGCCGCCAACCTCGAGAAGCTGGCGCTGCCCTCCGTCGCCGACGTGGTCGGCGCGGTGAAGGCGGTGAGTTACCGCGCCTAGCCTTGATCGTCCCGCCAACCGGAACCGAGCCATGCCGATCAACATCCTGATGCCCGCGCTGTCGCCGACGATGGAAGTCGGCAACCTGGCCAAATGGCTGAAGAAGGAGGGCGATCCGGTTGCGCCCGGCGACGTGATCGCCGAGATCGAGACCGACAAGGCGACCATGGAGGTCGAGGCGATCGACGAGGGGACGCTCGGCAAGATCCTCGTGGCGGAAGGCGCCCAGGACGTGCCGGTCAACGAGCCGATCGCGGTGCTTCTGGAGGAGGGCGAGGACGCCAGCGCCATCCAGGAACAGACGGCGGTCCAGTCAGGATCACCGCGCGCCGAAGCGCCGCGCGAGGCGGAGGAGAAGAAGGCCGAGACGAAGGTGGAGCAACCCGCCCCGCCGCCACCGAAGCCGGCAGCGGAGAAGAAACCCGAGCCCGGCGCGGCGGCCGCGGTCCCGGCAAAGCCGGCCAAGGGAAACGGAAGCGGCGGCCGCATCTTCGCGTCGCCGCTCGCCCGCCGTCTGGCGCGGGAAGGGGGCGTCGATCTCGCCAAGGTGAAGGGGTCGGGCCCGCATGGCCGC
This sequence comes from uncultured Alphaproteobacteria bacterium, assembly GCA_963710805.1. Classification (GTDB taxonomy): domain Bacteria; phylum Pseudomonadota; class Alphaproteobacteria; order Rhizobiales; family Kaistiaceae; genus Bauldia. The sequence continues at coordinate 18,909 of CAVQBS010000004.1, read as the reverse complement.
GTGGTCAGGGCCGATATCGAGGCGGCGAAATCCGGCAAGGCGCCGATGGCTGCCCCGGCACCGGGTCCGGCGGCGCCCGCAGTCGCCCCCAGCATGACCGACGCGCAGGTGATGAAGCTCTTCGAGGAGGGCTCCTACGACGTCGTTCCGCACGACAATGTTCGCAAGATCATCGCCAGGCGGCTGGTCGAGGCCAAGACGACGATCCCGCATTTCTACCTGACCGTCGATACGGAAATCGACGAACTCCTGAAGCTCCGCGCCGAAATCAATGCGGCGGCGCCGATCGGCGGCGACGACAAGCCCGCCTGGAAGGTGTCGGTCAACGACATGGTGATCAAGGCGCTGGCGATCGCGCTGCAGCGCGTACCGGACGCCAACGTCACCTGGACGGAGGGCGGCATGCTCCGCCACAAGCGCTCCGACGTCGGCGTTGCCGTCTCCATCCCCGGCGGGCTGATCACGCCGGTGGTCCGCAACGCCGAAGCGAAGCGCCTGTCCGACATCTCCAACGAGATGAAGGACCTCGCTGCCCGCGCCCGCACCCGCAAGCTGGCGCCGGAGGAATATCAGGGCGGCACCACCGCCGTCTCCAATCTCGGCATGTTCGGGGTCAAGGATTTCGCCGCGGTGATCAATCCGCCGCACGCGACGATCCTTGCCGTCGGCGCCGGCATCGAGACGCCGGTGGTGCGCGACGGCACGATCGAGATTCGCACCATCATGGCCGCGACGCTGTCGACCGACCACCGGGCGGTGGACGGTGCGCTCGGGGCGAAGCTTCTCAACGCGTTCAAGACGCTGATCGAGAAGCCGGCCGGCATGCTGGCGTGAGGCCGGCGCCAAGGCCTCTCTCCGCGCGATGAACGCCCCGACCATCCGCCCCGCCGGGCTCCGCGACGCGACCCACCTCGCGGCGCTGGTCGATATCGCCGGCGAGGGGTTTGCCTCGTATTTCTGGAGCCAGATGACCGAGCCGGGCCAGTCGCCCTTCGAGATCGGCCGCGCCCGGGCGCGACGCGACGAGGGGGCCTTCACCTGGCGGAACGGCCATATCGCGGAAGTCGACGGCGATGTGGCCGGCGCGCTGGTCGGCTACCGCATCCCGGACACCGCCGATCCGGCCCATTTCAAGGAGCTGCCGCCGATCGTCCGCCCGCTCGCCGAGCTGGAGGCGGAGGCGCCGGGCCACTGGTATGTCAACGTGGTGGCGGTGTTTCCCGAGTATCGCGGCAAGGGGATCGGCGGCGCGCTCCTCCACCACGCCGACCTGATCGGCAAGGCCGTGGCGCCTGCCGGCATGGCGCTCGTCGTCGCCTCGCAAAACGAGGGAGCGGTCAGGCTCTACGAGCGAAGCGGCTACCACGCCGTGTCGCGCCGGCCGGTGGTGCCGTTTCCCGGCTACAAGCGCGGCGGCGACTGGCTACTCCTGACCAAACCGCATTCCTGAACTGCGAGGGGCGACTAGGGCTTCCAGACGAGCCGTGCTAAGGGGGCCGGCACAACAGGGAGGTTAGCGATGGGCATTCCGGGAGGACGCCTCGTCGGGGTTTCGATGATCGCAGTGGCGGGCGGCGTCGCGGCGGCGAGTTCGGCCAGCGCAGCCCTTCCGCCGTACTGGCAGAGCGCCAAGGAGATCGCAGCGATCGTCAACGATCAGCGGGTCCACGACGCCCTCAAATACGAGGAGCCGATCCTGTCGATCAGCACGACCGGGAATGACATTTACGAGCTCAAGACGAAGCGGTGCAGCCTGACCGTGACGATCGTCGACAAGCCAAGCGACTCCCAGGTGATGGGCCCACGGCAGTTCGATGTCGAAGTCGGCCAGGCCGATTGCCAGTGAGCGCAACAGACGAACGGACAGATTGACCATGGCAAGTGCATACGACCTCATCGTGATCGGCTCCGGGCCCGGCGGCTACGTCGACCGCGATCCGCGCCGCGCAGCTCGGCCTGAAGACGGCCGTCGTCGAGCAGCGCGCATCTCGGCGGCATCTGCCTCAACTGGGGCTGCATCCCGACCAAGGCGCTGCTTGCGCTCGGCCGAGATCTTCCACTACATCGAGCACGCCAAGGATTACGGCCTGTCCGCCAAGGACGTCGAGCTTCGACGCCGGCGGAGTGGTGAAGCGCTCGCGCGGCGGTCGCGGCGCAGCTCTCCAACGGCGTCGGCTTCCTGCTCAAGAAGAACAAGGTCGACGTCATCTGGGGCGACGGCGACCATCACCGCTCCCGGCAAGGTCGCGGTCGCGGCGAGCGGACAACCCGCCGAAAGGCGCGCTCGGCGGCCGGCGATTATCAGGCCAAGCACATCATCATCGCCACCGGCGCGCGGCCGCGGGCGCTTCCCGGCCTCGAGCCCGACGGCAAGCTGATCTGGACCTATTTCGAGGCGATGGTGCCCGAGAAGATGCCGAAATCGCTGCTGGTGATCGGCTCCGGCGCGATCGGCATCGAGTTCGCCTGCTTCTACCGGACGCTCGGGCGCCGACGTGACCGTGGTCGAGATCCTGCCGCAGATCCTGCCGGTCGAGGACGAGGAGATCGCGGCCCACGCCCGCAAGCGGCTTCGAGAAGCAGGGCATCAAGATCCTCACCGACGCCAAGGTGGCGGCGCTGAAGAAGGGCAAGGATTCGGTCACCGCGACCGTCGAGACCAAGGACGGCAAGAAGCAGGAGATCGACCGCCGACCGCATGATCTCCGCCGTCGGCGTCGTCGGCAATGTCGAGAATCTCGGCCTCGAGAAGCTCGGCGTGAAGGTCGAGAAGGGCATGATCGTCATCGACGAGGTCGGCAAGACGAACGTTGCCCGGCATCTATGCGATCGGCGACGTGGCCGGGCCGCCGATGCTCGCCCACAAGGCCGAGCACGAGGGCGTCATCTGCGTCGAGGCAATCGCCGGCAAGCACCCGCATCCGATGGACAAGCTGAAGATCCCGGGCTGCACCTACTGCAACCCGCAGGTCGCCTCCGTCGGGCTCACCGAGAAGCGGGCCAAGGAAGCCGGCTTCGAGATCAATGTCGGCCGCTTCCCCTTCATCGGCAACGGCAAGGCGATCGCGCTCGGCGAGCCGGAGGGCCTGGTCAAGACGATCTTCGACAAGAAGACCGGCCAGCTGCTCGGCGCCCACATGGTCGGCGCCGAGGTGACCGAGCTGATCCAGGGCTTCGTCATCGCCATGAACCTGGAGACGACCGAGCAGGAGCTGATCCACTCGGTCTTCCCGCATCCCGACCCTGTCGGAGACGATGCACGAAAGCGTGCTCGCCGCCTACGGCCGCGTAATCCACGTCTAATCCTGCATTCAGTCGCCGGGCGGGCCACCTCTGCGCCCAGCCCGGTCCTCCTCATTTTTGTTCCAACAAGGCAAGAGGCCATGGCAAAGGTCATTCAGGTCGGACTCGGCAGTTGGGGATTCGACTGGACGGCGAACGTGCTGCCCACGGTCGAACAGGCCGAGATGGTCGGCTATGTCGATACCTCGGAAGCCGCGACCCGCCGCGTCCAGGCCGAGCTCGGCATCCCGAAATCGCAATGCTTCGCCAGCCTGGATGCCGCACTCGACGCCGTGGACTGCGATCTGCTCCTCGGAACGCTGAGGACCGAAGCACACTTCCCGATCGCCAAATACGCCCTGGAAGCCGGCCTCAACGTGATGGTGGAGAAGCCCTTCGCCACCACGGTAGCGGAAGCGAGAGAACTGGTGGAGCTTGCGGAAGCGCGGGGAAAACTGATCGCGGTCAGCCAGAACTACCGGTTCTTTGCCGCGCCGATCCTGGCGACGCGCCTCATCGCCGAGGAGACGCTTGGTCCGACCGATCTCATCGACATCGACTTCCGCCAGCATGGTCCCTCGGTCGGCCACCGTTATTGGGATATGCCCGATCCGCTGCTTGCCGACATGTCGATCCACCATTTCGACCTGATGCGGATGGTGCTGGACAGCGAACCGCGTCGGCTGTGCTGTGTCACCTGGCACCCGCCAGAGAGTCCGTTCAAGGATCCGGCAGCCGGCGTGGCGACGATCGAGTTCAAGAACGGGACGATCGTCAACTACCGCGGCTCATGGATGAGCGGCGGCCCAAGGACGGCGTGGACCGGCGAATGGAGGATGGACTGCGCCAATGGCGATGTCTGGTGGACCTCGCGCCATCGCTTCGGGGACGAGACCAAGGACGACCGCCTGATCGTCCGCCGCCTCGGAGAAGCGGCTGAGGAGCCCGAATTGCCGAAGATCGAACATCTCGACCGCGCCGGCTCGCTTGCCGCAGCGGTTGCGGCCGTTGATTCGGGCACGCCACCGCCGCGCTTTCCGTCGGGAGCCGACAATCTCAACAGCCTTGCGCTGGCTGTCGCGGCAATCCTGTCGGCGGCGCGGGACGGTTCCTGGGTGGAAATCGAGGAAGTACTACAATAGGTGTCTTGAGGCGGACCGCCTTCTGGGCGCGCTGTTCGACGCCGCGTTGGCACAATCTGAGGAGGCAGCGATGGATAGGAAATCCGTTTGGGGGGGCAAGGTCCCTCAACCGCGTACATGGTCCGTCGCAGTCGCCGCCGCGTGTCTGGTCCTCGGGTCGGTCGTACCATTTGCATCGCCGGCACTGGCCCAGTCCACGAAGAGCGTCGGGCCGGTCGTCCAGATCACCGGCGACGGCAACGCCATCGAGACCGCCGGCGCAAGCGTGGTCATCCGCGGCAAGGCGAGTAGCATTCGCGCGGCGGGCGCGGTGGTCGACATCAACGCAACCGTTTCCGGCCCGATCCACGCGGCGGGTGCCCAGGTCACCATCGCCGGTGACGTCGCCGGGCTGGTGCGCGCTGCCGGCGGGCTTGTCGAAGTGCAGGGAACGCTCGGCGGGGATGGCTATCTCGCAGGCGCCGTCGTCCACTTCGACGGAAGCGCCGCGAAGGATCTCAAGGCGGGTGGGGCGACCGTCGATATCGGGTCGAATGCAAAGATCACCGGAGACCTCACGGCGGGAGGCGCCAGCGTCACCGTCGCCGGCACGATCGACGGAGCGACCGACCTGTCGGGCTCGGCGGTCATCTTCAACGGCACCGCAAACGGCACGGTCACGGCCAGCGGCGACGAGATCGTCGTCGGATCGACCGCCCATATCAATGGCGACCTGGTGGTGCGGTCGCGAAACGACCCGGTCGTCGAGACCGGCGCGACGATCACCGGTCAGGTTCGGATCGAGGAACCGCGGGCATGGTGGGCGCTCCCGGGTTGGCTATGGGCTGCGATCACTGCGGTTATTGTTGCGGCGGGAGCGGTGCTCACCGGCGCAATCCTCATCCTGATCGGCCGGCCGACGTTCGAGGAGGGGCTGGACAATGCCGCCTTCCACCCGATCTCCAGTGGCTTCATCGGGTTAGCGACGCTGATCCTGCTGCCGATCGTCGCCATCATTCTCATGACCACGGTGATCGGACTGTCGTTCGGCGCCGCGTTGCTGATGGTGCTGCCCTTCCTCCTGGTTGCCGGTCATGCCCAGGTGGCGACCTGCATCGGCGTGTGGATCTTCGACCGGACCGGCGGGCCGCGCAGCCCCGGCCGGCTGATCGTCTACCTGATCGCCGGGGCGATCATCATCGCCATTGTCTGGCTGATCCCGTGGGTGGGCCCGATCGTCGCGTTCCTCGCCATGCTGGTCGGCACCGGCGCCTATCTCAGGTCGCTAAGCGCGCGGATGCGGCGCCTGTGGCCGGCGTCGACGTGACGACAAGTCCGCCCGGACGCTGAGCCCGGAGCGGACAGGCTTGCCAACTGCCGCCGGCAGGTCAATTCTGGACGGCACGACAGGGGAAGGGGAGCGCGCCATGAGCGAACAGACCAAGGCAATCGTCGCGTGGATCATCATCGGCCTGATCGCCGGTCTCGTCGCCAGCCTGATTGTTGGCGGTGCCGGCGGTATCATCGGCTGGCTGATCGCCGGCCTGATCGGCTCGATCGTCGGCGGCTTTCTGGCCCGTCAGCTCAACATCAAGCTGAACACCGGAAACGCGTTTCTCGACCAGGTGATTATTGCCATCGTCGGGGCGATCATCGTCCTGATCATCGCGCGCATCATCACCTAACACCTTGACAAATCAAGCACTTGGCGTGGCCGGATGCGCGCCCGGATCGCTGCCTGATTCCGCCGCGGCAGAAGGGCAGACCATCGGGGGTGCCAACAGGCGTGGAAGCTGGCCTGCACATCGAGCATTGGTCGAGGCCGCACCAATCAACTATATGAACAGTCAGGGTTACGGGTGAGCTGCCAAAGCTGCCGCCGATGAAAGGACAAGCATGGTTGTCGTTCTCGACACCGTTGAAGGGCTGAAGGCGCGGCCGCGCCATCCGGAAAAGGCGCACCGGGCCGACTCGGCCGTCGCGCGAAAGCCCGAGTGGATCCGGGTGAAGGCGCCGAATTCGCCGGTTTTCCGGGAAACAACGGCGATCGTCCGCGAACACGGACTGGTCACCGTCTGCGAGGAGGCCGGCTGCCCGAATATCGGCGAATGCTGGTCGAAACGACACGCCACCTTCATGATCATGGGCGATACCTGCACCCGCGCCTGCGCCTTCTGCAACGTGCGGACGGGGCAGCCGCTTCCGCTCGATCAAAACGAGCCGGAGCATGTCGCCGAGGCGACGGCGAAGCTCGGGCTCGCCCATGTGGTGATCACCTCCGTCGACCGCGACGATCTCGACGACGGCGGTGCCGACCATTTCGCCCGTACGATCGCCGCGATCCGGCGCGCCAGCCCGGCGACGATCGAGGTGCTGACCCCCGACTTCCTCAGGAAGGACGGGGCGGTCGAGAAGGTGGTCGAGGCGAGGCCCGACGTCTTCAATCACAACCTCGAAACCGTTCCGTCGAAGTATCTGACGGTGCGTCCGGGAGCACGATACTTCGCGTCGTTGCGGCTCTTGCAGCGGGTGAAGGAACTCGATCCGGCCATGTTCACCAAGTCGGGGATCATGGTGGGGCTGGGCGAGGAGCGGAACGAGGTGCTCCAGCTGATGGACGACCTGAGGGCCGCCAATGTCGATTTCCTCACCATCGGCCAGTACCTGCAGCCGACGCGCAAGCACCATCCCGTCATGCGCTTCGTCACGCCGGACGAGTTCCGCGCCTACGAAACCATCGCCTATGCCAAGGGCTTCCTGATGGTGTCGGCGACGCCGCTGACCCGCTCATCGCACCATGCCGGCGAGGATTTCGCCCGGCTGAAGGCAGCGCGGGCGGCAAAGCAGGGCCACTGAGCGCCGAGCAAGGCGGCGATGCCGCATTTCACGACAACGCGACAGATCAGGCACGGCGCCACCGACATGTTCGACCTGGTGGCCGACGTCGAATCGTATCCGAAGTTCGTGCCGCTTTGCGAAAGCCTCAAGGTGCGTTCCCGCCGGACGGACGGCGATCGCGAGATCCTGATCGCGACGATGACGGTCGCCTACAAGGTCATCCGGGAATCCTTCACCACCAAGGTCACTCTCGACCGCGAAGACCTGGTGATCACGGTCGAATATCTCGACGGGCCGTTCAGCCATCTTGAGAACGTCTGGCGCTTCGAGCCGCACGGGCGGGGCAACTCGCTGATCCACTTCAACATCGACTACGAATTCCGCTCAAGGGCACTCAAGGTGCTGATGGGTGCGGTCTTCGACCGGGCCTTTCACAAGTTCGCCGCCGCCTTCGAAATGCGCGCGGACAGGGTGTACGGCGTTTAAGCGGTGGCTGCGCCCATTCGCAGATGCCGGCGTTTCAGCCGGGGATGAGGTCGCAGAGCATTCGCAGGGCCTGGTCGACCGAGGCGAGGCGGACGCCCGAGCGGTCCAGATTCTCAAAGACATGGGCAACGTGGTGAGGGCGGTCGCCGCGGCGGAGCGCGGCGAAATGGACGAGGCCGACCGGCTTCTCCGGCGTGCCGCCGGTCGGTCCGGCGACTCCGGTCACCGCGACGGCAAGATCGGCGCGGGAATGGCGGACCGTACCTTCGACCATGGCGATCGCCACCTCTTCGCTGACGGCGCCGACGCGGGCGATCAACTCCGGCGGCACGCCGAGCACCTCGCTCTTCGCTTCGTTGGAATAGGTGACGAAGCCGCGATCGACTACGGCCGACGATCCCGCAATCTCCGTCAGCGTTGCCGCGACGAGGCCGCCGGTGCACGATTCGGCGGTCGCCACTGTCAGCTTCGCGGCGGTGCAGCGCTCCACGATCTCGCGGGCGAGCGGGAGGAGGGGGGCGAGGTCGGTCATGTCCGGCTCGCGAAAGGCAAGCGGATCGTGGCGGTGGCCGTCGCCGAGATGCCTTCTCCGCGCCCGATGAAGCCGAGCCGCTCGCTGGTCGTCGCCTTGACCGCGACGCGATCGGGGGCGATGCCGCAGATCGCGGCGATACGCTCCCGCATCGCCGCGCGGTGTACCGAAATACGGGGCGCCTCGGTTACGATCGTCACGTCGAGGTTGACGATCACGCCGTCCCGGGCCGCCACGCGCGCAGCGGCGAAAGCGAGGAACTGGTCGGACGGAGCGCCCTTCCATTGCGGATCGGACGGCGGGAAATGATCGCCGATATCACCCTCGGCGAGGGCGCCGAGCAGGGCGTCGGTGAGGGCGTGCAGGGCAACGTCGCCGTCAGAATGGCTGACGACGCCGTGGCTGTGGGGGATGGCGATCCCGCCGATCATCACGCCTTTGCCGGGACCGAAGGCATGGACATCGTAGCCGGTGCCGACCCGCACCTCGCCGCGGGCGAGCGCCGCCTCTGCGGCAAGCCGATGGTCGGCTGCCCGGATCTCCTCCGCCGTGGTGAGCTTGATGTTGCCGCTTTCGCCGGCAACTACCCGGACCGGTATCCCGGCCCATTCGGCGACCGCCGCATCGTCGGTGAAGCTCAGGCCGGCGTCCGCGGCCCGGTTGTGCGCATCGAGGATCGCGGCAAAGCGGAACCCCTGCGGGGTCTCTGCCGCCTGCAAGCCGCGCCGCGGGACGGTTCCTGTCACCAACCCGGCAGCGTCGACGGCCTTCAGCGTCGCCGAGACCGGCAGCGCCGGCAGCACGGCGTCGCTGCGGTCGAGGCCGGCGGTGACGCGCTCGACGAGCGCCGGCGTCGCGAAGGGTCGCACGCCGTCATGGATGAGGACTCGCTCCGGCGGGTCTTTCACCAGCTCGATCAGGCCGTTGCGGACGGATTCCTGCCGCGTGGCGCCGCCACAAACGGGCGCGAGCAGGCGGTCCTCCAGCGGGGCAACAGAGCGGAACAGCGCCTCGTCACCCGGCGCGATGATCACCAGAACCTTCATGGCTCGCTGGTGGGCGAGAAATTTGTCAAGCGTTAGTCTTAGGATAGGAACTCCGCCGATCAGCCTGTATTGCTTGGGGAAATCCCCGTCGCCGGCACGCGTTCCGCGGCCGGCCGCAACGATGATGGCGGTGGTCTCGTTCATTGAGCGATTTTCCGGCGGCCTGCTTCGGCCTGCGACGCGACGGGCACATAACACAGGCGCGCCACGCAATCTAATCCGCTTGCCGCCAACGGCAAATTGACTAAGATATATGCAGATCGGACAATGCCTAATGAATACGCAGACTGATGACCCTATCCGGCTTCTGGCCGAACCGCTGGCCATTGGCCCGGTGAGCGTACCGAACCGGGTCTTTCTGGCGCCGATGTCCGGCGTCACCGACCGGCCGTTCCGGACGCTGGCGCGCCGCTTCGGGGCGGGCCTCGTGATATCCGAGATGACCGTCGGCGAAAAGCTCGCCAAGGGGGACGACGTGGCGCGCATGAAGGCGGAACGGGCGGGCGAGGGGCCGCACGTCGTCCAGCTCGCTGGGCGGGAGGCGCACTGGATGGCCGAGGGGGCGCAAGCCGCGGCCGATGCAGGCGCCGACATCATCGACATCAATATGGGCTGCCCCGCCAAGAAGGTGACCGGCGGCTACTCCGGCTCGGCGCTGATGCGCGACCTCGACCATGCCCTGACCCTGATCGCGGCGACGGTCGGGGCGACCGACCTGCCGGTGACGCTGAAGATGCGGCTGGGATGGGACGGCGCCACGATCAACGCGCCCGAGCTCGCCCGCAGGGCCGAGCAGGCGGGCGTGAGGATGATCACGGTTCACGGGCGCACCCGCTGCCAGTTCTATTCGGGTGCCGCCGACTGGGCCGCCATTCGCGCCGTGAAGGAAGCCGTGTCGGTGCCGGTCATTGCCAATGGCGATGTCGCAACAGTCGAGGATCTGATGCCGATCCTGGCAAAGTCCGGCGCCGATGGCGTGATGATCGGCCGGGGCGCTTACGGCCGGCCATGGTTGCCGGGATTCGCCGCGCGCTTTGCAAGAGGCCAGGCTGTTCTCCCTCCGGCCGACGAGACCCTCATCGACTTGGTGCGCGAGCATCATGAGGCGACGGTCGACTACTACGGCGTCGCCGTGGGCGTTCGCGCGGCCCGAAAGCACCTTGCCTGGTACATGGACCAGACGCCCGGACCGCCTGCACTGCGGCGCGCGATCCTCACCGAAACGAACCCGCCGACCATTGCGAGCCTGCTGACAGCGTATTTCGGCGCCGCGCCGGAGAGGAGGGCGGCTTGAGCGGCGAGACGATCGATGCCCAGCCCCCCAAGGGAGGCGAGGTGAAGGCGACGGCGCTTCTCAACGCTCTGCCGCATCCTGTCATCCTCGTGGAAAGCGACGGGAGTATCGCCGAAGCCAACATTGCCGCCGAGGCGTTCTTTCAGGCTTCCACACCCGTGCTCAAGCGCCATCCGCTCAGATACTTCATCCCGTTCGGCAGTCCGCTCCTTTCGCTGATCGAGCAGGTCCGCGAGCGGGGCGGCGCCGTCAACGAGTACCGCGTGGACATCGGTACGCCACGAAACGGCGGCGACCGGGTGGTCGATATCTACGCCTCGCCGGCAGGGGAAGGCCTGGACAGCGTCGTCGTGCTGCTTCAGGAGCGGACGATGACCGACAAGATCGACCGCCAGCTCACCCATCGCGGCGCCGCGCGCTCGGTGACGGGCCTTGCGGCGATGCTTGCCCACGAGATCAAGAATCCGCTTTCGGGCATTCGTGGCGCGGCCCAGTTGCTTGAAACGTCCGTTGAAGACGAGGATCGGGCGCTGACGCGGCTGATCCGGGACGAGGCCGACCGCATCGTCAAGCTGGTCGACCGGATGGAGGTCTTCTCCGACGAGCGGCCCATCGAGCGCGAACCGGTCAACATCCACGTCGTGCTCGATCGGGTGCGTCGCCTGGCGAAGTCGGGTTTTGCCAGGAACATCCGCATCATCGACGAATACGACCCATCGCTGCCCTCGGTCTACGCCAACCACGACCAACTCGTTCAGGTGTTCCTCAATCTGGTCAAGAATGCTGCGGAGGCGATCGGCACGGCGGCGGACGGCGAAATTTTCCTGTCCACTGCTTTCAGGCCGGGGATCCGACTTTCCGTCTCCGGGAACACCGACAAGGTCACACTGCCGCTCGAATTCTGCGTGCGCGACAATGGCCCTGGCGTGCCGCCCGACATGGCCGCCCACATGTTCGATCCCTTCGTCACGTCGCGGGCCAACGGCACCGGACTCGGTCTTGCCCTCGTGGCCAAGATCGTCGGCGACCACGGCGGCGTGATCGAGTGTGAATCGCAACCCCGCAGAACGATTTTCCGGGTGCTCATGCCCGCTTTCCCAGGACCGTCGACCCCGCCGGAGGAAGAGTGAAATGCCACTTGGAAACATCCTGGTTGCCGACGATGACGCCGGGATCCGCACGGTGCTCAACCAGGCTCTCTCACGCGCCGGCTATTCGGTCCGCCTGACGTCCAACGCAGCAACCCTGTGGCGGTGGATCAGCGCGGGCGAGGGCGATCTCGTCATCACCGACGTGGTGATGCCCGATGAAAACGCGTTCGACCTGCTTCCCCGCATCAAGCGCCTGAGACCGGATCTGCCGGTCGTGGTGATGAGCGCGCAGAACACCTTCATGACCGCGATCAGGGCGTCGGAGCGGGGAGCCTATGAATATCTTCCCAAGCCGTTCGACCTGAAGGAGCTGACCACCATCGTCGCCCGGGCACTGGCCGAGCCAAAGGCCCGCCGTGTCGAGGCCGAGCCCGGCGATCCCAGCGAGAACATCCCCCTCGTCGGACGTTCTCCGGCGATGCAGGACATCTACCGCGTCCTTGCCCGGCTGATGCAGACCGATCTCACGGTGATGATCGCCGGCGAATCCGGCACCGGCAAGGAACTGGTGGCGCGCGCGCTCCACGACTACGGCAAGCGCCGCACCGGGCCGTTCGTCGCGGTCAACATGGCGGCCATTCCACGAGATTTGATCGAGGCCGAACTGTTCGGTCACGAGAAGGGGGCCTTCACCGGCGCCCAGGCACGAAGCGCCGGCCGCTTCGAACAGGCCGAGGGGGGAACGCTCTTCCTCGATGAAATCGGCGACATGCCGATGGAGGCGCAGACCAGACTGCTCAGGGTCCTGCAGCAGGGCGAATATACCACCGTCGGCGGCCGAACGCCGATCAAGACCGACGTGCGCATCATCGCGGCGACCAACAAGGACCTTCGCATCCTCATCAACCAGGGCCTGTTTCGCGAAGACCTGTTCTTCCGGCTGAACGTGGTTCCGATCCGCCTGCCGCCGCTCCGCGAACGGAGCGAGGACGTGCCGGATCTCGTTCGCCACTTCTTCGCGGTGGTGGAAAAGGAGGGACTGGCGGCGAAGCGGATCGAGGTCGCGGCCATGGAGCGGCTGAAGCGCTACCGCTGGCCAGGCAACGTCCGGGAGCTCGAAAACCTGATCCGGCGCCTGGCGGCTCTCTATCCACAGGAAACCATCACCGACAACATCATCGAGGCGGAGCTTGATCAGCCGGCGGTCACGGTGTCGGGCGGTGAGAGAGAGGAGGACGAGACGCTGTCGGTGTCGGTCGAGCGCCACCTCGCCAGCTATTTCGACGCGTTCGGCGAGGATCTTCCCCCGCCCGGCCTCTACCACCGGATCCTGCGGGAGGTGGAAAGCCCCCTGATCAGCGCAGCACTGGCATCGACGCGCGGCAACCAGATCAAGGCGGCCGAGCTCCTGGGGGTCAACCGGAACACATTGCGAAAGAAAATCCGTGACCTCGAGATCCAGATCATCCGGAGCGGGCGGTAGGGGCGTCGGCGCCTCTGTTGCTTTTCAATCACAATATTGTTGCAATTCGGCCTGAAGCTATCCTAGTTCGATTGCGGCTGGCCGCGACTCTGCGTCGGCAGCCAGATAGCCATGGGCGCGATGTCGGTCGAGACTCCTTCTCTTCTCAGCTCTCCTCTGAATTGCCGGACCTTCGAGATATCGAGGCTGGTTCGCGCGGTCGGCTATGTCGGCGTCGTCATCGCGCTGATCGTTGCGGCAGTGACCTTCTTCATCCTGATGGGCATGACTCCCATCGCGCCCACCCAGTACGTCGTGGTGACCGTCCTGATGGTCAACGGCGCGCTTGTCCTGTTCCTCGTTCTGGTCATCGGCTGGGAAATCGCCTCGCTGGTCATGGCGCGACGGAGGCGGCGCGCGGCCGCCCGGCTCCACATCCGGGTCGTTGCTCTTTTCAGCGTTGTGGCGGCGACGCCGGCGATCCTTGTCGCGGTGGTCGCCAGCGTCACGCTCGATCGTGGCCTCGACAACTGGTTTTCCACCACCACCCGCGCCATCGTCGACAATTCCGCCACGATCGCCCAGGCCTTCATCAATCAGCAGGTTGAACTCCTCGACCGGGACATCATCGGGCTGCGGGGCGAGCTCGAGCAGGCCCGCTCGCTGCTGATCGACGACCCGGATCGATTCCAGAATTTCCTGGCGTCGAACGCGGACGCGCGCGATCTGCCTGGCGCCTTTCTCGTCAAGGGCAATGGCGATGTTGTCACCGCAGCCCAACCCGGGTCGCAGGCGCAATTTCCCCCGCCACCGCCGACAGCCCTGAAGCAGGCGGCAACCGACCCGACCCAGGCAGCGCTGATCACGCCCGGCTCGACCAACATGGTCGGCGGGATCGCCAAGCTGCAGGGCTATGACGACGTCTATCTCTACGCTCTCCGCCCGATCGCGCCGGCGGTTTTGCGTCAAGTTGCGATGGCGGCCAACAACGTCAATCGAGTATCGGGCACTCGAAGTCGACGCGGTTCGGCATCCAGCTTGCCTTCGGCATCCTCTATCTTGGCGTTGCGCTCGTCGTGCTGCTCGCGGCGATCTGGCTCGGCATCAGCTTCGCCAACCGGCTGGTTGCGCCGATCCGCCGGCTGATCGATGCGGCCAAGCGAGGTCTCGACCGGCAACCTGGCGGTTCGCGTGCCCTCCAAACGCTCCGAAGGCGATCTTGGCGCCGCTCAGCGAAACCTTCAACACGATGACGGCGCAGTTACGCAGCCAACGCGAGGAACTCCTCCCCGCCAACGAACAGATCGACAGTCGACGCCGGTTCACCGAGGCGGTGCTTTCCGGCGTCACCGCCGGCGTCATCGGCATCGACGGGGAGGGCGGATCACATCGCCAACCGGACCGCCCTCAGGATGCTGGGCGTCACCAGGGGCGCCGATCGACAGGCAGTCCATCACCGAGATCGCTGCCGCAGCTCGGACCCGTCGTCGCTGCGGCCCTGCAAGGGGACAGGCCGGAACATCGCGACCAGATTGCGATCAGCCGCGCCGGCCGCGAGCGGACCATCAACGTCCGGGTGACGACCGAGCGCTCCGGCGAGCAGACCCACGGCTACGTCATCACGCTCGACGACATCACCGATCTGGTCTCGGCGCAGCGGAGTTCCGCCTGGGCCGACATCGCCCGCCGCATCGCCCACGAGATCAAGAACCCGCTGACGCCGATCCAGCTTTCCGCCGAGCGCCTCCGCCGCAAGTTCAGCAAGACGATCACGCGAGGATCGCGAGATCTTCGACCAATGCACCGACACCATCATCCGCCAGGTCGGCGACATCGGCCGCATGGTCGACGAGTTCTCGTCGTTCGCCCGCATGCCGAAACCGGCGATCGAGCGGAAGAACCTGTCCGAGTCGATCCGCGAGGCCGTCTTCCTGATCGAGGTAGCGCATCCCGACATCACCTTCGACGTCGACCTCCCGGACGAGCCGTTGCTCGGCGATTTCGACGCGCGGCTGATGTCCCAGGCTTTCACCAACATCGTGAAGAACGGAACCGAAGCGATTGCCGCATTGCCGGCGAACCAGAAGGAGGATGCGAGGATCACGGTCTCGGCGCGCCGCGAAGACGACTGGATCATCGTCGACGTGATCGACACCGGCATCGGGCTCCCGGCGGAACATCGTGACCGGCTACTCGAGCCGTATATGACGACGCGTGAAAAAGGCACCGGCCTCGGGCTTGCCATCGTCACCAAGATCATTGAGGAACACGGCGGCCGGATCGAACTGCTCGACTCCCCTGAGGTCAAGAAGGGCGGCCATGGCGCACTTGTGAGGATCAAGATTCCCGGGGCTCCGGCACCCTCAACGCAGGCGACGGAGGCGACCGCCCCGGCGCCTGCCGGCTAAGAGAGCGGACCAGAGGCGCCGATGGCTTCAGACATTCTCATCGTCGACGACGAGGCCGACATCCGGGACATCGTCTCGGGCATCCTCTCCGACGAGGGACACGGCACGCGGACCGCGGCCGACGCCGACACGGCGCTTGCCGAGATCAGCAAGCGGCGCCCGTCGCTCGTTTTTCTCGACATCTGGCTGCAGGGGAGCCGCATCGACGGCCTTGCCCTCCTCGACGAGATCAAGCGCGACCACGCCGACCTGCCCGTAGTGATGATCTCGGGTCACGGCAACATCGAGACCGCGGTGTCGGCGATCAAACGCGGCGCCTACGACTACATCGAGAAGCCCTTCAAGTCGGACCGCCTCGTGCTTATCGCCGAGCGTGCGCTCGAGGCCTCCAAGCTTCGCAAAGAGGTCCAGACGCTCCGCGAGCGCGCCGGCGACGCTCCCGAGTTGGTCGGACGATCGGCGGCGATGAACCACCTGCGCCAGCTGATCGAGAAAATCGCGCCGACCAACAGCCGCGTCATGATTTCGGGCCCCTCCGGCTCGGGGAAGGAATTGGTTGCCAGCGCCATCCACCGGCTCTCAGGGCGCGCCGGCGGGCCGTTCATCGTCCTCAACGCCGCAACCATCACGCCCGAACGGATGGAGGAGGCGCTGTTCGGCACCGAATTGCTCAACGGCGCCGGCCGCCGGATCGGCGCGCTGGAAGAGGCGCATGGCGGCACGCTCTATCTCGACGAAGTGGGCGACATGCCGCGCGAGACCCAGAACAAGATTCTGCGGGTGCTCGTCGACCAGTCGTTCCAGCGGGTTGGCGGCTCGACCAAGGCCACCGTCGACGTCCGTATCGTGTCATCGACGGCCCGCGACCTCGAGCGCGAGATCGGCGAGGGAGAATTCCGCGAGGATCTGTTCCATCGGCTGGCGGTCGTGCCGATGCGGGTGCCGGCCCTCGCCGAGCGACGCGAGGACATTCCCGAGCTGATCCGCCACTTCGTGGCGCTGATCTCCCGGGCCACCGGCCTGCCGCAGCGGGAAATCGGCGACGACGCCATGGCCGTTCTCCAAGCCCATGATTGGCCGGGAAATCTTCGCCAGCTCCGCAATAATGTGGAAAGATTGCTCATTCTTGCCCGCGGTGACGCCGCCGAGGCAATCACAGCGGAAATGCTGCCGGCCGAGATCGGCGAGATGCTGCCGACGACACCGGGCAGGGCAGGGGGAGAGCACCTGATGTCGCTACCGTTGCGCGACGCGCGCGAGATCTTCGAGCGCGAATATCTCAAGGCGCAGGTCAACCGCTTCGGCGGCAATATCTCGCGGACCGCCGAGTTCGTCGGCATGGAGCGATCGGCGCTGCACCGGAAGCTGAAGTCGCTCGGTGTCGGCTAACCACCGCAGAAACGGCAGGAGCTCGCCATGCGGGTGGTGATCTGCGGCGCCGGGCAGGTCGGATTCGGCATCGCCGAACGGCTGGCAGCCGAGGAGAACGACGTCTCGGTCGTCGATACCTCCCCTGAACTCGTGCAGGCGATTTGCGATTTGCTCGACGTCCGCGGCTTCGTCGGTCATGGAGCCCACCCCGACGTGCTGGTGCAGGCCGGCTGCGATCAGGCGGACATGATCATCGCCGTCACGCTTTATGACGAAGTCAACATGGTCGCCTGCCAGGTGGCCCATTCGCTGTTCAACGTGCCGACCAAGATCGCCCGCATCCGCTCGCAAAGCTACCTGCAGGCGCATTGGGCGGACCTGTTCTCGTCGAACCATCTTCCGATCGACGTGATCATCTCCCCCGAGGTCGAGGTCGGGGAGCTGGTGCTGCGCCGGCTGGAGGCGCCCGGCGCGGTCGATTCGGTGCGCTTCGCCAATGGCGAGGTGGTGACGATCGGCATCGACTGCGGCGACAACTGCCCGGTAGTGGATACGCCGCTGTCGCAGCTGACCGAGCTGTTTCCCGACCTGCAGGCGGTGGTGGTCGGTATCCTGCGCGACGGCAAACTGTTCGTCCCCCGCTCGTCCGACGCGATGCTCGCCGGCGATCGGGTCTATGTCGTCTGCCAGGTCGAGCAGGTCCGCCGGACGCTCGGCATTTTCGGCCATGAGGAGCCGGAGGCGCACCGGGTGGTGATCGCCGGCGGCGGCAATATCGGGCTCTATGTCGCAAGCTCCCTCGAAGCGCGCGGCTCGCGGGCGAAGGTCAAGATCATCGAGGCATCGCGGGAGCGGGCGATCGACATCGCCGATCGCCTCAAGCGGGCCGTGGTGCTCAACGGCGATGCCCTCGACCAGGAAATCCTCCAGGAGGCCGACGTTCAGGACGCCGACACGCTGGTAGCCCTGACCAACGACGACGAGGTCAACATCCTCGCCTGCGTGATGGCCAAGCGGCTCGGCGCGGCGAGCAACATGGCGCTCATCAACAACCGCTCCTATCCAGCCTTTGCCGGTACGCTCGGCATCGACGCAACCGTCACGCCCAGAGTCTCATCAATGTTGGCGAAACCAGCCCGATAGCCGTTGCCCCAGGGATACTCGCGCCCGTCGGTGCCGCGCGCTGACATTTCCCACTCAATGTCGGTGGGGAGGTGGGTCTCCAAATCCATCCTTGAGGACAGCCACCGACAAAAGGCCACCGCCTCGTACCAGTTGACTTGGGTGCGCGGGCGGTTGGGATGGGGCCAGTTCGGCTGCGCCGGTTGCTGGACCCGTTCAGCCAATCCCGCCCACCAGCGATCTTCCCTATACCCCCCGGCATCGACGAAGGCCTGGTATTGGGTATTGGTGATGGGGTAGCGGGCGATTCGGAAGCCGTCCGTATGCGCCCGCCGGCGCTCGACGCCAAATAGAAGTTCCCCGGCCGGGATTTCCACCCAGTCGATGTCCGGCAGGCCGTCGGGGGTCAGGCCGACGCCCGGGCGCGGGTCGCCGAGCTCGGCCAGGCGGTCCCCTATCTCGAGTCGCCGTTCCGGCAGGGTTTCGGGGTTGTTGATCTCTTCGAGGAGCCGCTCAATTTCCGAGTCCGCCGCGCTGCCGACGTTGGCCGCGCTCCCTGGCGGTGGCGCCTGCCCCGGGGAAAGCTGATCCAGGAAGGCAGTGAGCCGACCCATGTCCTGGTCGAAGGTTTCGGAGCGGATTCCGACTGCCTGCCGGTACGCTAGCTGCTCGAGATCTTCCGGGAGCGTGTCTGGACGGGGTAGCGATGCCCCGTTTATCCGCACCGATACTACGCGGACTTGGCTCTGCAGAGCGACCGAGAGCTCGACACGCACGAAGTCGCGGGATCGTCGAGGCGCTTGCGGCCCTGGGCATCGCTCTCTGTAACCATTAGGGGTGCCGATTACTGCGAGTA
>CAVQBS010000003.1:0-18954 GCA_963710805.1 uncultured Alphaproteobacteria bacterium | reverse complement strand
ACTTAGACCGAGCCGTACAACGCACGCCGAAACCGGGCAACGATGGGTCGAATGTGCTCTGGGATTCCCCAGGGGTGGATTGGGCAGGTGTTTGATCGCCAATTCGGTCAGTTGTTCGACTTTTGTCTCGCAAATGTCTCGCGCTTGAGGGGGTTCTCATGAGGGGCGCTATGGGCATATCACGGCAGACAAACCATTGAAATATCTGAATTATGATGACGCATGAGGTGCTATGAAATAGTGGAGTGCTGAACTCCGAAGGCAGAGGTCACAGGTTCGAATCCTGTCGGGTGCGCCAATTCCCCCAATGACTTATGCTAAAAGCGGCGACCATGCCGGAAGCACACGTCCGCAGAATGTCCGCGTAACGGGTTTGCAGAATGTTCCTCGGTGGCTGTCTACGACGGACGCGCGCACCTTGGTGACCACGTCGACCGAGGGCGTGAGGTCGATGCCGTCACAGTCGACGGGCGACCCCTTGGCACCTTCGCTACCACGCGGGCGGCCTCGGCCGCAATCCTGGCGGCGCCAAGGGCAGGGCAGCGAAGTCGGGTTAACGCGGATTCCCGATTGACGCGGAGGGTGATTGTCTTGGGCTATCGATTTGATTTCGGAGCCCGCCGCCCATGGACGCCGTTGTTGAGAAGCCGCGCCTCGCCAGCCTTCTGAAGCATTTCTCGCATCTCTGCGACCCGCGCCAGAAGTGGCGCGTGGCGCACCCGCTGCCTGAGGTCCTGCTGCTGGTGGTTTGCGGCACGATTGCCGCTTGTGACGACTATGACGACATCGTCGATTGGGGCGAGGCGCATCTGTCGTTCCTGCGCCGTTTCCTCCCTATCATCACGGTCTGCCCTGCGCCGATTGGCTGCGCACGCTGATGAACCGCATCGATCCGGAGCTGTTCCAGGCCTGCTTCATCGCTTGGGCCCGCGAGTGGCGGCCGGGTGCTCCGGCGCTTGTTGCCCTCGACGGCAAAACCTCGCGACGCAGCCACGACCGTCGGCGGGGCCGCGAAGCACTGCATCTGGTCTCCGCCTTTGCCACCCATGAGCGCCTCGTGCTTGGACAGGAGGCGGTCGGCGAGGCCTCCGGCGAGGAGGACACAATCGGCGACCGCTGCATCGCGCGTCACCAAAGCCCGCCACCCTTCGACCACGGCTGAGTCGGTTGGTCTCACGGCAACGTCCGCGGTCGCCGGATCGCGAGGCATCGCGAAAGCGGCGCCGCGTGCTCGGCGGATCGAGCGCGCTCCCTGACACCCTCCGGCACCACTACACCGAGGGCCAGCGCGCAGTGCTCTGCGTCGTCGGAGGTGAGGTCAAGCGAGCTGGCGTCTGTGACCTCCCGCTCGACAAGATCGGAGCGCTCGCCGGCGTCTGTCGGACCACAGTGCAGACGACGCTGCACGAGGGGCGGCTCCTCGGCCATATCCGCATCACCGAGCGACCGCGGCCAGGGCAGAAGAACCTGACGAACGTCGTTGAAATCGTCTCGCGCGAGTGGCTCGCCTGGCTCCGCCGCGCCGGCTCGGCCGGTGCGAACCGGATAGGGTCCAATCCTTCGAAAAGGGTGAGCCCCACGAAGAACGAACAAGGAAGAAAAGCGGCATGCAAGATGGCGTGGGCACCGCGGCAAGGTCGCGGGCCGCCTCCAATCGATTCGAAAAGGAGGCGCTCGGCATGAGCAAAGCGACAAGAAGCGGACGGACGATCAGGAGCGAGACCTCGGTCGGTTAAGCGCGAGGTCGACCGTTACCTCCGGATCCGGCATCTGGACCCGCTGTAGCGGCTCGATCATCGCATTGCGATCGTGGCGGCGAAGCGCGGCATCCCATTCCTCCAGCGCGCCGACGTGAAAGAGGCGCTCATTGACTGTCATCGCAGCCAGAACCGGATCGCTCTCGACCATGCCTATCGTTTCGCACGCCTACACCCTAAGGCCAGTCACCACAGACCCGCGGAACCGCGGAGGAGGCGCGGGTCCTTCCAGAGGCCCACTCCCTCGCGGTGGTTTCGGACCCCGGCGACACCCCAGTAACACCGACAAAGACCTGGGTTGACGATGGTTGACGAAGTTGACGTTCCAGGCGGTGGGTTGACGTTCGCCACGCCCCTCGGGACCCTGGGGGGGCGGGTCGAATCTCTACAGCCTCGCGGTCACGCGGACCCGCGCGGGCCGCAGCGAGGGATTTTCTTCTCGCGGCTGGGATTTTCGGGACGGCTTTCGCCGTCTGGGTGAGAGCACACGCGCGGCCCCCAGAAACCTACGAGTCGTTTCAACGCCTTCGCACGGCCAAGCTCGCGACCCGAAGCCTCCGACTGCTCTTCGGGCCGAAATATTTTTCTTCGCCCATTGGCTCGGGTCTGCAGTCGCAACCCCTCGGATGTCGGCTTCTTCTCAAAGCCGAGAGGCGGCTTCAGCTGATGTTGTTCGACGAGCCGCTTAGCAACCTTGACGCAGCTCTGCGCGAGGACATGCGCAGTGAAATGATGGAGCTGGTGCGCCGCGAAGGGATCACGGTCATCTACGTAACTCACGATCAGGCCGAAGCGATGGCGGTCTCCGATCGCATTGCGGTCATGCGCAGCGGCACCATCGCCCAGTTCGACACTCCTCAGAAAATGTACGAGAGGCCGGCCGATTCTTTTGTTGCGAGCTTCATCGGCGGTTTCTCATTGGTCCGAGGCGAGGTGACCGATGGCCTGTTCAAAATCGGCGGCATCGACGGCGTATCCTTGAGCACATCAAGTTCCCACCGGGGTGCAGGCATTCTCGTCATCCGCCCGGAGGACGCCCGGCTGCTGGCGACCACGCCCGAAAATGGGCTGCGTGGCATCGTCGTCTCGCGAACCTACCAGGGACGATGCTGTCGGTTGTCGCTTAGTATTGGTCCGCATCGGGTGCGGATCGATTGGCATGAGCCCCTCCCGCGGGGGCGGAGATCTCTTTTCCCTGCCGCCTGAGCGTTGTGTCGTACTAACCAGCTAGACCAAGGATCGACCCCTTGACCAATATTACGACCATCATCTCCACGGTCACGGCCGCCTTCCTCGCATCCCTTGTGGAAGTCGTAGAAGCGTTTACCATCGTACTCGCTGTTGGGCTGACCCAGAGCTGGCGACCTGCGTTCGTTGGCAGCGGCTTGGCATTTCTCGTGTTGGCGGCGCTGGTCGTTGTCCTCGGCCCCATCCTCGGCCTCGTGCCCATCCACGTCTTGCAGTTCTTCGTGGGCGTATTGTTGATCCTGTTTGGCATGCGCTGGCTGCGCAAAGCGATCCTCAGGGCTCTTGGCGTCGTCGCACTGCATGACGAGGAGAGGGCCTTTGCCGAGGAAACCGAGGAACTCCATCGACACTCCAAAGAGCAGCGTGCCAACTACCTCGCTGGCGTGGCAGCGTTCAAGGCCGTCCTACTCGAAGGGGTCGAAGTTGTGTTCATCGTCATCGCAGTCGGCACCACGCACGGATTGACGTTTGCTGCAGCGCTCGGAGCGCTTGCCGCCTTTGTCGTGGTGATGGCGATCGGATTGCTGGTGCATCGCCCGCTTTCGCGGGTTCCAGAGAACACCCTCAAGTTTGTGGTCGGGCTGATGTTGACTACCTTCGGCATCTTCTGGACCGGCGAGGGGATTGGGGCGAGCTGGCCCGGAGCCGACCTGTCACTGATTGGCATCTTTGTCGTCATGGGCGCTTCGTCATTCGCGCTGATCCGTTGGTTGAGGGCGACGGGCGCAGTGACTGGCAAGGCGGAGGCACTCGAATGACCGTTCTTAGCCTGATCTACAAAGAGGTTGTCGGGATGTTCATCGACGACGGCAACCTCGCTCTCTGGGCGCTGATGCTGATCGCGGCCGTTACCGCCCTGGTCAAGCTCATGGCCGTGATGTCTCCTCTCTGGGGCGCGATTGCGCTTCTCGTCGGATGCCTGGCCATCCTTGCAGAGAGTGTGCGGCGCGCTTGCCGTTGAAGATACCCGCGCCCATTCCAAGGCGCGCGGCCGGTTCACATTCTAGTGGTCCATCTGCGGCTGCTGTGCTTCCACGAGGAAGACTTGGCGGCACGGCATGAGGGCACCAACTTACGAAACCGTAAGAGGTGTGAAAACGTGCTGACAAGTACTTCGAGCATTTAGGTCTCGGCAAATTATGACACAATCGGACTCCCACGAAATTTGGAGGAGGCGAGTTGAGGGTTCTTGTCATCGAAGACGATCAGCGGACTGCCGACTACATCGCGAGGGGCTTGACCCAAGCCGGCCACGTGGCGGATGTAGCCGCCGACGGGAGGGAAGCCCTCGCCTTCGCGACACAAGAAAGTTTTGACCTCCTGATCGTCGACCGGATGCTTCCCGGCCTTGACGGGCTCTCCCTCGTCAAGGCGTTGCGGGCTACCGGGGCGAGGATGCCGATCCTGTTTCTGACGGCCATCGGAGGTGTCGACGATCGGGTCGAGGGGCTTGAGGTCGGAGCGGACGACTATCTGGTGAAGCCATTCGCCTTCTCGGAGCTGTTGGCCCGGGTCAACGCGCTCCTGCGGCGCCCGCCAGTCCAGACCGAGAAGACTGTGTTGAAGGTTGCGGACCTTGAGCTGGATCTGCTCCGGCGGACGGCCCGCCGAGGCAACCAACCGATCGGCCTCCAGCCCAGGGAGTTCACGCTGCTCGAGGTGCTCATGCGGAACGAAGGACGGGTCGTGACGCGAACCATGCTGCTGGAGCGCGTTTGGGATTTTCAATTCGATCCGAAGACCAGCGTTGTCGACACCCACATCAGCCGGCTGCGCGCCAAGATCGACAAGCCCTTCGCTGAACCGCTGCTCCACACGGTGCGCAACGTCGGCTACAGCCTGCATGCACCCCTCTAGGCTCCTGAAAAGCACGCCGCTCCGGCTGGCGATCACCTTCGCTGTTTTGTTTGTAGCCTCGTTTCTCGTTGCCGGTGCCGCAGCCTATCTGACGGTGAGGGATAACCTCTCCCAGAGGCTGGATCGCCAGATTTCCGACACGTTCGACGGCTTCCAGGCCCTGTACGAGAAGGCCGATACCACCGACCTGATCTCCGCCATCGACCGGATGGCGCGAGCCAGCACCGAGCACGACCGTATTTATCTGATCCAGTCTGCGACCGGGGCCATTCTCGCCGGGAATATCACCGCCGCGCCGCCCAACGTTGGATGGGCCACGGTCAATGCCCCCGTCCTCGGTGTGGCCGAGGACGATCTCCGGTTTCGCATCTATGCGGCGGACATTGGCGATCTGCGGGTGACCGTCGGCGCAAGCCTTGAGGAGAGTGCTGAATTCTTGAGACGGCATGGGCAAGCTTCACATGGGCAACCGTCGCGGTCCTGGTGTTCGCGATTGGTGGTGGAGCATTCCTTGCGTTCCGGGCGCAAAGGCGAATCGACCTCATTGCGGGCACGATGAATGCTCTCGGCGAAGGCCGCCTCGACGCGCGAATCCCGCTGACCCGGGCCGGCGACGACCTCGACGATCTCTCGGCGCAGATCAACGCCGCGCTCGACCGGCTGAAGAATCTCATCGAGAGCATGCGCCAGGTCAGCTCCGATATCGCCCACGATCTGAAGACCCCGATCAACCGCCTGTATATCGCCATCGAGGCTGCGCTCGATCACGCGCTCAAGGGCAAGGTTGAAACGGAGGCTCTCAAGGATGCCCTGGCAGCGGCACGGCAGATCAACGATACCTTCGATGCGCTTCTGCGCATTTCACAGATCGAGGCCGGTGCGCGGCGATCAAGGTTTACCGAAGTCGATTTGCTAGGCGTCCTCGATACCGTTCTCGACGCTTACGGGCTCGTCGCCGAGGAACGCGGCCAATCCTTGACGCTGGCCCGCCCGGATGACCGTCCGATCCCCGTCTTCGGAGATCGCGAGTTGCTCTTGCAACTTTTCGCCAATCTGATCGAAAACGCCATCAGGCACTCTCCATCGGGAACACCGATCCGCGTGGAGGTCTGTCGATCCGCTGAAAGGGGAGGCCCGACTGTGATCGTATCGGATCGCGGCCCCGGCATTCCGGCGGCCGAGCAGGAGAAGGTATTCCAGCGGCTCTACCGTCTGGACAAGAGCCGCTCGACCGCTGGCTCCGGCCTCGGCCTCAGTCTGGTCAAAGCCATCGCCGACCTTCACGATGCGTCGTTGACTCTTTCTGACAACGGGCCCGGGCTGCGGGTTTCGACTGTTTTCCCCCAACGATCCCACCCCGCCGCGGCGACGCGTTCGTGACTGCCGTCTTCAGCGGCCTCGTCGATTTCATCGGCGGCCATCCGCTTCTGGCGATCTTGGTGGTCTTCCTGGTAGCGGCCGGCGAGGCCACCTTTCTGGTTGGACTCGTCATGCCGAGCACCGTCGTGCTCGTCGGCGTCGGGACGCTGATCGGCATGGGTAAGCTTTCGTTCTGGCCTATCCTCATCGCATCGAGCTTGGGAGCCACGGCCGGCGACTCTCTGTCCTACTGGATCGGCCACATCTACACGGACCGGCTGAGGACTGCCTGGCCGTTCTCGCGGTACCGGGCGCTGGTCGACTACGGCGAACAGTTCTTTCTTCGCCACGGCGGCAAGAGCATCTTCGTCAGCCGCTTCCTTCCGGGCGTGAAGGCCGTCGTCCCCATCATTGCAGGAATGCTGGGCATGGGCGCGGTCCGGTTCACGGTCATCAACGCACTCTCGGGCATCGCCTGGTCGGCAGCCCATATCGTCCCGGCAATCGCGCTCGGCCGCGGTATCTCGGTCTACGGGACCGGCAATCCTCGACTGATCGCCCTGATCCTCATCGTTCTCGCTCTCATCCTCGCCACCTGGTACCTGATCAAGGTGTCCATCGTCTGGCTCGGGCCCGGCGTGGTCCGTCTGCACCGGGCCTCGGTGCAAACTCTCGCGACGAGCGAATCGGCGCCGCTTCGTTTCGTTCATCGACTGCTGACGAACGAGAGCGGCATCGTTGTCGCCGTGGCCTGGACCGCCGTCGGCCTTCTGGCGATCTCCGGTTTCGTCGTTCTGGTTTTCAATCTGCTGTTCGAGCCCGAGCTGATCGCGGCCGACCATGCGATCAGCAATCTCGTGCAGTCGTTCCGGAACGGGCCGGGCGACGCGGCGATGGTGGCGATCACCATGGCCGGCGACAGCTTTGTGCTGACCGCCGTCGCCGCAGCTCTTCTGATTGCCCTTGCTGTCTCGCGCCGCTGGCGCGTCGCGGCCGTCGCGGCTCTCGGGATCGCATCGGCAAGCGCTTTCGTTCCTCTCATCAAGTCCATCCTCCAGCGGCCGCGCCCGACGGCACTCTATTCCGGGGCGGAAGCGTTCAGCTTTCCGAGCGGCCACGCCACGCTGTCGGCGACTATTCTGGGGTTGGTCGCCGTGATCCTCGCACAGAATCGCGCGAGGAGGACCCAGTTCGCCATCTACACGACGACTGCCGCCGTGGTCGTGGCAATCGCCGCCTCGCGTGTCTATCTTGAGGCGCATTGGCCGAGCGACGTCACTGCCGGCCTCTTGTTCGGCACCGCGCTGGTGTCGTTCCTCGCTTTCTTCATTCGCCGGGCCCCGCCGCTCCCGACAAGGCGGATCGCGGTCTGGGTGGGGGCAGCGTTTCTAGTGGCTTATCCGGCGCATCTGGTTCGCAGCTATGCCGCCGCCGAAATCGCCTACGCACCCCAACGGCAGACCCACACCATCAGCCGGTCGGCCTGGCTCGGCTCAGGCTGGCAGTCTCTTCCGGCTCGGCGCATTGAGCTCGATGGCGAGACCGGCGAGCCTTTCGTCATGCAGACCGACCTCCCGCGGATCGAGCTGGTCACTGTCCTTGAGAAGGCCGGATGGCGGACCTTCACCAGCCCCACGATGGCGGAGGCTATGGTGGCGCTTGTCCCGTCACCGATGCCGTTTGGCGATCAGATGCCGCTTCGCGATTTTCATGACGGGCGGGCGCCGGCACTCATCTTTGCCAAGCCCTCACCAGGCGGTTCGACTCGTCGGTTCCTGCTCCGCTTCTGGAACAGCGGAACGGAAGTCGGTTTGCAGGCGGCCGTGATCCCGATCATGCTCGGCGCCCTCGCCGCCGAAGTCGAGGAGCCATTCGCCTTCGGTCTCGTCGGCGTCGAGCCGACCGAAATGACGAGGGCAGAGCGAACCGCCCTGACTACCGAACTCGACGGCGCCTTTCGTTCCACGCCGAACATCGATGTCCTGCCAGTCGGACCGAAGCTCCTGATCGTGACGAAACGCTGACCGGCGAGAAGGCCGGCTTTTTTCGTTCACGCCCTTTGCCGCTTCTTACAAATCCGTATGGAGCAGGACAGGCACAAACAATCTCCTTGTGAAATCTAGCTCTCCCTGGGGCGGCATCGTCCCTTGGCGGAATAAGGAGAGACTGCCATGCAATCCAGATCCCTGGCGATTCTTGCCGCGCTCGGCAGGTGCCGTCGTCGCGACCGGCCTCATGCCGTTCGTCGTGACGGCAGCGGAGGCACCTTTGCCAGCCGTCGAGCAGCCGCTCAAGCCGGAACACAACCCACCCGGCGATATTCCGGATGACCAAGTCTTCATCACCTACGCTTCGCCGCTCGGCTTCACGATCAAAATCCCCCAAGGCTGGGCTCGCGCGGATCGAGCAGACGGCGCCATCTTCAACGACAAATATGACCGGGTTGCGCTGACCGAAGCGTCCATGGCGGCGCAACCGGATCTGGCGACAGCCAAAGCCACGCTTGTGCCCGAGCTCCAGCAGACCGCCCGTGCCGTGACGGTCGCCAAGGTCAAATCCGTCACCCTTCCGGCAGGACCGGCGATCCTGGTGTCCTACGGATCGAACTCCGACCCGAATCCTGTGACCAACAAGGCGATCCGGCTGGAAAACGACCGCTACTACTTCTGGAAGGCCGGGAAGCTGGTGACGCTCGACATGTCCGCTCCGGCCGGCGCCGACAACGTGGATCAGTGGAACCTGATGGCCAGGAGCTTCAAGTGGCAATGACCGCTGATCATTGCGGCTCTCGACCTCTATCGGTTCTTCCACGCGCGCGACGACGAGACGCGCGCGCTCAGGGGCATCAGTTTCTCGGTGGAGCCCGGCGAGTTTGTCGCGCTCGTCGGCCCCTCCGGGAGCGGCAAGTCAACGCTCCTCGCCTGTCTTGCCGGACTTGATGTTCCCGACGGGGGCCAGGTCGAGTTGCTTGGGGAACGCGTGGCTCGACTGACGGAGCGAGAGCGGGCCGCAAGGCGGTCCCGCCATATCGGCGTTTTGATGCAATCGCGCAATCTGGTAGCCGGGCTGAACGTCGAGGAGAACGTCCGCCTCCCGTTGGTCATGGCCAGGCAAGCCGATGAAGGCCGTGTCCTCAAGCTGCTCGAAGGCGTCGGCATGTCCGCCCGCCGCTGGGCGCTCCCTGGCGAGCTATCGGGAGGCGAGGCGGCCCGCGCCGGTCTGGGGGTGGCGCTTGTCCGCGATCCGCGACTGATCCTCGCCGACGAGCCAACCGCCGAGGTCGATGCAGAGACGGAGGACCACCTTCTGACAATGTTGCGTAGCCGGTGCCAGGCCGGTGCTGCCGCCATCATCGCGACGCACAGCCTGCTGGTCGCGAACGCAGCCACGCGCGTCGTCAAGATCGCAGATGGAAGGATCGTCGATGACTCCGGTCCTCGTTGAAGCCAGAGACGTGACCCGACGTTATGGCAAGGGCGACGACGCGCTCGTGGCGCTACAGCCGGCAAGCTTCACCATCGCCTGCGGCGACCGGATCGCTCTGATCGGACCGTCGGGAAGCGGCAAATCCACCGTTCTCAACCTGATTGCCGGTCTCGATGACGCCACCCAAGGCACGATCACCTGGCCGGATATTGGCGATCGGGATGCGCTGCGTCCTTTGGCGGTCGGCATGATCCATCAGTTCTCTTCGCTGGTCCCGACGCTTTCGCTGAGGGAAAACGTCGCGCTGCCGCTGCGGCTGGGGCATCGGACGGACGGAGACGCCGCTGTTGCTGAGGCCGTGGAGGCGGTCGGTCTCGGCGGATTGGCCGACCGCATGCCTGGTGAGCTCTCGGGCGGCCAGGCGCAGCGCGCCGCGATTGCCCGGACGCTGGCCCACGCCCCTAGACTCCTGATCGCCGACGAGCCGACCGGTCAGCTCGACCGGACGACCGCACAGGACGTGCTGGACGCGATCCTGAGCCATGCGTCCATGGATCAGGCCGCGATCATCGTTGCCACGCACGATCCCGCGGTCGCGGCGCGCATGGCGACGGTCTGGCGCATGGAGCACGGGCATCTCCAGACGGAAACAGCAGGGGGCTCTGAATGATCTTCATCTTGTGGCTGAAGAGCCTCCTGAGAACAACCGCCGGCCGCGTGACCGCGACCGCGCTCGGCATCGCGCTCGCCGTGGCGCTGCTCGCTGTACTCGGGATATTCGTCGTTACCGCCGGCGAGACGATGACCGCCCGCGCCGTCGCCAACGTTCCCGTCGACTGGCAGATCGAAGTCGCGCCGGGTGCGGATGTGGCCACTGTGGAGAGAGCCCTCTCCGAAAGCGGCGCTGCGAAGGTCGTGCGCACTGTCGAATACGCGAAAGTCGACGGTCTGTCGGCGACCACCGGCGGTACCCAGCAGGTTACCGGATCGGGCAAGGTGCTCGGGCTACCGCCTGGTTACCAGGCTGCGTTCCCGCACCAGATCGAACTGCTCAGCGGGTCCAGCGATGGCGCACTGATCTTCACGCAGACGGCGGCAAACCTGCACGTCGGCATCGGCGATACGGTCACCATCAATCGGCCGGGCGTCGGTCCGGCGACGGTGACGGTCACCGGGATTGTCGCCATCCCGAACGTTGATTCGCTTTTCCAGGCGGTTGGCGTTCCGCCGGGAATGGCGCCGCAGTCCCCTCCGGACAATATCCTGCTGCTTTCGGCAACCATGTGGCACAGCCTTTTTGACGCTCAAAAGGCGCAAAGGCCCGACTCGACCCACACGCAGTTTCATGTGCTGCTCGACCGAGCAAACCTGCCAAGGGACCCGGTCGGCGCCTACGCCGCCGTCCGCCAGCTCGCCAACAACCTCGAGGCGCGCGTCGCCGGCAGCGCCGCGGTGGCGAACAACCTGGCTGCTCGCCTCGATGGCGTCCGTGGCGACGCCCTCTACGCCAAGGTCCTGTTCCTGTTCCTCGGCGCCCCTGGCGTCGTTCTCGCGGTTCTGATCGCCATAGCCATCGCGGCCGCTGGCAACGACCGCCGCAGGCGCGAGCAGGCGCTCTTGCGGATCAGGGGCGCAACACGGGCCCAGACCCTGTCCAAGGCGGCCGTCGAGGCGGTCGTTGCCGGAGCAGCCGGCGCGGTTTGCGGGTTGGTGCTTGCTTGGGTCGGGCTAAGCGTCATCGGGATTGACGCTGGCGGAACAGCGGCGTCGAGCTGGATCGTCGGCGCGGCTCTGTTGGGCCTTGTCGTTGCGTTGGCGACGATCCTCGTTCCAGCTTCGCGGACGGCTTCGCAGGTGACCGTCGTGAATGCGCGGGCAGAGCGCGATGACGGAAGACCCGCTTTATGGGAGCGGCTTTGGGTCGATGTTGCCCTTTTGCTGCTCGCCGGGATCGTCTTCTGGCGGGCGCAAGGTTCGGGGTACCAGATCGTCCTCGCCAGCGAGGGCGTGGCTCAGACGTCGGTCAACTACGAGACCTTTCTTGCCCCCCTGGCGCTGTGGAGTGGCCTTGGATTGCTTTGGGTTCGACTGTCCCGGCGCGGACTGGTGGGGATTCCCGCCGCCCTCAGGACGGTGCTCTTGCCGATCGCCGGCGACCTCGCACCGACCGTCAGTGCGTCATTGTCACGTCAGGCAAGGCGACTGTCGCGCGGCGTTGGCCTGCTCGCCCTGGCAACCGCGTTTGCCGTGTCTGTTGCCATCTTCAACATCACCTATGACGGGCAGTCTCGCGTCGATGCAGAGCTCACCAACGGCGCCGACGTCAACGTGACGGGCACCACGGCCGATCCGGCCGGCGCCAGGGTGACCGACATCCGCGGGGCGCCCGGCATTGTCTCCGCGGAAGCGATGATGCATCGTTACGCCTATGTCGGGAATGACCTGCAGGACCTTTACGGTATCGATCCGGCAACGATCGGCCATGCGACGACCATTGCAGATGCGTATTTTGCAAACGGCGATGCCGCGGGAACGCTGCGGACACTGGCCGGAACACCCGATGGGGTTCTCGTCTCGGAAGAGACGGTCACCGATTTCCAGCTCCAGCCCGGCGACACGGTGAACCTTCGGCTGCAGTCTGCCGACGACCATCAGTACCACATCGTCCCGTTCAAGTTCGTGGGAATTGCCCGTGAGTTTCCGACCGCGCCAAAGGATTCGTTTCTGGTCGCAAACGCAGACTATGTCGCGCGTTCGACCGGCAGCGACGCACGAGAGGTCGTGCTGGCACGTTCCAACGACCCGCAGGCCGCCGCCGAAAGCTTGAAGCATCTGCTCGCGGCCGATCCCGCGCTCAAGGTGACGGCGCTCGGCGACGTTCAGTCTCTGATTTCCTCGAGCCTCACGGCTGTGGATCTCGGTGCCCTGACAAAGCTCGAACTATCCTTCGGGCTGGTCTTGATCGCCGCCGCAGCCGGGCTCGTCCTTGGTCTCGGCTTCGTGGAGCGATATCGTACCTTCGCGATCCTGACCGCTCTCGGCGCCAAGCCCCCGCAACTCGCGGCGTTCGTGCGCGGCGAAAGCGTTCTGGTGACACTGGCAGGTCTTCTTCTCGGCGGGTTGACCGGCTTTGGTGTGGCCTGGATGTTGGTGGTCATGCTGGCGGGCGTCTTCGATCCGCCGCCCGAAACGATCACGGTGCCCGTCGCTTACATCCTGCTCGTGATTGCCGGTGCGGTGGCGGCGGCCGGGACAGTCACCATCGGCTTCGAGCACCTTCATCGCAGGCCGAACGTGGTTGCGATGAAACCGGAGTGACCGGTTCGTGCCGGTGCGCGCGCTTGGCTCGACGGTCGCCATCATTCCGCCAAGCTGATATCGGCGAGTGAATTGTGCATTTTTGGCTGGGCTGTCTGCCGACGCGCCTCGCCACAACGTAGGATCGATCCATGGCTCGCGTTGACGCGTTTCGTACGGGCGACAAAGCCACGATCGCGGGCGCCGGTGATCGCGTCGCGTTGACCCGCCGTCTGTTTCTCGCTGGAACCGGCGGCGTTGACGGCTGGCTTGTTCCCAGCTCTCGCGGCTGCGAACGTGCCCGTCCCCTACGATTGGAATGCCACGCCGCCGATGGACATCCGGGCGGCCTTCATCGCGTGGATGCAGAAGAACCGCGGGGAGGACCCCAACTATCTCGGCCAGCGGTGGGATCGCTTCCAGGCGCTAATTGCGCATAAGGACGTATGGGACAAGCGCAACATGCGCGCGTATCTGCTGACGCCGCGCGAGGACTTCGTCACCAAAGCGAACCTCGGACGCGCGTATGAGTGGCACTATCTCGATATTGGCTTTGGCGTGACGATCACCGGTCCGCATACCGTCGCCCGCATGACCAATTCGATCGATGTCCAGTTCGGCGACAAGGTGCTCGAAATCGGCACCGGTTCCGGGTACCAGTCGGCTTATCTCTCCAACCTGACGAACAAGGTGTTCTCTATCGAGATCATCGCGCCCCTGGCTAAGCGGACACGCGATCTCTATGACCGGCTGATCGCCGAGGGCTATACCGAGTACAAAGCAATCACGACGCGGAATGCCGAGGGCTACTACGGCTGGAAAGAAGAAGCCCCGTTTGACAAGATCATCGTCACCTGCGGAATCGACCACATCCCGCCGCCCCTCCTGCAGCAGTTGAAGCCGAACGGCATGATGGTCATCCCGGTCGGGCCACCTGGGGCGCAGCACGTGCTGAAGGTCGTGAAAAAGCAAGCCGCCGACGGCACCTTCAGCGTCGCCCGCTCCGACATCTATCACGGCTCGACGCTGTCTTTTGTGCCGTTCACACGGCGCGTAGCGGCCCACAACCGACGTCAAGGAGCGTGTGATGCGGGCGGAGCCCCATTTTCCGAAGAAGGAAGAGTTGAAAGGCGCCACGCTCATCCCACATCTCGGCACCGCCGCCCAGAAACGACTTGAACGCCTGTTGGTTGACCTCTGACGCCGAGAGGGCGATCGACCTGTAGTAACTACCTCTGCTCTTTTGAAACAGTGCAGCCAGCGAGTCGGGCGGATATCGCCGCGCGAGTTTGGTGAGGCGGCTCACGAGTGGCTTTCTCGCGGCGATGCCCTAAGGGTGGCGTTTGTGACCAACCCAGCTCGCGCGGCACGCCTGTCATGGGGGCTGGCGCCGGACGACCGCCCCGGGAGCGCAGACCGCGTGTCCATCAAGCCAACACCGGCCAAATCATCTTGCGACCGTGAGTTCGAGAATGGGGAAGGGCGCTCCTTCCTTTTCAAAAGTCCAATCTTCCATATTCAGTTTTTCTTCGATCTCAGTTGCTTTCTGAAACAATCGCGTCAGCGTTACGGCATATTTTGGAAGAAATGCTTCGGTGAACCAACGCGCCCGCGATACGTAGACTCGTCCATTGTTCTTCATCGGGAGGCATATGTTTTTGAAGAACATTCCCTTCTATGGCTTTGAGCAGTGACTCAATACAGAAAAGGCAATGGCGAAGTCGAACTCTTCCCCGAGCAACGAGAAAACGAAGTCTTCGATTACAAGCCGTGTTGGCCGCTTCGACTTCAACGCTCTTTGTTCGATGGTGCCTCGGCCGACGCGGAGGAAATCAGGATTGTAATCGATGCCGCAGTAGTTTCCCGCATCCAGGAAGTCGATGAAGTGAACGCCGGCGCGCAGAGGCCCACAGCCGACATCAAGCAACTTATGATGCGGCCGAAGCCCCATCTTCTGAAGAAGGAAGAGCGTATCCCTCCGGTGAAGACCGCGGTTTCGCTGTCGAGGGCGGGGGTGTGCTGCCTGGCGACCCTCATTTTGCGGTGGGTTTTTTCTTCGACCGGGACGGCTGGCTCGGCTTGATGACCAGCTTGCTGAGCGCCTGCTCGATCTGAGCTACGTCGAGGGCGGTGGGATCGAAGTCCTCGCCGCACCATTCGCGCATTTCGGCGTGCCGCTCGTGCTGAGGGTCGGCGATTGCCTCGAGGAGCTCCTCGTAGCCGGGCGGTCCACCGACGTCTTCGGGCGGGCAGCGGCCGGTGGCCTCGATCAGGCGGGGGTATGTCGCGTCGCGATCGGCCGGGCCGACGCGCTCGATCTTGATGGTGTGCTCCCAGCCGTCGCCGAAGTCGTAGAGGTATCGCATCGTCCTGGTGCCGATATCCTCGATCGCATCGATCAGGCGGGCCTTGCGTGCGTCGAGTGGACCATCGCCCCAATCGGGATCGGGAATGCCCCACCCGACGTCGCCGGCGCGGATCTCATAGAGGTGACTGTTGGTCCAGCCCATGGCTGCCTGGATGGCCAGATGCAGCCGATCGAGCCGGATTCCGAGCGGCACCTCGATGCGGCGCAAAACCATCGGCTCCACGTCGTCGAGTGTGATCTTGAGGCGGGCGATGCTGTCGGCGCTCATGCCGCCAGCTTACGACGCTCCCGCTCCGCGGCCCAGCGCCATGGCAACAGCGCACCAAGGTCGGTGATCTTGTGATCGTTGATGCGGGCGAGCACGTCGGCGAGCCAGGCCTGGGGATCGACGTCGTTGAGGCGCGCGGTCTGGATCAGCGTGTACATGAGGGCGGCGCGGTCGCCGCCGCGGTCGGAGCCGGCGAACAGCCATGCCTTGCGGTTATGCAGACCTCTGCATAAAAGAAATTATGCACACCGCGTGATTATGCGCAGCTCGCCAAGGGAAGCGCCGCATTTCCTGCGGCTGAGCTGGGCGAGGGCGGCCGCTCATACGGCGCCGTTCTGAACATAATCCTGATCTCCTCCCGGGCTCGTTCAGCCTGACAGGAGGTCAACATGTCCCAGGAGATCGTCGTCCAGCCGCAGCCCCGCGCGTGGCTAGAGGACAGCATTCTTCAGCCCTACGTTTCGCGGTACGGCGCGCACCTGCGCCGTGGGCGGTATGCCCCGAGCACCCAGCGTGTCTATTTGTGCTGCGTTGCGCACTTCGCCCATTGGCTGACCGGGGAACGGTGCGGCCTGACCACGATCGGCGAGGCCGTCGTCGCCCGCTTCCTGTCGGAACATCTGCCGGCGTGCGGCTGTCCCTATCCAGTCCGTCGGTTGCGCCACGAGCTGCGAGCCGCTCTCGCCCAGCTGTTGGAAGTGCTGAGGGCTGATGGCGTAGGAACGCTGGATCCCGCCTTGGACACGGCCGTTGCGCAAGAGCTGGCGCGCTTTGACGGACACATGCGGGATGTCTGGGGCCTGGCGGACAACACCCGCCGTCAGCGCGGTCGGATTGCCGGCGAGTTTCTGCTTGCCCACTTCGGCGACCAACCGATCACGATGTCGAAGATCGGCGCCACCTCTATCCGGCGCTTCGTCCTCGGCGACCACGGGCGCAGCGCTGGCTCCATCGGCGTGATCGGCGGCGCCATCGGCTGCTATCTTCGGTTCCGCAGCATGTCCGGCGACCGGGTCGGCGAACTGGCGGCCGCCATTCCGCGGGCGGCCCACTGGCGATTGGCGTCCTTGCCGGAGATCCTCACCGACGCTGAGATCGACGAACTGCTGCGATCATTCGATCGACCCTTTCCATCGCGCCGGCGCGCCTATGCGATGGCGCGGTGCTTGATCGATCTCGGCCTGCGATGCAGCGAGGTCGCCAGCCTGCGCCTCGACGACATCAACTGGGCCGACGGGACGATCAGCCTTGTCGGAACCAAGGGGAGGCGCGCCGATGTCCTCCCCTTGCCCGCGGCGACCGGCAGCGCGATCGCCACCTATCTGCGCGAGGAGCGGCCCCAGACCTCGAACCGGGCCATATTTGTCCGCCACGTCGCCCCGTACGACGAACCGATCGAGAAGGGCGTCGTCAGGCGCGCGGTTCTGGCAGGCTACCGAAGATGCGGATGGACCCGCACAGGGGTCCATATCCTGCGGCATAGCGTGGCCAGTCGGCTTCTGCGCACCGGCGCGCCGATGAAGGATATCGCCGACGTCCTGCGGCACCGCAGCCTCGATACGTCGGCGATCTATGCCAAGGTCGATCTGACCAAGCTCGCCGCGGTGGCCCTGCCCTGGCCGGGGAGCGCGTCATGACCGCGGCCCGCACCATGCTTTCGCTGGCCGAGGGTTACCTGGCCGAGCGCCGCGCCTTGGGATTTCGACCTGCGCATTCCGGGCGACCAGATCACCGCCTTCGCTCGCTTCGTCGACGCGGCGGGCCACACCGGACCGCTGACGACCCGCATCATCCTGGATTGGGTGCAGGGACAAGCCAAGCACGCCAAGCCCTTTTCCTGGGCGCGTCGCCTGGACGTCCTTCGTCCATTCGCAGGTACCTGACAAGGCTCGATCCTGCGACCGAGTTCCCGCAGACCGCAATCTTTGGCCGCTCGCATCGCCGCCTGGCGCCGCACATCTACCCGCAGCAGGAGATCCGCGATCTGCTCGCCGGCGCCCGGCGCCTTGCCCGCAGGGCGGATTGCGGCCAGCGACCTACGAGACGATCTTCGGATTGATCGCCGCCACTGGCCTGCGGCTTTCGGAAGCGCTTCACCTGCGATGCGGCGATGTCGATCTCGACCAGGGCGTCATCACGGTCCGGAACACGAAGTTTCGCAAGTCCAGACACGTGCCAGTGCATCCGACCGTGGCGGCGGCGTTGAACCGCTACATGGCGGTGCGGGCGCGTCACGGCGCTACCGACCGGGATACGCTGCTGTTCCTGTCGTCATCCGGAGGGCCGTCGCCGAAGCGGACCATCCATGGGGTGTTCCAGCGGCTGCGAGGCGAACTCGGCTGGACGGCGCGGGCGCCCATGCCCAGGCGCGTATTCACGATCTGCGCCACACCTTCATCTGCCGTCGCGTCCAGCTTTGGCATGAGCATGGCGCCGATATCGGCAACGCCATGGCCGCGCTCTCGACCTATGTCGGCCACGCGAAGGTGTCCGACACATATTGGTATCTCACCGGCGTCCCGGATCTCATGGCGCTCGCCGGCGAGCGCTTCGAGCTCTTCGCGGCCACCGTCGGAGTGGGTCACCATGGCTGATCCGACCTCGACGCCGACTTTTTCCGCCTTGCTCCAGCGCTTCTTCGTTGAGCACCTCGGCCATCAGCGAGCCGTCAGCCCGCGGACCATCGCCGCCTACCGCGACACGTTCCTATTGTTGCTCAGCTTTGCTAAGGCCAGGATCGGCAAGGCACCGACCGCGTTGGCGTTGGTCGATCTCGACGCCCGATTGATCCTCAGCTTCCTCGATCATCTGGAGAAGGACCGCAAGAACGGCGCGCGCAGCCGCAACGCCCGTTTGGCGGCGCTCCGGTCGTTCCTGAAGTACGCCGCCCATTACGACCTGACGGCACTCCCTGTGATCGAGCAGGCGCTGGCCATCCCGATGAAGAGGTTTGAGAGGCCGTACTTGGGTTTCTGTCGCGCCAGAGATGCAGGCGATCCTCGATGCCCGGATCCCCGAACCTGGGCGGGCCAGCGGGATCAAGCGCTCTTCAGCCTGATGTACAATACCGGCGCGCGCGTGTCGGAGGTCATCGGTCTGCGGGTCGGCGACGTCGTCATCGACGGCACGATGGCCGCTCACCTAGCGGCAAGGGGCGCAAGGAACGAAGCGTGCCGCTCTGGCGATCAACCGCGTCGCTGATCCGGAGATGGAAGCATCGGCTGGAGGGCGCCGGCGACGACAAGTTCCTGTTCCAAGCCGGGGCGGAGAAAGGATGGCGCGATCGAACGTCATCCAACGTCTCGACCTGGCCGTGTCGGCTGCTGTGGAGCGTCATCCCAACTCGTGCGCGCTCGATAATCGCCGCATACGGT
>CAVQBS010000002.1:0-12631 GCA_963710805.1 uncultured Alphaproteobacteria bacterium | reverse complement strand
TGGTAGTGTCAAAGATCTTTCGCACTTTGTGTCAGGCGACGGCTCCCTGGGTTTGCTCCGCGAACAGCGGGGTCATGTTCATGTACTTGCGCGTTGACCACTGGGTTCCGGCGATGTGACGCAGCCGGGCCGCAGCCAGGTTCAGGCAGGATCGGCCATCCGGGAATGCGCCGACGACGCGGGTGCGCCGCCTGATCTCCCGCATGATGCGCTCGAGCGGATTGTTCGTCCTCAGCTTCAGCCAATGGCTGTCGGGGAAGGCGTAGTAGGTCAGGGTCTCATGCCCGCTCTCTTCAAGGAGCTCGGCCGCCCTGGCCAGCTTCATTGCCCGCAGTTCGGCGATGACAGAGGCCATCTTCCCGGCCGCGGCCTTGCGGTCCTCCTGGGCGTGGATCGCCTTCAGCATCCTGGCGATGTCGCGGACCTTGCCCGACGGCACGAGGCTGAAGACGTTCCTGTAGAAATGCACGACGCAGCGCTGCCACTGCGCGCCCGGCAGGAACTCCGCAGCGCTCTCGACGAGCCCCCGGCAGGCGTCGGAGATGATCAGCTGCACGCCGGAAAGCCCGCGATCCACGAGGTGGCGCAGAAACGCCGACCAGCCGGACTTGTCCTCCTTCGGGCCCTCCACGATGCCGAGGATCTCGCGATAGCCGTCCGTGGTCACGCCGATCGCCACCAGAAGCGAGACGTTGCGCACCTCGCCGGCCCAGGAGCGCTTCATCACGATCCCGTCGAGGAACACGTAAGGATGATCGCCCTCGATCCGACGCTGCCGCCACTCGTCGATCTTGGCGTAGATCTTCCTGTTCAGGTTCGAAACCGTGCCGGGGCTCACCCGCGTGCCCCAAAGCGCTTCCGTGATGTCCTCGACCCGGCGCACGGACACGCCGGCCAGATACATCTCGATCAGCGCCTCTTCCACGCTGCTCTCGCGGCGTTGGTAGCGCTCGATGATGGCCGTCTCGAAAGTCTGCCGCCGAAGCTTCGGCATCTTCAACTTCACCGGCCCGGCCTTCGAGGATGCTGGCCGCCGCGCCCGGCCGGTCCTGCTCGAGCCGGCGTGCCAGGTTGCGGATCAGCTTCTCGGCTTTCTCCGCGTCGTCGAGTTCCCAAGCCTGGCGCAGCACCCGGTGCGTCGGGGTGTGCAGCTCCTTCGGCAGACGATCGGTGATGTTGCGGGCCTTGTGGATCTGGCATCTCTGGATCGCGACATTGCTTCCGAAGGTTACCCGAATCGCCTTCGACAGCGCCTTCGCGCCATCCACGATGAACAGCCGTGCAACGGCCGGGTCGAGACTGCGCTCGACGAGATTGTCGAGGAGCGCCTGCACGGTGGCGGTGTTCTCGGTGGTTCCGTCGAAAACCGCCAGCGAATGCTTGCCGCCGTCACCGTCAATGCCGATGGCGGCGACGAGCACCAGATCGTCGCTGATATGCAGGCCGTCGATCTGAACGACGAGCAGGTCGAGCTTCGACAGGTCGGCATTCATGAAAGCGGCCAGCCTGTCCGACGGCGCACCGCTGGGGCAAGACGCGGGGACGGATCCGGTTCCACGGCGGCAAGGTTGCGGTGGACCGCCCGCGCGTTCGCGGCGTCGATGGCCGGGAGTTCCCCTGCCGAGTTGGGAGCGGGCAACGGCGGAGGACTGGCTCGGGCGGTGGGCGATGAACCTGATGCTGATCAACGTCTCGACGCGGCGGTTCGGGCGCGCCGTGCGGCTTCCGGAAGGCGACATTCCGGCCAAGCCTGGCAGCGGTGTGTCGAAATCGGCGGCATCGCGCCGGTTCGTCGCCTCGCCGCACGCCCCGCATCCCGGTCGTGGCGCGGCCCGCAGGCCGCCTCGACGTCGGCCACCATCATATGGCGCCCAGCGCCTCCATTCCGTCCGCAAGGCAAAGCCGCTCAAAGCTCTGCTGGACGTCCGCGAACGCTTCCTCGACAGCTCCCCTGACCGCGGGCGTCGGCAATGTGCTATTTCTCTTCATGGCGTTGCTCTCCAATGTGGAATTCGACACCCCGAGCCTAACGGCTCAAGGTGGGCAACGCCGCCCCCCCTCACAATTTCAACACCGGCCGGGACATCCCCTTTTTGGTGTCGCGGGCATTCTCCTTCTGCTCATCGAGCGATTTCAGGCTTTCAAAGAAAGATTCTCCGGCAGTTTTTTCTCCAAGGAGCCACTCCTGTCGGCGTGCTCAAGAACGCGAAGCTTGCGCTGCATCTCGCGGCGATCGTGGTTCATTGGAAACATCCTCCCTCTCCAATGCGGAGATTATCGGATGTGTCCCGCGAGGTCGTACATATCTACAATTGCCCGTCAGAGTGAAAACTCGTGCGTTGAAGTCTGATGGCGCGAAATGAAATCCCAGTCATAGGAGACCCCCAGACCCGGGCCTGTCGGCACGGGCACGCATCCCGCATCGTCAAGCGCATCCGGTTGGTCGTCGTAGCCGCAGGTATAGACGGGCGGAATCAGGTTCGGCATACCGGGTCCGATCAGCGCCATCTCATAGAAATGGGTGTTGCGCATCGCGGCCATGCAAGCGCGATGCGCAGGACCACACGCATGCAACTGCACATCGATTCCCATCGCTTCGCCGAAATGGGCGATCTTCATCGCTCCCGTGATGCCCATGTCGTATTCCGGATCGGTGTGGATGTAGTCGCAGCCGCCGGCGAGAACGAAATTGGCCTTCTGCTCCAGGCCCCGGATGTGCTCGCTGACAAGCAGGGGCGTCTTCAACTGCTGCCGGAGCATGCGCTGCCCATGGGCCGATACCGAGGCGTCGCGATAGGGATCCTCGTACCAGAAGTAGTCGGCTTCATCGCATGCGCGACCGACATAGAGTGCATCGGCATAGGTACGAAGCTGGCAGCCTGGATCCAGCATGAGTGCCATGTCGCTGCCGACGGCCGCGCGAACGCCGAGGGCATTGCGCGCCTCGCGCCGCCGGTCTCCGTCGTGCCAGCCATGGATCTTGAAGCCTGCAAAACCCTGTTCCCTGCAGGCCACGGCATAGTCTGCAAAGGCTTCCACTGAATCGAGGCCACCTCCCTCCTCCTGACCGTGATGCGTGCTGGCATATGTCGGCAGCCACATGCGGAAGCCGCCGAGCATGACGGCGACCGACATGTCGTACTTGCGCCCGACAAGGTCCCACAATGCGATGTCCAGCGGACCGTGCCCCATGTGGTCATAGGCGCGCAGTTCGCGCTTCAGGTCATCATAGATCTGCTCCCGCTTCTCGGGATCGCGTCCGAGCAAGTGCGGCGCCAGCATGAGAGTTTGCCCAAGGGCCGCCGGCGTGCCCACCCAATGGGTGACATAGGCGCCTTCGCATCCGTCGTCGGTACGAATACGGATGGCATAGCGCATCACCGTCAAAGTGCCATTGGGCGCGTAGCGCAAATTGCTCACGCCCATCGCACGGTGGCCACCGAGATCGAGGCCTGCCACGGCGAATTCGAAGGGAACCACGGTCACTTC
Organism: uncultured Alphaproteobacteria bacterium; assembly: GCA_963710805.1. Classification (GTDB taxonomy): domain Bacteria; phylum Pseudomonadota; class Alphaproteobacteria; order Rhizobiales; family Kaistiaceae; genus Bauldia. Next base: position 9,142 of record CAVQBS010000002.1, on the reverse strand, counting down.
CGAGATAGTGCTCATGACAATCAGTCCTCCCGCATGTTGTTCGTCCTTAGAGCCGATAGACGGCCTCTGCCGTATCGTGGAACATCTTCTTCCTCTCGGACCGTGGAAAATCAGAAACGATGTTGCTGAACGCCGCATAGAGTGCGTCGAAACTGCCGTATAGCTTGTCGACCGGAAAGTTGCTGGCGAACATGCAACGGTCCGGTCCGAAGATGTCGATCGTCTCGAGGACGAACGGTCGGATAGATGCTTCCGTCCAGTGCCAATCGACCATGCCGAGCCCCGAAATCTTGACCCAGACGTTCGGCTCGCCGGCAAGCGCCCTCATACCGGAGCGCCACAGGTCGATCGCTTCGGCATCACGGTCGACCGGCATGCCCGCGTGATTAACGACGATGACGGTATCCGGATGGCGGTGGGCCACGCGTGCCGCGTCTTGCATCTGGGCGGGATAGAGCTGGAGGTCGAACGACAGATCGTATTTCTTGAGCAATGCAAAGCCCGTCAGCCAGGCAGGGTCCGTCAAAAGGTCCGGCCTGTCGACATAGGTCTTTTGCGGATCGGGGTGCCAGTTCACGATGTGGCGAATGCCGCGCACATTTGCGAATTCCGCCTGGGCTGCAAGCACGGATTCCACATCAGGCCTGTTCAATTCGGTCCGCGCGACAATGCCTTGCGGAAAACCGCGTTGATCGGCAAGCGACTGCAGCCATCTCGTCTCTTCGACAGGTTGCGAAGGATCGAACCCGGCATCGATGTGAACAGACTTGACGAGATTCTGATTGCTCGCATCGGCGAGATAGTCATCCACCATATAGGAATGCGCGATGGGAGAAATGTTACCGGCCACGCCCAGCGGCTGTGGCTTGACCGTCAGCCAAGGATAGGAAAAGCGCTCGAGGTCCCAAAGATGATGATGGGGATCGATGATTGGAAAGTTGTCCATTGCTTCCTCCCTTTGGACTTCCTTGCCCTGCCTAGTCTTCCTCGGCGGCATAAACGCGGTAGAGCAGGATGGCCGCGATGATGACCAGGCCGTAGATGATGCTTCGGTAACCAATGCTGATATTGACGATGGTCAAGATGGTCGTGAGGATAGTCAGGAAGACCGCCGCAATCGCCGATCCGATATAGGTGCCGCGTCCCCCGAAGATCGAGGTGCCGCCGAGCACCACCGCCGCAATCGCCGGCAGGACGAACTGATCGCCCATGCCGAGATAGCTCATGGTCGAGAATCCGGTGTAAAGGATGCCCGTGATCCCCGCGCCGAGCCCCGACGCCATGTAGGCAAGGATCAATACGCGGTCATTGTTGATGCCGGAAAGATAGCTGACGAGTGGGCTTTCCCCGACGCTGTAGAGATAACGACCGCCCTTGGTCGCGTGAAGGGCGACGCTGACCAGGACGGTCAGGGCGAGCCAGACCAGGACGATGATCGGAACAGGCCCGACCCAGCCCGTCGCAATGGTCGTGATACCGGCCGTCGCCGTGCCGGAGGGTGTCCCCTGACAATAGATCAGCGTGACGCCTTGCATGACGTTGTTCATGCCGAGCGTCATGACGATTGGCGAGATGCGCAGCTTCGCGACCCCGATGCCATTCAAGAATCCGGCAGCAAGCGCGACACCGAGGGCAGCCGCCACGCCGAGCCACAATCTCGACGGGTCGCCCTGCGTGATACCGGTGAATACGATGCTCGAGCCGGTCACCGTCCAAGCTATCGACAGGTCGATGCCGCCAGTCAGCATCACCACCGTTTCGCCGATCGCCGCAATCCCGAGAAATGCCGACAGCGAGACAAGGCTGAGCAGATTGGTCGGGGTGGCAAAGCCACTGGCGAGAAAACCGCCGACGACGATGAGAACCAGAAGGCAGAGCAAGACGGTGACCGGAGCAAGCACCGTCGGGCGCCAGTAACGGCGCAAGGCATCGGAGAGACCGGCAGATCGGCTCATGCTCTGCTCTCCCGCCAGAACTGCAATATGGCACGGCGGGCCGCCTCGATTCCCACCACGCCGATGAGGATCAGCCCATTGATGAGGCTCTGGTAGTAGGAAGAAAGCTCCGCGAAATACAAAAGCCTGCCGATGATCGTTATGATCAGCGCTCCAAAGGCAACCCCGATCGGCGCGCCTTTTCCCCCGCCGATCGAGACGCCACCGAGGACGACGGCCGCGATCGAAAGAAGAATAAAACTGTTGCCGATTGTCGGCGATCCGCTGGCCGTTGCGATCGCCAGGTAGACCCCGCCAACGGCCGCCAGCAGTCCGCCGAGCACATACGGCGATGAAGACCGTGCCGCGGACGCGAAGCCCGCTGGCGCGTGCCGCTGGTCGGTCCCCGCCGATGGCCCGAAGACGAAGCCCGTAGGGTCTTGACATGATCCATCCCGTTACGAGGACAACGACGACCAGGAGAAGAAGCGGCACCGGTAAACTGGCCCAGGTTCCCGTCATGAACGTCGTTAGCTGGCCGGGCACCTGCCCGCCGGGACTCGGCGGAGAACCAGCGCAACCCCCTGGAAGACCGACATGGTCGCCAGCGTCGCCAGGATCGGCGGCAAGCGCAAAGGCACCACCAGGATGCCGTTGATGACGCCGGCAAAGAGCCCCGCGGCCAGTGCCAGTGTGATGGCGAGCGGCACGTTCCAGCCGAAGGTCAGCGCCGCGATCGAACCGGCAACGCTCATCACAGGGCCGAGCGACAGATCGAGACCGTTCACCAAGATAACGAAATATTGCCCAAGCGCGACGCAGACCAGAGGCAGGACATTCATGCACAATGTCCGCAGGTCGAACGCGCTGAAGTGCCCGCCCTTGAGATAGACATAGATGGCAAAGAGAACGACGAAGATCGCAAGCGAACCAAAGACGCCCTGCCTCGTCTGATTGCTAAGCCACTGCCGCACCGGAGCCTCCCGTCCTCAGAGAAGCTCTCACTATTCCCTCGGCCGAAAGTGCCGGGCCCGTCAATTCCGCGCCGACATGCCCATCCACCATGACGAGAACCCTATGGGCAAGTTCGACCAGTTCGTGGGCGTCGGTCGAATATAGGATCACGCCGATGCCTTGGGCAGCAAGCTCGGCTACGATCTTGTAGACTTGGATCTTCGTGCTGATGTCGACTCCTCGCGTGACATCGTTGAGAAGTACCAGGGCCGGCTCGGTGAGCAGCCATTTCTGCAGCAGAACCTTTTGCTGATTTCCGCCGCTCAGGTTGGAGACGGAATCGTCGCCGGATGCCGTTCGGATCTGCAACTGTTCGATCGCGGTCTTGACGATGTCGTTCTCGGCACGGTGGTTGATGATGCCGGCGAAACCCGACAAGCGTCGCATGATGGCAAGCGACAGGTTCACTCCCACGCTCTTGTGCAGAAGCAGGCCCTCCGTCTTGCGTTCCTGGGGAACATAGGCAATGCGTCGGCGGATGGCGTCCGGTGGTCGATGAAGCACGCAAGCGTTGCCGCCGATCCGAATGGAACCGCCGCGCAGCCGATGCGCCCCGAAAAGTGCCCTCAGCAAGGCATCCTGACCTTGCCCGACGAGTCCCCCAAGCCCCAATATCTCGCCTTTGTCGAGGCGCAGGGAAACATTGTGAAGAACGGCGCTTTCCAACCCCTCGGCTTCGAGCAGCAGATCACTGGTGGCCTCGGGCTTTGCCGGAAAGGTGGCGCCGAGCCGTCGGCCGGTCATCTTTTCAACCGCCTGATCATGCGAAATGTCCTTCACAGCGGAGACACCGACAAGCTCGCCGTTGCGCATGATCGCTACGCTTTGGCAGAAGGCCGTGATCTCGTCCCACCGATGGGAAATGAAAAGAATTATCGCGCCGCGCTGACGCTCGGCCTCAACGATGCGGGAAAACCATTCGACCTCGGACGCGCCCAAGGCAGCGGTCGCCTCGTCGAGCAGCAGCACCCGTGGCTGGCGATGAACCGCGCGCACGATCTCCAGCATCTGCTGCAGTCCCAGAGGCAGATCGCCGACGATCGCCTCGGGCCTGGCTGAAATGCCATAGCTTTCCAGAATCTCGTGCGCTTCGGCATTGAGCCGCCTGTGGTCGATGCTTCCCCATGGCCGCGTAGGCGGGGCAAGCAGCGCCAGATTCTCGGCGACGGTCAGGCTACGCACCTGGGTGAGCTCCTGAAAGACGCTGGCAATGCCACGCGCAAGCAGGCCCCTTGGATCGAGACCCGAAAGTTCCGCGTCGTCCAGCCGCACCTCACCTCGATCGGGGCGGATGACCCCGCCCGCAATCTTCATCAGAGTCGACTTGCCGGCGCCGTTCTCGCCGACGAGGCCGAGCACGGCGCCGGGTGCCGCCTCGAGCGTGACGTCCTCGACGGCACGGGTAGCGCCGAAGCTCTTGTCGATAGATTTCAGAAGAAGCATCTGACCCTCGATGCCGGCCCGCCGAGGGCGGTCCGGCATTGCATGGCTTTCGGGATCATTTCTTTCCGAGAGAGTCCTGGATGGTCAGCGGCTTCATCCCCGAGCCGGGAATGTTGATATCGTCGTAGAGCGTCGGAGGAAGATCCGGGAAAACGTTCTTGCCCACTTTCAGTTGAGCGGTCGTGAGGGTCGGAATGTTGACCATGATCCTCTTCGACGGCGGCGGATTGCCGTCAAGGACGTCGACGGCGACCTTCAGTGCATAGGCACCAAGCGAGGGCGGATCACCGACCGAAATACCCTTCAATCCTTCTTTCTTGTATTTGAGCATGGCGACCCGCCAGCCGTTGGAGGCCTCGCTGGTCATGGGCATCAGCGGGCGGTGAAGGTTCTTTAGCGCCTGGATGACGCCATATCCGCCCGCCTGATTGATGATCCCGTCGATCTTGGGATGAGCCGGCAGGACCTTCATCATTTCCGCCTGGGAGACACTGTCATCCCATTTGCCGTAGACTTCGGCGACGATATGGATTCCGGGATATTTCTTGAGGACGCCGGTCGCACCCTTGTACTCCGCCTTGTCGCCCTCGAAGCCGGGAACACCCCGGTTCATAATGATGTCGCCCTTGCCGTTGAGCGTCTTGGCCATCCACTTGCCCATGATCGCGCCGAACTTCACGAAATCCACGCCCACCTTGTAGGCAGACGGGGCCGAAACGAGATGGTCGAAATCGACGACGGTAATTCCCTTTTTCTCCGCTTCCGCGATCACCGGATTGAGCGCCAACTCGGAGGCGGGATCGACGAGAATCGCGTCCACCTTCTGTGAGATCATGTCATCGATGGCGGAAATCTGAGCCTGGACGTCCGTCCCGGAGTTGACAACGGTGAGTTTGACTTTGCCGTTGTAATACTTCTTGGCATATGACTTGGTCAAGTTGACCATCTGGACGCGCCATTGGTTGCCGATATACGAATTGCTCAACGCGATGTGATAGACCTTGCCGGCTGCATTTGCCGTCGAACCCAAGGCCAGCACAGTACCGAGTGCGGTCGCACAGGCCATCACAACTGCGGCCTTCGGATGCTTTGGTTCTCTGGGCATTTTGTGTTTCCTCCCAAGGGATTGATGGAATTTTGCATTCAGGTGTTTTCGGTTAAATCCTCCATGACCAGGTGTTGAAGATGGTGACGCGATCGCACTATGTGGTTGCGCATCAATTTGCAGGCACTTTCACAGTCGCGAGCGGCAATGGCCGCGACTATGCCCGCATGCTCTTCAAGCGCGGGAGCCGCATCGATGATGCCATGATTCAAGTAGAGGTGTGCGAGCCTGTAATGGCTGTGAAGCCGGTAGATGGCGTCATAGAGAAATTGGTTGCGCGACGCCTTTGCGATGATGTCGTGGAAGGCCGCATTGCAATGAGTGAATTGCGCGAACTGGGCATAGACTTCGCCCGTCGGCGCCTCGTGCATTGCAGCTTCGACACTCTTCAACGCTTTCAATTCGTCGTCGCCGATATGTCTGGCCGCCAGACCTGCAGCAAACGGTTCGAGTTGGAGGCGCACGTCGTAAAGATGCTCGAAAGAGTCACGGTTCAATAACGGCTCCGTGCGATATCGGCCGTTCTCCATCTTTCGAACGAGTCCGTCGCTCTCCAAACGCGCGAGCGCCTCGCGCACGGGCGTTGGTGAGACACCCAGATCGCGCGCCAATACGTCCATTGCCATCCAGCTTTCCGGTGCGATCCGCCGATTGAGAATGAGTTCCTTCAGCCGATTGTAGGCGCGATCGGCAAGGACTCTGCGCTCCAGCGGTTGCGCATCATTCGCTCTCGCCTTCGCAGCGTTCGAACCATTGAGCATTCCCGTTTGTTTCACCATTTTCCAAAACAAGATTTCGATACGATAAGAGATATCCTATAGGATATGGTTTCGCAATGGTGTCCGTCGTCACGGATATTGGACGGTTCGGCGGCCGGTCTGTCCGGCGTCAGCGTCAATGGGACTGTCAATCGGCGCCCAAAGTTGACCCCCGATCGGCATCTAATCTTGGGTCTGACGCAATCTCGATGATTTCCGCGACCATGTTGCGCCGATCAGTCGGGCTTGGAGAAGATCGATCTTGCCGCGGCCGTACATCTGGCGCTTCACCAGTTTCAGCTTTGTGATCTGCCCTTCTGTCTGGCCATTCGACCACGGTTCGGTGATCGCAGCGCGGACAGCGGCCTTGTCGCGCGCGATGCCATTGGCGAAGGAGGCGATCAGGCTGGCGCTGGCTTCCGTAATCCAAGGCTCCAGGTCGTCCACGATCTTCCTGCGGATCATCGCATGGAACCGCTCCATCAAGCGGCGCGCTTCCACCAGCATGGGGACGCCAGCCTCGATGGCGGCGATGATCACGGTGTCCGCCTTGCTCAGATGAGCGCGCGCCATGGTCATCGAGCGGGCAATCGTCCTGGCCGATGGGACCCTGCGCAACTGATCGGTTGCTTGCTCCGCCCGCCGACGTCGGGTGGCCCATTCGGCGACGACGCGCAGCGATCCTTTGAAGCCTCGCCTCTTCAGCCGCCGCCAGAGTTCGGCACCGTTGCGGCAGCCCGAGATCCATTGCTCGTCGAGAAAGGGAAGATGGGCGTCGAGTGAACTCTGCCGAACCCGGAACACGTCGGTTCGTTCTCCCCGGACGATCTGGCGGACAAGCTTTCGGCTGTGGCCGGTACGCCGCACGATCTCCTTGATCGGGATGCTGTCCGCGGCGAGTTTCATGATGGCAGCGTTCGTCTCCTCGCGCCGCAGAAAGCCTTCGTACTGCAGCCTCTCCGCGCAGGTGAGCAGCTCCGGATCGATCTTGCCGGACCCGATTGCAGTGCGGATCGCCCGCATCGACTTGCGCACGGCATCGAGGAAAGCGGCGCTGGCATTCTCCATCAGGTGCCAGCGGTCGGCGGCCTGCACAGCTTTCGGTAGGGCTTTCGCCGTCGCTTCTCCATAGCCGCCGCCACGGTCGCGTGCCACGATCTCGATACCGGGATGATCGGCCAGCCACGTTTCCACAGTCGAGATCTCCCGGTCAGGCAAGAGTGCCACGATCCTGCGCCGTTCCAGGTCGCATACGACGCTGCCATAGCGGTGGTTGCGGCGGAAAGCCCAGTCGTCAATGCCGACCACGCTGAGGGGCTCGCTCGGCGTCCCGGCACGTCGCCGGACGACCCGCAACAGCGTGTCGTTGCTGACCGGCACCATCAGCCGCTCGGCAAAGCTTGCCGCTGGCCGGCCGCCGAGCGCCAGCCCGAGATGGTGGACGATGCATTCCAGGCGAGCCGTCCGGCGGGAGCGCTCGGCCACGCTATCCTCGAACCGCTCCGCAAAGATGCGCCTCCGACAGAACGGCGCGTCACAGAAAAAAACGGCGCGCAACCAGATGAAGCTCCACCTTCCGGCCCGCACAGGGCAAGTCCGAAACGCGTCTCGCATACCGGCTGTGAAGGCGGCTCGAGGTCCTTCCGCACAAGGGACACGCGCCTTCATGCCGCCCGCCACGCGCCGTCACGACGATCATGCCTTGGCTTTCGAGAGCGCTCTCCACGACCAGCCCGGCCGGGATCAAGGACGACAGCGCCACTTTGCTCGCCATGTTGCTGATTTTCCCGTTGAAATCAGCAGCCAACCAGCATTGAAAATCATCAAATGTGAGTTAGCCCCAAGATTGCACGCCGAAACACACGCTACGCATGGTGGACACGTCCGAAGCTATTGCATGTACCCAAGTCATATCATCGGGAAAATTGCATCGCAGAATTTTTGTCTTTGTAATATCAATCCCTGCAGTCGAAAAAGGAAAAGAAGTGCGGTTTTGCATTGTATCAAAGATCGATACATCTAGGCCAAATTTCAGCAAATTCCTTGCGACTCGAATCGTCTTTATTATCTCAGGTGTGGTTCCGACGATAAAGGTAATAGAATTCATGGATAAAACCCGAACTGGTCCTCGCTTCCTAAACATAGTTGTTGACCAATTCAGCTAGGGAGGCTCAACTGCGATCGCCTTCAGTTCTTAGTCCATCTGCTCTCAAACGATCGCCCGGTCTTCCACTTCGCAAGCGCTGAAGAGGAGGCATCGCAGGTTGACGCAAACGGGTCCCGCAACATGTTGAACTCCGCGTCAATGAGATAGCCGACAACGAAACAGTCGGTGGCATACTCACCCTTGAGACGATTTTTCAACTTTACGGTAATCCTAGCGAAGACTGTCTCGGTCCGCCGTCCCTTCCACTCGGCCGTACCATAGTCGAGAAGATCCGAACTGTAGTCAGCGACTTCCCAGCCGCTCGCTCGACTGGCGGAGCGCCATTGATCCACCAAGGGAAATAGAGAGCCGAAATTACCGCTCGAGCCGCTGCCCGTAATGTAATGCTTAGCCATATTGGATAAGTCGTTGAATGCTGCCTTGGCTTCTTCGCCATAGCGAGCGCGCATCGCATTTTGTGCAGCTACTCTGACCTTTTCTGCGTCGGCCGCTTGCTTTGTTGCTAGCGTGACCTCGGCCTCCTGCTCCTGGCGGCGGGCGGCAATCTGCTTTTCATTCTTTGTGGCAGCTTCGGCCACTTCCTGCTTGGTTGAAGCAAGTTCGTCTGGCGTGAACCATCGGGGAACGACATGGTAAGCAAGTTCGACCCGATTTAGGCCCGCTATGAGCCGCTTCAGATCGGATGCATCCGCGTAGACGGCCGAGCAGGAGTTTATGGGAT
>CAVQBS010000001.1:0-13563 GCA_963710805.1 uncultured Alphaproteobacteria bacterium | reverse complement strand
GGGGATTAGTAGGGCGGGGAGGCGTCGGGCGGCGACCTCGAGGTCGAGTTTGCGCCGGATCGCCTTTTCGAACTCCTCGACGTTGCGCACCGGCAGGACGAAGGCGCCCGGCCCGCCGATGACGCAATCCGAGTTATAGCGGTCCTCGCCGGGAAAATGGAGACGGACGGATCATCACCGGCAGCCCGTTGATGACGATCCCGCTGTCGATTCCGCATCGCGGGCGCGACGACCGGGCCGCCGCTGTTGTTGGGGCCGTCGCCGGAAATGTCGATCGTTCGCCGACCGCCGTCGAAGCCGTTGTCCGCGAAGAGGTCAGCGCCATAGGTCAAGGCCGCCGAGATCGACGTCCCGTAGAAGGAGGAGATCGGCTCGGCCGAAAGCTGGTCGGCAAAGGCCCGCGCGGTTGCGGCGCTGTCGATCAGCCGCCAGGGGATGACGGTTTTCTGCCAGCCGCTCCCGGCCCATTCCACATAGGTCACCGCAATGCGCTGATAGACGCCCGAGGCGACCGCCTGGATGAAGTCCGGGTGGCGGATCGCCTCCACGTAGCCGGCGCGCTGGATCGCCTGCTCCTCGGCGTCCATCGAGGGGGAGATGTCGACGGCGATCACCAGCTCGAGGTCGACGGAAACCGCTGGCGCGGCGGCGGCGACGCCGGTCGACAGCATCAGGACGGCCGCTGCGGCAGCGAGCCGTGGTGCGGTCGTCAAAGCGCGATTCCGGTGCTGCGCGTTCATTGCGGAACGTTCTCCCGGCGCATGCGACGCATGAGCTTCGCACGATATGCGGCCTTTGGGGCACAAAATCGGCGTAACAGCCTGCCCCTGCCGTCACCAGGCGGTTCTCGCAAATCCTCTCCGGCAGCACTAAGTTCGGCTATGGTCCCGGCCAGCGAGGAAATCGAGCGCTACGCCCGGCACATCGTGCTCGCCGATGTCGGCGGTCCCGGCCAGCAGAAGCTCAAGCGCGCGCGGGTGCTGGTTGTCGGCGCCGGCGGTCTTGGCGCGCCGGTGATCCAGTACCTTGCCGCGGCCGGCGTGGGCACGCTCGGCATCGTCGACGACGACACCGTGTCGCTCTCCAATCTCCAGCGGCAGGTGATCCACGACACCGAGGCGGTCGGTCGTCTCAAGGTCGAGAGCGCGGCGGAAGCCGTCCGCCGGATCAACCCCCATGTCGCGGTCGAGACCCATCCTGTCCGGCTCACCGCCGACAACGCTGCCGACCTGATCGCCGCCTACGATGTGGTCGCCGACGGCTCCGACAATTTCGCCACGCGCTACCTCGTCTCCGACCAGTGCTTCCGTTCGAAGGAAGCCGCTGGTCACCGCGGCTGTCGGCCAGTTCGACGGGTCGCTCACCACGCTGAAGCCTTAGCTCGAGCGGAGCGGACGGCACGCCCAACCCGACCTATCGGTGCCTGTTTCCCGAAGCGCCGCCGGAGGGCCTGCTGCCGACCTGCGCCGAGGCCGGCATCCTCGGCGCGCTCACCGGCGTGGTCGGCTCGCTGCAGGCGCTGGAGGTGATCAAGGAGATCGTCGGCATCGGCGAAGGGCTGGTCGGCCGCCTTCTGCTCTATGACGCGCGCGCCGCGCGATTCGAGACGATCGGTACCGCTGGAATCCGGCCAATCCGCTGAACGGCGCCCGCGCTGCCGCCGAGTAGCTCCGCCGCAGTCGCCCCCCTTGCGATTTCCCCTCTCGTTGAGGGGTCCTTAACCACGGTTGCCGCAATATTGAGGCAAATCTTGTTGCGTTGAGTATGGGGATGTTTGTGATGTGGGGAGTGTTTCGAAAGCGTCGGGGCGTCGAGAAAAAACATAACGGGATGAGGGCGTTGGCAGCATGCGCCTGGCTGATCCTCCTCGCTCATCCCCTGGCGACGTCGACGTCGGCCCCGGCTTCGCCGGCCGGCGTGGGGGTCGGGCCGAGCGGCTTGCCCGTGCCGCGCTTCGTCAGCCTCAAGGCGAGCCGGGTCAACGTCCGCGTCGGTCCGGGCGAGGACTACAAGGTGGCCTGGGTCTTCGTGAAGCCGGGACTGCCGCTTGAAGTGGTGCAGGAGTACGACAACTGGCGCCGTATCCGCGATTCCGACGGCAGCATGGGCTGGGTTTTCCAGAGCCTTCTGTCCGGCAAGCGGACCGCCGTCGTTGCCCCCTGGGCGGGTAGCGACCCGCGTCCGATCCGTGCCGCCGCCAGGGCAGACGCGTCCATCGTGGCCTATCTCGAGCCCGGCGTCATGGGCAACGTCGAACGCTGCCAGGACGGGTGGTGCCGCATCTCCGGCAAGGGTTTCTCGGGCTGGATCGACCGCGACCAGCTGTGGGGCGTCTACCCCAACGAGGACATCGACTGAGGCCAGGCCTCAGTCGCGGATCCGGCGCAGCCTCACCACCACGTCGACCCGGCTGATCTCGTAGCCGGGCGGCGGGGCGGGAATGTCGTCGACGCCCATCTGACCCGGCGGGATGTCGATCACCTGATTGTCGTCCTCGACGAAGAAGTGATAATGATCGGCCGTGTTGGTGTCGAAGTAGGTCTTCGACCCGTCGACGGCGACTTCCCGCAAGAGACCGGCCTCGGTGAACTGGTGAAGGGTGTTGTACACCGTTGCCAGCGACACCGGTACGCGGTGGGTCATCGCCTCTTCGTGCAGCCCCTCGGCCGAGATGTGCCGGTTGCCCTGGCCGAAGAGAATGCCGGCAAGCGCCATGCGCTGCCGGGTCGGCCGCAGGCCGGAATTTCGCAACATTGCGCGAAGTTGCACGCGCCCATCACCGGCCGCGAGGATGCCAGTCTGTTCCATTTTGCCTTCCACTCACCGCACGCGGTTCAAGGCCGCGGGGTTTCCATTCGTCGCCATAAGTATAGGGATGGACACTCGTCACGCAACGAGGCCGCCGTTTCCGCCGTCGTCGGGCCGCATTCGCAAGCCAAAACCGGCGAGGCATCCGAATTGGTCCGGCCCTCGGCTTGTGGAGCGCAACGACGCCGGGAGTTGCGTGGTGCGCCTGCTGCCCCGATATTGTAGCGGCGGACGGCATTCGATGTTAGGAAGACAAGGAAATTTTGGCCGGGAGTGGGGCGGCACAGCGGCAAAGGGGCTCTCAGGCCCTGTTCACCTCTTAGCGACAGAGTGAGATATGCTCGACAGGATGAAAACGCGCGCATCGAGCTTCGACTACGAGGAACTGCTCGCCTGCGGACGCGGCGAACTGTTCGGCGAGGGCAATGCGCAATTGCCATTGCCGCCGATGCTGATGTTCGACCGGATCACCAACGTCGACGAGACGGGCGGTCAGCACGGACGGGCGAGATTCGCGCCGAGCTCGACGTCAAGCCGGATCTTTGGTTCTTCCTCTGCCACTTCCGCGGCGACCCGGTGATGCCCGGCTGTCTCGGCCTCGACGCGCTGTGGCAGATGCTCGGCTTCTTCCTCGGCTGGCTCGGCCTGCCGGGAAAGGGACGGGCGCTGTCGGTTGGCGAGGTGAAGTTCTCCGGCATGGTCCTGCCCACCGCCAAGCTGGTTCAGTATGGTGTCGACCTCAAACGGGTCCTCAAATCGAAGCTCGTCCTTGGTATCGGCGACGGGTGGCTGAAGGCCGACGGCGAGACCATCTACAAGGCCACCGACCTGAAGGTCGGCCTCTTCAAGGACGAGACCGAGCCTGCCGTCGGCTGAGTGCGACGGGCGGGCGCCATGTGTCTGACCGACAAATCACGGATGAGGTGAGCCGAGATGAAGCGGGTCGTCGTGACAGGCATGGGGATCGTGTCCTCGATCGGCAACAACACGCAGGAGGTCCTTGCCTCGCTTGCGGGAGGCGACGTCCGGCATCGTCCGCGCCGACCGCTACGCCGAACTCGGCTTCCGCTGCCAGGTTCACGGCGCGCCCGATATCGACGTCGAGTCGATGGTCGACCGGCGCGCCATGCGCTTCCACGGCGGCGGCACGGCGTGGAACCACGTCGCCATGGATCAGGCGATCCTCGACGCCGGTCTCGAGGCAGACGACATCTCCAACGAGCGCACCGGCATCATCATGGGCTCGGGCGGTCCCTCGACGCGCACGATCGTCGAGGCGGCGACGCCACCCGCGAAAAGGGACCGAAGCGGGTCGGCCCGTTCGCCGTGCCGAAGGCGATGTCGTCGACCGCCTCGGCGACGCTCGCCACCTGGTTCAAGATCAAGGGCGTCAACTATTCGATCTCCTCGGCCTGCGCGACGTCGAACCACTGCATCGGCAACGCCTACGAGATGATCCAGCTCGGCAAGCAGGACATCATCTTCGCCGGCGGCTGCGAGGATCTCGACTGGACGCTGTCGGTGCTGTTCGACGCCATGGGCGCGATGTCGACCCACTTCAACGACCGGCCCGAGGTCGCCTCGCGCGCCTATGACAACGGACCGCGACGGCTTCGTCATCGCCGGCGGCGCCGGCGTGCTCGTCCTCGAGGAGCTCGAGCACGCCAAGGCGCGCGGCGCGCGCATCTACGGCGAGATCGTCGGCTACGGCGCGACCTCCGACGGCTACGACATGGTGCAGCCGTCGGGCGAAGGCGCCGTGCGCTGCATGCGCATGGCGCTCGGCCAGATCGGCGACCGCAAGATCGACTACATCAACCCGCACGCCACCTCGACGCCGGATCGGCGACCTGGCCGGAGATCGAGGCGATCCGCGAGGTGTTCGGCACGCGACATGCCCGCCGATTTCGGCGACCAAGTCGCTGACCGGCCATTCGCTGGGCGCGACCGGCGTGCAGGAGGCGATCTACTGGCTGCTGATGATGCAACAACGGCTTCATCTGCCGGGTCGCGCCCATATCGACGAGCTCGATCCGGCATTCGCCGACATGCCGATCGTGCGCGAGCGGATCGACGATGCGGAGCTGAATACGGTGCTGTCGAATTCCTTCGGATTCGGCGGCACCAACGCAACGCTCGCCCTGGCGCGTTACGCGGACTGACAAGAAAAGGGCAACGGCGGGGGGACGACAGAGATGACAGCCGGCCTGATGAGCGGCAAGCGCGGCCTGGTGATGGGGGTCGCCAACGATCACTCCATTGCCTGGGGGATCGCGCGACAACTCGCCGAAGCCGGCGCCGAACTCGCCTTCACCTATCAGCCGCCGGCGATGGACAAGCGCGTCCGGCCGCTGGCCGCAGTCGGTCGGTTCGGACTTCGTGATGCCCTGCGATGTCGGGCTGGAGCCCGACGCCGACGATCCCGCCTCGATCGACTCGATGTTCGCCGCGATCGCCAGGCGCTGGGGCGCGCTCGACTTCGTCGTTCATGCCATCGCCTTCTCCGACAGGGCCGAACTGAAGGGCCACTACGCCGACACCACCCGCGCCAATTTCAAGCGCACCATGGTGATCTCCTGCTTCTCCTTCACCGAGATCGCCAGGCGCGCGGCGGAGCTGATGCCTGAGGGCGGCGCCATGCTCACCCTCACCTATGGCGGCTCGACGCGCGTCATGCCGAACTACAACGTCATGGGGGTCGCCAAGGCGGCGCTGGAGGCCTCGGTCCGCTACCTCGCCGCCGACTTCGGCGACCGCGCCATCCGCGTCAACGCGATTTCGGCCGGGCCGGTGCGCACGCTGGCCGGATCGGGCATCTCCGACGCGCGGATCATGTTCAACTACCAGAAGGAGAACGCGCCGCTCCGCCGCACGGTCGGCCTCGACGAGATCGGCAACACGGCCCTCTATCTGCTGTCCGACCTCTCCTCGGCGGTGACCGGCGAGATCCATTTCGTCGATTCCGGCTACAACATCGTCTCGATGCCGCGGCTTGCCGGCCTGAAGACCCTCGACAAGCCCGGCGAGGACAACGGCAACGGCGCCGTCGACAATGGCGGCACCGGGGGTGGTGAAAACGGTGTTGCCGACCTCAAGGGACGCGAGGCGGCCGAGTAGGCGGCTCAGGCCGGTTCGGGCGGATTGCCCGGTCCCGGGTCGGCGCTGACGCTTTCCCGGTCGTCATTGGCCGGCGTCGGCGGGGCCTGGGGCGGGGCTTTGGCGACCGCAACGAGGGCAGGCCTCAGCATCCGTTCGCCGATCACATAGCCGGTCTGCATGACCTCGGCGACGGTGCCGGGCGGCACCTCGGCGGTCTCCACCTCGTACATCGCCTGGTGGATCTCGGGGTTGAACTTCTCGCCCTTCGCTTCGATCGTCCGCACCCCGAACTTGGCAAGCGTCTGCTCGAGGCCGCGCTCGGTGACCTCGACGCCCTCGATCAGCGACAGCAAGGCCTTGTCGCCGTCCTGACGAAGCTCGGGCGGCACTGCGGCGATGGCGCGCTTCAGATTGTCGGAGACCGTCAGCATGTCGCGGGCAAAGGAGGCGACGGCGTATTGCCGGGTGTCGGCCATCTCCCGCTCGGTACGCTTGCGGAGGTTCTCCATCTCGGCAAGGGTGCGCACCAGCCGGTCCTTGAGGTCGGCGACTTCCGCCCTGAGCGCGGTCGTTTCGTCCTTGTCCGCCGGGGCATCCCCGCCCGGCTCCGCCGCTGTGTTCGGCGTCGTCGGCTCTGGCGCCGTCCCTTTGTCTTCAGGCATCGGACCTCTCAACATGAAAAACCAGACATGATTCCCGGCCCGATATCAGGGTTGAGCCGGCAGAAATCAAGAACGGCGCGGGGCGAAATCGCGGTTTTCCGCCTCAGATTCGCCTGAGCGCCACCTGTTCCACCCGGTGATCCTCGCCTTTCCTGAGGATCAGGTCGGCGCGCGGCCGGGTCGGCAGGATGTTTTCGCGCAGATTGACCAGATTGATCCGGTTCCACAGGCCTTCGGCGAAGGCGACCGCCTCCTCCTCGGTGATCGAGGCGTAGCGGTGGAAATAGGATTCCGGGTCGCGGAAGGCGGTCTCGCGGAGCTTCCTGAAGCGATCGAGGTACCAACTCCGGATCACCGTGTCGTCGGCGTCGATATAGATGGAAAAATCGAAGAAGTCCGAAACGAACGGCACCGCCCGCCCGTCCTTGGGCAACCGCGAGGTCTGCAGCACATTCAGTCCCTCGACGATCAGGATATCCGGCCGCTCGACCACCACGGTCTTCCCGGGCACGATGTCGTAGGTGAGGTGGGAGTAGAAGGGCGCCGCCACCCGCTGCTTGCCGCTCTTGATGTCGTTGAGAAAGGCGAGCAGCGCCGGCCGGTCATAGCTTTCCGGGAAGCCCTTGCGGTCCATCAGCCCCTCCCGCCGAAGGACGGCGTTGGGCAGCAGGAAGCCGTCCGTCGCCATCAGATCGACCTTGGGCGTGTTCGGCCACCGGCGTAGGAGCGCCCTCAACAGCCGTGCCGTGGTCGACTTGCCCACTGCCACCGACCCGGCGACGCCGATGATGAACGGGACGGCGCCGTCCCGGTTGCCGAGAAAGGTGCGGGTGACGGCGTGAAGGTTCTGGATCGCCGCCACGTAGAGGCTGAGCAGGCGCGAGATCGGCAGATAGATCTCCACCACCTCGTCGATCAGGATCGGGTCGTTGAGGCTCTTCAGCCGCTCGACGTCGGCCTCGGTCAGCGTCAGTGGCGTGTCGGCGCGGAGCGCCGCCCATTCGGCGCGGGTGAACAGGCGGTGCGGCGAGACGTTCGCCTGCGACGGCTGGTCCATCAGAGGTTCTCTTTCCCGCCCTTCCGCGACGCCTTCTCGACAAGGCCCGACTGGGCGGTCCTGCGCTCAAGCTCGGTCATCACCGCCGCCAGCGACACCCCGCGCGCCTCCAGCATCACCAGGAGATGATAGAGCACATCGGCTGCCTCGGCGGTCAAGGCGGCATCGTCCTCGGCGACGGCCGCCAGCGCGGCCTCGACTGCCTCCTCGCCGAATTTTTTGGCGCAGCGATGGATGCCGCCACCGACCAGCTTGGCCGTATAGGAGCCGGGGTCGCCGGAGCGGGCACGCTCGCCGATGATCGCGGCCAGATCGTTCAGGGTGAAGCCGGTCATGGACGGTGAGCTCCAATAGCATACCGCTCTTGTCGGACACTCTTCTCCCCCCTTGCGGGGGAGACAGCGGAGCTTGGGCGAGCGGAGCGAGCTGTGGCCAAGCTAGACGGGGGTATGTGCGCGGCGACGTTCGCAGTCACCCCCCTCCCTGACCCTCCCCCGCAAGGGGGGAGGGAACGCGGTTGCAGCGCTGGTGTTTCACCTGCCACCCACCGGAGTGTTGTCGTTGCGGTTTCAGCCATCGAGCCGCACCGGCACGCCGAAGGCGGCCATGTGCTCCTTCGCCTCGTGGATCGAATAGGTGCCGAAGTGGAAGATCGAGGCGGCGAGCACCGCCGAGGCGTGGCCTTCCGTCACCCCTTCGACCAGGTGATCGAGAGTGCCGACGCCGCCCGAGGCGACGACCGGCACCGGCACCGCGTCGGCGATGGCGCGGGTCAGCGCGAGGTCGAAGCCGTCGCCGGTGCCGTCGCGGTCCATCGAGGTGAGCAGGATCTCGCCGGCCCCGAGCCGCGCCACCTCCACGGCGTAGTCCACCGCGTCGATGCCGGTCGGGGTGCGGCCGCCGTGGGTGAAGATCTCCCACCGCGCCGGCTCGTCCGCGGCGCTCACCTGCTTGGCGTCGATGGCGACGACGATCGCCTGGGCGCCGAACTTTTGCGCCGCCTCGGCGACGATCCGCCGGTCGCGCACGGCCGCCGTGTTGATCGACACCTTGTCGGCGCCGGCGAGCATCAGCGCCCGGACGTCGTCGATCGAGCGCACCCCGCCGCCGACCGTCACCGGCATGAAGCACACCTCGGCGGTGCGGGCGACGACGTCGAGGATGATGGCGCGGTCCTCGTGGCTTGCCGTGATGTCGAGGAAGCAAAGCTCGTCGGCGCCGGCGGCATCATAGGCGCGCGCCGCCTCCACCGGGTCGCCGGCGTCGGTCAGGTCGACGAAGCGGACGCCCTTGACGACACGGCCGTCCTTGACGTCGAGACAGGGGATGACACGGACCTTCAGCATCATGCCGCCTCACGCGCTGCCTGGATGAGCGCCAGCGCCGCGGCCGCGTCGAGCCGCCCGTCATAGAGCGCGCGGCCGGAGATCGCGCCTTCCAGCACCGCGCAGTCGGGCTCGAGCAGGCGCCTGACGTCATCGATCGAGGCGAGGCCACCCGAGGCGATCACCGGGATCGACACGGCGTTGGCAAGCTTCAGCGTTGCCTCGACATTGATGCCGGCAAGCACGCCGTCGCGGTCGATATCGGTGTAGACGATCGCCGCGACGCCGGCGTCCTCGAAGCGCCTGGCAAGCTCGACGGCGTCCATTTCGGTCGCCTCGGCCCAGCCGCCCACCGCCACCTTGCCGCCGCGGGCGTCGATGCCGACCGCTATCCTGCGGGGATGGCGCCGCGCAGCGTCCCGCACCAGCGCCGGGTCGCGCACGGCCGCCGTGCCGAGGATGACGCGCGCCACGCCCCGGCCGAGCCAGGCTTCGATCCCGGCGCGGTCGCGGATGCCGCCGCCGAGCTGCACGGGAATGTCCACCGCGGCAAGGATCGCCTCGACCGCGGCGCCGTTGACCGCCCGGCCGGCGAAGGCGCCGTTGAGGTCGACGACGTGCAGCCACTCGAAGCCCTGTTTGGCGAAGGCGGCGCGCCTGCGCGGCCGGGTCGGCGCCGAACACGGTCGCCTTGGCCATGTCGCCCTTTTCGAGGCGCACGCACTGGCCGTCCTTCAGGTCGATGGCGGGGAACAGGATCATGGCGTCGTTCTAGCGCTGGATCTCGACGAGGAGAACCCAGGCGTCGAGCACCGCCTTGATGACGGAGAAGATGATCGCCGCGGCGACCCAGTAGAGACCGGCGGCGTCGCCGAGGACGAGCAGGATGCCGCCAATCACATAGGGCAGGGCCGACACCGCAAACAGCACGACATTGGTCAGGTAGGTGGCGCGATTGCGGTCGCGCGGCGCCCGGCCGATCGAGACTTCGATCGCCGTTCCGGCGAACAGCAGAATCCCGCCGAGCACCAGCGCCTCGCCGCCAGCGAGCGGCAGCGGCTGGCGCGGGATCAGCATCAGGGCTGAGATGACCAGCACGACGAGCAGGAGCAGGAGGGCGAGCATGGCCCGGTTGGGCAGCTCCGGCGCCGCCATGATCCGCTCGAGATTGATCGAGATGGCGACGAAGAGCAGGCCTCCCAGCGCCGCCGAAGCGCCGAGTTGCCCGAGAAAGAAATTCTCCCAGCCGTCCATCGTTTCACGGCTTCCACTTCGAGGAAATTGCCGATCATCGCCAGCCCCAGCTTCTGGCTCTTCTCGGGGTGGAACTGGGTGCCGGCGATGTTGCCACGCGCGACGATCGCCGTCACCGGGCCGCCATAGTCGGCGACCGCGATCACGTCGGCCTCGTCCTCGGCGACGAGGTGGAAGCCATGCAGGAAATAGGCGTGCCAGCCTTCCGGTCCGAGCGCGATGCCGTCGAGAAGCGGGTGGGCGGACCGCCCGCCGAGCGTGTTCCAGCCCATGTGCGGCACCTTGAGCGCCGGGTCGCTCGGCTCGACGGCGCGCACCTCGCCGGTAATCCGGCCGAGGCCGGGCGTGACGGCGTGCTCGATGCCGCGGGTTGCCAAGAGCTGCATGCCGACGCAAATCCCGAGAAACGGCCGCCCGCGGCGGTCGATAACCTCGTCGATCGCCTCCGCCATGCCGGGGATGGCATCGAGGTTCCGCCGGCAGTCGGCAAAGGCGCCGTCCCCCGGCAAGACGATGCGATCGGCCCCGGCGACCGCCTCGGGGTCGGAGGTGACGGTGACGGTCTCGGCAAGGCCCGCCGTGGCGATCATCCGTTCGAAGGCCTTGGAGGCCGAGCGGAGATTGCCCGCCCCGTAGTCGATCAGCGCAACGGTCACGTTCCCGGTCCCCGCGTCGGGAAGAGCCCGACCACGTGCGGCTCCCGGCGCGACGATCCCCATCCTGCCGCGGCCGATGAAGTCCCACCGGCCGGCGCGGCGCCACCGATCATGGGCGGCGGGGACAGCTCGCCCGTCGGAAGCCCCGGCTCCCATTCGCCGAAGAAGCGCCGTTCGGCCTCTTCCAGCCGCCGCCCCTCGACGACACCGAGAAAGGCGTAACCGTTGCGGTCGAGCGTCCAGCGGCGAAGACCGTTCGCCTCGAGCGCGACGTAGAACCGGCCGAGGATATAGAGCACGGTGACGGCGGCACCGCCGCCCGCCATGGCGAGCCCGTTCAGCACGAGGAACGCCGCGAGCAGGAACAGGACCACCAGCCACAGCCGGCGATAGATCGCCCAGATCACCGGAATGAACAGGGCCGGCCAGCAGAAGCCCTCCTTGACGAAGACGATCTCGCCCGGCGTGACGGAGGCGCCGTCGGGCTTCTGCGGAGCGTGAACCGTGTAGATCGCCATGGCCGAGCCTCAGCCGCTCAGGGAGCCCTTGGTCGACGGGACGCGGCCGCCCTGGCGCGCATCGACCGCCACGGCGGCACGCAGTGCCCGTGCCAGCGCCTTGAAGCAGGTCTCGGCGACGTGGTGGTTATTCTCCCCATAGAGCGTTTCGATGTGGAGCGTGATCCCGGCGTTCTGCGCGAAGGCGAGGAAGAACTCCCGGAACAGCTCGGTGTCGAAATCGCCGATCTTCGGTCGGCTAAACGTGACCTTCCAGACGAGATAGGGCCGTCCCGACACATCGATCGCGCATCGGGTCAGCGCCTCGTCCATCGGCAGGTGCACGTCGGCATAGCGGGTGATGCCGGCCCGGTCGCCAAGCGCTTCCTTCACTGCCTGGCCGAGCGCGATGCCGATATCCTCGGTGGTGTGGTGCTGGTCGATGTGGAGGTCGCCCTTGGCCTTCACCGTAAGGTCGATCAGGCCGTGGCGGGCGAGCTGCTCGAGCATGTGATCGAGGAAGCCGATGCCGGTGGCGATCGTCGCCTTGCCGGTGCCGTCGAGCGCGACGGTGACGGCGATGTCGGTTTCCTTGGTCTTGCGGGTAACGGTTGCCTTGCGCATGGGGCTCATCCTGGCTCGCGCGCCTTTTATCAGGCGACGGTTTCGATTGCCATAATTCCCGGGTTGAAGGGTGAGCCGTCCCCGCTGTTCCCGAATGTTGGGGGCATGGATTCTCGCCGATTCGCCGGCGTTGCGACCGCCAGCTCCGGGCGCCATCGACAGTACCAGTGCCAAATGAGGCTCGCCTATACAGGGAGAACCTGCGATGTTGAATGCGCTCTGTTGGATTGGCACCAGCGATGCGCATCGCGACCAGGCTGACCGATCGGCTGAAACTGCTGCATCCCGTCATCAGCGCGCCAATGGGGTTCGCGGCCGGCGGGGAACTTGCAAGCGCGGTCAGTGCGGCGGGAGGCCTTGGGCTCATTGGTGGAGGTTACGGCGACAGCGATTGGCTGGCGCGAGAGTTCGATCAGTCGGAAACCAAGCCGTCGGCTGTGGATTCATCACCTGGTCTCTCGCGAGAAACCCACACCTGCTCGATCAGGTGCTGGAGCGAAGTCCGAAGGCGGTCTTCCTCTCCTTCGGGGACCCGGCGCCCTTCGCGCCATCAATTCGGGCCGCCGGCGTCACTTTGGTCTGCCAAGTGCAGAGCCTCGATGACGCGCGGCGCGCCCTTGATGTCGGGGCTGAAATCATCGTCGCCCAGGGCGCAGAAGCCGGCGGCCACGGCGAGAGCCGGGCCACGTTCACGTTCGTGCCGGAGGTTGCCGACCTTGTACGACGGCCGGCGCCTGATGCGCTTGTCTGTGCCGCGGGCGGAATCGCCGATGGTCGCGGGCTTGCGGCCGCGTTGATGCTGGGGGCCGATGGGGTCGTCATGGGCTCCCGCTTCTGGGCCTCGTCGGAGGCGCTCGTCCATCCAAATCTGCACCGGGCGGCCCTCGGCGCAACCGGCGATGACACGATCCGAACTACGGTCATGGACATCGCGCGGCGCCTCGACTGGCCATCACGCTTCACCCTGCGCGTTCGGAATCCGTTCACGCAGGCGTGGCACGGCAATGAAGCTCAACTCCGCGCCGATATCGAGGTGCAGTCAGCCCGCTATCGCGACGCCTGGGAGAGTGGTGACCGAGATGTCGCGGCGGTCATGATTGGCGAGGCCGCCGGTCTTATCAACGCCGTCGAGCCGGCAAGGGAAATTCTCCTTCGCACGATTTCCGAAGCGATTGCCCTGCTCCAGGGGGCGGTTGCCCGGGTGGTTGCAGACGATCCCGTCGACGGCTCGCCCGCTCGTTGACCGGGTGGCGGAGAGGACGGGCCGCCGCTCGAACGCCTACGACCGATCGACAAACAGCGAGCGGAATTCGGATTGACCCAGGCCCCTAGGCGCACGGCAGCTGTCGCCTTATCATGCGGTTCGGCGCTCGGGCCTCGGCTTCCCGCTGGCAGGGCGTCAGCGCCGGCTCCGGCGCCAGAATTCAGCAAAATCGACCCTCCGGCACCCTCGTCATCGAGGTCGGCCGGCCGCCGTCTCAAAAGGGGGAGAAGCGCCATGGACTACCGCTATCTCGGAAAGACCGGCCTCAAGGTCAGCGAGCTCTGCCTCGGCACCATGACCTTCGGCCGCGAATGCGA